>NZ_JAHYXK010000004.1 GCF_019443125.1 Pontibacter aydingkolensis | reverse complement strand
ACGGCCACCTCTCTGGCTCTCAGGGCCTGGCTTATGCGGGGAGAGCCATAGCGCTGTTTGCTTTTGCTGTGCTCCTCCCTGATCAAGGACAGCAGCCGCTCGTTCTCCCTGGCCCTGTTGGAGGCACAGCCCTTCAGCGAGTCATAGTAGCCGCTCCTGCTCACGTTGAACACCTGGCACATCTTCTCAACGGGAAATCTGGAGCTGTACAAGGTTATAAACCTGTGGATTTCCCGTCTCCCCTGGAGAAGATGCTGATAGCCTTTTTTAGAATGCCGCGCTCCAGCTCCGCGTCCCGAAGCTGCTTTCTGAGCCTGGCAATCTCGGCCTCCTCCGGCGTGTGCCTGGCCTTGCCGTGGCCCGTGAAACTGCCCTCCGGCTTTTCCAGGTGCTCTGAGCGCCAGCGGTAGATGAGCTCCGGGCGGACGCCCAGCTCATGGGCCAATTCCTGTATGCTGTTCCGGCTCTTGCTGAGCTCAACGGCCATCAGCTTGAACTCCTTGTCAAATCTTCTTCTCTCTTGTGACATAGCGTTAAGGTATTAAATTTTCGCTTAACTTAATGTCCGGATAAAGGTAGCAACTCCAGATCTAGGTGTAAGGGAGGTTAAACACATACTACAATGTTAAAACTTGTACTAAACTAGTACCAGAGTTCCCCGCCTTAGCCAAGGAGGGGCAGGGGTGGTTGGACCAGAGACTGAGGACAATCCTGTTTAATTTCGGTAATCCTGCGAATCATCATTCTGAAAAAACACCCACAAACAAAACAGCTCTGCCCATTAATTGAGCGGAGCTGTTTAAAACGTTTATACTTCTACTTTACACCTCATCCGAAGCATACCATTCTGCAAAAGAATTCTGCGTTTCTCATAACTTCAGGCTATGCAACGCTACACTTCCCGGCATTACTTTTCGTAGCCTGGTTTTAAAGTCAATCAACATGTTTTCGCAGGTTGGCTGGTAAGGCGTTAGCAGCAACTTATGGTTAAGTTTGCGCAGCGCCTCTACCAAGTCGCTGTCGCTATCGGCGCGGAGGAGCAGGGCGTGGTCTACTACGTCAAGTATAGTTTCCTGCACCAGCTGCTTCAGATCGCCAAAGTCCAGCACCATGCCATTTTTAGGATGCTCATCGTTGATGATAGGTAAACCGATGATCGTAACCTGCAGTTTATAGGAGTGCCCATGAATGTTCCGGCAGGGGCCATCGTAGCCTTGAAGGGCATGCGCTGCCTCGAACGTAAACAGGCGGGTAAGTCTTATTTTGGTCATTGGT
Organism: Pontibacter aydingkolensis; assembly: GCF_019443125.1. Taxonomy (GTDB): domain Bacteria; phylum Bacteroidota; class Bacteroidia; order Cytophagales; family Hymenobacteraceae; genus Pontibacter; species Pontibacter aydingkolensis. The sequence continues at coordinate 365,427 of NZ_JAHYXK010000004.1, read as the reverse complement.
TATACTACGGCTTTCTCCAGTTTTGCCAGCATTAGTTGGTCTTCAGCCTCCAGTAACTCATCCAGCATAATAACCTGGCGTTCCAGCTCATTTTTGAAGATAACCGGCAACTGCTGTTTGTAATACTGTATGCCTTGCTGCAAATTATCCCAGAAGCTTTGCAGGTATTTGTACTGCTTATCGGTTAGCGTGTCCAGCTGCTCTTCTTTTTTTTTCTTCCAGTAATCCACGTACATTTTTAATTCATTCACGAACATGTGCGGACGGTAGGTGTTGTTTAATGCGTTAAAGCGGCCATAAATATGATCCACCATTTCCTGCAGTTTAAACACTCCTGAAAAGTAAGCCAGGTTCGGCCCAGGGCAGATAGAGATAGCTTTGGTAGCAGCTTTTTTGCTGATATTGTACAGCTGGATGGCAGAGTTTGCCAAACCTTCGCATAAGCATTCTTTTGCCAGTATTTTAGTTTCCTCTGTAAAGTAGGTGATCGGGTCTAAATCTTGTGCCTGCAATTGCTCCAGTTTGCGGCGCTGGTACTTGCGCGATGCCGTGCAGATAGCCTCATCGGTAAAATCTGTATTGGATACCAGGTGTTTTTTTACGCATGGGCTGCCTGGTTTTCCTTTATCGGCACGTTCTTTTTTAAGCAACTCGTTGGAGGTATTGCGCAGCGAGTTAAAAGGCACACCCAAAGGTGAGATTGGGCTAAGAAATAGATCCTCTGCTTTTGCGGCTGCCAATTGTTGCAGGGTTGGCTCGTCTACGGTAGAGGCCTCCGGTACCAGCAGGAAAGGCGTGCCCCAGCCTGTGCTGTCAGCTCCGTAATGCTCCAGCAAAAACATCTGCTCTTGTGCAGTGCCAATACCACCCTGCACGGTAAGTCGTTGTGCCGGCACATTTAACGGAACATGTATGTTTTTTGCAGCCAGCGCAGAGCTAAATAAACTATATAATTCCAGGCGAAGCGCCTCCCGGTTCTGCTTAAACTCTTCCAGAATCGGGCCTATCAGGTAGCCGTCGGTAGCAAAGGTGTGGCCACCGCAGTTTAAACCGGACTCAATTCTGAATTCAGACACCCAGATCCCTTTTTTAGCCAGTATTTTACCCTGCACCATGGCAGAGCGGTAATCGCTAACTTTAACGATCACCTTCTTCTCGAAAAAGCCTGAGGCATCGGGGTAAAAGCATGGGAAGTTTTCTAAGTAGCCATACAAACGCATGTTCATCCCCGCCGAGAACACCACCGAAGAGCGTACCGTGCTGTTGGCAAAACCACGTAAGGCAGCCAGCGCATCAGAATACTCCTGTGGCAGCTGCTCTCCGTTTTTAGCGTAGTTGGTCCTGTCCAGCTTGGTCATGATGTTCACATCTATATTTCCGGCTACCATCGCATCACAAAGTTCCTCCTGCAGGTTTTGTCTCCAGAACGGGGCTGTAGTTTGTTTCATCTCCAGGTATTGCTCATGCAGCAGAGAGTTCTCTGGCAGCATCTCAAAGTACTTCGTCAGGTCAGAATCAGGGGCGAATTCCTGCTGCTGCATTTCGGCCATTTGCTGTGTTACCAGTTCATCTAGCAGGTTTAAATAAGCCGTTACCCGTTTGGCACGGTAGTCTTCTTCTTTCTCAGAGATAGGGGCATATGGCTTGTTGTATACCTGGCTGTAGTGCTGGCGCATATGCTCCAGCAGGCTATCATCGCTCAGCGATACAACAGAAGAAATACCGAAACGCGCTACCTTAAGCGGCGAATCAATAGAGAAAGCAAGACCCATTACAGGTATGTGAAATGTATGTGGTGCAGTTTGTGACATCAGATGTTATTTACTTGTTTAGGTGGGCACAAGGTAGGGCAACCGATGGTGTCGCTGAATGAGTAGCATCAATCCTATATATGATTTTTGTCATTTTATGACGCAGTTGATAAAGCTAACTTGTATAAGCAACTATTGCGTTATGGATACTCTTACTATACATGAGCAGGAACTGGTAAATCCGCTTACTTATGAGGCATACAGAAAGCTGGTAGAGGAGCTGGTTGAGCAGGAGAAAACCTCCGGAGGTGAGCAGATAGAGGAAAAGATAGGCTTTACTAAACTAAATCTGCAGCGCATGAAGCGTGTAGAAAAGCAGTTTGCTATACTTCCGGAACTGAAGGAAACCCTTGAGCAAAATCAACCTAACTGGAAATGGCTTGTACTGGTAGAAGCCTGGTGCGGGGATGGTGCGCAGCTATTACCTGCAATTGCCAGAATCGCTGCAGAAGCGTCAGTTATAGAACTCACTGTTTTGCTGCGCGATGAAAACCCGTCTTTGATGGATACCTGCCTGAGCAACGGCAGCCGTTCCATTCCTAAGCTGATCTGTATTGATGCGGAAACCGGAGAACGCTTGTTTACATGGGGCTCAAGGCCAAAAGCTATACAGGAGCAGGTAGTGTCGTTTAAAGCCGCCAACCCAACAGCCGGCCACGACGAACTAGTGCAACAGGTACAACTGTGGTATGCAAAAGACCGCAGCAATGCCTTGCAGCAAGACCTGTTGGAGTTAACAACGCAGGCTTTAGCTAAAGCAGAACTAACGGTTTAAGGAGCCGTTTCTTCATACGTGCTGAATTATACTTTTAACACCCACTCAAAGCGCAATTGGTTGCTGGTGGCACTACTAAACCTGGTGGTAGTAGCTGTGCTGGGCCTGTTGCTGCGTTGGCTGTTTGTGGCTCCTGTGGCAGGACTTAATTTTAAATACCTGCTGCACGCACACTCGCATGTGGCATTGCTGGGTTGGCTGTACCCTGCGCTTTTTATTGCGTTGCTGGTTACTTTCCTGCCTCCTGAGTTACGGGACAAAAAAACGTATACCTGGCATTTCTGGCTATCGCAGGGGGCGGTGCTGGGGATGCTGCTTAGTTTTCCGGTGCAGGGTTACGCGGCCGTTTCCATTACTTTTTCCACGGCTCATATCCTGCTCAGCTACTGGTTTATTTACCGGTTCTTAAAAGATGCAAAACAGGCTAACATAAGTCAGGGCAAGCACCGGCTGTCTTTTCTGTTTGTGAAGGCTGCGCTGTTTTTCCTGGCTATTTCCTCGTTGGGGCCGTGGGCTATGGGGCCGATCATGGCATTGGGGCACAGCGGCAGCCAGTTATACTACAATGCTATCTATTTCTACCTGCACTTCCAGTACAACGGCTGGTTTACCTTCGCCGTGATGGGCCTTCTGATCTGGTTGCTGGAGCACAACCAAATCAGCTTCAATATAAAGTATGGACGTTTATTTTTCAGGTTGATGTTCTGGGCTTGTCTGCCTGCTTACCTTTTATCTATACTTTGGATAAAGCCGGACGCTTGGGTATACTTTGTGGGAGGTACAGCTGTCTTGGTACAGGTAGTGGCATTGATTCTATTGCTAGTTATACTTTGGCCGGTGTGTAAACAGGTTTATACTTTGTTTAGTGGCTGGAACAGAAATATACTTTTGCTGGCAATGGTGGCTTTTATACTTAAAACTCTCATGCAATTTGCCACGGCTTTACCATACATTGCAGACCTAGCTTATAAACTACGGCACTTTATTATAGGCTATCTGCACCTGGTGCTTATCGGGTTCGTAAGCTTTTTTATACTTTCCTTTTTCGTGCAACAGGGCTGGTTAAGTTTTAAAAGTAGTATAAGCCGATGGGGTATGGGGCTGTTTATACTTGCTTTTGCAGGCAGCGAGGCATTGCTCTTTCTGCAAGGGACATTGTTCTGGGCTAAGGTTGGCGCTATGCCATACTATAACGAGTTGCTTTTTGGCGTAAGTATACTTTTGCCGTTGGGTATCCTGTTATTCTTTATTCCACAACTAAGGCACAGACCTCACAGCGTCTTCAAGACCTGTGGGCGTCTTGTCAGCAACGAAGTACCTGCCCGTAGCTAGACACTCGCAGGGCCTCCGGACGCTGAGAGGTCTTTATAGTATTGTCCTGCTTTTGTTCTGCTTGTAGTACTCAATCTTGGAGTGGAACATCTCTGCCATCCGCTCTGCCCGCCATTTTGCCTCGGCTGCTTTCTCGCCAGTAAACAGTTCGTCTATGGTCTGGTAAAAGATGCTCAGCCACCGTTCAAAATGCTCTTCGCCAATAGGTAATGTAATGTGCTTGCTACCCGGACTGCCCTGGTAGGTTAATTCACCCAGCAAAATGGTTTGCCAGAAACGATACATAATGTCCAGGTGGCGGGCCCAGTTATCCTGAATCTGCTCCTGAAATACAGGTCCCAACAATTCATCGCCTCTGACACGGGTGTAAAAAGTATCGACCAGTTTTTTTACATCATCCAGACTAAGTATGTCGTGTCTTTCAGTCATATTCTCTTTTCTAATTTCTTAGCGTGCCTTGCGTGTTCCTTTGCGTCCTTCGCGGTAAGTACAAACCGCAAAGAACGCAAAGGTTTCGCAAAGGTCGCCAATGGTAAAATCTTAACCACAGATTAATGGGAATTTGATGGATTAGTGGGACTTATCTTCTTAATTAGATCTCCATAGACCTCTCAGCGTCCGAAGGTCCTGCGAGAGTCTGGTACGAAAGTGTATTGCTTCGTAGCGTTAGACACTCGCGGGTCATAAAGACACCGCGAGGTCTTAAAACCCTTCAAATCTATCAAATCTCCTTAATCTGCTGTCAAAGTTCTCTTTCATCTATGATCAAAAATCCCGCTAATCCATCAATCCCCCTTAATCTGTGGTCCTAACTACACCCCAGACTATTCCCGCAGTTCAAGCACTTGTAGCAGGTGCCGGAGCGGATGGTAATGTGGCCGCAAACGTTGCAGATCGGGGCATCACCCATCATGTTGGCCAGTACCTGCTGCGTTTGTTCCATCAGCAGTGTCCGGCTTTGAGTAACAACCTTATACATACTACCATTTGCAGGTTGGGTGAGTTCAGCAGCAGGATCTGTAGTAGCAAGCGACGTAGGTGCTTCTTTCATGATCTCGGGCTCTTCCTGGTGCACATGTACCAGGTCGGTTCTGCCCAGGTACTCGTAGCCCAGTAGCCGGAACAGGTAATCGAACACTGAGGTAGAAGACTTGATGTTCGGGTGCTCTACACGGCCAGCCGGTTCGAAGCGGGTAAAGGTAAAGCGGCTCACAAACTCCTCCAGCGGCACCCCGTATTGCAGCCCCAGCGACACAGCAATGGCAAAACAGTTAAGTATAGATCGGAACGAGGCGCCCTCTTTATACATATCAATAAACACTTCGCCCAAAGTGCCATCGGGATACTCGCCTGTTCTGATATAAACCGTATGGCCGTCTATTTTCGCTTTTTGGGTAAAGCCGTTGCGCTTGTCCGGTAATTTGCGGCGCTCCACCATAGCGGTTAATTGCTGGCGGAAGGCCTTGTTGCTTTCGTCGGCAAGTATGGCTTTGGCAGCCTGCAATACCTGTTCTGCTGTAGGGTTTTTCAACTCAGCCTCGGTTGGCTGTGTTTTTTCCTTAGCGGTAGTGCTGGCCGAAGAAAGTGGTTGCGATAACTTGCTGCCATCACGGTAGAGCGAGCAGGCCTTCAGCCCCAGTTCCCACGACAGTTCGTAGCAACGCGCCACCTCATTAACTGTGGTTTCGTTAGGCAGGTTGATGGTTTTGGAAATGGCCCCGGATATAAAAGGCTGTACCGCCGCCATCATGTAAATGTGCCCATCGGCAGGTATAAAACGTTTGCCTTTGCTGCCGCAACGATTAGCGCAATCAAAAACAGCGTAGTGTTCCTGCTTTAAATAGGGTGCGCCTTCCACGGTCATGGTGCCGCAAACGTAGTCGTTGGCTTCGTCAATCTGCTTAGCTGTAAAACCCAGTTCCAGCAGTAAGTTAAAGTCGGGTTGGTTATACTTATCAGCTGCAATGCCAAGGCGCTGCAAAAAGGCCTCGCCTAAAGTATAAACCGAGAACACAGAAGGCAGGTCGTAGGCAGTTGGCAAGGCAAGTTCTAGTACAGCCAGGTCCTCATCAGTAAAACCAAATTTTTGTAGCGACTCAGGGTTTATGTGCGGGCAATTTAGCAGCGAAGCATGGCCTTTGGCGTAGTTTACAATAGCCTGCACTTCTTCTGAAGTATAACCCAGTTTTTGCAGGGCCAGCGGAATGGATTGGTTGATGATCTTGAAGTAACCGCCTCCAGCCAGTTTTTTATACTTTACCAGAGCAAAATCAGGCTCTACGCCGGTGGTGTCGCAGTCCATTAAAAGGCCAATGGTGCCGGTTGGGGCAATTACGGATGCCTGTGCGTTGCGGTAGCCATACTTTTGCCCAAGTTCCAAAGCTTTATCCCAGGCCTGACAAGCTGCTTTGTGCAGGTAGTCCGGGTAAAAAGCTGGGTCTAAGGCTTTGGGTTTGATAGACAGGCTTTCATGTTTTTCCGGAGTATTGTGGGCTGCACAGTTGTGGTTGCGGATCACACGCAGCATGGCCTCTTTGTTTAGCTCATACTTCGGAAACGCACCTAACACTTTGGCCAGCTCAGCAGATGTACTGTAAGACTCCCCGGTCATGATAGCTGTTAAGGCGGCGGCCATACTTCTGGCTTCTTCGCTATCGTATGGCAGGCCCTGTATCATTAGCAAAGCACCTAAATTAGCATAACCCAGGCCTATGGTGCGGTAGTCGTAAGAGCGTTGCGCCACGGCCTCCGAAGGGAACTGCGCCATCTGCACCGAAATATCCAGCACGATCGTCCAGAGGCGGCAGGCATGCTCGTAGGCGTCTACATCAAATTGCAGCTTTTCTGTATCGTAAAATTTGGTCAGGTTAAGCGAGGCCAGGTTACAGGCCGTATTGTCCAGGAACATGTATTCGGAGCAAGGGTTAGATGCCCTGATCGGCCCTTCGGCAGGGCAGGTATGCCACTCGTTAATGGTTGTATCAAACTGTAATCCCGGGTCGGCACAGGCCCAGGCTGCATCGGCAATTTGTTGCCACAACTCCCGGGCAGGAACAGATTTTACCACATGCCTATCGGTTCGTGCTGTCAGATCCCAGTTGCTGTTTTGGTGCAGCGCCTCAAAAAATGCATTGGGCACCCGTACCGAGTTGTTTGAGTTCTGGCCCGATACAGTCTGGTAAGCCTCTCCGTTATAATCTGCGCTATAGCCGGCTGTAATAAGGGCTGCTACTTTCTTTTCTTCGTCTTTTTTCCAGTTAATAAAGTCTTCTATTTCAGGATGGTCCATGTCGAGGCAAACCATTTTAGCTGCGCGTCGCGTAGTGCCCCCCGATTTAATGGCCCCGGCTGCCCTGTCGCCTATCTTCAGGAAAGACATTAAACCAGATGAGGTGCCGCCGCCAACTAAAATTTCATCTTTGCCCCGAATGTTGGAGAAGTTGGTGCCCACGCCAGAGCCATACTTGAAAACGCGCGCTTCCTGCACCCACAGGTCCATAATGCCGCCTTTGTTTACCAGGTCGTCGTCTACGGCAAGTATAAAGCATGCGTGTGGTTGCGGACGCTCATAGGCAGATTCAGATTGGGTTACCTTACTGGTAGCCGGGTCTACAAAATAGTGGCCCTGTGCTTTGCCCTTTAATCCATAAGACTCATACAAGCCGGTATTAAACCACTGCGGGGAGTTTGGTGCCGCATACTGGACCAGCAGCATGTACACCAGTTCGTCGTAAAATGTCTGTGCATCGGCTTCTGTTTTAAAGTAGTTATACTTCTCTCCCCATACTTTCCAGCAGTTTGCCAACCTGTGCACTACTTGTTTTACAGATGTTTCGGGGCCGGTGCTGCCATCAGGTTGCGGTACGCCGGCCTTGCGCAGGTATTTCTGTGCCAGAATATCTGTTGCTATCTGCGACCAACCCGCCGGTACCTCTACATGCTTGATTTCAGCCACCACCTCGCCGGAAGGATTGCGGATAGTAGAAGAACGGAGATCGTACTTAAACTGATCATAAGCTGATTTTGCAGCATTAGTAAAGTGTCTATTTATAGTTAGTCCTGAAGGGTGTTGGATAGAGGTTCTTTTCATGTATCAGAGAAGCTTATTTATACTTATAAAAGCGATAAGAATTCAAAAGTGACTAAATTCTACTGGTTAAAGAATGACGAAGATCATCTTAGTAAAAGACTTTGATATCTTTTATTGTAAACCTTGCTCTATACATTTGTAACGGTGATTTAGTACAGACTTTTAATCTTTAACTACATGGAAACCACACAAAAAACAGACACCTTAGACGTGACGGCTTTGGAACCGCGTATGAAGCATCCAACCATTTTCGAATGGTTCGACAACCTGAAAGGGGGTGAGGCTTTTATCATACACAACGACCATGACCCTAAGCCGCTGTACTACCAGTTGCTGGGCGAGCGTGGCAACACCTTTAAATGGGAGTACCTGGAGCAGGGGCCTGAAGTATGGGAGGTTATGATCGGAAAACTAACTCCCGAAGAAGGTGAAACAGTAGGCGAGTTAGTTGCCAAAGACTATAGAAAAGCACATGTATTTAAAAAGTATGGCATTGATTTCTGCTGCGGCGGTAAAAAGTCGGTGAAGCAGGTTTGTGCCGAGAAAGGCATCAGCCAGGATGAACTAGAGGCAGAACTGATAGCCATGGACGAAGCAGAGAAAGCCCGCGAGGCAGAATACGATAAATGGGAGCCATCTTTTCTGGCAGATTACATCGTGAACATGCACCACAAGTATGTGCGCGAGGCCTTTCCGGCACTATACGAGTACACCACCAAAATTGCCAGCGTGCATGGCAGTCGACATCCGGAGCTGCTGGAGGTGGTAAAGCATTTTACCAACGTAGCCAACGAACTGGAGTCGCACATGCCAAAAGAAGAGCGCGTGCTGTTCCCTTACATCAAGCAACTGGATGAGGCTAAAAAAGCTGGAGTTAAGCTGAACCCTGCCGCTTTCGGATCTATCCAGAGCCCGATAAATATGATGGAGATGGAGCACGAGCATGCCGGCAACGAGCTGGAGAAAATTCGTGAGCTGACTAACAACTATACTTTGCCAGCCGATGCCTGCGCTACCTATACCGTTGCCTTCAAAAAGCTGAAGGAGTTTGAAGATGACCTTTTCCGCCACATCCACCTGGAGAACAATATCCTGTTCCCGAAAGCGCTGGAGCTGGAGAAGGAAGTGATTAAGTAAAATTTGTCTGAATCAGGATTTACAGGATTAAAAAAGATAGGCAGGATTACCTGCAGTATAGGGGCCAATCACCCATCCGTGGAAGAAAGCACTCGTGCAGAAAATTCCCCTCTCGGGAGGGGTAGGGGTGGGTTTACACCTGAGAACAAATCCTGTTCATGCATCCTAATCCTGCAAATCCTGATTCAGACAATAAATTAACAAAAACGGGCCATGCCCACCGAAGCCATGAAAAAGGCTATCACACCACAAAAACGAGATAAAAGTTTAGTGCCGCTGTCACGTGAGCACCATTTTGGACTGCTGTTCTGCTGGAAAATTCGCCAGGGACTAAAAAATGGCACTGACCTGAAAGTAATTAGCAATTATGTCAGCTATTTCTGGAACAACATCCTGAAAGAGCACTGCCAGGAGGAAGAATGGCTGTTGAACCGAGTACTGCCAGCCAACGACACGGCACAAATTCGTTTGGAGGAGGAGCACAGGCTGCTGCATGAGATAATTGCGTTGATATGCGAAGGCAAAAGGCTAAGCTCAGCGTTGTTTAACACCTTGCAGCAAGACCTGGTAGACCACATCCGTTGGGAAGAGCGTGAGCTGTTTCCATACTTACAGGCAGTGGTTAGGAACGACGAACTGGAACTGACAGGCAAGTTGCTGGAGCATAAGCATGAGCCAAGAATTGATGGTTTCACCCCTGAGTTCTGGACAAAACCTGTAACAGCAGCCTAGTCATGGAAATAGCAACAAACACTAAAATATCGGCTATACTTAAAGCCAACCCTGCGTCTATAGAAGCCATTGCCTCTATTAACAGGCATTTTGAGAAGCTGCGAAACCCATTGCTGCGTAAAATTCTGGCATCAAGAGTAACTTTTGCCGATGCTGCCAGAATTGGCGGCTGCACAGAAGAGGAGTTTTACAAAAGGTTGGAGCCGCTTGGCTTTACCCGAAAATTAACTCAAATAAATGCAGCGCAAAAACAAAGTACAGCCGCAGAAAAACCTGTTTACCTGCGGCAAATGGCACCGCAAAGTATACTTACGCTGGATGTTTGCGAAGACATTGCCACCGGCAATGATCCATTTCTAAATATAATGGCTGCTGTGGAGCAGGTAAATAACACCAATGCACTGCTGCTGATAAATACGTTTGAGCCTACCCCGCTGATCTCTATACTTCAGAAGAAAGGCTATACCTCTTTTGTAGAAGTACTAAGCCCGGAGCTGGTACACACATACCTCTGGCTGGAGAACGCAAGTATAAAACCACTTGCTGATACTAAGCTGGCGACGAATGATTTTGATGTTATGGTGAACGACTATGAGGGCAGACTTAGATACCTTGACGTGCGCCACCTGGAAATGCCCCAACCCATGATAGCGATCCTAGGCGAACTGGAAACGCTGCCTGCCGGCGAGGCACTACACGTGACGCACAGAAAGGTACCTCAGTTCCTGTTGCCGAAGCTGCAGGAACGCGGTTGTGGCATTGCCATCAAAGAGATCGGTCCACACGAGGTTGACCTGCTTATTTATAAAGAAAATTAGCCATGAGTGCTGCAACTACATCTAACTCGCCGGGTAAATGGGTAGTGCTGCCGCATTATGCTTTTGCTGCAGTCGCCTTTCTGGCCCTTAGCGTGTTGCTGCTTTTCTCAACAGATGCCTTTAGCGGGCATTACTTCCATCCAAAGCTGTTAACCCTTACCCACGTAGCGGTGCTGGGCTGGGCTACCATGATCATCTTCGGGGCTTTATACCAACTGCTGCCCGTAGTGCTGGACTGCAAATTGTACAGCGAAAAGCTGGCAATTTATACGTTTGGCTTGTTAGGAGCTGGCACTATACTTTTAAGCTACTCTTTCTGGAATTTCCAGCTGGGCTGGACAATGCACGCTGCGGCCTGCGCCCTGGTTGCAGCCTTTATACTTTTTAACATAAACATAACCCAGACGGCCCGTAAGGCACCCAAATGGACTATAGAGGCTGATTTTATAGTTACTTCCGGAATCTGGCTTTTGGTAACGGGCATTGTTGGTTTGCTGATGGCTGTAAACTTTACGTTCCCGTTCCTGCCATTAGATCATGTACACTACTTAAAGCTGCACGCGCACATTGGTATGGCCGGCTGGTTCCTGCTGCTGATCATAGGCGTAGGAGTAAAGTTGATCCCGATGTTTTTGCTGGCTCACCCCGAGGATTCCAAAAAGCTTAACTGGGCTTATAACCTCATAAATGCAGGGCTGGTGCTGTTCATCTTCGACCATATGCTGTTGCAAACAAAGTTACTGCCGCTTTATGGCGTGATGGTAGCGCTGGGTGTGGGCATGTTTATACTTTATCTGCGCGACGCAAAGAACACCATGCAACGCAAAGAAATTGACCTGGGCATGCAACAGACATTTGTGGCCTTGGCTATACTTCTCCTGCCGCTGATACTGCTGTTTGTGGTAAGCAGCAATCTGAACCTGCCGCAACAACTGCTCTCTTCTATTTACTTGGTGTATGGTATCTCGGTGTTCCTGGGATTTGTATCGGCGCTTATACTTGGGCAAACCTTTAAAACGCTTCCTTTTATAGTATGGATGCACGCTTACGAGAACCACGTGGGCCGCTTTAAAACACCTTTGCCAAAGGATATGTACAGCCATTCGTTTCTGCGCTGGCAGAATATATTTTACCTGATTGGGCTGGTGGTGCTGATAGCCGGTGTGCTGCTGCGGGAGCAACAGATCATACTTGCCGGGTCCATCGCCTTTACCATAACAGCCATACTTTACACAGTAAATGTGTTTCAAATGCTACTGCACAAAGCACACAACTTAAAACCATTTACCTATGGAAAAGCAAACGCATGAGGAGAGCGGACCAGAAGTGTTCGAAACCCTTAAATACATTATAGACCCGGAAGTAGGCATTAACATTGTTGACCTTGGATTGGTATATAAAGTAAGCCTAGAAGAAGAAAAGCTGCATGTTGATTTAACCCTGACCACGCCAGGTTGTCCCATGAGCGGGACTATTGTAACAGCAACTGAGCAGATATTGCTTAAACGCTTCCCCAATCTGGATATAAAAGTGGAGCTGGTCTGGACGCCGATGTGGACAACAGAAATGATCACAGAAGAAGGGATGCGCCAACTAAACAGGAAATCTTAACTTAGCGGCTGTATTTGTGTTAGAAGTATAGAATTATGTTATCCAAAACAACAGAGTACGCCCTTAGAGCCATAGTATACATCGCTCTCCATAACGAGGATGGCCACAAGATAGGCATCAAAGAGGTAGCTAAAGAACTGGACCTGCCCCAGCCTTTTACCGCCAAAATTCTGCAGGATCTGGTGCGTAAGGGTGTGATTGCGTCTTTAAAAGGCCCTGGGGGTGGCTTTTATCTGCACAAACCTGCATCTGAGTTAACCATTCTGGATGTGGTACGCAACATCGATGGGCTTGAAGCCTTTAAGAAATGCGGCATGGGCATGAAAGAATGCTCTGGCAGTCATCCGTGTCTGCTGCACAACGATATTGTTGTATACCGAGATCACCTGCTTAAGGTGTTCCGCTCAAAATCTATACAAGACCTGGTGGATAGTGTAAAAACAGGCAAATACTTTATCACGAATGCACATGAGTAACGATACATAGTAGACAAGTTTCTATATTTACATAGTAGACAAGTTTCTATATTATAGTATACCATAGTGCTTGTTTAGAATACTAAAGAACTCCGCTTTATTCTGCAACCACGGAAAATGGCTTGTATCTGCAATTGTATGGAATGCGGCAGAAGGTAATCTTTCTTTTACATACGTTGTGCTCTCCCCGAAGATATCATCATCGCCATAAGTAACAGTAATCTTTAACTCAGATGGGGCATACTGTTCCAGCTTGTGGTAAAACAGCAGGGCCAGGTTAGATCGGTTAATTGGCCTGGCATAAATGTGGTTTACCAGTACCGGAACCGGGTTCTCTACCTGGTATCCCTTGTTGCAGTTAAGGCAGAACTGCGTAAAGAAGTTTTCATAGCCTTTATCACTTCCCAAAAATCCAAGCGTAGCGTTTTTTAGCATCGAGAACCACTCCTGGCTTGTGCTCTTTTTCTTGTTATACTTTGCTACCTCTAATCCCATTTCGAGCCATTGCTTACCTGTGCCCGATGCAGGGCTGCACAGGAAAAGGCTTAGCAGCCTGAATATACTTTGCTCCGCATACAGTTGGGCATACAAACCACCCCACGAATGGCCGAACAAGTGGAATGCCTCCAGCTCAAAATGTGTGGCAATGGCATCTATATCGGAAATGTAGCTGCTGATAGAGTAATCGTCTGAATAGCAGGGAGAGTTTAGTGTGCCCCGCTGGTGAAAGGTGATCACTTGGTAGTGCTTGCTAAGATATTCTGCCACCGGTGCCAGCCCGTCAGGCACGCCAGGGCCACCGTGCAGCATCAGTATACTTTCTTTGCCGCTGTTTGGGTAAGTATAAGTATACAGCCTGGTGTCGCCGTTTCCGATCAAAAGCTCCATGTGTATCTCTTACGGGAATGCATTGGTTTGTGAAGTATATTTTAATAAAGTTAAGAGTGCCAGTAGCTTTATGTTTATTATAGGTTAGTTATCATTTATAATTGCAGTAGCTGTAGCATTACAGATGTTACGATTAAACAGGAGCATCAGCAAGAAGTATGAAGATAAACTATTCTTATAAAGCCTCTGATTCTGTTCGAATGAGCCTGTGTAGTTGGTTAAAATTATAACTGTATGAGCATTAAGCCAGTAAAAGAGAGTTATGCAAATGCTAAAAAGACCAACCAAAGACCAACTGGCTGCTGCCTCGGGCCAAATTATACCTGATATAATAGCTCCTGACCTAAAAGTACTTTTCTGCGGCATTAACCCAGGGCTTTATACAGCTTTCTCAGGACATAACTTTGCACGCCCCGGCAACCGTTTCTGGCCGGCTTTGCATGCTGCCGGTTTTACACCCAGGCAATTCAGGCCCGAAGAAGACGAAATGCTTCTGGAACTTGGCTATGGGATTACTAACATCGTAGACAGGGCAACAGGCAGTGCTGCTGAATTATCATCAGTTGAATTGATAGAGGGCGGTATAAACCTGGTAGAAAAGGTAATTGAGTACCAGCCACAGGTGCTGGCGCTATTAGGCATATCAGCTTATCGTGTGGCCTTTGGTAAAGCATCGGCTGTTGTTGGTTTACAGGAGCAGGTTATCGGGAATACAAAACTATGGGTACTGCCTAACCCCAGCGGACTTAACGCGCATTTCCCGCCAAAGGAGTTACATAAAGTTTACAAGAAGTTGAGGGAATATATTGACGGGAACACAGATTAAGGGGGATTTTATTGATTTGTATGATTCTCTGCTATGCCGAGTCCAACCACCCCAACCCATCTCCCGAATCAAGTCCGGAATCTATGACTTGTTTAAGGCGGGGAGCTTTACTTACTGTTTCTTCTGCTATCATTATAGTTCAAGCTTGCTTTTCTCCCTGTCATCTTGTAAAGATCTTGGTAGAAGGGAGGTTAAGCGCCCGCTACAGAATTTATACTTATGCTATAGTAGTAGCAGAATTCCCCTCTCGAGAGCAGGGCTGTTTTAATCAGCAATCAGCAATTCAAACCTACCTCTTCCTCAACATCACCCCATTGCTGGCCTCACTATACTTCTCACCTTCCTTCACTACTTTTCCATTCACAAGTATAAACTGGAACCCTGTGGCAAGTTGAGCAGGGTTATCAAAGGTGGCATGCTCCTTTACAGATTTCGGATCGAATACCAGGATATCAGCTTTGTAGCCTTCCCTGATAAGGCCGCGCTTAGCAACCCCGATAGTTTCAGCAGAAAGACCTGTCATTTTTCGAACAGCCTCCTGCAGCGTGAGCAGCTTTTTATTAACCACGTAAGTTTCGATGATTTTGGCAAAAGACCCGAAGCTGCGGGGGTGATTCATGGTAGGGCTGCCGTCGGTGCATATCATCACGTAAGGGTCTTTCAGAAATTCCTCCTGCAGACTTTCATTCATGATAAAGTATGCGCCTTCTGCTCCGTAAGGGTTAATGTTATCTATAAGCACGTCCTCAAACGGCTTGTTTAGTTCTTTAGACAGCTGAGCCAGGTTTTTGCCTTTATACTTTCCGGAACCGATCAGTGTGGCCTCTGGTCCGTTGCGCAGGTTTACACGGTTACGCAGGTAAGTTGACAACTCGTTGCGGCGGGTGCGCACCACCTCCCTGTAATCGTAGGGCTGCTTAGCCCATTCCGGGAAGAGTATACCGATGGTGGTGTAGCTAGCGGTGTAGGGATAAAAATCGGCTGTAACTTTGGTGTCGCTGGTTCTGGCGCTGTCGAGTAGCTGCAGTATTTCGTGGGCACGTTCTTTATTTTTGCCATACACAACTTTAATATGCGACACATGCACCGGGCAGTACTTGCCTTGCACGAGTAGTTCTTTTATCGATGCCTCTACAAACTGATCATCCTCGTTGCGCATGTGGCTCATGATCATGCCATTCTTCTCGCCTACCACTTTGGCCAGCCTGTTAAGCTCTTCGCTTTGGGCATAGTAGCCAGGGTTATACTCCAGGCCGGTGGTCATACCGTAGCAGCCTGCATCCATAGCGTTTGCCAAAAGCTTTTCCATATTTGCCATGTGCTTTTCCGATGGAATAGAATCATACTTTGCGCCTGACATCATTCGTAATGTATTGTGCCCTGCAAACACGCTCACATTAACAGATGGCTTTACCAGTTCAACGGAGTCCATCCATACTTTAATGTCTTCAAAGTATGGGCTGGTGCCGTCCTGCCCCAGGAAAATGGTGGTAATACCCATCGCCAGGAAATTGCGAAACTCCGGTGTCTTCATTGGGTCGCCGTGAGCGTGTGTGTCTATAAAACCAGGCGTAACGGCCATGCCATTAGCGTTTATTGTTCGTTTGGCGATATAAGTAGCAGCGGTGTCTTTGTCGATCTTGGCAATGGAGTCGCCGCTGATGAGCAGGCTGGCAAAGTATGGCTCTTCGCCGGTGCCATCCACTACCATTGCTTTTTGTATCAGCAGGTCGTACTCACGCTGGTCGGCCTGTTTCTGTGTATTTTGGCATGAAAAAATGGTGCCTGCCAGTAGTACCAGTGCGACTATACTTTTCGTTTTTCTGAAGCTTGTCATGCTTAAAGTTAAATTATTTTTTCATCAAAAGTAATGGCTGTTTTTTGAGTCATGGGTTGGTTGGTTTTAAAGTATAAATCAGAGTACAGAATCATCAAAAGTATAAATGTGTGTTTAAGTCTAAGTTTAAGTTTACCTAAATATCAGGGGCAACTCCCGCTACGACAAGTAAATGCACAACGAAGCACTTGGATTTGGCAGAGATCGCATTGCCGGTTTACCAGAGGACATTGGAAAGTATAAAACCCAACACTATGCAACATTGCTCTTAGTGCTCCTTACATGCAAGATGGCAGATTTGTTGCCCTGGAGCTGGTGCTGGATCATTATACTTCAGGTATTAAAGAATCTGCTACAGTTTTTTGATGCGGTTTTATAATTTAAATTATGATATAAATCATCAATATTACTGCCAATAAAGTATAAGATAAATGTAAGGCGCCACTTACCTTGCGGTGGCAAAAGCTAAAACAAAAATATGCCATGAAGCCATACTTTCTCATTGCCTTGGTTCTGTTTATACTTGCCTCCTGTTCTGGTAAGCAGGAAAAGATACAGCCAACGGTAGAGGATATTACGGAGTCGGTGTATGCTTCGGGTGTTGTGAAAAGCCGTAACCAGTACCAGGTTTTTCCGACGGTGAGCGGTGTTGTTCAGCAGATCATGGTAACTGAAGGCGATATAGTGAAGAAGGGGGAACCGCTGATGAAATTAGACAATGAAGTTGCCCGTCTGAGTACCGAGAATTCCCGCATTTCCGCTGAATATAACCGTGTAAGCGCCAACGCCGAGAAACTAAAGGAGGCACAGGAAGCTATTGACCTGGCTCGCAGTAAAAAAGAAACCGACTCGCTGCTGCTGGCAAGGCAACGAAATTTGTGGGCCAGCCAGATCGGAACGAAGGTGGAACTGGAGCAGCGGGAGTTAAGCTATAAAAATTCTCTTACTGCCTATAAGTCTGCCATACTTCGCTACAACGACCTTAAAAAACAACTCAATTTTGCTGCCCGTCAGTCGCAGAAGAACCTGCAGATAAGTGAGGCTATGTCGGGTGATTATACCATCAAGAGCGAAACAAACGGCAAAGTATACAGTGTGCTGAAAGAGCAGGGAGAACTGGTGAGCCCTCAAACGCCGGTGGCGGTAATGGGTGATGCTGATGAGTTTATACTGGAGCTGCAGGTGGATGAGTACGACATTGCACGTGTAAAACCAGGCCAGAAAGTTTTACTTAACCTCGACAGTTACAAAGGACAGATTTTTGAAGGCAAAGTATACAAGGTGAACCCTGCCATGAACGAGCGCACCCGATCTTTTACCGTAGAGGCCAGTTTTGTAACAAACCCGCCAGCGTTGTACCCGAACCTTACCACTGAAGCCAACATCATCATCCAAACAAAAAAAGATGCGCTTACTATCCCAAGGGAGTATCTGGTAGACGGAGCTTATGTAATGACGGAAGGCAAGGAAAAAGTAGCCGTAAAAACCGGGCTTAAAGATTACCAGAAAGTGGAGATAATGGATGGCCTGAGCAAAGATGATGTGCTATTAAAACCAGCCCGATGAACAGCAAACTGATATTTGGCATAGCAAAATCGCTGCTTTTGGCCCGCTGGCGGCAAACGCTGGTTGCGGCCGTGGGAGTTACATTCAGTATTGCCATGTTTATCACGTTGCTAAGCTTCATGAACGGTCTCAACGATCTGCTGGACGGACTTATACTTAATCGCACACCACATGTGCGGCTTTACAATGAGATCAAGCCCAGCGAAAATCAACCGGTAAATGCATCCGCCGAGTTCGAAAACTCTTATAACTTTATCAGTTCGGTCAAGTCGGGTATCACAAGGCAGGAGATCTACAACAGCGAGCCTATTATGCAGGCTGTAAAAGATGATGACCGCGTGCTGGGAGTGGCACCAAAGCTCAACACACAGGTGTTTTTCAATGAAGGAACCATAGACATATCAGGCACCATCAGTGGTATTGATGTGGAGGAGGAGATGCGGCTTTTTAATTTTCAGGATTACGTAACTGCCGGTGTAGCGATAGACGCAAAGAATGTAGCCAACAGTATTATACTTGGCAAAGGGCTAGCCGATATACTGGCTGCTGATATCGGAGATGTGGTGCAGGTAACTACTATACAGGGCGAACGCTTCCCGCTAAAAGTGGTGGGATACTTTCAGTCGGGTATACAGGAGATAGACAAGGTGCAGAGTTACGCTTCTATCGGTACCACACAGAAACTCATGGGGAAACCCGCCAATTACATTACCGATATACAGGTAAAACTACATAACCTCGAAAGTGCACCTGCCGTGGCCAAAGAATATGAGCAGGTGTTTAACATTGATGCCGAGGATATACAAACCGCTAACTCCCAATTTGAAACGGGCAGCAATATTCGTACGCTTATCTCGTACTCTGTTGGTATCGTGCTACTTATAGTGGCGGGCTTTGGCATTTTCAATATTCTTAACATGATGATCTACGAGAAAATGGACTCCATTGCCATACTGAAGGCCACTGGCTTTTCGGGTAGAGACGTGAACAAGATCTTCCTGCTGATTGCTCTGAGCATCGGGTTCTTTGGCGGCATGGTAGGCTTGGGGTTCGGCTTTGTCTTTTCCGTCATCATCGATAACATCCCGTTTAACACAGCGGCTTTGCCAACCATTAAAACATACCCTGTAAGTTATAACCCTGTGTTTTATCTGATTGGTGGTTTTTTCTCTCTGATCACGACATACTTTGCTGGGTTCTTTCCGGCCCGCAAAGCAAGTAAGGTAGATCCTGTGGAGATAATCAGGGGCAAGTGAGGACCGCAGATTTTAAGGATTAAATGGATGGTCGGGATTTTGTTTTTAGATTGTAATGATAGCGCTATACTTCGTAAGCACAAGTTGCGACCTGTCTGAGGAATGGCAGATGCTATGAAACTATACTTCAGTCAATGCAAAGGCTGATACCTGCGCTCTTCAGGATTCCAAATCCCGAAAAGTAATTGGCCATGCGACTTATACTTCAGCAAAAGCAAAGGCAAGAAAGTACCCCTTTGAAGGTGGCGAGGGAGATGATTACACTTGCGTAGACTCTCCTGTTAAAGTCGAAGATCCCGGACTTATTTTGGAAGTAGGCAGGGGAATGACACATTATCAGTACACAGAACACAAGCACCAACCATGAAGGAACTTATACTTGAGGCAAGGCACATCAACAAACAATTCCACGACCCGGTAACGGTGCAGGTGCTGCATGACATTACCTTTACCGTGAATAAAGGGGAATTTGTGTCTGTTATAGGTAAGTCTGGGTGCGGAAAGTCTACGCTGCTCTATATTTTATCTACAATGGATACTGATTACCAGGGAGAATTGCTGATTGATAATGAACTGATGACAGGCCGCAGCGATACAGAACTGGCACGCATCCGAAACGAGAAAATTGGCTTTGTGTTCCAGTTTCATTACCTGCTCAATGAGTTTACAGTTTTGCAGAATGTTATGCTGCCCGGTATGAAGCTGGCAAAGTATAGCCAGCAGGAAATAGAGCACCGCGCCCTGGAAAAACTTAAAATGCTGGGAATTGATAACCTAGCTCAAAAAAAAGCCTATAAAATATCTGGTGGCGAGAAACAGCGTGTGGCCATTGCCCGTGCACTTATCAACGACCCCTTGATTCTGATGGGAGATGAGCCTACCGGAAATCTTGACTCGCTCAACAGCGAAATGGTCTTCGATATCTTTAAGGATCTCACCGATGTGCATAACCATACCCTGCTTATAGTTACCCACGACCAGAGCTTTGCTGAACGTAGCGGCCGCATTATCGAAATGGAAGACGGACGAATAATCCGGCATTAACAGTTTCAATGTACTCCTGTTTCATCTATAAAAAGCTAATAACAATTAATCCTTTTTTTATTGCCATACGTTTAGTTTTACATAGTTTCGGGCATAAATGCTGTTTTGTTGATAACGCAAAGTTGCATTTCCAATGTATTTACTGTTTAACAAATCTATCCGGAAAAGAGCCATGAATGCAGGCCTGAAGCAATTATTTAACATAGCAAACAAAGAAACGCGAACCATTATCGGCCTGATGTCGGGCACCTCGCTGGATGGGCTTGATATTGCACTTTGTGAGTTTACCGGCCACGGCACACAAACCCGGATGAAGCTGCGCGAGTTTGCCACCATGCCTTACGATGCAGCTTTTAAGCTAGAGGTAAAAGCCATTTTTTCGAAGCGCCGGGTAGATCTCGAAAAAGTATGCCTGATGAATGCTTACATTGGTACTTTTCACGCTAACCTGATAAACGAGTGCCTGCAAAAGTGGAACGTTAACCCAAGCGAGGTAGACATTATTGCCAGCCACGGCCAAACCATTTACCACGCTCCAGCTTCACTGCACGGCATTGATGGCATGCCGGATGCCACGTTGCAGATAGGCGACGGCGATCACATTGCAGTTAAAACAGGCATCGTTACCTTAAGCGATTTCAGGCAGAAACACATAGCAGCCGGTGGCGAAGGTGCACCGCTGGCAGTATACGGCGATTACCTGCTTTTCTCAAAAAAAGATCAGAACCGTATTATGCTTAATATTGGAGGCATCGCCAATTTTACCTTCCTGCCCGGCGACCTAAATACATCCCGAATTTTCTCTACCGATGTAGGGCCTGGCAATACATTGATGGATGCCTACGTACAAAGTAAATTTCCGGATAAATATTTTGATGCAGATTCGGAGATTGCTTTAAAAGGCACGTATAATACAAAATTGGTTTCTGCCCTCTTAAATCACCCTTTCTTTGACCAGGATTTCCCTAAAACAACAGGACCCGAACTATTTAACCTGGCTTACCTGGAGCAGGCACAAAAAAGTACCGATACAACCCAACTGTCACCCGAAGATGTGATGGCCACCCTTAATCGTTTTTCTGCAATTGGTATTTGCGATGCTTTATCAAAAAACCTGGAAGGCGAACAATTCGAGATTTTCTTAAGCGGCGGCGGTATGTATAACCCGTTGCTTATCCGGAATATAAAAGAATTAACTAACAATGTAACTATAAGAGATACTGCTGAATTAGGCGTGTCTCCGGATGCAAAAGAAGCTGTGCTGTTTGCCACACTGGCAAATGAAAGTCTGGTAGGCGAATTGATAGACTTTGGGCCTGGGCAAACCAGAGTTCCTTCTGTGCATATGGGTAAGATCAGTTTGCCAACATAAGCAAAATATGATGTAGTGCCTTTAATTTTATAACTGTACAAAATATACTTACCATGAGAAAAATTTACTTTAGAGGGTGGGCTTGGCTTAAGTTCACCCTGCTGTGTTTGTTCTTAACTAACCTGCCAAGCCAGGAGGTATTTGCACAGACACGCTACACCGTTTCGGGTACAGTAACAGATGCACGTACCAAAAGTCCGCTCCCGGGTGTTGTTGTCAGATTCCTGAACACGAACACTGCTACAGCAACCGATGTAAACGGCAGGTATACTTTAGCAACTACCCAACCTGCAGGTACATACCGCCTTACTTTTTCGCTTATCGGCTTCAAACCGGAAACAAGGTCTGTTGAGTTGACTGCATCTGAGAACATAACTGTAGATGTACAGCTTAAAGAAGACGTTGTTGGGTTAGAGGAAGTAGTAGTAACGGGCACATCTGTGGCTACAGCAAAAAAGCAATTGGGTAATGCTATTGCTACGGTATCTGGAGATGCGTTAGACAATACAGTAGCAACTTCTGTAGACCAGGCTTTGGCCGGTAAAGTGGCAGGTGCACAGATAACGCAGAACTCCGGTAACCCGGCTGGCGGTATTAGTGTGCGCCTTAGAGGCCCGAGTACAATTGTGGGCTCCGGCGATCCGCTTTACATTGTGGATGGTGTAATTGTTAACAACAGCTCACCAGAGCTAATTGACTTGGGAGGTTATGCACAGAACCGATTAGTAGATATCAACCCGAATGATATAGATCGTATTGAGATCATTAAAGGTGCAGCTGCAGCAGCTATTTATGGTTCCAGGGCCAGTAACGGTGTGGTGCAGATTTTTACAAAACGAGGTAAGTCCGGTGCTCCCCGCGTTGTCGCCTCCACCCAGTTTAGGGTAAGCGAGGTGCGCAAAACACTGGAGTATAACGACTACCCGTTCCGGTTTGTAAATACTACCCGCACCGACCTAACGCAGGAGCCCGTAGAGCGTTTTGACTATCAGGATGAAATATTCCGGACAGCATATGGTACTGAGAACAACCTGTCGGTTTCGGGTGGAAGCGATAATACACAGTATTTCGTAAGCGCTAACTTCCTCAGAAACCAGGGTATCATTGACGAGACACAGTTTACCAGGGGAGGCGGCCGCGTACGCCTGGATCAGACTTTAAAGGACTGGCTTAACATATCAATTGGGGCCAACTATGTGCTTAGCACCAGTGAGGAGATTCCGAACGGAGGTTTGAGCGAAGCATACGGAGCTTTAACGGGTTTCATATTCAGTAACAACTTCATCAATCCGCAGCCTGTAAATGGCATTTACCCCTCTACAGCGCCTACTGCTATACTTAGAAGAACCAATCCGTTAGAGGCAATTGCAAGGTTTGATTTTCAGCAGCGTACAAGCCGCTTCATTGGAGATTTTCAATTAAATCTGACACCAATTACTGGTTTGAACATAAATTATACTTTAGGATACGATAACTCTACTCAGTTAGCCACAGGTTTTATACCTGTAGGCAACACAACTCCTTCTTACGATCGGGGATATTCCCGCCGTGCTGACAGAACAGCGTACCTGCTTAATAATGACCTGAACATCTCCTACAGAACAAACTTCGCTGACTGGCTGGAGTCAACTACAGGAGTTGGTGCCACAGCGCAGGTGGATAAGGTATACAGAACAGGTATCATAGCCACACAGCTCGTGCCACTTGTACAAACAATTGATGCAGGTGCTACTATTTTAACCAATGAGATCAGGAGCGACATTAACATTTTAGGTTTTTTTGCACAGCAGACGTTTGGCCTCGGTGAACGCCTGTACCTGACAGCTGCTGGCCGATATGATGTTTCTTCTGTTTTTGGAGAGGAAGACAGGTGGCAGTTCTATCCTAAAGTAAGTGCAAGCTACCTTATCTCAAACGAGGAGTTCTGGCAAGGAATCAGTGATATAGTTCCTATATTTAAGTTAAGGGCATCTTATGGAGAGGCGGGTAACCTGACAGCT
This sequence comes from Pontibacter aydingkolensis, assembly GCF_019443125.1. Lineage (GTDB taxonomy): Bacteria > Bacteroidota > Bacteroidia > Cytophagales > Hymenobacteraceae > Pontibacter > Pontibacter aydingkolensis. Next base: position 341,856 of record NZ_JAHYXK010000004.1, on the reverse strand, counting down.
ATTGGCGCTTATGACCGCTACACCAACTTCAACCCGGTTGCTGCTCCAGGCTTGCCAGGATTTGTGCCATCCTCTCAGCTAGGTAACACTGCTATTGTGCCGGAGAGACAAAAAGAAACAGAAGTAGGTGCTGATATGAGCCTTTTTGATGGCAGGTTAGGACTTGAGTTCTCGTACTTTTCCAAGGATGTAGAAGACCTGTTACTTTTTATATCGCTGACGCCATCTTCTGGCTACCTGAACCAGTATGCAAACGTGGGTACCATGACCAACAAAGGCTTTGAGTTTTTGTTGACAGGTGCACCAATTCAGAATGAGAATATAAACTGGAAAACAACAATTACATACTCCAGAATTAGGAATAAAGTAAATAATGTGCCTGGTGGAATACTGCCTTTCCCGGGTGGATTTGGCCAGGTTGCTGCTGTTAACGGATACCCGCTAGGTGCCTTCTACGCTACATATTTTGCGCGAAACCCTGATGGTTCACTTCTGCTAAACGAATTTGGCCTTCCGCAACCTGAGCGTATATCGCGTAATCCGAATACAGGCCAACCTACCGGGGCAACAGCGAGAAAAGTAATCGGTGATCCGAACCCTGATTGGACAGGCTCTCTGATTAACGAGGTGCTCATTGGCAAGAACTTTACCTTCAAAACGCAGTTTGATGCAGCCTATGGCTTTGATGTGTTTAACTTTACCCGCCGTGTGGGTGAACGCGACCTTTACGGCGGATTGGCCGGGTATGAGCCGGAGCTAAGAGGAGAGGTGCCAAAAGGAACATCAGCAGCACTGTTCGGTATTTTCGAGAATTACATTGAGGATGGTTCCTATATCAAGTTAAGAGAGGTTTCGCTGTCGTATGATTTCAGACCTGAATTTTTGAAGGGTAACAGTTTGCGTCTATCACTGGCTGGACGCAACATTTTCTCTATTGATGATTACAGCGGCTACGACCCTGAGGTAAATGCTGCTGGCCAATCTACGGCTGTGCGCGGCTTTGATTTTGTGGAGGTTCCGATACCAAGAACATATGCTGTAGGTGTACAGGTATCTTTCTAAACTTCTTTAACCAAATCGATAATAACATGAAAAATATAATCTCATATATAAAGATTGGTATGCTTTCCAGCTCCCTGCTGCTTACAAGCAGTTGTGAACTGGACATACCCAACCCCAATGCCGCAAGTGATATTGAAGTATTAAACTCCCGCGAAGGATTAATAGGCTTAAGTGTCGGCTTAAGGCAATATTATTCAACGTCGGGCATTGAGGCTGCATACTTATATCCTGGCGTTACCAGCCGTGAGCTAAAAGGAGTAGCGACATTTACGAACGTATTAGAGTTAGAAGCTGGCGGAACTGCTTTGCCAACATTTAACGGTAATATTTTAGGACTGTGGTCGAGGATGCAGCGCACCATGAACATAAGTCAGCAGATTCTTGAAAATGCACCTAACGTTCCTTCGCTGACTGGAGGCATGCGTAGCGGCATTTTAGCGCAGGCTCATTTGTTTAAAGCTATGGCGCTTGGCACACTGGCAATGGCATTTGAGCAGGCCAATACCGAAACAAGTATAACCGAAAACGTAACGTTTAAGCCACGGCAAGAAGTGTTTGCTGAGGCTATTTCGCACCTGAACCAAGGCATAGCACTAATAGAAGCAACACCTACTTCACAAGAATTTAGAAACCAGGTTACAGGCCAATTTTTTAATGTAGAGAATACATTATATGCCATGAATGCGAGATTTAACCTGTTTGCCGGCAATTATCAGGCAGCCATCAATAATGCAGATAAGGTAAATCTTTCGGTGATGTCTGAATATGACTACAGTGACCAGAGTATAAACCCGATTTATAACACGATTTCTATTCTGAAGTATTTCAGACCACGAGATAATTTTGGCTTGCCGAATTCTTTGTTTTATGAGGGCGATGCAAGAGAGGAGTTTTACCTGACTGGTCCTATTGATATTGTAGATGGAGATGCTGTAAGATCGCTGGCTGGGTTTTTTGATAATCAGACAGAAAGGATACCCGTTTATTTACCAGACGAGATGAAACTGATTAAGGCAGAGGCCATACTTCGTAGTAACGGTTCGTTGGTGGAGGCACTGGCACTGATAAATGAAGTGAGAACACAGCAAACAGGAGACCCATTTGGAGTTAACGCCGGACTTCCTCCCTATACTGGACTTGTTACAAGAGATGCCCTGCTGCTTGAAGTGTACAGGCAGCGATCGGCAGAATTATACTTAACAGGTATGCGATTGGAAGATAGCCGTCGTTTTGGAAGACCCGGCCCACCCGAAAGCTTCATAGAACGCAACAGGAACTTTTATCCATACCCAGATCAGGAACGTTTAACTAATCCGAATACACCGGAAGATCCGGAGATATAAAATCTCACTAAACAAAAAGGCCAGACAAATCTGGCCTTTTTGTTTAGTGAGATTTAGAGAAAATATAAGTCTGTATAACTCCTGCTGTTGATATTCTGGATCAAAAGGTAATCATGGCATCACCATAGTAACAAAGACTTTATCTCCCTGCTGATGCCCATTTTTCAGTGTTTTTACAGTTAACAGCGTATCTAGAAGTGTAACTTCCGTTTCGTAATGGCTTCCGTAATAAGTAACCTGCTGCACTTTGCCTTCAACACCGTTACTCTTGTCTTTTGCAAACTTAATATGCTCCGGCCTCACTAAAAGGTTATAATGATTTAGGGTTGAATTTGTCAGGCTATTAAAAGCCTGAGCCAGTGCAGGCGTAAGTATATTGTACTTACCAAAAAGCCCTGCTGCATACTCATTTACAGGTTGTGTGTAAACTTGCTCCGGGTTTCCTTTCTGTAGAATCTGACCACCTTTCATCACCAGTATCTCTTCGGCCCAGGATAGTGTGTCTGCCGGGTCATGGGAGATAAGAATGCAGGTAATGTCCAGGCTATTACTTATATCCCGGATAACTTCTTTTAAGATGCTTTTGTGCACCACATCCAGGTTAGAATATGGCTCGTCGAGAAGCAGAAGCCTGGGTGAGGAGGTAAGCAATCTGGCAAGTGCAATGCGTTGTTTTTCGCCGCCTGATAACTGGTTTGTTCTGCGCTTGAGCAAGTGCTCTATTCTGCAAATAGTATATAGATTTTCAGCCTCACCGGAGGTCAGCGTATTGGCATACTTTAATATCTGTTCTACTCTTAAAAACTGCGGTAACTCATACTGCTGCGATAGGTAGGCAATTCCTGCATGCCCTGGCACCAGCACATCATGTGGCCCCCATACTTTTTCGCCCTCAAACAGCACCTGCCCTGAAGCTGGTTGAACCAGCCCGGCAATAGTTTGCAGTAAAGTGCTTTTACCTGAGCCTGTTTCTCCGGCAATGGCAATGTTCTGGAGCTCCTGTTGGGTAAAGCTGATGTCTTTTAAGATGGTACTCCCTTCTTCTAAAACACTAACTCCTGATACGTGTAAAAAGCTCATAGACTAGGAGAGTAAGTTGGAAAGGGCTAATTATACTTTTCACTTTTTTAGTGAAACAAGCAGGTGAAAAGTGTTAACTAAAAGTATAGAATAATTACAGGAGAGTAAGTCCCATTTGGCCCAGATAAGTGCCAACAGCCATAAAAGCGGAAGATACTAATACTCCCAGGCTTATTGCCAGGAAAGCTCTTTTTCGCTCTATTTTGAATATATTGGCAGCTATAGTGCCCATATATGCACCTGTGCCTGGTAAAGGAATCATTACAAAAATCATCAGGCCCCAAAAACCGTGTTTCTGTACATTGGCACCGGCAATTTTTTTAGCTCTTTTAGATAAGTAAATAACTCCCTTTTTATAAGCACGGAAAGGCCAGAAGCGCTGATTAAATGTATCAACCAACCACATGAACAACGGAAAAACAAGGGTATTTGCAATCGCACCGATCGCGAAAGCCCATACAAAATGCACATTGTTCAGAATAGCAAAAGGAATACCTGTTCTAGCCTCACCAAAGGGCGAGATGCTCAGTAAAAAAGTATATAAAAGCGTTTCCAGCATATAACACTAAAACAAAAATCAAATCTCCTAAATAATACAATCCGTGGCAAGTAGATGTTGCACTTTGCAAGCCTGTAAAGCTACTTTTTTTTAACGTTAAGTAAGCAAAGAAGTAACAGGCCAACCCGGATAATGATTCAAACGTGTACAATTATATAGTAGCGTACAAGATTCTGATTATAATTGGGTATACTGATTTAGTGCAAAAATAAATAGTATTTACTGGTTGTCAGCTAAATGCAAAAAGCAGCCTCTTAATATGAAGCTGCTTTTTGCGTAGGGTGTTTCTTTTGAAGAACCTCAAAGATAAATTATTATTTTCTTTTCATTTTTTTTCAGGCACTGTCCAGAAATATATCTTGGCACCATCTACTTCAATAGTTTTCTCAGGCTCCCAGTCACCCATGTCGAAGGCATGCGAAACTATGCGCGTGCCGGGTTTAAGTTCGCGGAGTAATTTGGGGCGTAATTTCATGTTTACAGAGGGTAGTAAATAAAGCGTTACAACGGATGCCTTGCTAAAATCAGTTTCAAACATGTTGCCTACTTCAAACTCTACTCTACCAGTTACATCTGCTGCTTTGGCATTTTGCTTAGCCTCTGCAATGCGCTCCGGGTTTATGTCAATGCCTTTGCCTGTAGCCCCATACTTTTTAGCAGCAGTTATCACAATACGCCCGTCACCGCAACCCAGATCATACACAACATCTTTATTTGTAACTTTTGCCAGGTCCAGCATCGCATCTACAACAACCTGCCGGGTGGGTACATAAGGCACATCTAATTTTGGTGGGGCAGTTGTTTGTGCAACTGCTATCGTAACAGCAAAAATTGATAATATTATTGAAAAAGAGGTTGTTTTAAGTGTCTTCATCTTGTTGAGTTTAGGCGTTAAACAGAATTTTGCAGGTCGCAACTGCTACTGAATAGTATAAGCTGATGGCTATAAAGGGTGGTGCCAGAACTGAGATTTAATAGGGGCTTTTAACTTTGAAGTATACGTAATGTACTGACTGGCAGTTAAGTGTGTTTTTATCTGTTTATTTATACTTTTTTAGCCTGTCTTATCTTGTCTATAGCTGGCAAAGCCAGCAGCAGCAGTACACCGGCAAATAACACCCCAATGCCCACAAGAGCACCCAGCCCGGTATACACTACACTTGAATAAAGCAAATAGGCGCTGGTAAGGCAAAAGACCAAAGGCAGTACAGGGTACCATGGAACCCGGAAGGGGCGCTCCCGTTCAGGCTCCTTTCTCCGCAACACAAACAAAGCGATGCCTACCATCAACAGAAAAAACCAGAACACCGGAGCCGTATACTCTACTATCGTCTCGAAACCGTTGCGTGTAAGAAATCCAAGTCCAATGAGGGCCAGCGAGATAGCACCTTGTACCATGAATGCGTTTACCGGTGACGATGTTTTAGAGTTCCATTTGCCCAGCATACTAAAAACGGCAAAATCACGGCCAAGGGCATAGTTGGTGCGCGCTCCGGTAAAAATAGTAGCATTGGCAGAGGTAAGTGCTGCTATGGCAACCAGTATACCAATTAGGTACATGCCGCTTTCTCCGAACGTAGCTCGCATCAGATCACCGGCCACAGCATCGGATTGCGCCATTTGTGTGAGGCCCAACACTTTGAGGTAAGCAAAGCAGATAAGCAGGTAAACAGTCGTAATGATAAATATGCTCAGGATAAGAACTTTTACCATGCCTCTTTTACCAGACTTCAGTTCTGCAGAAATGTAGGCAGCCTCGTTCCAGCCACCAAAGGTTAGCAACACAAAAACCATAGCCAGGCCTAAGGAGGTAGTTGGTGTTTCACCGGCTGTTACGCTGGGTACAACCTGCGCCGGTGCAAAAAAGAAACCAGCCACTACAATAGAAAGTATACCAAGCACTTCTAGTATGGTAAGCAATTTTTGTGTGCCTGCCCCGAAAGTGATCCCTACGATGTTTATACCTGTAAGCACCACTACAACCATCCCGGCATAGATCACTGAAGAGAAATCACCTATACTGTACATCTGTGACAGATAATCGCCAACGATAAAGGATAGCAGCGCAATAGAGCCTGTCTGTATCACACTCATCCGCGACCAGGCAAACAGAAATGCCAGCCTTTTGCCAAATGCACGCGTCAGGAAATGATAATCGCCTCCTGTATTCGGAAAAGTAGTAGTAAGCTCGGCATAGCAAAGTGCACCTATTAGTGAGATTACGCCACCTACTATCCAAGCTACCAGAAACATGGTGCCACTCTCAGTGTTGGCAGCCACCATAGATGGTGTCCTGAAAATGCCGGCCCCGATCACGATACCCACAATCACAGCGATGGCATCAGTCATACTTAAGGCAGGTCTAGGCTTTGCCTGAGGTTCTAAGGCTGGGTTGGAGTCTGTTTTCATATGCTGTGCATTTGGAGGAGCTGCTGTTGTATCGGGTATTGTGTTAGATTACCAGCAAATGCCTGCTTTGGTTGTATTGGGTTGCAATACAATGGGTTAAGTTTTTGAGGAGGGCTAGATGATTCTTCTGTAGAGACGCAACGTATTGCGCCTCTACAACCAATAGCGGACAACCAATAACTATACTTTGACTTTCTTCCAGGTGCCCTGCCTGAACAGCCACCAGCTAACCAGTGCATGAAAGGAATGGCATAACGCGATGGCGATAAAAATGCCTGTAGCAGCCAGTCCAAAATAAATGGCCAGCAGGTAAGCAAGCGGAATCTCGATAAGCCAGAGCACCACAATATTAATGATGGAGGGTGTTTTTGTGTCGCCGGCACCGTTAAAAGCCTGTATCATTACCATGCCTAAGCCAAAAAATACATAGCCCAGGGTAATGATCTTTAAAGCATCAGAGGCTATACTTATCACCTCAGTGTCTTTAGAGAATAGGGCGGCCAGGTGCTCTCCGAAAAGTATAAATATCAGCGTGATAACAGCCATAAAAGCAACGTTATACTTTGCCGTTAACCACACAGCCAGTTCTGCCCTTCTGGCTTTTTTAGCCCCCAGGTTCTGCCCTACCAGTGTAGCCGCTGCCGATGATAAGCCCCAGGCTGGCAGTATGGTGAAAATAATAACACGGAAAGCAATGGTATAACCAGCCAGCGCACTGCTCCCAAACTCAGCTATCAGCCTTGTCAGGAATATCCAGCTGGCAGAGTCTATCAGGAACTGCCCCATACCACCGGACGATACTTTTAAAATCCGAAGTATAACTTTAAAGCTGATGACAAGATTTTCGCGTGTTACTTTGAGCAGATGCCTGCCATTAAGCAAATGGTAAACCTGGTATACTACACCCAGGCTTCGCCCGATAGTAGTGGCCCAGGCAGCGCCCTCTAAACCCAGTCCGTTAAAAGAACCAATGCCAAAGATTAGCAGTGGGTCCAGGATGATGTTGGCACCATTGGCAATCCAGAGAGCACGCATGGCCAGGTGTGGCTGACCCGCTCCCCGGAAGGCACCGTTTATCAGGAAAAGCAAAATAATGGCCAGGTTACCTGCAAAAATGATTCTGGCGTAATTCAGGCCTGTTGTGATGATATCGGCCTCAGCACCCATTAGGGCAAGTATATCACCTGCAAAAATTGTAGCCACAGCGCCCATCAGCAAAGCCAGTGCGCTACCCGTAACAATCAGCTGGAAAGTTATACTGCCTGCCTCACGGTAATTTTTCTCACCAACCCGCCTGGCAACCATGGCCGTTGCCGCTATACTTACGCCCATACCTACGGCATAAATGATCATCAGCACAGATTCGGTAAGGCCCACAGTGGCAAGCGCATTGGAGCCCAGTCTGCCCACAAAGAAAATATCCACCACCGCAAACAGCGACTCCATTACCATCTCCAGGATCATGGGGATAGCCAGCAAAACTATACTTTGCTTTATTCCCAACGTAGTATAGTCCTGCTCTTTGCCTTTAACGGCAGACCACACAAGCCTGAAAAAATCGCTGAGTGCGTTCATCAATGGTTTTAGAATAAAGTGAGCGGGTTACTGCAATGACAAAAGTATAACCGGTTACCTGTTTGATGCGCTTATACTTTGCCTGAAGTATAAATCAACTTACAAGGTAACAGTTTATTCTAATTAACTGCTTTGGATTTCAGACGGAATAAAGTGTTGGGGACTAAGGTGCATGCATCAGGTTTTCAGTACGCTCTAGCGTTGTTCTCACAGGCTAAGTTATGCAGTCGGGAAACGCCTGTTTATACCTTTAAAGTAAAAGTCCGCATCAACACTGCCCAAAACGATTGTAGCTGCAATACGTTTTATAGCTGTACGCACCCCTTAAACACTTAGAACTATGAGAACGATCTGGAAAGGCTCGCTTGGTTTCGGGCTTGTGAATATCCCCATCAAAATGTATAGCGCCACCTCACAGCGCCGTCTCGATTTCGACTTATTGGACCGACGTAACCATGCCCGCGTGCGCAACAAACGCGTGAACGAGAAAACCGGTGAAGAAGTACCCTACAAAGAGATTGTGAAAGCCTACAAGTATAACGATAAGTATGTGGAGTTGACTGAGGAAGACCTGGAGAGGGCAGAAGAAGAAAAGAGCCAGCAGATACAGCTAAACTCTTTTGTGGAAGAAGGCGAGATTGACGAAATATACTTTAAAAAGCCATACTATCTGGCTCCCGAAAAAGGAAACAAAACCGGCTATGGCCTGCTGCGTGATGCCATGCGGCGCACAGGCAAAGTTGGTATCGCAACAGTGGTGATGCGCGGTAAAGAAGACCTTGCCGTTATCAGGCCAATGGGGGATGCCCTGGTGCTGCAAAAGCTGCGGTTCGGGGAAGAGGTAAAAGACGTGGACGAACTGAACCTGCCACATAAAGTAGATATTGGAGGGCAGCAACTGGATATGGCCGTGGAGTTGATAAACCAGTTTACTACCGAGTTCGATATCCGCGACTATAAAGACACCTACACCGAAAAGCTGATGAAGACCATTGAGTCGAAGGCGAAAGGTAAAAAGAAGAAAGCTGCCTCTAAGAAAACAGAGGCGGTACCTACCAAAACAAAAGACCTGATGGCACAGCTCAAAGCCAGCTTAAGTTCAGACCAACGAAGAATGAGGGCATCTTGAGTACCGTTAATCGTTGTTCGTTGCTCGTTGATTGGTATAATTTTTCATCGTATGCTACTTACCAGTGTAAGATCTCAGCGTCCTGATGAATTAGAACAGGGCATTAAACCAGCTACTACTACAAGTACCACACAAAATAACTGACAACGGTTAACGAATAACGAATTCAAAGTATGGGATTAGGCAAGTATAACGAGAAGCGTAACTTCGGAGAAACACCGGAGCCTGCTGGTAAGGAGCAAAAGCATAAAGGCCAGTTACGGTTTGTGGTGCAACGCCACCAGGCATCTACCCTGCACTACGACTTCAGGCTTGAAATGGAGGGCGTACTCAAGAGTTGGGCAGTACCCAAAGGTCCATCCATGAATCCTTCGGACAAACGCCTGGCCATGGAGGTAGAAGATCACCCATACTCATACCGCACCTTTGAAGGAGACATACCGGAGGGTAACTACGGCGCAGGCCACGTAGACATCTGGGACGAAGGCACATACCATGCCCCTGACACCGAAGACCCAAAGGAAAGTGAGAATCTGTTGCTGCAGGGGCTTAAAAGCGGAAGTATAAGTTTTGTGCTGGAGGGAGAGAAACTACACGGGGATTTCTCGCTGGTTAAAATGAAAGGCCGCCAAAAGGGTGCCTGGCTCCTGATCAAGAAAGATGATGAGGCCGCAGTTTCTGAAATCTACAACAGCGAGGACTACTTAGATGGCACAGCGAAGAAGTCTGTACCTGGTAAGCCTAAAAAAACTGCAGCAAAGAAACCTAAAGCAAAAGCAACTGCCAAGACTGGTGACATGCCGCATGCCATTGTGCCCATGATGGCCAAACTGACGGATGCGCCTTTTGACAGTGAAGATTGGGTTTTTGAGATTAAGTGGGACGGTTACCGGGCAATAGCAGAGGTAAACAACGGGCAGGTAGAGCTATATTCCCGCAACAGCAAATCGTTTGGAGACAAGTATAAACCCATAGTTGACAGCCTGCAGCAGTTGGGGGAGGAGGCTGTATTGGATGGAGAGATTGTCGTGCTGAATGATGAAGGCTATGCCACGTTTCAGCAGCTGCAGAACTACCAGAACACGCCCTCAGAACATTTATACTTTTATGTGTTCGATTTGCTGTACCTGAACGATAAAGACCTCCGCGAATTACCTTTGCTGGAGCGCAAACAGATGCTGGACAAACTGCTGCAAGAGGAACTGCCGGCTATCCGGTATTCCGACCATGTAGTAGGCCGTGGTAAGGATTTTTTCAAAGAGGCGCAGCGCAAGCAAATAGAAGGCATCATGGCCAAAAAAGCGGACAGCCCTTATCGTGATGGCAAGCGTAGCAGCGAATGGCTTAAAATCAAAACACACTTACGCCAGGAAGCTGTGATAGGAGGATTTACTGAACCAAAAGGAAAGCGGAAACATATCGGAGCATTGTTGCTGGGAGTTTATGAGCACGGTGAATTTACCTATGTAGGGCAAAGTGGCAGCGGGTTTAACAGCAAATCTTTGGAGGCACTCAAGGCTAAACTAGATCCGCTGAAACAGACGGAGTCACCATTTTCTGACAAGGTTAAACCAAACGCGCCTGCCACCTGGGTTAAACCAGAACTGGTTGCCGAGATCACTTTCGCTGAATGGACCTCTGACGGAATTATGCGGCAAGCCATTTACGAAGGCTTGCGCGAGGATAAGGATGCCCGTGATGTAGTGCGCGAATCGGCTATGCATACTTCGGATGCGGTTAATGAAGCTGAGCAAGAACCCAAACCCAAAAAGCGATCAGCCTCTGCAACCTCAAAAGTCAAAAAGAGTACTACACGCCTTATTGAAGACCAGGAGGTACCACTAACAAGTCTTGAAAAATTTTACTGGTCAGCCGAACATATCACCAAAGGAGATATGATAGACTATTACCAAAGTATAGGCGACATCATCGTACCGTACCTGCAAGATAGGCCACAGTCACTTTTCCGTAATCCTGGGGGCATTACCAAACCAGGTTTTTTCCAGAAAGATGTAACTCATGCCCCTGATTGGGTAAGAACGATAAAATTAAAAGCAGAATCTACTGGTGAGATGGTGGAGTACCTGGTATGCGATAATAAGGCAACGCTGGCCTACATGAACAATTTGGGTTGTATACAGCTAAACCCATGGAGCTCGCGCATTACCAACCTCGATAAACCCGACTATATGATTATTGATCTGGACCCCGGAGAAAATACTTATGACGATGTGGTGGAGGTAGCTTTAACTACGAAAGAAGTGCTGGATAAAGCAGGTGCGGCTGCATACTGTAAAACATCTGGTGCAACGGGCATGCACATTTTTGTACCCCTCGCTGCCAAGTATACTTTTGAACAGGCCCGTAGTTTCGCACATATAGTATCCCGGCTTGTGCACGAAAAGCTGCCAAAGCTTACCAGCCTGGAGCGTAAGCCCAAAGAGCGGCGCAAACAAGTATACCTTGATTATATGCAGAATGCCATCGGACAGACTATTGCGGCAGCCTATACTGTACGTCCAAAAGCGGAAGCTACAGTTTCTACTCCCTTGAACTGGAATGAAGTTAAGGCTGGTTTGTTGCCAGGAGAATTTACGTTAAAGTCTGTTCCTGCGCGCATAAAGAAAAAAGGAGACCTGTTTAAAGAGGTGTTAGGCAGCGGTATAGACATGGAAAGCTGTATTGAAAGGTTGAAATAAGGTAGCCATTCCAGATTCAGAATCCGAAATAAAGATAATAGTGCCTGTGATGAGTCATTGCTATTGTGTAACACCAGCCTAAAACCAATATTTGCACTTTAGTTTTGTAAGGGCACAGTTAGGAGTAGATTATCATAAACTGATAACAGAATTACTACCTCAGATCGCTCTGAAATTGAGCACCTTTTCTATTCACTCCCTTTAAGAAGCAGATCAAGTTTATAAAAAGGATAAAGCCTGCACAGCAAGACTCTTTATTACGAAATTTTTAAAGTACGGCAGCAAATTAAGTCACTGTTTGCGATACAGTGATTAGATCAGCTTATGTTTTAAAGATTTGGCAGCACATGCAGCTTAGAGATCATACTTTGAAATTTGTTGTCCTCCTGCTATCCTTTCGAGCTCCATGTGTATTGGTTTACAATCAAAGTTATTACATTAACCTGATGTGAAACAAGGATTGGTTCTTTTGTTGAAATAGAACAAATCAAAGTTTGTTAAATTGTGGGTAGCTGTCTTAGGAAGTCGCATCCTCCAAAAGGTTAGGAATAGGAGCAGCATGACTTTATTATGTATCCTGATCCACAGTAAGGAAGGGAATCCATACGTTTTGGTTAAAGCGAGTCGAAAGAAAACTTAAACTCCTTGTAATAAAAGGTTAATTAAAAGCAGCAAAAAAACGGCAAATCATGTTAAAACAATTAAGTTAAAGCCTGTTGCTATGTGGAGTTGTTAGTATCAAATCAAATAAAAAATTTCCTTTTAAAAGCTTGTGTGTGCTTGTTATGCATGAAATAACAAGTATGCCTGTCACTGGCATAACTAAAAGGGTTTGTATGCATATTTGCGGGTTTAGTCTTATTTGGTAAAAATAATGGCAACAACCTGATTGGAGTTTTGACAAATTTGTTTAGTTTTAATACATATTCTGAATGCTATAAAGGAATACTTAAATAAAAAGGTATTGCAATCTTTGGAAAGGTTAAGTTTTTAAAATGCATGTAGTTACATGAGAAATTATACAATAGCAATATCAGGATTAAGCACTTTTTGGGATTGTTTGTATTATTTACCGAAGGTGAAAAAGGTAGAATCTTGACTCCAGATAAGCAGAAAGCAGGTTTATCGCCATCTTTCTGAGTAAATGAATTAACTCTGTAATATTAAACCATTAGCTAAGTTCTTATGAAGAAAAGTGTACGATGTCTTTTATGGGGGATTTTCTTTCTCCTGTTTCATTACCAGAGTTTTGCCCAAAGCAAGACAATAACTGGTACGGTAACATCTGCTGAAGACAATTTCAAGCTTCCGGGTGTTTCCATTGCGGTAAAAGGGCAGAGCCGTGGAACCGTAACTGATGCCACCGGTAGCTACTCTATTACCGCTGCGCCTACTGACGTGCTGGTATTCAGGTTTATTGGCATGAAGACAACTGAGCGTAAAGTAGGTGAGTCTTCGACTATCGATGTTGCATTGCAAGCAAATTCTCAGGCCTTAAGTGAGGTTGTTGTAACGGCCCTGGGTATAAAAACAGAAAAGAAGGCCCTGCCTTATGCTGTAACCGAGGTTAAGGGTGCATCTGTTGCTGAAACGCAGCGCGAAAACTTTGCCAATGCATTGGCAGGGCGTGTAGCCGGTGTGGAAGTATCAAGTACTTCAGGTATGCCAGGCTCTTCAGTGTCTGTAATGATAAGAGGCGTAAGCTCACTTAGCGGAAGCAATCAACCGCTTTATGTGATTGATAATTTGCCAATCAGCAACAACACATTTAACACGGGTAATTTTGCCGGGGGCAACGCGCTTGATAACCGTGGTGTTGATTACGGAAACCGTGGTGCTGACATTAACCCGGAGGATATCGAGACAATTACTGTGCTAAAGGGCCCTGAGGCATCTGCGCTTTATGGTATTGATGCAGCCTCTGGTGCGATTGTAATTACTACCAAAAGAGGTAAGGCAGGAGCTGTGCAAATAAACTACAGCAACAGTTTCAGGACTGACCGCATTGTAAAATACCCGGTAGTTCAGCGCATCTATGGCAGAGGTGTTGAAGGCGTATCTGACGAAGGTAATGCAATCACTACATACTTTGGAGAGCCTTATACCTCTGAAGATGTTCTTTATGATAACGTGAGAAATTTCTTTCAGACAAGCAACAGCCAGAAGCATAACCTGGCGGTGTCTGGAGGTAACGATAACTCTACGTATCGTATAGCAGCGTCCTACACAGATGCAGGCTCTTTTATTCCGAATGCGGGACAGCAGAAGTTCAACTTAACTACAGCCCTTACATCTAAGCTTAACAAATACATCTCTACAGATATCTCTGTAGCCTATGCTAAGTCTGATGTGCAGTCAGTGTTCAATATAAGTGGTGGTCCGATGCTCGGTTTGCTTGCCTGGCCTGCAAACGATGATGCAAGCGCATACATGGATGATAATGGTAACAGAAGACGTTTCTCTACATCCGCAACTGAACTGGAGAATCCGTTCTTTAATGTGAACATGAACTCCATCAACTCAGCAAACGACCGCTATATTACCAATGCAAAGGTTATAATTGAGCCGATAAGCTGGTTTAGATTCGTAGGTAACGTTGGTTACGACTATTATACAAATAAGATCACCCAGGTTCGTCATCCGGAGTCAAGGCTGTCGGGCTCGACTGGTGGTATTTTTGACCAGAGCTTAGACAACGACAGAAACATCAATATACAGTATTATGCACAGTTAACGCACTCATTCCTGAATGATAAGTTAACAACTGACTTTAAAATAGGTAGTGCGATAAACGACCAGAACAACTATGTGCAGTCTGTGCAAGGCACCAGGTTCCTGGCTCCTGACCTTTATTCGATAGAGAACACTGACCCTACTACGAACAGAGGCAGAAACAGATTAACACAGAGACGCCTGGTTGGTGCATTCAGCAGCCTGAACATTGGTTACAATGGTATGCTTTACCTGAACCTGACAGGTCGTAACGACTGGACCTCAACATTGCCAAAGGATAACAACTCTTTCTTCTATCCATCAGCTGGTTTGAGCTTTATCTTTACAGAACTTGAGCCACTAAATGGTATCAAAGATGTACTTTCTTATGGTAAGTTGAGAGGCTCTATTGCACAGGTTGGTAAAGACGCTGCTCCGTACATGCTTAAACCATGGCACGAGCCAAGAAACACAACTGGTGGCGGTTTTGGTCTTGCATTCAATGGCCCAAGCGAAAATCTTGTTCCAGAAATGACCACATCTTATGAGGTAGGTGCAGAATTCAAGTTCTTCAACGATCGCCTTGGGCTGGACATGGCATACTTCAAGAAAGTTTCCAGAGACCAGATTGTACGTAATATGCGCTTGAGCTATGGCACAGGCTATGTACTTAAAACCTTTAATGCTGGTGAGATAGAAACAGGAGGCTTTGAAATACAGCTAAATGCCACTCCTGTTGCTACGCAGGATTTTGCCTGGAATGTTCTGGCAAACTATAGCCACAATTACTCTGAGCTTGTTAAGCTGCCATCATCTGTACCAGAATATTATAACTCTGATACCTGGTTGTATAACAACGTAAGAAACGGCGCAAGAGTAGGTGGTCCTGTTAACTCCTTTACCGGATTCGATTACCTGCGTAACGAAAAAGGACAAGTTCTGATAAACCCTTCAACAGGTTATCCGCTGAGAGACTTGTCTGAGTGGAAAGTTATTGGTGACAGAACACCAGATTTCATGATGGGTTTAACAAACACCTTCACATACAAGAATCTATCACTTAACTTCTTGTTCGAGCTTAGAAAAGGCGGTGATGTATTTAATGCTACTGAGCACTTCTTAACAGTACGTGGCCTTAGTACGAGAACACTTGATCGTTTCCAGTCAAGAGTTTACGAAGGCATATTGAAAGACGGTTTAGAGAACTCTGATAATCCGACAAAAAACAATATTGTAATTAATCCGGCATGGGATTCTAACTTCTATACTGCTACTTCCGGTGAGATCGATTATATCGAGAAAGATGTAAACTGGTTGCGTCTGCGTGATGTAACATTGCGCTATACTCTCCCTTCATCTTTACTGCAAAGAACAAGAGTTGCTAAAACTGCAAGTGTATTTGTAACTGGTACTGACCTGTTCCTTGTAACAAACTACTCTGGTCTTGACCCTGTGGGCAGTGCGACAAGCCTTGCAACAGGTGGTAGCGGCGGATTTGGATTTGATTATGGTAACCTTCCGATGCCGATGGGCCTGAACTTTGGAATTAACGTTGGATTCTAAGCATTAAAAGAATGAAAAAGATTATATATACAGCACTTATGGCTGCCAGCCTGTTTACTTTCTCAGGTTGCGAGAGCTATTTAGATGTAAACACAAATCCTAACGGGCCTGACCAGATGGTAATGCCGCACCTGTACATGTCTCCGATCTTAACAGAGATGGCACTAGGCATACAATTTGACGGGCGATATTTAGGTAAATATACTGCCAACTGGCACGGTCAGGCTGCTGACATTACCTGGGACCGCCATGGTTACGCACCAGGCAGCGACGCAGCCGGCCAGATCTGGAGGTCTACTTACTATACTTCAGGCCTCAACCTTGTAAATATGATCAAGAAGGCTGAGGAAGAGAAGAAGTGGGACTTTGTGGCCATCGGTTATGCGCTTCAGGCATTTAACTGGCAGCTAACCACTGATTATCATGGCGAGATTATTATGTCGCAAGCTTTTGATCCTACGAAGTCAGCGTTTGATTATGATAGCCAGGAGGCAGTTTATGCTGAGGTGAAGCGTCTGGCAGAACTTGCGCTTACTTATTTTGAGAAGCACAAGGCAGAACCACATCCAAATTCAAAACTCGCAGAGGGTGACCTGATGTTTGGTGGCAATGTAGCAAAGTGGGAGAAGTTTACCTATGGTGTACTTGCCATTAATGCGCACCATTTGTCAAACAAGCCTAATTACAATCCGGCAAAAGTTATTGAGTATGTAGACAAGTCGCTTGCAAGCAACGCAGATGATGCTACTATTCGCTTTAACGGTGCCGTATCTGGGGATGCTAACTTTTGGGGCCCAATGCGCGGAAACCTGATAAGCCCGAATGTAAGGCAGTCTAAGTTTATAGTTGGCTTATTGGATGGTACTAACCCAGTATTACGCGACGCTACAGTAGATCCGGTTACTGAAGTAGCAGTACCAAACATTAAAGACCCTGTGTTTACAGCACAACACCTAAAAGACCCTCGTTTACCGGTTATGCTATCTCCTGCTGCAGATGGTGAATACAGAGGAGTAGGTTATGGAGGTGTGGCAGAGTATACAGTTACCGCACAACGTCCTTATAACCTGTATGGCACAACATCGGATGCGGGGGCGGCAAACGCTACTGCGCAAGGCAAGTACTTATTCCAGAATGCTGCCAGATTCCCGATAATGACATACGCGCAGATGCAGTTTATCAAAGCTGAAGCGGCTTATAAGAGTGGAGCTAAAGGAGTAGCGCTTGAAGCCTACAAAAAAGGTGTAAATGCGCACATGGATTTTGTGCGTGCCTATGCATCTGCTACAGAAAGGACTGTTTTTGATCAGAGAAGAGCGGCTTATATGGCAAATACAAAGCTGATACCGGCTGCAGAAGCTAATTTAACTCTTTCTCATATTATGCTGCAGAAGTATGTGGCACAATGGGCATGGGGCTTTGTAGAGACATGGACTGACCTGAGACGATACCACTACACAGGCAACGAAAGCGGCGGATCTTATGATGAGATTGATAATGATGCAAGCGACAATGTGTTCCGTGGATTCATATTGCCGACAGATGCTGGTCTACAGTTTTACAGCACTAACGGGGGCAAGCCTGCTTACAGAGTGCGCCCTAGATACAATTCGGAATATGTATGGAACATCGAGGCTCTAAGAACAATCGGAGGTCTTGAAACCAATTACCATACAAAAGAAATGTGGTTTAGCTCACCTCAATAATTTGTTATAGCATGAAAAAGATATATTTAAAAATAGCAGCAGTTTTATCAATGGGTTTCCTGTTCGGGGCCTGTGAGGAAAATGCGATACCAGAACGTACGGAATATGTGGAATCAGGAGCCATGATCCGTTTCTCCCATGCTTCGCAGGATGCACCAATGGTAAATTTTTACCTTGGAGACAAAAAAGTAACTGCAAAGTCACCAACTTTATCTAACAGAGAAACAGGTCTTTTCTGGAGCTCTACCCTGGCCAATACGATACATCCGGCAACATACGGATATGTAAACGTGCCAGCGGGTGCTTATACACTCAATGCAATAGACACAACAACTATTACCGGTACAACAGCTCTTGCTAAGAATGTAGTAGTAAGTATGCCGGTACAGCTGGAAGAGAAGCAGTTTTATACAAGCTATTTAGTTGGTGGCGCAGGTAACCTTGAAATACTGACGATAAAGGATGAACTGCCTGAGCCGGATTTTTCTAAAGCTTATGTTCGTTTTGTAAACGGAATGGCTGACGCACCATCAAGCTTCACTGTAGAGGCAACACGTACGGCGCCCACAACAGGATCTCAGACAATAGCTACTGATGTTGCTTATAAAGGCAACTCTGGTTATATAGCTGTTGAGCCAGGAACTTATAATCTGGCGCTGTTTCTGCAGGGAGAAACAAAAGCCTACACAACCTGGACAAGCGGAAGTATTGTAGCTGGTAGGGTTTATACTTTTTACACAAAAGGTAACTACACAACTAAGCCCGGTACTATTAACCGTCAGCTTCTGAGAGAAAGATAGGATTGATGTAAGAGTAAAAAGCCCTCCAATTAATATAGGTAATGGAGGGCTTTTTTTATGACTTTTAGTAAAGGACAGGCTATGATCAGAAAATTTATCCTACTTTTTATACTTACACTTCTTGTATCTGTCTCACTTTACGCCCAGACAGAGAAGAACACCCCTAAAAGAGAGTTCAGAGGTGTATGGGTGGCAACCGTACAAAACATTGACTGGCCTTCTAAAACGGCTGTAGGCTTAAATGCAGAGGCTCAGAAGCAGGAGCTCCTGCAACTATTTGACGAGCATCAGAAAACAGGTATTAATGCCGTAATGCTGCAGGTGCGCCCATCCACAGATGCGTTTTATGCAAAGGGCCGTGAACAATGGAGCCGCTTTTTAACCGGAAAGCAAGGCCTTGCGCCAGAGCCGCTATACGACCCGCTGGAGTTTGCCATAGAGGAGGCACATAAAAGAGGAATGGAGTTGCATGCCTGGATAAATCCTTATCGTGCCACTACCAGCCTGGTGGACTCACTTACCAGCCCAACCCATATTACACGCACAACCCCCGAGTGGTTCTTTGCCTACGGCGATAAAAAGTACTTTAATCCTGGGGTGCCGGAGGTGAGGATGTACATTGTAGATGTGATCATGGATATAGTGCGTAACTATGATGTAGATGGTATTCATTTTGACGACTACTTTTATCCTTATCCGGGCAAAGACCCATTACCAGACTCAACTACATTTCAGCTACATGGGCAGGGCTTTTCCAACATAGAAGACTGGCGCCGTAATAACGTGGATGTACTGATCAAATCACTGTCAGAGAACATACACGCCGAGAAGAAGCATGTGAAGTTCGGCGTCAGCCCTTTTGGTATCTGGCGCAATAAAACACAGGACCCTCTTGGGTCAGAAAGTAATGGCTTTTCCGGTTACAGTGCCTTGTATGCCGATGCCCGAAAGTGGGTGCAGGAGGGGTGGGTGGATTATATTAACCCGCAGCTATACTTTCCTTTTTATTATGCCGCTGCACCTTACGAAAAGTTGCTGGACTGGTGGGCTGCTAATTCCTTCGGGAAGCATTTATACATTGGCCAGGGCGTATACCGTGCCATGGAAGACCGTGAAGGATGGCGAGACAAACAGCAGTTGCCAAACCAGGTGCGTTATCTGCGCAACAATCCGCTGGTGCAGGGGAGTGTTTACTTCAGCTCTAGATCGCTGACAAATAACCTGGGGGGCTTCCGCGATTCGCTGCAACACGACTTTTACCGGTATCCCGCACTGCAACCACAGATGGACTGGCTGGACAATACACCACCGGCCTCGCCAACCAAGCTTAAAGAAAAGAGGAAGCTATTGGTCTTTAAATCGAACAAAATAGCTAAGCTGGAGTGGGAGCGGCCACAGGATGAGGAGGTGTACGGTTATGTGATCTACCGTTTTGAGGAAGGGGAGAAAGTAGATATGCAGAACCCAAGGAACATCCTTAAAATAAGCTTTGACAAAACACTTTCTTACTTTGAAGATAAAAGTATAGTAAAGGGTAAGAAGTATAAATACATGGTAACTACTATAGATAGGCTAAAGAACGAAAGTAGCCCTTCTAATATCACGAAGGCAAACTTTTAATAATTGCTGTCTCTGAGTCGGGTGACGAGGCAGAATGATTTTTTCGTCTTTTCTGGCACGCAAAGTATAAACACACCATGAAAATCACTTTGATAATGATACTAGTTGCAGGACTGCTGCTAAACTGCCAGCAGCCTGTAACTTCATCCAGGCCTGTTCCTGAAAGTATAAATTACCTATCGCGTGATGCATGGAGTGCAAATCCGCCTGTACTTCCCATGCGGAGCCACACGTTGCGCAGACTTACCATTCACCATACCGGTACGCCGCAGGCACCTGGCAGAAAACTGGAGGACAAAATGAGAGCCTTGCAGAAGTTCTCTCAGGAGGAGAGTCCGTTAGCCGATGGCAGAATTAAAAAGCCCTGGGCAGATATTCCTTACCATTTATATGTGGATGTTAGAGGTGAAGTGGCCGAGGGGAGAGACCTGAATTTTGCTGGGGATTCTAATACAGGTTACGACCCTGCAGGGCATCTGCTGGTGGTTGTGGAGGGTAACTTTGAGAAAGAGCAGATAACACCTGAGCAGATGCAAACGCTGGAAATTCTGCTTCCTGCACTAGCTAAACGCCACAATATTGCTGCTGACAGCCTGGGAGGGCACAAAGACTTTGCCCAAACCAGTTGCCCGGGCAATACGCTGTATTTGCAGCTAAATCACTTCCAGAAGTTAATAGAGGGGAAGCACAAACGTTAAATAAGAGGGCAAAATATTGAGAGCACCACTGTTACTGCTGGTAAGTATAGGAGCAGATTAAGGTTGAAGTATAACCGAGATTAATAATATATCCTGATTCAAAACATTTCATACTTCAGAAGTCTCTTGTCTTATGTCCTTTGTCTAAAGTTCTTTTGTCTGTCACCTTTTATCTAACCGGCAGGCAATACAAGTGGTTGGTTGGTCTCAAAATCGTAGAGGGTAAGGCTGCGCAACGTATAATAGGCTACCCAGAAATTACGCAAAGAAGTAACGTAGCTGCGGCTGGCCTTGTCTCTTTCCTCTGTAGCAATGTTCAGGTCAATCAAACCTATCTTACCATCCAGGTACCTGGATAAAGTGATCTGGTAACGTTTCTTGGCTATCTCATCGGCACGTTTTGCTCCTTCCATTTGCTTTCTTAGTACTCTGAAGCGCTTTACCTGTAAGTATACTTCCTGCTCAAAGCTGTTTTGCTGCAGCTCAATGTTGGCCTTCGTTAGCGTATGGTTGGCTTTGGCTGTTCCCAGTACTGCCTCAGCTCTGCCCCAGTCCATAACCGGAATGTTAAAGCCCAGCCGGACACGCTGTTGTTGCGAAGGGTCATTGTAAGCCTCCTGTACTGCAAGGGACTGCTGCGTTAAGCCAAAAGAGGCAAATAAGTTGGCGCTAAAACCGGTTTCTCCTTTTGCCCTTGCCAATCGCATTTCAGCTTCCAGCAGCTCGCGCTTGAAACCAATTACCCGTTGCCTGTTCTGGCTGGCCTGCTCCAGTGCAATCTGCTCATCTACCTCAAACTGAGGAATCTCATTCGGTGCGGCAAGCTCTATCGGGTAGTTATCCGTAACACCCAAAAACACCTTTAGTCTTAGCGTATTTGCTTCCACGTCAAGTCTTGCCTGGTCGAGGTTCTGTTCTGAGTTAAGCAGGGCAAGCTCCATCTGCAGCAGTTCATTCTCTGGTATTTTACCGTCTTCAAACTTCTTCTCGGCGATTTTGTAAAGCGTATCGTTTATGGCAATATTCTTTTCTGCGATCTGGTAACTGATCTGGCTGAGCAGCAGGTTAAAGAAATGGTTTGTTGCTTCTTTTGCAATCTCCTCCATTTCCTCGCGGTAATCGCGTTTGGCTTCTTCGTATCGCAGCGGCGATATCTTTCTGTCCCATGCCCGGTTGTTAAAGCCGAATATAGGTTGCGTTAGTGTGATGGTAGCTGGCACAGAAGAGTAACGGGTGCGGTTTACATCTGCCTGAAAATCATCAATACGTTTTAGGTTGCTGTTTATGGAGATGTAACCCCCTGTTGGCCATATTTCCTGACCCAGCGAAAGCTGCATAGAAGAGCTGGCGTTGTGGGTATTTATAAATATCAGGCTGCCTTTGTCTGTAAGGCGCGGCTCTATAGTCTTATTATACTCAGGCAAAACCCCATTTAGGTTTAGCTGCGGTAAAAAGTTTGAACGATAGGTTTTATACTGCCACTGTTTGTTTTCAAATAACACTTCGGCGTACCTGAACTTCGGCGACTGCTCTTTGGCCAGTTCGATAACAGCATCGAGGGTTAGGAGCTTGGCCTTTGGTAAATCTTTAGCTAAGACTATGGAACACAGTTGCGGGATAGTTAAAAAGTATAAAACAGCCAGTAAAAATCTGTTCATATTTCTGTAGTAGTGCTAAGCTGGTAGTGCTGTATAAATTAAACTACTAAGTACATGATTTATAGAGTGAAAAACAAAGTGTAATTGCACCAATATGCAGGTTTAGTTTTAGGGAATTGCTAAAACATGCAATGTTTTCTAATAAAGCAGGTATTTGCTCCTTACACCTTTAAAGTATGCCAGTTCTTTATCCCATTGCTTTACGATCTCCTGTGGTGCTGCCCCTGACTGTAGCTGCTGTCTTACTACAGGAGTACCCCAAAGTCGGTCCATGCGCGTTTCTTTCCATTCCAGTTTGTCAGGGTACAGTGTTTTTAGAGCGTGAATAATGTAAACGCCAGCCTTCGCTGACTTAAACGCTTTCTTGTCTGTAATTATCATTTGGGCACCATGGCATTGCTCACCCATAAACTTTGGCGGGTATATTTTGATGCCATCAACTACACCTCCCGGTACAAACGTTACCGGCTTAAAACTTACACCTTTTAGTTTATAGCTGTTAAGCTGCTTTGCCAGTTTATCTCCGTCTATCCATGGTGCGGCAATGTACTCGAAGGGGTGCAGTGTGCCGCGCCCTTCGGAAATGTTGGTGCCCTCCAGCAGGCAGGTGGCAGGATAAACAGCAGCTGTGGTGATGGTTAACATATTAGGGGAAGGCTTTATCCAGGGCAGTCCGGTTTCGGTGTACCACTGCTTTCGTGTGTAGTTTAGCATAGGGATTACTGTCAAATCAGCCTTGGGCAGGTTTTTGGCCACACGTTCTCCATTAAACATAAGGGCAAGCTCACCTACCGTCATGCCATGGGTAACAGGGAGCAGGTCATAATTATAAACAGGTTCGCCAGCTTTACCGGGATAGGGACCGTCTACGTACAAACCGCCGATTGCATTTGGCCGGTCCAGCACGATGTAGGATTTCCCCTGTTCTGCAGCGGCTGCCAACACATGGTTCATGGTGGCGATGTACGTATAAAACCGTGCACCAATGTCCTGTATATCGAACACCAGTACATCCACATCACGCAGCATCTCCGGGGTAGGTTTCCTGACTTTGCCATAAAGCGAAATTACCGGTAAGCCTGTCTTAGGGTCTTTGCCATCAGCCACATGATTGTCTTCTTCGCCGCGTATGCCATGCTCGGGGCCAAAGAGCATCGTTAGCTGCACATCCGGATAAGTATGGAGCACATCAACCAGGTGCCGGCCATCCGGTAGTAAACCCGTGTGGTTGGTTACCAGGCCAACGCGCTTTCCTTTTATCAGGTGCAGGTATTCAGGAGTAAATAGGCGTTCAGCCCCGATAAATACCCGCTGCTTTTCTTTAGCTGGTGCACTAGCCGAGGCAGCACTGGCTTCATAGTTACTCCATGCTACCAGAAAGAATGCGAGGAGAAGAAGTGAGGCTAAACGTTTCATGTTTTAAAGCGTTGTTTGTTAGAGTCGATTCTATTTTATACTGTTACTCCTGCAGCACATACTTATAAAATCCGCCGCCGTTGTCCCAGCTGCAGAAGATAAGTGTTCGGCCATCTGCGGATACACCTATGCCTCTTGCTTCTGCGCCGCCAACTTCCGGCAATGGTAAGGTCCACATGGTTTTCTTTTTATCGTCGCGGAAGTGGAACGAGGACGGCACTACACCGCTGGCACGTACTGCTGCGTAAATACTGCCGTCTGAGCTGACCTTTAATGCATTACAACCTGCAGCGGTACTGGTAATATCTTCTTCACGCTTATACGTGATCCCGTCTTTGCTGCTATACTTTTGGATGATGGGGCTACCCGGGTTAGGGAAGTATAAAGTAAGGCCATCCGGTGTCATGTCGAAAGTGCGGGCAAGTATGCGGTTTGGTAAGGCAATTGTGCGCACCACCTCAAAGGTGGATGGGTTGGTGGCGCTGGGCTTTAACACATAATTCTGGTCCTCAGCAAACAACGACATGGCGTAGATCTCGCCTTTGCTGTTTACACGCGGCGAAGTAATGGCACGCATGCCAGCCGGTGCTTCCCAAACTGCCATGCCCTCGCCGGTGACAGCGTTTATTTTGATCAGGTGGCGGTTTCGGCCTATAAGTATGTTGCCGTCTGCGTCAATCCCGATTCCATTAACTGGATTCAAAGTATAAGTCTCACCGTTTATACTTACCGCTTTAAGCGGGGAGAAGGGTGCGCTTTTGCCATCTGACTGCTTTATGATCAGGGAGCCTGCGTAGTCAGCCAGCCACAGTTTGCCATACTTATCCCATTGTGCCCCATAGCCTGCGCCGGCTGCATCTTCTATTTTTCCTGCAAACACATACTTCGGAGCTGGTACCTCTATAAAATCCTCCAGTGGCTCATTACTCTTCATCAGTTTAAGTACAGCTGTTGGGCCGTATGTAACGTGCTTACCATCAGTGGCTATCACACGATGGTAGAAGGAAACAGGTGCTCCCTCAGCTACATTACCTAAAAGATTATACAATTCCTGCTCCTGCATTTTAAGCGAATTGATACGGCCCGTATTTTTGCTCCAGTGGATACGCTTAAACTGGTTATCGGAGGCCAGTTGGTACGTATAGTTTACAAAGTCGCCATCCGGGTCTGCTGCTTTTTCCCATTGAATTTGATAAAGTGCCTCAGTGTTGCGCACAGCATAGGTGTTGCGGCTGTTGTGTGAGGTAAAAGCCGGTGCCGTTGGTGCCTGGTTATGGTCAGGGTACAGCTGAACTCTGAAATCGCCCTCAGGTTGTTTTGTAGTATGGATTTGCAAGTATAAACCCCCAACAGACAATAGCTCAGGCAGGTCTTCGGTAACCTCAAAAGTGGCTGAAATGCTCCCGTTGCGCTTGTTTTTTGTCTTAAATGCATGTGTTTGCAGCAAAGTGCCTGCCTCGGTGTTTCTGCCTTTATACAGGCTGATACCCGTAAGCTTGCCCTCCAGATTGTTGTAGCTGCCGCTGATAATTAACTTGTTGCTTTTTGCATTTGCCGTTATAGTGCCTGTTCCTGTATGATCTGCCAATGGAGTAAGTATACCCGAGGCACTGTCTGTTACCTTTACATCACGCCGCAGCAAATGGCCATTCACGCCAAAAATGGCTGCAGGCAATGCTCTGTCATGCAACTGCTCCATATCTTTGGCGGCATTGGTTTTGATATCATAGGTAGTGTAGGCGATGGAATCCTGCTCCAGGAAAATATCCATTATAGTAATGGTGTTTTGCGGAGGGTTGTCCAAAGTCAACCAGCCTCGTGGTCCGGTTCCTGCGGCTCCAGCATTCAGCAGCTCAAGCTTTCCTCTTTTGCCGGGGTAATAGGCATGGTGGTGGCCACTGATATAAGTATGTACTTTATACTTTTCCAGCAACGCCCGCAGCTTTTCGGGGTTGTCTAGTACATTGCCTTTGGAGTCGCGCTCCTGGGCTACACTGTAAAGCGGCATGTGGCCCAGCACAAAACGCAGCTTCGCGTTTCTAGCCTCCGGTGTGCTAAACTGCTTTTCGAGCCAGGCGAGGTTCTCCTGGGTTATTTCCGCTGATGAAGCCTCCCACGACACAAAGAACACCCCGTCTTTTAAAAAAGAATAGTAAAAAGGGAAGTAGCTACGATCGATAAACTGCAGATCGGGCGTATTGCCGGGCTTGTTCCAGTAAGCAGCAGCTGCCTTTTGCTCGAGTGGGTAGGAACGTGGTCCATCGTGGTTACCCAAAGTAAAGGCAAAAGGGATTTTTGCCTGCCGCAGTGGCTGCGCAATATGTTTGTCGAAGCCTGCCCACATGTTGGTTAGCGTGGCAGTGTCTTTTACACCCATGCCGGCTACCATGTCTCCGCCGCAAACCACCAGGTCCGGTTGCCAGATGCGCGGAATGCGGTTCATGATGCTGTCTACCTGCCATTCGTAGGTAGCAGAGCCGAGGCCGGAATTCAGGTCGCTGATGATGCCAATGCGGATGTCGCCACGGATTGGTAGCTGAGGAGAGTCTTTGTGTGCCACCAGACGAACAGCATCTGCCACTAGCTTGCCTTCATTTCCGCTTCCGAGCAACTCCAGGTAATCGCCGGGGCCAAGTATAAAATCACCAAACACATTCCATCTGCCGCTGGTAGAAAGCGATGCCTGGTTCTGGTAAAGTGTGTCGGTTGTGGTGCCATGGTGCAGTACAAAAGCAGCTTTGTATGTATTGGCTTCCGTGTTTACCGTCCACCAGCTGGCTAACTGGTAACGACGGCGTTTAATGTCATTGAAAGTATAAACTGACTTATTATACTTTTGGGACCCTGATGCCAACCGGGAAGGAGTTTTGCCATAGTAGTTGGCGTGGTTGCTGTCTTTCCAGAGGCCAGCCTCCGTGTAATTGGGACTATCGGTATCGAAGTATAAAATTTCCTGCTGTACTCTTGGCTGTAGCTCAGACAAAACCAGTGCAGACGCATTTTTGCGCAGGCTGTAGCGATTGCCTTCCGGTTTATCTACGGGTATATTCACTACTTCACCGGCTGCTACCATGGCAGAAGACCCGCCACCATCGAGGTTAACAGCTTCATAGCAGCCCACCTCGAACATCATCTTAGCCAACTCATCCAGTGTAACGCCTGCACTGGCCTGCTGCCTCCCGTCCACTACCATCATAAGTATGGTGCTGTCGTTGAGGTAGCCAATGGCTGTGCGTGGGTGGCGTGCTAAGTGACTTCCGGAAAAACCTTCTTCTTTGCTCGTGTTCCTGATCTTACCGGCTTTTACCAAAACGGGCCCACCGCCTACGGCCTGGTTTGCCAACCATCGTTGCGCCCCTTTAAGAGAAGTGGCGGTAGGTTTGCCTTGGGCAGCATCGTTTGGGGTAGGATAAGTATAAAGTATGTTCTCAGGACCTACAGCATAAGGCCACACTACTTCCGGCTTACCGTTTACCAGTCCGAAGGCCCCGCGAGTAACCCTGCCCTGTGGTCCTGGAGCTACGGCTTCGCCGTCTGCCACCAACAAACTTACAGAGGAAGTGGAGGAGAAGTAACCACCATTAATAGCAAGTATACCTTGGTGCTGCTTATAGGCTTCTGCTGTGGTTTGGCGAAGGGTGTTGCTGCCAACGGCTCTAAGCTTTAAGTTTTGATCTTTTAAGTTTACAGTAGCATAAACGGCTCTTACCCGTGCACCGTCCAGCAGATGTCCATTTGCCTCAAAAACACGCACAGAGGTAGGTAAAAGCATGTTTAGGTCCTGCCGCGGCTCCCATTTTAAATTCAGTTTTTGAGCCTGGGCTATGCTTGGATTAAGTCCGGAAAGCAGGTAGAGAATGAGAAGAAACGAAAGTTTTACGCGCTTCATACGTAGTGTAGTTGGGGTTAGTGTAAAGCGTAGAAGCTTTAAGCCTCAGTAATTTGGGTGCTCTAATTTAAACTTTTTTGCATGTTTATGCATTTTTATTTAAAAAATGTCGCAAAAAACAGAATGATTAAATTAGTTTTACTAGCTTTATAGTAGCAGAATCCGGTGATACTGTAATGGTGGCTTTTAGTTTTGCTCCGGCATACTACTGTAGAACAATAGAAAATATATAACCTATGTGTAGAATACACCGGGTGTAAGTATTTAAATTTAGAAATTTATCTGATTATAGAATGGAGTATACAACTGAAAGAGATTCGAAATACAACGATCTCGAGAAGATGTCTGTGAGGGAGGTTCTGGAGAACATAAACAACGAAGATAAAACTGTTCCGATGGCTGTGGAGAAAGCCATTCCGCAAATAGAAGCGCTGGCAGCCATTGCTGTGGAAAGAATGAAAGCCGGAGGCAGGCTGTTTTACATAGGGGCAGGCACAAGTGGCCGTTTGGGTGTAGTAGATGCATCAGAGTGCCCTCCAACCTTTGGCGTGCCTTTTGACTGGGTGGTAGGCATAATTGCCGGTGGCGATACGGCTATTCGAAAAGCTGTGGAGTTTGCCGAAGATGATGCGGAACAGGCCTGGAAAGATCTGCAGGCTTATGACATTGATGAGAACGACATTGTTGTTGGGCTAGCAGCATCAGGCACTACCCCCTACGTAATTGGCGGACTAAGAGCAGCTAATGCGCATGGCCTTGCAACAGGTTGTATCGTTTGCAATACCGGTAGCCCGGTGGCTGCGGAGGCACAGTATCCGGTGGAGGTAGTTGTAGGACCTGAGTTTGTAACGGGCAGCACACGCATGAAAGCCGGCACTGCTCAAAAGCTAGTGCTGAACATGCTCAGCACAAGTGTAATGATACAGCTGGGCCGCGTAAAAGGAAATAAAATGGTGGATATGCAGTTAACTAACCAAAAACTCTATAAACGCGGAGTACGCATGGTAATGGCTGAAACAGGTGCTGACGAACAAACTGCCACAGCTTTGCTGGAGAAGTATGGCAATGTGCGGCAGTCAATAGAAAACTTCTTGATTTCTTCTTAACTTTACATAGTATGGCCTTGCATAAAGCAGGGTATAAACTAACCTGTTAACCACAATCTTCAGGCTTTTGAAACAGATAAGTGTACGTTAGTACAAACCTTGCTTCAATCAGCTTAGCTAAATGTCTGCCTATGTCTCCAATCACACTTCTGTCTTTTCTGATCGGTTACTTTGCCGTGCTGATAGGCATATCGTATTTCACCTCCAGAGGCTCCTCGGATAACTCCAGTTTCTTTATTGCCAACCGCAACTCCAAGTGGTACTTTGTTGCCTTTGGTATGATCGGTACAGCTTTGTCGGGCGTTACTTTTATATCGGTGCCGGGTGCAGTGGTTAACAGCAGCTTTGGCTATTTTCAGTTTGTGCTGGGCAATACTGTGGGCTTTGTGCTGATCGCTTTTGTGCTGTTGCCGCTTTACTACCGCATGAACCTGATCTCCATTTACACTTACCTCGAAAAACGGTTTGGTTACTGGAGTTATAAGACGGGGGCTATGATATTTCTGGTATCGCGTACCATTGGTTCTGCTTTCCGTTTGTACTTGGTAGCCATCGTGTTGCAGAAGTTTATCTTTGACGCCTGGAATGTGCCCTTTGTTGCTACAGTAGCAATCTGTTTGGTGCTCATCTGGCTCTATACACACAAAGGCGGATTAAAAACCATTGTGATCACCGATACCCTGCAGACCGTATTTATCATCGGTTCTGTTATCTTTTCCATCATTTTTATCGCTAGCAGCCTTGACCTGAACATTACCCAGACATTTGAGGCGGTAAAAGACAGTTCTTACTCTAAAATATTTTTCTGGGAGGACTTTTTGGGCGCCAAGAGCCACTTCCTGAAGCATTTTATAGGTGGTATTTTTGTGACAATCGCCATGACGGGGCTTGACCAGGACCTGATGCAGAAAAACCTGAGCTGCAAGAATATCGGGGAGGCGCAGAAAAACATGCTCACATTTACTGGTGTTTTTGTTTCGATCAACATATTCTTCCTGAGCGTAGGAGCACTGCTATACATGTATGCCGAAGCCAACGGCATTGATGTAACTGCCCTGCGTACCCCTGATCACCTGTTCCCGGAGATTGCTCTGAACCACATGGCGCTTATACCGGCTGTAATCTTTATGTTGGGTTTAACGGCCGCTACCTTTGCCACTACCGACTCAGCGCTTACAGCCTTAACAACATCCTTCTGCGTAGACTTCCTGAACTTTACCAAGAAGGATAACCACGATGATATCAAGCTGATCCGTACGCGCCACCTGGTGCATGTGGGCTTCTCGGTGGTGATGCTGCTGGTTATACTTGTGTTCAGGATAATAAACGATGACTCCGTAGTGAACGCAATCTTCCGTGCTGCTGGTTATACGTATGGGCCGCTGCTTGGCTTGTTTGCCTTTGGTATGGCTAACAAACGTGCCGTAGCCGATAAACTAGTACCTTATATCTGCATCATCTCGCCTATACTTACCTACATCATCGACAGCAACTCAGTTGATTGGTTTGGGTATGCAATGGGATTTGAGCTGATCGTAGTGAATGCAGCCATTACGTTTATACTTTTACTAGTAACCAGCAAAGAAGGAGGGGGAGTGATGATGGACGCTTTGAAAGAAGCAGAGCGTGGCAGCAAGGTTAAACAGACTATCTAAAAGGAGGATTCTCCATGGAAATACAACAGCTTTTGGAGAACATTTTGCCAAAAGCGCGCATAAAGGCACGGCTGATTGATGTCGTGTCATATGCTTCTGACGCTGGCTTTTACTACCTGAGACCAAAGGCTGTGGTGCAGCCTGTTTCAGAAGATGAAATAAAGCAACTGTTCGCTTTTTCGCAGAAGCACAAAATTCCGCTTACCTTTCGTACGGCCGGTACCAGCCTTTCGGGGCAGTCTATAACAGATGGTATACTTGTAGACCTGAGCCAGTTCTGGAACAAGGTGCAGGTAGAGCAGGAGGGAGAATTAGTGCGTGTGCAGCCGGGTGTGATCGGAGCTATTGTGAATGCACACCTGCGTCCGTTTAAACGCAAAATTGGTCCGGACCCGGCAAGTATAAACTCGGCCATGGTTGGGGGTATACTTTCCAACAACGCCAGCGGCATGTGCTGCGGCGTGAGCAAAAACTCCTACCATACTACAAAGTATATCCGGTTTATTCTTCCAAACGGCATCAGCTATACCACAGAAACCGAAGCAGATTACACCAGGTTTGAAATAGAGTGCCCGGAGCTGTTCCATACGTTGCAGGAGCTAAAGCAGCAGATACAAAGCAACCCGGAACTGCACGACATCATCCGGCACAAGTATAAAACCAAGAACACCGTTGGCTACTCCGTTAACGCCTTTATCGATTTTGAGCACCCGCTGGATATTATGGCGCACCTGCTCATTGGAGCCGAGGGTACGTTGGGTTTTATTGCTGAGGCCGTTCTGAACACTGTTCCTGATTATCCTGCCAAGTCCACAGCACTTTTATACTTCCCGGATATTTACGCAGCCTGCCAGGCTATTGTGCCTTTAACAGAGGCTGGAGCAGAAGCAGTGGAGTTAATGGACCGTGCCTCGCTTAAATCAATTGAGCACATGGCCGGCGTACCGGCAGTGATCAAGACCTTACCCGAAAAGGCGGCTGCTTTGCTGGTGGAGTTCCAGGCAAACACGCCGGAGGAGGTACAGGAGAAGATCTTAAGCTTTATGGCACTGGCACCTGAACTGGCTTTGCTGGAGCAACCGGTGTTTACAACCGACCCTACGGAGCAGGCCTTACTGTGGAAGGTACGTAAAGGCATGTTCCCGGCGGTGGGCGCGGTGCGGGCAAGCGGTACCACGGTGCTGTTGGAAGATATTGCCGTTCCGGTTGCGAAACTGGGTGATGCCATACTTGACCTGCAGGAACTCTTCCGCAAACACGACTATGCTAATGCTATTATTTTCGGCCACGCTAAAGACGGCAACATACACTTTGTAGTTACTCAGGCTTTTGACTCGCCTTCGGAAATAGAGCGCTACGATCACTTTATAAAGGAAGTGGTGGAGTTGGTGGTAGGCAAGTATAAAGGCTCCCTTAAAGCAGAGCACGGCACAGGCCGCAACATGGCCCCGTTCGTGGAAACCGAGTGGGGACCGGAGATCTACCAGGTAATGCGCAGACTAAAAGAGGTAATCGATCCGGAGAACCTGCTGAACCCGGGTGTAATTATCAACCACGATAAAAATGCGCACATCCAAAACCTGAAAGAACTTCCGAAGGTGGAGGAGGAAGTGGACCGTTGCATGGAATGTGGTTTTTGTGAGCACAAATGTCCTAGCCGAAATATTACCCTAACACCACGCCAGCGAATTGTAGTACGCCGCGAACTGCTCAACCTGAAACGGAAAGGGGAGAAGCAGAAACATAAAGAACTGCTGGACCAATATCAGTATGACGGCTTGGATACTTGCGCTGTAGATGGCCTTTGCGCCACCGCCTGCCCTGTAGATATTAATACCGGCGACTTAATTAAACGTTTGCGTCGCGAAAGTCACAACGATTTTGCCAATAACCTGGCGCTGCTGGTGGCAAAGAACTTTAAGCCTGTAGCCTCTACCGTTAAGTTTGGCTTGAAAGCCGGTGCTGGTATGAACAAGTTGTTCGGGGCTAACACTATGGCGAAGCTTACGAAGTCTGCTAAAGGAATCATTTCTGAATTCCCGCTCTGGACAAACCAGTTGGCTCCGGCTCCGGGTCTGAGTAAGCAAATGGCTAAGGCTAACATCCCTGCAGAAGAAGCAGAAGTAGTATACTTCCCGACTTGTATTTCGCGTACCATGGGTTCTGCTGAATCTGGGAAAAAGAGCATTGTCGAGACGTTCATCAGCGTGTCGGAGAAGGTGGGCATTAAGTTTACGATACCAAAGGATGTACAAAGCTCCTGCTGCGGACAGATCTATTCCTCAAAAGGATATAGTAAAGCCTTCGCCTATACTGCCAACGAAACCATCAGCAAAGCATGGGAGTGGACCGACAAGGGCCGTATGCCGCTGGTACTTGATATCACCTCCTGTACTTATACTTTGCAGAACTGCCGCCCTGTGCTCACGCCGGAAAACAGGCAGAAGTTTGATGTGCTCAGGATAATTGATAGCATAGATTACATTGCTGATTTTATACTTCCGAAAGCTACGGTAATGCAAAAGAAAGAAAATGTGGTAGTGCACCCGGTTTGCTCGCTGCAGAAGATGGGCATAGAAACCAAGTTTGTAAGTATAGCCAAACAGCTGGCACAGGAGGTAACGGTACCGATGCATGCAGGTTGCTGCGGCATGGCCGGCGACAGGGGCTTCCTGGTACCGGAACTAACAGCGTCTGCCACTGCTCCCGAAGCAAACGAAGTAAAACAGCATGAATACGACGGTTATTACTCCAGCGCCAAAACCTGCGAAATGGCCATGACTGAAGCCGTAGGCAAGAACTATGAATCGATAGTATACTTACTGGATGAGTGTATTTAGTTTTCGTTATTCGTTGATCGTATTTTGTAGAGACGCAATACTTTGCGTCTTGTTTGCAACGAAGCTTATCCGTTACACAGACCATAGCGGAAGTATGAAACAAATAAGTAAAGTATAACCTATGGCTCAAGGAAGTCTGAAGACTTCTTAGCATGTAAAGTCACAAGTTACGCTAACGCTTAAAACTTGCGCCAGGGATATAATTATGTGTCGTAGGGCTCTATAAGATCCTGAAAATCTTTTAAATCCTGCAAATCCTGATTCAGACATAAACCAGCGGGCCCGCTGGTTTATACTTTATGATATCAATGTTGCTTACATTACCGTAACTACCTGCGCATAATCACCAAGGAAATTGTCTTTCGGGCTAAGGTCTGTGATAAGGTAATGGATGGCGCTAAGATCGCATACTTTCATATTCTGGTTTGATCCCAGCTTTTCTGCAATACTCATAATGGCTGTTTTCTTGGCAGCGCGAATCATAGCTTTCTTTACCTGCACCACTTCCCAGTCAGAATCTGTAAGGCCATCGGCCGTGGAGAGGCTGTTGGTGCCAAGTATACACAAGTCTACTTTTATTTCGGCCAGTTGGTTAATAACCTGAGCTCCAATAATGATCTGAGAGCTTTTAGAAAGCTGGCCACCTAAAAGTATTACTGTGCTGTTAGAGCGTTCGGCGAGTTCCAATGCTACAAGCGGGCTAACTGTAAAGAATGTACACTTCAGACTATCCGGAACCATGCGGGCTACCTCTACCATAGTGGTGCCGCCGCCAACCAGAATGGTCATGCTATCCTGCAGCATATTCACTACTTTACCGGCAATCTCCTTCTTAGATTCCTTTGCATACACTTCTACCTGTTGGAATGGGTAATGGAAGGATTTGGAAAGTGCGCCTCCGTGTACTTTTAGTATCTTGCCACTCTCGGCTAATTCGTTCAGGTCTCTCCGAACTGTGTCTTCAGATACATTCAGTTTAACACTCAGGTCAGATGAAAGTACTTTGTTATGTAGGTTTATCTGCTTTATAATAAAAGCCTGCCGTTCTTCTTTTAGCATTCTGTTAGCTTCATAGGGTAAAAGTCAAATATACTTTTTTTTCTATAAAATAAATAAAACAGTAAAAAGGATTATACTGACTGTTTTTGATGAATGAGTTGGATAGGGAAGCCTGCTTTAACAGCATAGCATATTACGTATTGATCCTGAAAATGCCGATAAAGAAAGCCTGCCCTCATAATGTAAGAGCAGGCTCTGATGTTTACTTGGTTAATCTCCTAAAATTAGTGCTGCGTTAATTATGTAGAGACCTCTCACCGCTACGCTGGCTCTCTTCAGCTCTCGCCTCAAGGGTATACGAGATGACAGGAAAGTTTAAGTTAGGCTTATTGTTAGAGGTCTTTTCTCCTTTATTTAAAATTACTTTGTCTAGAGGACAAGACTTCTGTGACCTGTTACTTATACTTTAACGTAAATTTTTCTCCGGTCCATCCAGAAGCCTACAGCCCACATTACGAGCATGTAACTCAGGGCAAAAAGGAGAGAGGCTGTTTTCCCTTCCGTCCAGGTGAGGAACAGGTGGTCGTAAAGCCACTTTTGCAGGCTCATGTCGCCAATCCTGATAAAGTTTAGCAGTTTGATAACAAGTGTAGCCAGCGCAAAAATGAAAAGCGGATTTTTACCGAAAGCTTCAAAGAAGAAGGTCCATCTTACAAAGCCGGCAAATTCTATGGTAAGTATAAGGCCGGCAAGTATAAGCAGACTGAGGCCCACAGAATGTAGCACATAAGAGCTTGTCCAGAGTGGTTTATTGATTGGGAAGCTCTGGTCCCACAGCAAAGCAATTGCAACCATCACAGCGCCAACAATAGCTAACTTGATCACAGTGTTCATGTTATTGCCATTCTTCTGAATAAATATACCGGCAAAATAACCGGCTATTACATTTACAGTGGCTGGCAGGGTGCTTAGCAGCCCTTCCGGATCGAAAGGTATGCCAAAGCCTTTATATAAGTTCTGGTCTGGTATAAACAGGCTGTCGAACTTAAGCGCGGCATTACCTTCGAGACTATACGGGTCTGCTGGGTTTCCGAAAAAGTATAAAATAGCCCAGTAGCCAAGCAGAGCAACCGCACTAAAGATAGCTGCGCCTTTCAGTTTAAAATAATGTACTACCAGTGCGGCAAAAAAGTAGCAAAGGGTAATGCGCTGCAAAACACCCATTATGCGCACGGCGGTAAAGTCTTTTAGAACGATCTCGCCTTCGGTGCGGGTAACAAATGGGAATAGGTGCAAAAACAAGCCGATCAGGAAAATGAGAGCAGTACGCTTGAAAACCTTCTTCAGAAAAGTACTTTCTGGTTGACGTTCGAACTTCCGCATGCTAAAGCTCATGGCATTACCCACTACAAACAAAAAAGAGGGGAAAACCAGATCGGTAATGGTAAAACCATGCCAGGCCGCATGCCTGAAAGGAGTGTAGATGTTGCCCCAACTGCCCGGGTTGTTTACCACCACCATCAGTGCGATCGTTAATCCGCGCAACACATCAAGCGAAAGATATCTTTCGTAGGCACTGTTCCTTAGCAGGCCGGTATCTGTAGTATTGCGAACCATGGCTGTTTTGTTCATACAAGGTGGATTAGTAGGCGTAAAAAGAAAACATAGTTATACTTTGTACTAGTGGCTTGTTCTAAAATCAAAAGGCCGTTCTACCAGAAGCAGAGCGGCCTTTTAAATTACTTTGTCACAGCTGAAGCCTCAGACTTAACTGTTTTGGATTTCTCAATGGCATCGTATACCACCTGCAGCACATTGGTACGGGTATTCAGCTTGCTTAGCTTTGGGTTCTCACGGGTTGGGTTCACACGGTTAGACAGGAACACGTAAACCAGGTTGTTAACAGGGTCTACCCAGGTATAGGTACCGGTAAAGCCAGAGTGTCCAAAACTTTCTATTGGTGCCGATGGCGCTGCGTTGCTATTTTGCTGACCAGGCTTAGCTGGTCTGTCGAAGCCAAGGGCGCGGTAATTACCCTGGTCGCAGAACTGGCACTTACTAAACTCACTCACGGTGTTGCCTCTGATGTACATTTTGTTCGCGTAGGCGCCGTCGTTCAGGTATAACTGCATTAGTTTAGCTACATCGTTAGCATTACCAAACAAACCGGCATGCCCGCTCACTCCGCCCAGCATGGCAGCGCCTTCGTCGTGTACGGTGGAGTGCAGCAGCTGTGCCCTGAAATGAGGCTCATACTCTGTTGGCACGATCTGATTCTGAGTGTAGTATTTGTAAGGGTTAAAGGTAAGCGATGTAGCGCCTATCGGCTTGTAGATATTCTCCTTTAAATACGATTCAAACTCCTGGCCTGTAATGTGCTCCACTACCTTTGGCGCAAGTATAAACGACAGATCACTGTATACATACCCCGGCTTTTCGTTAAGCGGCGACTCAGCTATCCGCTTGTATATTTTGTCGGCATACTTTCTGTGGATGTACAGGTTATCAGCCACCTTTATAGGGAAGCGTTTAGACGGCTCATTTTTAAAAGTTGCCCACTTAAACTTGCCGTTCTTCTTCACGGTCTCTTTCCAGAAAGGGATCCATGCTTGTAAGCCAGCCTGGTGTGTCAGGATGTCTCTATACTTCAGGTTCTCTTTATTAGAGCCCTGCATCATGGGTAAGTAGGAGCCAAGCGTGTTGTTTACGTTAAACTTTTCTTCCCCGCTCAATTTCATAAAGGCAGCCAGCGATGTAGATATTTTTGTAACAGAGGCCAGGTCGTAGAGGTCGGTATTTTTTACCGCAGTCTCGTTATCATAGGTATGGTAACCAAAGGCTTTCTGATAGATCACCTTGCCATCTTTTGCCACCAGTACCTGCGCGCCAGGGGTTGCTTTTTCACGGATGGCCTGCGCCACTAAAGAGTCGATGCCTGCCAGGTCCTGCGTTTTTAAACCGACTGCCTCCGGCGAAGTATAAGCCAGCCTGAAATTACCCGGGGTTACCAGCCCATCACCAATTTTAAATGCATTGGATACTGTAACCGGCAACTTGCCTCTTGCTCCAGCACCGCCGAAAATGATCTGAGAAACTACATCCTGCGCCAGGGCATTTTCCTGGTAGGCGGTTATTACTGCATTGGCCTTGTCTATACTTTCGAGGTTGGCCAGGCTGTATACATTCCCAAATACACTTACAATGGTAGGCTTTGTGCGGATAAGGTCTTTTAAAAACAGGTTCATTTCAGCAGTAATGCCGAAGTTGCTGCTTCCTGCCTTTAAGTTAAGCCTGTGCACACCTGCAATAACCAGGTTATACTTTGACAGTTGCTCTTTTAGCTGTTGCAACTCTGCCAGGGTAGCCGTAGGCTTCAGGAAAAAAGTATCCACCTTAGTATAGCGTGCAAGCCCTTTTTGGAAATCTGTGGGTTTATCGGTACCGATGGCCAATGCGGCGATGCGCATCGTGTCCAGTGTCTGAATAGGAAGTATGTTCTGCTTGTTGCGCAGCAGCGTTACAGAGGCCTCCATCAGCTGGCGGTTCAGGTACTCGGCGTGCGGATTGTTCAGGTCTGCAATCAGGTTCTTTGTTTCGATAGGCTCCCATTTGTCAAGCCCCATCCATAGTTTGGCAGCCAGTACCTTACGCACCCGGAAATCAATCTCTTCCTGTGTTATCTCTTTGTTCTGGATAGCCTTTTTTACTTCTGCGATAGTCGTCTTTACATCCATGGTGTTCAGCATCACATCGTTGCCAGCAATTAAGGCCTTTACATCCACTACTCCCGGAGGATAGAATTTAGCCACCCCCTGCATATTAAGCGCGTCGGTAAATACCAGCCCTTTATAGTTCATTTCCTTTTTCAGCAGGTCCGATACAATGTTTTTAGACAGGGTAGAGGCCAGGTTTGGGGTATTGTCCAGCACCGGAATGTTCATGTGCGCCACCATTACGCTACCCAGGCCATGCTGCATTAGCTGGCGAAACGGGTACAGCTCTGTAGAGTCGAGGCGAAGGCGGGAGAAATGGATAACAGGCAAGCCGTAGTGTGAATCTACGTTGGTGTCGCCGTGGCCCGGGAAGTGCTTGGCGCTTGCCAATACGTGGTTGTCCTGCATGCCCTTCATGTAGGCAATGGATTTACGCGCCACGTTATACTTATCTTCGCCAAAAGAGCGGAATCCGATTACCGGGTTGTTGGCATTATTATTAATATCAACGGTAGGGGCAAAGTTAATCTGGATGCCCATGCGTTTGCACTGGCGGGCAATCTCGGCCCCCATCTCATAAATCAGTTTCTCATTGGTCACGCCACCCATCGTCATCTGGTACGGGAAACGGATAGTGCTGTCAAGGCGCATGCCCAGTCCCCACTCGCCATCCAAACTTACCATTAGCGGCACCTTGGTTTCCTGCTGGTAGCGGTTTGTCATTTTTGCCTGCCTTACCGGTCCGCCCTGGAAAAATATCAGGCCGCCTACTTTATAGGTTTTAATCAGGTTGCTGATAGAGTCAATGTGCGCCTGGTTCTTGTTTGAGTAAACCGGGATCATGATCAGTTGCGCAATACGCTCCTCCGGCGTCAGGCTTTTCATAACTGAATCTACCCATTTAGACTGCATACCAGCCAGGAATGCAGGGTCTCTGCCAGGGTCGAAGGCCGGCGCAGCAGTTTTTGAAACAGGTGCTTTGCGGATTTTTGAGCTTTTTGTCTGGGCCTGCAGGTTATTCAGGCCTATCAGCATCAAAAGTATAAGCGACAGGGTTGAGAAAGAATATTTTTTCAAAACGATATACTTGTAATATGAGTTGATTTACTGCAATATATGAGAAAATAGATACTTTTTATTTTTATTTGCGGTGTTTATTTTAATTCCCGCAAATAAAAGCAATATTTAGATGTTAATTGGATACAATCAGCACAGGTTTATGCAAAAACTACGTAAAGATACACTAGTGTTACCAATAGTATAAATGTTAATAGTATCAGAAAGCCCTATAAGGCTAAATTAGTTAAAACTTAGAAACAAAGGATTTATGAAGCACACTGCCCTGCGCATTTCTATGGCTTTACTTGCAGGTATTTTTGTGGCGTCGTGTACTCCAAACCCATATGCGGCTACAAATAAGGTTTACAAAAAGCAGGCAAAAGCATATGGCAAAACACTTTGGGCTGAACCTAAGCCTGATCCTGAAATTACTTACCCGCAAGGCGACTATTGGGTAGGAGCCACAAACTTTAACATGCGCAAGCCAAACTATGTGATTATCCATCACACGGCTCAGAACTCAACAGCACAAACCCTAAAAACGTTTACTACCCCGGCTACGCAGGTAAGTGCGCACTATGTAATTGGGCGAGATGGCAAAGTATACCAAATGCTGAACGACTACCTGCGGGCATGGCATGGCGGTGCGAGCAGGTGGGGAAACAACACCGACATTAATTCATCTTCCATCGGAATTGAGCTCGATAACAATGGGGCAGAGCCTTTTGCCGAACCTCAGATCAACAGCCTGATCGGTGTGCTAGAAATGCTGAAAAAGAAACATGCCATACCTGCCGCCAACTTTATAGGTCACTCTGATATTGCCCCTACGCGCAAGGTAGATCCTAATCCGACTTTTCCCTGGAAACAGCTGGCTACCAGTGGTTTTGGTTTGTGGTACGACGAAAATGCGCTGGATAGCGTAGTGGTAGCAAAGACCGTTATTGATTCTGTTGCTATAGCTGATAGTACCCTGTTGCAGCCAGAGGTGCTGGTGTTTGAACAGGAGCCAGTGCATAAGGTGCCGGATACCTTTAACCCTGTAGATGCGCTTCGGATTATTGGCTATGATGTGCGCAACCCAGAGGCAGCTATCAAGGCATTTAAGCTACATTTTATTCAAACAGAAATAAATGCAGTGCTTACCGAAAAAGACAAGCTTATACTTTACAACCTGTATAAAAAGTATCTGTAAGACTGAAAATACAAAACAGAAGACATCAAAAAATAAACACAAAGTATACCTGACATAAACTATGGCTCGATTAAACCTTCTGGAGGAAACACGATTTGAGAAGCTTCCAACCACTATTTACCCTGATCAGCGGCAGGCATCTGTAAAAGTTGCACAGCGCATTGCCGACCTGATAAAGAGAAAGCAGGAGCAGAACGAAATGGCTGTTCTGGGCCTGGCAACAGGTGCTACACCAGTCGGAGTATACGCTGAGCTGGTGCGCATGCATCGTGAAGAAGGCTTGAGTTTCCGCAATGTGATTACCTTTAATCTGGACGAGTACTACCCGATGCAGCCAACAGCAGCGCAAAGTTACGTTACGTTCATGAACGAGAACCTCTTCGATCACATCGATATCAAGAAAGAGAACATTCATATACCAGACGGTACCCTGCCGCAGGAGGAGATACATGCCTACTGCCTGGAGTATGAGCGTAAGATAGAAGCCCTTGGCGGACTTGACCTGCAGATACTGGGTATCGGACGTACGGGCCACGTTGGCTTTAACGAACCGGGTTCGGCGCCTAATTCCGGTACCCGCCTGGTAACCCTCGACGACCTTACCCGCCGCGATGCCTCCCGCGATTTTGGTGGTAAAGAGAATGTGCCGCGCAAAGCCATTACCATGGGAGTGGGTACTATTTTTAAAGCCCGCGAAATTATACTGATGGCCTGGAGCGGAAAAAAAGCCCCTATCATCAAGAAAGCGGTGGAAGGAGAAATGTCTTCTGACGTGCCGGCCACTTACCTGCAGCTGTCCGATAACGTGGAATTTGTGCTGGACAGGGATGCCGCCTCCGAATTAACCCGCTTTAACACGCCATGGCTTGTAAAGGACTGCGTATGGGATGATGCGCTGATCAAGAAAGCCGTTATCTGGTTGTCAAATAAAGTGAAAAAGCCTATCCTGAAGCTGACGGATGAGGACTACAACAACAACGGCATGGCGCAGCTGGCAACCGAAAAAGGACCGGCCTACAACATCAATATCGACATATTTAACAAGCTGCAGCGCACCATAACCGGCTGGCCAGGCGGCAAGCCGGGGGCAGATGATAAGCAGCGGCCGGAGCGCGCTGAGCCGGCTCAGAAACGCGTAGTTATTTTCTCGCCACACCCCGACGACGATGTGATCTCGATGGGAGGCACGTTTATACGCTTGGTAGACCAGGGGCACGATGTGCATGTGGCCTATCAGACTTCCGGCAACACCGCTGTTTGGGACGATGACGTGCTGCGTTACATGGAATTTACCATCGATTTTAACCAAAGTATAGGCAAGGACACCAGTGCGCTGGAAGGTATCTATAAAGACATGCGCAGCTTTATTCAGGAAAAGCAGCCAAACCAGGTAGATACCAAGGAGATACGCGATGTAAAAGCATTTATCCGTAAGAGCGAGGCATTTGCAGGAGCACGTTACGCAGGCCTGTCTGACGAGAACATCCATTTTATGGCATTGCCTTTCTACGAAACCGGCAAAACTGTTAAAAATCCGGTTACTGCCAGGGATGTGGAACTGACCATGGAGTTGCTTCAGAAAATAAAGCCCCACCAGGTTTTTGCCGCCGGCGATTTTGCCGATCCGCATGGTACGCATATTGTTTGTTTCAGAATTGTGGAAGAGGCCCTGCGCAGGCTACTGGCAACAGAAGAATGGGCAAAAGATTGTTGGCTGTGGATGTATCGCGGTGCCTGGCACGAATTTGAAACCCATGAAATTGAAATGGCCGTACCGCTATCGCCGCAGGAGGTGGAACGCAAACGCTACGCTATCTTTAAGCATCAGTCGCAGAAAGACCGGCCTGTTTTTCCGGGAGACGATGAACGTGAGTTCTGGGTTAGAGCAGAGGAAAGAACCCGCGAAACAGCCAAGCACTACGATAACCTGGGCCTGGCAGATTACGAGGCGATGGAAGCCTTTGTGAAATGGAAATTTTAAGCTAATTGTTAAGGTGAGTGAAACTTTCTTGTGTGGTGCTGCAGGTGCTGTGATGCCTGCACATCATACCTGGGAGTATAAACAAGTAGTTATCGGACTAAAGAGCCTTAGACAAAGGATACAAGACTAAAATTATACTTTTGCCGCCGGCGATTTTACAGCCTGTTTTTTCGGATTTGCATACGGATTTATACTTTGCAAGCTATTGCGCCCGCTCTTTCGGATTTGCAATCCGGAAGTATATTACTATCAGGATCTGTGATCCATTTCTATACTTTTACTTTGCCAGTTGTCGCGCTGAGGACAAAAGCTAAAAGCCGGATTGCAAATCCTTATAGTAAGTGCTTCGGGATTATAAATCCCGAAGAGCAACTGGCTTTGAGCAACAAAGCTAAAAAATCAGTACCTTAAAAGTCTTCTCTCTTAATAGGGAAATCAGGCAACTAAAACTGCATCAAAAGTATTAAAAAAAGCAGCCCCCTTACAGTACCAGCATATGAGCATCAGAACCAAACTAGTAACCCTCACTCTAAGTATAGCATTTGTTCTAAGCGCACCTGCCATAGCCCAAAAAGTGTCGCTTATACCGCAGCCAGTGCAGCTGAGCATGAAGCAAGGGAGCTTTACTATAGACAAAGACACGGAGATTTACGCTGATGCGAAAAATGATGAGCTTAAACGTATTGCACAGGAACTGGCTACCGAAATAGAGAATAAAACCGGGATAAAGCCTGATGTAGAACAGAAGGCCCCGAAGAGCAAAGCCACAAATATAATCTACCTCACCCTGCTGGGAGCCCACGATACACTGGGCACGGAAGGTTATACTTTAAAAGTGCAACCCGGCCGCATAACAGTGGCTGCAAACAAGGCGAACGGCATATTCATGGGCATGCAAACCATCCGGCAGTTATTGCCCATTAAGCCAGCTACGGCAGCTGTAAGTATACCTGCCCTCGATATAGTAGACAAACCCCGTTACAGCTGGCGCGGAATGCACCTGGACGTTACCCGCCATTTTTACCCTGTAGAGTTTGTTAAAAAGTATATTGATTACCTGGCCATGCACAAGTATAACACCTTTCACTGGCACCTCACCGACGACCAGGGCTGGCGCATTGAGATTAAAAAATACCCGAAACTAACCCAGGTAGGCGCATGGCGCGACAGCACTTTAATTGGCCATTACTGGGATTTACCGCAGACTTATAAAAAAGAACGGCACGGAGGTTTTTATACTCAGGACGAAATTAAAGAAGTGGTAAGGTATGCCCAGGAACGCTACATTAATGTGGTGCCTGAGATAGAGATGCCTGGTCATGCGCTTGCTGCTTTGGCTGCTTACCCGGAGCTCTCCTGCACTGGCGGTCCACACAAAGTAGAATCGAAGTGGGGCATTTTTCATGATATCTTTTGCGCCGGCAACGAACAGACCTTTACCTTTCTGGAAGATGTAATGACGGAGGTAATGGCGCTTTTCCCCAGTAAGATCATACACATTGGTGGCGACGAGGCCCCAAAAACACGCTGGAAGACATGCCCGAAATGCCAGGCCCGCATGAAGCAGGAAAACCTGAAAGACGAGCACGAACTGCAGAGTTACTTTATTCAGCGCATGGAGAAATTCATGAACGCAAAAGGCAGAACCATTATCGGCTGGGACGAGATTCTGGAAGGCGGCCTGGCCCCAAATGCTTACGTAATGTCGTGGCGCGGTACAAAGGGAGGGATAGCGGCAGCT
The DNA here is from genome assembly GCF_019443125.1 of Pontibacter aydingkolensis. Lineage (GTDB taxonomy): Bacteria > Bacteroidota > Bacteroidia > Cytophagales > Hymenobacteraceae > Pontibacter > Pontibacter aydingkolensis. The sequence continues at coordinate 297,649 of NZ_JAHYXK010000004.1, read as the reverse complement.
AAGGAAAAACACTATGTGGTAATGACGCCGGGCACACACGTATACTTTGACCACTACCAGGGAGAACGCGACCTGGAGCCTACTGCCATACACGGTTACAGCCCACTCGAGAAAGTGTACAAGTATGAGCCTACTCCGGCAGAATTATCGGCAGATGAAAAAAAGTATGTACTTGGAGCGCAGGCAAATCTCTGGACGGAGTATATTACAACAACAGCGCATGTTGAGTATATGATCATGCCACGCATGGCTGCTTTATCGGAAGTGCTCTGGACGCCAGAAGCTAAAAAAGACTGGGATGGCTTTAAAAACCGTATGCAGCAGCAGTATAAGCGCTACGATAGCATGGGTATAAACTATTCCAGAAGCGCATTTAATGTAAGGCAGCAGTTGCAGGTAGATACTACGAAGGCCAATGTAAAGGTTAGTTTCGCTAATGATGCAGCCAACAGACGCATTCATTATACGTTGGATGGCTCTGCCCCTACCACTTCCTCGCCGGTTTACAGCAAGCCGTTCACACTAAGCAATACATCAACTATCAAGGCGGCCTCTTTTGTAGATGGCAAACAGATGGGCAAAACCAGCACTAAAATATTTGATGCACATAAAGCTTTTGCAAAATCTGTTACGCTTACCAACACTGAACATGCCAGCTATGCAAACAAAGCCAAACTGATAGACGGACTGAAAGGATCTACAGACCAGACAGATGGCCATTGGGTAGGCTTCCTGGGCACAGACATGGAGGCTGTTTTAGACTTGAAAACGGTACAGCCTGTTACCAACCTGTGTGCCTCTTTTATGCAGAACATCGGGTATCGCATTTTCCTGCCGGCGCAGCTGGAGTTTGCAGTTTCTGAAGATGGCAAGAACTATAAAACTGTAAAAGTCATCTCCAACCCTGACCCAACTGCCAAAGAAGGAATTCTTACCAATGAGTTTAATACGACCATACCAGCTACTAAAGCCCGCTACGTGAAAATCAAAGCCACAAACGTTGGTGTAAGTCCTGCCAAGTACCCATCGGCAGGGCAAAAAACCTGGATCTTTGCCGACGAGTTAACAGTGCAGTAAGTATAAAGCTATCTAAAAGTATAGCCGGAGCTAACCTTTATCAGGTAACTCCGGCTATACTTTTTAAGGCCGGTTTTTTATATCCTGCAGCCATTTGCAGGCATGCTGCGTACACAGCCCTGAAATACACCAATGCATTTAATAGATGACAATGAATTCTACCAGCGAAGCGCACCTTCTTTTTAATGCAGCCCGAAAAGGGGATGTGGCGAGTCTAAAGCAATTAATAGCAGACGGAGCCGACCTGAACATAAGAGACGATAGGGGGTTCTCGCCTCTGGTTTTAGCAAGCTACGACGGCCACCTGGAGCCAACCAGGTTACTGCTGGATGCCGGCGCAAGCCCCAATGCGCAGGATAACGGCGGCAACACAGCTCTGATGGGGGTAAGCTTTAAAGGCTATCCCGACATAGCGAAGCTGTTGATAGAACATGGCGCAAAACTGGATACCAAAGGCGGCAATGGCCTAACTGCCCTGATGTTTGCCACCATATTTGGTCGCAACGATATGATAAAGCTACTACTTGAACATGGTGCAGATGCAAGTATAAAAGATGTACGAGGCCTCACTGCTCTGGACCTGGCCCAGCAGCAAAGGAACGAGGTAGCAATAAAATTGCTCAAAACACCTTAGTAGGGACAAGTCGCGACCTGTCCTAAGATCGGCCTGTTAATGCAATAGTTCAGGTGGCGAAGGTAATTACCGATGTAACAAGTATAAATTACCGGTCTGTTTGAATTGTTGTCTGAATCAGGATTTTCAGGATTAAAAGATGAACAGGATGTTCGAAAGTTGAGGCTTTCCTGTTTTTATACTTTTTTTGTTTCATAGCTCATCCTGTTACGCGGACAGGTCGCGACCTGTCCCTACGAAGAGGGTAATTATTGCTCACAAAAAACGCCGGCCATACTTAAGCAGTAGGGCCGGCGTTTATACTTTGCGGCATCAGTTGTTTTGTTATAGATCCAATGCCCGCTTCTTTAAAAGTATAAATTCTTCTTCGGTTATAGAACCTCTGTCGCGCATGTCTTCCAGGCGTTCTATCGTGGAGATGGAGTCTTCTACGGTCTTGGGTTTTTTGTCTTCACTTCGAAAATCGTCTGCCGTATAAGCAGAATAATCAGACTTGGTATGATCTCGCGCAGTACGGTGCTGTACTTCACGGTCATTTGTATAAAACCGTTCTTCGTTATAAGCTTCGTCGTTGTAAAAATCCGGGGAAATGCTGCGATGGCCTGTGTCCGGTTGGCGAAGTGATTCATCAAACTCCGCCTTAAAATCTTTAGAATCAGCCAGGGATTCGTGCTGAGCTCTACGGAAATTGTCACGGATAGCATACTCATAGTCTTCTGGTATAGGCCCGCCGCGGTAAACCGGATAGCGGGATATAGACTGAGAATCTATAGAAGAGACAAACACATTTTTGCCTTTTTTATCGAGTGCCGCCGCGCCAATTGGTACCAGCAGGTATTGGTCTCTGTCGGTGTTAAAGAAACTGCGATCTGCCACAACAGATAAATAGCGTGCTTTCATAGCCTGCAGGTCCACGATCAGGTCTTTTACTATACCCAAACTCTCACCATCTGCACCTACTACTCTCCAGCCGATCACATCGGGGTTATCCTTTGCTATTTTATAATCTTTCAGGTTACTGAGCTCTGCCAGCCTGTCATTTCTTGTTTCGTCGGTTGCCATTGTTTTCCTTTAGTTTAAGTTTGTTTTATAGCTGTTTATACTACCATTGGTCGAGTGCCGGCTGGTATTACATAATCTACTGCCACATCATCATCCAGCGATGTGTTTTCAGTAGCAACTTCATAAATTCCCCAGGCAAGTAACGCTATAATTACGAGCAGAAGCAGCCACGGCCAAACAGGTTTCTTTTTGCGTTCAATGTTTATCTCAGCCATTTTAATACGTTGTTAGTTCATAGTTTTTAAGTGCATCACACTCCTTTTTTAAGTAGAGCGCAATAGTGAGTTTAATACGCTGGCAAACAGATTATAGTTGAAAAAGAGATAGTTCATAAGCTTTTGTTGGTAGAAATACCAACAGGAGAGTGTATGTGCTGCACAGGGTTCGGTCCATCACAAATTCAGATACATTCGTCACATTTTTTGTTTTTCCTGTAAGCATTCTATTATCATTGTCCCATGAATGATCTGACACTTAAATCTTATATTTCAGAGCCCATCCACCGAAACAAGGTAGAGTTTTGGGCTGCTACCACCATATTTGTTTTCGCCTTATTCTCACTGGCTATAGGGGTTAGCCCGAACAGGCGCCAGTTCTTTGAGGCTGGAATACAATACAACTACTACGAGCATTACTTTTTTCCGCAGCTGTTTCGTTACCTGTTGCTTTACCTTGTGTTCCTGTTAGCGAATTTTGTGCTGGTGCCAAAGCTGCTCAAAAAAAATCGCCTTTGGCTGTACATTTTCCTGACGCTTATAACTTTTGTGGCAGTTGGATTCTTTGTCGGCATTCTGGATACCTATACGAAAGGCTACCTGTTTGCCAGGTTCAAATCGGAGAATCATACATATGATTACATTTTTCAGCAGAGCTTCCATTATGCCTTCTGGCTGCTGCTGATGCTGGGCCTATATACCGGTATTAAGTATTCAGGGCTTTACCTGTTGTCTAACTCTACTTATATTGAGTCAAAGTACCAAATCATAACACGGGATGTGCTTACAGCTTTTATAGCCTGGATGGTAAGTGTGTTTTTGCTTTTGATCCTGAATGCCGAAGAAGAAATTACTGTTGTATGGGGACTGGTGTCGCTGAGTGCACTGGTTATTTATTGTGTGTCGTTTTACTCCCTGCTTCCAAAGGCACTGCATAAAAAGAACCCATTCAGGTATTATGCCATGATTTGTACTGGCATTCTTGTAGTTTCCTATCTGCCAGTGGCTTTCCTGATGATGGTGATTTTTCAGGACGAGGAGGATGCTTTTGGTGTTAGCTTTTTTAATCTGATGTTTCACCTCTTCATAACTATGCCTGCTACCTGGTTTCTGTTTAAGCGCCACTTAAAAGGCAATGAAGAGCTGTATGTGCTAAAGAACGAATTGGGTAAGTCTGCCGCAAACCTTGACTTTCTGCGCTCTCAGATAAACCCGCACTTTTTGTTTAATGCACTTAACACACTTTACGGAACCGCTCTGCAGGAAAATAGTGAACGTACGGCGCAGGGTATACAGATGCTAGGCGATATGATGCGCTTTATGCTGCACGAGAACCTGCAGCAGAAAATCCTGCTTTCGCGTGAGGTCGAATACATGCAAAACTTTATAGAACTGCAGACATTGCGTACATCAGCATCCCCGAACATCAGCATAGAAACTAAGATACAGGACGTTGTCTCGGATAAGTTTATTGCTCCGATGCTGCTGATCCCATTCGTAGAGAATGCCTTTAAGCACGGCATAAGCCTGAAACATAAATCCTGGATAAGAGTTACGCTGCACACTGCCGGAAATAAGCTATACTTTGATGTGTACAACAGCATCCACGCCAAGCAGGAGCAGGATCCGGAAAAAGACAAATCTGGCGTTGGCTTGATAAATGTGAAGCAGCGCCTGGAGCACCTGTATCCGGGTAAGCATGAACTGATGATCAGAGAAACAGCTGAAGAGTACTTTGTGCACCTTACACTGCAGCTCTAGATTCAAAAAAATAGCATTAATCTTGTTCAGCAATTATAAAGAGTAGTAAAACGACAAAACAGATGAAGGCAATTGCAGTAGACGATGAACCCTTAGCATTGGAAGTAGTGAAAACGTTGTCATCCAAGGTTCCTTATTTAGACCTTAAGGCCACTTTTACAGATGCTTTTCAGGCGCTGGAATACCTGCAAAGAGAGTCGGTTGATCTGATCTTTCTGGATATTAAAATGCCTGATATTACCGGATTGGAGTTTGTTGCCAGTCTGCAAAAGAAGCCGCTGGTGATCTTTACTACAGCCTACTCGGAGCATGCAGTTACCAGTTTTGAACTGGATGCCATTGACTACCTGCTGAAGCCTTTTTCGTTGGTCCGTTTTGTGAAGGCCTGCAACAAGGCTCAGGAATTATATCAGCTACGCACTGGTAGTACAGCAGATACAGCTAAGAATTATACTTTCCTAAAGACGGGATATGAGCAGATAAAGGTACATTTCGAAGAGATTCTATACTTAGAAGCTGCAGGCAATTACGTGACCTTTGTGCTGGAAGATAAGAAGCTCCTGACCCGAATGACTATTACGGAAGCCAGTGATATGCTGCCACCTGAAAAGTTTGTGCGTGTGCACCGGTCCTACATTGTTGCCAAAGACAGAATAGATAAAATAGAGCGCCACCAGGTGTGTGTAAAAGGCAACGAAGTACCGGTTGGCGCATCGTATATGCAGCAGCTGCAGGTTTAGCATACGCTTACATAAAGTATAGCACTATCCACCCTAAGTGCTAGTGAATAATAAGGTTAGTTGTTTGTAAATGGCACCTGTGCCTGGTTCTTTTCAAGAAGAGTTTAGGTGCATTTTAAACTCTCCTGTTGATAGGGGCTGGGACGGGTTTGCCCTTTTGCGAACAGACAAAAGAGTTGCTCTTCGAGATTTGTAATCCCGAAACATCTGATATGAGGATTTGCAATCCGACTTCTAGCTACTACTTGTGGCTTAACAGCTGGCAAAGTATAACATCGGATTGCAAATCCGAAAGAGCAGATGAGACAACGGAAGTCAGACGCCTTTTGCAAACAGATTTTGAGAGAAAAGTACAAATACATATAATTTTTACAGAAGCTGCGACATGGCCATGAAGCTGTAAATTTACCATAGAATTACCCTTTCTATTTTAGAACGAAACCTATAAACATCACGATCTAAGCTCTTTATTATGAAAAAGATTATACTTATGGCCGTAGCGGGCTTTCTCGCTGCACAGGCTTCTATTGCCCAAAATGTGGCAGGCCAGCCAGTAGGTGCTGGCAAGGCGCCAGTCGCATCACAACCCATGGCAAAAGGCGAGGGTAAGATAAGCGGCACTATTCAGGATGAGGTGACAAAAGCCCCTGTGGAGTTTGCCTCGGTGGCGCTGGTTAACAAAGGCACGGGCAAAATTGTAAATGGCTCTACTACCGACAGCAGAGGCAGGTTTAGTATTGCTGAGGTTGCTCCCGGGCATTATAAGCTAACCATAAGCTTTGTTGGCTACGAAAGTATGGTAGTTGATAATGTGGCTGTTGAGAAAGGAAAGGATGATGTGAACGTGGGAACAGTTATACTTAAGTCAAGCACAAAAACTCTAAGCGAAGTTACTATTACCGGAGAAAAGCCTTTGATAGAAGACAAAGTGGACCGTATGGTTTACAACGTTGATAAAGACATTAACCCTGGTGCAACAGCGGCCGAAGTGATGGCGAAAGTACCGGGAATGAGTGTAGACCTGGAGGGAAACGTACAGCTGCGTGGCAGTTCTAATATTCGGGTTCTCATCAACAACAAGCCGTCTGCGGTTGTGGCCAGTAATGTAGCCGATGCCCTTAAACAGATTCCTGCCGACCAGATCAAAGCCGTGGAGGTGATCACCAGCCCATCGGCAAAGTACGATGCGGAGGGAACGGCAGGTATCATCAACATCATCCTGAAGAAAGACAGCGGTGTACAGGGCCTGACCGGAAACTTTGCTGCTAATCTGGGCACGATTAACAGCAATGCCAACATGGGTCTGGTCTACCGAAAAGGCAAAGTAGGTGTAAGCAGCACCCTGGGCTATGCAATGGCCGATATGCGTGGTAAAAATAACATTACATCGGTTTTCGGCCCTGGATCATCTATATCCAGAAGCACGCAGAATGTTGATGCTAACAGAATTGCTTCTTCCAGGTTACTGCAGTTTGGGGCCGATTATGGGCTTGGTAAGACAAGTTACATTGCGGCAGGCATTCGCATGACGATTCCTGATGTTGAGTTTAAAACAACGCAAGTAACTACAAATACTTTTAAGAGTTCTCCGGATACCAGAAACACCCGTGTAGGCAGCAATGGCTTTGAGGGAATTAATTATGATATCAACTTAGACTATACCAGATCCTTTAAGAAGCAGGGGCAGGAGCTTTCGGTGCTGGGACTCATAAGCAGGAACAGCCGCGATAACGAAAACTTTATGGAGTTGTTCCAGGACAGCCAGCTAACACAAAAGGAGCAGAACTACAACGATGCCTACAACGAAGAAATGACTGCCCAGGCTGATTACACGCATCCGATAAGTAAAACCCAAACCTTAGAGATCGGCACGAAAGCCATCTGGCGCTATGCCGAAAGCGACTACCGTTTCCTGGTGGCAAGTCCGGCTTCATCGCCTTTTGTGCTGCAGCCAGAAAGAACGGATGTGTTTTCTTATAACCAGGATGTGCTTTCTTCTTATGCGATGTATGGCATGAAACTAGAGAAGTATAACCTGAAGATGGGTTTAAGGTACGAGCATACCGAGATTGATGGAGACTTTATTACAAACGGCACTACAGTAGCGCAGGAGTATCAGAATCTGTTCCCTGGCTTTTCTGTGTCCAGGAACCTGAAGGAAAACCAGACGATCAAGTTCAACTACTCCAAGCGTATTCAGCGGCCACAGTTGTCTCTTTTAAACCCTTACGAGAACGTGAGTAATCCGAAGAATGTGACGCGTGGTAACCCTGACCTGGAAGCTGAGTTAACAGATGCATATGAGTTAGGTTTTAGTACCTTCTATAAATCCGGCGCAACAATAAATGCATCCTTGTACCTGCGTCAGACAAACAATGCCATCCAGTCACTCAGCACGCCTTACAATGGTTCTAACCCGGACTCTGTGGGCAGAGTAACTACTACTTTCGGCAATATAGGGCAGGAGAGTTTCTGCGGGCTTAGCCTTTCTAGTAGTATAAAGTTTTTGGAGAAGGGTAGGATTAGCAGTAACGTAAATCTGTTCTATGCCTCTATTGACGGTGCCGGACAGCAGCAGTCTAACTCCGGCATTGTATACAATACCAACCTAAATGTGTCTTACAACTTCAACAAAGGTTTCAGTGCACAGATGGCAGGCGATTATAACTCGTCTCAGATATCGCTGCAAGGTAAAGTGCTGCCCTACGGAACCTACAACTTTGCCCTGAGAAAAGAAGTGCTGAACAAAAAAGGAAACGTAACGCTGGGGGTAAACAACCCATTTAATAAGTACGTGACGCGTGAACGTGTAATCAAGACATACAACTCCGAAAATATACTTGTTCTGAACCAGACCAACGCCCTGAGTATTAACATGCGACAGGTACGGTTGAGCTTTAACTACCAGTTCGGAAAGCAGGATGCCAAAGCCAGGCCACGCCGGGTTAAGAAAGTCTCTAATGACGATGCCAAGGAAGGGGAAGAAAACTCGATGCAATAGTTGGTAATCTTCCGCATAAGTGAGTTTAAAGACTGGTTTGCCTGTACTGCTCCATTCAAAGAAATTGTTTAGTGTTTGCTGTAAAAGCCTTTGGTTTTAGCCAGAGGCTTTTTTGCCAATATGGGTTATCGCTTTAAAGGCACTACAGGAAGTCAACATCAGCGTAAAGGCATGCTGTATTTGCTTTCATTCTTTTTAGTGAAAATGGTTTTTTGCATTACTATCTGCAAAAGTTACTGGCTGACAGTAATTGTGATCCGCCAAAATCCTGGTTCTTTAATTTCGTACTCCATCCTGCTTTGTACCAATGTTGAGCCACCACCGCTTGAAGTAGAGAACTGTATGCTGCCTTCAAACGGGAACTGCACATTCCTGAAGCCCAGAAATAAGCCGGTATTCTCCTCAATGCCACTTGAACCCGCAATCAGAATGTCCTGGGGAGTATAAAAACCAGTGGTTATGATCTTGAACTGAACATGCATCTGCTCGCTTTCAGCTACTTTTGTAAAACTGACACGCGGCATGTTTGTTCTGCCTATGATTGTATACGCCTTCTTGTTGGCTTTCCTTTTATCGTAGTAGTCAATATCCGGATTTGGAATGGTAATCGGCACAGGCGCTTTCTCAGCCAATATCTCTTTCCGTTTGCCAAGTATGTAAAAAGTAGAAAGCTGGACAACTACATTCCGTTTCCATTTTTCACGGTGAACCAACTCTTTGAAGCTCTGGTTAAAGCGCAGGCCCAAACCAAGCCCCAGGTCTGTCTGGTAACCGAATCCGCCGGTAAAACCAATATCAAAGTCATCAGCGAAGCCAATAAGGTCGCGGGTATGCTGGTGGTCGGTAACTATACCGTTTGAGTTAGTGGTGCGTGTTTCTGTGCGCCTGCCATTCATGAAAAATGAGAGTTGTGGACCAGCCTCCATATAAAATCGGTTTGTTCCTGCTCTGGCAAGAATAGGTATGTCCAGGTAGTTCAACTGCGTTTTCTCACGATACATCACCGTATCCTTAAAAACACCCTTGTTATTTCTGGCTATCTCATAGTAGTAACCCTTCTGCGAGTACATGGACTCCGGTTGCAGGTAAAGTTTACTCCCTATTTTATGAGTCAGCATAAAGCCGCCATGATATTGATACAGCCAATCGTAGCTACCTTTTGTGCTACTGATCCCATTAATTTTACTCATACTAGCACCAAAGCGAATCCCTGGCATTGTCTGGGCCATGAGAAAGTTTAACTGATAGAGTAGTATGAACAGGAGTAAAGTTGTCTTCATAGGATAACTGGCAACGGTAGTTATTATTGATAATATAAGTATAATTTGTATTAATATAATACGAGACGTGGTGATTTAAGTACACTGTTAAGGCGTGTGCTATCGCGATGGCGATTTGACGTTCAGGAAAATAGCTTTTGAGCACTGGCGATAACCTTGGGGCTGTGCATTTCTTACCTGCCAATCACTACCATGATTTTTGAATGCGCTCCAACTTTTTCCTGTCAACTGTTGGGCACCCGCTTTGTGGATGTGTTGAAAATTTACAGCCTGGGTAGGCATATTTTCCGTTTTAAAGTATAAATTAATTTTGCTCGCTATGCTGGACATTGTTATCGAAGCCCGAAAAGCATCTATAGGACCTGGAATGGATGTTCGCCGGATACTTCCATTCCGCTTAAAACGAATGGTAGGCCCCTTTATTTTTATGGACCATGCCGGACCTGTGGCAGTACAACCTAAAACATCAGATTCTATGGATGTATTGCCGCATCCGCACATTGGACTATCAACCGTAAGTTATTTGTTTGGTGGGCAGGTAACCCACCGCGACAGTCTTGGGGTGGAGCAGGTTATTCGTCCCGGGGAAGTAAACTGGATGACGGCCGGAAGTGGTATCGCCCACTCAGAGCGGTTTGAAGACCCTTCAGCCCTGGCAGGCGGTAAACTGGAAATGATACAGACCTGGGTGGCACTGCCGGAAAAAGATGAGGAAGCCGCACCAGCATTCAACAATTATAAACCTGAGCAACTGCCTATTTATACCGATACCGGTGTATGGATGCGACTGATAGCCGGAGATGCTTACGGACTGATGAACCACGTTAAAACTCATTCTCCCTTATTCTACCTGCATGCTATACTAGACAAAGATGCGCGCTTCGGGCTGCCGAAAGAACACGCAGAGCGGGGAATTTACATTGCCAACGGAAGTATAGAAGTTGGTGGCAGAACGTATACTTCGGGGCAAATGCTTGTGTTTAGCAAAGGGGTAGATCCCAAAATACTGGCAAAGGAAAAAACCACGCTTATGCTACTGGGAGGGGAGCCTTTGGGAGAAAGATTTATCTGGTGGAATTTTGTGTCATCAAGGAAAGAGCGCATAGAGCAGGCAAAAGCCGATTGGAAAGAGGGACGTATACTTTTACCTCCTACAGATAACCTGGAGTTCACACCATTGCCTGAAGACCGATCCAGGCCAGCCGGAGATCCGCCACCTCAGGCGCTTTCCTGAGTTAGGTAGTTGTAAAGTATAATTTTGGGTAGTACCTAAGCCGGGGTTATACTTTAAACAGACTGGACATATAAAAGTATAAGCTATCGAATTCTGGTGTTTATACTTCTAAAGCACATCCGAAGTTAAAAATCCTGCCCAAGCGATATCTGTCCCACATTCTTTAGTTCGTTCAGATCCTTGTAAAACTGCTTTACGTGCAGGCCTTCGGGCACAAATACATATAGTTTGATGGTGGCATTCTGTTTGTTTTTAGACTGAAGCACATTTATACTTTTGGTAATGATATCATGCTTCTCAAGTATGGTCAATATTCTGCTTGTCTCGATTTTAGCTGACTGAAAATTGATCTTCAAGATTTTTAAGGCCCCAGCATTGAAGAATTTTTTCTCTACCTTATCCAATATGGCTAGAACAAACAAGAGGAGTAGGGTTACAACTGTTGCGGCCCCATACATGCCAACTCCAACCGACAGGCCTACTGCCGCTACGGCCCATATTGTAGCAGCGGTAGTCAGGCCGTGCGTGCTTCCGCCAAGCCTGAAAATAGCACCAGCCCCTAAAAAGCCTATACCGGAAACAACCTGGGCCGCAATTCTTCCGGGGTCTACGTTAGGGTAATCAGAAAATGACTGCGGAATAAAAATAGAGATCAGCATAAGCAGGCAAGAGCCTACGGATATAATTATATGGGTTCTTAAACCGGCATTCTGGCGCCTGCTCTCTCTTTCCCAACCCAATAGGCCACCTAATAAAGTACTTAAAAGTAACCTGATTATAATAGTACTGGCATTGAGATCCGTTGATTCTAAAATAAATAAGTCCATAGATTATCTAACTACACCTAGCTATATAGACTTTACTTAAGACTTGGGGGAAAGTTGAGTTGTGAGCAGAAACCGGGCTTGATTTTATAGTTAAATGAGAGGTAAAAGATAATGCTTTACATCGGAAGTATTTATGCTTTAAGATGTTACATCCTGATCTACAGCATGTTTTGATTTATACTTATACATTAAATTATACTTTAAAGTAGAAGCAATTGCATAGTCTTTTTGTAGCGCGTTATTTCTTTTCGCTTCTGGTAAAAGGCACAAATATCACCGGCATCAGATTTTTTGTAACGGCTTTGCCCTTTCTTTTTTCTATCAGCATCAGCGATTGCGTTGCAAAAGCAGGACCTACTGGTATAACCATTCTACCGCCTTCTTTTAATTGATCCAGAAGGGGTGGAGGAACAGACTCTGCGCCGGCAGTTACAACAATAGCATCATAGGGAGCATGCTCTTCCCAGCCTTTGTACCCATCACCGACTTTTACTTCCACGTTATCATAGCCTAGCTTTTTTAACCGCTCTGCAGCCATTTTTCCGTGTTCAGGCACAATCTCAATGGTATAAACCTTCCTTACGATCTCTGCTAAAACTGCTGCCTGGTAACCTGAGCCCGTACCTATTTCGAGTACTTTCATGTGGGGTTTTGGTTTGATAACCTGTGTCATGTAAGCAACAATATAAGGCTGCGAGATGGTTTGTCCATAGCCAATGGGAAGCGGGTGGTCTTCGTAAGCTTGTGAAACCTGATCCTGAGGAACAAACTTATGCCTTTCAACAGTACGCATCGCATCCAGCACAGCTTTATCAGATATGCCTCTTCCCTCAATATGACGTTTTACTAGGGCTTCTCTTCTGTCTTTGTAAACATCTGCCTGCAGAGAAAACAAACTAAGCAAGTATAAAAGCAGGACTGAAACAGGGGTAAACATAAGGCGATACAAGTTAGGGTAGAAGTGCCATTAAGAGAGCAGCAATATCCGCAAGCAGCGTACCAGGTGTTATTATTTTATACTAGTGGTTTTAAAATAAGTTCTTTTAGGGGTAGGTGGCTATAAGTGTCAGTTTGTCATTTAATTACAATGGTAAAGTTTGCGCGTACTTTTTAGGATTTTAAATCGAGCTTGATAGCAATTGAAGTAGTCTTAAGATGCAAATTCAATTGTTATAGATTAGTTTTTTACGATTACCTGATTATACTTAGTTGGGGAAAAAGTGCCATCTAAAGCCCTGATACATTAAACAATGAAAAATATGTTCAACAAAACTTTGAGTATATGTAGATAGGAAGCTTTAATCTTAAAGTATAATCTGGCTTGTAGTATAGAAATATTCATATAGATAGCTCTGATTTAAAAGTTACTAAGCCTTTCTAAAAGAACTAGTGGCGATGTAAAGCGATTCTCACTTTATACATCAGTTTCTTAATCTATTGTGATTCCAATGCAGAAAATAATTTAAATTCGTTAAAGCGTATACATTAGATTATAATGGAAATTAGGCTTTACCAGATTTAAAAATTAGCTATTGAAAAACTAAGTTATGAGTACCAGATCAAGAGACCAACAAAAAAAGCAGCGCCAAAAAGAATTCAAGGAAAGGAAGGCACATCAGGTGTCACTTAAAGTTGCGGTGAAAAAAGCTAAACGCGATGCATCTAAGAATGATGAGGGAATTGATTAAGAAACCCAAAACCGAAGACTAAGCTTTTCCCTTTCAGAAGGTTATGAGGTTACTTCCTTTTATATTGAAATTTCGTTGAAAAAGAAGACTGGTAATTAGCATCTCATTCACCATTTTAAAACTAGGCAAGAGATTATATTTTCTACTACTTTGTAACTTATAATACTTATCTCACAGTGAAAATTATGAAAGATAGTAATGTGCTAAACTATATTGAAGATGCATTAAAAAATATGCCAACTGACTGGTTGAGGCTGACAACACATCGGCTGGATATTTATAATGAGCAATTAGCCAAAACCCAATTCTTAGAGCAGTTTGAAATCTTATTTAAAGATAATAATTCTGAAACATCAGCGCTCAGTGAACTGCCCACCGCATTCGACTATATTCGGTTAGGCCATCCATTATCCTCAGTACTGGAATGGACAATTGCTAAGTTGAATAAGCTAAAACCTGAAAATGTAATAAGTTTTTCATCGAAGACGGTTCCTATTTTGGCAGTTCTAAGAAAAAGCTTGTTGGATCATAAGAACACACAAATCATTTATACCGGTGAATTACCAGAGTCTTTTGATGCAGAAGTACTAAAGCGCGTTTATGGGTATAAGTTTGACCTAAAGCATGTTGAGAAAGTAGAGGATATCTACCAATTTAACGGCAGCACGATATTCGTTTCACAAGAAGATGAAATTGGTAAAGTAGATCTCAACCCGAATATTGATTTCCTTGTACAAGCTCATTCTCACCTGGGAAGCATTTTATTGGTAAATGGTGAGCAAAACGAGAGCTATATCTCAGAAATCCAGCATGTGCGAAGAAGAGAGACAATTGCGATGACGCCGGCTAATTGTTATTCTGCCTTGCAGCAACTGATCGGAAAATCTGTTTCCAATAATGAGAAAAGTGCCGTCGAGGAGAACAAAGCTCTTGTCTTAAATTCAATTAAAAAGATTACCGGTACAGATACCAAAGCACTGATTGGTTCCTCCGGGCTGTCTATTCAGTATGTGATCATGATGGGGTTGGTTCATGATGCCTTGGATAATCATAATGGAAAAGACATCAGATTTGTTGTGCCTCCAAATTGCTATGGTGGAACAAATGACCAGGCCAGGCGAATAGATGCATGTATCGATAATGTTGAAGTAGTAGATTTACCGGTTGATGGGAATCATGATATGGTTCAAAGTATTGATACAGTGCTGGATAAAATTGCTAACGAAGATGCTGTTTCCTACATTATCGCTGAGATTCCAACAAACCCAAGAGTCGAGGTTCCGGATCTTGAAAAGTTAAGAAATGTGCTGAGTAAGGAGCGTAAGACTGCTACCGGTGGAGTTGCCATTGATCCGGTGTTTATCCTGGATCAGACATTTTGCCCGAATGTACAATTCGCAAGCGAGGAGAACATACTCTCATCGGTCAGGGTCATATCTTATGTGAGCGGATCTAAATTCCCGAGTGGCGGAAAAGTTACAGCCGGCTACTGTGTCGCAAACACTAAAGCTGAAGCGTTGCTGGAAAGAATTCAACAGCACCTGATACTTTGCGACAACGAGGCTACAGATTTTCAGATGGAGGTATTGGCAGAGCAATTGCCTTCCATGAATCAAAGGATTGAAGATGCTTACAGGAACACACGTGAATATGTAAACTTTATCAAAGAGGTTTTACCAGCGGCAAAGATCAATTTTGTTTCGGAAGAACTGGCAAAAGAAGGATTTACGCCATCCGTATTTTCACTGGATCTTCCTACTAAAGGGAACACTGATGAAGAAAGGGAAGCTTATAAAAGAGCATTAAATTTAAAGCTGATTGATATGATGATCAGTGAAATTCCGAACGAGAGTAAATACTGTGTTAGCTATGGACAGTTAAAAGGGTGCTATTGGACGATACCCGCAACATCCACGCAAGGGACAACTAAAGAAGACGACAAAGATTATATTGCCCGTGTAGCATTATCCCCTGATATGGATCTTGAACTTCATAAAAGAGTCTTTTTAGATTTTGTTGAGCAAATTTAAGCCTTTAACAAGGCACTGTTGCTGTCCTAGAGCAATAGTGCCTTGCTCTTTTCAGGATTATAACTCGGTTCTGAATTTCGGATAGTACTTAAATTTGATAGAGCTGATTTTAACTACATTATCCAGTTGGGTTCTAATCATTTTATCTAGTTCCTCGGTACAGAAGTTTTCAGGTTGGTTCGCATCAAATTTAGTTGTCTTGCCGTTTAGCCTATTGATCTCGGCATCAAATTGCATGTAAACCAGGAGGAGATCCTTTAGCTGATCTTTGCTAAGATGAAGAGCATTCCTGATCATCACAGACTTGGCCTGCATAAGCTGCTCCTCGACCGGGATACTGGCCAGCCCTTGTTCATAAGTTTCTGGCTCAACGGCAACAGGCATGCTTTCTGGCTGCTCCTTAGCAATGTGTTTTCTCTTCCAATGCTGTCCGGTTATAGGTATTTGTATCAGTCGGTTACGCTGGCATTGATTTCTCCCCGGCAGAGCTGCCATATAAAAGTAGAGCGATGCAGGGAGGCCCCAGCACCGCTTTACTTTTCCTCCAACGAGAGTTAAGTATAAATCATGTTTTATACTTAAGGTTTACTTATTTCTGAGCGCTTCCCTTCGCCTCTATATCTCGCAACAATTCTTTTACGGCAGCCTCTAACTGCTGGTCCTTGCCTTTGCTCACCAGTTCATATTCGTTAGCCATTAACACGTCTGGCTCGGTCTGCAGGTTCTCCAGGTACTGACCCTGAATATCCTTTACACCTAGGGGCGGTACACCCCAGCGCACATTGCCGTTCTGCAGCATTTCCCAGCCGGCGAAAGTACATGTACCCGGCACCGGCTTACCTACCAGCTTGCCCAGTTTAAGGTCTATATAGCTGAAAGCGAAACAGTGGCCGTCGCTGTAGTTGGCTTCGTTGGCCAGTGCGATGCTCGGCTTGGTCCAGCGGAAAGACGGCTCGAAACCGGCAGAGCGGGTGTCGGTGGTATAGTCCAGGAACTTCTGACCGCTCAGGAACATGGCAAGATCAGCTACCAGGTCGCCGCCACCGTTGTTGCGGGTATCTACCACCATGCCTTTGCGGTTGGCGTATTTGCCCATCACCTCCTCGTACACGGTGCGGTAGCTCGGGTCGTTCATGCCCGGTATGTGCACGTAACCCAACTGGCCGTTACTCAAACGATCCACCTCCTCGGCATTGCGGCGTACCCACCGCTTGTAAAGCAAGGCGTTTTCCTCCCCTTGCGTGATTGGTTTCACGGTGATGTCTTTTCTGTTTTTCCCGTTGGCATCCGTTACAGTCAACAGCGTGTTCTTGCCGGCTTTGCGGTTCAGGAACTGTGCCAGGTCTTTGTCTGGTGTAATGGTTTCACCATCGATCTTCTCGATAATCATACCTGCTTTCAGGTCCAGACCAGCTTTGTTCAGCGGACCACCCACGATCACTTCGTCCAGCTTAATTCCGTTACCGGTATAGGCCTGATCGTAGAAGATGCCAAGCGAAGCAGTGGCGTCGCCGTTTGGATCGTTTTTGCTGTAGCTGGAGCCGGAGTGTGATACATTCAGCTCGCCCAGTAATTCGCTTAGCATTTCAGAGAACTCATATTCGTTACTGATGTGCGGCAGATAGGCTTCATAATCGGCCTTTAGCTCGTCCCACTTAGCGCCGTGGTAACCAGCCGTGTAGAAGGTCTGCTTGGTACGGCGCCATACGTGCTCAAACATGAAGGCGCGTTCCGCGGCTACATCCAGGTTCATCTCACCGTCGATCTTCACCGTCTCCTGCTTGCTGTTGCTCGGGTCCAGTTTCACGATTTTACCATCCGATTCCAGGAAAATGTTTTTCTGCTCTTTGTCCCATACCATGCGGGCGCGGTTGGCGTTCAGGGTCACCAGCATTTTGGTTTCCTTGGAGCGCAGGCTCGTCGACCACAGGTTGAAGCCTTTCTCAAATTTTGCCAGGTAGTACAGTGTTTCACCGTCTTTGGACATCAGGGCATCCGACAGGGTAGAAGAGTGCAGGGTCAGTTTGGCTTTGCGGTAAGGCAGTCCTTCCCAATCTATCGCTACAGCACTCTTCTGAGCAACCTCGTCTTTCTTAGCTTTCTTCTTTTTATTTTTCTCCTGCTCTTTTTCCTTCTCTTCTTTTGCCGCTTTTTCTTCCTGCTCTTTTAACAGGGCATAGTCTTCTTTGCTAAGCCTATACTTGTCAAAAGCGTCCTGTGTGAAGAATAGGGCGTATACGTCAGCCTGAGCTCCACCACTGTTTGCTTGGCTTCGCATGCCGTCGCGGGTGCTGTTCCAGATCATCATTTTGCCGTCCATCATCCACTTAGGGGCAAAATCATTGTAGCCGCTCTCGGTCAGGTTCATTTTTTTGCCTTTGCCGTCAGAGGCAATGATGCCCACCTCGCCATTGGCAAAACCGGGCTCAGAGTACTCAAACAAAAGCCACTTGCCATCCGGACTCCAGGTATAGTACTGGTCGTTGTCGCGCATGGAGAATAGCTCGTTGGTGTTGAGAATGGTGCGCACCTGCTTGCTGTCAAGGTTAAGCACTTTGAGGGTCATGCGGTCTTCCAGGAAGGCAATCTCCTTTCCGTCCGGGGAGTACTGCGGATCGTAGTTTTCTTTGTCGTTTTCGACCAAGGCTGTTTCTTTGAGCAGAGTAGAGGCATAAAAGTAAGGCTCCTCAGAACGTACAATATGCGTCTTGTATATCTTCCAGCTTTTGCCGCGCTCGCTGGCATAGAGCAGCGATTTGCCGTCAGGAGAGAAGCTAACGCTACGCTCCTGCTCCGGCGTGTTGGTGATGCGTTTTGTCACAGAGCCTTCTACGGCACTTACAAACACCTCACCGCGGTAAATAAAGGCTACCTCTTTACCATTGGGCGACACTGCCAGATTACTAATGCCGTTTCCGACTTTAAGGATGCTTTCGTTATTGGTTTTGGCGTCGGTGGCAATGCGAACATTCAGCTTCTGCGCCTGTCCGTTAGCCTTTTTAGTGTATAACTCACCGTTCTGGCTAAAGCTTAATGTACCGTCGTTGGCAGACGTCAGAAAACGCACCGGATGCTTCTCGAAGGAGGTTACCTGCTCGGGTTTAGCCGAGCCCTGTGCGGCCATTTTGTGCACATTTAAGGTACCGCTGGCCTCACTCAGGAAGTAGATGGTCTTGTCATTGTCAGCAAAAACAGGGTTGCGGTCTTCGCCTTCGTAAGTCGTGAGTTTGGTGTGCTTGCCCGTTTTGGTGTCGTATACCCAGATGTCGCGGGTCACGGACGACACATGATGCTTGCGCCACTGGTTCTCACCGCCTTTTTTATCCTGATAGAGCATTTTGCTGCCATCGCGGCTCAGTTTTACCTCCTCGGCCGGCGTTGTAAGCACTTGTGTTACGCGTCCGCCTAAAACAGCTACTTGGTATAACTCCGGCTGGTAGGCTGTCGGGAACTGGCGGTTACTGGCCGCGTCCAGTCGGTTGGAGCTAAAGTACACGGTCTTGTTGTCATGGCTGAACTCGTACGGGAATTCGTTGGCCGAGTTGTAGGTAATGCGCTGGGCCGCTCCGCCTATAGCCGGCATCACGAAGATATCGAAATTACCGTAGCGGTCGCTGGCGAAGGCGATGGATTTGCCATCGTGGCTCCACACCGGCATGAAATCGTGTGCTTCGTGCAAAGTAAGTGGAGTAGCAGTACCACCCGCTGCAGGCACAGTATATAAGTCACCCTTATAGGTGAACACTATGGTTTTGCCATCCGGAGAAATAGATGGATAACGCATCCAGGAGGGCGCGTCTTGTGCAGCAACTGACAAAGCTGATCCGGCTGTCAATAGTGCTGATAGTGCTAAATTTTTGATCATAGGTTTCTGCTTGTGAGCCCTAATTTAAGGAAGAAGTATGGATTTTTTAGAGCTTTGGGAAAAGTGTTTGGATTTATTGGAAGAGTTCGCATTTAGAGCGGACTAAGAGCTGATAAAGAAGCTAAAATATATTACTTCAACATTAAGTGATTTATACTTTTTAATGAGAAGCCTAACTACTACATACACGATATCACTACTAATAGGGTCCGTTGGATTAGACGTGGATTCAGGACAGGGGAGCACAGGGCGAAACCTTCAGCATAACCGAGCAATAATGAAAGCGGTAATGGGAAAAACAGGTATGGCTCTGGAGGAGAAGAAAGCGAAGGAAATAGGTCAGGGGTGCTCTGGTAAGCGCTACTGCTTCTGTATAAATTCTATAAGCTTGACAGAAGTAGAAATTAATTAAAATAAAAAAACCACTTCACATTCAATGAGACGGCTTTCCTTTTAATCTTCAGTAGACCGAAGAATGGAATTATCGAACCTTTTCCATAGGGATTTAGAGGCCATTAATAATCTGCTTGGTGGTAAACATGCAATAGATGCCTTGTCTTAGGCAGTTTAGTATCTTGATAATCCGGAGTACTTATAATGAGGTAACTCAGTAATGTGAGTTAAATCTCGGGAATGATTGAATGCATTGTTTGCTGTTGGCTCTATCTCTGTATTAAATAGAACTCTCTTCATATTCCATTTCCTTAACGACAAGGTGGTGACTCTGTCTTTATTCATAGCCTTCTTGCCGTTCTAATGCCTTTAGTGGTTTCAAAATCAATGGTAAAACATATAGCATAAGTATTATGATTATTTAAATTATTTTATAAAACTAATTGAAGATTTATAAGTAAATATAAGGATATTTATAAATAAGATGACTAAATAAATAACCTTGTAAGTTTAGTTTATGAAAGAAGTTTACATGCTGATCATCTGTGCCCTCTTTTGCACAAGTCAGGCAGGGGCACAGTCTGTTCTTACTTTTAGCGTTAAGCAGCCGCCGCCACTCCTGATTGATGCCGGAGCAGATGTCAGGATTGAGAAGGGGGAGAAGGTGAGGCTGGGAGGCGCTCTTCCCGTTTCGGGAGGGGCCGGACCTTACACCTATATTTGGTCCCCCTCCAAGGGACTAGACAGAGCGGACATTCCAAACCCCACAGCCTCCCCGGATTCGACGACGACCTATACTCTCACTGTCAGCGACCAGGCTGGCTGCTCCCAAGCTACGGCTGTGACGGTGACTGTCAATGAGGTAACCGGGCTGGAGGATCTTGCCGACCAGTTCGGGCTTACCGTTGTGCCCAACCCGAACAGAGGGCGGTTCCTCGTTTCAACCACCAGAGAAGTGGGAAAAGGGCTGGTATTGCTGGAGGTCTTTGACCCAGTCGGCAGACTTGTCTATCGCGAGACGGTAAAAGGGTACAATGCCATGAAAGAAAGAATTGTGGTATTGCCTTCCAGTAGGCAAGGCCTCTACATCCTGCGGCTTACTGGCGATAGGATTGCCATCAGTAGAAAGATACTTGTTCAATAATCAGCAAACCAGACATAACTTCTTATGAACAACCTATACTTACGGCACTTGAGGTGGCTACTGTCCTGCCTGTGCCTTTTTATGGCGACAGCCTTACTAGGACAAGGCACTGGCGCCAAGGAGTTCCTGCTTCGGGTAGACAGCTTTCACGGGCAGGTGGAGTGGGAGCAGTCCATTGACCGGGTTAACTGGACCGCGGTGGCCAACGGTAATGTCGCTACCCTGAAGCTCACACCCACCCAGACTACGCTCTACAGGGCCAGGATTACGGCGCCGGGCTGCGCCCCCATCTATTCAAATGTGAAGGGGGCGGTTTTCACCTCCCAGGGGATGGTAGGGGCAAGGATGGTTGAGGGCATGGTCACGCTACCTGAGGGCGCCGCTGTCACGGCCAAGGAGCTGAGTGTACTCTCCTTCCTCGAGGAAAGCAGCCTGAGGGCTGACGGCAGCTTTCAGGTGCTGGTGCCCGACTCGGTGGAAGAGGATGTCCTGCTGGTGATGAACAGCCAGGAGCAGGTGCTCATGCTGGGCCACTATGTGGGCAAGCATGAGCAGTATGCTGTCACTTCCGAGACCACAGCCTCCGCCCTCCTGACCATGTATCCGGCGCTGAAGCCCTTGCCTGTGGCTGAGAAGCCGGGGTACATGGAGCTATACCGAAAAGAGCCGGAGTACCAAACGCTGGTCAGCCAGGTGACCGCTCTGAACAAGCAGGGATTCGACCTGTTCTCTGAGCAGAACATAGGGTTAATAAAAACCTTGGGCGCGTTAGCACAAAAAACCTTTAACAAAGACCGCCTGCAAGTGATGGCCACTGGCGCGGTGTATATTCGCAGCGCACAAACAAGCGCTGTCAATATAGCCAATATCGCGGATTTCAGTTACTCTGGACGCGTATACAGAACTGCAGATGGAGTTCCGATAAGCCCCGTGTTCAATGTTGCAGGCAAGACAATACGAGGGTCTTCTTTAGCTCAGCAGATAATCCGGTTAATGAGAGGAAGCGCAGTGAACGTTAAATCGGATGAAGTGACCATTGATCTGAAAAAAGAGTTCAATGCCACACCTGGGGAGTACGAGATCAGGATCCGGAGTGGCTTAGCGCTGGACGGAAGCCCGGAGGACGACGAGGCCATGATACAGAACATGTATGAGTGGATCTCGCTCATGCTCGCCAACTATACTGGCTTTCCGGATGTGTTCGGTGAATGCATAGCCAACGTCATTAATGCAGAACTCAATGCGATCAATCCTCATAACTTGAAAGACGCTATCGTTCAAAAGAAGGCATTCGAGCTCTACATCCTGCCTATCTTAAAGGAGGTCGGAAAAAGTGCCGCTACCTGTTCCCAGGAAGCTGCTGGCAAGGCACCCTCTAAGCTGTTCAAGATGGTAGATCTGGTTGATAAACACCTGCCCGTGTTCTGGTACGCCGGGGAATGGGGAATTAGGGAGGCGGCAGTAGATGGCTGTCAGTACCTGAACGCAGATTATGAGACAAGTAACTGCTTTTACATTGAAAGTGCTAAGACAATCAATAAACAATATTTCCCGGGTGACACGGTTGAGATCAAAATAAAAGCTGTGGAAAACGAGCATTACTACCCCTATGAAGTAAAGGAAGCGGCTTTCAGACGGTTTACTTGGCTGAAGAAAGGGGGCTCTTACTTCAGCAAGCCGGAACGCGTTGATCTGTTCTACGATAGAACGGATGTCAACGGAGAGGCAACGATCAAATGGGTGCTGTCGTGTGAGGAGGAGGTTAACACCGTACAGGCGTGGATACAGGGTGTGGAGGAGTCCCTAAAGGATAATATGTTCTACACGCTGACGCGTGTGCCTCCCATGGAGGTGGTGAAACAAGAAGGGTCAGATTACCAGGAGGGGGAGAAGGGGAAGAAACTACCGAGGCCGATTGTGTTCTCGATCAGGGACCTGTCGGATAACCTGCCCGTGAAGCTAAACAGGTTTAACTTAAAGTGGGAGGTGCTGAGCAACAACACCTGGGTGCCGGTGGCAGGCACCGGTGTCATCAGCGACAGTCCAAATAACACCAACCCCTTGTTCATGGTAAGCAAGGAGTGGACATTGGCAAATCTAGAGGGCCCGCAGAAGGTAAGGGCTACGCTCGAGGATAAGTGTGGGAAGAAATGGCAAGTTGCGGGTAACCCGGTTGTCTTTTCCACTGGGCGAAATCCATGGATTGATAGTTTGGCTGGTAAATGGACTTATGAAATCTATACGACGTTCAGGGAGGTAAATCATTACAAGTCGTTGGAATCTAGCTGGGAGGCTAGTAAAGATTTAAATCCTTGCTATTTCCATTATAAACCTATTGGGAATAACACAGTGCATTGGACTGAATTTGCCAAAGTGACATATGAGCTGTTTGATGACTTGAAGATGACTAAGGTCCGGGAACAGGCTAAGTCTGGCCAGGATTGTACCTTGGAGACTCAGAACTATGTGGGAAGGTGGAGCATAACTGGTAACGGCTATATCTCGGTATCGTTGATAGGGAATATAGGAGGAAAAGAAATTACCGTAACGGATCAGGAATTATGGGGCCAATTAGAGAGGATAGACGATAATACCTATAAAGTACATATTGCTAGGTGTATATCGGAGTGGGATAATTGTTTTTCATATGGCATATTAAGAAGACAATGACATGAATAACATAGTTTGTAGAGTACTTAAGCTATCAAAACTTTTTATAAATGTTGTTCCATACAATAGATGATATTAACAATATTAATTTATAACTTAGGTTTGATTTAGAATTTTTTGCTCCATGGATAACATTATCGAACTAATTGCACAGGGATTCACATGCTTTAGAAACCTGTATTAACATACTTGAAGAGTAACTAATTGAATTAGGTGTTTCTTTTTGTCATAAGTTTTGAGTTACCCCATCCTGATTAATATAATTCCATTTTATTATACCTAATGCAGCATGTAATTTATTTTTGCTGAAGCGTATAGATAAGGTTATTATAGGGATTAAAATTGGTTCCAAAAAATAAACTTAGAGCATGAGTACTAGAGCAAGAGATTAACAAAAGAAGCAGCGCCAAAAAGAGTTCAAGGAAAGGAAAGAGCATCAGGAGGGCCTTAAAATCGCCTCAAAGAAGGTAAAAGGAGTTTATCTACAAATGAAGATGAAATAGACAGGATGCCCAAAAGCGAAGACTAATTAGTGACTCCACTTTTCAAAACATTTTGCGGTGCTAAGATTCTTAAATGATACTTAAAGTGTTTCGTTGTAGACCGGAGAGTTATTAACTTAGCCTCTCAATCGGGAGGCTAAGAGAGAAAGTGAAGCATAAATTTTGCTAGTTTGTGAGCTGTTACTTCCAGATTACTGAAAAGTTCGATAAGTGTAACCGAAAAGGAAATTTATCGAACTAAAAAAGCCGCTCCATTTTATGTGGTGCGGCTTTTTTTCTGTGGTAGACCGAAGGATGGAATTATCGAACCATTTCCACAGGGATTTGGCTGATTTAAAGGGTTGGTTCTAGGCAGATGAAGAGTAGCCTAATTCACAAACTGCTGCTAATTCACAATATTTTCAAAGGTTATACATATTATAGTAGCTTTACTAGTACTACAGTAAAGAGAGCAGATGATGTTGCATTGTATAGTTGTCTTCAAGTACTGAAGAAATAATGTTAGCTTCCTCACCTTTCTTTGCTCAGTTTGTTTTCTAATTAAGCTGAATACGTTTGCTTAAGCTGCCATTTTCTGATTCAACTTGTAACAGATACAATCCATTAGCTTTATCCTTTAGCGTGATAGTATGTTTTAATCCGTCTTTAGAGCTTTGAAGTAGTTGTTGATATACTAGCTTCCCTGTGCTGTCAAATACCCGTATTGTAGCTTGCTTACCTGCTTTAATACCTGCCTCAACATGTACAGTACCAGTAGTTGGGTTAGGGTAAACCACGAAGTCTTGCTTTACATTAACTAGTCCTAGATCTGCACAGGTGCTGACGGTAATATTTTGTATTGCCGAGGTTGTGCAGCCATTTGATGCTGTATAAGTATAGGTAATAGTATGAATACCGTTACCTGCAGCGGCAGCGTTAAAGGTACCGTTCTGTACACCCAGACCGGAATAGATACCACCAGTTGGTTGCCCTCCGGTTAATGGCATACTTGTTACACTGCTGCATACCTGGCTGAACTCGGCGAGGCTTACCTCTGGTTCAGAATTAATAGTCGCTGTAACACCTGTTCTTATACTCTCACAACCTTTGTCGCTTAGTACTGATACATAATAAGTAGTGCTGTTGCTCAGGTTAGGTGTTAAATAACTAGCTTCAGTGGCGCCTGCAATGGCAGTACCCCCTGTCTGAGAGGTATACCAGCGGTATCTGCCTTCTTTCCCACCGGTTGCAACTAACGTGAGGGGACCAGCACCGCATCTAGCAATAGGAGTTGCCGAAGGTGCAGCAGGTATAGAATTGATCGTGATGTTAGTGCCGTTATTAGATCCTATAGTGGCTGGGGATGAAGCAATTACTCTAACTTTATAAGCCGTTCCTGCTAAAGTGCCTGAAGGGATAACTGCTCCAATAGGGCTGACTGTACTGGTGCCAATTGTTATCGGGTTGGCAAATGAGCCTGTAGCGTCAGAGAGTTGAGCTATAAAGTTATTCCCTCCACCGAAGTTGCCTGTTGTAGAGAATGCTATAGAAATATTACTACCTGCACATAAAGTGCTCATGGATATAGTTTCAGTAGTTATAGTAGGTGCACCACCTCCCGTAGCCCCGGCTACGTTTATGCGCACCTCCTTTGGCTTGGCCTCGGTATTAGGCAAAGTATACTTTGTGCCTGGCGATAGCCCCATCACCAATTCTGCGGTGGTGCCGATCTTGGAGAGGGCGTAGGTGTAGGTAGCGCCGATACTGGTCTGCCCGGCAGGCATGTCCCAGGTCCAGCTCTGCACGGCTCCGTTGTCGGTGGAGGAGTGGTAAACGGTATACTTGGTCAGCGTGGGCTGGGGCTCTGAGATGTGCAGCGTCCAGTTTACGGCCAGTCTTCCGGCCGCTTCGTCATAGCTGTGCGTCTGGCTCACCCATACCTCGGGTACAGTACCAACCGCATCTGAAACATTTACCCGTACTTCAATAGGTCTTGCTGCTGTGTTTGGTAGCTTATACCCTGAGCCTGGTGATAGACCCATTATAAGCTCTTCTATACTGCCAATCTTATTCAGGGAGTAAAAGTAGGTGGCACCGATGCTAGTTTGTCCTGCAGGCATGTTCCAGGTCCAGTTCTGCCGGGATCCATCGTCGGTTGATGAGTGGTAAATATTATATTTTGTTTCCCTAGGCAGAGGTTCAGAAATATGTAACGTCCAAACTACTTCAATGCGCTCTGTTGCATTGTTATAGGTATGTGTTTGGCTCACCCATGCATCTGGGTCGCCTCCCGTAGCCCCGGCTACGTTTATGCGCACCTCCTTTGGCTTGGCCTCGGTATTAGGCAAAGTATACTTTGTGCCTGGCGATAGCCCCATCACCAATTCTGCGGTGGTGCCGATCTTGGAGAGGGCGTAGGTGTAGGTAGCGCCGATACTGGTCTGCCCGGCAGGCATGTCCCAGGTCCAGCTCTGCACGGCTCCGTTGTCGGTGGAGGAGTGGTAAACGGTATACTTGGTCAGCGTGGGCTGGGGCTCTGAGATGTGCAGCGTCCAGTTTA
This sequence comes from Pontibacter aydingkolensis, assembly GCF_019443125.1. Classification (GTDB taxonomy): domain Bacteria; phylum Bacteroidota; class Bacteroidia; order Cytophagales; family Hymenobacteraceae; genus Pontibacter; species Pontibacter aydingkolensis. The sequence continues at coordinate 270,986 of NZ_JAHYXK010000004.1, read as the reverse complement.
CGGCCAGTCTTCCGGCTGCTTCGTCATAGCTGTGCGTCTGGCTCACCCATGCCTCGGGGCTTGCACCCCCACTTACCGTAATACTTATATGTGAAGATGTGTTAGTACTCTCCATATTGTCTGTGGCCCTAGCTGTGAGCGTGTAACTGCCAGCAGTCAGCCCGCTCCAGTCGTAGGAGTAGGGCGCCTCTAAGTCCTCACCCAATTTCATTTCTCCGGCGAAAAACTCTACTTTGGCCACGGTGCCGTCTTTATCTTCCGCGCTTGCTGCGATGCTGACAGTTGCCCCGGCAGCGAAGGCAGCCCCATTGGCAGGCGAGGTGATGGAGACGGAGGGTGGCTGATTATTTCCTCCATTAACCACTATGCTTAATGGCGCAGATATATTTACACTTCCCATGTTATCGATGGCTTTGGCCGATAGCGTGTAGCTGCCTTGGGTTACTCCACTCCAGTCGTAGGAGTAGGGCGCCTCTAAGTCCTCGCCCAATTTCATTTCTCCGGCGAAAAACTCTACTTTGGCCACGGTGCCGTCTTTATCTTCCGCGCTTGCTGCGATGCTGACAGTTGCCCCGGCAGCGAAGGCAGCCCCATTGGCAGGCGAGGTGATGGAGACGGAAGGTGGCTGGTTTGTTACAAAGAGATCAGATTCCCAAAGGCCACGTCCATAAGTGGCTGCTCGTAATCTGCCTGAGCTATACTGTATTTCCAACTCATTTACGATAACATTAGGGAGGCCAGTATCAAATGGCTGCCAATCCTTCATGTCTGGATGCAGAACAAAAACGCCCAAGTCATTACCTAGATACAGAACTCCTGTGTTTTTATCGTGTTCTATGGTATTGACAGGTAAATTAGGCAGCGATCCTGTAATATTGGTCCAGCTATCACCTCCATTATCAGACCTAAATATTTTTACCCCTTCAATGTATCCTGAATAAGTAAGCCATATTATATCTGGATTGGTAGGGTGAATCTCGATGGAGGAAATGGATGCGTAGTATTCCGGTATGCTAATAGAAAACCAGTTCTCCCCACCATTGATGGTCTTAATCATGTAATTTCTTGAAGCAGCTAAGAGTATATTTGGATTACTGTTAGCTACAGCCAAGGAAGTGATTTGGCCAAATATCAAATAAAAGTCTGATATAGGTGTCCATGATTCACCTCTGTTAGTAGTTTTATAAACGATCCCACCAAGACCGGCATATAATGTTTGCGGATTAACCGGATCTATTACATACGGAGTGACCCAAGAGCCTGAGGGTAAGTCCTTGGTAATCCCAGTCCAGTTTACTCCTCCATCTGTTGATTTACGAATCACACCATTTTGCAAACTTCCATACATAATATTTGCATTCGTATAGTCTATAATCGCCTCCATGCCATCTCCACCCAATACATCTGTAAAAGTAGTGTTATTCCTTAATTTGGTGCCGTTATCCTGTGCACCAACTAACGTAAGGTTAGAGTTAGTTTCAGAATTCCCCAAGCGGTAAAATTGTGTTATCTCTAGCCCATTACTTAAGTCAGTCCATGATTCACCACCGTTGATTGTTTTATAAAGGCCACCATCGTTGCATTGATAAAGTGTGCTTGGGTTTAGGGGATTGTAAGCCATCGCATGTTTATCTGCATGCACTACTGGTGCACTTGTGCCCCCATGCCACATAGTGCTCAGCGTCCAGTTAGTGCCTCCATCCATAGACTTCCAAGTGTTTATGCCGCCTACATATATTTCATTCTCGTTAGTAGGTGAGATAGCAATACATAGGTCGTAGTGCCCCTGCCCACCATAGCCAGAACCATTATAACTGTTGTGTAGCAGGTTGATTTTTTCTGTGCCGTAGGTCAGCTCAAACGTCTCCCCACTGTTTGTAGATGTGTAGTAACCTCCAAACCCAAAATTATAATAGTCACTACAGAGTGCCCCTACAACAGAGGGATTGGCAGGAGTTACAGCTAGTGCAATACGATAAATATTACTAAAATTAGTTATCTGTGCCCATGAGTCTCCTGTATTAGTAGATCTGTAAATTTGTGCATTGCCGATGGTACTGGCATAAACAGTTGTGGGGTCACCTGGCTTAAAAATTATTTCCTGAAAGTCCCCGCTTTGCTCCTTTTTCCAGTTATTCCCACCGTCTGTTGTGCTGTGTATTCCGTCTGATGTTGCTGCAAGTAACATTCGGCTATTAGAGGGGTGCATAATGAGGCCTTTTACTTGTTGATACTGTAAAACATCGTAATTCAATCCTGTGGTGTTCCAGGTAACACCTCCATTAGTAGACTTCAGGACTCCTACTGAGTATGTGTTTCCACCATCTCTATCTCCGGTTGCAATGTATATTATATTTGGATTAGTAGGGTCAACAACAATGGCTGATACTCCCATGACAGGTAAGTTGTCAGTTAAGGTAGACCAGGAGTTTCCCCCTGTAGTTGTTTTCCATAAGCCTCCTGCGGGACTTCCTACCCAAAATGTATTAGGGTCTGTTGGGTGAAAAGCAATACAGTTTAGCCTTCCGACCCCAGAATAGCCTCCGTCGGAAGAAGATGGACCCAGGTTTACCCAATTGCCGGAGTTGCTGAAAGGGACAATATTATTTTCTCCACTTGACTTACGTGTGGTACGGTACTTTTGCCACTCAACCATAAGCTTGGAGTAATCTGGGAAGTTACCATCCTTGTCAACTCTGGGCTCCCAAAACCATTCCCATCGTTTAAACTGTTTATAGCCTCTGCCTTTTGGAGTATCCCCTTGCGGTGTAGGAGTATTTTCCTGCCAATATTCTTCGAAAGATTGTTGAATCTCAAAAAAATTAGGGTTTTGTTTTCCTCCAACTCTGTCTTCCCAAGGGTTCTGCCCCTTCAGTTCCGCTGGCAATGTTAGCAATATTAGCCAGCTAAATATGGTAATGAGTATGTGTTTTTTCATAGGAGAAACTTATATAGGTATAGAAACAACTGTAATGTAGAAATGAATAGCTACTGTCCATAAATCGGTGGGAGAACAGTAATTGTTGGTATTGATATATAGTTTGCAGAACTACCGAGGTAATATCTAATGAGTGCATCCCCATGTAGCTTTACAGGAGGCTCTCGGAATGTATCAGGCTTCTCAATTTCATTATCATCAGGGCTCTTTATGTAATCAAATGCTTTCAGGTCAACTACTTCATTTTTGGCAGACTTTATGTCAGCAGAATTCATGTCATTTTCTATCGCTATCTTTAGTCTTCTACCTGATACCCAAATTGAATCAAAGGCTATCGCTCTATCAGTAAGTACCTTCACACTAACTTTGTAGTTAATGCTACTCCCACCGTTACGGATTCCCGAAATCCACTCCTGTGATGTTGCCCCCACCACTTGTATGTCCTTTGGCTGGCCATTAATATATGCAGAGGTGCATGAAAGCAAGCATGATGATAACAGAAGACGCTGAAAGAGACCCATTAGCAAGAGCATATAGCTGCAACAAGTAAAGACAAGGACAAAGATTTAAATGTTATTACTGCTATAAATAGCAAAAGTTGCATAATATACATATTAATTATGCTTAATTAAATATAAATTACTTTTAAATGGAAGTTTTATCTGTAACAGTTCAAAGCTTTAAGTAAGAATCGTGGTGTTCACTCTAACTATAGAAGTACTTTTCAAGCACAATACCTGCACCGGAAATAGCCTTTGTAATAATATAAAAATAGTAATGCTCGAAATAATTGGGTTGCATTTGGTCTGAAAGATAGGCTCCAGACGAAACAACAATTTACCTATTAATAGGTATGTACTTTATTTATTATTATTTGTACTTTGTGCGTGTGAAATAGGAGTGGTTGATTTCTCCACGATAAATTAAGACTAATAACTCAGGTGTATGACTTCTAGGGCTACAAAAGCATTTGCTACGGGTATAAAATATATAGGTGGTGGAGATACCTCAGCATACACTTTGGAGTTCTTAACACCTACTTCAAAGTATCCACAAGGTTCTTTTGAAACTATTGTTGTACCATATTTGGAAATTGGCAGAGATAACTGTTTGATTAGTTTCGGAAGTGAAGTACCTACCGTAAGCAGGAAACATGCAGCTATAGAGCGAAATAATAAAGAAATTATTTTAAAAAACTTATCTAAAACTAATCCTACCCTTGTAAACGGACGCCCAGTAATAGATAAATATTATCTCAATAGTGGGGACGAAATTCAATTTTCGTTGGAGGGGCCTAAAGTTAGATTTAACGAGTATAAGGCAGGTGCTCCGAAACTTGCTTTCACAAAACGAATGAACCTAGTAATGAATCAGGCTGTAAAACCGTATAAAAGAGCATTGATTACACTAGGAATTATAGTCGGTTTGATTACTTTGGTTGGTGCCTATTTTATCTATCAAGTTAAAAAAGATAACAAGAATTTACTTCTCAGAGTAGAAACTTCTGACAAACAGTCTGCAGACTCTCTTGCAACTTTAAACGCGTTAAGCCAAGAGCTAAAAGAAAAACTTGAATCTAAAAAAGGTGAATTACAAGAATCGCTTAAGAAGCAAAAATTAGTAACCAAACCAAATAGTACCTCTGTTAAGACTGTTAACAACAATGCTGCAAAGTTAACTTCAGTAAGTGGAAATCCATCAAAACCAACTCCTGTATTGGAGAACATTATTGCTCCGGCCCAACCATTTTTGCTATCAATTTTCTTAACTAGCATAAGAGCGGAATGGAATGGATCAGTTTTATACGAAGAACAACTTAGAGAGGCAGTTTGTGATGGTTTCCTTCTTAGTAATGGGCACTTAATAACTTCCCGTTACTGCACAGACATACATTCCATGGTAGCTTCTGAGCTAAATTTCATTGCAAACAGTGGAGGCAAAGTAACTTATACTTTCGAAGCGGTTTCTTCTGATAAAGAAACTGTGTTACGTTTTACGAATCATGATCTTAAGTTTGATGATAAAGCAGATGTTTATGAAAAATATACATATGCAGGTATAGACGGTAATATCAAACTTTATAATGCAGGAGGATCTGACATTGCTTACTTTAAAACAGGTTTAAAAAAAGGCATACCATACAATTCAAAATCCAGTAAGAACATAACTGCAGGTACAGAACTTCTTTCCATTAACAACTTTGCATACAGCTCGCCATCCAATACTAACTCAAAGAACATAGACGCAGTTAAAATCAAAGTGGCTAGCATAAAAGTTCATGATGCTGAGAACATTCAAATAGAGCATGATGATACAACACTAGATATAGGCAGTCCTCTATTTGTTATCAAAGATAATAAGGCAATTGCGGTTGCTATGGTGTCTGGATTCCATAAAAGCAAAGTCTCCAACCAAAGCACCATATCCCTGCTGATGCACCTTAATAATTGATAGAATTATTGTTGTTTTCATCACAATTTAACCATTCTAATCCTAATCATGATAGTAGAAATATTTGCCACTACTGATAACGGAAAGCGTTCTGGACAGAATGAAGACAACTTTGCTGTTTGTAAAGACCTTTCCTCTAAAAGCTGGAAGTTTAAACCTGAAGAAAAAGTTAGTCTATCAGAAGAAGGAGCATTGATGTTAGTCGCCGATGGAATGGGAGGTGCTAACGCTGGAGAAGTTGCATCTGACTTGGCTCAGAAAGTTATACAAGAGCAGTTTAATCAGATCTCAACTTACCCCACTAGTGAAAAAAAGCGCATAGGGTTATTACGCAAAGTTATACATACTGCTCATGAAAAATTAGTTGAACACCAGCAGCATAATTTAGAAACTGCAGGTATGGGTACAACAGTTGTAATTCTTTGGCTAACCCCACAAAAAGCTTATGTTGCTTGGTGTGGTGATAGTAGGTTATACATACATAAGAAGGGTAAAGAACTGAAACCAGCTACAGAGGATCATTCATATGTATGGGAGTTAGTTAAAGCCGGAAGCCTATCAGCTGAAGATGCACGCCTTCACCCTGAAAGTAACATTATAACCCAGAGTTTAGGAGATCCTGTGGTTCATCCCAAACCGGATGTTAAAGTTATTGATGTTGCCGAAGGTGACAGGTTTTTGCTGTGTAGCGATGGATTGAATAGTATGTTACCAGACTCACAGATACAGGAAATTTTAAATAATGAGAGTAGTACTGTAGAAGCCAGTAAAAAGCTGATTGAAGAAGCAAATATAGCTGGTGGTAGAGATAACATTACAGTTGTATTACTTGATGTCATAAAAGTTAATGTATCAGTAAAGGCATCGCCTGTCACAACAAACTCTACTACGCAGGAATTAAGGAAATTTATAAAGGTGAAGAATCGGGTAATTGTTGCTTTAGGTCTGATGCTAGTTTGCGTAGTGAGTTACCTTGTATTTGCTAAAGCTATTCCTTTTAGTTCAGTAAATAATAAGAAAGTAGATCCTATTGACAAGGAGGTGAAGTTTGAGAGAAAAGAACTTGGTTCAACTGGAGTAGATTCTTCAATGAGACCGGTAGCTAGAAAAGGATCAACTTTTCCTCCTCATCCAAAAGATATTGAACATAAAAATGGGCCGGCTCCTTTAAATCCAAAAGTGGTTATACAGCCCTCCAACCCCAAACAAATATTATTTCAAAATGACACAACAAAGAATACAGCTTTACCTGCTTTAAAAAACGATCCAGATATTTTATAGAGCAGCAACTATGTTTATTCAATTTACCTTAACCCTGATATTATGAGATGCTATACATGTGGATTCACTAATGCTAACGGAAGCAAAGTATGCGAAAAGTGTGGCACGAAGTTAAAAGCGCCAACTGAAGCACCAGTACCCGCTGGCGTACAACCTGGTACAAGAGTAAACAATGTACAAGTGGAAGGTATTCCAACTATGAGAGGCGCCATTTCAAATCAACCAGCATGGGACATAGAGCCTGAAGCAGAGTTTAAATGTGCTGCCTGTGGACATTATCCTTTGAAAAGCGAAGTGTCGAATGAGTCTCCCTGTCCTAATTGCAAATCAACAGGAGAGAAGGAAGTACATAATGGCACCATGAGCTTTCCTAATCTCTTCTTTGGTAAAGCAGTGGCTCATTCTACACCTAAGGTCAAATTAGTAGACATTGCTACTGATAAGGAGCTGGAGTTTGAAGGGGATGATGTAGTGCTGAACAGAGCTAATCTTAACCCAACGGATCAAAGTATTTCCTCTGCGCAGCATGTGCAGTTTACAAGAGAAAAAGATAGTTGGCATGTCACTGACTTAAGTAGTAACCACGCTACATTTATTCAGGTAAATGGGAAGGTTGGAGTAGAGTCTGGCGCTCATATTTTAATTGGTAATAGAATATACAGAATAGAGCTTGAATAATGGAAGCGACATTGCCGCAAGCTGTTGAACTTGAACCTATGTCAGTGGTTACATCTGGACAAGGGGAATATATTGTAGAGAGAGAGATAGGACAGGGAGGCTTTGGGAGTGTATATCATGTTCGTTCTGAACGAGGAGATTTTGCATTAAAACTAACTAAGATGTGGAAATTCACTCCGAACGAACGGATTGAATATGCGAAGCGCTTTCGGCAGGAGTACGAATATGCCTGTTTGATTCCGGGTGAAAACATTGTACGGCCTTACGATTACGACACCTACTTAGGTAACCCATTTATAGTAATGGACTACTGTCCGAATGGCAGTTTGAGAAAGCGCATAGGAGAGCAAATAGAAGCAGTAGAGCTAAAACGAATAGCCTGTGGTATACTTAAAGGACTTCGTAACATGCATTGCGAAGGTATAATACACCGTGATCTTAAGCCCGAAAATATTTTATTTGACCAAGAAAACAGACCTAAACTTGCTGACTTTGGAATTTCTGCATCAATCAAAAGCAGGATGACCAGACGTAATGTATTAGGCCAGGTTAAAGAAGTTTTTGCTTCCGGAGTGTATTCGCCACCAGAGCAGTTAGATTATGCACGGGCTTTTAAAGTTATGGGAAGCACTAACGATACGTATGCTTTTGGTGTGTTGATGTTTGAGACAATAACTGGTGGCAAGTTGCCCTTTGGCAACTTTGAAGATTTTCAGGCTGATATAAAGGGATATGAAGGAAAGAAACGAACAGGAAACTGGAAGAGGGAATTTTTAGCAGATGCTTCACCTGAGCCAGTCTGGAATGAGATTATTGAACGATGTCTCCAGTTTAATCCCGAAGAACGCTTTCAACAGGTAGATGAAATTATAGCTTTGCTCAGCACTGATAATAATTCAGCAGCAATTAAAAACCAGGAGAATAACTCTGGTGCTATTATGTTACAGGTAATGAATGGGGACGAAATTGGTCGGTTTTATAGCCTTAGCAACCTCATACTCTTCAGTCAACCGGACTGGAAACTACAGTATAATGTTTTTGCCAATTGGCTAAACGATAATTTTGACAATGATACTAGCTGGACAAAGGAAAACTTATGTGTATTGACAATTGGTTGGTATGATAAAGAAGATCCTTTTGCCAACAGTATAGGCATTGCAGAGCACTTTACTAACTATGTTTCAGGTGCGCATGCAACGCTTGTACATAACTCACAAACTAATAAGTGGTATTTGTTTGATGGACAGCCAGTACAGTCTATGCCTGGTATACTAAGATTACCTATTCAGATTAAACTTTCAACAAACGGTACATTTATAAACTCAGCAAGTTTGCAGAAAGGATTGAAAGAGTTAAAAGTAAATGACATTATATCATTGGGTGATACTACTTTGAAAGTGGTTGGTTTATGAATAGCTCATTCATTGCTTTGATACGATATAAAATCATATTATAATTCAGTACTTTGTGAAACTTGTTTAACAGATATACTGCAAAGAATTTTAGAAAATAGAATGGCACATGGCAATAGCAAATTAGATTTGAAGTCTAATAAATTAGAGTAAAGCAAAGCCCATATTACTATGCGGTGCGGGAGATTACTTCCAGGCGATCATGCAACTGCGCCCTCGTAATTCCTATTTATATAAGCTCCCGATTCAAAGCAGCTATTTTTTGTTTAGTTGACTAGCTGTTGCTTTCATCTCCCGGCTCCCAGAATTCATTATCCGAAAGGCCTTCTAAAGGGCCAGAAAATGTACAAATTATGAGACATTTGTTAGTGCATAGTTTCTTTGTCGGTAGGCATAGATGAATGAGCTATCTTAAATTGTCTCTTAGGGCCGAAATAAAATACTCTCTCGCTTTCTCTGCCTCCAACTCCATCTTTCCACATAAATTCAGAACCATGTTGAATCATTTCGGAGCCTAGATAATGATTTAGCATCGGCCTAACAACTCTGAATAATGAATTTTCTTCATGTGTACTCGTAAAAACAAATTCTCCATTATTACCTGCTTTGCTTAGCGTCATTAGGTCAAAATCGGCATGAATGGCTTTTCCAGCAAACTTTACTAAGCCTTTCTCTGGGCCTGATTCTGAACAGGTATAGCCGAAGGGCATTTCATAACCCATAATAAAGCTTTTCCACTTTTTCGTAGCATCTGGGCGGCTTTTTTCAATAAAAGCATTAGGGCAGAGTAGAGGATTAACTACTAAACCTGAAAAATTGAAATTTGGGTTATCAGCTGTTTTGGCTTTACATTTTTTCGATTTTGGAATATAATCAGGCTTGCCAATCCATTTATCGGCTAATTCATTCGGTTCTCTCAGGCCAATCCAACAGTTAAAATGGGCAGCTATCAAAAAGAAAGCATTCTTGTGTTCAGGTAGCATACGCTTAGTTTTAATATATGGAATGATAAATCAATTTTAAGTCAGCATAGATATACTATAATCCATTTAAGTAGTATAGATTATGTAATATTTTAGCCTCCAATCAAGACTGTAGGACAACCTAAGGTTATCGTACCTCCATGTACTGTTTGATCTCCCATTCTTGCTGCTGGTTTTCCTCCAATTAGTACTGTTGTTGAACCTAATGCTATACTATCAGGAGGTCCCACACAGGTACATATATCTCCCATTACGGAGGCAGGTACTCCTCCTATTAATACAGTAGGCATACCAGGACCTGTAATAGGACCACCAACATGGGGTACTGGAGGCATACCTGGAGTAACCATAGGGCATGTATGCATATCTGTAATTCGTGCAGCTGGTTTGCTCATAGTTTATAGTTTAATTTCGTTAGAACTTTTGGAGTGCAATGTCACTTAGTAAATATTGGTTTGCGCTCTCTGTATTTAATTTTACCGTTTCTTTTCCAGAATATAGATCAAAAAGTATACGAAGCATACCGTTCTCAAACCCATTGCTTACAATATATCCTTTTGATCCTTCTTTTAACTCTTTGCTATTGCCAAAGCCATGATTTATAGGTAGGGCTAACTTTAAGTAAACGGGTTTGTTCTTCCATACATGGTGGGGTTGTACAGGTAAGTTCATACGCATAACTCGTAAAAATATGTCTTAAATTAACTGTGGTATTAATTCTACCGTTGGATAGGCTTTCATACTTTCCACTTTCTTGATTGCTTCTGCTTCATTAGTTACTTCACCATAGCTGCACAACACGAGGTTTGTTTTGCCTATTTGGAAAGTATCACCATCAACAAGGCTGAACGTTTGGTTTGGTTTTAACCTTGTTTGGGTGTCATGGATATAAAGGCCATTAGCACTATTAAGATCTGTGATACTAAATTCAATACTGTTGGCGGAATCATAGACATTGAGACGGGCATGCTTTCTGCTGATTTGTAAATCACCGGGTAGTGGTATGTCACATGTTAACTGCCCGCTTTCTTCACGCCCAATCACAAGATTCTTTTCAGTAACAGCGAAAGCTTGTTTTGGCCTGTTGTGGGTATTTACTATTAGCCACCCAAACACTTTTGCTTTTTCAATAAAACCATTGGAGTGTTCCATTTCTCCTAGTTTCTGGAAAAGAAGCACCATTTTGTCAGCAAAGTTTTCAATTTTGGCTAATGCTTCCTGAGATTCATTGTGGGAGTATTCGAGCGTAAGCAGGCTTCTTAGTAAGTTTTCAAATTCTCGTGGGGCTAGTTCAAACCAGGCATGTAGATAGTTTAGTAAGTCTTCCCTGTCTTTCCGAAGCAAGGTGTTGAGTGTTAGACTTGTTACCCTCGCCCAACGGACACAATATTCAACCATTAGAAGGGGAGGCTGCTGGTTGTAGACTAACCTGAATGTATCAATACCATTAGCCAGAAAGATCATTGTCTGCTGTGCTATTGAAAGGATGGATTTATCAATGTTTGTGGGGTTTGGCTTCGATAACATCTTCTGGATTACCTCTGTAGCAGCAGTTTCCGCACTACCTAACTGTTGCAATAATTTATTATAAATAGCCAACATCCTAGGGAAACTGGAAACTTGCATGCAGGGAGGAATGTAGTGCTCTGACAAGCGAACTACATCTCCATCCACCTTTAACCTGCCAACACTTAACTGGTATGCACTAAACTCAGGGTGGTACGTCTGCGGGTACGGGAGTATCTCTAATCTATAATTTGTGATAGTATGGGGCTGCCTGAGAGGAGCTTCTTCAGGATTGGGCTGCCCAACAGGAATTCGCGTAAAAGGGTCAGCTACAAGAATCAATTCATAAGCCTGCGCCTGCATATCCTTAAGCTGTATACTCGCCTCAACAGGTCTGGTATGGTGAGTGATTTCTACCCTGACTCCTCCTGGTGTTATAGCTCTACATTCTGCTATTTTTACTTTAACGTAGCCTGAATGATCAGAATTTACCTGTATGTCTAGTGGCTGCTTTGTAGAACTGCTTTGAGGGAGTAGGCCATAACTGTAAGTGTTTAACTGCATCCCTGCCACGTCCCGTATCTGATCATTCAAAGCACTCTCTTGCTCTATAAAGTGAGCCTTTGAGATCTTCATCCCATCTATCCAGTTAACCGGAAAGTATTTTAACTGTGGAAGCATATAAATGTATTTTTAGTAACTTTATATAACTGTACTATATCCTAAGCGGGAACACGTCTCCAGTTCCGTTAACAAGAAATCTGCCTCTTCTGCGATTGCATGGACTGTTGTTTCCACTTCTACTTCTGCAGGAAAAAAGAAACCATAGAGGGTGCTAATTAACTTTGAGTGTTTTCCTCCGGACAAGAAAGAGTTTAATGTGTCTCTTCTTAGTGGCCCTATAGAAACCATTACCGAAAGTTCGTCATCATACCACTCGGTGCCAAGTACAGAATCCGCACCCAATACCGTATTGCCCAAACAAGAGAACTGATCTTGCTCTACAGCCTGCATTCGACCCTCTACTGTTCTGATCTGTACCTTTTCATCCAGTATTACTTCCAGGCTGTGAGCTGTCAATTGTAAATCACCAACAATACTATGCAGGTGTGGAAGTATAGAAAGCATCTTCATACTTTGCCTTGGATTCATGTGCTTTGGATTGATCCTCCAGAAGCGCAGGAGCATTTTTATGTTATCAGGATGTGTATTCGTCAGCCAGTACTTCAATTCTGTATAATCCAGCCAGATGCGCTGACGGTAAAACTCCTGCTCAAGCGGCAGGAAGAAATTACGGGCAGCCTTTTCTTCTTTTCTGTAGCGGTCACTTTCTTCTGTGGCCTCTTCGATGCTTTTTGCGTTCTTTTGTACAGCCTGGTGAAACATACCTTCCGGCAACATATCATACAGGCCTTCACGTGAAATTTTTAAAGAAACTTTCCTGTCAAGAGGAGTATCAAGCTCCTCAACTTCCAGTACATCTTGGCTAAAGGATCTGCGGAATGTTCCTTCAGGTCTTACGATTATGTCATCAAGCGCTACACTTTGGTTCTCAATCCAAGAAGCCGCCAATACCTCCGCCCGTACGTCATCATTACCTGGTAGCATACGCATGACCGTTTGTGGTGAATACCTGTATCTGAGTCAGGAAAAGTTTGTTTCTCTCAATATATGACCTTAATTCGTTACAAGCGGCATTCCAGTCCATGCTTTTAAAACCTTCAGCAGGAGTTAGCAATATGTCTAAAGTCTTCACATAACCGCTTCTAGAAGAAAGCTCTTTCTTGAAGCCCTTCTTGACTTCCACATTTTTTAGTTTGTCCCCTAGCTCAGAAAAACATGCTGCTTTTAAATCCTCTTCTGTGGCAATACGGCTGCGTGTGAGTAGCGCAAACCGGTAGGCATGTACTTTCTCGGTTTCGCTCAAAGGTTCACGACCGCCAGATGTAGGCGTAAGCAGCATGAGTGTAGTTCGCTTTACATGAACAGGGGAAAGAGGCTTTATTTTTGTGCCGGCAGGCAAAAGATTGGCTGCTTCACCCTGTGAGGTCCAGAACTCTACCCACACATCTTCAGCCAGTTTTGTATTCAGGAACAGATGGCACTTAGTTGACTGATGTAGAGGTTTGTTGATAAAATGCATTTTAAGCCTTGTCAGACTTTGCTCCAGGCCTTTTATTTCAGCGTTAAGCGCATAATTTCCTAACGCTCTAAAAGTAGCACTTTCATCACGCATTAGTTCATACAAATACTGTAACAATGCTTCGGCGTCACGCTGATCAAAGCGGCTGACGCCGCTTTGCTTCACGGAGTAGGTACCGTCCTCCATCTCCCTGTGTTTGTCTGCTGACACAGCATTATACTCACGGGCCGCTGTGAAGACACGACTAACCGACATAAAGTGTTCGTCTATAGCCAGGGAAATGATGTTCAGATTAGGGGAGAGGGAATAGGGGCGACTTCCGGCATGAAGTTTTCTGTTCATTACCGGAAAACAGTTCAAAGAGCAGTACACATCATCAAGAGCCTGCAAAGAAAACCCTTGTGGGAAACGTACCTCCACCCAAAGCAACTCATCTTTGAATCTACTTAAATCCTCCTCCTTAAAAATGCCACCAAAAGCAGCTGGGTAACTGCTGTAGATAAGAGGAAAGTCTTGATTTTGAATACTAACAAATTGATTCTGATAGACCTGTAACACATGGTTTTCGAAGGGTTTCATCATATCGGTTTCAATCATTTGCCTGCCGGCTTCGTTACCGTTTTTAGGAAAACCACCATGTGTTTTCAATATGTTTTTTCCTTCTGCTATCCAATCTGTTAAAGAGAGTAGTGGAACAAACTTCGCTTTATCAGTACTGTTTTTCCAGTCAAAAAAGAAAGAAAAGCCTTTGAGGTTCTGTATTTTACTATTCAGTTTCAAACCTAACCACAAAGAGGTGTTATATGCTGTTTCCTCATGTGCAGCGTAAAAACTTTCTCCTTTTACCAAAGGAGTATCATAGAATGTGACTTTGTTTTTGGTAACTTGGCATACTACGGTAGCATCAAAAAGCTTAACATCTGTAGCGGGAGCAAGTGAAATTGGCACCACTACTGCTTTGTTCCCTTGTAATACTTCCTTTTCTGCTGAAAAAGTATTTTCTTTTTTTACAATAGTGCTGGGTAACTCAGAGCATGCGTGCATAATAGCATGAGCCGGACGGGCACTAGTTGTTACCTCCGGGACCATTAGTTCAGCTAAACGCTCCAAAATACGTGCTTGTGAAGCATAAACCTGATGTGCTGTGCGTTCAAATTCCACGGCACATGCGCCCATCAACAAGTCAATTACAGGATCAAGATTATCTGCATCAGCTTCCTGCAAGCCCCACAAAGCGACAGCTTGTGCACGAAGCCTACGCTTTACCTGTTCTTTTGTAAAGCTATCTTGGTTCAAGGCATTTGGTAAAGCTTGGAACTTCATAGAGACTACACTTATGTGAGTGAAAGGGGACTAAAAAATATAAATTCTTTGTGTTGAAATGCTTCGTTTGTCTGTCGGATTATTCCTTCTATATGAAGATTTATTCTTCTTCTTAATTCAACTATTTTTCTGGTCTTTGGATCAACTACTTTTAAATCATCCAGGTTAACTACTATTTGTATATCAGATAACCTGACTTCATACTTTTTCAGTGCTTTTTGAAAAGAATCTAAAAGCTCTGTTTTCCATTTGTCTACACTTCGTATCGTTTCAAAGTCTTTTTCCCATATCATGCACCCGTACTCACTGTCGAATCTACTCTCGTTGAAATGGGTTCTGATAAGTAGGTGTATATGCTGGCGAAGGGAATCAGCAAGAGTACACCTTGATTGTCTTTTCTTTTGAATAAGGTCCTGGCACTGAAGAGGAAGTGTGTAATAGTTGTAAAGTATGCTCATGTCAAGCCTTTATTCAAGATTAAAGAAACTATATGTGACAGAAATGCAGCAGCTTTGCATATTGATTATCGTTTTGGTTAAGGCTTCTGTCCCTGAAGCGTGGTATAACATATTGCGTATAACCTCCAATTCGCTGTTCTATCATCTTTTCTATGTTTTGGCTGTTTCCTCCCGCTAATTTTTTCACAGCAGCATCAGCCGTACGCTTATTATTTAGGTTAGCCTTCATGTAGGTCTGCTGAGTACCTATGGTGCCAACATGAGCTACTACTTCTTTTTTCAACTCAATTTTTACTCTATATTCACAATGAGTGTCCCAGTTAGAAAGTAATGCCAAGCTGTCTCTGATGACACTCTTCTTAAAGTTAAGATCATAGATGTTCAAAGCACTGAATGTTATCATTATCTCAGACATGGTTTTAGCGTCTACCCAATAAGCACCAAACTTACTGGCATGCATGCTGGAGGCAAATCTCCAAAGTACTGTACCGGGCTTTAGCGTAGTGGTTGCTATAGTGGTTCTAAATGATTTTATATCACTCGGTGACAGTTGATCCGCTTTTTCCATTGACTTAACCAAGTATGTTGTCTTAAACTATTTTTGATTTAGCCTTAGGCTAATTTCCTTCTGCTTATAAAGATCAATTCAACCTAATAATGCCAGCCTTCACCGAAGCCTGAGCCCCACCATCAATTTGCAGAATTTGAGACTTAACTGTTGCCTGGGCTCCTTCTATATTGAGTTGTGCAGAGGCTTTCAACTTAGTGGATGTGCTTTCCATACTCATCTGCTGTCCTATCAAGTTGATAGCATTATCTGCGTTCACTTTCATGTCCATAGCCTTTATTTCTGTGGCCTGGCCTGAATTTAACTTGATACCCTGATCAGCTTTCGCATTTAGCTCCTGAGCTTTCATATCAGTTGCTTTGCCTGATGTGATCTTTATGCCTTCTTCAGCTGTCATTTCTATGGATTTGGCCTTCATCATCAAATCCCCTTTTGTCTGAATAGTAATCTTACCATTGCCTTCCATCGAAAGGGCTATCATGTTGGTAGGATCACCAGTATCTTTATTGATTATCCTTATTTCTTCTTTGCCGTCTTTATCAGATAAATAGATCTCGTTGCCGTTGCGGGTGCGTATCACTTTAAAGTTATTGTTACTATCCTTCCATTCTGAAGGCGCTACTTTTTTGTGGTACACGCTTCCCATGACAAAAGGCTTGTCAGGGTTATTGTCTTCAAATCCTATCATGACCTCATCATCAATTTCGGGCGTGAAGTAAAAGCCATGAATTGCACTTTTACCATTACCAGACATCGTGTTGGCTACGCGTATCCAGGGAGTAGATTCGGGCGCCTTTTGCCAGTAGAATTGTGCCTTCACCCTGCCAAGCCCTTCCGGATCTACATTGTCGATGATCACGGCTGGTTGAATTTCGCCTTGGGGTCTTCGTACAGGCGCTGGCGGTGGAGACTGATTTTCTACAGGAATGGCAGTAAAATCATTGCTGTAGGAGTAGGAGCCACTAATGTGATGCACAACCGATGTGACAATGAACCTGCCATAATCCTGTTCGCTAACAGCTTCCCCGGTTATGTTGACGACAGTACCTACGTTCAGGTGAGGGTTGTCACTGTCGCCAGTTGCTATGACCATACTTCGCGCAGAAGCGGCTTTCTGTACTGTAAGAACCTCATCAAGTTCCTGCTGCTGTACTACCACATTTCGGGCGGCAAAGGCAGGTTCCTGTGAAAACACTTTAGCTGATTGATCTAATGCAAATTTTCCGAACTCATCTAGATCTTCTACGGAAGCTGAGGAGGCAGCGCTCTCATATACTTCGCTCTCTAGGTAATTGTATGCTATGGCCTTATTATTTACAGGCAGCAGGTGCAGGTCAAATTCAAAGCTGAAAAGATCTTCACCAAAAGGCAGATCAATTACATCGCCTTTCAGTAGTTTACCAAAAATCAGCTTTGTACCATTGTAAAAGCACCACTCCCCATAACTGGTTGCCATCCGCTGTAAGAAGGCCCAGTTACTTTCGTTAAACTGAACTGTATAAGGTATAGCATTCCCGTTCATCGGGCTTACCTCCGTTTCCAGAGAACGAGGTACTTTCTCGAGGGCTGCATTTGCAATCTCCTGCAGAGACTTTTGCGTAAAGGAACAGCACTGGCCATTCCCATCCATCAGTATGGTAGGGCTGCTCCCCCGGACAATCACCTGGCGTTCGCCATTTCCTGATCTACACACCCCTATGTTTGTGACAAGTCCGATGAACTGGTTGTCAGGATACTTTTTCTCAAAGAGCTTTGATCCAAAACGTATGATAATACTTTTGCCTATGTACTCTTTTGACTGCTGCAAAAAGCCCCTGCTGCTGTTTTCAAAAGCATCCACAGGCAGCACGACTTCAAACGCATGATGTTGATGAATATCTTGCGTGATAGAAATGCTTGAGAAAGGCAGTAGCTGCTCTCCTTCAATGCTTATATGTACATCTACATGCTGTGCCAATGGATAGGTTTTTGATTTATAAATAAATAATCTTTTATAACAATTGAGTTGGAAAATCTACTTTTTTAAACCAAATGGGTTAGTAAATAACATTTTCCAGCCTTCGTTTTCAACAATTTCATATATAGTACCACCAATTGCATCCTTAGTTGATTCAGGTAGTGCTTGGTTTATTATGGAGCCCACAAGTACTCCTCCCTCATATGCTACTGTCACAAGAACAACTTTAGCTAGAGAAGCCTTGGCGAGTAAAATTGCTCGCTGTAAGTTTGTATATTCAAAAACTCGTATTGCTCCAGAAGCTGTGAATTCTGCTGGGAATGGCGTTTTCCCTTTGAACAACTGTAGTGGGTTTAAAGCTTGTACAGGGGAGATTGCACCGTAATAAGCGGTCGTTTTAGCTCCCACTAGTATACCGACTGCGTCTGTAGCTTTTGATGGAACCGTGCTTTTGTTTGTGTCAATGAAGTTCTTCCATGTACCTTCTGCAAAAGTTTTAATAAAAGAGGCCATAGATTCTTTATTTTCAGGCACTCTATTAGATTCATAAATAGTTAACACACCTTTACGACCAGCCATTACTTTTAAAATTCAAACATTTATATCCTGGTATTTCATTATCAATTATTCTAATGAATGTTCTTCATAAAAGAATAGAATAGTGCTGAACGTGTTTCACGCCTACGTTGAAGAATAAATAGAATACTCTTAGTATATAAGTTTAAGTTTAGTAGTCTCCTAAGTAATCGAAGAGACTACTAAACTTAAACTTATCTATTTTTTGCTCGGCCACTCATTTTGAAACTCAGCAGGACCGTTTTCACCATCCACTTTCAACTTATGCGCTGATATGGTAAATGTTTCCATCATGTTTTCGCCTCCCTGCCAGCTAAAGTTCTCGCCATAGTTCACAATAAAAGCATCATCGAACTTTATCTTTTTTAGAGATTTTGCATCATCCTCATCGTCACTGATGGTTATTTCTCCACTTTTTGTTTTACCAGATCCAACTGTCATCCAGGCAGGCAGAAAGGCGCTTTTTGTGGACTCAATTGTAATGTTTACTGTGCCACCTCTAACAGAACCTGAAGGTCTTCCAGAGGCATCAATGTCACGGTTGAAATTGTAAGAGAAATCAATTACTCTCACATCCTTTAAACTGTCTAAGTTTAGTCTTGCATTAACAGCCATTGCTTTAAAATTTTAAGTTGATGATTCAGTTTTAGAAAAGTTAAATTAAGTTTATTGCTCCGCGTATTCCGATGCCCATGCTTCTGCGGTGTCACCTTTAGTTCCACCAAGTTTCAGCATGAAGTTCTTGGCTGGGAAGAAAGGAGTAATGTGCAGGTCTATAAATATTTGCTTTGTGTCTGGGTCCTGCTCCAATCGCATCAGGTTGTAGTCCTGTATGATCTTATCACTACCCCTGATACTCTCTAGGTACTTGGAGATCTCTTTTCTTAGATCTCTTTCTACAACCGGTGTCCAGTTCACAAATGCCTGGCGGTTCAGGAAGTCGACGAGAACTTTGCCGACGTAGTCAAATACACGTACTACGGAGTAGGTTTGAAGGCCAATGTCGTTACCTGTATAAAGTGTTTTGGCAGAGAAGGCCATTACCTTTTCCCACTCTTTTACCATAGGTACTAATCCGCGCTTCTCCAGCTCTGTTATTTCTCCTTTTTTAAGAGGGAAGCTTACGCCATCCACTTCATTAATACCACCATGCATTTTGCCTGCTGTAGGCTGAGCTATTAAAGTACTATATATTTTTCCTGCCAAGGCAGTAGAGGGAGGCAACAGCAATTCCTCATCCTCGCCAAGGTCCTGGTGCTTTTCACGGCCAACCAACCAGTTGCAGGTCATCAGTACATTTGATCTATAAATGTCACCGCCTGTAAGATTGGCAGCATCGAATTCTTCCATCACCGCATCCGGGGCATCTAAATTCTCAAAGTCAGTCACCAGCATCACCTTATTTTGGTGAGCGATCTTAGCCCATTTCTCCACTACTTTGTTAGATCCTAAATACCCTGGTATAACTAACAAAGCATAGTTCTCGCGCAGGTCTAACCGGTCGTGTCTGGCCTTCAACTCTTCACTTATTTTATCAATTACCAGCGTGTTGTCTAGGTCTTTAAGGCGATCTATGTTTGCGTTGAAGATGGTAAGGTTCTTTATCTTATCACTCTCTGCATTTTTGTAGAACATAGCTACTGAGCGGTATGCCTGCTCAAGCGGACGTACCTCTTCCACAGCTTTTTTCAGGTTTGTTTTGAGTGTGTCTTCTGCCGAATCAGCTTTTTCTTGGGCAACACTTACCATTTCTGCTATAGCATCTGAACTGCTTACAAGATCGAGCCACATTTGTAGCTGCTTTTTTAGCTTTAGGCGATCCTTCTCTCTTGATGATTCTGATAAGAAAATGTTTTTTCTGGCTTTGCTCTCAGGGTTCATCACTTTTGCACCCTCAATAGAGGTTTCAATAAGTTCAAAGCCGCCATATTCAGCTAGTTGATCGCAAAGTTCATTTATCTCCAGAGCCGGAGCCGAGCGTTCTACTTGTACAGCTTCTAATTCTGGTGTTTTTAATACTTCTTCCTGTTCCATAATTTTAGTATTAGTAGTGATACTCCTTATCTTGCTCCGTCTGCTTCGTCAATTTCCTGTATAAGTGCTTCTATACTTTGCATAAAAGCCTGTCTGGTCTCCGGATTCTGTAAAGCGGACTTTAAGATTTTATTTGTTCTTAGTTGCTTAGCTATTTTCTGGTAAGTCTCCTGCTGCTCTTTTGTCTCTGTCAGGAATTCACTTTGGGAGATCAGCCCATCTTTTCCGAAGTCGCCTAAGTTGTTAAATTTTAGTTCTTCATTTGTTGTTTTGCCTTCTGGCGTTTCAAACTCTACTTTAACACTGGGTTTGAAGTGTTGAAAAACTTCGTCAACGGTTTTCAAGCCTGTTACAGGTTCGGGCTTTGTAGGCTTTGTTGTTAATTGTTGTACCAAAAGGGTACGGTTTGAAGATATTTGTGTGATAGCTTCAAAAGATTGCTGTGGGACAAGCTGTCCACCGATTTCTACTTCGTTCATGCGTTAGATAAGTTATAGTTCATCGGAAATTAATTCTGATTCTTTCGGTAACACTTCCCAAGTCAGTTCCTGGGCTTCATTTACATCAAGTAATACTGTGGAGCCACGGCCTATTTTCTCAGATATGATCATTCTGGAAATGGGTCTTCTTAATTGATTTCGAATAACCCCTGTTAGTGGCCTAGCGCCATACTTAGGGGTAAACCCGGAGAGCGCTAAGCTCAAGACTGCCTGTTTGGTGATCTGAAGCGTTATTCCTTGCTTACTAAGTGTCTCAAGTAACTTCTTCAGATGGATGTTGAATATTTTAGTTACATTCTCTTCCGTGATCGGAGCGAATGGTACTATTTCAGTTACACGAGCCAAGAATTCTGGTCGGAAGTGCCTGCTCATAATTTCCATCATTTCGGATGAAGCAGGCAGTGTTCCTTGTTCTTCAAATCGATTTACAATAAAGTCGCTACCAATATTCGAAGTGAAGAGAATTACTGCATTCGAGAAGTCACCCTCTTTGCCTAACCTGTCATGCAGCTTGCCTTCATCAAGTATCTGAAGAAATACGTCAAACACAGAAGGGTGTGCCTTTTCCACCTCATCAAAAAGCAGTACGGCATAAGGCTTCTCCCGAATTTTGTTTACCAGCAGGCCACCTTCTTTGTAGCCTACATAACCTGGAGGTGCACCGTATAACAGGGCCGCAGAGTGTTCTTCTTTGAACTCTGACATATCGAAGCGTATCATAGCAGATTCGTCATTAAAGAGAAAATCCGCAATTGATTTAGCTAATTCCGTTTTACCAGTACCAGTTGGTCCTAAGAAGAAGAAAGAACCTATTGGTTGCCCTAGTTTTGTAAGCCCGGAGCGGTTTTCAAGTATAGCCTCGGCAATTACTTTTATCGCTTGATCCTGGCCAATCACCCGTTGCTGGAGGGTCTCCTCCATACCCAGCAACTTTTCGCGCTCCTTTGTTTGGATTTTACCGAGTGGAATACCTGTTTTGTGTGCCACAACGGCCGCCAGGTCAACTTTTTCTACACTTCCTTTCTTCTCTGTGGCCAGAGATCTCAAATCATCTAGCACTTGTGTTAAATGATTATACAGTGCCTCAGGTGTTTCTAATTCATCATCTTCCGACTCTTCTAGTTGGCTGAGTAGGATAGGGCTGATTCGACTGTTTAGCTCTCTTTTGAACCAATGAAGATCTGCCATTGAATGAGTATTCTCAGTCATTGTTAAGAGCTGTTGCTGTAGCGTAGCTAATTCTTTTTCAGATGTTTCGTCAGCCATTCTGATCGCTGCCATAGTTCTATCTAATAGGTCGATGGCAGCATCAGGTAAGCGCCTGTCTTTTACATAGCGTTTGGCGAGATTTACAGCTTCTTCTGGTGCATCATGTGCTACCTGTACCCCGTGATGCTGCTCGTAAAAGGGAATAAGCTTTTGCAGCATTCTTGTAGCTGATACCACATCTGGCTCCTCAACTCGTAGCACTTCAAAGCGCCTGTTGAATGCCTGCTCTGGCTCTATGAATTCTCTAAACTCATCATTCGTAGTAGCACCTATAACAGTTATTTCTCCTCGTGCTAACTCAGGCTTAAGTAGGTTTGCTGCCCCCGAGCCGACAGCGCTGGAACTATCCAAAAAAGTGTGCAGTTCGTCAATGAATAGAATGGCCTTGTCTAGCGCTTTCAATTCTTTAATGATATTTTTCAGACGATCTTCTACTTCGCCTTTATAAGATGCGCCGGCAACTAAAGCGCCTGTGTCTAATTCGTAAAGGAATGAATTCTGAAGGTGAGCTGGTACATTGTTG
Source organism: Pontibacter aydingkolensis (assembly GCF_019443125.1). Classification (GTDB taxonomy): domain Bacteria; phylum Bacteroidota; class Bacteroidia; order Cytophagales; family Hymenobacteraceae; genus Pontibacter; species Pontibacter aydingkolensis. The sequence continues at coordinate 248,386 of NZ_JAHYXK010000004.1, read as the reverse complement.
GCGATGATATTTAAAGCAAAACCATCTACTAAAGCTGTCTTACCCACACCTGGCTCACCAACAATAAGTACATTAGGTTTGGTGCGTCTACCCAGTATCTCCACCATCATTCGTGTTTCCCGGTCACGCCCTATAATGGGGTCTATCTTACCTTCTTTAGCTAGTGATGTTTTATCAATGCAAAACTTATGAAGCGCTTTAGTTGTGTTTTTTTCACTTCCTACTTTTGATCCATTAGTAGTGGCTGGTGAGATGGCTGCCTGAACAAGAGCATTCTCAACGGATGTGTCAACTACATCATCTGCTGAAAGCGGGAAGGTTTTAAGTTGTTCTTTTGTAAATGCTACGTTAGGCTTACTAAGTGCGGCTAATACGCATAGTGGATCTACTTCATCATGGCTTAGCTGTAATCTAAGAATTTCTGCTTCATCCATTACAGCCACTACACGGTCGTCTCCAGTAGGTTCACTTACACCTCTACATGCTTTGAGATGCCCCTCAATTCTGACTTCAGCCCATTCTTTCAGATAATGAACATCCTTATCTATTGACTTTAAAAATTTTATAACACCTATTTCCTCATGAAGAAGAGCACGTAATAAATGAGCAGGAGAGAAGTGCTCATGTTGATGTTCCCGGGCTATTGACTGAGCAATCTGAATAACGCGTTTAACCTCGTTGCTTTGAATTATAGGTGTGTTCATACTAAATGCTTTTTGTATTTATTAGTATTGTTTTTAAATTACATCAACTGGAGTTTTCTATTTGTTATTGGCCGTGAATTATTGTATAATTCATTTTTTTCCCTCTGGAGCTTTTGGATTTTGTTATTGAGATTAGCAATTGCTTTATTTTGAGTTGCTTCAATCATATTCTTGATATTTTTTTCAGTATCATCAACTGATTCACCGCCAGCAGCCCATCGTGTGTAAAACCAAGCGAGTTTACTTGGACTAACATAATTGAGAATAACCTCTGCTATATCAAGTATTCTTAATCCCTCTTTAGCATACTTAAATGCTATTTTATATTTATCCTTTGTGGTTTTATAAGTGTATTCTAGAACTTTTTGGCTATGCTGGGGGGAAAAGTTATCATTTAATGTCTCTACAGATTTATCAATCATATATTCTGAAACTTCCTCAATACCTTTTTTAATAAAAGGCATTTTCGTTATAACTCCTTGAGCAGCCTTGGCTGCTCTAAATCCATGAGCGGTTGTTTTTACTGCAATTGTCAAAATGTCAGAAGTAGTGTCAATAATAGAGTTTACTTTTTCAAAATTCTTTTTGTCTTTTTCAAGCCCTTTTGTTACTTCTTTAGACATCCTGATCATGTCAAGTTTCAGCTGTTCGAGCTTATTTATAGTTACTTCATAACTTTCTTTTGATTTAGGAATCAGTAGTGTTTGGCCTTCTTTTAAAGACTGGTTATCTGCAAGATTATTAGCAACTGTTATAGGTGCATAACTGTCAAGACCATACTTTCTGGCTATAGAGGTTAGCGATTCTCCTCTTATAACTCTATGAGAAGTAGTCAAAGTATTTACCATGGTTTTGCACTAGTATTTATGAAAATGAATAAACATGAGTTATGGTATTTCGTATTCCTATTCTATCTGTACATAAAGCTTCTGTACTTTACCAAGATTATTGTCCTCTCTCTTGATAATTCTCAGACTCTTAATATCTCCCTTCTCCAACAGCAGATCTAAGAATTGCTGTGGTTTATACTCATTAATCTGGGTCCCGCCAATCTCTTCTATGATCAGAGCATTTGCAGAAAACATTTTATTGACTTCTGTGCTCCAGCCCTTTCTTGCTGCTATGGGGTTATTTTTGTTCTTTATCGCAGAAAGAAAATCACCTAGTGTTTCTGGCTTGTAAGTATCAGCAGTTAAAGATTTTTGGTTTGCTACATTGGGAGAAGCTGTAGATAAGGCTTTCTTTTCTTTTGTTTTAGGTACACCAGTATTAACTGTCTTGGAAACTTTGCCAGCTGGAGCTTCGCTACTTTTTGTTTCTTCTTTCTTAACAAGTTGCTCTTTTGGTTGATCATCTGATGAAGCTGAATTATGCACGGCAGCTTCTGATGTTTTACCTATCTTAGGTATTGTGCTTTTCTTAACGGGCTTTGCTATTGTATCTTTTACAGAACCAAGTTGCATATTTAACTCAGGGTACACTAATGCAGCCATAATAACACATGCTATTGTTGCAGTAATTAAAACAGGCTTAAGCTTTTGTTTTAACCGATAGTTGGCTGAACTAACAGGTGTGTTAGGGGCAAACTGTCCATAAGGCCTCCAGGAGTTGTTTTCAATAAAGTAATTTGCCTCCTCTACAAGCTGCATAGCAGTTGGCCTTTTTTCCCATTCAAGGGCTAAACAACCCTTTATAATATTGTTGAGTATGCGCGAGTACTGAGGAGGTAAATCAGGTACTTCAGCCCCCTGAAGAAGACTTAAGCCACCATTACCCATCCATGGCACCTCACCAGTGCATAGCTCATAGATCGTAACGCCTAAAGAAAATATATCACCTGCTTCGTTATTTATTGGTCTTGCAGCAAACCTTTCTGGTGGAGCATAAGCAAGGGCAAGTGCCTGCTTGTGCCCTGTGACCTTACGTAAGGTATTACGGGTGCGGCTGCTAATTCCAAAATCAGTTAGTTTGTAGTTGCCGTCCGTTGTTACAAGTATGTTATCAGGTTTAATGTCTTGATGCAGTACTTTAGGTTGCCTGGTATGTAAATAATTTAAGCCACTTCCAACCTGTTGTAGTAGAACTGCTAAGTCATACTCTGAAAAAGCTCCCTTTTCATATAATAATTTGCTAAGAGAGCCTCTCTCCATATAAGGCATCACTAAAAAGGGAATCCCATTAAATATATCAAAGCGATATACCTGAATCAGATTAGAATGGTCAAGTGATCTTATTGTTATGTACTCATTCTTGAATTGCTTTATTCCAACCTCATCCATTCCACTTTCTGGTGCATATATTTTTATAGCTTCTACAACACCATCAGCCATTGTGTCTTCTGTTTTCCACACTTCAGAAAAACCACCACGACCCACTAACTCTTTAAGAAGATAGTGCCCTGCAAAGACGGTATTTTGATAAAGAGAAGGCATAAAATGTAAAATAGAGGACGAACTACGTTTGTATTATTTGAATCAATAATTGTGTAATAATACGAACAGGTGAAGAGAAAAACTATACCTAATAATCGGTATTTATCATTTTAAATTGTAAAAGTTATAAAAATACCGATCGATAGGTATAGGAACCATATTCAATAGCACGTACATTTAGATTACATTATACAGTTAAAAAATTATACATATTTAATACTGTAGTTAAAGTGTATTTAGAGGATCATTTTAAGAAGTGATATTCCTGTTCCTAATCTATAATATTTAAAAGTGATGCATTATTTAATTAAGAATCTAATACTCATTGCTGCGATACTCTCTATAAACCTATCTCAGGGCCAAGACATCCTCTATTTTACAGATGGTACTAAGCAACAATGTAAGATAACATCAATTGATGCACAGAAGGTAAGTTATAAGAACTTAGAAAATTATGAAGGGCCGACTTATACAAAAAAAAGTAACCAGCTTTTATTTGCTTTCAAAGATACAGGAAAGTTTTTGGTGCTAGCAGATAACACTAATAGTGCACCTGTTTTTATTGAATTCCTAGAGAACTTAGAGAGCAGACCATTTGACATTATAATAACTAAAGATAATGCAGTATTAGTTGCTGATAGCTTATCTCTTGATGGAGATAAATTCAAGTACCTGAAAAGTCAGGATGAAGGAAAACAAACTGAATATATTGAAAAGGAAAAGATAGCAGCTATTATTTATAGAAATGGTAAACACATGCTTTATATGCCCTCCAAAAAGGTAGCACTTAGTTTAGCGCAGGTCAAAGATGACATTGACAGACTGATTTCTACTAAAGCCACAAAAGACATTAGTGTTAAGGAGCCTGTTGTTGCCACCGCTAAAGAAATGAATGTGGGGCTAAGTAAAGCTGAACTGGAGCGTTTTCAATTTAAGGCTAAAGAAAAGACCCATAGATTTGGAGAATATATAGCGCTTATTGGTGATAAACAATCCGATAGAGAAGAGCAAAATAAATCAATAGATGCAGCTTGCAGTTTGTTTTTATCAGATACCTCTACAGTTGAAGTATCAAATGTCAATCGTGAGGATAAGGAAAAATATACTGTACGTAAATATCTCCAACGACTAAAGTTACTACCATATAATGAGGTTGTGATAACCTGGACAGATGTGAGCTATGTGAGCGACTTAAAGTTAGGGGCAGATGGAAATTATTATGGAGTAGTTTCCTTTCAACAGGTGTTCGAAGGATACGATGATGGTAACGTTGTATACAGAGATGTTACCCAAAAAAATGTAGAGGTAATCCTTAAAAGTTACCAAAAAGAAATTGATGGTGAAAAGAAAAGCTTATGGGATGTTTTTCTTTCAAATGTAGGAGTTGAAGAAACTAGTAAATAGAGGCATAATGAGGTTGTTAATTATAAAACTGTTTGTTTTAGCTCTTCCATTCAATTGCTTCAGTCAAAGTTTGCAGCTTAATGAAGAAGAACGTTTTATATATAAAGTAAAGCAGTTAGATGAACTTATAGAAAGGTTTAATGGCAGCGATAAAACTCTTATTTATGAATATCTGAATGAAAATCCTGAGATACCTTTAGACCGGACTTATTTAATAAAAACAATATTTGACTCGAGTAATCCTAAGTGGGAAATAAGCGAAATAAAAGATTTTATTAACCAGGTAAGCAGTAAAACAAATCCTATATACTTAGATTTTAATGATGATTTGTGGTTTGCAGAAGCTAAGTGTACCATTATATATAATGGTAAGAAAGAAAATATTACACTAATTCTGAAAGTTGAAAAGCAAGCTAACAATGGTAGTAAGTGGGTATTAGCTAGTGCAAAAGGCCCATCGTTGAGCAATATAAACTATGGTAATACAACCACCTTCAATCCTGATATAGTTAACAAAGTATCAATCAGTCCCATAAGCCATGCAACTGATTTTATGACACTCTACGATGTATTCAGGGACAAGAAAAACTTAACAAGTTATATCTCAAGTAACTCTAAAAGTTCATCTCTTTTACTTTTTATTCAAGAGGTTCTGAATGGTAATATCACCTTTAAGCAGGTGAACTCAATCACGTATCATTTTTTACAAATAGATGGTTGGGGGTTTACTGTACAAAAGTTCCACCGTCCTACAAAGAATTCAGGTTGGCTAGTAAATAGTCTTACCAGAATGGATACAACTGCAAAGCAACTATATCTAGCATCAGTTCTTAATATTCACAGATAGTATGAAAAAGCTACTCAAATATTTTATGTTCATCCTATGCTATGGTTTTGCAAGTACCAATGCCCAAGATCTAACTACAAGAGATGCCGGTCAAGTAATAGATAAGACTGACTATCTGATTAAAGAATACGAGTCATTTTTGAATACGCTTACAAATGCTGGCATGAGACCAAGTGACATCAAGTTGATGATAAAAAATGCCTATTCTCTTGAAAATAACCAACGACTGTTCTGGGATAATAAAGTAATAGTAGAAGATGACATAAACCCAGAAAAAGCAGAAGCTGATAGTGCTGCAGATTTACCTGTAGATAGGTATTTGGAAGACTTGGACTTGCTTTATGCTAAAAGCCGTGAACCCTCAATAACGTTTTATAACATAGATGTTTCCAAAATTAAGAAGGCAGATTACTATTATGTAAAGGTATATTTCGATAGCTCCTTCCACAGTAAACACAAAAAAAGCAAAAAATCTTATAAGCCTGTGAGACGTGTGGCGGAAGTAAGACTTGAGAATCAGGATAGCAAGTGGATGCCTTACATGGTAGGGCTTAGGTACTATGTGCGAGAAGACTCGATTAATGATGCTAAGAATGATGTTCCTATTGTAGCTGTTGAAGATGTAGGTTCAGAAGTGAGAACTACTATACAAAGTAGAAATGAGGAATACCAGGAATATATCCGCATTGGTGAAAAGGCTTTGGGAGAAGAAAATTATGAAGTCGCCAAAACTGCTTTCGAAAAGGCTTTAGCTTTAAGACCTAACAGCTCACATTCATTACGTAAGCTCCAGCAAATTAATAACATTAACTGGTATGAGTATCATTACAAAAAAGGTGTGAAAGCTAAGCAGGAAAGGAATTATGAAGAGGCAATAGCATATTTCAGAAAAGCAAAAGAAGAGAAGTTAACTGATGCTACTATACGAAGCGAGATGGATCAATCTATAGATGAGATGAGTGGCATTATTAGAAACAGGGATTTATTTATTAGTCGGTTTGAAGCAGGTAAATATGATGAACTAATTAAAGAATACTCTAAACATTTAAAAAACAGTAATCAACCAAACTTTACAAAAGCAGAAATACACTTGTTTTTAGCAAAAAGTTATACTGCTAAAGGGGAATATGAAGATGCTTTGAAAGAATATACAGAAGCTATAAGAAAAGATCCAAACTTTACACAAGCTCTTCGAGAAAGGGCAGCACTTTACACATTGCTATCTTATTCTCAAAAAAATATAAACGATAAAAACAGACAACTAAGAGAAGCACATGCAGATTATTCAGTCCTAATTTCAAATAACCCAAATATTGCTGAACACTATAAACTTCGCTCAACTACACGAATTCAACTCAATGAATTAAATGATGCACTTAGTGATCTTGAACAAGCAATAAAATTAGATCCTAAAAATGCTACAAGGTATTACGATAAGGCTATTTTTCTTATTGACAATAAAGAAGATTTAGTTGGAGCATATAGTAGTTTAAGTACAGCAATTGACTTGGATTCTACTTATGCTCAAGCATACTTTAAGAGAGGCTTTATAGAGCATAAACATTTTACCGATGTAAGTAAGGCTGCTAAGGATTTCAGTAAAGCTTTAAAATATGAATTAAGCGATTTTGATAAAGGCACGATCAAGATTTTAAGCGAAACACACTATAAGGAAGGCAATCAACTATACCTTACTAATGACTACAAGGCTGCGGTTTCTGAATATGACAATGCAATAACTATAAACCCCGAAAACGCATACGCTCATTTTATGCGTGGAGAAGCACTGTTTTCACAAGGTATTTTCATAGAAGCCATTGGAAGTTATACCAATGCCTTAAGTTTCACTCCCGATCTTAATATTGCTATTTTTAAAAGGGGAGTGTCTTATCACCGTCTTGGAGATTTTGAACAAGCTATTGCTGACTTTAAACAGGTAACAGAGAAGACTCTACCTGCTAACACTCTATTCTTTGACAATAGTATAGCTATGTGCAAGAGCTACCAAGGCCTACTAGAATATCAAAGTGCAAATACTGTTGCAGAAAGTACGATCACACAACTTAAAAAATTCAACGAGAGCACATCAGCTAAAATCAATACAGCTACAGTAGGTTTTGTGTCTGTTAAATCGTTTGATCAAAAGAACAGCTTAGCTGAACTATATAATATTGCGGGAAGATGCAAGTATGAAATGAAACTAACGAAGGATGCTCTTAAAGATCTGGATAAATCATTGAGCTTTAACAAAAGATATAGTGCAGCATATTACAATCGGGGTGTTGTGTATTATAGCATAGGCGACTATAAAAAAGCAATCAAAGACTTCTCCTCTAACCTAGTTCATGGTACAAAAAAATCAAAAGACTACTTTGTCAGAGCACAATCTTACCAGATGTTAAACAAACATTCTGAGGCGATTAGTGACTATCAAACTGCAATATTAGTTGATACGGCTCTAGTTGACGCGCACTACTACAGAGGAATCAGTTTAGCTAAGCTGGGTACTTTAGAAGAAGCACTATTATACTATAACATGTACTTGGATAGCGATTTTATAGAGGAAGCTTCGGCCAATTATTATGCAGAAAGAGGTACCATTAAATTTAAGCTTAGGCAGTATGAAGAGGCAAGAAAGGATTTCTTAAAAGCTTTGGAAATAGACACTGTAAATACTGAAGCATTGTATGGTCTAGGTTTTTTAAATGTGGTAGAGAATAAACTTGAAGATGCTATTCCATCTTTCCAAGAGGCTTTCAAATCAAAAAAGATTAGTAGAGATAGAGTGAATAATGACTTTACCTCCATATCCTCTTCTGTTGCAAAGGATAAGCGAATTAAAGAGTTGATCAAAACAATTGATAAAAAAACTGTTGACGCTGTTAGTTACAGTGTTCTTATGGACTAAGAACTTAGTAATGCCCCATAATATTCTTATCAGTCAATACATAAACTATATCAACAGCTCTAAATAATATAGAAATGAGAACTGCGCTGCTTACAGTAATATTTATGCTATTTAATTTGGAGTTACATGCACAAATTATAAGCTATGATCTCCTCCATACAAAAGATAAGCAAGTCATTAAAGGAAAGGTTGTAGAAGTATCCGATAGCTTAGTTACCTTCAGAAAACATGAAAACTTGGACGGACCAGTCTATACTCTTAGAAGTAGCAATTTAATAAGGATAGAGTATAGTAATGGTTATGTAGAACACTATGCTGTAGAATCAGATAATGTTCTAGCTAAAAGAGAGAAGCGTAAAAATAATTCACTAGAAAAGGCTAATGCAACTGTAGGTAGCAAGCTAAAGGAAGAGTCATTAACAGGTAGTGACCATAAGACAGAAGCCAAAATAGATGAAGAAACTGCTACTGGAATCAAAGAACAGAAAGTTAAATCGGCCAAAGAAGAAAAAGCTAAATTTTATTATAAGCTTAATGTGGGGTTAGTAGCAGATTTTTCTAATATGTTAACAGGTGTTTTTGAAGAAAAAGAATCTGTTGACTTTGGCAAAGGGCAAGGAGGATTAGTGCGTGTACAGTACAACGTACTGAATAATTTTGGTATTCGCTTTGGAGCAGGGTATTCTCAATGGGTAAAGGAAGACAGTACTAATTCAACTAAACCTGCTGAGAGTATACTGAAAACTGTACCGATTTTGGTTGGAGCTAAATATTACTTGGGAAATAACTTCTTCCTGGCCGGCGATGTGGGTATTGTGATGCACAAAACATCGTTCAAGAACTATTATGACGAAAGTCGGGATGATGTATGGATGGAAGTAACAAGTGAATACAACATCAGCCCTAGTGCATCATTAAGTATAGGTGGAGAAGTACAAATAATGAAACTAGTTATTGATGTAGCTCCTTATTTTCAATGGTTTGGGACAAAGGAGTACGAATTTGGTATGTACTATGCTGGTGTAAGACTGGGTACTAGTTTAGGTTTGGGGAAAAAGCATCTTAAAGAGACTTTATAATTTCTAATGCATCTTTTGCTACCCAGCCTTTGTTGCCAGGACTTAATTCCACCTTATACCAGCCTTCAAAGCTATCTAGCAGTAAAACGGTTTCTCCTTCAGTTATTGAATTGATCACTTTTGCATTATTACTGGCAGCACTTCTGACATCAGCCGGTCCAGTTATTACCACCGCTTTAGTACTACTGTTTCTCACAACTATTTGGAAATATACCACAAATAACGTAGACAAAGAGCCTATAAGAAGAACAGTTCCCGCATAGCGTAAGACATTATTGGGTACATAAAAGTTAATAGAAAACAATAATAGACTTACAACTAGCAGTGCTGTGCAAATGAACATAAGCTGATCCAAACTTAAAAAGTATGTATAGTGTTGTAGCATAATATGAGCAGGATTGCCGGAGATTGACTTTTGTGTCAAACCCAACGTTTGCCTAACACTCATTAAGTTTTTTTGTACATCTTGATTGGCTGGATCAACAAGAGCTGCTTTTTCAAAGTTTAATATTGCTAATCCAAACTTATTATTTGCATAGTAACAGTATGCTAAGTTATTGTAAAGCGCAGCTGATTCTGAACCGCTTGTTAGTACACTTTCAAAAAGTATTATTGCGTCATTATAATTTCCTTTTTCTGTTTCTCCTACAGCATCTTTATAAATCTTTTCAAGAGGTTGCATGTATGCTTTGCTAATAGGTAGTAATCCTAGCAGTAGCGTTAATATCTGTGCACTGTACTTCATAATGCTTCCCGGTCTATTTGTTTTAGAATGTCTAGAGTTGAAGTGCGCAGCTGATAGAAATTCATTTCAGCTTCTCTGGAGCAATACCCAAGTTCATTATATACTGAAACAAGGTCTTTAAACTCGACAATTGTGTCTTCACTAACACAATATTGAGCCATAATATGGTAGACCGTAGTTGAATAATTTTCTCCATCCATTCTAAATCTTTCTGAAATAAAAGTAGAGATGATGCCCAAAATATTTTGACTAATTAATTTATAATTATCTTGATCAGGGGCCGGCACGCTATAGAGTTGATGCGCTGCTCTTTTATAGGCATTTCTCTTAATTACTGAAATCGAATTAGTGTTTCTTTTCCTGATAACTAAGACAAAAAGTGCATGAGCAACAAAGCCGACTATACTTATTAAAATTATACCTAGGTAATTAGAAGAGTTAGGAGTATATACCCCTGCCTTTATAAGATTGCTCGGTTGCAGAATTAGTTTAGGCCCTCGCTCCATACTTGCTATATCAGCAGAGTGCGTTGAAGCATCTGCTGCTGAAACGTTTAGAATATGCGCTGATGTTTTATGAGTTTTGAAGGCATCTTCTCCTATATCAAAGTATGTAAAAGAGAATGAAGGTATTTCTATTGTACCAGCTTTGATAGGTACTAAAGTATATTGATAAGTGTGTTTTACTTTATACCCGTTCGTAGTTACTTGCATATCAAGTAGTGCAGTAGGCTTATAGCTTTCTAATGAGCTAGGAAATAGAACCTGAGGTGGTAGTAAATTAAGAGAGTTGCCGTTGCCTTCAATCAGAATCTTATAATAAATAGGCTCATTATGTTTAACTGAATCCTTTGAAACAGATGTTTCAATTTTATACTTTCCAATGGCTCCTGAAAAAGAATGAGTTGTGCCGGGCAATTGTTTGACGTTTATTTCCTTGAGTGCAGAGGTTATTTCAAATTTTGAAAACTTTTCGATCAGGAAAAAGTCCGATGGGTCTGGTGGCATCTCTATATTTAACGAAAGCCGCATGGGAGAAATGTTTACTCTACCAGCTTTTTCTGGAATGAGCAATTCATGCTTGAGAATCGTAGATTTATATGTTTTGCCTTTGTAAACTTCCTCACTTGATGCTCCGGGTTTACTAATTTGTTTGACACTAAATTCAGAGAATAATGGCTCAATTAAGATTAGTGCTTCACTAACTGACCTCTGAGTTAGTAGCTTAAAAGTTACTGTAAATGGCTCTCCAACATATACCTGATCTTTAGATGTGACACAGAGCAACAAAATTTCTTCCCCTTTATAAATAGGGTAGCTATTTTCCTGCCTATGAGCCACAGAATGAGACATACATACTAGAGACAGTAGTACACTCAATCCTACATATATTATTCTAGTAGCCATAGAGTTCTACCAATCTTTTTTAACTATTGGCTTATTATTAGCTGAGACTTTTACTTTCATTCTTTCTTTAATTTTTTGCTCGTTCAATTCCTGAGAGTTTAAAATCAGTTCTTCGACTTTCTTATCATCTGTAGTGGCTGTCGAAATATTCTCAGCATCACTTTTATTATGTTCGTCAGCACGACAATCCTCCAAATTAGAATCTCCTTGTGCATCCTGACTTCCTTGCTCTTTATGATGAGCTGATTGTTTGTTCAACTTAGATGTAACAGCAAGTAAATAGGATAAACTATAAAGGGCGGAACTATCGTTGGGCTGCAGTTTTAAAGACTGCAGCAAAGCAGTCTTGCTCTCTCTAAACTTACGAAGCTGCAAATAGGTAATTCCAGTGTTATGATATGCTTTAGCCTTTAGGTCTGCTGCCACACCTCGTGTTGAAATGAGTTTCTGGTAAGCAATTAAAGCATCTGCATATCGTTCCTGGTAGAATAGAGTATTACCCAAATTGAACTGTGCCTGATATAAGGATGGAGCACTTTTCAAAGCGCGTTTGTAATTGACTTCAGCGTCATCTAAATCTCCATGCATCTCTTGCTGAAGAGCCCTTCTTGCTAATCCTCTTGCGGAATCAATAGTAGGAAAATTGTTAACTAAGATAAACAGAAGTATAAAATAGATATTCATAATTCACTCAGGGTTTGCTTATAAAGAATTCAGTAAGTAAAAGCAGGAGCGTAGCGCCAATTAACCACTGGAAAAGTGGCCGATGGTAATATGCAGTGATATAGGCCTCTTGAGTGCTGTTCTGGACTACAGCCTTACGTATGAATTCCACGGCACCTTTAGTTGTATGTACTGTAATATATTCAGCTCCTGTTCTTTCGGCAATCATTTTTAGAACATCAGCTTTCAGATGCGTTTTTACCGGTAAGCCACTTGCGTCAGTTTTTAAAACCAGCTTGCCAGAGGATCTTCTTAGAGGTATGGTGCTTCCCAGGCTTGTGCCTATACCTATTGTATATATTCTGATGCCTGTATTCGCGATACTGTCAAGAAGAGTCTCTGTATCACTTGTATGATCTTCTCCGTCAGAAATTAGAATGAACCTGTTATCGTTTGCATAGTTGCTGTTGTGCATTATGGTCGCAATTTTCAGCGCTTCGCTAATAGATGAGCCTGGAACAGGAAGTATGTCAGCTTGTATAGCTGCTAATGAATTCTGAACATCTGAGTGATCGTAGGTTAAAGGTACTAGCGGATAACTAATACCAGAAAATAGTATAATTGATACTTTAGCGTTAGTGAGCTCTGCTATAGTCTGCGAAATGATATACTTCGCCTTCTCGAGTCGGTTAGGAGGCACATCCTCAGCGAGCATACTTAAGGAAACATCTACTAGAAAGATCACATTGCTTTGTGTAGTGTTTGTCTGTGGTTTTTCTATGCTGATACGAGGGTCAGTAATGGCTGTGATCAGAAAAGATAAGGCAAACAGTAACAGGAGGAATTGAAAAACTAGTACATGTCTTGAATGTCCGATCAGTAGTTTCGCTACCAGGTCCGGTTTACCTAATTTCAAGACTATAAAACTTCTCCATCTTAAGTATAAAGCAAATAGTACTACCAGTAAGGGTAACAACAGCAATAGCAGCAGGTAGTATTGATGAAATAGTTTTAGCATAATCAGGCAAATTGCTTTAGAATGGTATATCTAAATATGATTTCTGCTGCTATCAGAGCCAGAGCCGTAAAGGCTACGGGTAGAAAATACTCCTGCTGTTGCTCATGTGATACTAGTTGGGACTCAACTTCTTCTTCCTTGCTTATTTCCTGATAGATCAGATTAAGGTCGCGGTTATTTTTTGCTCTGAAGTACCGCCCATTTGTTTTTGCAGCAACTGCATTTAATGTTTTCTCATCTATTGAAACAGGAACCTTTATAAGTTTTACTTTACCCTGAGCGTCTTTAGTAGGGTAATCTGCCTTGCCTACTGTGCCAATGCCCACTGTATAAACTTTTATTCCATATTTTGATGCTATCTCTGCTGCTTTCAAAGGAGAAACCGAACCGGCATTATTTTCCCCATCAGTAAATAATATGACTACCTTGCCAGTTGTATCGCTGTTCCTTAGCCGGTTAATTGCAGACAATAATCCCATGCCAATCGCCGTACCATCTGGGAGAAAAGAAGAGTTAGCATCTTTCAGTAATCCTTTCAAGAGTTGATGATCATCTGTTAGAGGGCAGGCAGTATAGCTTTCACCAGCGTACACGACTAAACCCATTCTGTCATTACTTCTCTTGTCAATAAATTCTCCAGCAATATCTTTTAAAGCTTCTAAGCGGTTAGGTTTCAGGTCTTGAGCCAACATACTATTGGAAGCATCAACCGCTAACATTATTGATACTTGTTGTTTAGGAAGAAAGGTGATGACTTGCTCTTTCTTTACTGGTCTGCAGATAGCTATAACAAGAAATAAGATTGCTGCTATTCGAAGTATAAGAAACAGTAGAGTAGGAGGGAAACTATTACTTTGTATCGATAGCTTATCAACGAATGAAATCTGAAGTCCTTGTACCTGGTTACTTCTTTTACTTCTATAGTACTTTATAAGTATTATTGGCATTATCAGTAGGAGCCATAAAAGTTCGGGATTGGCAAAAGTCAGATGCTTCATAAATTTCAGCTTAAAGCCTTTGTTGATATAATGAACTCCCTGCTGATGCTCAGTAATTCCTGATGATTAATACAGTCGGATTTAGGAGCAAAACGTACGTTATCGGTTTCTTTTAGAACTCTCTCGAGCTTTTGGATCAGGTGGCTGTCTATTTGCTTTCGTCCAAGTTCTTTTATTATCTCTTCAGAGGTAGAAGCTGACGTTTGAATACTTAAGTAACCAGCTAAATAGTTTCTTAGCTCCTGAGGTAGTATTATTGCCGCATCATGCGCATTTGCAATATGTTTTAAATTGTTGAGCGACTGCCGATAAAATATTACTCTTTGTATACCTGTTCTCCAACTGCGCAGCTTGTCCCTGTAAGTGTAGCATAGAAGTGTTAGCATCGTCAAAACGACAGTTATGAAATAAGGAAGTAGTTCTTCTATGCTATAAGTAATGGGAACAGAGGAGAGTATACCTTTGTGAGGAATTGAAGTATCTGAAGGCAGTAAGAAAATGGTGATTGGCATGGCTTCTGTTGATACTATTTGCTTGCTATGTGGTGTGATAGCTAAGAATGGCAAAGCTGGTATTTCTTTTGCACCCGGATCTGTTCCAATTAAAGCAAAATTAAAACGTTCTTTCTTATATCTGTCGTTTATCAGAGCTATACTTCTTTGTTTTTCAACCACTATAAAGCTTTGAAGGCTATCTCCTGAGCCATAATATTTGACTTTTACATCAGGCTTGGATATAATTTCTACTGATATTTTGATTAGCTCCCCCGCCATAACTTCATTCTTGTTAATTGAAACATTTATAGTTGGCTTGGCTGGATTTGCCAATAGGCTGTCATTAATATACAACCAGAAGCACATCATAAGAGATGCTTTAGCTACGTTGCTATAGTGCAGAAATCTCATGACTTTTTTAATAGTTTTTTGAGCTTCTCTACATAGTCTTCATCTGTCGCAACATCTAGAGATTGATGTCCGAGAGAAGTAAAAGTATTATAGAAGTAATCAAGGTGACAGTTTAACCATTTCTCGTAGCCTGCTTTAAAGCTTTGTGATGACGTGTCTACAAATATCTTCTGATTAGATTCTGTGTCTACTAAGTTCATATAGGAGAGTTTAGGGAAAGCAAGTTCCGTTCGGTCGTATACACGGATACCGATGAGGTCATGTTTTTGAGCCAATATTTTAACCTTTTCCTGATAATCTGAAGAAATAAAGTCTGAGATTATAAATACTAAAGCTCCTGAAGAACTTCTGCTTATTAAATAGTCTAGTGCAGGTGCAAAGTCAGTTTTATGTCTGCTAGAAGAGAATGATAGAAGTGGATAAAGGAGTTTTGAGAAACTTGAGAATGAAGTTGAAGGCTGGTGTATTAGTTCTATTTTATCACTAAAAACTAGTGCACCTACGCTGCAATTGTTTTTTAAGCTTATAAGCGCCAGTACTACACTTAATTCTTTTATTGTGTCAATTTTAGTACGTTCTCTGGTCCCAAATATTCCAGATTTACTAACATCTATCACTAACCATATCGTTTGCCCCTTTTCCTTGTTATAGGTCTTAACATATGTCTGGCGTAGCTTTGCTGTAATTCCCCAGTTTATTGTGCGCACATCGTCGCCGTACTGATATTTCCTGACTTCTTCAAACAGGTTGCCCTGGCCTTTATAAATGCTTGTCTGGTTGCCATGACATATCTGGTTAGATAGTTTTTGGGCTTTTAAAACCACCTCGTCAAACTGCTGAGCTTTCCTTAAATAATGATGTAGTGATTCCATAAGAGCGATTGAGTCGGGCAAAAGTTTAGAAGTTGCTAAGGAACATCTATATGTTCAAGGATTTCCTTAAGTAGAATGTCAGATGTAATATTTTCACTTTCAGCTAAATAACTAACTGAGATTCTGTGGCGCAGCACATCTAAACAAACATCTTTAACATCCTCTGGTATAACATAATCTCTGTGTTCTAGTAGCGCCTTTGCTTTGGCAGCTGTAGCCATATTTACAGTTCCTCTTGGTGATGCTCCTGAACGGATTAATTTCTGAAGTTGAGGCAACTGGTATTTTTCTGGGGACCTTGTAGCAAAGATTATTTTTAGAATGTAGCTTTCAATTGTACTGTCAATGTATATCTCATTAACTGTTGTTCTTAAGCTTATGATTTGGTCCAGATGCAACACAGGTTCAATGGCAGGTAAAGCGGGTTTTTGATTTAGCTGCATGATCAGGCGTTCTTCTTCAAAACTCGGGTAATTCACGATTATTTTAAGCATAAACCTATCTAATTGTGCCTCGGGTAAAGTATAGGTGCCGTGTTGCTCAATAGGGTTTTGAGTAGCTAGTACCATAAATGGTCCCTCAATTTTGTACGTGTAGTCTCCTATTGTTACCTGCTTCTCCTGCATTGCTTCCAATAAAGCACTTTGTACTTTTTCAGGAGCCCTGTTTATTTCATCAGCAAGTAGGAAATTAGTAAACACTGGTCCCTTCTTAGGTATAAATTCATGGGTTTCCAGGTTAAATATAGTGGTGCCAGTTATGTCGGATGGAAGTAAGTCTGGAGTGAATTGTATTCTTTGAAAAGATCCACTAATTGATGTAGCTAAAGCTTTTGCTGCAAGAGTCTTTGCAAGTCCCGGAACACCTTCCAGCAATATATGCCCACCACCTAGCAGAGCTATTATAAGTCTGTCTATCATTCTACGCTGGCCCACAATATTTTTTTCAAGCTCTTGTACCAGTTCCTTAAGTACATAGCTATCCAGCTGTACTTTTTCTTTTAGAGTATAATCCTGCAATGCTGTTGGCTGTAGCATGATTTTAAAATGTTAGCAAAGGAGAAGGTGGTTATCCTGGTAAATCAAATGTTCCAGTTAGCTATTCTGAGTTGTAGCGCATATCGTACCAAGCCTACCACATTGCGAGCGCCTATTTTCCGGATAATGGTTTTACGATGTGTATCTACTGTTTTTAAGCTGATGCAGAGCATATCTGCAATCTCTATACTAGAGTATTCCTCAGTAATAAGCTTAAGTATCTCTGTTTCACGTTTTGTTAATAGGGGCCTGGTGTTAGAATCCAAAGAATCTGCCCTTTCTGCTACTGCATAGGTTAAGTACTGATGTTCCATTGAAATTAATTTAAGGTGATATTCAGTCGTAATGCTTCTCTGCACACTAAAAAAAAGTTTGAAAACAAGAGAGCTAGATAAATAAAAACAATTATAATAAATGTTAGATAAGTGTAACGTTTAGCTGTTGTTTTAGTTCTAACTGGTATATTAGAAAATGGTAAATACCTAGTTTTAGGTAGTAGATGAATCCAAGCTTTGCTTTAACAGCTTTATAGGGCCAAGTCTAACCTGTTAATACCATTTGAGTTTTTGTGCAGTAGGCTGTCCCAAATTAAAGCATCAGAATTATATAGTAACTTTCATATACTATATAGCTTTATTTTGTACTTTTGGTAAGCAGGCTAACCCTGCATAACTGAGTACACTTTTAGCTTATCCATGTCTGAAAACCACAAACGCCAATTAGAACAACAACTCTGGAACATCGCCAATACCCTGCGCGGCAAAATGGACGCTGACGAGTTCCGGGATTATATACTGGGCTTTATCTTCTACAAATACCTGTCGGAGAAGATGGAGCTGTACGCCAACAAGATACTGGCCGAAGATGGCGTTAAGTATGCTGATATAAACGAAAGCACCGCAGAAGGGCAGGAGTACCTGGAGGCGATAAAAGAAGAAGCGCTGGCTAGTCTGGGCTATTTCCTGAAGCCGACGGAGCTGTTTAAGGAGCTGGCCCGTAAAGGCAACTCTAACAGCAAGGAGGAGGGCGCAAGCAACTTTATACTGGATGAATTAATGCAGGTACTCAAGCACATTGAGCAGAGCACCATGGGCACCGAGAGCGAAGACGACTTCAACAAGCTCTTCGAGGACCTGGACCTGACTTCTACCAAGCTGGGCCGTACCGAGGCTGCCAAGAACGATTTGATAGCAAAAGTGCTGGGTCACCTGGACAAGATAGACTTTAAGCTGGAAGATACCGAAGCCGACGTGCTGGGCGATGCCTACGAATACCTGATCGGGCAGTTTGCGAGCGGCGCGGGCAAGAAGGCAGGTGAGTTTTATACCCCACAGGAAGTATCGAAAGTGCTGGCCAAACTGGTGACTACCGGTAAAACCAAACTGAAATCGGTGTACGACCCTACCTGCGGCTCGGGCTCTTTGCTCTTGCGCGTAGCCAAGGAAGTAGACGAAGTATCTAACTTTTACGGGCAGGAGCTGAACCGCACCACCTACAACCTGGCCCGCATGAACATGATCTTGCACGATGTACACTTCCAGAAGTTCGACATACGGCAGGAAGATACGCTGGAGCATCCGCAGCACCTGGAGCACCGCTTCGAGGCTATAGTTGCCAACCCGCCTTTCTCGGCTAACTGGAGCGCCAGTCCGCTGCACCTGTCCGACGACCGCTTCAGCCAGTACGGAAAGCTGGCCCCGAGCTCCAAAGCCGACTTTGCCTTTGTGCAGCACATGGTACACCACCTGGCTGAAAACGGAACCATGGCGGTGGTGCTGCCGCATGGCGTGCTGTTCCGGGGAGGAGCCGAAGGACACATACGCCAGTACCTGATTGAGGACCGCAACTACCTGGATGCCGTGATCGGGCTGCCGGCCAACATCTTCTATGGCACTAGCATACCAACCTGTATTTTGGTGTTTAAGAAGTGCCGCGAGCAGAACGACAACATCTTGTTCATTGATGCCAGCCAGCATTACGAGAAAGCCAAAACGCAATGCTACCTGCGCGACTCCGATATTGACAAGATCATTACGACCTACCGCGAGCGCAAACCTGAGCCAAAGTATAGCCATGTGGCCAGCCTGCAGGAGATACGCGACAACGACTATAACCTGAACATTCCGCGCTTCGTGGATACCTTTGAAGAGGAAGTAGCGATAGACCTGAACGAAGTAGCCGCCGCTCTTGCCCAGCTGGAAGACGAGATGCAAAGCACCGACCAAACTATAGCCGCGTTTTGTGACGAGCTGGGAATAGCCAAACCGTTTTAACTATGGAAGCAACAGCAGAAATAACAGCAGCCGTGAAAAACGTGCCTGCGCTTCGCTTTCCTGAGTTTTATGGGGAGTGGGTGAATGTTAAATTAGGTTCTTTAGCGAAAACTATAACAAGTGGCTCTCGTGATTGGGCTCAATTTTATTCTGATTCAGGAGATAAGTTTATACGTATGACTAATCTTCCAAAGAAGGGAATAAGCCTGATTTTAGATGATTTGAGATTTGTGAGTTTGCCTGAGAATAGTTCGGAAGGTAAAAGAACGAGCCTTGAATTTGGTGATATATTAATCTCAATTACAGCTGAATTAGGTAAAATAGGTTGGATACCAAGTGATTTAGGTTTGGCGTATATAAACCAACACGTTGCACTTGTTAGACTAAGTAAAAAAGTAGATTCACAATTTATCGCGCATCATCTCTCAACCAACAAGAGTAACGTGAGATTAAATAGGCTGAATGATTCCGGTGCAAAAGCAGGATTAAACTTACTATCAATACGCTCTCTTTCTTTAACTATACCAACTATAGGCGAACAGCAAAAAATAGCTTCTTTCCTAACTATAGTTGATGACCAGATTCAGCAGCTGAGCAAGAAGAAGTCTCTGTTGGATAAGTATAAAAAAGGGGTGATGCAGCAGATCTTCTCCCAGCAGATCCGCTTCAAAGACGACAATGGTAACAACTTTCCAGTGTGGGAGGAGAAGAAACTAGGTGAAGTATTTGAGCGGGTAAAATCTAAGAATGCTGAAAACAATAAGAATGTACTTACTATCTCAGCACAACACGGACTAATCAACCAAGAAGACTTCTTTAATAAATCAGTATCAGCAGAAAATGTAACAGGTTATTATCTGCTACAGAAAGGTGATTTTGCATACAACAAGAGTTACTCTAAAGGCTATCCGATGGGAGCTATCAAAAGATTAACTAAGTATGACAAAGGAGTTGTTTCAACTTTATACATCTGCTTCAAAATTAAAGATGGTAGTTCAGAAGAATACTTTGAGCAGTATTTCAACAGTGGAAATTTGAATAGCGAATTGCATAAAATTGCTCAGGAAGGCGCACGTAATCATGGTTTGCTTAACATGAGTGTTGTTGAGTTTTTTAACGATATTAAGTTACCGCGACCAACTATAGCAGAGCAAACCAAAATTGCCAGCTTCCTTACTTCCATCGACAACAAGATAAACTATACTTCTAAACAACTGGGACAGGCGCAGCAATTCAAGAAAGGCTTGCTGCAGCAGCTGTTTGTTTAGTCCGCCAAAATAAACCTATGGGAACACAACCGGAGCAGGTACTCGAAGACAACCTGGTAAAGCAGCTGCAAGGGCTGGGCTATAGTTACGTAACGATAAAAGACGAAAAGGCCCTGCTAGCCAACCTGAAAAGGCAGCTGGAAAAGCACAACCAGGTATCGCTGACCGATAAGGAATTCGAACGTGTGCTCAATCACCTGAACAAAGGCAATGTGTTCGACCGCGCCAAAGTGCTCCGCGATAAAATGCAGCTTACCAAGGACGACGGCACAAGCGTATATCTGGAGTTTCTGCAGCAGGAGCATTGGTGTCAGAACCTGTTCCAGGTAACCCAGCAGGTAAGTATAGAAGGCACCTACAAGAACCGCTACGACGTAACGCTGCTGGTAAACGGTCTGCCGCTGGTTCAGATTGAACTCAAGCGTCGCGGTCTGGAGCTGAAAGAAGCCTTTAACCAGGTAAACCGCTACCACCGCCACTCGTTCGGGGCATCGCATGGCTTGTTCCAGTACGTGCAGCTGTTTGTGATCAGCAACGGCGTCAACACCAAGTACTACGCCAACAACCGCCGCCAGTCGTTTAAGCAAACCTTTTACTGGGCCGATAAAGATAACAAACTCATCACCCAGCTCGAGGCGTTTACCAAGGCTTTCCTGGAGCCCTGCTACCTGGCCAAAATGGTAACCAAGTACATCGTACTCAACGAGACGCACAAGATCCTGATGGTGCTGCGCCCGTACCAGTACTATGCCACCGAAGCCATCATCGACAAGGTAAAGAACTCGGACAAGAACGGCTACATCTGGCACACCACCGGCTCAGGCAAAACGCTCACGTCCTTTAAGGCCAGCCAATTGCTTATGCAGCTGCCCAAGGTGCACAAAGTAGTGTTCGTGGTAGACCGCAAGGACCTGGATTACCAGACCACTAAAGAATTCAACAGCTTCTCGGCAGGCAGCATCGACGGCACCGACGATACCCGTGCCCTGGTCAGCCAGCTCTCCGGCGATACCAAGCTTATCGTTACCACGATACAAAAGCTGAACAACGCCATCGGCAGCGCCCGTTTCTCCGGCAAGCTGGAGCATTTACGGGAAGCGCGCGTGGTGTTTATTTTTGACGAGTGTCACCGCAGCCAGTTTGGCGAGACGCACAACCGCATCAAAAGCTTCTTTACCAAGGCGCAGATGTTCGGTTTTACCGGCACGCCGATCTTTGCCGAGAATGTGATTAAAAATGACCAGGGAAAGCGCACTACAAAAGATCTGTTTGACGATTGCCTGCACAAATACCTGATCACTGATGCTATCAAAGACGAGAATGTATTGAAGTTCTCGGTAGAGTATGTAGGCAGGTATAGGGAGAAAGAAGGCAGCAATACAGAGATAGACATAGAAGTAGAAGACATCGACACCAAAGAGCTGCTGCACGCCCCGCAGCGCCTGGAAAAGATCGTGGACTATATCATTGAGCACCACCCGCGCAAAACGCACGGCAAAGAGTTTACCGGCATGTTCTGTGTAAGCAGCGTTGATGTACTTATCCGCTACTATGAGCTGTTCCAGAAGCGCAAAGCCGAAGGCAAGCACAACCTGAAAATTGCCACAATCTTCAGCTATACCGCCAACGAAGAAGACAAAGGCGCCACCGGCGACTATATGCTGGAAGACGAAGAAATAGCTGTAGCTGCTGAGCCAACTATAGCCTTTACCGCTAACAGCCACACCCGCGAGAAACTGGATGCCTTTATAGTTGACTACAACACCCTGTTCAATACCAAGTTCTCGACCAAAGACAGCCAGTCGTTCTACAACTATTACAACGACATCTCGAAGCGAGTAAAGAATAAGGAAATAGACCTGCTGCTGGTGGTAAACATGTACCTGACCGGTTTCGACTCCCCGCCGCTAAGCACGTTGTATGTAGACAAGAACCTGAAATACCATGGCCTGATACAAGCCTACAGCCGCACCAACAGGCTATACACCGAGCAAAAGTCGCAGGGCAATATTGTGGTGTTCCGCAACCTGAAACAAGCCACCGACGATGCGGTAGCTTTATTTTCTAATAAGGATTCTGACGGCACAAGTATTTTTATAGAGCCCTATGAAGTTTATGTGGCAAAGTTCAATGCTGCCTATGCCGAACTGATCAAGATTGTGCCTACCGTAGACAGCGTTAATGAACTACCAAGCGAGATAGAGCAATTGGCATTTGTTAGGTCATTCCGTGAGTTGCTACGCATCTGGAACATCCTGAAGACTTTTTCTGATTTCAGTTTCGATGCCGTGGATATGGCAGAGCAGGAGTTTGCAGACTATAGAAGCAAGTATGTAGACCTTAGCCCTAGCCATACCGGACAACCAAAAGAGAAAGCATCTATCTTGGATGACGTGGACTTTGAGCTGGAACTCATCCACCGCGACGACATCAATGTAGCCTACATCCTGAAACTGCTCGGCAAGCTCAACAGCGCCAGCGAAGAAGATAAAGAACGGCAGAAGAAAGCTATCCTGGAGACCCTGACAGGCGAACCATCGCTCCGCAGTAAACGTGAGCTGATCCGCAAGTTTATTGAAGAAAACCTGCCGCACATCGAAGACATAGACGACATCCCGGAACAGTTTGAAAACTTCTGGGCTCGGGAGCAAATGGCCGCCTTCGAGAAGATGAGCAAAGAAGAACAATTGGATCCGGTAAAGTTACAGGCGGTATTGGGTAACTACCTGTTTACCGAACGCACACCCCTGCGCGACGAAGTGCTGGATATGCTACCAGCCAAGCCAAAACTGCTGGAACGCAAGCCGATTGCCGAACGGATTACAGCTAAGATGCTGAGCTTTGTCGAGACGTTTATCAGTGGGATGGGAGCGAGGTTGTAGCGCAGTTTATAGTTGGTGTTGGCTTGAGAAAGTGCAAGTGAGTAGAGCTGCGTTTTAGGTGTTTTAAAGAAACTGGTGAAAAATCCGATATCAGACAAAAAAAACCACAGGCCATAGTAGGATTAAAACAGGAGCAGAGAAAGGTGCAACTCAGCGCCGGAAACCGTAGAAACTGCATACTCCGGACTGCCATTCTATAGTTGATTTAATAACTAAATTAGAAGCCGGTAATTGTGTGGTAAATTTAGCCGTTTTTTACGTGCAGAAATCAGCTCATTTACGCTTTCTACGGATGTCTGACTTTTGACGATTTACGGAACAAAAAAAGTGTACGGAAATGCGTGTAACTTTCTGTAACAGCCTTTCCGGCTACGGAAAAATACTCCGTAACGAAACGTGATCCTGCGTGTAGTGTGAGCGCCGGAAAAGAGAGGATTTACCTAAGTTGTATCGGAGGACAAAATCACGTTGTTACGGGTGCGTTATACGGTGTTCTTTGCGTACGGATTTACAGGTTTCTACCGCACATATCTCCGGAGCACATTTTTGTTGACTAGGCACATGCTATCCGTGGTACTTTAGCATGATATTGATCGGTAAAAATTTGCCCTTCAGGGTGAATGGCTAAAAGCTCGGCTTTAGGCCATGCAGTGCGGAACTACGGAAAGTGCTGTTTTTGCCTGTTTTTTGGTGTCATTTATAGTTGTAACTCATTAGTATAGCGTTAGTTGCGTGCGTATTAATCTGATTAATTTTGCAGTGATTCCGGAAGCGTGTTACGGAAGGTGATTTTGGGGCTTCAGTACTGAGTGTTCTAAAACTATGGTTTCCGGCGCAATTCCGTACGTAAAAACACCTACTCCCGTAGCTGGTTTTATCTGTTTCCGGCTCGCTAAAAAGTGATGGTAACTGCTTGTGCGCACGTAACTTAGCTATCCGCGAATTCTTCCGTAACTCAACAATTTTTTAAATCTGCGCGGTAGGCTGCTGCTCTTGCCATACTAGCTGCTTTTCCGGCCCTGTTTTCTGCGTCCGCAATCAGCACCGACACTTCTATAATCGCGCCCGTCTGCGCATGATGCGCGCGTACATGCGCGCACGCGAGATCCGGTTTCAATTTTTTGACACTATTCTTTTTGCATACCTAAGCTGCTGTTTTGAGCTTCAGTACTGGCTTCAGAAAATATTTTATCCTGAAATAAAACAAATATTACAAAGTTGTTGTATAGTGTGTGTTAAACATTACCTTTGGGTAAAATAATAGATTTAGCTACCCAAGATGGAAGAGACAGAACTACCGGAAACAGAAGCTTCGACAGACGCTGCAGATTTTGCGCTGCAGCTTGACTTGCAGCAACTACCGGAGCTTTATGAAAAGCTGCGCGAGCCGATCTTTTCGTTAAAGCAATCCGGTATAGCGCCCAAGCTGTACGTGGACTGGAAGAAAGCCGGACTGGCACCCAAAACCGAAGAGCAGGCCTGGACCAAGCTCTCGTTTCTGGAGTTCCTGTGGCTGAAGATGGCCAAAGAACTACGGGAGCTAGGTCTTCCGCTGGCACGGGTAAAAGCCTTGCGCGAATACCTGTTTGCCCTGCAGGAAATTCCGGCGGAAGCGCTAACACCGGAAATGATTGCTAAGCTGCGCGACGAGCTCAGCAAAATGATGTCTCCTAAAGAAGTGGAAGCTTTTATCGCAGAACACCTAAGCGGACAGGTACAGGCCGCCCAAGCCAATTACGGCGTGCAGCTTTGCCTGCTGGAATCGTTGATATATGCTGCTTTGTACCGCAAGCAGGAAGCTGGTATCCTGATTTTTCCGTCAGGTGATCTGGCGCCGTGGCTGGACGAGATGCAAGGTATGGGACCGGAAGGGCAGGTGCTGCTGGGTAGAACGCATGTGTTTTTATCCATTACCCAGCACCTGGCAGCTTTTATCTTAGACGAAGACAAAGCCGACTATATTCCGCGTTTGTCTTTGCTCTCAGATGAAGAATTGCAGGTGGTAAGAGCGATCCGAAACAAAAGTTTCCGGCAGGTCACCATCACCTTTGATGAAAAGCGGCAGATCACCTTGCGCACCACGTCAGATGGTATGCTGGATGAAGCCTTATCCAAAGAGCTGATCGAGACGCTGGCGCTTAAAAATTACCAGTCGGTAGAACTGGAGAACCGCGGGGGCTCCAGACTGAAGTTCACCAAAGAGCATCGCCGCCGGATTTAGTACCAAGTAGCTTACTCTTGCCTGGCGCTGATCTGGTAAGAGCCAAGGGTAGCGGTTGCCCCGCACCCTAACGTAAAAGCCCGCCATTGTACTGGTAGCCCCGGACACTGGCACTGGCAAACACAAAAGTGAAAATCTTAACCCAAAAACCAAAGCAGAAAACCCAAAGAAAAACCAGTAAAAACACACCAGTAAAGCCGAAAGGCCAAGTAAGTGCTGCTAATGCTGTAGAACTTGAATCAGAAGAACAGCTGAGCGCTTATGATAGCTATTATCAGCAGCTGTCAGAAGAAGTAGAATCAATAGAGCGCCATGTGTGCGAACTACGTCAGACACCGGGGTTAGAACACTTAACCGAAGCAGAAGCGCACGCAAAGGTGGATTTTATGCTCCGCTTTTCGGCTTGGGTATTTAACCAGCATTTGCAAGATCAGGATTTCGGAACAATAGAGCATGAATCTATAAAAGCAGTGAAAGTGCAAAACTCGAAAGGCCAGAGTAACAAAAAAGTAACACAGTCCCTTTCTTATTAACCAGAATAGACCATGAAAAAGAAAACCACCGCAACTGTGCTTGAAGTAGCTAAGGCTGCACCAAAGACAAAGAAGTCAGCTACAAAGCCTTCTGTAAAAGTTAAAACGAAGGCTACTGCTAATAAGCCTGCACCAGCTAAAAAGCCTTCAGCACTTCGCGCTGCTTTAGGGAAAGGGAACGAGCTGAGTATTTTTGCCCGTCCACTGCAGAAAGGCAGTAAGAAAGCCACACCACGCGGTAAGGTAGCTATCATCTACACCCGCGTGTCGACTAAAGAACAGGCCGAGACGAACCAAAGCTTGTCTACCCAATTAGAGCGCTGCACCGCTTATGCGGAGCGCCACGGCTACCAGGTGGTAGGTAAGTTCGGTGGAACGTACGAAAGCGCTAAGTCAGACGAGCGCAAGGAGTTTCAGAAAATGCTGGAGTTTGTGAAGAAAAGCAAACTCAGGGTGGGTTACATCATCGTCTACTCACACGATCGCTTTTCCAGAACCGGCTCTTCGGCCATTGGTATTGTCGATGAACTAGGGTGTATGGGTATATCCGTTGTAGCTGTTACCCAGCCGGTAGACACCCAGACAGCCGCCGGCAAGCTGCAGCAGGGTATTCAGTTCCTGTTCTCACAATTCGATAATGACCAACGCCGGGAAAAGTGCATGACGAGCATGGAAGCGCGTGTTAGACGTGGGTTGTGGGTGGGCAAGGTGCCTATGGGCTATGATAAAGTGATTGTAGGTAAAGAAGTAATTCTAAAGCCTAACAAAACTGGAAAACTCATCCGTTTGGCTTTTCAGCTCAAAGCAGAACAAGGATTAAGTAATACTGACATCATCAAGCGCTTGAAAGCACAAGGACTAATACTTTATAACCAAACGCTAACTAAACTATTTAAAAACCCCTTCTATTGCGGTTTAATCAGCCATGGCTTACTGGAAGATGGAGAAGTAGTAGAAGGCCAGCACGAGCCGCTGATTACGCGCCAGATGTTTCTAAAGGTGAATGGTCTGCAGGCACAGAATGCGCAGGGCTATACCCAGGTCAAAGAAGACGAAGAATTGCCCCTGCGTCATCACATCAAGTGCGGCTCGTGCCGAAAGCCGCTTACCGGTTACGAAATGAAGAAAAAGCAGATCCATTACTACAAGTGCAACACCATTGGCTGTAAGCTTAATAGAAATGCCAGTAAGCTGCATAACCTGTACGAAGGTTTTCTATCGGAACTCGAAGTAGACCCGCGTTACCTTCCGAAGCTAGCTGAGATCATGGAAGAAACCTACTATAAGCTTACTGAAGAAAGCAGGGTAGAAGAAAAGCGGTTGCAAACCCAATATACCGAGCTGAAGAAAAAATTAGATACGCTAGAGCGACGTTATGCCTTTGGTGAAATAGAGAAAGAACTCTTTGTCAGATTCAGCTCAGAGCTGAAAGCAGAGCTGCTGGAAATCGAGCAAAATTTGGAAAAGTGCGCGCCAGCCTTATCGAACCCAAAAGAGTTCATCAAAATAGGCTTGGAAAAAGCGGTAACTATCTCACAATCATGGAGTAAAGCAAATGTGCAATCAAGAAAACAGCTGCAAGCGATGATGTTCCCGGAAGGGGTATTTTATGACCGTGAAATGGAGGGTTATCAAACCCAAAGAGTGAATGGCTTTTTTGCCCTTTCCAGCCAGATACAAAGGTTTTTGGAGCAAAAAGAAAAAGGGAAAAGCGATCAAAAAAATCACTTTTCCCTTTCAGTAGCCCGTAGGGGAATCGAACCCCTGTTACCAGAATGAAAATCTGGCGTCCTAACCCCTAGACGAACGGGCCGTTCTGTCTAATTGTGGTGCAAATATACGGCTCTTTTAATTCATGCAAAATTTTTAGGTGTAATTTTTTTGCTGAAAATGGTAAGCGCTTCAAAATCAGTATAGAAAAAAATATTGGTTTTACACTAGGGTAATCGTAACTTCGCACCATTAAATCAAAACTCTCAAACTTAGATACCATGTCTAAAATAAAAGTTGCAATTAACGGTTTTGGCCGTATCGGCAGACTTACATTTAAGGCGCTGCTTCAGAAAGAGAACATTGAAGTAGTTGCAATTAACGATCTTACAGATACTAAAACTCTGGCACACCTGCTAAAGTATGACTCTGTGCACGGTCGCTTTAACGGTACTGTAGAGGCCTCTGCCAATGGCATTATCGTAAACGGTCAGGAGATCCAGATCACAGCAGAGCGTGAGCCTAAGAACCTGCCTTGGGGCAAGCTGGGTGTAGATGTAGTATTAGAGTCTACAGGCCGTTTTGTAGATGAAAAAGGCGCTGGTGGCCACTTAGAGGCCGGTGCACGCAAAGTAGTAATTTCTGCTCCTGCCAAAGGAGATATCAAAACTGTAGTATTAGGTGTAAACGAAGATGTGCTGACAGGCGAAGAGACAATTGTTTCTAACGCATCATGCACAACAAACTGCCTTGCGCCAATGGCTAAAGTGCTGGACGATACATTTGGCATTGAGAAAGGATACATCACAACTGTACACGCTTACACTGCTGACCAGAACCTGCAGGATGCACCGCATAGCGACCTGAGAAGAGCGCGTGCTGCTGCTTACTCTATCGTTCCTACATCAACGGGTGCTGCTAAGGCGGTTGGTCTTGTATTGCCTCACCTAAAAGGTAAACTGGATGGTGTAGCTATGCGTGTTCCAATTCCTGATGGCTCACTTACTGACTTAACTGTCGTTTTGAAGAAGCCAGCTACGAAAGAGGAGATCAACGCTGCCATGAAAAAGGCTGCTGAAGGCGAAATGAAAGGTATACTGGAGTATACAGAAGACCCAATCGTATCAATTGATATCATTGGAAACACACACTCATGTATTTTTGATGCCGAGATGACTTCTGCCAACGAGACACTTGTAAAAGTAGTAGGTTGGTACGATAACGAAGCAGGTTACTCTAACAGAGCTGCTGATCTGATCGCGAAGCTAGGCTAAGCACAATCATACTTTAAAACAAAGGCCTGTTCCGTTTGGGACAGGCCTTTGTTTTTTTCAAGTGTTACAACTGCATTAGTTTAAGGCAAGTATAAAGTGATATTTCTCAGGTATGAAAATAATACTTGTCATAAAATACATTAAAGTATGAAGATACTTTTGTAAATTAAGTTTCCACAAAACATAAACCCGATGATCAAGAGAATCTTAGTACCCACCGATTTTTCGGAACAAGCCAGGAATGCGTTTGAAGTAGCCATTGCCATAGCGCGGCGAACAGGCGCTGGCATTAAAGTTATGCATGCTGTTGAGGTGCCCTATGGTTCGGGCTTCAGTGCGACAGGAGACCTAACCATGCAAACAGATAGTATGGAGCATGTGTACGTGCTCCAACTGTTGGAGAAGACAAAGGCAGACATGGCACGTCTTGTTAATTCTGTTGACCATGCAGGCGTTGATGTAGTACAACAAGTGGATGTGAACCGGCCAATCAACCAGATAAAAAGGACGATAAAAGAAGATGGCGTAGACCTGGTGGTGATGGGGTCTAAGGGATCGAGTGGGTTGGATGAGTTTCTGATAGGGTCTAACACAGAGAAAGTAGTACGCACAGCCTCGTGCCCGGTACTTACTGTAAAGCAGCGCAACCCGGAATTTACAGTGAATGAAATTGTGCTGGCTTCTGACTTTAAACGTGAGATACGGCATGCTGTGGAACATTTTAAAACTTTCCAGGCCTTATTCGGCGCCAGAATGCATCTGGTATATATCAATACGCCGGGAGCTTTTGAATCAAGCAGCAATATTAGCCAGAAGTTGGAGCATACGGCACAGAAGTATGGCCTGCAAAACTATACTATAAACGTGTACAACGATGTGATGGAGGAAGACGGTATCCTTCACTTTGCCGAAGATATCCGTGCCGACCTGATCATGATGGCAACCCATGGCAGAACAGGGCTGTCGCATTTGCTTAGTGGAAGTATAGCCGAGGACCTGGTTAACCATACCAATATACCTGTACTGACTTTTAGCCTTAAATAAGTATTAATTGCCCTTGCCTGCAAGTATAAAGTATAAGCCTGTTGCATTGTTTGCAGCAGGCTTTTTTGTTTGTTCTACATAAAAAGTAATTTTACGGCAATCCTATACGTACTAAATTATGCCGATGCCTGCTTATGTCCGTTTTATTATCAATCCAACCTCTGGCACCAAAAGCCGCATAGATGTTGCGGACCGTATTGAGCAGTTGCTTAACCATAGCAAGTACAAGCATGAGGTAGTTTATACTGATTATGCTGGTCATGCACCTAAGCTGGCAAAAGAGGCGGCAGATAAAGGATATGATATGGTGGTGGCAGTTGGCGGCGATGGAACCGTGAACGAAGTGGCACGCGGCCTTTTATATTCCGAAACGGCTTTAGGTGTACTTCCGAAGGGTTCTGGGAATGGTTTGGCTCGCCATCTTAAAATACCTATGGGGTTAGATGCAGCTATCAAAACACTCAACAACGGACATATTATCACCATAGATAGCTGTAGTATTAACGACCATCCATTTTTCACAACAGCAGGTATTGGCTTTGATGCTTATATCAGCTCTGTGTTTGCCGGCAATAAAAAACGTGGCCTGAAAACCTATGTAGAGCTTGTGATGAAGGAAGTGATGAACTATAAGCACATGCCGGTAAAAGCTAAAATAAACGACAACGCTTTTGAAACAGATTGTTACGTGATGGCCTTCGCCAATGCTGCCCAGTACGGAAACAACGCCTACATTGCGCCACTCGCCGATATAGAGGATGGCCTGCTGGATGTGTGCCTGGTACGTAAACTTGATCTTGTAAAAGCACTGCACCTAAGTTATTGTATGCTTACAAAACAGTTGGCCAATGCTGACAGCGCTGAATATTTTAAAACCACTCACGTAAAAGTAAATACCGATACTCCAATCATGTACCATGCAGACGGTGAGTTTATTGGCGAAGCAACTGAGTTTGATGTGCACATTAACCCATTATCGCTTAGAGTACTCGTGCCGGCAGGGATGGATTAATGAATGATGAATGTGTAATAAAGGTTTATACTTATCCTTGATCATTACAGATTATTAATTAGAAAGATGAAAGATAAAAATAAGAAAGGCCGCCAGGGAATTGTATATTCTACCAGCTCTGATTTTCATTACGAATATGAGCAGGACCAGGAGCAGGAAACGCTGCCACCACAACAGCAGAGTCTTAAAGTAATGCTTGATAAAAAATCCAGAGGTGGTAAGCAGGTAACCTTAGTGGAAGGCTTTGTTGGCACAGATGACGATCTGAAAGAACTAGGTAAAATGCTTAAGAGCAAATGCGGTGTAGGCGGATCAGCCAAAGATGGTGAGATCCTGATCCAGGGCGATTTCCGGGACAAAATTCTGCAAACGCTGCAGGCTGCTGGTTATAAGGCCAAGCGCGTAGGAGGATGAGGGAGTTAGAGAGTTTAAGAGTTAGAGATTTTAAGAGTTCGGGAGATGTAGAGACGCAATATTTTGCGTCTTTTACTTTATAATTTGCCGCTCAAAAAAGCTTACGAGATAGCTTGTTGTCTTGCCAGTTTATAGAGGCTTTCTGAGAGAGCAGAAAAGTATAAATTAGCAGATTTATACTTTGTGAGAAATTTCCCTGGAGGGGCAAGGGTGGGTTCTATTATTGCCAAAGTGTAAAGTATAGCCGGGGCCATCGCAATACTTGCTTTTTCAAAGCAAAGCAGTTTCAAACTGCTGCCATACATAGCCATCCCAAAACCTCTCGGGACGGCAGGAATTCTTGTAATGTAAAAAGACGCAAAATATTGCGTCTCTCCGTTCTTACCTCTCTAACTCCTGAACTCTTTAACTCTCTCCAGGTCTTCAGGGGTATCGATGCCGATAGTTTCGAACTCAGTGATGGCGGTGGCGATTTTGAAGCCGTGTTCCAGCCAGCGCAATTGTTCCAGCGATTCTGCCAACTCCAGGGCTGATGGCGGTAGTTGTGTGATCTGCTCCAGGATGTCGGTGTGGTAGCCGTAAATACCGATGTGCTTATAATAAGTATGTTGCCTGTGCCAGATATCGTTGGGTACGTTACGGCAATAGGGTATAGGCTGCCGGCTAAAGTATAAAGCATCGCCTGTTTTGCTTATCACTACCTTTGGTGCATTCACATTAAACAGTTCTTCTGCTGTCTCAATCTTCTTTATTAGCGTAGCCAGCTGGGTTTGCGGGTTTCGGAAACAGCTGGCAACCAGGTTTATCTGCTCAGGTTTTATAAAGGGCTCATCGCCTTGTATGTTAATAATATACTCGAATGGCTGGTTATACTGCTGGTAGGCCTCAAAGCAACGGTCTGTGCCGCTTTGGTGATGCTCTGCTGTCATGACGGCTTTGCCTCCGAAGCTTTTCACATGCTCAAAAATACGCTGATCGTCGGTGGCAACGAGCACTTCTGCCAGGTCTGCGCTTTTGGCCTGCTCGTATACCCGCTGTATCATACTTTTGCCGTTAATATCGGTTAAAGGCTTGCCCGGGAATCGGGTGCTGGCATAGCGGGCTGGAATAATTCCGAGTACTTCCATGGTTAGTTCAGGCTGATTTTATAATTGCCAAAGGTACGTAAGTACGGGCATTTTAGCAGCGGGCCATTTTCTTTTTCTTGCCATGGCGGCCCATCATCTCTACTTTCTCTGTATAAGGCAGGGCAACCGGCACTTTACAAGAAGTGGTGCCCATATTTACCTCTACTTTGCCGATAGCTTTTGCAACTGCCTTTGCTTTATCTTTTAGTGCGGGCACAAAAGCTCCCATGGCAATTACAAAACCATTCATCGTATAGCGCACACGGTTTGGGCTGCTGTGTATGTTTTCCTGCACAAGATCCAGTTGCTGGCTTAGGTAATCCAAGTCCAGTTCGGTGTCGGGTTTTATGCCTCCCAGGTTAGATAATGTAGACCAGCCGGCTGTGGCAATTCTATCATTATCAGACTGTATCCACTCTTTGGCAAGCTCAAACCCATATTTACTTTCTGCTGCTACCCATGCTACGGTATACTCGCTGAGCATATACCAGTATGCCTGTTCTGCCCAGCGCTGCAGGTCTTCTTTTGTAATGATTTTCTCGTCGGCAATGAGGCCGGCTAGGTACATGGCGTCTGAGTTTCCGGTGGCGTATAGCTCTATGGCTAACATATGGTTCTTTTTAACCTTTTTCTGAATAGGCTTCAGGTCACCTACTTTAACTCCGAAAACGGGTTCTCTGGCGCCGTGTTTAATAAGCGTATTTTTAGTGGTTTCACAGCCAAGACTGGCAAGTTGCTGCATTATTTCTGGTGTGGTCATGGATAAACTCCAGTTCATAAGGCCTTCACAGAAACAACTTTTACTGCATCCATTACTCTTGGTTGAGGTATCATACCGCAACGGCGATCGATCTGGTCCTCCAGTG
Organism: Pontibacter aydingkolensis; assembly: GCF_019443125.1. GTDB lineage: Bacteria > Bacteroidota > Bacteroidia > Cytophagales > Hymenobacteraceae > Pontibacter > Pontibacter aydingkolensis. The sequence continues at coordinate 214,744 of NZ_JAHYXK010000004.1, read as the reverse complement.
GCAGGTAAGTAAGTTGCACTTCAGAGCTTTCGCTATCTTTAAATGAAGCCGGTATAGCATCTTCGTTTTCCGGAAGATATGTTTTGCCGTCAATTTCGATCTCGAAACCGCACCCATCCGCAGCAATCTCTCCGGACCAAAGCAAGGTGGCTTTTGTGGTAATGGCTTCGTTCTCGTCCTGGGGTGTGGTCTGGCAGGCTGACATAGTTAAAGCTGTAATAATGGTTAGGAATAAGGGTGCTAGTTTCATATAAGGGGTTTAGTTTTTAGGTGGGGTATAATTTATTTAACGCAATGGGCGAAAAGTATGCGAGGTCTGAGCAAATCTTAAATCATCATTCATTATCCCACTTTCTTAACCCGCAATGAGAATGTAGTATGATCGATCACCTGAACGTTATCGCCCTTTTCTATGTAGCCATCACGGGCCTGGGCATCATACATCACATCATCGATCATGACACGTCCGTTTGGCATCATGCGTGTATGTGCAATGCCTACCCTACCGATAAGGTGTTCGGCGGTGTTAGCAGAGCGGTAACCTTCCTCGCTATTGAACTTGTTATTGAGCACCAGCCGCTGCATGGCTTTACTGCCCACCAGCCTGTTCCAGGTAAAAGCAATAAATATAGCCGCGCCCACCATGCCAATTACAACAGAGGCCATGCTTTGCATTAGTTGCTCGGATGGTACAAATGTAAAATCGAAGTTCTGGTTATTTACCATGACAAGTACCAGGGATACAATTACCAATGCAATACCGCTGATGCCTGCCACACCAAAGCCGGGTATCACAAAAACCTCCAGTAGTATAAGTATAAATCCGGCCACAAGAAGTAGAATCTCCCAGTTTTCTGCCAGTCCGTTCAGGTAGTAAGGTACTAAGTATAGAGTGCCTGCCACCACAGCTGCTGCCAACGGAAAACCAACACCCGGCGTTTGTAACTCAAAGTATAAACCTCCGATAATTACGAGCAAAAGTATGCCGCTGATAAACGGATTCAGGAAAAAGGAGATGACTTTGTTTGTGGTGCTTAGTTGATACGTAACGATCTCAGCATCCTGCAAATTTAACTTCGCAAGCACCTCATTCATATTTGCGGCTTCGCCCTCGCAAAAGCCATACTTGATAGCCTCTGAAGTGGTTAAACTTAGCACCTGACCTGCCGACAGGGTAGTATCTACACTGGCTTCTACCATCGCCTCGGCCATGCGGGGGTTGCGGCCGTTAGCCTCGGCTGTTGAGCGCATGATGGAGCGCATGTAGCTTTGGTATTTACCCGGAGCAGCTTGTCCGTCGGCACCCACTACAGTAGCAGCACCAATGTTCGCACCCGGAGCCATGTAAATGCTGTCGCAGGCCAGCGAAATAAGTGCACCCGCAGAGGCAGCATCTTTGTTAATAAACACATACACCGGTTTGGGGTACTCCAGTATGCGTGTCCGGATCTCGTCAGCATCGTTCAGGGCGCCTCCAAACGTATCTAGTATCAGTAATACATGGTCTGCCTCAATGGCAGTAGCCTCATCAAAGGCCAGTTCGGTGTAGCGATTGGTGCGCGGGTCAATTTCCGATTTTATTTCCATCACCAACACCTTTTGCTTTGCTTTCTGGGCTAAAAGTATGGCAGGGCTAAAGAGCAGGCATAGCAGGCAAATAAACGATATATACCAATGCTTTGAATAGGTTTTCATAATTTAGGGGGCTGGTTGAAGTCCAATCTGGCAATAAGAGCTTGTTTAAATTTCGTTTTTGTGAGCGAAAATTGAACAGAAAGGGTTCTGGCGAAACGTTTTTAGAGCCGCATAGCAGCGCTACGTGGCGAAAAAAAGGTGGAGTCAGGTTCCTTTATGGGCAGTTTGCAGCGCAAAGGATGAATTTTAAACATGCTCTAATATAACAAAAAAACACAAGGTTATACTTTCCTTACTCTATTCATACGATTTTCAGGCGCCGGTGTGGCGTATCCGCATCGATACTGCCTGCCGGAAGCTGGCCCTGGAGGTGCGCGACCCGGACCTGCTACTCACCCATTTTTATACTTTGGATGCGGCTGGCTTTATACTTCAAAAGCTGGATATTAATCCTTCAAAAGCATGGTGGCAGGGGCTGGAAGATGCGCAGTATGGCATGGTATATTTACACGGATACGGAGATCGTAAAACCGGGCAGCATAAAGGTATAACTGCTTTAAGCGCTGATACAGGAAACCAGGAATGGTCATTGGATGACATGGCTTTTTATGGCTTATCTCAAGAAGGCATGCTGGTGTATAACCCCAATGCACCCGAAGAAGCCCTGACAATAATTGGTCCTGAAAATGGAGATACAATTCAAACTGATATAAGCCAGTACAGAGCAGCTCAGCAGGTTTCAGATTTTAGTAGTGACCGGTACCGCGACTGCGTTTATCCTGTGCTTTATATGCAGGGAGAGTCATACTTTGAGGATGTGTGCAATTTTTTAATTGAACAATCAGGTGCCAGGCCGGTGCAGGGTATAGCATATGCAGAGGCAAATTCTTGTATAGTAATAAGTTACTATGCGCAAGCGGAGAGTGGTGAATTAGATAATTTTGTGGTTATATATGATTTAGAAGGTAAGCTGCGTTTAAAAGTTAAACTTGGCAGCGGATTAAGTGGCATAGGTTCAGATACTTTTTTTATCTTTAACCTCGGGTTATACCTGCTGCTCGACAAACAGATTTTGCAGGTATACTCACTTTTAGCATAGTACAATTTTTAGCCATGGTTCGATCTTTATTAGTTGCTCTTGTAGCAGTGCCTTTGCTCTCTTTTTCGGCTAATGCCTTTGAGGTTACAGCTGTTCGTGATTCGGTTGGTGTGGAGCGCAAAAACGGAAAGCTTTTTGTGCAGCACAAGGTAGAGCCGAAAGAAACGCTTTACGCTTTATCGAGAAAGTATAACACACCGGTTGCCCAGATCGTGGAAGCAAATCCGCATGTGCAGTCTTCCATAAAAATAGGGGAGATCGTGCTTATTCCACGTAAGTATAGTAGTGCATCTAGTACAGTTGTAGCCTCTGCTGCTAAAACTACTCCGGCTGCGCCGGCTGCCAGCAACCGTACGTACACCGTAAACAACGCTGGTAATAAGCTGCATACTGTAGAACCAAAACAAACACTTTATTCTATCTCACGCCAGCACAACATTACTGTAGAGGATATCAAGCTCTGGAACAACCTCAAGGACAATAGCATCAGTGTAGGCTCAGAGCTTGTTGTTGGCAAAGGTATGGCAACGCCTACCAAAAAACCAGTTTATACTCCGGAGCCTGACGATGAAATGACAAAGACGAAGCCGGCAGCAGAAACAGCTGTTGCTTCAACTTCCAATACTTCAACTCCGGTTACAACAACTGCATCAACAGCTACTACCACTCCAGCCACTACTGTGGCAGCGAACGAGCGTGTAGAAGAAGCGCCTGAAGAAGAGAATCCTGCATCAGGTGTTAAAAAGATAATTGAAAGCGGCATGGCCGAGATGATTGACCCGAAGGCCGACACAAATAAATATCTGGCGTTGCATAAATCGGCTCCTGTGGGCACTATTATGCAGGTAAAGAATGCCATGAACGGCCAGGTGGTGTATGTACGCGTTATAGGAAAGTTACCCGAAACAGGAGCCAACGATAAAGTGGTGGTGCGTATCTCTAAAAAGGCCTACCAGAAACTGGGTGCCGTAGATCAAAAATTCAGAGTAGAGGTTTCTTATATGCCGTAAGGCTAGTGAAGTATAAAGTAGAAGTAAGGCGCCTGGGCAGTAATGTTCAGGCGTTTTTTGTTACCTCCCCCTGCCCCCTCCTAAAAACAGGAGGGGGTGCTTTTTGTGAGTAATTATTACAGAATTTTCTGTATCTGATTTGAGAATATGGAATTCAGTAAGGAAGTCAAAAAGCAGTATAAAATATCCCCGTATTACCCCCTCCTGTTTTTAGGAGGGGGTAATACGGGGAGGTAAACATTCACTCAAATTCCCGTACTTTACAACATGAAACAAGGTTACGCCGCCATAAAAGCCTTACTCGACGACAGGGTGAACAAGTATAACCAGCCTGACTTTATTCCGAATGATCCGGTTTCTATTCCGCATAGATTTACCAAAAAACAGGACATAGAGATAAGTGGCTTTTTTGCTTCTATACTTGCCTGGGGGCAGCGTAAAACCATCATCAATAATTGCATAAAGTTGATGAACCTGATGGACAATGCCCCGCATGATTTCATTCTAAACCACCAGGAGCAGGACCTGATGCGTTTTCTTGGCTTCAAGCACCGCACTTTTAACGATACAGACCTGCTATACCTGCTACACTTTTTCAGATGGTACTACAGCCAGCACGATAGCCTTGAAACTGCTTTTACAGGCGTGCACAACGAGATCAGGTATCAGAAAGACAGGCTGGCATACTTTCACGATTTGGTTTTTAGCCTGGAGGATGCCCCGCACCGTACCAAAAAGCACATCTCTACTCCGGCACGAAAATCTGCCTGCAAACGCATGAACATGTACCTGCGCTGGATGGTACGGAAAGATGACAAAGGAGTAGATTTTGGAATATGGGAAATGATGAAACCTGCCGATCTTGTTTGTCCCTGCGATGTGCATGTGGAGCGAGTAGCCCGCAAACTAGGCCTGATCACACGCAAAGGCATGGACTGGCAAACTGCCGAAGAACTGACTGATCATCTCAGATCATTTGACCCGACCGATCCGGTAAAGTATGATTATGCGTTATTTGGGCTGGGAGTAGAGGAGAAGTTTTAAGCAGGAATTCCACCCAAAACTTCCAGTTCAAGTCCTTTCTCTGGTTTACCTGCCAGTAACGGCATTGCCTGTGAGATCAAAGCGCCGACACCATCCAGTTGCAGTGAGCTGTCATGGTCTTCTTTGCTGTCCCAAACTTCGGTGATCCAGATGGTGTCGGGGTTTTGCTTGTCTGTGCTTACTAAGTATAAATGACATCCTTTTGCCGTTGAAACAAGTGCAGAGGCTTGTAAAAGTATAGCTGCCAATTCTTTACCAAGGCCGTTCTGAGCCTTTAGATTGCCGTGTAATCCGTATTTTTTCAAAGTATAAATGTTAAAGTGCTTTCGTAAATCTGTTAGGAAAGATAGCTAAAATACCAAATTTGAAATATAAATTCGAGATAAGTGTGTGGTTGCTATATTATGTAAAGTATAATAATGGTTTGATATCGAATTCACCATAGCTACAGAGAATATAATTTTATACTTTAGTACCGAACAAGCCCTAAACCATGGCTGAAACTCTATCTCAGGCAGTCCACGCACATTTGCATACCCACTACTCCGACACCAATCCGGGGGCAGCTATATTGGTGGCCAGGGCAGGAGAGGTGCTTTATGAAAACAGCATAGGGCTGGCTGATCTGGAAACAGGTAAGCGTATAAACCTGGCTACAAATTTCCGGTTGGCATCAGTTTCAAAGCAATTTACTGCCATGTGTGTACAGTTGTTGCAACAGCAGGGTTTGCTTACGTACGAGGATAAACTGCAAAACTATTTCCCGGAACTGGCACACCTCGGCAACGAAATAAGTATAAAGCACCTGCTTTGCCACACCTCCGGATTACCAGATTATGAAGCTTATGTAGATGACAGCCGTCAGGAGCAGGTGCGCGATGAGGAAGTGCTGGAGATAATAGCCGAGCAACCTCATTTACTTTTCGAGCCAGGTTCGCAGTACCGCTATAGCAACACCGGCTATGTGTTGTTGGCGCTACTCGTGGAAAAGGTATCAGGCTTAACCTATCCCGAATTTTTGCAGCAGCACATTTTATTGCCTTTGGGTATGGCCAATACAATGCTTTACGAGGCCGGAAAAAGTATACCAAACCGTGCAATGGGCTATACTCTGAGTGTAACTGGAGAGGCCATTTTCTCCGACCAAAGCACATGCAGTGCTACGAAAGGCGATGGCTGCATTTATACTTCGGTGCAGGACTTCCTGAAGTGGCACAATGGGCTGGAGAAGCATGAAGCATTTCAGCTGGATAAGACCTTACCAAGTATAAATACTCTGATCGAAGATAATTTGAACTGGCACTACGGCATGGGCTGGTTCTACTCTAGGCGTAGCAATGGTAGCCTGGAGATGTACCATACCGGCAACACCTGCGGCTTCAGTAACCTGGTAATACGGGTGCCGGAGAGCCAGTTGCTGGTAGTATACTTTTCGAACTTAGCTGATAACCCACACCTGCTCACCAGCTTTTTGGATGTACTGCAGCGTTACCCGGAGACAAGTTTGGACTCTGACCTGGTAAGGCGATTACTGGAATTGACGAGGTAAGAAATACAATGGGTTCTACTTATTTTGGAGTTTGAAACAGGGGCTATATTTTTAGTTTTATCGGCACCCATACTTCTTCCTCCGAATCCGGATTAGCATGGCCCAGGTATTTTTCTCCCATCACTTCAAATTGCGGCCGGTTGTCAAGTTGATATTCTGAGTTGGGTAGCCAGGTACCATAAATGTATTGCGCCGTTTTATAAAAATCGCTGGCTGGACCTTTGTGCAGAAACACCGCATACATGCCACCTGCCAGTTCAAGCGTTTCCATACTTTCCGGAATAGTGTCGACCTCTGTTACCTCCACTGCCGCCCACTTTTCAAACTGCGTTTCTGGGGTGAATTTATCCATACTTGTACTTTCAGGGTAAACCTGCACGGAGTATAAAGCCTGTTCTATTCTGTTTGCGATTTCCTTCCTTCGCGGCATAAAGCTGGCCCACAGAGCCACTGCATTGTTAGCCGAAAGGGTAGTGGTGGTGCGTATGCCTATAAGGTATTTAGGTGAGGTGTTTAGGATTTGAGGTTGTTGCATGGGCTGAGTGCTTGTACTTAATAATTTACTTCATTCATAAGTGATGAGATTCGAAGTATAAAAGCTAAGTCTTGTTTCATAGCTAGATAAATGGCTTTTTGTTTGATTGTAACTTTTCTACGAAGTTGTGAACAGCAATTGTTAAGGGAAGATTTTAAGTCGAGTGGTCTTCAAAATAAACTAACATTCACTTGCCACTTCTCTTCTCAAAAAAATAATCGGTAGCAATCCCATTATCTACTCCTCTTATCATAATAGTAGCCTTATTGTTCCTAACATCAATATCCTGAGTATATGCATCAACAGTCCTATCAGCCATACTTTTATCGAAAGTAAAATCCATTTTCAGAAAGTCTGGCTTCTCTATTTTTCCTTCTATCAAACTTAAATTTTCAGAGTCCATATCTACTTCTTTGTACATCAAGGGAAAATCAATACGTGCTGTTTGAAATACAGAAACTCTGTTAAAGTGACTAAGAAATATTTCAAAATTCTCATCAATATCAGTTAGTGGATAGATTTTACTGTCATTTAAAGTTGCTGTTGTATCGGTTCTATATTCTGTAGAGCCTCCACTCAAACTTTGATCACTTCTTTCACTACATGAAGTCAGAAAACTTAACGCAAATTTGAAAAAGGTCAAATAGGAAAGTTTCATAACATCTCCTCTAGGTATAATTTAAAATTAAACTGATACGATTTTAAATCAGAATCAATAGAGAACCGTAATCGTCAGAGCGAGTTTACTTACGTTCCACTGCTATCTTCAATACCACCTTTCTCACCACATTTTCACCGGTAACCATGGCGGCGTGGGCATCGTCGGGGTAGAAGATAGTGAAGGAGCCGGCAGGCACATAGAACCAACTCTCCGTTTTGTCAGGGAAGAAAGCAGCGTCGCGGGCTTCGTTATAAGGGTCGTTGGGCATTTCGCACTGTGCCAGGTCTTTCCAGCCCATATGGTCGGTGCCAGCTATCACATACTGTATGTCGATGTATTTGCGGTGGACCTCCAGTTTATACTCCTGCTCAGTTACGCCAGCACCCTCCGATACAATGGCAAACAGTTTTCTGCCCTCAATTTCGTGCACGCCGGTTGGCACTTTTGCCAGGTCAGTGTCTCGGAGGTAAGCGAAAGCCTTTTCGAAGAGTGGGTGCAACGTGTAGTAGCGCTGTGCGTTAGCGAGTTTATCGAGAACCATTTGAGTTAGAGAGTTAAAAAGTTAGAAAGTTAAAAAGTTAGCGAGTTAGAGAGTTAAAACAGGTATAGAGTTCTTTTGTCCTTTGTCACATTTTCTTTTGTCAAAAACAAGGTTGCCAAAACGAACAAAACACCTGCTTATACTTGTTATTAAATGCTAAATTTGCCTTAAATTAAGAGATAAACATTGATCTATCCAGATAATTTCGAAATAAAAATTGGGTTTGCGCAGGTTCGGGAAATGCTTTCTGAATTGTGCCTGAGCCCGCTGGGGCGCCAGTTCGTAAACCGCATGCAATTCCTTAACCGCCACGACCTGGTGGACCGCCTGCTACAGCAAACCGACGAGTTTAAACAGCTGTTGGAGTCTGACGCAGAAATTCCGCTGCAGCACTACTTCGACGTAAACGCTTACCTCGACAGAGCTACCCTGGAGGGTGCATACCTTGACGTGGTACACTTCTTCGAGATAAAAATGTCGCTGCGCACTATCCGCGACTCGCTGCGCTTTATCTCCGGTTCTGAAGAAGGAAAGTATGAAGCCCTGAAAGCCTTGGGTGCCAACGTAACTGTAGAGCGTTCGCTGATAGCTGCCCTGGATAAAGTTGTAGACGATGCCGGTGCCGTGCGCGATGATGCCACACCAGAACTGCAGCGCCTGAAGCGCGACCTGATCTCGCAGCAGGCCATACTTCGCAAGCAGATACAGTCTATCATCCGTCACGCCAAAAACGAAGGCTGGACACCTTCTGACGTAGAGCCAACCATTCGCGGAGGCCGTTTGGTTATTCCTGTTATCGCAGAGCATAAGCGCCGCATCAAAGGTTTGATTCACGACGAGTCGGCCACAGGGCAGACAGTTTACATTGAGCCAGAGTCTATCTTCGAACTCAACAACGATATTAAAGATCTGGAGAACGCGTACCACCGTGAGCTGATCCGTATACTTGTGGGCCTTACCAATACGCTGCGCCATTACATTCCGGAGCTGCGCAAAGCTTACCAGTACCTGGGTCTCCTGGACTTTATCAGAGCTAAGGCGGCATTTGCACGCAGGGTAGAGGCTTACAGGCCAACGTTGCACAAGTACCCACACATTAACTGGAAACAGGCCATGCACCCGCTGCTGTACCTGGCACACCGTCAGATAGGTAAGCTAACCGTGCCCATGGACCTGGAACTGAACCGCGACCAGCGCATCCTGCTTATTTCAGGACCAAACGCCGGTGGTAAATCTGTTAGTTTAAAAACTGTGGGTTTGCTGCAGTACATGGTGCAATGCGGTATGCTGATTCCGGTAGAGGATGGTTCAGAGGCAGGTATCTTCCATGATATCTTTATCGATATCGGGGATGAGCAGTCCATCGAAAACGACCTGAGTACGTACAGCTCGCACCTCACGAACATGAAAAAGTTTGTGACGGTGGCCGACCATAAAAGCCTGGTGCTGATAGACGAGTTCGGTACGGGTACAGAGCCGGTTTTGGGCGGTGCCATTGCCGAGGCTGTGTTGCAAACGCTTAATAACAGCAAAGTATACGGTGTGATTACCACGCACTATACCAACCTGAAAAACTTTGCAGAGAAAACGCCAGGCATTATCAACGGTGCCATGCGCTACGATCATAAAAACCTGCAGCCGCTTTACCAACTGGAGATCGGTAAGCCGGGTTCATCGTTTGCCATCGAGATTGCCCGTAAAATTGGTCTGCCAAAAGCTATTGTAGACAAAGCCAGCAGCCTGGTGGGTAAAGACAAGATACGCTACGACAGGTTACTGGAAGAACTCGAAACTGAGAAGCAGGAACTGGAAAAGAAGGTGATGGAGGCTACCAAACTGGAGCAGAAGCTAAAGCGCAACGTGAAAGAGTATGGTGACTTGAAGAACTACCTTGAAGAGAGCAAGCAGGACATTATGCGCGAGGCCAAAGGCAAAGCAAAATTGCTATTAAAGGATGCCAACCAGAAAATTGAGGCTACCATACAGCAGATAAAGCAGAGCCAGGCCGAGAAAGAGCAAACCAAAGAGGCTCGCCGGGAACTGGAAACTTTTGCCAACGAGCAGGTACGCAAAGAAGACCCCCGCCCTGCACATAAACGCCTTGCCAACGCAAGTATAAAAGAAGGCGATAATGTGGCGCTGGTAGGCCAGGACTCTGTAGGCCAGGTGGTAAGTATAAAAGGTAAAACGGCCGAGGTACTTTTTGGTGGCCTCAAAACGATTGTGAAGGTTGATAACCTCGAAAAAATAGAGGGCCAGGTAGCCAAGCAGAAAAAAGCTGCTGAAACTAAAGCAGATCAAGGTTATACCCGTGGTATGAACATTACGCAGCGCATGGCCGATTTTGGCTCTACCCTGGATATCCGCGGAGAGTATGCCGAAGATGCTTTAAATAAAGTGATGAACTTTACCGATGAGGCTATCATGCTTGGCATTCCGGAGATTAAAATAGTGCATGGCCGTGGCAACGGTGTGTTGCGCCAGGTAGTGCGCGATTATTTATACTCGCTGCCTGAAGTAGCCAGTGTTGGCAACGAGGCTGAGGAACGCGGCGGTAACGGTGCTACCTTGGCGGTACTGAAGTAAAGTATAACGCTATAAAAAGAGAAAGGGCTCCTGATCAAGGAGCCTTTTCTGTTTTAGTTAAGTTTAAACCTTTCCTCAAGTATATACTCATCTCCGTCAAATTCAATGGTGTACTCAATATATAACTCTTGTGCATCCAGCTTATTAACGGTAAGTGGAAACTCATCAGATGTGCCTTTATTAAGAAGTATAGTTTTTTCATTATTCGCAAACTCCCATTTCCCGGGTGAAGAGGAGCCGTCGTAAGTCTCCGTAAAATTACCATTCTTCTCAAACCTGAGGCTATACTTTGTCATATCATACCCATCCTCTGCAAATTCATTTGTAAGGTTTTGGCCTGCATAATAAATGCCGAAGCCTTTCCAGGTACCCGCAGTAAGGAAGTCGGTATTTGTTGGAGCCGGATCTTCGTCTTTGTCTTTGTCGCAACTGGTAAAAGCTACGGTTAGCAAGAGAAGCAGTAACGGAAGTAGTCTGGATTTAGGCATAATACTATACTTAAAATGATTTAAATGTAAGTGCTTACTTCACAAACATAACTTCGGCGTTAAACTGCACTCCCTGAAACGGAATCTTTGATGTCATGTCCAGGTTATTCTCTGTAAGTGTTTTAATGTCAACCTCACCGTAAAGCTCAAAGGTCATTTTTGTCTCGTCTTCGTTAAAGCTCCAGTTACCAGACTGTGTCTGTTCGCCCATGCTGGTAGTAAACCGTGCATTGTAAGTCCCGTCTTTCTCAAACTTAAGGCGTACGGTCTTTATCTGGCCGATCTGCCCGGTTACTTCTGGCCTGTTCGAAACATCGATGCCATTTACCTGTACCTGGTCGCCTTTCCACTCATTGGCCACCAGTAAATCGGTTTTAGTTACAGGCCCCGGATCATCGTCTTTGCCGCATCCGGCAAAAAAGGTAAGTGTTAGGAGGGCAAAAAATAAAGTGTATAGTTCTTTTCTTATCATAGCTGCAAAAGATTAAATATCCTTTTATATCGTAGCTATGCAGATAAGGTTTAGGCTATATAAGCTAATTTTTATACTTTATTTTAAATTATAGGATGTTTACTTCGGGGTGCAACCTGATACCGAATTTATCTTCTACAGAATCAATGATATCGAAGGCCAGTTGACGTACCTGTTCGCCTTTGGCACCGCCATAGTTTACAAGTACCAGCGCCTGGTTTTTGTGTACGCCGTAGTTGTCAATTACTTTGCCTTTCCAGCCGCATTGCTCAATCAGCCAGCCAGCCGGTACTTTAACAGTGGTGTCAGATACCGGGTAAGAAGGGATGCCGGGGAACTGTGCCTTCAGGTTTTCGAATTGCTTTAGCGGGATCTCCGGGTTTTTAAAAAAGCTGCCGGCATTGCCTATCTCTTTTGGGTTGGGCAATTTGGTACTGCGGATATGGCAAACGGCTGCGCTTATATCTTGTATTGTTGGCTGCTGCACCTGCATCTCCTGCAGCGTGGTTTGGATGGCTCCGTAACTTGTATTTAGCCTGTGCTCTTTGTTTAGTTTAAAGGTAACGGCTGTTACAACATACCTGCCCTTTAGTTTATTCTTAAATACGCTTTCGCGGTAGCCAAACTGGCAGGTGTCATTGTCAAAAGTATGGATTTCGCCGGTTGCCAGTTCTACAGCTTCCAGTTCATGAAATACATCTTTTAACTCTACCCCATAAGCTCCGATGTTTTGCAGTGGGGCAGCACCCACCGAACCAGGTATAAGCGATAGGTTCTCCAGGCCACCCAGGTTATGCTCTAAAGTATAAAGTACAAAGTCGTGCCATACTTCGCCACTGCCGGCCTTCACATAAACATGCTCATTGTCATGGCGCAGCACCTCAATGCCTTTTATCTCATTGCGCATTACCACGCCATCGAAGTCTTTGGTGAAGAGCACATTGCTGCCACCGCCCAATACCAGCTTCTCTTCCTGCTGTAGCTCCGGCATCTGTAACACCTCCTGCAATTCCTGCACAGTGCTAAACTGCACAAAAAGTTTTGCCTTTATATCAATGCCAAAGGTATTATAAGCCTTAAGAGAATAATCGGACTGCAGTTTCATAAGCGGTAATTTTACTAGCAAAGGTAATGAATTGAGTTAAATAGTTAGACCACAGATTAAAGGGATTAAACTGATTAAGTATGATTCAGCACTGCCTCAAATTACGCTATTGCTAATTCTGCGGCAGAATTTAAAATCTATAAAATCAATCAAATCCCTTTAATCTGTGGTCTACCTTTCTACCTCAAAAATCAGTCCTGGAAAAAGTTGATGCGTTTGGAAGTATAAACCATTGTGAAACCAGCCACTAAAGCAAAAACAAGCCACATGGCAAAACGGGTATAGTTCTGGAAGATCAGGTCGCCGATAAGGAACAGGGTAGAGTATACCATCACTGCTGCCGAAATCCAGCCAATAAGCAGGTGAAACACCTTTGTTTTAGGTTTTGGCAAATCCAGTGACTTACGTACTGGTGCCCAGGCGCCGTCTGGCTGGATCTTCTCGTAAAACGCATGCAGTTTTGCCATCGGCGTAGGGCGGGTGATGTAGGTTGCTACGATCCAGGCTACTGTCGTAAAGCCAACCGTAAGGAAGAAGCTGTTTGGGAACTCCCAACCCATTACGTAACGTGCCACGCCATACCCGATAAACGGCGCAATGGTAGCCACAATCTCGCTCCAGGCGTTAATGCGCCACCAGTACCATCTAAGTATAAGTACCAAACCCAAACCAGCACCGGCCTCCATAATAAATACCCAAACTGCTGAAATAGAAGTGATTTGGGTAGTTACAGCCAGTGAAACGATCATAAGCAAGACAGTTGTAATACGCGAAGCCATTACCAACTGCTTCTGGTTTGCCTCTTTGTTGATGAAGCGGCCATAAAAGTCGTTGATAATGTAACTGGCACCCCAGTTAAGTTGTGTTGATACTGTACTCATGTAAGCGGCGAAAAAAGCCACCAGCAGCAAACCTTTGAGGCCAGCTGGAAGGAAGTCTTTCATGGCCATTACATAGCCTAATTTTTTGTCGGCAGCAGAAAGATCAGGATATAAAACAACCGCGCAAAGCGCCACAATGATCCACGGCCACGGACGAATGCAGTAATGGCCTATCTGGAAGAAAAGCGTAGCATACAGGGCATGTTTCTCGTTTTTGGTACTCATCATGCGTTGGGCAATATAACCGCCGCCGCCAGGCTCGTTACCCGGATACCAGCTGGCCCACCACTGCACTGTAGTAAACGCCAGAAAAGCTCCCAGCGAAAGCGTAAGCGATTTAGCCACTCCCGAAGCTGTTGCCTCTCCGGAGCTTATACTTGGAAAATAGTCCAGAGACCAGCTTGGCAGTTTTGTTTTCAATCCAGAAATGCCTCCTATCTGTTCTGAGTTTACAACCAGTATGGCCAGTATGATACAGCCTGTCATGGCAATCACAAACTGCACCACGTCGGTAATCGCAACGCCCAGTAATCCGGAAAGCGAAGAATAGGTAACCACAACCAGCATGGCAATAGCTACATAAAACAGCTGCTCCGACTTCGGCACTTCAAAGAATACTTCGATTATGGACATCAGGGCCACGTTTACCCAGCCAATGATCAAACTGTTCATAAAAATGCCGAGGTAAATTGCCCTGAAACCACGTAGAAAAGAGGCTGGCTTGCCGGAATAACGCATTTCGATAAACTCCAGATCGGTGATGATACCGGCACGGCGCCATAGCTTGGCAAAGAAGAAAGTGGTTAGCAAACCGCCCAACAACATGTTCCACCAGAGCCAGTTACCGGATATACCGCTCTGGGCAACCAGTTCGGTAACAGCAAGCGGGGTGTCGGCGGCAAACGTAGTAGCCACCATAGAGGTGCCTGCAACCCACCAGGTCAGATTCCGGCCTCCCAGAAAGTAGTTGGCCAAACTGCCGCTTGCCTTACCAGTATAACTTATACCAATGCCTAAAATCAGGATGCCGAAAACGGCCATTACAATCCAGTCGATTACGTCGAGATGCATGTTGGGTATTTAAAAGGGTGATAGTTGCCAGACCTTGCCGGTTTAAGTATAAAAGCCTGCATTAAAAAGCGTAAATTAAGAAAAGGAAATATAAATTACGAATTACTAATCAGTAATTACAAATCTTTAAAAAAGCAGCTTGTGCTTAGAATGCTTTAAAACCTCGTATTCCTAAATTCTAACTCATAATTCGTGATTCGTAATTCCTTTAAGCTATTTTTGCATTCAGAATTTAGTAAATGGTATGGCTAAGCAGAAACACAACGAAAACTTTAACATTATTGCAACCACCCTGTCTGGTTTAGAAGAGGTATTAGCAGCAGAGCTCCGCGACCTGGATATGGAGTATATTAAAGTTGGCAACCGTGCTGTGAGCTGCTCAGGTAATCTGCGTCAGTTGTACGAGGCTAATCTGTGGTGCCGCACCGCCATCCGTATACTTAAGCCTATTAAAAACTTTAAGGCCCGTGATGAGAAAGACCTGTACGAGCAGGTGCAAAAAATAAACTGGGCCGATATTTTCGACCTGGAACAAACCTTTGCCATTGATGCCGTTGTAAGTCACTCTACCTTTGAGCACTCGCTGTTTGTGGCCCAGCTTACCAAAGATGCCATTGTAGACCAGTTCCGTAAGAAAACTGGCGAACGGCCTTCCGTAGACAGGATCAGGCCAGACTTCAGGATTAACCTGCACATGCATGAGAACATGGTTACTTTGTCGCTGGATTCGTCGGGTGACTCGCTGCACCGCCGCGGTTATCGTTTGCAAACCAACGTTGCGCCGCTAAATGAGGTGTTGGCTGCGGGAATTGTCGCGCTTTCTGGCTGGGATAAAAAATCTACCTTTATAGACCCCATGTGTGGATCGGGTACTTTTTTGATAGAGGCAGCCATGATGGCCCAGAACATGGCACCCGGCCTGTTCCGCCGCGACCCGTTTGGGTTTGAGAACTGGAAAGACTACAACGAACAGCTGTTTGAAATGGTCTGGAATACCGCTGAAGCCAAAGAAAGAAAAACGCCACAGGCCGAGATCATCGGTTACGACATAGACCCTGATTACATTGAGGCTGCACGAACCAACATTGCAAATGCCGGCCTGCAGGACGTTATCAAAATAGAGGAAGCTAACTTTTTTGAGACAAATGCTCCAGCAGAGCAGGGCGTTTTGGTAATGAACCCGCCTTACAACGAGCGCATTCAGTCCGATGACATCAACCTGCTATACAAAAACATTGGCGACACCTTAAAGAATAACTACCAGGGCTTTGATGCCTTTGTATTTACTGGTAACCTGGAAGCAGCCAAAAGTATAGGACTGCGTACCTCACGCCGTACCCCGCTTTACAATGGCCCAATAGATTGCCGCCTGCTAAAGTATGAATTGTACCGAGGTTCACGCAGGAGTGGGGGAGAGGAGTAGCCTCAACAGGGTCCACAACCACCCCTAACCCCTCCTTGTCTAAGGCGGGGAATTTTACTTACTGTTTCTTCTGCCATCACAGTAGTAGCAACTTTCTCTTTTTTGTCATCCTGTTAAGGATCTTAGTAGAAGGGAGGTTAAGCTTTAGCAACATTTAATAAAGTAATAGCAGGCTCCCCGCCTCAGACAAGGAGGGGCAGGGGTGGTTAGATTCCACACCCTGCAGCCAATAAATCAAAAAACAAAAGCCTGCCACATTACTGCAACAGGCCTCTGCTTATACTTTATTCTTGAGTTAAGATATCCAGGGGATATTCTTAAAGTCTGGCTTGCGTTTCTCCAGGAAAGCGTTTCTGCCTTCTTTTGCTTCTTCGGTCATATAGGCAAGGCGGGTAGCTTCGCCGGCAAATACCTGTTGGCCAACCATTCCGTCGTCGGTCAGGTTAAATGCAAATTTCAGCATTTTGATTGATGTCGGAGATTTTGCCAATATCTCCTGAGCCCATTCGTAAGCAGTATCTTCTAATTCGTCGTGAGGTATAACAGCGTTTACCATACCCATGTCGTAAGCCTCTTGTGCTGAGTAGTTTCTTCCCAGGAAGAAAATCTCACGGGCACGTTTCTGGCCTACCATTTTAGCCAGGTATGCAGAGCCATACCCACCGTCAAAGCTGGTAACATCGGCATCGGTTTGCTTGAATATTGCGTGCTCTTTGCTGGCTAATGTCAGGTCGCAGACAACATGTAGACTGTGGCCGCCACCTACTGCCCAACCCGGTACTACGGCAATCACTACCTTCGGCATGAAGCGTATCAGGCGCTGTACTTCCAGTATGTTCAGGCGCGGGGTCCCAGACTCATCTACATATCCCTGGAAGCCACGCGCATTCTGGTCGCCGCCGCTGCAGAAAGAGTAAACGCCATCTTTCGTGGAGGGGCCTTCCGCAGAAAGCAACACTACACCTATCGAGTGATCCTCACGGGCATCCAGAAAGGCATCAAATAGTTCGAATACGGTTTTGGGCCTGAACGCATTGCGCACGTTAGGTCGGTTGAAAGCGATACGTGCAACGCCGCCTGCTTTTTTATAGGTTATATCCTCGTAATCCTTAACGGTTTTCCAGTCTATTTTGCTCATAACTTTATATTTGATGCAAGTTAGCCTTTTCTATACTTTGGCTCAAATGGTTTTTGGATTAAGTAAATTCAATTGTCTTGAACCTTAGCTTGAGGAAGCCAATACTTTAAGCTATCGGATTAAATAGGGAAGAGTGGCAGTTGGACTAACTAAAACGCTGATACTGTCAGAATGCAAAAGACCTCGCGGCGTCTTTACGACCCGCGAGTGTCTGGGGCTACGGAGCAGGAGCCTATGCAATCTAGACACTCGCGGGACCTCCGGACACCGCGAGGTCTTTTGGTTAGATAAGCTAGAAAGCGAGTTAGTAAATTTCAGATCAGGTTTGGAACAAGAAAGTCCGGAACAACAACTATAGTGATGCTTGAACCACGTTGCTGCAAAAGCGAGTCCGGAGACTCGCACACACTTGGCGGCACCAGTTGGATGCTGGCGCCAGTGGATAATTAAAAATTTCCCCTCCTGTTTTTAGGAGGGGGAAGGGGAGGTCACAACACCAATTGGGTGTACAAATGGTTCAGCATATCTGGGGCATCGGTGCACAAGCCAGGGTGAACAGCTGAGGTTTGCACTACGGTGCTGCGTGCAGCTGTCAGCCACCGGAAACGCTCTGCAATGGATAGTTGCCCGATAGGGCCACCTTCGGAACGACCTTTGCAGATGCGCTCAAAAGCCTGAAGCCTTTCCCTGAGTTCTTCGAGGTCCAGATCCTTGCAAAAAGCCAGCAGACGTTCTTCGTTCAGTTCATAAACGGTGTGCAGAAAACCCAGGCTGCGGCAGTAAAGTATAACACCCACGTTCACAAACTCCTCACGCTCAACACGAGGTACTACGCGTATTACAGCATACTCAAACAAGTGCTTATCTTGCATCTTGAGCTCCTTTCACAAAAACTTCTGAGTTAGCTATTCTATGATCCAAAAATGTGGCGTATGCCTGGCGGTGTTCTTCTGCAGAACTAAACGGAGATTCTCCGCCTGTCAGCCATTCATCCGGAATTAAAGCCACAATTGCCTGAATGCGCTCAGGGGTAAGTATAGCTTTGGACTCCTTGTTTACAGTTTCCATTGCTGTGGCTTTTGGCAGCAGCACATGGTCTTTTATTTGTGCAAATGGGCGTTTGGCCTGCTCTTGCCAATTGTCCCAGTTATGATGGAAGTATAAAGACGCGCCATGGTCAATTAACCACAGTTCCTTCTTCCACATCAGCATGTTGGTGTTGCGGCAGGTACGGTCTACATTCATGATCAGGCCATCGAGCCATACTATCTGCGAGGCAAGTCGGGCATCCACGTCGTTTACCAAAGCATCAAACGTAATGGCTCCTGAAAGGTAATGCAGTGCCAGGTTAAGACCTTCGCTGGCACGTAGCAGGTCTTGTATCTCTTCGTCGGGTTCGGTGCGGCCAAAGGCTTCGTCTAAGTTTACAAACACGATCTCGGGCACTCTAAAGCCCAGCAAGCGGGCAATCTCGCCGGAGATAAGTTCTGCAATCAAAGCTTTTATACCTTGCCCTGCACCTCTGAATTTAAGCACATACAGAAACTCATCGTCGGCCTCTACAAGAGCGGGCAGCGAACCGCCTTCGCGCAGCGGAGTTACGTAGCGTATCACGTCGACGGTTCTGAGTTCGGGTGGATTATACTTCATAAAAAGCTAATACGGGATTTATACTTTTAAGCACTAATGCTTGATATGTAGTGCAGTATCGGATGCATTATGCCTTTCTTACAAACTCAGACTTAAGTGCCATAGAGCCAAAGCCATCTATTTTGCAGTCAATGTTATGGTCTCCGTCTGTTAAGCGTATATTTTTAACTTTTGTCCCTGCCTTAACAGGTTTTGGAGCACCTTTTACGGGTAAATCTTTGATGACAACCACAGAATCTCCATCCTGAAGCTGATTTCCGTTAGCATCTATTACCTTCAATCCGGCCTCTGCTTCCACTTCATTCGGGTTCCACTCGTTTCCGCACTCAGGGCAAGCGTAAGTATCTTTTCCCATAGCGTAACCATAAGGTGAATTACATTTTGGGCAATTTTTCATTTCTTCAGACATGGTGCTAAATTACTATTTTTGGTTGAATAGAAGGGGCTTATCCATGATGTGAGCGAGGCGCAGCAGAATACTGGCTCCTATAAGGTGTTGGGATTAAAGTATTTATTTGGCTACTTCAATGTCTTTATTTACAGCTAATAAATCATTTATAACTTCATTATTGCTTTCTGGTGCAATATAAATCTCATCAAATCGATTGTACTGAATTATCAAACCGTTTTTGGCTAGGGCTGGTTTAACTCCGACCCACATGGTTTGTCCACTTATGACCTTTTTGATTGTACTTATATCAATTTCACCTTTTAAAAATGCTGATTTATATCTCAGTTTCCCATTTTCTATTTTATAATAGGTATCTAAGTATATCCAGGTAAGTAAACTAATTGGAAGAATTGAAAGTGAAAATATTATCAGAAACAAAGTAGTGCCGGCTTCAGAAAATATGTCATTAGCTAAGGAAAGCACTAGAATTGGAGGAATCAATGCACCTAATAATAGATAAAGGATAAAACCTTTTTTCTTCGCTTTATAAATTTTCATAAGCAGTTAAACTTTATGACGGTTGGTACATAAAGGGAGAGACGTAACCAAAGCTTGTCTTATGTACATTGTTGTGAGGACTGATATTCTATGATGTTCGCAAAATCTTCTCCATTTTTCGCCCTTTCGCTAACTCATCCACTAACTTATCCAGGTACCTAACTTGTTGTGTTAATGGATTTGTAATTTCTTCCACCCGATAGCCGCATATTACACCCGTTATCAGATGGGCATTGTTATGTAAGGATGCGTTCTGAAAGAATTGCTCAAAGGTTACCTTCTTTTCTATAAGTTTTTGCAACATCGCTTCATCATAACCTGTCAGCCACTCGATTACCTGATGCAATTCTTCTTTCGTTCTGCCTTTTTTCTCAATTTTAGTAACATAGTGTGGATATACAGACGCAAATGTCATTTTTGCAATTCGTTCATCGTGTTCAGGTGTTGTATTCATTACTTAATTTCTATTGATTATTTTCACCTTGACTATAACGGACTTGTGCAGCCGAAGCCCGTAGCGTAGCAAGAGTTAAGGCTGAACTGGGTTGGGTAAAGTAATTTTTATTCTACTATACTTCTAAACATACCCTTTGACAGAAATTCTACATCATCCGTTTTATTCAAAGCTTTGATGAAGTACTCCCCATAAATGGTGTCGCCTTTTATATAACTGTTCTTGTTTAATGTAAGGCTGTCGTATTGGACAACAACTGCAGGCACTTCGTCAGTCATGCACCGTAGAGTATGCCCAAACCTGCCCTTGAATTTCCCATTGGTAACTATAAAACCAAAGTATGTCCCACCCACTAAATCCTTAGCTTCAAAGTTTAGTAACAATGTGTCATTTTTGACTTCACTACTGCTTAGGTGATAATAATCCGCTACGTACATGTCCCTGTTACTTATTTCGGCAAACTTGATAAAGGATTTGCTAAAGGCTTTCCTTTCAGCTATAGCTCTTCCGTATTCCGAAACTAATTTTGCATACTCATCTTGGTCTACCTGAAAGTTTGCTGAAACTCTTTCTCGCAGTTCTGGGTCTTCAATGGCTTTTATCTTTTGCGGACTTTGCAGGTTCTCTGGCTTTGGGCTTACTGTTAATTCTTTATATAAATCTCGGGAGCTTTTTTCAGAACAAGACAGTAACATAAGGAAAAGACAGGCTAACACCTGTAATAACATTCTTGTATGTTTAAGCTCTTTCAATTCTTAATACTTTTTATTTTACCCAACTAACGGTTAACAGGAGTACCTACTCCTACTATATACACTATGTATGGTATTATACTTCTGCCATACAATATACCCCTAAATATATACTTTTAAACCCAACAAAAAACAAAAAGAGCACCCTCAACAGGTGCTCTTTCTTAACATCAAGTATATGTTTATACTTTAGATTCTTCTTATCTGTGCGCCGATAGCATTTAAGCGGCCATCAATATTTTGGTAACCACGGTCAATCTGCTCAATGTTGTCAATAATGCTGGTGCCTTCGGCAGAAAGGGCTGCAATAAGCAGGGCTACACCGGCACGAATATCTGGTGAAGACATACGGATACCTCGTAAGGGCATCTGATTGTCCAAGCCAATAACGGTAGCACGGTGCGGATCGCAAAGTATGATCTGGGCACCCATGTCTATCAGTTTGTCCACGAAGAACAGGCGGCTCTCGAACATTTTCTGGTGTACCAGCACAGTGCCTTTGGCCTGCGTAGCCACAACTAAAGCTACACTCAGCAAATCTGGTGTTAAGCCTGGCCAGGTGTGGTCGGCAATATTCAGTATACTGCCGTCTATGTAGGTTTCTACCTGGTAATGGTCCTGAGCAGGTATGAAAATATCATCGCCACGAAATTCCATTTTAATGCCCAGGCTACGGAAAGTATCTGGTATCAAACCAAGCTCTGCTATCTGGCAATCTTTGATGGTGATCTCAGAACCCGTCATGGCGGCAAGGCCTATAAACGAACCGATCTCGATCATGTCCGGCAGCATACGGTGCTCAGTGCCGCCCAATTTATCTACACCCTCAATTACGAGCAGGTTTGAGCCTACACCGCTAATTTTGGCACCCATGCGGTTAAGCATGCGGCAAAGCTGCTGCACATAAGGCTCGCAGGCGGCATTGTAAATAGTGGTAGTACCCTCGGCAAGTACGGCAGCCATCAATATGTTGGCAGTACCGGTTACAGAGGCTTCGTCCAATAGCATGTAAGCGCCTTTTAAACGGTTTGCGTGTACGCCATAGAAGCTCTCTTCGGAGCTGTACTCAAACGTAGCACCCAGTTTCTCGAAACCGATAAAGTGCGTGTCTAGTCTGCGGCGGCCTATTTTGTCGCCACCTGGTTTAGGCATTTTGGCTTTACCGAAGCGGGCCAGCATCGGACCCACGATCATTACAGAACCACGGATGGCACGGCCCTGCTCTATAAATGCCTCCGTATCAAGGTAATCCAGGTTCACGTTATCAGCCTGGAAAGTATATGTGTCTGGTGCTTTGCGAGTAACTGTTACGCCAAGTCCTGCGAGTAGTTCTATCAGCTTATTTACATCCCTGATGTCCGGGATATTAGATATGGTAACAGGTTCTGCGGTAAGCAGAACAGCACACAATATCTGGAGTGCCTCGTTTTTTGCCCCTTGTGGGTAAATATCACCTTTAAGCTTGGTGCCACCTTTTACTTCGAATGAAGCCATTTATGCTATTTGTTTCTTTGATTGGAAGAGGATCTTTGAGGTTTGCGGCCACGGTTGTCGCCACCGCGGTTCTGCTGTTGGCTGCGCTGCTGTGTGTCCTGCTGCCTGCCGCCACCGCCAATGTTAGACTCGAACAGGTTGTTGTTCTCGATCAGGCTCTGGTCCAGGTTCAGCTTGCCCTTAGACAGTTGGCGTATATCGTTCATGATAATATCATCCGTGATACTGTCTTTGTTATAAGACCTGTAAAGGGTTTTCATCAGCTTTCCGATGGAGACAATAGCAGCTTCGCGCTCCTTCTCATCCTCCAGTTCAGTCGCTTTTTCTATCAGTAACTCCACATTTGTACCGTAGTGTTTAAAACGTGGTGTTTCGGTAGCATACTCCATGCGCTGCGGCTTATCGTTGAGGTACTCCATAGCGCTAAGCGGGTACGGAGAATCCACATCCAGGGTAGAGCCAGACATCACAAACAAGTGGTTCCAGAGCTTTTGCTGGTAGTCCTGTGTATCGCGTAGCTGCGGGTTTAGCTTGGCCATCAGGTTTATAAGTAACTGCGACAGGCGCGTGCGTTCCGAACGGTCTTCTACCTTAGAAATGTAGTTTACCAGGTCCTGCACATTGCGGCCGTATTCGCGCAGCAAAAGGTCTTGTTTAAATGATGTACTCGCTTCCATTATATCGTGTGTAAAGGGTCAAATTTAGAAATATATATGCACTTTGTGCAATGCCGAATTAAGAATTACGGTGAGTTTTCAATTTTGAATGAGTGACTGAGTGATTAAGTGAATATTTAATTTCAATTAACATACGTGATTCTATCAAAAGAAACAAAATTTAATCTACATTCACACATGCACTCATTCCCTCGTTCAAAATTCATACTTACTCATGAATCCGCAGCTTGGCAAAGCTTAGTAGCAGGGTTTTCTCGCCAACTTCATCAAAGTTGATAATAGCTTTTACGCTGTTACCCTGAGTATCCATTTTGGTAACTACGCCAAAACCGAATTTGGGGTGCTCTACTTTCATGCCGGCTGCCAATTTAGAGGTGTCGCTTGGTTTAAAATCGGCAGATGGGGTATAGGCTGTAGCTACCTGCTTGCGCTGTGGCGGCGCTATCAGGCTGCTGATGCTGCTTTTGCGCTCCAGCACTCTGTCAAAAATATTGCCACCGCCTGCACTTGAATCGCCATACTTAAAGTTAAGGTATTTCGGATCGATCTCGTCTAAAAAGCGGCTCTTTTCGCAGGCTCTCAGGTTACCCCACTGGTACCGGCTGGTGGCGTAAGTTAAGTATAGCTTTTTCTCGGCACGGGTAATGGCCACATAAAATAAACGGCGCTCTTCTTCCAGGTCGGCGCGGGAGTTCAGCATCATCTGGCTGGGGAAGAGGTTTTCCTCCATACCCACAATAAACACGTTCTTAAACTCTAGGCCCTTGGCCGAGTGTATGGTCATGAGGGTTACAAACTCCCCGTCGTCATCTGCTTTTGTGTCGGCATCGGTTATCAGGGCAATGTCCTGCAGGAAAGCATCCAGGCTCTTGTCTGCCTTCTCAGGGTCATCCACATACTCTTTAATACCATTCAGGAGCTCCTGTATGTTTTCGTAGCGGGCAAGGCCTTCCACGGTTTTATCCTGATACAGGTCATCTACAATACCAGAGTGCTTGGCTACGTGCTTGGCAACTTCAAAGGCATCTACGTTTGCAGCAATGCGTGCAAAGTCGCGGATCATAATCGAGAAATTCTCGATGGCCGTGCCCACGCGGTTACCTAAAAACTGGGCTGCGTTCTGTACCACTTCCCAAACACTATGGTTAGTTTCGGTAGCCGTTACAAAAATCTTTTGCTCGGTAGTTTCGCCAATGCCGCGCTTCGGGTAGTTGATTACACGTCGCAATGCCTGCTCATCGTTCGGGTTAACCGTCAGGCGCAGGTAGGCAATAAGATCTTTAATTTCTTTGCGCTGATAGAAAGACAAGCCACCGATGATCTTATACTTTATGTTCATGCGGCGCAGGGCTTCCTCCATGGCCCTGGACTGCGCGTTGGTACGGTAAAGTATGGCAAAGTCGTCGTAGGAGAGGTGGTTGTTCATCTTCTCCTCGAAAATGGTGGTAGCCACCAGCTTGCCTTCTTCATTATCCGAGTTGGCTTTTATTACCTCAATCAACGGACCTTGCTCGTTATCGGTAAAAACATCTTTGCGCAGCTGGGCAGTGTTGTTTTTGATTACCGAATTGGCAGCGTTTACGATGTTCTTGGTAGAGCGGTAGTTCTGCTCTAGTTTAAACACCTGCAGCTCCGGGTAGTCGCGCTCAAAGTTGAGGATGTTCTGGATATCAGCCCCACGGAAAGCATAGATAGACTGCGCATCATCACCCACCACCACAATATTGCGATTCTGGGCAGCCAGCTTTCTGGTTATTAGGTACTGCGAGTAGTTCGTGTCCTGATACTCATCCACCATCACAAACTTAAAGATGTTCTGGTACTTGTTCAGTGCGTCCGGGTGGTCTTTAAAGAGCACGTTGGTGTTAAACAGCAGGTCGTCGAAGTCCATGGCGCCGGCTTTAAAGCAGCGGTTCTGGTAGGTTTCGTAGATCTTGCCGATCTTGGGGCGCATGGCAGCTTCGTCGTCGGCCTGTATCACCGCGTCATTCACGTACTGTTTTACCGATATCAGCTTGTTTTTGGCAGCGGAAATACGGCCCAGCACCACATTTGGCTTATACAGCTTATCGTCCAGGTTCATCTCCTTCACGATATTGCGAATGAGTGTTTTGGAGTCGTCGGTATCGTAAATGGTAAAGCTTTTCGGGTAGCCAATTTTATCGGCCTCGGCGCGAAGTATGCGCGAGAACACCGAGTGGAACGTACCCATCCAGATATTTTTAGCCTCGTTGCCAATTACTTTCTCAATACGATGGCGCATTTCTTTGGCCGCCTTATTGGTAAAGGTAAGGGCCAATATGTTGAACGGATCTACTCCCAGGCTAATCAGGTGGGCGATCCGGTACGTTAAAACTCTTGTTTTTCCAGAGCCTGCACCCGCTATGATCATAGCCGGCCCTTCGGTGTGAAGCACTGCCGCGCGTTGCGACTCATTTAATAAACTGATATAATCCATTTCTTCTCTTCCGCGTGCGTCTTAAAATCTATGCAAGTTACGAATACTAATCCTTTTAAAGAACCTGCGCCGAACATTTGGCATGGCGCGTGCTGTAGTGTTTTCAGAAAGATGCTACAAGATGAACAGGAAGTTGCTCTAAAGCGTTTAACTTGTGGGCATAAACGTTACAATTTGTCTGATTTAGCCCGTTTTTTGATTTAAAGAGCAGATAACTGTAATTTCGCGGTTGTTTATAGCGCATTAATGCAAACAGATTTGAAACACACTATCTATAAAAGATCCAGCAGAAAGGCTATTAATTTACTGTTAGCAGTATTATTTATACTTGCCGGCAATATGGCTATAGCCCAAAGCAAAGCACCCCAGAAAGCAACTGGTAATCAGGTTAAGGCTGCTACTACAGCTAAAAAAACGGCTACAGCAACTAGTAATGCCTCTAAAACAGCCACAGCAAAACCAACTGCCACCGTAACAGCGCAAAAGCCAGCCGCAGCAAATGCACAAACCCTTGTTAATCCGGTTCCAAGTCTGGTTGTGAAAAAGATATGGCGTACATCTGCCATGGACTCGGCCATGATGCATTATATCACCTTGAATTACCCGGAAGCCTACAAGAAATTTAAGCAGGCCATTGCCGAAGGCGACAAGGATGCTTTATACTTTTTGGGCCGCATGCACCAATACCGCGAGCTAAAGTATGATTCGGTACAGATAGACACGGTAAAACAGATACAGAATGCTGAGAAATACTTTGCCGCCAACAAGGATTCTGCTACTTTTTATTACCAGCGAGCCGTTGACGAAGGCAGTTTATTGGGGCACCTTGGCCTGGCTGAGCAAACCATACTTAGAACACTAGAGGATAAACAGCGCTTTATACAGCATATGCGTACTGCCGCGATTGTAATTCGTGAGAAAGCTGTTGAGGGAGATGCGTTTGCAAACCGTATTCTGGGAAGTATGTACTATACCGGTTTTGGGGAGCTTAAGGATTACGGACTGGCATTTAATTACCTGAGCCGCGCTGCCAACGGCAACGATGTGGCGGCCTATACATCGCTTGCAAACTTGTATCTGAACGGTGAAGGCGTTAAAAAAGACTATGATAAGGCGGCATACTGGTTAAACAGAGGCGTAGCTGCCGGCGATCGTGAGGCGTTTTATACGTTGGGCCTGCTACACGAAGAAGGAACTTTAGGAGAAGTAAAAACAGACGAAGCCCGAAAACTTTACCGTCAGGCAATTGCTAAAGGTAGTGTACTGGCTTATGAGCAGTTGCTCTACATTAACCAGACGCCAGACCAGAAGGTAGTAATCGCCTCCGTAAACCGAGATCCTGAAATGCTGAAACGTGCATTGGCTGCAGGCGGCGATGCAAACACACTGGCCATACCCGATGATTTTGTAGCTGAGTTTAACGGACGTACCCCGCTGATGCATACAGTTTATGTGCCAATGCTATTAGAAGATTACGGTGTTATTTACGAGCCTGAAGTACGCCTGAAAACTGTAAGCCTGTTGCTTAACAATAAAGCTGATATAAATGCACAGGACGATGACGGTAAAACTGCATTGCATTATGCTGTGAGCAGTTCCAGGGTGCGATCAGAGTTATATGAACAGGAGCAGGTTGATTTGCTGGATACGCTTATTGCCAGAGGGGCAGACCCTAACATCAAGGATAAGAATGGGAATACAGTTCTGGCTGAAGCATTACAGGCTACCATTGGCCAGCATATCGGTATTATGGAGCTAGGCAAGTTGCTGGAAGCCGGCGCTGACCCGAATATCCAGAACAACGAAGCTAAAACACCATTGATGCTGGCCTGTGAGATGGATGCCAACTTCGAGATCATCCTTGCCCTGCTGCAGTCCGGTGCCGATGCCAAAGTAAAGGATAGTACCGGTAAAGCTGCCATTGACTATACCAAACATGAGAATGTGCAGAATATACTAATGGCAGCAGGTTCGCCGGAAAAACAGAAATAAGTATAAAGTATAAAATCATATAGAGGCCCTTTTCTGGAAACAGGAGAGGGCTTTTTGTTTTCGGAATTTCCCTCTTGAGAGCAGGGACGCGAGCGAAGGCACTAAAATTACATATTTTGGTAGAATGAAACGACCCTGCTCTTGAGAGGGGCAGCTGGACCATATGCAGCTGAAATCTGATAATGTACTCCAGAATCCAACACGACACTGCAACCTTTACTCAGCACTTAACTGCGGCGGACGGTGAAGACCGTACATATCATCCCGGAACTGTACCTGCCCAAGCGCATCTACCCAGGCGGTAAAGTATACAATACGCAAAGGCAACGGTTTTTTTACTTTAATGTAATGATTGGGGGTGTTCCGGTTCCAGAGGTCGTTTACTTTTTGCGGCGTGTAGCCGGAGCCCTTTTCTAAAATATAGTCGGCCAACTCAAAAGGTTTTTCGAGCCTGATGCAGCCGTGGCTGAAGGTACGGTTTGGGTAAGTAAACAATTCTTTGTTCGGGGTGTCGTGCATATACTGTGGCAGTCTGTTCGGGTACAAAAACTTCACCTGGCCCAGCTCATTATCCTTGCCAGACAATTGGTAGATCCGGTAGGTGTAATTAGAGGCATTTATACTTTGCCAGTCCACCTGCCAGGGGCTTACGCGTATCCAGCCATTGGGGCTTTGCTGCTCAAGTACCATCTTTTTCTTAGATAAATACCCCGGGTTTTTCCGTAGCAAAGGCACTATCTCGTTTACGGCTATTGACTTCGGGATATACCAGTAAGGGTACAGCACCAGCATGTCCAGTTCACTCAATATCGGGTAGGTCATCAGTGAGGGTTTGCCAATGATCACACGCATCTGCAGCACCGTTTTGTTGCTGTCTACCACTTGTAAAGTATAATCCGGAAGGTTGATGACTACATAAGGCTGTGTTACAGAGAAGAAAGCAGTATCCCAATTGGCCAAGTTGTATTTTAGTTGCCAGAGCCTTTGGGTCAGGGGCACATTGATAGCGGCAACCGTGTTGGGTCCAACCACACCGTCTGCAATAAGCCCGTGCCTGGCCTGAAATTTTTGTACGGCCTTTTTCATCTCCGAAGTATAAACTCCGGGCAAGGTGGCAGCATCCAGAGACAGGTCGCCGGTAAGTACCAGGTTTTCCTGCAGGGCCGTTACATATGTTGTTGTATCTCCCTGCCTTAGTAAAGTATTGTCCGGAAATGTGTTCCAGCTTCCTGTTTCCAGCATTGCTTGATATGCAATAATAGCTCCCTGCATCCTTTGCCTGGCATAAGGCGCTGCCGTCTGCAGACTTTGCTGTGCGCATACTGTGGCAGTAAGTAAAGTAAAAAGCAGCAGGTACAGCAAGCGTAACATGGTAAAAAGTGTAGGTACTAACTATTTATTGTACGTGATTGCACCACAATAGGAGGGTAATGGAGTAGCCGGTAAAGCGCTTACAGGTGGCAAGGACAATCTATTAAATACCGGTTTTCGCTTAAAGTATAATTGTCTTAATTTTAGGAGAATTTCAGACAGAACAAAGCAGGTGCTTCTGCGTTGTTTGTATACTTAAACTCTGATCAATGCAATGGCTGCCACAATAGATAAAACCACATTAGATTTTTTAGCTGACCTTACCCGTAACAATAACCGCGAATGGTTTAACGAAAACAAAAAGCGCTACGAAACAGCCCGGAAGAATTACATCCAGTTTCTGGATGAGATGCTGGAAGAGATGGCTGCCTTTGAGCCTGTCGCACTTGAGCAGAAAGGCAAAGACCTGGTGTTCCGGATTTACCGCGATGTGCGTTTCTCTAACGACAAGCGCCCTTACAAAGACCATTTCGGGGCATATGTGGCTGAGGGCGGACGAAAATCTATTTACCCGGGTTATTATTTACACTTGGCTGCCAACAATAACTCGTTTGTAGCCGGAGGCCTCTGGATGCCGCCTTCTGATTACCTGAAAGCCGTGCGCCAGGAAATAGACTACAGCCTGGACGAGTTTAAAAGTATAGTGGAGGCACCGGATTTTAAGAAACGCTTCGGAAGTATAAGCGGCGAGCAACTAAAGACCACCCCCAAAGGCTACGATAAAGAAAACCCCGCCATTGAGTACCTGCGCTTTAAAAGCTGGAATGCCGTTATGCCGATTAATGACAAAACCGTGCTAAGTGCTGGTTTCATGAATGTGGTATTAGACGCCATGAAGGCGTTGAAACCTTTTTACGATTTCCTGATGGAGCCACTGAAGGAGATAGGACAGGAATAAGTACAATTCTGTCAATTTAAGGAGAACAGCAGCGTTTTTATCATTTCGACCTTCGGGAGAAATCTGGAGAATTTCACTGTTCCGCAATATTTCAGATTTCACACTGCTACGCAGGTCCCTTTCGACTCTCGTCTCAGGCATGTTCGAAATGACAGCTTTAGCTTAAGTTTAAAGCATTAAGAGCAGAGGGAGTTTGTTTTTAATGTACTTGTTAATAAAGGCCATTGCTTTAGTTAGTTGTTGGGACATGTTTTATACTTATCCGCTCTAATTTCCAGATCTGTTTTCCCAGGCGCTCCATTGATCATACTTCGATACTATGAAAGGGTGATCGTTAGCGTATACCCTATACTTTTTAGGTTTTGACGGTTTATTGTCTTCCCGATGCTGCAGGTTTATTCCTTTATCTGAAAAGAAGAGGTAAAAGTGATCACTTTGAAATTTACCATTCACTTGTATTAAAGTATCCGTTAATGCACTACCTAATTTACCGTAAAAGTATCGGTGTATAATATAGGTAGAATCTTTTGATTCGATAATTGTTTCTGTTTTACCCATAATACCGCCACTCTTAAAATAATAAGCTTTCTCTGCGTTTTTGGCAATTGCAGGAAAAAAAGAATTAGGAAAAGGAAGGCGAGCAAAAGGTTTTACATAGAGAGTGACTTATTTCAACGAACTGGGCTACAGTGCGTTTATATACTATAGGTGTTGTTGTGTGGTGATTTATGGTTTTATTCCAACTATACCTATATACTTTGCCTTTTCAAAAAACTCATTGCATACCTTCCCATTATCAGTATCGCACAAGGTGTTGCCATTACAATCAGAAGGATTAATTGCCACATCAGCACAATGGCTATCTAACACATAGTATTGCTTGTTTTGGTACTCATACAATTTCAAAAAAAACTTACAGCCTACATCTTCACCTTTATAGCTGACCATCTCATTTTGCTTCAAGTATGACTCCATACAATCATCAATACATGTAACTTCTTCTTTTTTATCACAGCCGAAGCTTATGAATAAAA
Source organism: Pontibacter aydingkolensis (assembly GCF_019443125.1). Lineage (GTDB taxonomy): Bacteria > Bacteroidota > Bacteroidia > Cytophagales > Hymenobacteraceae > Pontibacter > Pontibacter aydingkolensis. The sequence goes on along the minus strand of NZ_JAHYXK010000004.1, from coordinate 183,777 downwards.
GCATGGTCAAAATGGTAAGTAAGCTTGTTTGGGTTTTCATAAGCAATTTTTGAGTATAGTTTTAATTGATTTCATTACATACAACTACTAGCTAAACGTAATAACCTACGCTTTTACCCCAATTTCCGGTGGCTACACGTATGTTTTGTTAAATATACGCAATGCTATATAAGTAACAAACAAATTTACCCCTTCAAATTAGGGTATCTTCTTCGCTGGCGGTACAGGTATAACTCTACCAGCACCCACAAAAAAACAAGGGTATATTCCAGTGTTACCAGGCCTAGGTCTTCGTGGTAGGGAGTGTGGCGGTAGGTAGCGTAAGTAAGTATAGCCAAACCCGACCAAACCACCGCATACCTGAAATTACTGACAACCGTAAGGGCCAGCACCGTACAGATATACCAGGGGTGCACAGTAGTTGCCAGGAACAAGTATACTGTAAGGGCCACTGCCATATAACCAGCCAGTCTGCGGATAGAGGCCAGCTTTTTAACAAAGGCTAAGGCAATTATAACTACCAGCGTAATAAGAGACAGCAATGGCCCAAGTATGGCGATCTGGTTATAGCCAGTAAGGCGGAAGCCCAGCCAGCGCAGCAGGTAATAAAAACTGGCATTAAACTCGAACCGCTGAAAGTATAGATCGATGCTCTGCCACATGTTTTGTAGCAGTTCCAGGTTTACCAGCGGGTAAAAAATGGCAATAAGTATAAACAAAGCCGAAGCAGCAAAAACCACGAATTTGTAAAAACCCAGCTTCCGGAGCAAAAAGGGCAGGAACATCAGCGGGATAAGCTTTGCGCCAATAGCCAGACCGAAGGCTACACCCGAAACTATACTTCGCTGATAAAATAACTGATGCAGGGCCAGCAGCAGAAAAAAGATCATGATCGCCTCGAAGTGCAGGTTGCCGGTAAGCTCTACAATTACCAAAGGGTTTAAAGCATACAGCAGCAGGTGTTTTTCTGGGAGGGCCATTTTCCGGAGCAGGCGCAGCAGCAAAAGTATACTTCCCAGTTCGGCAAGTATAAGTATAAACCGCATTACTACTATACTTCCTTTTATACTTTCCGGTGAGAGTGTCGCCGATAGCCAGAACACTGCCTGAGTAACAGGAGGATACACGCTAAAATACTGCTGCGAGTTAAGCTGCTGGTAGAGGTCTTTGGTTATACCTGCCACCTGGGGGGCATCCGCAGTTATAAAAAAAGAAGGGATATGTGCATATGGATTAACGCCTGCAGCGAGTAAACGCCCATCCCAGATAAACCGGAAATAATCATCAGACAAAGCCGGCTCAGCAAAGAGGAACAACAGCCTGAAAAGTATAGCTGCCCCAATTCCGACCCAGATGTTCAGTTTATGGTTTGCCATATACAGATAGGCCGCAAACAAAACTGCATACAGTAGCAACAACTGTGTAAAGGCAGTGCGCGGGGTGGCATAGCCCAGTGCAAGGTATACCGCAGCCGACAGGGCGAGCAAAGTATAAGCTGCAATTCTGCTTTTTGTCATGTAAGTTTTAGGTGCGCCTGTTATGCAAAAGCGAATAAAAAAACACGGCCCCAAACCCAATTACCAACATCACATGGAAAGGCAGCAAACCAAAGTCATTAAACCGAAAAGCCAGCACAACGCCTGCTGCAAAGTATAAAGTAAGTATACCCTCCACTACCGTTACTGGACTTATACTCTGCATAAAGTAGGCTTGTTTCCGCCAGGTGCCTCGCTTTTGCAGCAGGTTATACTTTGGCGTACGGATAAATGGAGTTTTAATACCCAATAGCCCCTCTGCCACAGCCATACTGTTATGCAGCGACAAGCCCATACTCATGCACAAAAACAGGAAGAAATCGGGTATGAAGCGTTTAGTGGTTTTCCAGGCCTGGTAGCTTTGCTGGTAAAGGGCCGTCCAGTAAAATGCCACCAATGCCACTAAACTAAGCAACAGCACCGAACCAAATCTAAAAAGTATGGCCAGTTGTGGGTTGTTGTCTTTGATAAAAAGCATAGGTACACTCAGCACCGCCGTTAGTAGCACACAAATAAAAACCATACTATTGAGTAGATGAAAGGTAGCATGCAGTTTGGTAGGCAACGGCACTTCGGATTGCAATACCCGGCCAAGGTGTTTTCGGGCAGTTTCGGCAGCGCCTTTTGTCCAGCGGAACTGCTGCGATTTAAGGGCACCCATGGCAGCGGGCAACTCGGCGGGTGCTTCCACATCTTCCATAAAAACAAAATGCCAGCCCTTAAGCTGTGCCCGGTAACTCAGGTCCAGGTCTTCGGTGAGGGTGTCAGCCTGCCAGCCGCCGGCGTCGATTATACAGGCTTTGCGCCAAACACCGGCTGTGCCGTTAAAGTTAATAAAATGCCCTCCGCTGTATCGGCCACCCTGCTCTACTGTAAAATGCGCATTCAGCCCAAAAGCCTGCAGTTTGGTAAGTAGCGAGTAGTGCTGGTTTAAATGTCCCCATCGGGTTTGCACCACACCTATTCCGGCATCGGTAAACTTTGATACAGTACGCTTCAGAAAATCAGAACCTGGCAGAAAATCAGCATCAAATATTGCGATAAACTCACCTGTGGCAGTTTGCAAACCAAACTGTAATGCCCCTGCTTTAAACCCTTCCCGTTTCTCCCTGCGGATCAGTTGGATGTTTAAGTCTGGATATTGCTTCAGCTTTTCTTCAATAATGGCGGTGGTGTCATCTGTAGAGTCGTCAAGGATCTGAATTTGAAGCTGCTGGCGTGGGTAATCGAATGCCGTAATTGCTTCTATCAGGCGTTCGGTCACGTAGCGTTCGTTGTACAGCGGCAGTTGTACCGTAACTTTTGGCCATACTTGCTGTTCCTGATTTATACTTTGTGCCTGTTGGGTGCGCTGCTTTTTGTGGCGCCAGTAAAGTATGGTAAGGTGCAGTTGGGCCATACTATAGCAAAAGATAAAAGCCAGGCACAGGCCGTAAACTGCTATTACCGATGCTTCGAGTATGTTCATTTTGGTTTCGTCTGTGTTTTAGGTTATGCTTCAGCCTCTTGACCACAAAAAGTATACTTTAGCCATTACTATACCTCCTGTCATCCTGAAAGGATCTTGGTAGAAGGGAGGTTAAGCATCTGCAACAAAGTATAGCCTCTTGCTCTAGCAATGGCATTAAGTCCGTTTTATCTACCTTCTGGTTTCAAAAGTCGTAGGTGCAAGTTCTGTAATTGCTACCTGTAACCGACTATTGCCTGTCCTTCCAGGCCAGTTGAGTCAGAGACTCAACATCATTATTTAGTCACGAATCTGGAAATTCGCGCCAGGAGTGTTAATATCAAAACAACACCTTAAATATCGTAAATATTATCTTATACCCGGCCATAACAGTGCCTTTTACCGTGCCCGATACTTTAGAGAAACCGATGCGCTTGCGATAGGTTACAGGTACCTCAGTATAACGTACTTTCTTTTTTGCGGCTTTGGCCTGCATCTCCACCGTCCAGCCATAGGTGCGGTCGCGCATGTCCAGGTCCAGCAGGGTTTGCAGCTTAATAGCTCTGAAGGGGCCTAAGTCAGTAAACTTTGCACCGTAGAACCAGCGCAGTAGGGTAGTTGCCAGCCAGTTTCCGAAAATCTGCTGCGGCATCATGGCGCCTGACTCCCTGTTGCCCAGGGCCCTCGATCCGATCACCATCTCAGCGCGGCCATCAAGTATAGGCTGCACTACCTTTGTAATTTCTTCCGGGTAATCAGAATAATCCCCATCCAGGAAAACGATGATATCAGGGCGGGTGGCTTCCGGTTTGGAGGCTGCATAGGCTATTCCCTTTAAACAGGCATTTCCGTAGCCTGGCTGTGGCTCGTGCAGCACAGTGGCACCCGCTTGAGCTGCAACAGCGGCCGTAGCGTCGGATGAGTTGTTGTTTACCACAATTACCTCATCCACAAAGCCCTTCGGAATGTCATGCACTACTTTGGCTATGGATTTTTCCTCGTTGTAGGCCGGTATGATAACGTTTATAAGGGGCATTGTTTGTGCAAGAGTGGGCACAAAGATGTTTATTTTCTGTTTTGTTTGCTATTAATGCGCGATTTCTTTGGCTGTTTGCCTGTTAAGAATCTAACTTGCAGCCGAACTTTTTACAACAGGTTTGGTTATACATATTGGTGAATTGTGAAAAAGACTATGAGCAGAGAAGTAATTAAAGTAGGCGATAAAGCACCAGACTTTGAATTGACCCGACAGGATGGTGGCTTTTTCCGTTTAAAAGACCTGTTACACGATAAAAATGTAGTGCTATACTTTTACCCGAAAGATAGCACCCCGGGCTGCACAAAGCAGGCCTGCGAGTTCCGCGACCAGTACGAGGTGTTTAAGGAGCATGGCGCCGAGGTTGTTGGCATTAGCTCAGATAGTGTAGATTCGCACAAGCGGTTCGAACGGGTGCACCACCTTCCTTTCGTGCTTTTAAGCGACAAAGGCGGACGTGTCCGCAACCTGTACGGTGTGCCGCGCAAGCTGGGCATCTTGCCGGGCCGAGTGACCTACATCATTGATAAAGAAGGAGTAGTGCGCTATGTTTTCAACTCCATGACAAAGCCACTGGAGCATGTTAAAACAGCTATTGAAGTGCTTGAGAAATTAAATAAAGAACATCAGCACGCTTAAAAAATGAAATTAAAAAGGCGACTCTAACCAGAGTCGCCTTTTTGTTTATGCCTGCAGCTGAAGGAATTTGCCGCCATAAAACTCTACCCTGATAAAGCCATGGGTCTTGTTAAAGTATACCAGCTTTACTTTGCCTTTGTCGTCTGTGTCGTTCCCGGGTATGCTTACTTCAAACACATCCACATAAGTTAGTCCGTCTATAGTAAGCGAGGCATGCGTAGGGTTCTCTTCCTGTATCTCGTAAGTGCCTAGTTTTTCTACTAATAGCTTTACCTGCAAATCGTTGGGCTTTTTAAGGATATAAGTCGCAAGCCCGGGCATCTTCCTAGTCACATCCTGAATGATAGCTCCTGCCTGCGCATTCATTTGGTCTATGCATTTGTCATCGAAGGTAAAACCATCGCCCGGAAGGTTATTGGCATACAGTTGCGTGCGGGTAAACTTTATATCAGCCCCGGCATCGTTTGTAAACCATATGGTATCAGGTTTGCCATCAGTGGGAGCGTCTGCAGTATAGGCAAGCCAGTCAGTGTCTGTTTCTGTAAATGTTGTGATCGAAGGGCTTTTGCAGTTCTCGCAGGATGTAAAAAGTACAGAGCCAAAAAGCAATGCCAGGCAGGTTTTAAGCGTGAATTTCATAAAAAGATGAGGTGTAAAAATGTATAATTTGAATCCGGTTTAATGATGAAGTATAAATGTTGTTACTCTCCTGACCCAGAATCAGGCGTAAGCGTTGCAACATAGGAGTTTTTTCTGAACCATGCCAGCACCATCGGAAAGTGATCGCGCTGTGCGTCATGGTGTGTCAGGAGATCGATGTGGCCATAGTCGTGCAGGTTGCCATTGGCTTTACTGATAACTTTAAGCTCGCAGTTCTGGCAGCCTGTTTCCTGCATCAGCTTCTCCACATCAACAGGGTGACCCAGCACATCGTCTTTGGCACCGGTAAGGTATAAGGCAGGGGGCAGATTTATACTTTGGAGGGCAGCGGCATAGTCGAAGCCATTGTGCCAGTCCAGCCACTTTTTCTGCACTACCCAGTCGTGGGTTTGGCTGTGGGTGAGGCGGGTTTCGCTATCGGAGCCAATGCGCATGTGTTTGGCCGGTAACCAGCCTTTGGCAGCCACTACTACTTTAGATGCCCAGTTCCAGACCACATCCACCATCACAAACTTTTTCAGACTGCGGATGCTAATACGGCGCTTACTCCCGAAAAAAGCCATTGCCTGTACCTGCACCGGCTCTGCAGGCCGGGCCAGGTAGGCCAGCATCAGTACTCCTCCCCAAGAGTGAGCCCCCCAATACTGCGGTACATCACCCTTCAGCTCTTTTATTTGGCGAATGATGGCCGGGAAATCCTCTGTTAACGTATGGCTGAGCCCAAAATCGGAGAACCGGGAGATAGCAGGTTTACTTTTGCCACGGCCACGCAAATCTGCCACAAACACATCGTAGCCATTCCGGGCCATGTACGATGCAAAGCCTTTACCGGACTTTGTATAAAAGATTTTGCCGTTTTCGATGGAGCCGTGTACGAGCAACACGGGTGGCCCCTTGTGCTTTATACTTATCCGCCGCAGGTGCAGCAAGTCTGTACCCGTAACCTGCACATAGATCGACTCCTGCTGTATATCCTGGTTTTTAATCATGGTTTATGGCCTGCTGTGTTCTGTGCATAAAGGATTGTACGCCTTTACGCCCACTAGCCAGCAGGGTGCTTTTTTCTGTTTCGCTTAGTTTGCGTACGCGTGGACTAAAACCTGCTGTACTTATCGATACTGTTCTGTCCCAGTCGTGCGAAGTTAGGCTTTGGCGGTTAAGGCTTTCTTTTACGATCGTATAAAACGCACCCATGTAATCGCCGAACTTGTTGATGTTATAGGGGGCAAGGCCAGCCTGTTGCTCGTCGAAGGCAATCTGCTCGTCGCGGTCAAGCCTGAGGCCAAGTGTTTGTGGGTTATGATAGATGCCCTGGCTGTCGTAGTCCTGGCTAAGCGCGGATGAGTTGTCGAGGTACTTTTGATCGTCGAAAAGCGTTAACGGAAAGTTTGCCAGTATGCCTCCGTCGACTAACACATCTACCTGCTGTCCTTTTTTAGGTTTTGTCACAATGTTTCCTTCCTGGTCGAGCAGTACCGCTCGGTAGTATAACGGGATAGACATGGAAATACGCACGGCATGCTTTAACTGCATATTCGGGAATGTCTCATGTGAGAAAACCATCACGCACTGGTCTGTTAAATTGGTGCCGGTAACATACAGGTCTCTGGCCTTGTTTTGGATGGCTAACGCATGTAATTCGGCAAAAGTAATATCCGGATTTCCTGTTTTGGCACCGATCTGTTTCCCGAGCCATTCGGTAAATTTATCGCCACGGTACCAGCCGTATTGTTTAAAAAGCCTGTTGGTGCCTCCGAAAAAGATAAAGCGCCCATCGTTAAACTGTTGTACAGGTGTAGTAAAGGTTACTTCAGTTATCTCGGTGGGAGTATAGCCTACTGCCAGCAGCGCCGCCTGAATGGCTCCTGCCGATGTACCGCTAACCCGCTTTATCTGCGGTAAGATGCCCAGGGAGTCGAGTTCGGCTAAAGCGCCTCCGTAGGCAATGCCACGTATTCCTCCGCCTTCCAGAACCAGGTTGCTATACTTTGGCTGTTGTGCGACAGCGTTTATACTTAGCAGCAGGCAAAAGCCTAAAAAGAGCTTTCTCATTTTATTTTGTATATACTGCTCAAATATAAGCACTTTCGCATACTTAGCACAGGCCAAATACTCATTGGTAGGTAGAATTCTGTCGCCACAAGGCACAAAAAAACAGCTGACAACAAAAATTGCTGCCAGCTGCTGAATTAAAACTAGAAAAATTCTGCCTTAGCTTCGGACAGGTACAGTTTGCGGTTCAAGTCTTGGCCGCAGTACCAACCATACCAGTGTTCCGAATATCGTTCCGGAGAAAAAGGCAAGCGCTGTTATCAGCCAGCCATTTAACCCGCGCTGTTCTGCGTCGTGGTATACCCAAGCCAATATAAATACCAGCAAAAGCAGGTAAAGGCCCGCAACGGTAAACAATATTATATTTGGTAAAACCTCCATGAGTGTCTGTTAAAATTGCACAATGCCAGCTTGTAACATGCTAGCTACTATACTTATTAAACAGATAATTGTGTTTTAAGTTATGGATTAAATAAAGAAACTGTTTGCAATATGAGCTAATTGTGAAGTATATAATTGCACTGATGTTTTGTTTACATGATTCTGATGGATGTATAGTTTGCACTGTTTTTGTGCTGATCAGTTATAATTGTGCCATGTCTTGCTAGTTATAAAAAGCGAAAGCCACCTCTATAGAGAGGTGGCTTTCGCTTTTGGTCCTTTGGCTTATTTCTTAATGATCAGCTTGTGCGTCTCCCTTGAACCGCCTGCCGTTATGGTAAAGTAATAAATGCCGTTTGGTAGCTTATCCAGCGCAATGCCTGCTCCGGCACTGGCTTCTTCAGCGTTCAGCTGTTTGTGTATTACCAGCTGCCCGAGCGTGTTAACCACATTCACTTCAATAGCACCGGTTATACCTTTTGCCAGCTTTAGGGTAACCAGCTGCTGCGCCGGGTTAGGATAAAGCATAGTCTTATCCATGTCTGATGCTAAGGCAGTGGAAGTCTGCGCTACATTTATACTTCCCGATTTCAGAACCAGCGTTTCTACGGTAGCTGTTTTCTCGCCACCCCATTTAGAGGTTACTGTTGCCGTGTTGGTTATACTTACCGGGTTGCTTACTATGTCAACGTTATCCACGTACCAACCTGTGGCACCAGTAAGTACATCAGAGCCCATCCTGAAACGGATCAACACCTTCTGTCCTTTGTAGCTGCTCAGGTCTACTATAGTTTGAATATAACCATTGCTGCCGCCGGTAAAGGCAGGTCCGATGATGGTAGAGGCATTAGTTAGCGGAATCTCTGAGTTGTAACCGTTCTGAATCATTTTACTGCCCAGGTTTGTCCAGGTCAGGCCATTGTTGGTGCTTATCTCTACCACACCGCCGTCAAAACCACCTTCTGTGGCGTAGCTGTGCCAGAAACGAAGCAGCGCATTCTCGCCAAGCGTAACCGGTGTAGATAACCTCAGGTATTGGTCACTAAAGGCATCCGGGTCTACTGCAAACCAGGAGGTGGTGCCGCTAAACGGATTCTTGGTGCTTAGCTGCCAGTCGCTCAGGCCTAAACCATGCGATACTTTCCACTTACTGCCGCCGTTCTCCATATCATCGTGGAAGTATACCGTGGTGCCGTCTCCTTTATTCACGATCACTTTATAGGTGCGGTTTATACTTTCTCCCTGTGGCATCTTAACTGGTTTGAAGGTAACCACTCCATTGCTCAGCTTCGGACTATCTCCACTAGATTCCTGTATAAGGGTAGTATTGGCAGGAAGCGGACTGCTGATGGACACATTGTTGACACTGCTGGCAGTGTTGTTCGTCACGTTAATCGTATAAGTCAGCACTTGCCCGTCTACTACCGGAGAAGGGTTGGCTTTTAAGTTTATGGCAAACTGTGGCGCGCATGATGGCGGCATATCAAAAGCCTCTACACCATCGGTGAGGTCGTTGTTGCTGCCTTGCTGTGCGCTGTAGCCCAGGCCACGCTTGGCAAACGCCTGCCAGATGTAGCATTGGTTAGCCCCACCGTTATTGATCTGGTCGGCGGCAAGTATAGCATCGCGGGCATCAATAAAGCCAGGACTGCAAGGTTGTAGCTTTAAGCCGTCAATTACCAGTCGTAGTGCTATGTTGTTTCCGCCCTTTCCGTTATAAATGTCCGGATCGTAGCCATACTCATTTATCAGGTTCCAGGTTAATTCCCATAGCATAGTAGCCCAGATAAAGCCTACGCCGTGCGGTACAGAAATCTCAGGGTTAGACACCATGCCATAGGTATAAGGGTTAATGCCCATGTCGGTGCTGTAAGGGGCAGGGCGTATACCGCCACCGTCTGTGCTTTCTGATAGCACATAGGTGCCTATGCCACGGCGCTGCGGACCAGTATCGCCTTCACGCATAGTCATGAAAAGTGCAAAGAAATCGCTCCAGCCTTCGCCACCCTGCTCTGCACCAGACAAGCATTGGGTACCAGGCCCTCCAGTTAACCTAATTGAGATGCCATGTCCGTATTCATGCGCGATGATACCGTTGTCGAGGTCACCATCCCGTAACGGAGGAACACCACCCTCTAGCCTTAATGAGCCAGCCAGACCAGCAGTAAGTGCCGCTTTAAGTTTGTCGCCATCAGCTTTGCTTATCATGATAGCAGGAATCAATACTGCTGTGCCTGTTTCGTCGCCACCCATTGATATGGCAGGGCCATCTATATTATTTATTACTATAACAGCTGTTGCTCCAGATGCCTGCGCGTTCAGCGCTTTGGAAATAAAAGAGCAGCCTCCACGGTCTATCAGCGCTATGTTACCAGATATCTCTGCCTGGTTATTAAGTGGTGTAGGCACAGATCCGGCTGGAAGAGCAGGGGCACTATTACATCCGTTGGCTGGATCTGCCATAACTATCTTTCCAGAAACTCCTCTTTCATCAACAGCAGGTCCGAAAGCAGCCTGCACACCTGTGTAAGACCCTGCTACAGACGCAGGAGCAGAGATATGCAGCAGTTTGGCCGGAAGCGACGAGGTCCAGAGATACATTTGCATACGACCCGGCACACCATCCTGCAGCGTCAGGAAGTTGGCGTTGTTAGTACCGCCGCCATCCTGTGCTTCGGCCATTACACCATCCAGTCCCTGACCTGCGCCTGTAAAGTTAGTCTGCTGGAAATTTCCGCTTTCCTCGTCAAAACCATACAGGTAAAACACGTCGTGCATCAGGTTATTCCAGTAGAAAAGGTTTGTTGTGGCGGCCTGCACATAAGTTGTGGGCTCTTGTGTCAAATCAAGCGGAAAGTCAAAGTTCAGGTTCAGGCCACCGTCCGGACTGATACCGGCATTGGCGCCTAGTATATCTTCGTAGGCATGCACGTTGTTGCCTTTGGTGATGGTATAAGTTACCAGCCCGTCGTTGTGCCAGCCAAGAGGCGAGGCATTGGTGTTCTCTTTTCCTGTAACCAACGTTCTCTCTCCGTGGCTTGGCGTTTCGTAAGGTGCGTCGTAAATGCGGTAGGTTCCGCTGGAGGCCATGTTGGCAGCTGCCGTGCTGGCTACGCTACGTGGTGCCATGGCCAGCGTCATAAAATCCTGCTGCAGTTTCTTTTTTTCGGCTACTGTTGCAGTTTTCGCTTTTGGAGCTGGTGTTTTTCGGGAGAAGTACGCAGATTCTCCAGGTGCATCGGTAACGGTTGGCAAACCCCAGTTGTCATGCACAACCAGGTCCTCCTTCTTTAGTACATTACCGTCTGCAGCATCTACTTTTACATTCCAGTAGCTTTGTGCATCTATCTGGTAAATGCCTACTTCCCATGCCAGGCGTACAGAGCCATCTGGCATAGGCTGGTAAACAAGTTTTGCCGGGATAGGAGAGAGGGAGATGCCCCCGTCGCTAAGTACAACTGCCTTTGCCGCTGCAGGCAGTTTGTCGGTTGGCCTTTTACGCTCTTTAATTATAAGTGGCTCCTTTACCTGCAGCTTCAGATGACCGGCAGCAGCCGCGGCCGCCTTTTCTGGCGACAGGCCCGCTGCATTGCCTTTTATAGCCGCACGCAAGTTCGGGATAAAGCGGTTGCCCATGTTCACTACCTTACCGTCTTTGCTGATGTTGATGTTGATGTTTGCGTCTACTACTTCGATGCCGTTGTGGCGCTGTCGAAGATAAATATGTGTAATGCCGTTGTTTTTGGAAGTGTATTGGTCAGTTATTACATAGTCAGATATGTCTGCTGGTGTCAGTTTATACTTGGCCCTGTTTTGTTCTATATGCTGCAGGGCGGTGGAGAGTGCCGTTTGCGCATAGGCCGTTCCGGAAAGAAACAGGAATAAGCAGGCCAACGCCAGTAAATTGTACTTAGCTTTTCGTTTCATAAGCTGTTGCTAAAATTTAGAAGTGTTACATATTGGTATTGATTCAATTGTTTTAATACTAGGTTTTGTAGTGTCTTCTTGTAGTTTTCTAAGTGCGATACAAATAGGGTGGTGTGGGATGTTTTTTTAAAGTATACTAGTTTTACCAGGCTGCAGTAGGTGCATTTGCCTGGTAATGGCATAAGTACGTTACAAGTAAAGGCCTGGATGTGAGCGCATAGGTAGCTAGCAAAAAGGTTTTGTACCCTTTTTTAGCAACAGGCAAGCCTATTAACAATTTTGCCGGATAAGTAGAGGAAACCAGTTCTTAGATAGAAGTTTCTGGAATACTACGCTGCCTGTACATTAAAAAGTGCTACAGAAAATACTATATCCTGTTTTTAAATGAGCAGCGATCAAATTTTAAGTGGTGATATAAATATAATTATGTTATGAATTAATATTCAAATATATTTTTCAAATGTATCTGATGTTATATTTTAATGCTTAAAAATATAGCACTGAATTTATTATACTTTTCAATAAACTTTTTTAGCATTCAAAGAATAAAAAACTGAATAGTGCATAAGGCACTACTTTGCCAGAAGTTTCTGAAGTATAAAAGTAAGGTAGCTGCCTGCACTAGGGCCGTAGAAATTCATAGCCCTGGCCTCATACTTTTTAAGGTTGTAGTGCTCATCAGGAATAATATACCCCAGGTAGCTGCCATTAAAGCCGGTAAGTATAACATGCTTGTTTTGTGCAGCAGCTGTAGCCTCCAGCAAAGGCATAAACTCTCCGGAATAATCAGCAGGCACGCCAAGTAAGGTAGTATTCCCTATTTGCAGACTATTAACATATGCATCATACTTTCCAAATAGAGTATAAAACAAACCCGGTGCAAAGCGCTTTTTCTTACCCAAACGCCAGTGCGGTTCCGGCATGTGGAGTGGCAGTCGGCGATATTGAAGCTCAGAAGTATAAACTGTCTCTATTTCAGAAGCTACTGCAAGTATGCTTTGTGCTATACTTTGGCCAACCTCTTCCGTGCTCTCAAAGCTGTCGCCGTGCGAGTAAACGCTGGAGTGGCTGCCAACTGCCCCCGCCGAGAAAGCTGCAAAACTCACGTCCTGCTCCAGCCTTCTCACCAGCACGCTGGGGTAGTCACCGGAGAGTATAGGTTGCATAGATGGAAGTATAGTTGGGTGTGATGCAAAAGTGCAAAGTATAGCCTGCTCCCCGTTATGCTTCTCAAACTTGATAAATCGAATGGTAGTATCGCGTTCTGATTCAGAACCAGTAAGCCTGTTCCTGACAAAGGCTGCTCCGTTGGCAGTACCATAACCCACTTTAGCCGGTTGAAGGTTTGCCTGGGCCAGTTTTATACTTTGGATGATGTACTGCGCCGTTTGCCGGACTACCTGTTTTTTATACTTACCGGCCATCATGCGACCTGCCAGTTTCTTGCCCCAGCCGCCAAAGCTGGTGTGGGTGTGGGTGGCGGCCAGGTATACTTGATCAGGCTGCAGATTTATACTTTTATACTTTGCTTCAAGCTCAGCTGCCACACTCATGGGGGCTATCAGCATGTCCAGCGTTACAAAGTATGTCTGCTTGGTGCCGTTATCGAAAGCGAAGGTACGTACCCAAATTGAATCGTGCACAGCAGTATACTTCATGCCTTTCCGTTTTCCGTAGCCGGCCAGCGGTGTGCCCGCAGGTGGCGTAATGTTTACTTTGGCCCAGCCTGCTTTTAAGGTGTCGCAGGTTGCGGTGCGATCTGCTAAAGTATCCAGTCCGGCTAAGGTTTTGCGGTAATAGTCGGTTTGGGAGTAGGGGGTATAATCCAGCTTCTGCACCACGCAGCTCTGGCAAAGCAACAGGAGTACAGGCAGTAAATAAAGCGGGTAACTGGGGTGTTTATACTTTTTCAACCTTACCAAGTTAGGAAAAAGGTGGCAAAAGCATGGTGTAAGGTAGTTGATAATAAGAGAATCTTGTTTCAGATTAAGGCAATATCCCTTAAATTTGACGTTCCGGTATCTCAACCATACTACTAAAAAATGCAAACAGAGGCGAAGGAAACTGCAGGGAATCACATCAAAAGCACAGCTGCTGACAGTGCGCCTCTTGCTCACTAATCCGACTATTGTCTTACATCAATATATGGAACCTAATTTAGAACACTTATTAAAGATCGCCTCTGAGCTTTCTATTACCATTAAACAGGTAGAGGCCACAGCCACTTTGCTCGACGAGGGTGCTACCGTACCGTTTATCTCCCGTTACCGAAAGGAAGTTACCGGCTCCCTGGATGAGGTGCAGATCGCGGCTATCCGCGACAGAATGGAGCAGCTGCGTGAGCTCGACAAGCGCCGCGAAAGTATACTGAAGTCTATTAAAGACCAGGAGAAGCTTACGCCAGAGCTGGAGGCCCAGATTATGGCTGCCGAAACGATGGCCGTGCTGGAAGATATTTACCTGCCTTACAAACCGAAGCGTCGTACCAAAGCCACTATCGCCCGTGAAAAAGGCCTGGAGCCGCTGGCAGAGCGTATTTTTGCGCAGGGTAATTTCGACGTGGAAGCCGAGGCCGCCAATTTTATCTCCGAAGAGAAAGAGGTAAAGGATGTGAATGAGGCCCTTGCCGGTGCCCGCGACATTATGGCTGAGTGGATGAACGAAAACGCCGATGCACGTGCCACGATGCGCCAGCTGTTCGAGAAGCAGGGTGTGTTCAAGAGTCGCGTGATGATGGGTAAGGAAGAGGAAGGCCAGAAATTCAAGGATTACTTTGAGTGGGAAGAGCCAATCGAGAAAGCACCGTCACACCGTATACTTGCCATGCGCCGCGGCGAAACCGAAATGGTGTTGATGTTAACAGCCCAGCCAGACGAAGAAGCTGCACTAGCGAAACTGGAAAACATGTTTGTGCAGGGCAATAACGCTGCCTCTGAGCAGGTAAAGCTGGCTGCCAAAGATTGCTACAAGCGCCTGCTGAAGTTAAGCATGGAAACAGAAGTACGCCTGAGCTCTAAAAAGCGTGCCGACGAAGAAGCCATCCGTGTGTTTGCCGATAACCTGCGACAGTTGCTGTTGTCATCGCCACTAGGTCAGAAAACGGTATTGGCTTTGGATCCAGGTTTTAGAACAGGTGTAAAATCTGTAGTGCTAGATAAGCAGGGTAAACTGCTGCATAACGAAACTATTTACCCGCATACTGGTCAGCACAAAGAGCAGGAGGCGGCGCAGGCGGTGCGTTACATGGTTACCCGCTTCGAGGTAGAGGCCATTGCTATTGGTAATGGCACAGCCAGTCGCGAAACAGAAGCTTTTGTGAAGAGTCTGAAATTGCCGGCCTCTGTCATGGTGGTGATGGTGAACGAGAGCGGTGCCTCTATTTACTCTGCTTCGGATGTTGCCCGTGAGGAATTTCCTGACCAGGACGTAACGGTGCGTGGCGCTGTTTCTATTGGTCGCAGGTTAATGGACCCACTAGCAGAACTGGTAAAGATCGATCCAAAAAGTATAGGTGTAGGCCAGTACCAGCACGACGTGGACCAGTCTGCCCTAAAGCACTCACTGGATGATGTAGTAATGAGCTGCGTAAATGCGGTGGGTGTGGAAGTAAACACCGCCAGCAAGCAACTGTTAACTTATGTTTCCGGTTTAGGACCCGCTTTGGCGCAGAATATTGTAGAGTACCGTAACCAGAACGGACCATTCAAAACCCGCACAGAGTTAAAGA
Organism: Pontibacter aydingkolensis; assembly: GCF_019443125.1. Taxonomy (GTDB): domain Bacteria; phylum Bacteroidota; class Bacteroidia; order Cytophagales; family Hymenobacteraceae; genus Pontibacter; species Pontibacter aydingkolensis. The sequence continues at coordinate 168,373 of NZ_JAHYXK010000004.1, read as the reverse complement.
AGGTGGCCCGTTTAGGTGATAAGGCATTTGAGCAGGCCGCAGGTTTCTTAAGGATCCGGGATGCAAAGAACCCATTAGATGCCTCTGCTGTGCACCCGGAAAGCTACCCAATTGTGGAGCAGATGGCTAAAGACCTGGGCGTAACAGTGCAGGATTTAATGCAGAAAGACGAATTGCGCAAGCAGATCAATCTGAAAAACTACGTGACCGATACCGTAGGTCTGCCAACCCTGCAGGATATTGTAAGCGAATTGGCTAAGCCGGGCCGCGACCCACGCCAGACCTTTGAGGCGTTCAGCTTTACTGAAGGCGTGAACGAAATAAAGGACCTGCGCGAAGGCATGAAACTGCCAGGGATTGTAACTAATATTACTGCCTTTGGTGCTTTCGTTGATATTGGGGTACACCAGGATGGTTTGGTACACGTAAGTCACCTGTCTGATCGATTTGTGAGCAACCCACACGATGTGGTGAAGGTAGGGCAGAAGGTTGAGGTAACTTTACTGGAAGTGGATGCAAACCGCAAGCGCATCTCTTTAAGTATGAAAGGCGACCCTGCTGCTCCTAAACCAGCCGGTGGCGGTAACCGTAGCAAAGGTGGCAACAAACGCGAGGAAGAGCCGATGGATGATTTCCAGACGAAACTGGCTAAACTGAAAGGTATGTTCAAGTAGGCTGCCATACTTTAAAGTATAAACTAAAGCGCCCTGATTTGCAAAGAGTCAGGGCGCTTTTTTGTGCAGGCTACTTTTGTAAGTGGTTCTAAGTCTTGGTGGTATGTGGTCTGCTTATACAAGTTTATACTTTTAGATTTATCCTTCAGCTGCAATGAAAACATATCTGCAATTTATTCTTGCCATACTTTTTATACTTTGCCTGAGTCAGGCTGCGCAGGCGCAGGAGTACCTGTTGCGCGAAGCATACCCAAACGTGCAATTCAGCAACCAGCTGGAAGCGGTAATTGCTAACAATGGCAGCCTTTTATACATTGTAGAGCAGGGCGGTAAAATTTACTGCTCTCCTTAACATCAGAAAAAGTATTACATGTACATAACCTGCCTAAAGGAATTTGCCATCTGCAAATAAATGGAAGTAAAGATGAACTGTGGAAGCATGTGGTTCTGAGGTAATTAGGCAGTGATATGGGCTCTTAGGTAAAAATAAGAGAGATTTTACTTGATTATTCCTGTAAAAAATTTGGATATGAGTTGTGTAAATGATAAATTATATAGTATATTTGCTATATAATTATCTGTGCTATGAAGATCCGTATTTTTATTTTAGTGTTGGTAGCTGTTGGAATGGCTTTTACAACATTTAGTTAGCGACAACAACCTGTTGCTGAAAGTATAAATTACAAGGAGTTCGCAGGAAAATATACTAAATTGTATACCTGTTAAGTTATAAAAGAGGATTTAGTAAGTTTAGTTGAAGTTTAAAGCGGCAGCTGCTCCCAAGGCAGTTTGCCGCTTTTATTTTATAGCCTTTGGTAATTTGCTGTTAATAATGATTGGTGTTTTTATGCATTATACTTTAGTTCTCGGTTTATCTTGTAAACCAGCATAAATTACTTTGGTGTGTATTTTGCTTAGCAACCTTTGTTACACAACATAATGAACCAACATGCAAAGACTTGTTTCAGGATTTATACTTTTGGTTGCTTTTTTAAGCTTTGGCTGTAAACAGGCAAGCGATATAAAGGCATTCACAGAGGCAAAGTATAGCTTACAGGAAATGCACGACCTGAAACTAAACGGCATTGACGTGATGCAGAAGCGCAACCCATCGGATTTTACTACCCGCGAAGGCGACAGCATTTTAGCATCTATATCAGAAAATACGTTACAGGCATCTACAACCTTGTACTTGCAGGTTCAGATGCAGGACCCTGAAATTGCCCGCCAAATGACGATAACAAGGCTAAAATGGCAATTGCTGGTTGACGGTGAAGAAACGTTGGATGGATTGGTGGAAAAACCGCTGAACTTGCAGAATGGTTTGAATGAACTGCCCATTAATACTATTGTGAAGATGACAGAGCAGGGGGGGATGCGAAACTATGAGGAACTCTCTAAACTGATGACGCTGCTTGCCCAGAAAAAAGACCTGCGCCAAAAACTTACCTTGCAAATTAAACCGACAGTACAAACGCCAATTGGTGCTATTGAAGTGCCAGAGTATATTACAGTGTCTGAGCCTGTAAATAACTAACCTAGTGATGGTTTAAAAATCCAGGTTGCTATCCTCTGATATCCAACTCCGGGCATTTTTTTCCTTCTCAAAAAACTGTATCTCTATATCGGTGTTCATAACAAGCTTTTCGAAGAGCGACATAAGGCTTATTCTGGAGTTAATATTTGGTGACTCTATGATGGCGACCTTTTTTAAGTCAGGTCCTCTGGCAATTTCCGGCACTACTTTTTCGAATGTCCAGTCCAGGTCTTCGTCTTTAATGGAGCATCCGCTGCCGCAATTAATTAATACACGATGTAGTTTTTCTTCTTTGAGCAGATTAAGCACTGCCGTGACGCCAGTTTTATAATGGTCTGATCTTGCACACCCGTTAAAGGTAAGAACCGCCAGGGACAGAGCAGGTTCTACGTGAACTCTTAGTTGTGATGAGTCTATAATATCGATCTGTTCCTTTGTTTGGTCAGCCATCCTCTTAATTTTTTGTACCTACTACACTTAAGGGGATATTATGTTATATGTTAAATATAGTGAGAATGTTTTAATTAATCCATACTTCCCTGCCTTTCAGGTCTTATAGCAATCTGTTATTTGTGTTTTTTACGGTTCATGGATGTGTTGCTGTGCCCTCTGGCTTAATACAGGATTTTGCCGAAACCGATTGCCAGCTTCAACATTGTTAGAGGTATTTTTAAATAATTCAGGCAGTATTTGGTTTAAGTGATTTTTGGCAAAGAAGTTGCTTTTATACAATCGGCTATAGGTTTTGCGTTTAAACTATACGGCCCGAAAGTTTAAAATTCCTGCTATGACATACTTCAAGACATTTACATTTGCATTGGTACTGGCTGCAGCATCTTTGCTTAGCCCAGGAGCCAATGCGGCCACGGTGGCTGCTCCTTCTCTTACTACAGCCTATGCTGCGGCAGGTACACGCGATATAGTGCAGGAAATAATTAATGTAATAGGATTAAAGCCGCGTTTCGAGCTAATGCCTGCTGATATTGACAATGCTGCAGCTGTAGTTTACAATGGCAAGCGTTACATACTTTACAATGAGCGTTTTTTAGCTGCTATCAATAATGCAGTGCACACAGACTGGGGTGGCGTAAGTATAATTGCTCATGAGATAGGCCACCACCTGAACGGACATACTCTTAGCAAAAACGGTAGCAACCCTGCCGATGAACTGGAGGCAGATGAGTTCTCCGGGTTTGTGCTTCGCAAAATGGGTGCAAGTCTTGCAGAGGCACAGGCTGCTATAAACCTGTTATCCGAAGAAAGAAGCTCACGCACGCATCCAGGCCGTAATTACAGGCTGGAGGCAATCAGCAAAGGCTGGCGCAGCGCCAACGATCAATTGGTGGCAAGCGCTAAGTCGCCGCAGCCAGACCAGCGTGCTATTGCCAGATCTCAGCCAAGCCAGCGCCAGTTGCAGCAACTGCACCGTGAGGAGCGTCAGCCTCAGGCCCAGACTCAGAGTTCTTCCCTGGATACAAAGTTTGTGTTGTCGCGGGTACATTTTTCCAAGGCACCCAAAGAAGAATTTTACATAACTACGAAGCTGCACCTGGTGCATGTTACCGATAACGGGATCAAGATCATAGGCAAGCTGGCCAGAACCAATAATCCCGAGATTCCATATTATTTTGAGAGCGATCTGATGAAGACGGTGTATGTAACAGAGCGTGGTATGCTGTTGAACAGGCAGGGGCAAAAGGTAGGTTACCTGGGGTAAAGTATAGAAGTTTTAGACAAAAGAGCCGCAGCAGTATAAACTGTTACGGCTCTTTTTTTAGTATATATCCAATATTAACTATATTGCTGTACCTTATACTTCTAACCTAAAACACAGCAGCCTATGAAATCCCTCAGAATTACAACTGTAGTACTATTTAGCATACTTAGTTTAAGCGCTTGTGATGAAAGCGGCTTTTGCCTGGAGGGAGAAGGTGATGTAGAAGCCAGAACATTAGAACTTAGCAGACTGGAAGGGGTAAAAGTACAAGGCAATACCAAAGTATACATTACGCGCGGAAACAGGCAACGAGTGGATGTAAAGGGTCAGCCAAATATTCTGGACGAACTGGAAACGAATGTGGAAGGAGGCGTTTGGGATATAGGCTTTGACAGATGCCTGCGCAAACATAAAACAGTAGAGGTATACATTACAGTGCCAGAGTTAACTTCGGCTAAAGTAAGCGGTTCTGGCTATATAGAATTGCAGGATAAATTCAGGGCAAGGGAGTTTGAGGCAGCGGTGTCTGGCTCCGGTGATATAGAAGGTAAAATTGATACCGAAAGACTGACCTCACGCATAAGCGGCTCAGGCAGTATAGAGCTAACAGGGGTTGCCAGGGAGCAGGATATACACATTTCCGGATCAGGCAGCCATTATGCTTTCGATCTGAGATCAAACCGCGCAGATGTGAATATTTCCGGCTCTGGTAAGGCGCGGGTTCAGGCCTCAGATGAACTGGATGCAAGTATAAGCGGAAGCGGCCGCGTATTTTACAAAGGAAACCCGGACACCAATTTAAATGTTTCAGGGTCCGGTAAAGTGATAAAAGAATAAGATGACTATAAAACTTAAGAATTACCTGTTTGTGCTGCTGCTTTTACTGGCCGGCACAGCCTGCAAAACAAAAGATGACTTTGAGGCATTTAAAGAGGCAGACTATAGCCTTAAAAGTGTGGATGAGGTTAGGGTAAATGGAATAAACCTGCTGGAAAAGAAACGGGCCGAGGATTTCTCTTTCGGCGAAGCTGCTGTGCTTTTCTCTGCCTTCTCGGAAAATAAACTGAATGCTACATCAACCCTAAACCTGAACGTGGACCTGGGAGAGGAGCATAAGGACAGAACCATGACAGTAACGCAACTGAAGTGGCAGATGCTTGTTAACAACGAAAAAGCACTTAGCGGAATAATTCAGGAGGCAATCCAACTTAAAAACGGAGTAAATACCCTTACAGTAAGCTCGCCGCTGGCTTTTGCTCAGGAAAACGGCGGCACCAACCTGAATACCCTGCTACGTATTGCTACACTGCTGAACCAGGATAAAGGCAAAGGCCAGGTGCAACTTCAGATTAAGCCTACGGTGCAAACTTCTGTAGGACCTGTGGAGCTTCCCGCTTTCATTAATATTATGAAGTAAGTGCATTTTATTGTATTAGAAATTTGATAGGGCCAGGCGTTTTTGCCCGGTCCTTTCCAGTTTTTATACTATTTGTATGTTGGACTTGAAATAAAAAAGAAACTTTTATTTTATCTGCCCGTAGTGGCACGTTCCTTGTATTAGTTGGGTTATAAGTTTTTAGAAATTTAAAGCCAGATAAGATGACTATGCCAAAGGGATACGATCTGTTTTTAAGCAGCAGACAAGAAGTAAAAGCAAGTGCCGTTGAAACCTATATGCGCAGCAGCGGATGGGTACCAAAAGTTGAGGCACTAACTTACAAAGATAACGTAGAACAAGAGGTTGAGAACCAGCCATCCAGACCATCCAAAAAAAATAAGGTAACAAACCGCCAGAAAAGCTGGGTTCCGTGGCCTAAAGCATAAAGGTATTTGGCTGGCACCGCTGGCTGTGTTATCTTCATACTTTATTACAATTAGAATGAAAAAGATAATCCTGCTGGCGTGCCTGGCCGCTATGCCGTTTTCAGGAAGTGCACAGAAACTTCCGTTAGATCAAAAGCAGTTACTGCAAGATATTAAAGTGCTCGCCGCAGACTCCATGCAGGGCCGTTTAAGCGGCACAGAGGGTAGCCATATGGCCCAGGAATATATTCTGAAGCGCTTTAACCAGATTGGTTTGAAGCCGTTTAACGGAAGCTTTAAGCAGTACTTTAAGATCGAAAGCAAAAGGCTGAGCGTAGAGCAGGCCACAAACCTGGTAGGCTACATTCCGGGTAAGTCAGGAAAAACGATTGTGGTAAGCGCGCATTACGACCATGTAGGTGTTCGCAACGGCGAGATATATAACGGGACTGATGATAATGCCTCTGGTGTAGGTGCTTTACTGGCCGCCGCCGCATACTTTAAGAAGAACCCTCCCAAACATACTATAGTCTTTGCCGCCTTTGATGGCGAAGAACTCGGCCTGCAGGGAGCCAACGCTTTCCTGGAGAACCCGCCCGTTATGCTGGAGCAGATTATCCTGAACGTGAATATGGATATGCTTAGCATCAACAGCAAAGGCGAACTTTATGCCAGCGGCACGTATCATTACCCGCAGCTAAAACCACACTTAGAACAGGTAGCGCCAAGGCTTAAAGCAAAATTACTGATTGGCCACGATAAACCTGAACAGGGCTCAGATGACTGGACCACACAGTCAGATCATTTCCAGTTTCATAAACGCAAAATTCCTTTCGTATACTTTGGTGTAGAAGACCATCCGCATTACCATAAACCATCCGACGATTATGTTAATATCAATCCGGATTTTTATGCTGAGGCGGCAGCGCTCGTTATCGATTTTTTGAAGATTGCTGATAAAAGTTTTCTTAAAAGTCAGTAGTGCAAGCAGCTTTTAAATCTGGTTTCCAATATATTCATACTTAGTAGGTTAAGGTAAATATAGGCCTTTTTATAGAGAAAGTCTTATAAGTATAAATTTATCTTTAATTGGATAATTTTAATATCGAGATATAAGTATGCTTAAATCGTCATCTTTTTGTTAGATAAATCGTAGATAAAACAAAAGCGGAAAATGCCTGGTGGCGATGATACCTAGTAGTAATTACAAATATCAGCATCTTGCCTGCGTTATTATTTTATAATCTATCTTTAGATGTATGAACAGAAATACTACCTGCTTCATCATACTTATCTCAACCTTACTCCTGATGCCACTTGGCATGCAGGCTCAGAATAGTTTTACCCAACGCATTGGCAAAAGTAAGATACCGGAGCGGGGGCTAGTTATTGTGGCCGGTGGCGGCATTTCTGGTGTAAAAAGCAGTATTTGCGGAAGCCCGGGCTGTAATGATTTTGGCCCTAATGCAAGTATAGGGGCCTGGTATAAAATATCTCCTTACGTTAGCCTTGCCAGCAGTGTTGATTATGTGCGGCTGGGCGCCAGTGAAAAAGACCCAAGGCGGCCGCTTAATGTTTCTTTCCAGTCGGAAGTGATTGAAGTTACAGGTACTGTCGTTGTAAACCTGCTGGACAGCTATGCTGGCTCAGGCAATTACAGGTCGTCCCGTAAGCGATTTGTAGTACCCTATGCCAGAGCAGGAGGCGGTTTTATTTATTATACAGCCACATCTTACCCCGGTGATGCCAGTAGCCTGGAAGACTCCCAGACAACCTATGACCCGGAGCGGGAATACCCGGCAATAGCCGCTGTTATTCCGTTTGGCGGTGGTCTTCGGTTTCGTTTCTCAGATGAGATAGCCGTTGCGGGAGAAGCGATGTACCACCTCACTACCACAAAATTTCTTGATAACGTAGGTCCTAGGCTATTGCCTGCCAGTGGAACAGACCATTACGCTGTTGCTGCGATTAAAATAATGTACACGCCTGTTATTAAAAACAAGATATTCAGCAAGAAGTATCAGGAGTAACTATAAGCATCTCCATTATATTTAACTACACTTTGTTTGTTGCCGTAGAGGTAAAGCGATACTATAACTAAATTATCGCTCTACTATGAAAGCAAACGATAAAGATAAACTCTGGTGGCTGGCCGCTGGCGCCGGCGCACTGCTGGCTGCCCGAACCGTTTACCGCAGCCTCACAGCATACGATTTTTCTGGTAAAACTATACTGATAACCGGCGGCTCGCGTGGGTTGGGCCTGGTCATGGCCCGGCAACTGGCAAAAGAAGGCGCCAGACTGGTGCTCTGTGCCCGCGATGAAAGAGAACTGGAGGATGCCCGTATGGAATTAGCTGGCAAGGGCGCCGATGTGCTGGTGCAGAAATGCGATGTAACCAGTGAGCAGCAGGTAAACGATATGATCACCAATGTGCTGAATGAGTATGGCCCTATTAACGTGCTGATAAATAATGCCGGTATAATAAGCGCAGGCCCTGTTGCGGAAATGACAATTCAGGAGTTTGAGGAAGCCATGAACACTCATTTCTGGGGGCCGCTTTATACAACATTGGCTGTGCTGCCCAGCATGAGAGCAAGGGGAGAGGGCAGGATACTGAACATTTCCTCCATTGGCGGTAAGATCAGCGTGCCGCACCTGGTGCCCTATAGCGCCAGCAAGTTTGCTTTAGTAGGATTGTCGGAGGGCTTGCGGGCAGAGCTGAAGAAGTATAACATACTTGTAACTACTGCAAACCCGGGACTGATGAGGACTGGAAGCCCAAGACATGCTGTTGTAAAAGGGCACCACAAAGAGGAGTATGCACTTTTTAAAATAATGGACTCCAGTCCGTTAACTTCTATTAGCGCTGAAGCCTCTGCCAAACAGATTCTGGATGCGCTGCGGCACGGCGAAGCAGAGGTAACCACAACAATGCCTGCTAAATTTGGTGAACTACTGCATGGTATATCTCCATCCCTGATGACAGGTATTTTCAGTTTGGTAAACCGTGTTTTACCAGGAGAGGGCGGTATTGGAAAGCAGCGGGCAAAGGGCTATGAAAGCGAATCACCCTTGTCCAGGTCTAGCCTGACGGAAAGTACAGATAAGGCTGCCATGCGCAACAACGAATTGTAAACAAATTATACTTAATTTATACTTTATACCTTTGCTGAGCCATACTTTTGGCTTTAGAGAGAACCTTTATGAAAATCAAGAACCGGGAAACCGCCTATAACGGCTATTTTAAAATCTATAAACTTACCGTAGAGCAGGAGGGACAGACATTTACCCGCGAGCAATTTGACCGTGGAGATGCCGTTGCTGCACTTATCTATGATACCCAAAAGCAGGAGTATATCCTGGCGAAGCAGTTCAGGGTGGGCTCAGAGTCAGAATTGGTGGAGGTTGTGGCCGGTATGGTTGACAAGGGAGAAACGCCTGAACAAAGTATAGCACGTGAAATAGAGGAGGAAACCGGCTACCAGGTAGATAAGCTGGAGCATCTGCATACTTTTTATTCGTCGCCGGGAGGCACCACCGAAAAAGTAATGTTATACTATGCAGAAGTGTCGGATCAGCACCATGATGGCGGAGGAAACGACCACGAAAATGAGCACATCGAACTTGTCCGCCTTTCTGCTGATGAATTCGGTAAATTCCAAACGCCAGACGCCAAGACAATAATTGCCCAGCAGTGGGTAAAGTTGCAGGTTAAAGTATAAGCTTGTCTCTTTGCAGGGACAGGTCGCGACCAAATGCCGCTAATTTAAGCATTTTTGTCATCTCGACGATAGGAGAGATCTTAATAGAATTCCTTCTGCACTAATTTTGGATAAATTTCTCATGGTGTCCGAATCTTGGTCCGCTTTATTCAGCAACGTGGGATTAGGGAGTCACCGGTAGGCTACTTCCAGACAAAGATGTCCGGAAGAGCATTTTCTTAACCTGACGACATAAGGTTATGTCTGCTCCTAGAAAAGAACATCTTATAAAATATAAAAGCAGGCGTTAAACCTGCTTCTATACTTATCTCTTTGTGCCTCTGACTGCGCTTTGGGTGTCGGCTGCGCCTTCAAGAGTAAGGTACTCTGCCTGCAGTGCTCTTATCTTTAAATTGTCGCCTGTGGATATCTGTCCTTCTACCTGGCCGCGCCGCTGGTTAAGCTGCGAGTAAACATAGTCTACGTAATCCCAGTCATCTGGAGTCCAGTTGCGGCGCTTAGCTCTTACAGTTCCCATAAAGGTTAAATATGCTTCGCGTATGTTGTTAGCATTTATACTTTGCAGATTCTTATACTCGCGCAGCAACTGCTCCTCAAACAGCGTTAGTTTGCTTGGGTCAAGGGGTTGTGCCTGGCGGCGTTCCTGGCGTGTTTCCCAGCGCTTGTAACGCTCCTGCAGGTCTCTGTATTCCTGCTTCGATTTATCAGAAAGGCTGTCGAAGTTCTGTTCCAGTTGTGCATTGCGCTGGCGGAGCTCTTCCTTTACTTTTGGCCAGTTGCTCCTTATGGCTATATCACCTTTTTCAGACTGACGATTAAGCCATCCTCTGAACTCTTCAAGTTGCTGCTCTGCTGTTTTGCCTGTTTGTACTACACGTGCCGTGTCTTCTGTTTCGGCAGTGTCAACTGTTATTACCTCAGTATCGTCCCTGTCGCGGCGCCCTTCACAGCTCCATAATAAGCTAATAAGGCACAATGCAGCAATGTAGTTTAGTGGTTTTATGGCGGTGCTCATAGTTTTATACTTTCAGAACATGTTTATCTTAATTCTGCTCTTATTACGGATACCAGCTATGTTAGATACTTTACACTATGGGCCAGCAATTAGCGGCTTATCCTTACTTATGCCATCGCCATAGGCAAAGTGCTTGTTTACGGTTACCGGCAATTTGCCCCGAGCCGGCAATTTACCGAAAAGTATATTGGCAGCTGCCTCCTGGGAGTGGTAATGCGGCTGGTATGCCATGATCAGCGCGCGGCTCTTTTCTATCTCCGGAAACTGGGTTAAGGCATAAGCATTATCGAATAGCGTAATTACTGCTTTGTTAGACGTAGCCAGTTTTCTAACCAGTTCTGCAGCCTCTTTAGAGTAGCCGAGTTTGTTGCTTGGCCGGATGCTGGGGCCATACAGGGCCACCACCACTACATCATACCTGCTTAGTTTTTTCCAGAGGGCATCCGCCTCCTTTTTATTTGCCTTCCGGGAGATAACATAATCTGTGGTGCGTATCTCTTCTTTTACAAATTTCTGATAGGCGCTAGGATTTTTAAGGCCAAACCCGACTGTTGCGACTGTAGTTTTCCTTTTGGTGCGCAACGGGATCATCCTTTTGTTGTTATTTAACAGCGTAACTGCCGCTTCGGCCAGAGCACGGTTTGTGCTGTCGGCCAGGCTGGTGTTAAGGTCCTCATGCAGGTTATCAATGTTAATGGGTTTGTAGTTATCCAGGCCTAACCATTGCTTTGCCTTTAATACGCGCCTGCATTTCTGGTCCAGTTCTTCCTGGCTCAGATCGCCGCGCGCCACGGCCTGTTTAATAGCTTTAATAGCCTTAGGCACGTTGTTGAGACGTTCTAATATATCGTTGCCAGCAATCAGTGCCCTGGCTTCGGCCTCGCCGGGTTCAAAGTACTTGGTAACACCTTTCATCACCATAGCATCTGTAAATACAAGGCCTTTAAATTCTAGTTCTTTCTTTAGTAAACCATTTACAATAGGAGGCGAAAGCGTAGAGGGCAAATTGCGTGTAGAATCGAGCATAGGTATGTGCATATGCGCCACCATTATTCCGCCCACTCCGTGTTTGATCAGTTCCCGGAAAGGATATAGTTCCAGCGAGTCCAGCCGTTCTTTGGAGAAAGGAATGATGGGCAGATCGTAATGAGAATCTACATCGGTATCGCCGTGGCCAGGAAAGTGTTTGGCTACAGCAATAATGCCATTGTCTTGCATGCCCCGCATAAAGGCCAGGCTTTTGCCGGTAACGTCCTGCCGGTCTTCGCCAAATGCCCTATAGCCGATGATCGGGTTTGCCGTGTTGTTGTTGATGTCTGCCACAGGAGCAAAGTTGATGTGCATGCCCAGCCGCTTGAATTCTTCTGCCACCTGTGCGCCCATACTATAGATCAGGCCATTGTCGGCTACAGCGCCCAGCATCTGCTGGAAAGGGTATTGCACGGTGCTATCCAGGCGCATGCCCACGCCAGTTTCGGCATCCATAGAAATAAAGAGCGGTACTTTGGAGGCAGCCTGATACTTGTTTGTGAGTTTTGCCTGCCGCACCGGCCCTCCCTGAAAGTATATGAGCCCACCTACTTTATACTTTTTGATGAGTCGCATGACATCCGCTTCATAGGCTGGTCCCTGGTCTGAGAACGCCTCTATAATGATAAGCTGGGCAATACGCTCATCTGGTGTTAAGGAGTTAAAAACAGAATCTACCCAATGGCTGTCTTTCTCCTCCAAGGCATCGATAAGCGATGCAGCCTTTACATAAGGTACCCGATCCGGAACAAAATCAGCCGTAGATTTGGCAAGCGACTGCTGCTGTGTATCGGCGCCCTCGCAGGAGGTCAGAAACAATGGTAGTACGATACAGAGTGAGTACCAGCAGGGCTTCAGCACCTTTCGGGCATATAATTGGTGTATGTAAAACATGACTTTATAAAACTCCGCCTGAGGCAGTTTTTATGGTATAAGTAAGATACTTACTACTTTTTAAACTGGCGGGTTTAAAATGTTACCTGTTTAGAATACGGAAAACATCGCTGATTTAGCTAATTTACCGTTAGTGGCATAGGTAATTTTATTTTATATTGTAGGTAACAAACTATCTCCTAAAATCATTTAATGTGATGGATCAAACACTGGCAGGCAAGGGGTTTTATACTTCGGAAAATGAAAACGCGCAGTTTGCTTACAGCTTTTTGCCAGGAACTCTGTTTGTGGCGCTGCTCTGCCTTATCAGCCTGCTAAGTTACCTGACAGATGCCGACCTGGCCTGGCTGGGAGTGAGGCCGCGCAGTTTCTTTGGATTGATAGGCATCGTTACAAGTCCCCTGATACATGGCGATTTGCTGCACCTGCTTTCCAACTCCTTTCCGCTTGTACTGCTTTCCGGGTTTATACTTTACCTGCACCGAAAAGTGGCTGTTAAGGTAATAGTACTGGTCTACATACTTAGTGGCATACTCACCTGGTTTATCGGCAGGCCATCTTTCCATATCGGGGCAAGCGGGGTGGTGTACGGGTTGGCCGGTTTTCTGCTTTTTAATGGCTTTTTAAGGCAAAACCGTAGCGCCATGGCTGTATCGATGGCCATACTTTTTTTATATAGTGGCTTGTTTTATGGTTTGTTGCCCACAGAAGAACGCATTTCCTGGGAGGGGCACCTGGCTGGCTTCGTGGCCGGTTTAGTGGCTGCCCTGGTTTACGGAGAAGGTATCAAAAAAACAGTGCCAACCTACATTGAGCCAGGCATTGTGCAGCGGCACGTAAGCAACACCATAGGGCCGCACTACCGGCACATGCACATTAACTACCAGGTACCTCAGCCAACCACAGAAAAGAACCATTTCTATACTTTAAACACCACTACAGGCAGGGCAACTGCCTTAACCAATGCTGTTGTTGTAACGTCTTATAAAAAGCGTACAGACTAAACATGGCATGAATAGCAATAAGCAGAAGGAAAAGAACACACATCCACGAAAGTATAGCTACGATCAGAAAACAACAGAAGACAACTCGCATAAGCAAAGCAAGTGGCCTTTGATCATCACGCTCATACTTATCGCATCCCTGGTTGCCTCTTACTTTATTTTCCCCGGATTTCAGAAAGAGGTAGACACAAGCTGGGATGTGCTCACAAGCGGCGACAGGCAACGCATTTCCGACTGGGTTGAACAATTCGGTTTTTGGGGACCTTTCTTTATCATACTTGCCATGATAGCCCAGATGTTTTTGCTGGTGATTAATGTGGTGGCGCTAATGCTTGTGTCTATTATTGCATATGGACCTGTATGGGGAACATTGGTTGCCATAACGGCTGTGGTAGTAGCTTCTACTGTAGGTTATTTGATAGGTCGTGGCGTTGGAAAAGCAGGCGTTTCAAAATTGATAGGGCCTAAAACCGAACACAAGGTAATGAACTTTGTAGATGATTATGGATTGTGGGCTGTGATGATAGCGCGTATTTCTCCTTTTCTCTCAAACGATGCCATCAGTATTGTAGCGGGCCTGGCTAAAATGAATTACTTCAGGTTTATAGGGGCCACCCTGGCAGGTATTGTCCCACTTGCCATTCTCCTTGCCTGGCTCGGTGAGAACAACGAAAGACTTAAAACAGGTCTGATCTGGGTTTCTGCGGTTAGTATAGCAGCCTTTATCGGCTATATTATCTATGATAAGTATATCAGGAGCAAGTAAACTATAATTTGCATTTTGTGGGAGTATTGCTTTATTTACTTTATCTAAACACAACTCCCTTACATGAACAGAAAACCTTTTCTCACGCTTTTGCTTGGCCTTGGCAGCACAATGGCTATGGCCCAGCAGCAGGAAGTATACTTTGCCACTAACCCAAGTATAAGCCCCGATGCCAAAACCATTGTTTTCAGCTACGAAGGAGATATTTGGCAGGTGGCAAGCAATGGGGGCAATGCTATGCGCCTGACAGGTATGGCCGGCAACGAAACACGTCCACGCATCTCACCCGATGGCAAATGGATAGCCTTTACCTCTACACAATATGGCAACGAAGATGTGTTTGTAATGCCTGTAGGGGGAGGAGAAATTAAACAGCTTACTTTTCACGAAGCAGCTGATCAGCTAGATTCGTGGAGCTGGGACTCGAAAACCATCTACTTTACCTCTGACCGTTATAACCGCTATTCTGCCTATAAAATTGATTTAAGTGGAGGTACGCCAAAACGCATATTTCAGCACTACTTCCATACGGTGCATAACGTAGCCGAACACCCCACCAGCGGCGAGATCTTTTTTGACGAAAGCTGGGAAAGCAAAAACTTTACGCATCGCAAAGGCTACAAAGGTGCCTACAACCCCGATGTACAGTCTTACAACACCAAAACCAAAGAGTATAAGCGCTATACCGATTACGATGGCAAAGACCTGTGGGTGAGTATAGACAAGCAAGGCAGTTTATACTTTGCTTCGGATGAGGCTAACGGCGAGTATAACCTTTATACTTTTAAAGACGGCAAGAAAACACAGCTGACCAGTTTCGATACTTCCATTAAAACTCCAGTGGTGAGTGCCAACGGCGAAAAAGTGGTGTTTGAAAAGGATTACCAGATTTATGTGTATGATAAGGCCAGTGGCAAAACAAGCAAAGTACAGGTAAACGCCCTGCAGAACAGCACCCTCGAAAAAGAGAAGGATTATACTGTAGCAGGCAATATCACCAACTTTGATGTTTCGCCGGACAACAAGAAAATGGCCTTTGTATCGCGGGGCAAATTGTTTGTGTCGGATGTAAAGGGCAAGTTTGTGCAGGAAATACCAACCCGTGCCTCCGAAAGAGTAGGAGAGGTGCTTTGGATGGCTGATAACAAACGCCTGGTGTACACGCAAACCAACAATGGCTACTTTAACCTGTTTGTGATCTCAGCCGATGGCAGCTCAAAAGAAGTACAGCTTACGGATGAGCTTCAGAATAACCGTAACATTGTTTTCAGCAAGGACAGAAGTCAGGGCGTATACTACAGCGGCCGCAAACACCTGAAGCACATCGACCTGAAAACGCTGAAAACCAAAACGCTGGTAGAAGATGAGATCTGGGCCATGTATAACTCCGATCCAAGCTTTTCGCCGGACGGGCAGTATGTGCTGTTCACGGCTTACCGCAACTTTGAAGAAGACATTTTCGTGCACCAGTTGGCAAGCAACAAAACCTACAACCTGACCAACTCAGGTGTAACCGAAACTGCCCCTTACTGGTCTCCGGACGGTAACTACATATACTTTGCCTCTGACCGTACTAACCCAAGCTATCCTTATGGCATGAAGGGCCCGGATCTGTACCGCATTGCGCTGAACAAACTGGAGAAACCATACCGCTCCGATAAGTATAACGACCTGTTTAAAGAAGAACCTGCCAGTGAGGAAAAGAAAGACGACAAGGGCAAAAAAAGCAAAAAGTCTGAAAAAGATACCAAGCCAGAGCCAGATAAGAGCTTTGTTACCCTCGACCTGACTGACCTGCAGAACCGTTGGGAGCGCGTTGCTGAGGGCTTTGGGTTCCAAGGTAACCCCAAAGTACTGCAGAAGGACGATAAGACCACTGTGCTCTTTACCTCCAACCACGGCGACGGCAAAGCAAACATCTGGAAGTATACCACCAGCCCATTTGAAGAGTCAAAGACAGAGAAAGTAGCCGGAGCCGATGCTGGCTCTATAAGCCTTGTTACAGCTGATAACAACCACTATTTACTTTTAAAAGGCAATATCCACACGTTTAACCTCGACGGCAACAAGGTGGAGAAAATTGAGGTGAGCCATACTTTCCGGAGAAACCTGAAAGATGAGTTTAATCAGATGTTTTATGAAATGTGGGCAGGCGTAGAAGAGAACTTTTACGACGACGATTTCCACGGCATCGACTGGAAAATGAAAAAGGAGACCTATGCTAAGTTGCTGCCTTACGTAACCAACCGTGCCGACCTGCGCACTTTGCTCAACGACATGCTGGGAGAACTTAACTCCTCTCATATGGGCTTTACCTCTAATGGCTTAGAAGAGCAGCCATACTATAAAACCCGTTCTCTGGCCACAGGCTTGTTGTTTGAAGACGATAATCCTTATAAGGTAAAGGCTGTAGTGCAGAAAAGCGCTCTGGATGTAAAAGGCAAGGACATTAAGCCCGGCGATATACTTGTAAAAGTAGACGGGCAGTCTGTGAACCAGCAGCTAAACCGGGAGTCCTACTTTATTAAACCGTCTTTGCTCGATGAATCTGAACTGACCTTTGCCCGTAATGGCAAGGAATTTACAGTAAAAGTACACCCGCAAAGTTACGGGGCGCAACGCGAAAACCTGTACGATGAATGGGTAACTGCCAACCAGAAGTATGTAGATGATGCCTCGGGTAATAAGATTGCCTATGTGCACATGAAAAACATGAGCACACAGGCCTTAGAGCAATTCCTGATAGAAATGACCACTGAAGGCTACCAACGCAACGGGCTTATACTTGACCTGCGCTACAACACCGGCGGCAACGTGCACAACGATGTGCTCCGCTTCCTGGCCCAAAAGCCATACCTGCAGTGGAAGTACCGTGGCGGTGCCTTAACTAACCAGCCTAACTTTACCCCAGCTGCTGGTCAGATGGTGTTGCTCATGAACGAGCAAACCCTTAGCGACGGCGAAATGACTGCCACTGGTTTTAAAGAACTGGGCCTTGGTAAGATCATCGGGACAGACACCTACCGCTGGATCATTTTTACCTCTGGCAAGCAACTTGTAGATGGTTCTTTTTACAGGCTGCCGTCGTGGGGCTGCTATACGTTAGATGGCAAGAACATTGAGCGCGAAGGAGTTCAGCCGGATATCTATCTAAAGACTACTTTCAAGGACCGACTGGAGAACAAAGATCCACAACTGGAGCGGGCAATTCAGGAAATTTTGAATGCTCCGCAAACAAAACGGTAATACCTCTTATATTAAAAACAAAAGCCAGCTAAAGTCAGCTGGCTTTTGTTTTTATAGTACTGGAAGGTAGCATGTTAGAGTCAACTAGTGAATGCTAATTCTATAAACTTCTAATGGAATAAAAGTAGTGCCTGGCTTTACATGAGAATTAATACCTATATAGCGATAAAAAATTGCACTGATTGCTTGATAGTCAGTAGGTAAGATAATAGCTAATTGGTATAATTATATAAATACTAAAATTAATTAAATTTATACGAATATAGCAAAATTAGATACTTTGTAAAACCATTCTTTTGAAGCGTCGTTTAAGCCTGTTGTTAATACGAAATCGATGTTTCACGAAATGGACTGCTTATGTTTAGGATAAAATTACTGGCAGCCATGCTATCCATGGTGGTGGCAACGGCTGAAGAATTTTCCTTTTTTACTGCTGATTCCCGCACACCGAAAGTCGAAGAAAGACGGCTTGGCTGGCCACCTGAAGAAACAAGCCAAACAAACTTAGAATTACCCGCTTCCCCTGCAACCATAACAGTAAAGGCCTCAATTTACCACCCGGAGCCAGGCCAGACCGACGCCACCCCCTACATTACGGCAGACGGCTCCCGCATCAACAAACGTAATCCCAAAAAACACCGCTGGATAGCTGTATCGCGTGACCTGCACAGCAGGTGGGGCGGAGAGCTAAGCTATGGAGACTCCCTGTGGGTAACCGGCATCTCCGACGAACTGGATGGGGTTTACATTGTAAGAGATGTGATGAATAAAAGAATGCGCAAGCAGATCGATATTCTGGTTGGTAGAAAAGACCGGATCATGGGCTTATGGCCTAACGTTCAGATAGCCAGACTGGATTAACCTTGATTACCTGCAGCTGTTAAACGAACAGGCGTAGCATCCGTACCCAATGCAGAATAAGGTGGTCTCAGCAGGCCATACTTTAAGTTAAGAACAGCGCAAATGGGTAAACGTAACTTAAGGCATAAAGCTCAGAAGCGCCTCCTGTCCCGGGAGCGTTACCAGTTGCTTAACAGGCTACAGGATATGCTGGAAGTGCCCCTGATCGTGCTTGGCTTTATTTGGCTGGTACTGCTGGTGGTAGAGTTTATCTGGGGGCTTAACCATTACCTGCAGCTTATAAGCATCGTAATATGGGTCATCTTTATACTTGACTTTGCAGTTAAGTTTATACTTGCGCCGCATAAGCTTGTTTTCCTCCGCAACAACATTCTGACTTCTATCTCGCTTGTTGTACCTGCCTTTCGGGTATTCCGGATGGTAAGGGTGTTTCGGGTGATACGGTCGGTGCGGGCAGTAAGGGGCCTGCGCCTGGTAAAGGTGGTAGGCTCTATAAACCGGGGCATGCGCAGCCTGGGCAAAACCATGCAACGGCGCGCGTTTGGCTATGTGGTGGCGCTCACGCTGGTTGTAATAACAACAGGCGCAGCAGGAATGTATGCTTTTGAAAATAACCATGGCCTGAATACCTACGGCGAAGCCCTCTGGTGGACAACCATGCTACTCACCTCCATTGGCAGCGACTATTTCCCGGTTACGCCTGAGGGCCGTATACTTTGTTTGTTGCTGGCGCTGTATGGTTTTGCAGTGTTTGGCTATGTTACAGCTACCCTCGCTACATTCTTTATCGGGCAGGATGCCGAGAGCAATGATGCAGAACTGGCTGGTGCTAAACAGTTAGAGGCACTGCATGACGAAATAAAACTTTTGCGCTCCGAGTTAAAGGCAGTAACCGCTACACAAAAAACTCAGCAGCCACCATCAGATTCAAGCATTCCAGAAGTATAGCTTCGCTTTGGCAGTTTCTCTAAAATAAGTATCTTAGAAAGTATAAAACCATACTTTTAAACCATGACACGCCAGGAAGCACAAGACATACTACAAAGCATGACAACAAGCGAGAGCCTGCTACGCCATGCCCGGACCGTAGAACTAGTAATGGAAGCCTATGCCAACAAGTTAGGCGAAAATGCCACCCAATGGGCCATAGCCGGCCTGCTGCACGATGCCGATTACCAGGCCTACCCGGAGCAGCACCCCAATGTTATCGTGAAAATGTTGCAAGAGAAAGGAGAAGCAGAGGTAGCACACGCCATATCGGCACATTACACCAAGTGGGGAGTAAGCTACGATACACTCCTGGACAAAGCACTCATCGCCTGCGATGAGATTACTGGTTTTATAGTTGCCTGTGCACAGGTAAGGCCGCAGCGCCTGGAGGGCCTTGAGGCAAAGTCTGTTAACAAGAAACTAGGGCAAAAGAGTTTTGCCGCATCCGTAGACCGTGACGAGGTAAGAATAGGTGCAGAGATGTTCGGTGTGGATATGAAAGAGCACATCTCCTTTATCATAGAAGTGCTGCAAAAGCATCAGGACGAACTTCAGCTAACGCCGCAGGTAAGTATAGAATAGCGACAAAGAGAAGGGCAGTCTTAAAGCTGGCCTTTTCTTTTTTAGTAGTTTATATCGAGTACTGTAGGAGTAATGTGCTTAATTAAAATGGAGTCTACTTTGGTTTCGGATACGCCATTTATTTCTCTAACGCAAGTATAGCGTACATACTTGTTGGCAGTGGCGTAACCACCTACATTATACTCTTCTATGCCGTTACCTGTAAAAGTTGGTGTCCAGATAGATAAAACACGTTTGCTAACATTCTGAAACCTTACCGTGATCTT
This sequence comes from Pontibacter aydingkolensis, assembly GCF_019443125.1. Classification (GTDB taxonomy): domain Bacteria; phylum Bacteroidota; class Bacteroidia; order Cytophagales; family Hymenobacteraceae; genus Pontibacter; species Pontibacter aydingkolensis. The sequence goes on along the minus strand of NZ_JAHYXK010000004.1, from coordinate 148,264 downwards.
ATTGCTGTTTGCCTGGGGCTATGTATTGTGGATATTTACAATCAGGCTTCCAACTGGCTCCATATCTAAAACAAAGTCCTGCTTTTTCTTCAGGCTTTCTAGTATGCGGTAATCCGTTACAACAGCAGGCAGGTTTTCAAACCGCTCATTACGTTCTATATGGACAAAAGTATAGTCCTGTTTAGTTACCCGTAGTTTGTATGGGCTTTCCTTCCACTCAAACTTGAAGGCAAACTTACCATTGGCATCAGTCTGCTGCTCAGCTATAATCCGGGCACCTCCTAAAAGCACATCATCGTTTTCGCTTAAAGTTACAGTAGCACCTGCAATGGGCTGTTTACTAACGTGGTCTATCACTGTGCCGGTAGCTTCTGTGGTTAGGTCTAGTACAGAGTCTTCGCAACCAAATAACAGTATGGCTGCAACAAGTATGGTTCCTAACTTCTTCATTGCCTGTGTGGACTGAACTGTTGCAGCTTAAATAGTTACGTTTCTATATGTAGATGCCTGTGCAGGCAAAATGGTTGTACTGGCTCTATAAAACTCAGGAAGTATAATAGCGGAGTGCTTCCAGCCCGGCTTTATCATTTTCAGCCTCCACAACTTCATCAATCACAAATTGTACTTCCTGCTCTGTCCATTTTTCATTTTCAGCGGCTTTTACAAAAACATCCAGGGCGGCAAACCGGGAGCCCTGTGCAGGTATGTTTGTTTTAACTTTCTTCTTGATGTTCATAATTGGGTGTTTTGTTTGCAAATGTATAAAAGTTCTCAATTCTGATGCCAGTTTTTAATTGACACAGATCAGTGCTTGGTCATTGTAATTCCGCTCTTATCTAACATTTTTCTGCTTTTTACATGCAAGAGGCAACAAAGTTGGCTAACCCTTTAGCCGCATGCCCGTTGAAATGGCTATAATATCTGTGCGATCAACCCTGAGCCTATGGAGAAAGAAATTATTACGCTTGAACAATTACGAGGACTTGATGATCTTACCGTTATACACTATGCAGCCCCTATCATATTTATTTCGGTGCTGGCAGAATGGCTGGTGGGACTATATAATAAAAAAGATTACTACCATAAAAAGGACTTCATGGCTGCCCTTACTATTGGTGGAGTTAACACCGTACTTGGCGGCGTTTTAAAGATATGGCTTTTTGCAGTGGCCATGGTGATTTATAACCTGGTGCCCTGGTCGGTGCCTCGCGTTTGGTGGGGGTTTATACTTTGTTTTTTTGCCGTGGATTTTTGCCGTTACTGGGCGCACCGTATTTCTCATGAGCAGCGTTTTTGGTGGGCCACACACGTTACGCACCACTCCTCCGAAAAAATGAATTTCTCTGTGTCTTTCCGCACCGGCTGGACGCAGCATATTAAGTTCGTGTTCTTTTTGCCCGTGCCTTTTATAGGCTTAGACCCTTTCACGTTCTTTATCTGCCACCAGATAGCAGTGCTTTACCAGTTTTTTGTGCACACAGAGCTGATAAAGAAACTACCGGCCCCAATTGAGTATTTCTTTGTTACGCCCTCGCACCATCGGGTACATCACGGTTCAGATGTAAAGTACCTGGATAAGAACTATGGCTCTACTTTCATTATCTGGGACAGGCTGTTTGGTACGTTTCAGAAAGAGGAAGAGCACCCGACTTATGGCCTTACAACCCCTGTTAAATCGTTTAATCCGATCTTTTTGGTATTCCATGAGTGGATTGATATCTGGAAAGATTTGAAGCACGCAAAATCAGGAAGAGAAGTATGGGATATACTTTTTAAACCACCCGGATCTATTGTGACCGAGCATCAGCGAAATACTTTGCAACGTGAGCCGGCACAACAACTTAGAAGAGAAGAAGAGTCAGGGTCAGTTCCATTAAAAGCTGTTGATACAGCAGGAGCCGCCTGAAACAGCAAAGGCCCGGAATTTTACGGGCCTTTGCTGTTTATATTTTCAGGTATATTGAATTAATAACTGTCTTGCTGGTTCATAGGGCTTTGCTGCCTTGAAGCAGGGTTACTCTTAGCCTCTTTTGGTACACCCATTTTTTCTTCTCGACGGTCCTGGTACTGCTGGAACTGGTAAGGGGTAAGTAAGTCTTTTATCTGCGAAAGCCTGGTCTGGCTGATGATATCGATCTGTTTTACCACCAAACGCGGGTCATCTTTATACTTTACTTTGGCCTCTTCAACCAGTTTCATCCCGTTTAGGTTTATGGCTTTCAGCTTAACGGTCTGTTCTGGTGTTAAGCGCAGATTCTTGGCCATGCCGGCGGTAATTTCATCAGCGCGCTGCTCTAATGTCTTTTCGGCTGGTGCCTGAGTGGCTGCCTTTTGCGGGGCTGTGGAACTTTGCGCATAGGCTACGCTTCCTGCAAGAGCAAACAATACGGCTACAACTATTCTTTTCATACGGTTGGGTTATTTCTGTCTGCTACTAAGAGCAAGTATCGTTCCTGATTCTACTTTGTTGCAAAGATTCTTAAAACACCAATGCTTTGGCTATAGTTTCTGCTAAACGCTAACTCTCGTTGTAAAAGTATACTTTATAAAAGTGCATGTTGCGTTCCTGATCAAAGCCGCGCTCTACAAACTGCTCGCTCTGCTCCGGGTTATACCCACTAAACTTGATCTCGATCTGTGTATCCAGCTTGATGAAGTTACGGAATTTGCGCTTCATGTTCTTTACGGTATTCTTGTTTATGGTAAAATCCGTGAAGCCTTCTATGTCGCGTTCTTCGGCATAGGCCTGGCTGTAGTTTTTAAAACGCTCTTTAGCCTCTGGTTCATCAATCACGCTGCTGGTAAACTCTTCCAGGTCGAAGGTTTCGCTTTTAGAGAAGTAATCTACCGAACGGCTGATAAAATCTACCTGGGCTTTCTTGCTTTCTTTCTGGGCAAACACCTCCTCCGAGAAATCCTTGCAAAGGTTCAGCACAGCCTTGGTGTTAAAGTTAGTGTCTTTCAGTTCGGTCACGTTCAGGAAATCCTCTTTCCAGAAAGCAGCATCGTAACCGTTGGCATCTACCATCTTCACCCTGAAACCATCCTCAGCCTCCACATTAAAGATCATGCAGCCTTTATCCACGCCCTTCAGGTTCACCCCGAAATGGTAGTTCACGTTCAGGTCGTCCTGCTCATCTTGTATCGTCAGAAAGGTGTCCTTGTTCTCAGACTTGAATATGCCCACAGCGTCTACAATATCTTCCTCCATCAGGCAGCCGGAAAAATGCACCACATACAGCTCTCCGCTTTTCACCTTCGGATGGTCCGACTGCTCGTACAGGTGGTTAAGAATGTGCACCGAATACTCGTGAAATTTGCTGGGCTCTGTAAAAATAAGCGCAGCATAGGCAAACATTTCGTTCAGGGCCAGGTCCGAAGTATGGGTAAATCTGAAAAACTCTTCCTGCTTAAACGGCGACAGAAAGTAATTTAGTAGCAGGTCCGATAACTGCTCATCGCGCAGGTCTACCAGTTCGCTGGATACGACTACGCCCTCTTCTTTCGACTTATTTCCAACCCTGTGCACGGCCAGCTGCTTCAGGCGTACCTCTCTTTTATCCATCATTGTTATTTGACTATACTTTTAGAGGTGCAAAGGTATGGATTTGAGGCTAAGTGAAGTATAAGTTGTTGATTTTCTGGAGCAGGTTATACTTTTTTTGAGGTCTATGCTTTTGATTATCAATTATATATTGTTTGTAAAATGAACTTTTTTAAAAAGTTCAAATCTTTTTGGCATGGTTTTTCCATTGTGCATTTGCAAGCAGCGCAGCTTATTCTTAGAAGACAGACCATTAAAGATTACTACCATGAAAAAGATATTTTTACTTATCGCAGTTGTGTTGGGCTTTGCAGCCACTAAGGTAAATGCGCAGCAGCAAAATACTGTTCGGTTTGGCGTAAAAGCCGGAGTTAACCTTGCTGAATGGCAAGGTGAAACAATTAACAGTGCCCAGAATCTTATTGACATGACGGATGGCTCTGTAAGCCGCAAAATGCGCGAGGGCTTCCATGTGGGTGGCTATGTAAGCATACCGCTTGGGACAGGTTTTGAGATTGAACCGGGGCTACAGTATTCTCAGAAAGGTACACGACTTATCGGTAAAATTCCGATTGAAGAAGTAGAGTTTCTGAACGCAAACCTTACGCTAACAAATAAAGCTGAGTACCTGGACATGCCCATTCTGGCTAAAGTATACATAGGCGAAGGTTTCCACATTTACGGTGGTCCGCAGGTATCTTACTTGATATCTAATAAAGTGCAGGCCGAAGCAGGTGCGCTTGGCTTTAAAGCCCTGAACAGGGAATGGGATATGAAAGACGGCTTCCGTGAGATTGACCTGGCACTTACTGGTGGCCTTGGCTACAGATTTGCCAGTGGTTTTAACGTTAGTGCAGGCTACGACTACGGAGTAAATACTGTAGACTCTAGAGGTAGTTTTGAGACTTATAACCGCGTAATTAAAGCCTCTGTAGGTTTTACCTTTTAAAGTATAGAGATTTTGTTTTGGTGATTACGGCAGGCTGCGACTATAATGGTGCAGCCTGTTGTTTTTAAAAGTATAAAGGGCAGCCGATGTAAAAATCGGCTGCCCTTTATACTTTGTCTTACAGATCTTAATGCTATCCTGCTTTGATATTAAGATCTCTTGTAAGGAAATTTCTTAGATGAGTTGCGCATTAAAGCGTTAGTAAGCGACTGTCTGCTGCTACCGATGCTGCCAGATGCCTGGTAATCATACTTCCACATCAGGTCGCCTGCGCTACCTTCGTGAATGGTGATGGTAGTGTTTACTGTATTTGTAGGTCCCCAGGCCCCAACAAGTAAGCCAACTGCTATAGCAGCGCCGTCAGACATAGGCTTGCTCATCATCGCTTTGCCTGATACCACTGCATCAACGCCTAAAAGCTGGCATATCTCGTCTTTAGACTTTAAACGCAGGTCGTCGTAACTGATACCGTAGCTGTTCAGGATAGCGTTTGTTTTGCTTACGTCCTGGAAGTTAACAGTGTACTTGTTCTTGCTCATTTCCTTCAGGAAGTAACCGTAAACATCGCTCTGTATGCCGTAGCCATAGTCGCGCTGCTGGTCCTGTATCATTTCCGGAGTAACGCCTTTAGGCAGTTTTCTGGATTCGATAGTAACGTCAAAAGGCATAATCGCTACTGTTTTGTGGGTGTTTTTAACCTCTTTAAATGAGGCTGCCTGGTAAATTTCAGGGCCACAGCTTGCCAATGTAACGCAAATCAGTGCAAAAAGTAAAAATTTTTTCATGTGCTAAAAGTTGGTTTTCTATATTATTTCCGGATAGCTCGAAATTAAAGCCTACATTAAAATGTGTGCATAAAAATCCGATAAATATAATAGAATAGCAGTTATATTTAATATAACAACAGGTAAATTTTAGTAAAATATTTTAGCTGAAATTGTTGGGTACGCAGACTGTTGTAGCTCCTGATTTACAGCAGGTCAGCAAAAAGTAAAAGAGCTTTTTATGAAGCAGGGGCAAAGCTTTAGAGTATGAAAATGTGCAATTTATAGCATCACACCATTGTGCACGCAAAGCCTATAGCCTCGGCCGTGTATGTTTATGATCTCTACAGCAGGATCGTGCTTCAGGTACTTGCGTAGTTTGGCGATGTACACATCCATACTTCGGGCAGTAAAGTAAGTGTCCTCATTCCAGATTTTCTCCAGAGCCAGGTCGCGGGGGAGCACGTCGTTCAGGTGCAGGCACAACATTTTAAGCAACTCGGCTTCTTTTGGTGATAACTTTTCTTCTGTCCCGTTTCTGGAAAGTATGCGCAAGCTGGACTGAAAATGATATTGACCGATGGTGAACTCAGTTTGCTCTTTCTGCTCTGGTTTGGTAGGTAACTTTCTATTTAATACTGCCTTTATTTTGTAGAGTAGCACCTCAGAGTCGAATGGTTTGGTAATATAATCGTCGGCACCTATCTTAAAACCCTCCAGCATATCTTCTTTCATGGCCTTGGCCGTCAGGAAAATAAGCGGGGTGGCAGGGTCTAGTTTCTTTATCTCACGGGCAAGCGTAAAGCCATCCTTTTCCGGCATCATCACATCTAAAATGCACAGGTCATACTTGCCCTTTCGAAAAGCTGTAATACCCAGACAGCCGTCTTTGCAAAGCGTAACAGTATAATCATGCAGCTCCAGGTAATCGCGCAGCACTATTCCAAAATTAGGGTCGTCTTCGGCAAGTAGTATGTTCATAGCTTTTTAATTGCTGGTTGTTAATTGATAATTGTCAGATAGTTGAATTATTAAATTGCTAATGGTTGAGCTGCTTATACTTTATTGCTTCGTAGCTGACAAGACTACGTTCCCGAATATCGAACAACCAATAACTATCAACTAATAACGATATTGCGTCTCTACCTTTTTACCTCTTTAGCTTAACGGTAAAAATATCTCGAAACGGCTGCCTTTTCCGGGTTCGCTTTTCAGGCGTACGTTGCCTTTATGTGCCTGCACGATGGCTTTTACATAGCTCAGGCCGAGGCCAAAGCCTTTTACATTGTGCAGGTTGCCGGTTGGTACGCGGTAAAACTTATCGAAAACGCGCTGCTGTGTTTCTTTGCTCATGCCCATGCCTTTGTCCTCCACAGCTATCAGAAGCCCGCCATCCACATTTTGCGTTACCAGGTTTATCTCAGGCGTAGAAGGAGAGTATTTATTCGCGTTATCCAGCAGGTTGCAGATCACGTTGAAAAGGTGCACCTCGTCAGAGCTAAGTTCGTGCTGCAGGGCGTTGAGTTGTATGTTTATCTGGCCAAGTCGTTCTTCTACCTGTAGGCGTATACTTTCAATGGCTTTGGTAATAAGTATGTGCACATCCACAGGTTTAAAGGTCAGCTTAAAGTCATTTTTCTCTAACTGCGCAATTTGCAGCACATTTTCCACCTGTACATTCATGCGTTTGTTTTCCTGCCTGATGATGCTGGTGTAATGTTGTACCTTTTCAGGATGCTCGTAGATTTTTGGATTAGAGATGGCATCAGTCGCCAGCGAGATAGTGGCTATCGGTGTTTTAAACTCATGCGTCATGTTGTTGATGAAGTCGTTCTTCATCTCCGACAGCTTCTTCTGCTTGTAGATAATATGGATGGTGGTACCAAAAGTGGCGATCATTACCAGCGTAAATAGGGCAGAAAGCGAAAGCATTCCCCAAAGCGATTTTATGGCATACGTACGGCTGTCGGCAAAGTATAAACCAAGGTAATCGGGCTTGTCAAAGATGTCGTTCGGGAAAAGGCTGGCTTTATACTTTGGCAGATGGAGCTTTTTTAGCGGCTGTAAATTGTTGGCGGCTACGGTGTCGTTTTTGCCGGCTACTACCCAGTATCCGAAATCAAGGTTTATGCCTTTGTTTTCCAACTCAGATTGAATCAGGTTTGGTAACGTTTGCAGGTTCATGCGTTTCTGCAGTGGCTTGTCTTTTACAACATACTCTACTACCATTTTCTGTACTACATCGTTAAGCATGTCCTTTTTAACCTCGATCTTGCTGATGGCAGAAGCATTCGTTTTCTTGTTAGGTACCCTTGCCGGATTCAGAGGTTTAATGACAGCCTGTATGGTATCCTTAGTATGGGAAAAGGTTCTTGCAGTGGCGGGAGAGGTAGCCGTAGGTGCATAAAATTTAAAAAAATGTGTTTCAGATTCCGCTGCGGTATGTTGCAGGCTCCTGGAGTAGGTCCTGTTTTTCGTAACAGGCATGCCAGTATGCTGAATGGAAGGATTATGGTTTACATAAACCGGCTTTGAGTTATCTCCCTTAGTGATAAAAATACTGTCGTTCCGTACGTCTATGGAGGCAATCTCTACTGGGCGGAATTTGTTTGGCCGTTTACTTAAGCGTAGCAGGCTATCCATCCTGAAAGCCATTGTTTTAAGCGTATCCACAGAAATCCTGACAGATCTATTGTCCATTCTGAAAAACTTGATTGTATCAGTTACCTGTTCTAACTGGTATACACTGCCCTTGCGCAGGTGGGCCACACTAAGAGATTCTGAACCGGAGGGTGACAGGCGCTGATATTGCGTAGCATTGCCGTTTATAGTTGATGGGACTATGGTTTTCCTAGTACCGCTTAAATCCCTTAATGCCTGCTTTACTTTAACGGAGTCACTTTTGCTGAAGTATAAGCGAACATCTTTTTTCGGAGCTGAAGCGCTGCCCTCAATTGTAAAACTCTTATTACTTTCATGCTCCTTGTCGCCCTGGCGCTCTCTTGGCTTATCTGCTTCTGTTTTTTTTGCTCCAGCTATACTTGCCGCTGGAGCAGCTTTGGCAGTTTGCTTTGCAGCAGGTGTTTCTTTATTACCGACCTTTACTGACTCAGAAGAACTAGTAGGTATTGCTTCTGCTTTGACAGAGTTAAAAGCAGATGAGTCGCTTTGCAGTGTTGCAAACTGATTTGCCACCACATTGGCAGCCTCCTGGGTTTCGAGTTTCTCTACTACTTTGGCCAGTGCCTCGTTTACGCTGCGGTCAAACTCTGCCTGCTTTACCTGTATGGCATCGTTTATCCAATAGAGCTGCAAACCTACCACGCCCAGCAGAGAGATGCTCATCAGCACCAGCACTCCGATTATTACATTCTTGCTCACTTAACAAATTTATACTTTTGAAACGGTAAGTGCTCTAATTTTAACTTTTCTTTAACGCATTTTAACTCAATTTAACGATTACGCTACCTGTTTGTAAGTATCTGTTTATGATTGGCTTGTATACTTGCATACCATTGCCGGGCAGTAGAAGGTACGCCTGTTGTTAACTTTAACTTTTCTTTAACATACTTTAACGTAGCCTTAACTATACCCGCCCTTTGCAGCACGTACCTTTGAGTACATCAAAATAAAACAGGGTATCATGGATATTACTACACTTCAGAACATTATCAGGTTTATACTTAGCCTGCTGCTGGCCCTGCTGCCATTACACATAATTGTGGCGCAGGAAGCCCCTAAAACCGAGAAAAAACTCCGTATTAAGTATATCGAAAATATAAACGGGGTAGAAACAGTAAAAGACACCACTATTATAGTAACAGGTGCTGCCATGTCAATACCGAGCTTTTCAGGTTTAAAAGTAGATACGGCCGCATTCAGGAAGCTACATACTGGAAAATTCGATACCCATGTGTTTGAAACAAAACCGAGGCAAGCCAAAAACAAGGAGTTCAGGGTGATGCGCCTTAGCGAAAATTTAACCGAAGCGGAGCGTGAAGTACTTATAAAACAGCTTGCCGCGCACCCAGACGACAGCATACTTAATGTTTTGCTCCAGAGTGGCAAGTTGAAAGTACTTGCAAGAGACAGCCTTAGCTCCATGGCTATCGGGAGAGTAGCCAAAGCTCCAAAATTCAAAGCGTATACAATAGAAGGTGCTGCTCCCAAGGCAATGTTCAGAATTCAGGGCGATAGCATTAAGGCATTGCGATTTAGCAGGGTAGACAGTCTCGCGGTCCTGAGCCCTGCAAAAGCTGAGCGTATTTACATCCACAAAAACGCCAAACATGTTACAGTAGACTCACTGGTGTTCAAGTCAGATGGTAAAACTACCTATAGAATCATCGCAAACGACAGTGCCCGTGTACACCGCATATTCAGAATAGGTGAGGCCGGGGAAGAACGTATGCTGCGCGGAATAGCATTGCAGCCAGGCAAAACAGTTGCCATATTTATTCGGGAAGTAACTGTGCAGGATATGACCGCTGAAGACATCTCGGCACTAAAAAAGACGGGCACACCCGTAGAGACCAAACCAAAAGAGGAACTGGAGCTGGAGCAGATCAAGTATTACCCTAACCCGAATGATGGCCGGTTTAACCTCAGGTTTAAGCCTGAAAATAAAGGAACCACCGTGGTGCGCGTGCTGGACAGCAAAGGGCAGGAAGTATTTGTAGACACAGTAGAAAAGCTGAACGGAGAATACAGCCGCCAGATAGACCTGACACCGTTCGGAAAAGGTTTATACTTTTTGCAGGTGGCGCAGGGCAAGCGTTATCATACTAAAAAGATTCTTGTTAGATAATTGAAAATGTGAAAATGGAATAAAGGCCTGCAGAAATTCTGTGGGCTTTTTTTATGCTTTGCCAGTTGTTGCGTATGCTCTAAAGTATAACCCATAAAGTATAGCTATGCGATTCTTAAAGTATGTTTTCTTACTCGTAGTTTTATTTGCCTTGCCACTACTTGTACAGGGCCAGGTGCCGGCTACGCTTAACGCCACCCTGGATGGGTATAAATACCCCTATGAGGTAAAGTATACTACAGTAACATTAGAAGGCAAGCCAGTCAGGATAGCTTATATGGATGTAAAAGCCAGCAATGGGAATAGCAACGCACCTGTTGTACTGTTGCTGCACGGTAAGAACTTCTTCGGAGCCTACTGGAAACAAACGATTGAGCACCTCTCTAAAAACGGCTTCAGGGTAATTGTTCCGGATCAGGTTGGGTTCGGTAAATCAGACAAGCCGGAAGTATACTATACTTTTCATCAACTGGCGCAGAATACACGGCAACTGTTATCAGACCTGGGTGTGCAGAAAGCAGCCGTGGTTGGGCACTCGATGGGTGGGATGCTGGCCACAAGGTTTGCCCTGATGTACCCTGAGGTAACTACTAAACTGGTGCTGGAAAACCCGATAGGGCTGGAAGATTACAGGCTGTTCGTACCGTATAAGTCGCTGTATGAGTTGCTGAAGAATGAGCTAAAAACCACTGAGGAATCCATCAGGAAATACCACCAGACCTATTATACTTCGTGGAAGCCGGAATACGACGAATGGGTTAAAGTGCCCGCTGCCCAGACAAAGCATCCCGTTTATGACAAAGTAGCCAAGGTATCCGCCTTAACGTACGCCATGATCTACCAACAGCCTGTGGTGTATGAGTTCAGTAAGTTAAAGGTACCCACGATGCTGGTAATAGGGCAGCAGGACAGAACAATTGCAGGCAAAGGATTTATAGAGGATAAGCAAAAGCTGAATGAGCATGGGCAGTACCCTAAGCTAGGCAAAGAAACCGCCAGGGCAATACCCGGAGCTAAATTAGTTGAACTGCCTAATGTAGGGCATATACCGCACCTGGAGGCCACCAGCCAGTTTCATAACCACCTGGTGTCTTTTTTGAAATAGGAATTCCCAGCCTTATAAGGTTTAATGATGATGGTGATGATCGTTATCGCCGGGTTTGCTATTATAGTTGGCTATGGCACCAAGCGTGAAAAAAACAGACCAGCAGATATAAAGTGCCATAAAGTTCTCAATGCTTTTACCAATCAGCATCAGGATAATATGGGCTACTATGGTCATTACAAACCCAGTGGCGGCAACAAACTGGTAAGAGTTCATCTCTCTTGGGTCGTAAATTTTTGATAATTTCATGTGCGTGCTGTTTATGTCTTAAGGCACTAACGATTTAAGGCCGTTAGTGGTGCCATAAACCGAAATATAAAAGCAAATATAACAGAACGGTGCAGTTGTTGTTATACTTGCCTTACCGGTAATCCATAAAATAAAATTTTCTATGCGCAGCGTTTTGCTTCTATCTATACTTTTTAGCTATTTCTTATTGGCTTCGCCTGCTCAGGCAGGTATATCACCTTCAATTGTTAGCAATCACGAGAGTAGTTTTTATACTTCTGTAACTGAGTTGCTGCAGCGTAACGTTGCAAATGGGCAGGTAAAGTATAAAGTGCTTCAGAAAGATAAGGCAAAACTGGATAAGTTAGTCAGGCAGATTGAACTTTACAGTTTGAATAAGGCAACTCCTGCCGAGAAAAAAGCCTTTTACATTAACGCCTATAACGTGCTTGTTTTAAAACAGGTAATGGAGCATTATCCTATAAAGTCGGTTATGGATGTGCCGGGTTTTTTTGATAAGCAAAAGTATACAGTAGCAGGAGAGAGCCTGACTTTAAATGAACTGGAGAAAGGCAAGCTACTTAAGCCTTATAAAGACGCCCGTTTGCATTTTGCTTTGGTTTGTGCCGCAAAATCGTGTCCGGCTTTGTTAAATGAGGCTTACACCCCGCAGCGTGTAGAGGAGCAACTCCAAAAGCAAACCAAATTGGCCATGCAGGACGCCACTTTTACGAAAGTACTTCCTAAACAAAAACATATACAGGTATCGGAGCTTTTTAAGTGGTACGAAGCAGACTTCGTGGCTGAGGCCCCAAGTATAATTGCCTATATAAACAAGTTTAGATCATCACCTATTCCTCAGGATTATAAAGTAAATTATTATACTTACAACTGGTCATTGAATGAATTATCTAGATAGCGTTTAGTTGTTTTATTATGTTAAATATGGAATAGTGCTCTGAACACCTGCGTTAAGGTAGCGTATAAACTACCATAACTAAATACAAGCATTATGGCTACTGATAAAGAAGATATAAATAAAGAAGACCTGGATAATGTAAACAGCGATTACAACAAACGTGTATCTATGGGTAACCATCCAGATCCGTCTGCAAAACGCAACATGGGACCTGGGGGAATCACAGAGCGCCCCGGCCAGAAAGACAAACTAAAGAACCTGAAGATAAAAGGTGACGAGACAACTGGTTATGGCGGTAACAACCCTAATAGCACCGAGGAGTTCGCGCAAGGCCCCGGGTTTGAATATGAAGGCAGCGATACCGGCATGGATGATAACGTGGCAGGTATAAGGAGGGGAGACCAGCCTTTTGGTGATGACGAAGAAAAACCAGACGATGCGGATTATAGCCGACGTTAAAAATAAAAAGGGAGCCGTAAAGCTCCCTTTTTTAATGCCTGCCAGTAAAGACCTACTTTTAGTTGGTCTTTACTATCTGCAGATTTTATTTTTCTTCCGAAACAGCAATGTAATTTATAGTTGACTTTCTTTTATAGGCAGCATATGCTTGCAGTTGGCTTGCATCCAGCATGGCAGTTAACTTCTGGTCGTAGTCAGACCCGATTTCCTGTAGTTTTATGCTCTGTGCAGCCAAGTCATCTTTCAGGCTTTCTTTTGCAGCCTCTTCCAAGGCCATTCTCTCACGGTTTAATGCCTTTAATTTTATATATCCAATTTCATTCAGCCTTAACTCATTAACCATAGAGCGTGTTAGCTCAGTGCATTTTGCTTCCTGGCTTGATGAAAGAGTATAGTCATGGCCTTGTGCAAAAACAGAAACTGATGAAAGAATGCATATTGAAACAGAAAGTAGTAAATTTTTCATAAGGGTAAAGCTTTTATTAGGGTTAGGGTATATTTCACAAGTAAACTATATTGGTATAATTATATAGTTTTGATTAGCTTTACGACCTTGTTATATATTATGTTATAGGTTTATTTAAATTTTATTAAATTAAAAGATATGCCTGTTTATATATAATTAACTCGATATATTCCAATTAATGAATTAATGAGCGTATTATGCCTACTAAAAGGTTTTTGTGTAAGTGCTTGTCAGGCAAAGTTTTATAGAGGTTGGTGCTTAAGTTATATTTTTTAAGGTTTACAATAATAGCCAAAAAAAATACCCATGCAGACAAATTGACTACATAGGTATAATGCTATACTTTAAATTAGCTGGGCTTAAAAAAGAATAATTTATTGTGAAATAAACTCTTCCCGAATAATAGCCAGAATCTCCGGAGAGAGCGGCTTTGAAAAAAAGTCTTTTACTTCCTCATGGCTTTTCGCACAAATAATGTCTTTTCTGTCAACTGCTGATGACAACATGAACAGACTGCACTTGCACGTTACATGCTCCGGTAATTTACGGTACTCCTGTATAAAAGCCCAGCCATCCATACCCGGCATGTTAATGTCCAGGAAAATAAGATCAGGAAACCCGTCCGGATCATTAATGGATGATCTCTGCATAAATTCTAAAGCATCCTGAGCCCACTCAAAGCTGTACACTTCATCTGCAAAGCCATCATTTTTAATAATACTTTCGCAAACGAAATTACTTACCTGGTCATCATCTATTAATACTACCCTTCTCAAAGTGCTCATCCTCTACAATTGGTGCTTTAAATATACTTTAAAAATACTTCCCAGGTCAGGCTGACTATCAACCTCAACCTTGCCGCCTAAAAGTTCAGCCTGAGTTTTTACCAGATGCAGACCTATGCCCTTGCCCTCTTTATGATGGTGGAAACGCTTATAAAGGCCAAATACCTTGTCTCTGTCCTTTTCAAGATTAATACCCTGGCCATTGTCCTGCACTTCAAGGCAAATATAATCAAGTACCCTGAATGTCTTTAGCTGAAGTTTTAATTTTCTGCTTTCTGAGCGGTATTTAAGCGCATTGGTTATTAGGTTTAGCATGATACTATAGACATAGCTTTTAACAGCGATGATATCCGGCACCTCTGTAAAATCAAAATCAATTTCTGCCTCTTCTGTTACTTCGATGTCCGATATGCTCGAAAGTATATGATCAAGTGTCTGTTTAAAATCTATTACCTCCATGCCTTCGTTAATCTGGCTCCTGATAGTCAGAATATCATTCAGGTCACGTATAGTACTGTCCAGCAGCTGCGCTGATTTAACAAGGTTATCTATAACGCGGTTATTCAGCATGGCCTCAGGCCTTCTTCGGTCATATATGGAGGTAAGCCCCAGTATATTAGCGATAGGGGCCCGCAGGTTGTGTGAGACTATATAGGCGAACTGTTGCAAATGATGATTCTGTTTTTGCAACTGTTCTGTTAATACAGTACGTCGCGCCTCTTCCTGTTTTTTATCTGTTATGTCAGCTGCCGAACCATCTATCCTGATAACGCTGCCGTTGCTGTCTGTTACAGGAGAGTATCGCAGCTCTATCCACTTGCTTTCCCCGTCTTTGGTGATCATTCGTAATTCATACTGGAACTTAATGCCGGAGCTTAAAGATGCAGTAACAGAAGCTAAAAACTGGTCAAGGTCGTCAGGGTGTACTAACTTAAGCCAGTTCGCAGCTAGTCCTTTAACTTCTGCCTCCTTATACCCAGTTATTTTTTGTACCTGCGGGCTAATATAAAGCATGTTTAGGTCGGCATCTGCAGAGAATATAACTTCTGGTATATTCTCCAGGGTAGCCTGCAGCTTTTCCTGTGCTTCCCGTGCCTCCTGTTCCTTATACTTTAATTCTGAAATATCCTGAGTCGCACCTAATATCTTGGATGCTTTACCATACAAGTCGTAGATTATTTCTCCGATAGTATGCAAATACTTTATCTTGCCGCCTGGCAACACAATTCTGTGGTCAAAGGCCATAACTGCTTTAGAGTCAATAGTCTTTTGTAAATGCTGGGAGACAAGTTCTACATCATCAGGATGATACAGAGACTCAAAAGTGCTGTAAGGAAGCGGAGTGTTGCTGGCAGGCAATCCGAATATTTCGGAAAAAGACCCGGATGCGGTGAGCAATTGCTTGTTGAAGTCATATTCCCAGCTTCCCAGCTTTGTAAGGGCTTGTGCCTTTGCTAACTGGGCTTCGCTTTTGCGGATGGTCTCTATAATATTGCGCTGCTCCGTAATATTGTTAATGGTTAAAGCAACACCCAGTACCTGCTTGTCTTTTGTTATAGCAGGCTTATAAGCTACCTCAATCCAGTTGTCAACCGATCCTGTTTCGAAAACTATTTCCTTCCCCTGCATAGCTAGTGCATGGTCTTCCTTTAAATCCGGAAGCAATGACTGGTTAATATAATTACTGATTTTAGAACCTTCAGTTAAATCTGTGCGCCTGATCTGCCGCACATAGTCGACAGCAATTTTATTAAAAGAAAGCACCTTTAACTCGGCATCTAGCAGAAAAACAGCCTTTTTAGAGCTATCCAACAATGCTTTCAGGTTTGCTTCGTTTCTGGCAAGTTCCTGTTGCGCCTCTTTCTGGCGGGTGATGTCAATAAATGTTCCGTTCCACTGTACGCTGCCATCTTCGCGCTTGGTAGGTAAGCTATGGGCACGAATCCAAAGGTAGCGCTTTTGTTCTGCCTGCCACACTCTAAACTCCAGTACCCAAGGGGTAAGTCTCTCAAATGATTCTGAAACCGTCTGCTGGATTTTTTCTACATCCTCTGGATGTACCTTTTCATAAAGTATAGAGGGGTTATCGTATATTTCTTCCGGAGAAACACCGTAGAGCTGCTTTATACCAGCACTTACAAAGGGAAACCGAAACGTTTTATCCTCCGCCATATGAAACTGGTACACTGCACCCGGAATGCTGGAACTTATCTCGCGAAGCTGCTTTTCGTTGCGCTCAATTTTCTCGATGGCATTGAACTGCACTTCCACATTAACAGCTACAACTAACCTCGGGCATGTTCCTTCTTCTTCTGGTAAAGCGTGTGAGTGCACCTCTACGCGAAACTCGCTTCCGTTTTTACGTTTATGCTTTACATTCTGAAAAACACTGTGCTGTCTTGTGTTAGGTATAATGTGGCTGAGATAATGTTCAAGATCATTTTCTAACTTGAGATCGGATATTTTTTTCTTCAGAAATTCTTCGGAAGTATAGCCATACTCTTTTGACGCAGCTGTATTTGATTTCAGGATCCGGAGCGTTTTAAGGTCATAGATCCACATAGGGATGGGGTTGCTGTCGAACAGGGTTTTGTAGATGTGCTGGCTTTTGTAAAGTTCGTTCTGGAGTTCCTGCCGTTTATTTATCTCGTTGCTTAAGTCAAGGTTTTCGCGCCTTAGCCTCTTAAACAGATACTGTGTCAAAAAAATAGCACATCCGGAAGCAAGCAGAACCAGTAGCAGCAAAATTTCCTGGTGTTTCACAAAACCACTTAAAAGCCGCGCCGACTGGGTATCCCGGTTATCAATTGATTTCTGGAAGTTATTGCTGAGTTTGGTCAGGTATTGCTGGTGAAGGTGATTTACAGGAGTTAAGTACATTCTTTTATACAAAGCAGCACCATTTACTCTTCCGCGAAGGGCCAGTTCGGATATACTGTCTGTGTGGTGGTAATAAGCTTTACGGTAGGCAATTAGCCGGCGCAGGATACGCTTGTTCTCTGCACGTGTTGTGATTATCTCCAGTTTCCGTATTAAATGGGTATTGGTATCATGTGCTTCCTTTAGTTTGCTAACTGTTTCCTTTACATCTAGTGTTGATGTATCTGTAATGCGCTCAATGAGGTGATTAACCTTATCGTTGTTAAGGTGTATTTCGTTGATTAACTCTAGCTTCTGAATAGTTTTGGAAAGGTGCAGGCTGTAGTTTTCCTCAATTTCACGGGCTCCTACAAACGAAATATAACCAACACCTACCAGTAAGACGGCCAGTACCGTGAATATGATACCAATTAGTTTGACAGCCTGATCACGGTGGCTTGAGAAAATAAAGTGCTTATTCCCTGGAGAACTTTGCATTACGTTTGGCTAAAGTTGATTGGCAGCTATAGCTTTTAAAAGTAGTATATTTTACTCATTATTGACTATACATGCTTGAACATAATAAAAGATTTTCAAATTTAGTTCCGAGCCAACTAAAATGTATTATATCACTTTATAAATAAAATGCTATAAGTGTAGTAAACGCAGTCATAAAGGGCACTTTTAAAGAATATGTAACTGATAGCCGTAATTATGTAATAAGATGAGCAGGACGCTGAAGTACTTTTGTACTGTTACTTAAAATAAACTTAAATGGCAGATGTAAAAGATAAAAAACTAACCAAGGCCAGTTTTCCAGTTGAGGGGATGACCTGCGCCTCCTGTGCAAGCAGTATCGAAAGTATGTTGAAGGCAAGTGAAGGGGTAGCAGACGCCAACGTGAATTTTGCGTCAAAGACTGTTCAGGTTGCCTATGCACCTGATGTTACCTCACCGGCAAAACTTAAAGATACAGTACAGGAAATTGGTTTTGAGTTGCTGGTAGAAGAAACCACCCAGAGCGAATTGGAAGAGCGGCAGGCAGAGGCTATGGCTGATTTGAAACATAAGACCATAGGAGCTATTGTACTTTCCGCGCCTGTGTTTATACTTGGCATGTTTTTCCATGATACGTTTACCTGGGGAAACTGGGCCATGTTTATACTTACTATCCCGGTTGTGTTATGGGCAGGCCAGCGGTTCTTTGTTGGGGCGTGGGCACAGGCAAAGCACCTGCGGGCTAACATGGATACGCTAGTGGCCCTAAGCACAGGTATAGCCTTTGTGTTCAGTGCGTTTAACACTGTTTACCCGGAGTTTTTCCTGAGTAGAGGGTTGATGCCACATGTATACTTTGAGGCAGTAGCAGTAATTATAGCTTTTATACTTTTAGGTAAGTACCTGGAAGAGAACGCTAAAAACCGAAGCACCAGCGCTATTAAAAAACTGATGGGCATGCAACCCAAAACAGTAAGAATACTGCGCGGCGAAACCGAACTGGAAATAAAGATAGAGGAGGTGCGCATTGGCGATACCGTGCTGCTCCTGCCCGGTGACAGAGTGCCTGTTGATGGCGAAGTAGTGGCAGGATCAACCTACGTAGACGAAAGTATGCTAAGCGGGGAGCCTTTGCCAGTTCAGAAAAAAGCCGGTGATATGGTGTATGCCGGTACGATTAACCAGAAAGGGAGCCTGCAGCTTACGGCGCAGAAAACCGGAGGCCAAACTATGCTGGCCCACATTATAAAACTGGTGCAGGAGGCACAAGGCAGTAAAGCTCCGGTGCAGAAACTAGTGGATAAGATCGCCGGTATCTTTGTGCCTGTCGTGCTGGGTATTGCCATACTTACCTTTCTAACATGGCTTATACTGGGAGGCGAAGCCTATCTTACAGAGGCATTGCTTTCAACGATCTCTGTATTAGTTATTGCCTGCCCTTGTGCGCTTGGCCTTGCCACGCCAACGGCTATTATGGTAGGTGTGGGACGTGGTGCCGAGCAGGGCATACTTATAAAAGACGCTGAGAGCCTGGAGCGTGCCCAGCACGTTAATGCAGTTATACTTGATAAAACAGGCACCATTACACTTGGTAAACCAACTGTAACCGATGTTATCTGGGGAGATAGCCATGTAGAGAAAGCGCAGGCAGAGCAGATCTTCTTTTCAATGGAGGCACAATCGGAGCATCCTATTGCGCAGGCCATTTATACTTACTATAAAGAGCAGGGCTTTAAAACGTTAAAGCTTGGCTATTTTAGCAGCCTGACAGGGCAGGGTATTGAGGCCGATTATAACGAGTCGCGCTACTATGCAGGCAACGAGAAGTTGTTACTCGAGCATGGCGTTGCACTTCCGGAGCATTTAAAGCTAGCAGCTGAGCAGTTACAGGAGGAGGCGAAAACAGTTATTTACTTTGCTGATGCTACACATGCATTGGCTGTATTCGCGGTAAGCGACCCAATTAAGCCTACGGCAGCTGAGGGCATAAAAGCCATGCAGGATGCAGGTATAGAGATGTATATGCTCACCGGCGACAACAGACAAACAGCGGCGGCTGTTTCTAAGCAGGTAGGTATCACAAATTATAAGGCAGAGCTTTTACCAAGCGATAAAGGGGACTTTATTAAGGAGCTGCAGGAGCAAGGCAAAACAGTGGCCATGGTAGGAGACGGCATTAACGATGCGCAGGCTCTTGCCCTTGCCGACGTAAGTATAGCCATGGGCCATGGAACCGACGTGGCTATGGATGTGGCAGGTATTACGTTGATGCGATCAGACCTGAAGCAAATAGCAAATGCTATTCGTTTGTCCAAAGCTACTGTTAAAACGATCCGTCAGAACCTGTTCTGGGCATTTTTCTACAATGTGATTTGTATCCCGATTGCGGCAGGCGTATTATACCCTTTTACAGGATTTTTGCTAAGCCCAATGCTGGCAGGTGCTGCCATGGCGTTAAGCTCTGTTTCTGTAGTAAGCAATAGTTTGCGTTTAAAGGCTAGAAAGCTTGATTAGTTATAAGCAAAGGAAGATCTGACAAAAGGCTGTGTGACAAAAGATATAAGAGTTAATGCTAACAGATCAGGAAACTCTATATTTCTTTAAGTCTTTTGTCCTTTGTCACACTTTTCTTTGCCTAGGTAAATAGTTTGTAAATTATGTTAAATTAAAATAGATAAAAAGATGAAAACTCATAAGTTTAAAACAACCATAAACTGCGGCAGCTGCATTAAGGCTGTAACACCTCACCTAAACAAACTGGAAGGGGTAGAAGAGTGGAATGTAGACACAAATAACCCCGATAAGATTCTGGAAGTAAAATCGGATACGCTGAACGAGCAGGAGATTAAAACTGCAGTTGAAAAAGCCGGTTTTAAAGCGGAGCCAGTGCAGTGATTTTTTTGTGAGTAATAAATGCAAAGTGGGTTTGGTCGAATTGGCTAAGCCCACTTTCGTTTTTGCGCCTGTTCTGCTGCATTTCTGTTACGTGCTGTATACTTATCTAAAAGTATAAAACTCATGTATACCAGTGCAATCAAAAACAAGCCAAGCGATTCCCTGGCTTCTTCAATATTCCTGATGTCTCCGCCGCCTACGCTCAGGCCTTCATACTTTTCGGGCCACATGTAAATACCTCCGGTTATAAAAAGTATGGCAGTTATCCAAAGTAAAGTATGAGGTGCTCTGTTAAAAGCAGCTAAAAAGCAGATAATGGCAGCAAATCCGTAAATGAGCATCCAGACCAATGGGTCCGGATCATTGTACTGTACAGCCACAAATGATAGAAAGGCTAAGCCTAAAAGTATGGCAAGTATCTTCTTCAACATTATCGTATAGTTTAAACATAGCTATACTTCTATTTAACCAAAAAGTTTACATAAAAAGAGGCAGCCTTTTAAGCCGCCTCCAATTAAAATTAAATGTAGAACGAATAGGTTGTAGAGTGCACTTACCAGGCCCATTCCGGGCAAAGTATCTTGCGTGAATTGCGTAGTTTAAACCCAAGTACCACCTCATGGCTGCCTGCGTTTGTTCCCGCCAACGGCGAAGTGCCGGCATCGTAAGAATAGGCCAGATCAAGCAAAGGGCTGATATTAATCCCTGCCATAGCGGCCACAGACTCCTTGTGGCGGTAAGATGCTCCTGCCCACAGGCGATTGCTGTACATCACCTTCACCGAAGCATCAACAGAAACAGGGCTTGGCTGAGCCATCTTTACCATAACAGAAGGTATAACCGAAATAAATGGCGTGAAATCCAGGCGATAACCGGCAGTAGTAAAGTAGTGCTTCTGTAGCTGACCATTATTATACTCCGGCGAACCAGTTGTAATTACATTTTCTCTTTTGCTTGGCACCAGCTGGGCCCCTGCCACACCAATGTAAAAGTTATGTGAGTAAAGCCACAGGCCCATGTTCAGGTCAAACTTTACCTCATTTATACGTCCGTCCATTACGGCCGGATCATTTGGGTTCACAATTCTAACATAACCCGGGTCCAGGCTATACTGTATCATGCCCGGTGCCACACCAGCCGACACGCGCAGGTCGCGGGTGAGGGGCTGATGATACGCATAGCTGAAACTAAGGCTGCCACGCTTTAAAGGGCCTGTTCTGGTAGACATAGCCATAGTGCCAATGCCGTGGTGAGACCTAGGCCTGCGATATCCATTGCTTTTTTTCGTGGTTGATTCTTTGGCTACCTGGCCGCCCCTGCTTCTGCTGCTGTAAGATGACCGTGCATCCATGTTAATGGGCATATGCAGCGTGGCATAGTATGATTCCGGAGCTCCCTCCAGGCCAGACCATTGGTGCCTTGTGCCCAGCTTCAGGTCAGCATAGTTCTCGATGCCGGATATAGCAGGGTTAAGCAGGTAGTTGTTTAACGTATACTGTGAGTACTGTGGTTTTTGCTGTGCCAGGGCCTGGCCAGCAAACATAAGACACACAAAACCTAAGGCTAAAAGTTTGTTCATAGAGTTGCTTTACTTAACAATGGTTACGCTGCCGGATATTGGCTTTTCTGTTCTGTCTAATTGAATGATGTAATAGTAAGTGGCTATCGGCAATTCTTTACCTTGATGAAGGCCATCCCATGGCTGCTTGTACCCATCAGACACAAACACCTGGTTGCCCCACTGGTTAAACACCTGTACTTTGCAGTTAGGATACTTCTCAATGTTCAGAATCTCCCACATATCGTTCACACCGTCACGGTTCGGAGTAAAGGTATTTGGCACAAAAACATGCGGCAGCACGGTTACAACAACCTGATCCGTGAATACACAGCCACCTTCTGTCTCTACTGTAACAGTATAAGTGGTAGTTGTTTCCGGTGACGCAGTTGGGTTAGCTAAATTCGGGTTGCTTAGGGTCTCTGCCGGCGACCAGGTATACTTCACTCCTCCGGTTGCCTGCAGCTCCACGCTTCTGCCTTTTACTACAGTAAGGTCCATGCCTGCGCTGGCACTTGGTTCCTGTACGGTTACCTTAACTTCTCTGCGCTCACTGGCGCACGATTGCGACACCTCCTGCACATAATAGCTTGTGTTGTGCTGCAGTATCGGCGTAGTATAGCTGCTGCCTGTTGCAATGGGGTTACCGCCTGCTGCGCTGGCGAACCACTCCAGGCTGCCACCTTCTCCTGTAGCTGTAAGTGTTGCCCTGGAACCTGCACATATAACTGTTCCTTTAGCTGTTGGTGCCTTCGGCAAAGGCGTAACGGTTATTTTCACTGCCTCACTCACCAGTCTATCACACGACTCGGACGTAACTACGCGGCGGAGCCACACTGTTTTTGTAAGGGAATTACTGCTGTAATCCTGCCTGTTGTTGGCACCAGGTGCTGTAGTATAGCCTTTATCCGGGCCTTCCGTGCTGATCTCCCACAGGTAAGTATAAGTGCCGCTGCCACCAGTAGGCAAAGTGCCTGTTATGGTAGATGGCGCTGTGTTAAAGCATATGGTCTGGCTGGTGCTGATCTTGTTGTTGCTCATGGCCGGCTTCACCGTAACCATCACCGCTGCACTTGTACTTGTGTTAGGGCCTGAGATAACAACGCGACGGTACCAGGTATGCTGGCTCAGCGCCGGCGGGTTATAGTTCTGCGTATTGCTTGTGCCTGTAGCCGTAGTCCAGCCGGCATCCGGGCCGGTAGTGCTTTGCTGCCAGATAAACGTATAGTCTCCCTCGCCGCCGGCTGGCGTTGTGCCTGTTAGCGTAGCCGGTTTGTTACCAAAGCAAATTACCTGGTCTGCCTGTATGTTGTTGTTGCCAACGGCAGGTGTAACCGTTATCTTAACCGGATCAGATACATGCTCACAACCGCCAGAGTATACTATTCTTCTGTACCAGGTATCTTTTGTCAAGGCACCCGGCGCGTAGTTCTTGCCAGTGTTCGGAGCAGCTGCAGGCATAAAGTCGGTGCCATTTTCGCTGTACTGCCACAGGTAAGTATAAGTGCTGTTACCTCCAGCTGGTGCAGAGCCAGTAAGTGGTGCCGGAACCTGACCGGAGTAAATGCTCTGCGAAAGCGTTACAATATTCTTGCTGATAAGCGGATTTACTTCCACTTTTACCACATTCGATACCATAGAGCAGGCGCCAGAGGTAACCGCACGTCTGAACCAGGTAGTAGTGGAAAGCTCAGCTGGGGCATAGTTTATACTTGTACCGTTTGATGCCACTGCTTTGAAGTCTGTTGCGTTGGCACCAGTAGTAGAGTACTCCCAACGGTAAGTATAGCTTCCTGTGCCTCCGGTTGGCTGCGAACCCTGCAGTGGCTGTGGGGCCGTATCTGTACAAATTGTCTGGCTTTCGGAAATTTCGTTGGCTGCAATTGTAGCGTTTACAGTTATCTTGATGGCATCAGAATAACTCTCGCAGTTTCCCGATTCTACTTTTCTGCGGAACCAGGTGTTCTGGTTAAGTGCCTGCGGCTGATATGCTGCATTAGTGCGCGTTCCCGGGGCATCGGTAAAGCTAATGCCGTCTGAGCTGACCTCCCAGTTGTATGTGTAGGTATTATTTCCGCCTTTTGGAACAGTACCCGTTATACTTGACGGAATAGCACCCGCGCAAATTGTCTGATCACCAGATGTAAGTGTGTTTCCTGTAATAGCCGGCTGTACCGTTACTTTAACCGCTGCACTCACATCCTGCTGGCATGGGCCTGAAGAGACAACTCTTCTGTACCAGGTAGTTTGTGTAAGAGCGGCAGGATTAATATAGTTTTGAGCATTGTTCACGCCTGCGGCTGCTGTAAAGATGCTGCCATCGGTGCTGCTTTGCCATAAGTAGGTATAGGTGTTGTTGCCACCAGCCGGGGCAGTACCTGTAAAGGCTGCCGGTACGTCGCCTTCGCAGATTGTTTGTGCTGCTGTAATGCTGTTATTGCTGATAACCGGTACTACTTCAATCTTTACGGCAGGGCTTATACTTTCAGCGCATGGACCAGACATCACCACTCTCCTGAACCAGGTAGTCGTGCTTAAGGCCTGTGGCTGGTAAGTAGCTGCTGTGGTACCAGTTATACTTGTAAAACCATTGTCAGGGCCAGTAGTGCTGCGCTCCCAACGGAAAGTATAAGCACCGTTGCCATTTTCCGGCTGAGAGCCAGAGATCATACCTGGCACCTGACCTGCGCAAATTGGCTGCTGTGCCGGTGCTGTAATGGTATTGTTGCTGATGTTCTTGTTTACCGTAACTGTTACAGCTGTTCTTTGCGGGCTGCCGCAACCGTTTGTGCTCACCGACTCTACATAGTAAGTAGTGTTAGCAGTAAGTTCTGAAGTTGTATAGCTCATTCCAGTATGTACAGCATCTGTAGCACTGGCCGAGGTATACCATTTATAAGTGCCGCTGGTCGCTACCACACTCAAGGTTGCTTTTGTGTTTTCGCAGATCGTAACCGGGTTTACAGTAGGAGCAACAGGTAATGAATTTACCGTTATCTCCACTACCGTAGATGTGCTGCTGCAGGCGCCTGATATTACTTCACGCTTATACCAGGTTGTCTGGGTAAGTATGCCTGGGTTGTAACTTGCCTCCATGTTGTTGCCCGGTGCGGTAGTATAGTTACCGTTGGCGCCGTTCGTGCTGAAAAGCCATTTATAAGTATAGGTGCTATTGCCACCAGTAATAGATGCAGTTGGGTTAAGTATAGGTGCCTGCTGTCCGCTACAGATTGGTGCAACCGCAGTAATACTGTTATGCTGGATGCGTGGATTAACTGTAACTGTTACCGTATTGCTCACATTAGTACCGCACGGCCCACCGCTCACTACACGTCTGAAGTATGTGGTGGTGGTTAACGGTCCTGTACCATAGTTAATGCCATTGTTATCGCCAATCGCTGCCTGGAAGTTGGTGCCATCGTGGCTCATCTCCCAGCGGTACATATAATTGCCATTTCCCTCAGCAGGCTGTGAGCCCTGAAGTACAGCTGGTGTCTCGGCTTCGCAGATTGTTGCCTCTCCAGTGATGGTGTTATTCGTAATTGGCTTGTATACCGTGATCTTTACCGGCTGGCTGTAATGGTTATTGCAAGTGCCGGAAGTAACAACTCTTCTAAACCATGTAGTCGAAGCTAATGCCCCCGGATTGTAGTTCGGCTGATCGTTTGTGCTGTTAGCTGCCTTGTAAGGACCCTCTGCACCAGCCGTGCTAATCTCCCAAAGGTAAGTATAGGTGCCGCTTCCGCCTTCAGGCTGAGAGCCACTTATTTCATCGGCAATGCTGTTTTCGCAGATAATGGTATTGGTGCTGGTCTTAACTGTATTGTTAGAGATAACAGGAGTAACCTTTACTGCTATAGCATCAGAAATGCTGGAGCAGCTGGCGGATTTAACGGTTCTTCTGAACCAGGTAGTTCTTGTTAAAACATCTGGTGTATGGTCTTCCTGGGTAGCGCCGTTGATCTTCGTAAAGCCTGTAGTAGCACTTTCAATGCTGCTTTCCCACTCGTAAGTATAAACTTCGTTACCACCTGCAGGGGTTGAGCCAAGTATAGTTACAGGCCTTTGACCGGCACAAATTGTAGGAACACCTGTTAAGGTATTGTTGCTTAACATAGGATGTACTTCTATTTTTGCCTCTGTTCTCGGGCTGATACAACCGTCGATAATAGCCTGTACAAAGTATGATCTGCTGTTATTAACAACGCCTGCATCAAAAGTCCTGTCCGAAGAGATGATATCAGTACTAGTGGCTGTTTCGAACCATTGGTAGCTGGTTGCATTTCCCTCTGCCACAAGTATAGCTTTGTTGCCGGTGCCGCAAAGTATAACCGGCTGCACAACCGGGGCAGGGGTGGCAGGGCGAACAGTAACTTTAACCTCACGGCGTGTGCTGGTGCAACCTCCTTCTATGGTTGTTTCTACAAAATAAGATCTAGTTTGCTGCAGTAAAGGAGTAGTGTATATATCGCCTTCGCCTACTTTATTACCGCCTGAAGCCGAATCAAACCAACGTATAGTGCCCGTTGGGCTCTGTACTTGTAACGTTGTGCTAAAGCCAGGGCAGATAGTCGTGCCTGAGGCAACTGGTGCAGTTGGCAAGGCATTTACCGTTACCTGCACCTCATCTGTAGTTCGGCAACTGCCGGTGCCATAAGTATAGATCAAAGTAAAGATACCCACTGCAGAAGGCGTAAATGTACCCGCTGCCGTTACATGCTGGCCAGACCAGATGCCACCAGCCGGTAATGCCGTTAAGTTAAAGCTGCCTGAGTTAAGGCAAACCACTTTATCGGTACCAGCGTTGGCAACAGGGGCTTCTTCTACAGTAACCACCATTTTGTCGGAGTTGCTGCAGCTCAGGCTATTGGTATAAGTATAGGTCAGTTCATACTTTCCTGTTTCTGATGGAGGTGTAAAGGTGCCATCGGCAGTTACGTTTGCTCCGGACCAGGCACCCCCAGCCGGGTTGCCGGTTAGTTTAATAGGGACCGGGTTGTTACAAACACTTATGTCGCTGCCTGCATTTATCTGTGGCAAATCGTTTACTGTAATTATTATGGTTTTAGTGCTGGAGCAGCCTGTTTCAGTATTATAGCCTGTTACAGTATAGGTTGTAGTGGCAGCTGGAGAGGCTGTAACAGAGGCTCCTGTAGTAGCACTCAGGCCAGTGGCAGGTGCCCAGGTATAGGTATCGCCGCCGCTTGCAGTAAGTATGGTCTCATCCTGGCCCTGGCAAAGAGCTGCCTTATCTGATGTTACCGTAACAACTGGTAGTGGGTTAGCAATAACTGTATAAGTGGTAATGCTGGTGCAGCCTGTGCTGCTGTTGGTGCCTGTTATAGTATAGGTTGTGGTTTCGGTTGGTTTGGCCGTTACGCTGTTGCCGGTTGTGGCGCTAAGCCCTGTGGCCGGTGACCAGGTGTAGGTATCTGCACCTGTCACGCTGATGGTGGTGCTTTCGCCGAAGCAGATAGCCTTTTTAGGAGAACTTGCTACCAGCTCTGGCAACGGATTGATAGTGATCTTCTGCACGGCAGGAGCAGAGGACTGCCCGCACTCGTTTATGGCATAGGCCCATACTTCGTAAACAGCAGGTGTCTTAAAGGTGATAGCCGGATACTTTGAACTGCTGTTTGTAGCGTTCTCAAAAGTATAGTTGCCCTGGCCCGATACTACTTTTACCTCCCAGTTATAGCCGGTAATGGTACCAAAATTCGGATCAAAAGCAGGCTGGTGTTTCGCGTTGTCTTCGCTGAAGCTGATTACCTGTGCATCACAGTAGGCCTGGGCAGCAGGAAGTGTGGCAATAGGCTTGCCCTTGATCGTGATGTTTTCTGTTTTAGTGCTAGGCAAGCAGCCATTATCTGCCGTAAGGGTAATGTTGTAGTTGCCTGGCTTTGTAAAGTTAAATACCGGATCCTTGGCAGTTGCACCGCCTGAAATCGAGCCCCAGTTACTAACAGCCTGACCTTTGGCATCGGTTACGGCCCACTGGTAGCTTATATTCTCACCCTTAGAGTTGTTGGTTGCCTTCACAGCATTATTAACGCAGTTATTAGCTGGATCTGGAGTTAAGCTGAAATTTGCGACCGGAGGAGCCGTAATATCAAACTCCATCTCTTTTGAGCTGGCCTCGCAGGTGGTTCCCGGGTCTTCAGGAGATGCGGTAAGCTTTACTTTATACTTTCCGGGCTGTGTGAACACAATGCGTACGCCGCCTTCATTTTTGATCATTTCCCATCCGGTGGCAGGGCTTATTTCCCATTCGGCAATGTGTGGCATGTTGGCGCCGTAGCCATCGTAGCCGCTTGTGGTTTTGTCCTGAAGTATGATCTCCTGGCCAACACATTTACTTGTTTTCTGTACACCAATCTCAGCCTGAGGTCCTTTACTCACGCGTATGCCTCTCCAGGTATTCTCGGAAAAACTACAATCGTTCGATGCCCGGCAACTTACAGAGAAACCACCCACAGGAGATGCCTCCGTGAAAGTGTGCTGTATTACCGGGTTCTCTAAAAGCTGCTTGTGTGTGCGAGTAAAAGAAGGCGTGCCATCGTTGATAGTAAAAGTATAAACCGTATTTTCCGGATTGTTCTCGAAGCGGCTCACAATTATGTCATACTTTGCAGGAGCACAGGAAAAAGAGTTTCCGCCCAAGTCTACCAGCACATTGGGATTGCTGCCAATGTAAACCGTTTTCTGCTCGGTTTTTTCGCAGCCGTCCGCGCCGGTTACAGTTAAGCGTAGCGGATAGGAGGTGGCTTTGTTTGTAACGTAAGTATGGCTGGTCTTGTCGAACTCCGGACCAAAAGTGCTGCTGGTGCCGTCACCCCATTCAATCCTGTAGGCTTTGTTGTTGGCCTTTGTTTTGGAGGTGTTCTCAAAATCGAACCGGACAGAAATGGTGTTGCCGCTGTTGCTGTAGCTACAGTAAGTAAAACTCTTGTTATAGTTAGTGTTGGCAATGCTGGCGTCTGCACTACAATTAACAGTGGCCTGAGAACCAGGCAGGGAATTGGATACAGCTGATGTTGTACTTGCAGTTAACGGGCTACTGGCTGTTTTGCCTGTTACTTTCTCTCCCGAAAAAGTTATAGATGCTTTATCTTCTGTTGATAGTGCAGAATTAAACCAAAACCCATTAAGGGCAAAGATCAAAGGCAGCAGAAAACTGGCTAAAAATGGCTTCATGGCTAAAAGCTGTAAAAAGTTTGCTGTTGTGGTTAAGCATTTTAGTTTGAGTGCATGGCTCACTCAGTAGCTTGGCAAGCTGTTTAGTAGCAGCAATAGGGCTGGAGGCAGAATTTCAATAGTAGTTCCAGGCGTAAGCCTTGTTACAGAATTGAAGTAAGGTTGAACACAAATTCTACTCAACCACCCCTGCTTTTAGTGCAGATGTGTAAAAATGTAGCGAAGTATAGGTGTAACATATAAATTGTAATATTGATAGCCTGATGTTTTTTAAGGTATTGTAGTTCTAAAATTCAATATTTTGATAAAATTAGAATTTTAATGCTGTAAATTAACTCTAATCCGTTAATAATTAATGTTTTTGTAGAATAGTTAACTGATTAAATAAGTTCATAAACTGACTATTTTTCTTTTAGGAAGCTTAAATTATCTCCAATACTTCAGGGTAGTAGTTGTATTTTAAGTATAACTCTACTGTCATAAATGAATTATTTTAAGATGTTTTGAGTCATAATTAAGATTGTAGTATATAAATGCTGCTTTAAATATAGTACTTTAGGTATATTTTGTTTCATAGCCGATTTTGCTTAAGAAGCACGGGTATGTTTTAAAATAAAATGGACAGCTGTTTTTTCTGATTTTATATTGATTCTGGCAAAATTAGAAAAAGTGCAAGAAATTTTGGCTGTTTGCAATAGCTTGTTTTTGACGGATTTATTGAATTGTTTAAGCCTAAAAAGGCTTCTGATGAAGCAATTAGAATATATAAGTATGGTTATTTTGTAATATTATAAAATTAAGTTTTTTTAATAGATATTGGCAAAATTATAAACTTTCAGAATCCTTCCTCCGTAATTTAAGGTGTTGGTTATCTAAACATAGCCAAAACCTATTTTCTGAATAAATCCTGAGAAGTAAATATAAATATTTAATTATTTTAATATTTGTAAACTAAAAGACACAGCGCTGATGTGGTCTGGTAATGTGGGGAAGAAACAAGGTTATTGGCTAAGTATAGATAGGAAATTAAGTTTCTTTTAGTATGACAGCAAAATTACACGCCTAATCATGAATAAATATCGTCACTACTACAGTTTTAACAGGGTTCTACTGTTGATTCTGGATATCACCCTCATCACCTTCGCTTTTAAGCTTTCTAACCTATTCAGGTATGGTAGCCTCGAGTTTGATTACCAGTACAGTGTGTTCTTTGTATTGTTTGCATTAGTGTGGTGGATCGTTTCGGGCTTCTCGAATTTCATCTTTCGCATAGATGGCTTGTTTTCCTGCGAGAAGAAAGTTGCGAACTTAATTAATGCTTTTATCCTGCATGCCTTTATACTGGCCAGTTGTATCGTAATATTCAACCTGGAGCAGCTGTCACGTTTACTGCTTCTTTATACTTATATCTCTACTGCCTTACTTATTACCATTAGTAGATTGCTCTTGGAAAAAGTATTTGGCTACTTCACAAAATCGGATGTGGCGCACACCAGGTATGTAATTGTTGGCGCGGGCCAGGCAGGCATGTCGCTGCACCAAACCCTTAACAACAACGATAACATTGGTACCAAGTTTATGGGTTTTTTTGATGATAACCCGGATAAACTCAGCCCATACTACAGCCAAGTAAAAGGTAACGTAGAAGATCTAAAAGAGTACTGCCTGCAGCACAGCATTGATGAAGTATACTATACTTTGCCGCTAAACGATAGCAAGCAGCTTGATGACCTGTCGCAGTTTGCAGACGATAATTTTGTGTACTTCCGTATCGTGCCTGACTTCAGTGCCATTGTGCAGCGCGACGTGAACATGTACTTCTATCACAACGTGCCAATGCTGAGCATACGCAAAGAGCCTTTAGAGCTTGCCTCTAACCGTGTAGTGAAGCGTGCATTTGATGTGGTGTTCTCGCTGGCTGTGTCGCTTCTGATCTTCCCGTGGCTGTTGCCGCTGATCGCGCTGGCGATCAGGCTTGAGTCGAAGGGCCCTGTTTTCTTTAAGCAGCTTAGACCAGGCAAAAAGAACAGATTGTTTGTGTGTTATAAGTTCAGGACGATGCACGTGAATAACCAAACTGAACTGCAGGCAACAAAAAATGATCCGAGAATTACCCGTGTAGGTCGATTCTTACGTAAGACTAACCTCGACGAGCTTCCGCAGTTCTTTAACGTACTGCTAGGCGACATGTCAGTAGTAGGTCCGCGCCCTAACCTGGTGTCGCAGTTGGACCATTACTCAAAAGTGATTTCAAAGTATAAAATGCGCCACTTTGTTACCCCGGGCATTACAGGCTATGCGCAGGTAAGCGGTTATAGAGGCGAAACAAAGGAGCTGCGCTTAATGGAGAAACGTATAGAGTACGATGTGCGCTATATGGAAAACTGGAGCTTTATGATGGATATGAGAATAATTTTTCTGACAGTCTGGAACATGATAAAAGGCGAGAAGAATGCTTACTAGTAATATAACTGAACCCACTACCTACACAGCTGAACCACCCTTAAAGGAGAAGCGAAAACTGATCAACTCCCTTATATCAGCTGGCTCGTTTAATAACTTTGTCGACCATATTTTCTGGTTGACAGAGAACAAGGCCTCCTCTTATGTATGCTTTGCCAATGCGCACATGCTCGTAGAGGCTTACCGCGACAAAGAATTTAATAAACTTCTAAACAACGCTGATGTGGCCACTCCGGACGGAGGGCCCCTTTCCAAGCTTATGAAACTGATGTATGGGCAGGAGCAAGACCGCGTGGCAGGCATGGATGTACTGCCCCGGTTGTTGCAGGAGGCGGCCATACGAGGCAAGTCGGTTTACTTCTACGGTTCTACCGACCAGGTGCTGGAGGCTATTGTTGCAAAGGCAAAGCAGGACTTACCAGACCTGAAGATAGCAGGCTATTACTCGCCGCCTTTCCGTAAACTAAACCACATCGAAGATACCGCCATTACAGACAGGATAAACAAGGCGAACCCAGACCTGGTGTTTGTGGCGCTTGGGTGTCCGAAGCAGGAACGCTGGATGGCAGATCACAAAGGCAAGGTAAATGCCTGTATGTTGGGGGTTGGCCAGGCTTACATGACCTATGCTAACCTTGAAAAGCGACTTCCGAAGTGGGCCAGAGACCTGTCTTTGGAGTGGACGTATAGGTTATGGCAGGAGCCGCGCCGCTTGTGGAAGCGTTACCTGTACACTAACAGTATTTTTATACTTCTCACGTTAAAGGCTTTCTTACAGAAACAAACCCAAAGATCACTCTAAAGCGGTTGGCTTTAAAGTAAACTGTGGTAAACTATACTTCACTTCTTTTTCGAAAATCCCTAGTACCAGGTGGTTTAAACTACTGCAATATCTAAGCAAAAGCCAGCACAAGTGCTTTAATGCTATACCAAAGGATGCGGGCTTTACTGCAAGTCTTTAAAAAATGCCTTTTAAAGACTTGCAGAGGCGGAAAAGTAAAATTTAGTGAAAAATCCTCTTCAGAAACATCAAAATATAGCAATTACCGTATCATTCAAAAAACGCGTTTGTTTTTTAGTTCAATTACGCATTGAGAGAATGTCGATACATTAACCCTTAACCCTTATACAGATGAAAGCAGTTATACTAGCAGGTGGCTACGGAACCAGGATCAGTGAAGAAAGCGGTGTGCGTCCAAAGCCAATGGTAGAAATAGGCGGCAAGCCGATCCTTTGGCACATCATGAAGATATATTCTCACCACGGCATCAATGATTTTGTTATTTGCTGCGGTTATAAGAGCCACATCATCAAAGAATATTTTGCTAATTATTGCCTTTACAATTCTGATGTAACTTTTGACATGCGCAAAAACAGCATGGAGGTGCATCAAAACAAAACCGAATCGTGGAAAGTTACGCTGGTAGATACCGGAGAAGGTACCATGACAGGTGGCCGTTTGAAGCGTGTGCGCGATTACATCGGCAACGATACGTTCTGCCTGACCTATGGTGACGGCGTTAGCGACGTGGATATCACAGAGCTTGTAAAATTTCATAAGCAGCAGGGTACCCTGGCCACTTTAACCGCAGTGCAGCAGCCTGGCCGTTTTGGTGCCTTTAATCTTGCATCCGATGTAACGAAGATCAACCAGTTTAAAGAAAAGCCAACCGGCGGCGACATGCCCTGGATAAACGGTGGTTTCTTTGTGCTGGAACCTCAAGTGCTTGATTATATAGAAGGCGATAGCACCATCTGGGAGCGTGGACCGATGGAAAGACTGGCAGAAGAAGGAGAATTATCAGCTTTCCGCCACACTGGTTTCTGGCAACCAATGGATACCCTGCGCGACAAGCATGTGCTGGAAGAGTTATGGCAGAAGAACGAAGCACCTTGGAACGTATGGTGCAAAATGCTGTCCAAAGCCATCAACTAATTACCCCTGAACACAAACCCAACCCTTTAACCTATACTTTATACCATGAGAATTCTGATAACCGGAAATATGGGATATGTTGGCCCAGGTGTGGTAGACCAACTGTGCAAGGCATACCCTAACGCAACATTAATAGGCTACGACATGGCCTACTTTGCCTCTTGCCTTACTAATGCCGCTGTACTGCCGGAAAGCAAACTGGATATGCAACTGTTTGGTGACGTGAGAGAGATAACTGCTGAAACACTGAAAGGTATTGATGCCGTGGTGCACCTGGCTGCCATCTCTAACGACCCGATGGGTACACGTTACGAAGATATAACACTAGATGTAAACTATAAATCAAGTATAAAAATTGCGAAACTGGCCAAGGAAGCCGGGGTAAGCAACTTCGTATTTGCATCGAGCTGCAGCATGTACGGTGCTGCCTCTGAACAAGCAAAAACAGAAGACTCTGAACTGAACCCGCTTACAGCCTATGCCCGCTCTAAAGTGGCAACTGAGAAAGAACTTGAGCCGCTTGCAGGCGATGGCTTTACTGTTACCTGCCTGCGCTTTGCAACAGCCTGCGGCATGAGCGACAGATTGCGCCTTGATTTGGTACTAAACGACTTCGTGGCAGGTGCTGTGGCAACAGGCAAAATTAACATTCTGAGCGATGGCACGCCTTGGAGACCTTTGATCCACGTAAGAGACATGGCACGTGCCATTGAGTGGGCTGTAACAAGAGAAGTAAGCAATGGCGGTGAGTTTTTAGCTGTAAACACAGGTTCTAACGACTGGAACTACCAGGTACACGAACTGGCAGAAGCCGTTGCTGATGTGATTCCGGGAACAGAGGTAAATATAAATAGAGACGCCGCGCCAGACAAACGCTCTTACCGCGTAAACTTCGACCTGTACAAGCAACTGGCACCAAATCACCTGCCAACTTATACTTTAAAAGAAGCTATTCAGGAACTACGCGATGGGCTGGTGGAAATGGAATTTAAGGATGGTGATTTCCGTAATTCGTTGCTGATGCGCCTGAAAGTGCTGACAAGCCTGCAAGAGTCTGAAAGAATTAATGGGCAGTTGCAGTGGGCACATCAGACAGCAAAAACATTAAACAAAGAATCTGAATTACAAACAGCATAAACTGTAGCATGATATTTACAGAGACAAAACTAAAAGGTGCTTACATTATTGATGTAAAGCGTTTGGAGGATGAGCGTGGCTTTTTCGGACGTTCTTACTGCGAAAATGAATTTGCTGAACTGGGTATGACCACGGGCATTAAGCAAACCAACGTATCCTATAATAAAAAGAAAGGCACCTTGCGTGGCATGCACATGCAAAACTCACCTTACGAAGAAACAAAGCTGGTTCGCTGCACACGCGGTGCCATTTACGACGTGATCATCGACATGCGCGAAGACTCTGAAACGTATAAGCAATGGATAGGAGTAGAGCTTACAGCCGACAACTACCGTATGCTGTTTGTACCGGAAGGGTTTGCACACGGCTTTATCACCTTGGAGGATAACACTGACGTTACCTACCAGGTAACACAGTTCTATACACCGGGCTCAGAGCGCGGCATCCGCTGGAACGACCCTGCTTTTAATATTGAGTGGCCAATTGAACCGGTTGTTATCTCAGTAAAAGACCAGGCGCACCCTGATTTTGAGAAAGCGCTGACAGAAGCACAATAAAGTATAAAAGAAAGCTGCCGGCAACGCGCCGGCAGCTTTCTTTCCTTAACCCTTTAAACACAAAGTATAAAATGATATTAGTTGATAACGCCCTTGCAAAACGCCATGCTGAAGGTAACCCGGTAAGAGTAGCCATGGTTGGTGCTGGTTTTATGGGTCGCGGCATTGCACTCCAGATTTGTAAATATGTGCAGGGCATGGAGCTGGTGGCCATATCTAACCGCAAAATCGAAAAAGCTAATCAAGCTTACTCCGAGGCCGACATAACCGATATACAGGAGGTAAACTCTGTAGCCCAACTGGAGGAAAACATCCGCCAGGGCAAGTATAGCATCACAGACGATGCCATGCTGCTTTGCGAAGCCGAAGGCATTGACGCCAT
Organism: Pontibacter aydingkolensis; assembly: GCF_019443125.1. Taxonomy (GTDB): domain Bacteria; phylum Bacteroidota; class Bacteroidia; order Cytophagales; family Hymenobacteraceae; genus Pontibacter; species Pontibacter aydingkolensis. Next base: position 112,759 of record NZ_JAHYXK010000004.1, on the reverse strand, counting down.
TATAGAGGTAACAGGTGCTGTTGAGTTCGGTACAAACGTTGCCATGCGTGCCATCGAAAACCGTAAGCACATCATTATGATGAATGCTGAGGTAGACGGGACAGTAGGCCCGATACTTAAAGTATACGCTGACAAAGCCGGTGTAATTTTCACGAACGCCGACGGCGACCAGCCTGGTGTGATTATGAACCTGGTTCGTTTTGTAAAGGGCCTGGGCGTGAAACCGGTAGTATGCGGCAACATTAAAGGCTTGCACGACCCGTACCGTAACCCGACTACGCAGGAAGGATTTGCTAAGAAGTGGGGCCAGAATCCAGCTATGGTAACATCGTTTGCCGACGGCAGCAAGATCTCGTTTGAGCAGGCCATTGTTGCCAACGGAACCGGAATGCGCGTTGCCAAACGCGGCATGCACGGGCCAACTGTATTAGGCGGCACTTCGCTGAAAGATTGCGTAAATGACCTGTATCCGCTGGAGGATGTGCTGGAAGGACCGGGTATAGTGGATTACGTAGTAGGAGCAGAGCCAGGACCAGGTGTGTTTGTGCTGGGTACGCACGACCATCCAACGCAGCAGCACTACCTAAACCTGTATAAATTAGGCGAAGGTCCGTTATACTTGTTCTACACGCCATACCACCTATGCCACTTTGAGGTGCCAAGCACAGTAGCCAGAGCCGTGTTGTTTAACGATGCAGCCTTAACGCCAATCGGGAAGCCTTACGTAGAGGTAGTAGCCACTGCTAAAACTGACCTGAAAGCAGGTCAGGTAATCGATGGAATAGGCCATTATATGACCTACGGCCTGTGCGAAAACGCAGACACTACAGCTGCTGAGAACTTGTTGCCAATTGGCGTAGCCGAAGGCTGTGTGCTAAAGCGTGATATACCGAAAGACCAGGTAATTACGTATGACGATGTGATTTTGCCGGAAGGTAGACTGGTAGACAAACTACGCCAGGAACAGGCTGAGTATTTCGGCATGAATGCTACAGAAAAGTCAAATCAGTCACGAGTTGAGGCAGCTCCGTCTGTTTAAAGTATAAACCTAAAGTATAAAAGTCGCGCATCGTAGCTTTGAGGGTTGCGGTGCGCGCTTAGTTTAAGATGGATACACCGCTGCCAATCGTTGGTATAATACCTGCTGCCGGGCTTGCCACCAGACTGCAGCCTTTACCTTTCAGCAAGGAATTGTATCCGGTTGGCTTTGAACGTGAGGGTGAAAGTATAAAACAACCTAAAGTAGTTTCTGCTTATTTAGTAGAGCAAATGGCAGCTGGTGGTGCAGAGGCTTTATACTTTATACTTCGCAGCGGCAAATGGGATATACCGTCATACTTTGGAGATGGCAGCAAGTATAACTTATCTGTAGCATACCTGCTGATGGGCTTGCCCTATGGAGCCCCATACTCCTCAGACCAGGCTTATACGTTTGTCAAGGATAAACTGGTGCTGTTTGGCTTCCCGGATATACTTATCTCAAAACCAGATGCTTTTGCGAGGCTGATAGCCAGGCAAAATGAGACAGGAGCTGATGTAGTGTTGGGTGTTTTTGAAGCAAATCATCCAGATAAATGGGATGTGGTGGAAGTGATGCCTGATGGAAGTATCAAAAGTATTCATCCTAAACCCCACAAATCAAACTTAACTCATGCCTGGGCCTTTGCCTGCTGGTCGCCGGCCTTTACAGCTTTTATGCACAACTACCTGCAGCAAATGCAGGAAAGTATAATTAAAAGTGGCCAGGAGCTAAGTATGGGGCAGGTATTGCAGGCAGCCATTATAAACGGTTTAAATGTACACAGCGTAGAATTTGAGAAAGGCACTTGCCTGGACGTTGGCACACCTGAAGACCTCAGAAAAGCAATTTTAAAACACACCTAACACATTTACATGCGCATCCTTATCATCCATAACCATTATAAAGAAGCAGGCGGCGAAGACACCGTTTTTTTTGCGGAGGCAAACCTGTTGGAGGAACATGGGCATGAGGTCAGGAGGCTGACGTTTTCCAACAGCGAGGTAAAAAGTATAAAGCAAAAAATCGAAGCTGCCTTTGGTGTAATATATAACCGCAAAAGCGCTGAGATAATCGAAAATGAGTTAAATGCTTTTAGGCCGGATGTGGTGCATGTCCACAATTTCTTCCCATTGGTATCGCCTGCGGTATTTTACATTTGCCACAAGTATAAAGTACCAGTGGTGATGACGCTGCATAATTACCGCCTGATCTGCCCGAGTGCGCTGCTGCATTACGACGGCAAAGTACAGTTGGGAAACGTTCATAAGATTTTTCCTTTAGAGGCCATTCGTAAAAAAGTATACCGCAATTCAGCTTTCCAGACGGCCTCCATAGTTTTGGCTACCGGGCTACATAAAATGTTAGGTACCTGGCGTAAAAAAGTAGCTAAATTTATTGTGCTCACCCCGGGTGCTGCCGACCTTTTCCTGAACTCATCGCTGAATCTGAAGCCGGAGCAGGTAGTTGTTAAGCCTAATTTTAGCGAAGAAATGGGCATAGGAACCGAGAACCGGGAAGATTATTACCTGTATATTGGCAGGCTAACTCCCGAAAAAGGCATTGAGACCCTGTTAAAAGCCCAGCAGTTGCACCCGTTTAACCTCAAAATTGTAGGCGATGGCCCGCTCAGAAGTATAGTAGAACAGCAGGCAATAAAACAACCGGGTGTAGAATACCTCGGATTCCGGAAGCGCGAAGAAGCCATGCAGCTGCTAAAAAAAGCAAAGGCTTTAATTTTTCCGTCGGAATGGATGGAGACCTTTGGCATGACCATTATAGAGGCCTTTGCTACCGGAACCCCTGTTATTGCGTCTAAAATAGGAGGCGCGGCACACCTTGTGCAGCATAAATATAACGGCCTGCACTATACACCGCAGCAGGCAGAGGAACTCGCTGAACAGGTAGAGGCGCTGGAGCAGAACCCTGTGTTGGCAGACGAGTTAGGAAAAAACGCGCGCGCAACTTATGAACAGCACTTCACACCGGAGGCTAACTATAACTTAATCATTCAAATCTACCAGTCTGCTATGGGGCAAAAAGAAAGGCTTGCCTCAGGTGCCTTAGCAACAGAAGCAAGCCTTTAAATATGATTAGGGTACTTTTTAAGCTACTTCAGCCTGTTTGGTAGATTTCCGGTTTTCTTGTTCCATTCTCTCAAGTATAGCAAGCACCTTATCAGTTTCCACAAATAAATGCTCACGCTGCCCTTGGGTGGCGTTTTTTACTTTACGCCTGTTCCTGCAGATCATGTATTCGTAATCAAGGTTAAGTTTGGTTGCAATGTCGTAGAAAGGCTCTATTACAAACCCCTCGTTAAATATCTCAATCATTTTAGTGCCTGGTTTGCAAAAGAACATGCTAATCAGGCCAGCCCCGGTGGCACCCATAACTACTTTTGCCCTGGAGAAGAGCTTGATCTTTTCGCGGATACTTAATTTGCTGGATACAACTGTTCTGAACCCATAAGGCTCCAGCGATTCGAGCAGTTCCTTTTCGTTTAAAACATTACGAATGTCTGAGTCACTGCGGCTAACGTAGAGGTAAGGCGTTTCCGGGGTAATCAGGTCGCTTTCTTCTTCTGCATAAGGCATAAACGACTCCTGTAAATAAGTGCACATCCAGTCCGGTATTAATGTATGGTTGCCTCTCGGTGCAGTAGATGCTATAATGCAATCAGCAGAAATGTGCGGGTGTTTGTCTCCTTCTATTACTTTAGACAGTGGTATACCAAGCAATTCCAGTGTTTCAACCTGGTAATCGTAACGCAGACTTGGCATCAGAAACCAGTCAACTTTGTTATAGAGGCCGCTTTTGCGGAGCAAGTGCAGGCGTGGCAGCACATCTATAAACCAATGCCCTATATTGTTTATGCCAGCCCCGCCTGTTAACAGCGAAAAAACAGTGCCGTTATACTTTTCGGGTACGGTAAAGTAACGCTGTTCAAAAATGTTGTTTAGGTTAGGCTCTGTTACTTTTCCACTTACCAGACTCAGGGATACGTTCTCAATTACCCTGTTATAGCGTGAAATTATAGCTACACTACTTTCATTATCAGTATACACTCTCCCGTTTGGTACTTCTACCACCATATAATTGGTGCTTACCTGGCGTTTTGGCTTCCAGTATTCAGAGCAGGCATGATACAAATCCTCTGAGATCTTGAGTTTAGTCTCGTATTTGGGGTACACATGGTGCACTGTTATCTCACGCGGGTTGTTGCGGTTTGGCTGTTCAATATTAATGTTACATACACCGCCGGGTTTATACTGCGAGTTGTAAGGAACAATACGGCCTAGTATCTTTTTAGCGCGTTTTACTCCTTTTCGGTAAAAGGTTTTTATAGTCATGAGAACGGGTCTGGATTGTTTATAATTTATATAGGCAATGCTTAATAGTATAAACTATTAGTTGCATACGTTTTTAATCAGAATACTTTACAAAAAAATTCGAATCTTTATTCTTGTCGGGTACATCGCCTTGCAAACGCGCTGTTACCAACCCTGCGGCTACTTTCACAGCCACATCGTTCCAGTGTGCGTCGTCGGCAGGGTATAGCGAAACATGTTTGCGCTGGTAGAGGTCTTCAAAGTTAGTTTGAAGGTCTACGGCGTCTATTTTTCGTTTTTGCAGCTCAGCCATTAGCCTGGGCAAAAAGTCAGGTTTCTTTTTAGAGGGCAGCAACTCATAATATATGTTTTCCTTATTAGGGATGGGCATAAATATAAACTTTATACCGCGCTCTTCCAGTGCCTTTTTATAGCCTTCCAGCACATCAGCAATGTACTGTATCTCTTCTTCGCTAAAGGTTCGGTTAGCGGTGTCACCTTCAATAAAGAACTCGTTGTTATAGCTAATATACTCTTTCTTTCCGAAAGACCTTTCGAGATTTGCCAGTGTTTTATGGTAAAGCCCCAGCTTTGAAATGCGGTCTGCTGTTACGGCCATCCAGGTAAGTGCTTGAGAAGAGCTAATGAGATTGCCAGAGGCATTGCGCAGCTTTGAGTTTAAACCGTTTGCGCCAACAGGTGGCAACTCCGGAATTCTACGCTCAATACTGGATACAATAACCAGTTCCGGAGGTGTTTCAATGAAGCGGTCTGTAGCCAGAAAACGGTTTACAGTGGCCGGTGCGAAGGAATACACATCTTTGCCTAACTGGCGTTCCAGTACTTCGGCCAACGTTTCGTCCTGCGATAACTTGGCACCTGTAATGTTTGAATCTCCGATAAGTAGTACATCGCATTTAAGATCTCGGTTGCGATAACCATAGGCATCAGTGTACCACTCTACCACTCTTTTTTCAGCGTATGGCGTGTGCGGCGCAAGTTCGCCTTCTTCCTCCATCTTCAGGTGCATGTTCGGGTAAAATGGTCCCGACATCACCAGCATCTTGTTTACGGATATAGTCTCCCAGATCCGGAACGTGAAGAAGTTCATCGGTAGAAATAATACTTCTATTAAAGGCCAGATAAGAAAAGGCAGCATCAGCAGGGTTAATTTTCCTAAAAGCCTTTTTACTCCTTTATCCTTCATACTCTTCATGCGCTAAAACTGGAAATAAATAAACTCTTGGTTACCAAACTGTCCGAACAGCAGCATCGCAATAATGGCTATATAATATACGCTCCATCGAACCCATGCAGGCCGCTGCATAATAAGCTGCGACACACTGCCATTGCGCTGTATCAGGTGTACGATCTCCATCAGTATAATAGCCAGAACTGACACAGCAAATACCTTCAGCCCCTGGTCCATGAACACAGTATGGGGCACATTGGCTAGTGCTTCGCTTATGTTACCTAAACCACTAAACATGTGTCCGATAATATAAAGGGCATCTGCCAGAGAATTGGCACGAAAGAATATCCAGGAAAAGCATACCAGTGCAAATACGCTCAGCACTTGTGCCCACTTCATCAGCTGTGGATGGTTGGCAAGGCCGGTTGTTTGCGCTAATGCCTCGCGTTGCCTGGCCGTAAGTATGGCAAATACCAGGTAAAAACCGTGCAGGCCACCCCAGATCACGAAGGTCCAGTTAGCCCCGTGCCACAAGCCACTGATCAGAAAAGTGATGAATAAGTTATAATACCAGCGCCATTTTACAACACGGTTACCTCCCAGCGGTATGTATAGGTAATCCCGGAACCACGTTGACAGTGAAATGTGCCAGCGGCCCCAGAATTCAGAAATGGACTTGGCAAAGTATGGGCTCCTGAAGTTTTCCATCAGCCTGAAACCCATTACCTGGGCAGCGCCTATCGCTATATCGGAGTAGCCAGAGAAATCGCAATAGATCTGGAAAGCAAAGAAAACAGTGGCAATGGCAAAAGATATGCCGTCGAAATCTGTCGGGTTATTGTATACCTGGTTTACCATCAGGGCCAGGTTATCAGCGATCACAATTTTCTTAAAAAAGCCCCAGGCCATGCGTCTCAGGCCGGCCACTACACGGTAATAGTTAAAATCGTGGCTTTGGTGCAGTTGGCCCAGCAAGTTGCCGGCGCGCTCGATAGGCCCTGCCACCAGCTGCGGGAAAAAGGTAACAAACAGTGCAAACACGCCCAGGTGCCTTTCTGGCTTAATGCGGCCATGGTACACATCTATACTGTAACTCATGGTCTGGAAAGTATAGAACGAGATACCCATAGGCAGCAGCAGTTCAAAGGCTGGCATGGCATAGGTCATGTCTAAGGCATTGGCTATGTCTGCCGCACTGTCGTTAAAAAAATTATAGTACTTAAACAATAGCAGAATGCCCAGGTTAGAGAGCAAACTGATAAATAAGAATGGCTTGCGCTTCTGTTTCTGCTCATCTTCATACCTGCCCATGGCTCTGCTGCAGAAATAATCTATCAGGGTAGAAACCATTAAAATGATGGTGTAGGCAGGTTTCCAGGAGGCGTAGAAGTAATAACTAGCCAATAAAAGTATAAGCCACCTTCTGTTGGGTGAGGTAAGAAAGTAGAGCGTAACTACTACCGGAAAGAATATGAAAAATTCAGTAGAGTTAAATAACATATAAACTCAATTAAGGGTGCTTGTATAAAACAAGGTGCTGCATACCCTGGTGCCAGTTACCTGCGCCAGTAGTATAGTTCGGTCATCAGTAGTAAAGCAATGGCATAGCCGCTGCTTTATTCAGTTATATAGAAATTGGGTGAAAAGGTTTGATGTTTTCACAAATATTTTTTCAAAAGAATATAGAAACACAGTTATAGAAGGATTATGCGATGAATATAGCCCTGTGGCAGATAAGTTGCCGGAGAAAAAAAGCAGGCTTAATGTACGAATATCTCTATAACCTTATACTTTAAAAACCGTTAAGGAGTGGGCTTGCGAATTAACTCCGAACAAACTGTAAGTATGCAAAACATCTACCTACAGAAGTTAATACACCCTTTTCTTCTGTTATTATTAGTATCCCTGTCCTCTTTTGATGCCGAAGCCTTCCGGGCTTCTTCGGTAAAAAGTTATACTTCTGCCTACAGGTTGGATGCGCCTCAGCTTCAGGCTAAACCATCTTTGGTGGGGGCAATCCGTCTTACCTGGACTCCTGTTTCCAACGCTACCGGCTATGTGCTGGAAATGTCTAACACTGGAATTGCAGAAACTTTTGTGCCATTAAAGACTTTTAGTGTCGCAGAGCGAAGTTTCAGGCACACCGGTTTATACTATAACCAGAAAGTATACTACCGGATCAAAACCATAAATAACAGCGATGAGTCGGGTTATAGCGCTGTAGTAAATGCCACCACACATGCGCAAAACAAAGTATTTAACATTATGCCCCTCGGCGATTCTAATACCGAAGGAGGAAGCGGCTCTCAGAGCGCAAACATTAAAATCTCTTACAGGGCTAAACTGGCACAACTGCTGAATGCATCGGCCTCTAACGGAAAGTATGACTTTGTGGGCAGCCAGCGCTCAGGCAGTAATTTTGCCACTGATATAGATCATGCCGGCTTTGGCGGCGCCACCATCCAGAATATTTCAGACCTGCTTAGGGATAGAAGCTACGGAGGAACCACTAACAGCCAGGGTCTTACTTACCTACAGGAGTACCAGCCGGATATTATACTGCTTCACATCGGCACCAATAATGCAGATGGGTCTGATGCCGCCATTGCCAGGCTGGAAGGGGTACTGAATGAGATCGAAAAGTATGAAAACACATCCGGTAAAGATGTGACTGTTATTCTGGCCAAGATCATCAAGCGTGTATGCTATAATGATGTATTTGTTTACAGTACAAACTGCTATACCCCTGCAGAGGCTGAAGCCACGATCACCTACAACAGAAAAATGGAGCCTATGGTGCAGCGGCGCCAGGCCAATGGCGATAACCTTATACTTGTAGATATGCAGGATGGGGCAGGCATCATTTACAAGTGGTCTACGGACGGAGGAGATATGGCAGACCCGCTACACCCTACGCAGGCAGGCTACGATAAAATGGCACCGGTTTGGTACACAGAGCTAAACAAGCTGCTGAACGTTCAGGTTGTTAGTCCACCAGATACTCAGGCCCCTGAAACAACCATCGTATCTAAGCCAGATGCACTTACCAATAGCAACTCAGCAACGTTCAGCTTTTCGAGCAACGAGACGGGTGTTGTTTACCTGGCAAGTATAAACGGAGCCGCTTTTGTGCAGGTATCCAACCCTTATACGATCAACAGCTTAGCCGATGGAGAGCATACCATTGCCGTAAAAGCCAAAGATGCAGCCGGTAATATAGACGAAACTCCAGCCACTTATACCTGGACCATTGATACCAAAGCGCCAGCAGCCCCTCTTGTGTTAACTCCTGCAGAAGACGCACTTTTAAACACAGGTAAACCAACTATAACAGGCACGACAGAGGCAAACGCAACTGTAACGGTATACAATGAATCTACCCAGTTTGGCACCACCACAGCAGGAGCAGATGGCAACTGGAGCTTTACCCCGGCCACAGCACTAGCCGACGGCACTCTGCAAATAACAGCCAGAGCAACCGATGCCGCCGGCAACACAGGCAATGCCAGCGCTGTTCGCACATTCACTATCGATACCAAAGCCCCGGAAACAACTATTGCCACCAAACCGGATGTGCTTACCAACCAGACAACCGCCCGGTTTACTTTTACCAGCAACGAGGCCGATGTGAAGTATGAAGCAAGTATAAACGGAGGGGCTTATGCAGAAGTAACAAACCCTTATACGTTAAGCAACTTAGAGGACGGAGCCCACACGTTGGCAGTGAGGGCAGTAGATGCCGCCGGTAACAAAGACAATACACCTGCCACGTACACTTGGACAGTAGACACACAGGCACCTGCAGCACCTCTGCTGGCAAGTATAACCGAAGATAGAGGCCCGGTAAATAATGACCAGATTACTTCTGACAGCGAATTGTTGCTAAAAGGTACGGCAGAAGCGGGCGCTACGGTGGCGCTTTACAGAGATGGAAACGCAATAGGTCAAACCATGGCAACAGCTTCCGGTAACTGGGAATTTGATTATACTGCAACCAAACTGGCTGAGGGTAACTATATATTTACAGCCACTGCCTCCGATGCCGCCGGCAACACCAGCCAGCTCAGCGCAGATTTTACCGTAACCATTGATTTAACAGCACCGGCAGTCACAGTTGCCTCGGCACAAACATCGCCTGTGAAAGATGCCTTTGAGGTGGAGATAAAGTTTACGGAGCAAGTGTACGGTTTGGCACCAACAGATTTTACTGTAACCAACGCTACGCTTAGCAACCTGGCAAGTATAAACAGCACCACCTATAAAGCTACGGTTACACCAACAGCCGACGGCCTGGTGCGGCTGAGCCTGGCTGCCAATAAAGCAACCGACCTGGCCGGTAATGCAAATAAAGCCTCTGAACCACTGGAGGTAACCTACGACGGCACAAGGCCACAGCTAAGTATAAACTCAGATGCACCTGCTATCACCAAAGAGGCGTTTACAGTAACTTTTACTTTCTCAGAAAATGTAACCGGCTTTGAGGTAGGAGATGTAACGGCTGTAAATGCAGCATTATCCAACTTTACAGCACAAAATGCGAAGGTTTATACTTTACTGGTTTCGCCTGTAGCAGACGGAGAGTTAAGTATAAGCGTGCAAGCCGGTAAGGCGTTTGATGCCGCCGGCAACGGCAATGTAGCCTCTTCTGTTTACAAGCGCACGTTTGATGGCCTGCCTCCTGTAGTTACCTTAAGCACCGAAGCCACAGACCCGATAAATAAGCCGTTTACCCTAAAAGTTGAGTTTAGCGAGCCCGTTACCGGTTTCGAACTGAACGATGTAACCGTTGAGAATGGTGCTGCATCGCAGCTTAGTAAAGTAAATGATCTTACTTATACTTTGCTTATCACACCAGCTTCAAGCGGCGAGGTACGTATTTTAGTAGCCGCAGATAACGTAACAGACATAGCTCAAAACGGTAATACAGCCTCTAATGAGATCAGGCTAAGGTATGATGATTCACGTCCCGATATCATACTTAGTACAAACGCAGCATCGCCTACTAACAAGCCTTTTACTTTAGTTATCAAGCTAAGCGAGCCGGTAACAGACTTTAGCCTGGCTGCAGTTGCTGTTACAAACGCTACTGGCGGTAACCTGGAGCAGGTAAACGATACAGAGTACAAAGCCCTGATCACGCCTGGCAACGATGGAAGTATAAAAGTACAGCTACCGGAGAACAGGGTACACGATGCCGCTACAAACGGCAACACTGCCTCCAATGTGCTGGATATACTTTACGATGCCACCGCACCCGACAAGTATACCATACAGTTTGCAGTTGATCTGGTAAATGTTACAAACCAGGAAAGTATAGCCCTAGCGGTAACTGGTGCTGAAACCGATGCCACTTATTTTTACACCATCAGCAGCCAAAACGGAAGCGATACAGTAACTGGAAATGCTACTGTAACCGCAACAGAGTTCAACATCTTAAATATTGATGTATCTGGTTTGCAGGATGGTACGCTAACCGTATCGCTTTACCTGGTGGATGAGGCTGGCAACAAAGGCGAGGCTGTAACAGCACAGGTAGAGAAGATCACGAAAAACATAATTGCCGTAGAGCAGCCTTCAAGTATAAAAGTGCCATTCCGGACAGGTTTTGACCAGTTGCGGTTACCAGAAAAAGTAAAGGTAACCTATGCCACGCAAGCGCAGGAAAGTATTAACGTAATATGGCAAAAAGGTAATTACAACGGCATTGCACCTGGTATTTATGTGCTGGAAGGTATACTGCAGCAGGCTCCTAAAACCTATAATACAGAAAACAGAAGGGCAAGTATAACCATAGAGGTAGAGCCAAACAAAGCACCAACTGCGCTTACATTAAGTTCTGATACCTTTAAACCTGATATTCTGCCAACCGAAGTAGTAGGCTCTTTCGCTACCACAGACCCCGACGACACAGAGTTTACCTATACTTTGGCGGCTGGGCAGGGAGATGGAGATAACAACCTGTTCGAAGTATTGGGCGGTAACAAACTGCATCTCAAGTCAAACAAGGGCTTATCCGGACAAACCAGGTTTAGTATACGCGTGCAAAGTATGGACCCTTACCAGAATGTGATTGCCAGGGAGTTTATACTTACTAAAACTCCGTTCAACAAACCTGACATTAAACTGGTAAATGCCTTCTCGCCAGACGGTGACGGGATAAACGATACCTGGACAGTGCCTGAGCTAAGGTACTACAATAACATAGAGATAGAGATATTTGACCGCGCCGGTACACGCCTGTTCCATACTGTTAACCCCGAAGAAGGATGGGATGGCAAAGGTAAAGACGGGAAAATCGTGCAGGGCTCCTACTTCTATATCATCCAGGTAAAGGATTTAGGGCATGTACAAAAAGGGGTAGTGACAGTACTTAAATAGAGTTTTATGCAAAGATTTATACTTGTATCCTGCTGCTTAATGATATTAGCTTTCAATGCCATGGCGCAAAACAGAAAGCAGATGGCCAGCTTTTCCCAGTATCAGCAATACTTTAACCCGGCTTTTACAGGTTTTGAGGGCTCGGTAGTTCAAACCCTGTACCGCAACCAGTGGACAGGCTTTGAAGATGCGCCCAAAACCATACTTGCAACCGCCGAACTCGATCTTAAAAGTATAGGAGATACAAAAGGTTACAAGTTTGATAGTCAGGGCGACGGCGATTACCTTAAAAGTATAAGTGCAAAACATGCGATAGGGCTTTCTGTCTTGCACGATCAGTTTGGTCCATCCAAAGAAACACAGCTTTTCCTTAGCTATGGCTCAGCAGTGCGGCTATCGGAGTCGTTGAGTATGCGATGGGGTACAGCGCTAACCTACAGCAGCCAATTCCTCGATGGGAACCGCCTGACCGTGGACCAGGAAAACGACCCGAAGTATACCAACTTGCTCGGGCACAGCAACCGCATCGGCAAAGCGGATATCAACTTAGGAATGGCCTTGTCTGCCGAAAAATTTTATGTGGGTTATGCCATGCAGGATATAACCAAAGGCAAACTACTAACTACCGGCGACGGTTACCTGAAAGGCTTTTACACCCGCAAGCACATTGTACAGGCAGGCTATCGCACCCACATTACCAACCAGCTTGGCATGACAGTAAACGGAATTTACCAGTATGACAGCGACCAGGCAGCCACTATTGAAGGGCAGGTTAAAGCGGTTTACCAAAACTTGCTTTGGATAGGGGCAGGTTACAGAAACGACGTAGCCTATAACCTCACAGCCGGCATACGATTAAACCAGCTTAGCTTACACTATGCTTATGAGACCCCGGTACAGGATGCCCGCTACATCAGCAAAGCCACCAACGAGGTCGCATTGGTTTACAGCCTTAGGAAACTGAAAGGCGAAGATACAGGAAAGCAGTTTTTGCTTTGGTAAGTATAAGCAAAGTATAACCTTAGAGGATACAACGCACCGATACAATTGAAAACAAGTGCACAGAAGTTGCTGATGCGTAAATATTTAGCAGGGTTTTATGCAGTGAGAAAGCTTTGGCAACCGGTACGGAACCTAGCGTATTAATTGACGTAATATAACTAAATTCTAATAATCTAATTCAGGTTTCAGGGCAGGCTTGCCCTGTAGTTTTACAAGCGTTTGCAGCCAATAATTTCCCGAATGCACCTGCCACAGTGCATTTAATATTTTAACGCTGGCTGGCATCGGATTTCAACTAGACTTTACTTACCCATGATATATAACTACAGAGCTTTCAGACGGGGCAATAAGCGTAGCGAAGCAAGGCCAAGTAGCTCTTATACCCTTATGAAATCATTTCTTTTAGCCGCCCTGTTAAAGGTATCTATATTTTCTATACTTCTTTCAGGCAGCAGTACTGTCTTTGCGCAGACCAATGGGCAGTGCCCCACCGGCTTAGTGCACTATTTTGGGATGGACGAAAAAACCAGTACCACCGCCTATAAAGATTATGTATCTGCCACTACCGCGGATTGCTCAGACTGCCCCACACCAACAGACGGCTTATTTGCAGGCGCACATCAGTTTGATGGTTCCAATGACGGTCTTGACATTACTTCCATATCTAATTTTGAATGGGGACCTAACAGCGATTTTACCATAGAGCTATGGATGCAGGTATCGGGAAACTCTTCCACAAACCGCATCATGATAGGCCGCAACGCCACTGATTCCCAAATGATCTGGTGGATTGGGGTGGACCCAAATGGATATGTGCTTTTTGAGCTGCGTGACAGGCTGCGAAATGGCTTTGTAATGGGGCACGACGGCGTAAAGGTAAACGATGGCAAATGGCACCATGTAGCTATTGTAAGAGACGGACGTGTAAGACGAAATAAACTGTATGTAGATGGCTTTGCCGTGGGCAATTTCGAGTTTGATTACCCAGGTAATTTCGAAAGTATATCGCCTGTAAACATCGGATACCTTAACCTGGACAATAAATACCGCTATAACGGCAAACTGGATGAAATAATGGTGTACAACCGCGCCCTGGAAGAGCCTGAAATGCGGGAACGCTACAATAAGGGAATGGGCAACTATTGTGGTCCTGAACTAGTAAAGCCTGCCATTGTTTCAGATCCGCTTACTTTTGGTGTGGTTGGACAAAACTATATCTACGATGTAAATGCAACAGGTAAGCCGGCGCCAACTTTTAGTCTGGTAACAGGCCCGGCTGGATTAACTATTAACTCCGCAACAGGAGAAATAACCTGGACACCTGCCTCCGCTGGTAATTTTGATGTAACTGTAGAAGCTACAAACAGTAATGGCAAGGCTACGCAAAGCTTTAAGATAGAAGTTAAAAAAGATATTGGAGAGGCTGCCGGCCTGGTGCACCACTGGATGCTGAACGAAACCGGCGGAACCAGGTACAAAGATTTTTATACGCCATTCGATGCCACCACCGACGGTGATTTTAAACCAAAACCAGTGAATGGTGCCGTATCAGGTGCACAGCATTTTGATGGAAAAGACGACAAACTGATAGTAGACCAGGGCCGTAACTTCGACTGGGCATCAAAAGCTAGTTTTAGTATAGAGTTATGGATGCGTACTACCGGAAGTACTGCCGGCAACAGGGTACTACTTGGCAGAAACGCTCCTGAGTCTAGTGTGCATTGGTGGGTAGGCGTGGATGGTAACGGGCAAGCTGGCTTCAACTTGCTGGATTTTATGTATGAAGGGGTTTATGTAGGTAACAGCGGTCCAATACTGAATGATGGCAAATGGCACCAGATTGTGGCGGTGCGCAACGGTGGTACTGGCACTACCTTACTGTATGTAGACGGTGAGCAGCGCGCATCAGGTTCTTTTAACCACCGGTATGGTTTTGAAAGTGTAGCGCCAGTAACGATGGGCTATCTTCAATCAGGCCAAGGGTACCACTACGAGGGTGACCTGGATGAGGTAAAGCTTTTTGGCCGCGTACTTTCGCCGGAAGAAATTAAAAGACGCTACCAGGAAGTATACGATGCCATTACAGAGCTTATCAGTTTTACAGGTGAGTACCGTAACGGAAGTGTATACCTTGACTGGGCAACTGCTGCAGAAGCCGATATGAAGAGCTTCGAAGTAGAGCGTTCCGAAAACGGAGAATTTTTTGAAAAGATCGGAGAAGTTGCAGCCACAGGAAATAGCAATGTGCGTGTAGATTATAAGCATATCGATGCAGACCCACTTCAGGATAGATCCTACTATCGCCTTAAGATCAATAAGGTAAACGGTGCTTTTACTTATTCTAATATTGTAATCATTGAACACGGCGGACCCATTGCATCTACTTTTATACTTTATCCAAACCCTGCAAAACCAGGCGACGAAGTATCTGTAGAAATCTCCAACCTTCCAAAAGAAGAACAGGTGCAGGTGTATGTTTCTGATCTCAAAGGAAGGACCCTGGCACATGAGTCACTTACAGTCAGTCCTAATGGTAGCTTACAATTCATGGTGCCGGTTTCCGATAACTTTAGGTCAGGTGTTTATAATGTGTCTGTTATAACCGCTAAAAAGACACTTAGCCGTAAGCTGGTAATTTTAAGATAATAACTTCTACAAGGGTTTTGGTGTTAGTATAGTTAAACTTAATGGTTTTATGTTTATATAACTAAGCCTTGGCGCAAGCGTATTACAATATAACAAAATCTGTATACACCTATGATCATTACAGGTTTCGCTTCTGGAAAATCATTATAACCTGCAAGTGTAATTTGGCAATATCTGTTTGCCTCTAATTTTATTTTTATCGAGTAAATTATGACGCAATTTTACAAAGTGTGGTCAAGCAAAGAATCGTGCTTTCATTCAAATAATTCCCTTTCAAGATATTTGCATAGCTATACCTTTTTTGCATTAAAGAGCTGTATAGCCCTGATTTTTATAATATGGTCTGGCCAGATAACCTATGCACAGCCCACTGGCTTTGTGGAAGAAGAAATAGGAGGCCAGTGGAATGCAGCAGTAGGGCTTACCTTTTCGAATGATGGTAACAGTATGTTTGTCTGGGAGAAAGGCGGTAAAGTATGGATTGTAGAAAACGGACAGCGGCTACCTACACCATTGATTGACATAAGCGAAGAAGTAGGCGACTGGGGTGACCATGGTTTGCTGGGCTTTACCCTGGATCCGAATTTTGAGACCAATGGCTACTTTTACCTACTGTATGTAGTAGACCGCCACCACCTGATGCACTTTGGCAAAGGCAGCTACAGTGCTTCTGCAAACGCATACTTTGATGCCACAATTGGCCGCGTAACCCGTTATACATCCAGTAACCGCAAAACTGCCGACATGAGCAGCCGCAAAGTTCTTTTAGGCGAAACTCCTGCCACAGGCATTCCGATCTTATACGAATCGCATGGTGTGGGCTCAATAATCTTTGGAGAAGACGGTTCTCTTCTTATTTCTACCGGCGATGGTGCCACTGCAGGTTGGCTTGATAAAGGATATGACCCTACGCAACCCAACGATACCTATGTGCCACAGGCCTTGCAGGATGGCATAATTACAGCAAAAGAAGATGTTGGAGCCTTTAAATCGCAGCAGGTAGAATCGCTTAATGGTAAAGTGCTGCGTATCAATCCGGAAACAGGTGCCGGCTTGCCCTCAAACCCATTCTACAACGCTGCTACCCCAAATGCGCACGCCTCTAAAGTATGGGCATTAGGTTTACGTAATCCTTTTAGGTTTACACTTCGTCCCGGAACAGGTAATGCCAACCACCCGGGCACACTGTATGTTGGCGATTCCGGCTGGCAAAGTTGGGAAGAAGTTAACGTAGTGGATGCAAAAGGAATGAATTTTGGATGGCCGATCTACGAGGGATTTGAGGCACAGCAATATTATTCAAACACAGGAGTTCCGAATCCCTTTGCTCCGAACCCATTAAATGGACAAGGCAACTGTACGCAACAGTATATCAATTTCCAGTTTCTGATTGTACCTCCTAAAAAAACAGAACCGCCATACTTTGGCAACCCTTGCAAATACGACGAAGTAATTCCTGATAATATTCCCACATTTGTGCATGCCCGCCCTGCTATTGATTGGGTAAATGATATTGTTAGAAACGGAGTAGAACCGGCTGCTAATGCACGGGTTGGTACATTTGACGGAGAAAATCCTACAGTTGCTAAAATAGGAGCGGCAGGCTCTCCTGTTTCCGGACCACAGTTTTACGGAAGCTCCTCAACCGGAGGTATATGGTATACCGGTACCGATTTTCCTGCAGAGTATCAGAACACATACTTTTTTGGCGATTATGGTGCAGGCTGGATACGCAATGCTTCTTTTGATGGCGCAGAGAACCCGACTACTGTGAAAAACTTTATCAGTTCCGATGCCAACGTTGTGGCGCTGGCAACAAACCCGGTAACCGGAGGTTTATACTATATCAACTACGCCACGCAAATCAAAAAAGTATCTTACTATGCCGGCAACACACCTCCAAAAGCTGTGGCAGAGGCCGATAAACTGTATGGCACCAGTCCGCTTACAGTACAGTTTAGCAGCGCTAAATCTACAGATGCGGAAGGGCAGGCACTAACATACGAATGGGATTTCGGAGATGGCTCAGCCAAAGTAACCACAGCCAACCCTAGCCATACGTTTACTTCTTTAGAGGTAGGAAAGCAGTTTACTGTTAAGTTAAAAGTTACAGACGCAGAAGGGCTAAGCTCAACTGCTACGTTGGTGGTTTCTGTTAACAATACTCCCCCTGTAGTAAACATAACCAGCCCGGCAGAAGGCACCAAGTATCCGTTAACTGATAAAACAGTATACGACCTGCGGGCCACTGTAACAGACAACGAGCATAATGCCAGTCAGTTAACCTACGAGTGGCAAACGGTGCTGCACCATAATACACACGTACACCCTGAACCGATCGACAATAACCCCGAAACCACCACCACCATCACACCAATTGGATGCGACAGTGAAATATACTTTTATCGTATCAACCTTAAAGTGACTGATGCCGGAGGGCTTTCCGCTACAGATTATGTGGATTTATATCCTGAGTGTGGCGGTAGTGTTGTAAAATCAGTCAGGGTTATCTCTCCCGAGAACAACAGCAACTTTGCAGTTGGAACCCATATCCCATTGAAAGTTAGTTTTATGGATGCCAGTAGGGTATGGAACAGGGTAGAATATTACCAAGGCAGCAGTATTATAGGAACAGCTTATACTTCTCCTTTTGACTATGAATGGACAGGCGCCCCGGCAGGTAGCTATAGCATAACTGCTAAAGCTTATGACAACGAAGGGCACGAAGTAACCTCCGATCCGATCACGATTACTGTCGGAACTTCCAGCCAGATTGACCTGTCGAACTGCCTGCCTGGCCTGGTACACTACTTTGGCCTGGACACAGAAACTACTAAACAGCACCGCGATTTTGCATCGTCAGCTACGGCCAACTGCGAAACCTGTCCGCAAACAGTACCAGGTAAGTTTAACGAGGCACAGCGGTTCAATGGCACAGCTACAGGACTTAATATTGCTAATGTGACTAACTTTAACTGGAACAAAGACGTGAACTTCACGATCAGTTTCTGGATGAAGAGCAGCACAAACAACGGTACCAACTCAGTGATTATAGGCAGAAATGCTGTAAACAGCAGAATGCATTGGTGGGTAGGTCTGAATACAACGGGGCAGGCAATCTTTATGCTAAAGGATGTAGACCATATCGGTATTTACCTGGGTGATAAAGGCCCTAGCCTAACAGATGGCCAATGGCACCAGATAACAGCCGTAAGAGATGGCAGCAACCAGAAAAGCAGGCTTTATGTAGATGGAGTATTGCTGGAGGAAGTAACTTATTTCTACACCAAAGGCTTTGAAGGGCAGGTGCCTGTAACAGTTGGCTACATGCAACTGGACAATGGCTACCACTATTCCGGCGACCTGGACGAACTGAAAGTATACAACAGAGCTATACTTCCGGAAGAAGTTGTGGCTACCTATAACAGCGGAAACGGCAGCTACTGCGGCAGCAATGCATTAGGCATAGTAGATAATGAGAATTTCGCCGGTACTTTCGAAGTTTTCCCTAACCCGAACAGAGGTGATATGGGGATTTACGTAACCGACCTGTTGCCTGGCGAAGCCACAAGACTAACACTGACAGATGTAACCGGCAAAAAGGTGTTGGTAAAAGAAGTAGTGGCTACCTCTAAAGGTGTAGTTCAACTCAAACTTACTTCTGATGTCAACCTGGGCTCAGGCTTGTATAATCTGGTACTTACTTCACCTGACCGTAGTATAAGCCGTAAAGTTGTAATCGTTAAGTAAATGAGATGATGCTTTTATAAACTTACAAAAGAGAAAGGCGCCTAAACTTTAGACGCCTTTCTCTTTTGTATATGTATTGTGGGTTACTCTTTAATAACCTTAATCGATTCGGTAGTTCCTGTAGTGTCGGTAAACATAACGTAGTATAAACCGCTCTTAAGTTTCGTGTCTGAAAGGTTAATTTCCAGTTTGTCGTTAACAAGTGCAAGGCTGCCTTTCTCTTCGTACACAATTTTACCTGTCTGGTTCTTTAGCACAACACGCTGCAGGTCTACTTTCTTTGCAGTTAAATCCAGTACAATAATATCATTGAAAGGATTTGGGTAGGCTGTTCTACTCTGATAGTCCAGATCAGCTGTCGTTGACCCACCTGATGGAGGAGTAGTTCCGGTTGCCGGGGGAGTAGTGCCCGTAGTCGGAGGAGTAGTCCCGGTTGTTGGTGGATTAGTTCCGCTTGTTGGCGGAGTGGTGCCTGTAGTTGGTGGGGTGGTTCCGGCAGTTGGGCCTGCTGCAACTGTAATTGCTACTGCAGCCGAGGCTTTGGTTGCACCCTTATCGTCGGTAGCTTTAGCTGTGAGGCTGTAAGAACCTGCCGTAGCGTTGGTCCAGCTGTAAGTATAAGGAGCAGTTGTGGTCTCTCCTAATTTTGTTGTTCCGGAGAAGAATTCAACTTTACTTATCTTTCCATCAGTATCACTTGCATCTGCAGTAATAGTTATCGCGTTACCTGCCGTAAAGGTGGCGCTGGCTTTAGGAGATGTGATCGTAATGCTCGGAACCTGATTTTGAGTAGGAGTCTGTGCAATACTGGCAGTTACTGTAACAGAAACAGCAGCAGATACTTTGGTAGCATTTTTATCATCGGTTGCCTTTGCCGTAAGATTATAAGTACCAGCCGTAGCATTAGCCCAGTTAAAAGCATAAGGCGCTGTTACAGCTTCGCCTAACTTAATAGACCCTGAGAAATATTCTACCTTCGTTACTTTTCCATCTACATCGGTAGCGTTGGCAGATAGCGTGATCGGATTGCCTGAGGCGAATGATGCACCGGATGTAGGAGAAGTAAGAGCCACGATAGGCGCCTGGTTTGGTGCTGGGGCAGCAGACGATGAGCCGTTTGGTCCAAGTACGATGCCGTTCTGCTGCAGCTTCAGTGTCCAGCGGATAAATTCCTCAGCTTCCATAGCCTGTGTAATGGCTCCGCCCGGGATATGTGTATTGTTTGTGAAAGAGGCATGCTCCTGCACTGTGATATCGTTACGGTCGCTTGGGTATCCGCCCCATGCCGTGATACCTACTACGTTGTTGTCGATAGAGTTGGCGAAGGTGGTGTTCTTCTTGTAATAGTCCTTGCTCCAAAGTCCACCAGAATACATGCCAAACTTAGTGCCGTCCTTAAACTTGGCAGAGCTTACAGCACGGTTGTGGTGGTAACGGATGTTGTTACCGCCGGCAATGCCCATCGAGTAGTTGCCCAGGTTCACCAGTTGGTTATCGTGTGCTTCAACGTAGGCAGGGCAGGTGCTGATGTCGCCGTCACCGTCGGTGATGATACCGCCACCAGAAAAACTTGTACCTGTATGCGGAGCAGGGTAAGCTCCCTGGATATAGTTGTTGTGGATTTTGATCGGTGAAGAAGGCGTGCCTTTTGTATTGTAGATATTGATGTTGTCTTCTACTAAGGAGTTACCGGCCTCGTTGATTACCTGATTCCAGGCTACTTCAGCGTGGGCAATTGCGTTCTTAAAGTTAAACTGCATGAACTGGGAGTGCTCTTTGGCACCACCGTACACACGGCCGTCAATGTTTTTTACGATGTTGTAACGAACCTTGATCGTGTTAGAAGGAGACCCGTTTCCTTCGTAGCGGGTACCTGTGTAAATACCGGCAGTGCTTTCCATGTAGCAGTTTTCTACAACCAGGTTGGTAAAGTTGTTAACCGTTACGAAGCGGCGCGGCTTCTTGTAATTAACGTATGGTGTCTGCTGAATGCCATAGCCCTTGGTATGGCGCACGGTAAGATTTACAGCATAGCCCCAGCTTTTGATCAGATAGCCGGCTCCGCGTATGTTTGAATTCTCAATTACTACAGGCTCTGTGGTACGTATCTCTACTGCAGGAACTTCAGAGTCTCTTGACTCCCAATTGCCGGTATAGGTACCGCCCTTGGTGATGATAATCGGAGCGCTATAAGACTGTGCGAATGATTTTGATATTGGGAATAGTATAAATGATACTAAGGTGAGCATGAAGGCAAAAAATACCTGGCTAGCTCTCTTATGAGAATAAGAGGTTAGTGAATTCATCTTCTTTGGCTAAAAGTTGAAATTTTAATTTTACTAATAATGTGGCTTTAAGAAGAGGTCCTGGTTCTGTTGGCGCATCCCCGGGTCGTTGTTAAAACCGTTTTTGTAATAGTTTTCCTTTTGGCTTTTTGACTAAATGATTCACATATAAGTTGTTGCAAATATAAGGGGGTAAATCTTACAATTGCTAACATTTTTGTTAATTTTCTAAAAAAAATTATACAAGATAAATATATTTATACTCTTGAAACATTTTATAAGCTCTTTTTTTAAATGTTATACAGGTTTTTTGCCCACGTAAAATATTTTAAATAGTTACCCTTCTTAATAAAGTTATATGCGTTTTAAGCTAGTATTTAGAAGTAGTATTATAAAATACTACAAAAAGCTTTACGTTAACACAATCTAAAATAACCGATAGTTCTGGCGTGGCCAGTAGGAGATATGGTACACTAAATTTAGGATCCCTTTAACTTTATGTGCTTATAACTTTAGATAAGCTAAAAAGTGGATATCTACGGGACTAACTACAGACAAAACGCCACCTCGTGCTCGTATGCTACCAGGTAGCAAGTATAAATCTGGCAAAGTTGGCTTCGCACAAAAAAAGGCTCGTTATTATACGGGCCTTTTAATCTGTGAATGACAAGTTTATGTAGAAGAAATCTATAAGAGTACGCAGTGGTTTATGTTGTACACTAATTTTTTATTCCTTTAACCATATAGCTGCCATAAACATCAAAGTATGGAAAATTCTCGCCAACATACTTGGATGCTTTGCCACTTCCGAAAATAGAAGCTACTTTAAATGAATTCCTCTCAAGTTTTTCACGAAGACTTGGCGGTGTCATTATATTCACGTGCGAAGGGTCTTGAAGTACACCGGTCCGACCAAGCTTGATCATAACAGAATGAGGATTAGGAGTTGTAAGCAAAGCTATCCCCCCTTTTTTGAGTACTCTGTTAAACTCCTTTAAAACCTGATGGAGCTCATCTTCCGGTATATGCTCTACAACTTCCCCGGCTACAATTGCATCAAGGCTATTATCTTCTAAAGGAATTTCTGCAGCAGAGCCAAAAAACAATGCTTCATATATTCCATCCGGAATCTGCTTCAGACGCTCTTCTAATAGTTCGATGCCGTAAATTTTTAAATCAGGATTTAGGTCTTTCAGGATTTTGCCCCCTCTGCCTGTATTACAGCCACAATCAAGAACAGACTTGGTATCTTTTGTAAAATGCTTATAGAACTGTTGGTATCTAAAAGGAGTAAACATATCTGTTTCGCTCCATACCTGTTGCATGTTTAGCTCTGAAGTATTAATCATGTGTTCGGGTTTTAGGGTGATATATAAGCTTATACTTATATTCCGTGATAATGTTTGACTATATCTATACTTAGAAAGCACTTGCTGGATTGTAATGGATGTGCATATAGGCTGTTGAGAACTAACCACATAAAAAAAGAGCGCCTGCAGCATTTGCTGCAGGCGCTCCAGTAATAATTTAGGATGACTCCTGTTTATTCTTTGATCAACTTAAGGGTATTGCTCTTTCCTGTAGTATCCGTATACTTCAGGAAGTATAAGCCCGCTTTAAGTTTGGTGTTGCTTAGGTCTATCACTAGTTTAGCGTTGTCCTGCTTCAGGTTGTTCTCAGTGTATACAACTTTACCAGCCTGATTCAGGATCACAACTTCCTGTAGCGTAATTTCTGTAGAGCCCAGATCCAATGTAACTACATCTCTGAACGGGTTAGGGTAAGCTGTTGCACCTTCAAACTGTAGCTCTGTGTCAGTGCCAACTAAGGCAGAAGAACTCATTGCCTGTATCGAGATTGGTGACAATCTGTTGCCGGCAATCGGTCTCTCCAGCGCGCCGTTCGGCAGCTGCCAGCCCACGGCCAGGTTGTCCCCGCCGCCGCCCTGCAGCATCAGCGCCTCGATGTAGTAACGCTTGCCCGCCTCCAGGGTGATCTTCACCGACTGCTGGCTGGCGTGCCTGGTCCACTCGCGGGAGCCGGTCCAGCTGCTTGATGATGCGATCTTCACTTTTCTGGCAGGGTCCTCAGAGGTGCTCAGGAAAAGCTCGGCCATGTCGTCGGCAGCGATCCAGAAGGTGTACTGGCCCGAAACCGGCGCCGTCACGTAACCACGCACGCGCTGGCCGTAGTTGTTGCCCTGGCCTGCAGGCGCCTCAAAAGAAGATAGTTCAGAAGTAGACGTAGGTTGTGTACTTGTTGGAATCACGCTTACAGATGTACCATGCACGCCTGCCCAGAAATCTCTTGTGATTTTACCGGTTCCAACCGTAGTAGTTGGAGTCGGAGCCGGCTCAGTTATAGTTGGTGTTGGAGTCGGTGCAGGCTCTGGTGTTGTAGTTGTAGCCGTGCTCCCCAGCTGCGAAAGTCTGTTGCTTGCAATCGGTCTCTCCAGCGCGCCGTTCGGCAGCTGCCAGCCCACGGCCAGGTTGTCCCCGCCGCCGCCCTGCAGCATCAGCGCCTCGATGTAGTAACGCTTGCCCGCCTCCAGGGTGATCTTCACCGACTGCTGGCTGGCGTGCCTGGTCCACTCGCGGGAGCCGGTCCAGCTGCTTGATGATGCGATCTTCACTTTTCTGGCAGGGTCCTCAGAGGTGCTCAGGAAAAGCTCGGCCATGTCGTCGGCAGCGATCC
The DNA here is from genome assembly GCF_019443125.1 of Pontibacter aydingkolensis. Lineage (GTDB taxonomy): Bacteria > Bacteroidota > Bacteroidia > Cytophagales > Hymenobacteraceae > Pontibacter > Pontibacter aydingkolensis. The sequence goes on along the minus strand of NZ_JAHYXK010000004.1, from coordinate 88,465 downwards.
AGAAGGTGTACTGGCCCGAAACCGGCGCCGTCACGTAACCACGCACGCGCTGGCCGTAGTTGTTGCCCTGGCCCGTCGGCGCCTCGAAAGACGTCAGCTCAGTCACAGAAGTCGGCTTGGTGCCTACCGGGATCACGCTCACCGATGTGCCGTAAACGCCTGACCAGAAATCTCTTGTGATTTTACCGGTTCCAACCGTAGTAGTTGGAGTCGGAGCCGGCTCAGTTATAGTTGGTGTTGGAGTCGGTGCAGGCTCTGGTGTTGTAGTTGTAGCCGTGCTCCCCAGCTGCGAAAGTCTGTTGCTTGCAATCGGTCTCTCCAGCGCGCCGTTCGGCAGCTGCCAGCCCACGGCCAGGTTGTCCCCGCCGCCGCCCTGCAGCATCAGCGCCTCGATGTAGTAACGCTTGCCCGCCTCCAGGGTGATCTTCACCGACTGCTGGCTGGCGTGCCTGGTCCACTCGCGGGAGCCGGTCCAGCTGCTTGATGATGCGATCTTCACTTTTCTGGCAGGGTCCTCAGAGGTGCTCAGGAAAAGCTCGGCCATGTCGTCGGCAGCGATCCAGAAGGTGTACTGGCCCGAAACCGGCGCCGTCACGTAGCCTCTCACGCGCTGGCCGTAGTTGTTGCCCTGGCCCGTCGGCGCCTCGAAAGACGTCAGCTCAGTCACAGAAGTCGGCTTGGTGCCTACCGGGATCACGCTCACCGATGTGCCGTAAACGCCTGACCAGAATTCACGGGTGATCTTGCCTGTTCCTCCGGTTATGGTAGTAGTAGGTGCAGTAGTTGCCGTGTTGCTTGTTGCTACTGTAATGGAAACGGCATTAGATACTTTGGTAGCACCCTTGTCGTCGGTTGCTTTTGCAGTAAGGCTGTAAGATCCGGCAGCTGCGCTGGTCCAGTTAAAAGTATAAGGAGCGTTTGCAGCTTCGCCAATTTTGGTAGCACCTGCGAAGTATTCTACTCTAGTTACAGAACCGTCTGCATCGCTTGCATTAGCAGAAAGGGTAATTGTATTTCCTGCTGTGAAGCTTGCACCTGCAGTTGGCGAAGCGATAGCCACGTTAGGAGCCTGATTAGTAGTAACTGTGCCTGAAGTACCGTTTGGTCCCAATACGATGCCGTTCTGCTGCAGCTTTTGTGTCCAGCGGGAAAATTCCTCGGCTTCCATAGCCTGCGTAATGGCTCCGCCCGCAATATGGGTGTTGTTTGTAAATGAAGCATTTTCTTTCACAGTAATGTCGTTACGGTCGCTTGGGTATCCACCCCATGCCGTGATCCCTACCACATTGTTGTCGATTGAGTTTGCAAACGTGGTGTTCTGTCTGTAGTAGTCCTTGCTCCAAAGTCCGCCGGAGTACATGCCGAATTTAGTGCCGTCCTTGAACTTGGCAGAACTCACAGCGCGGTTGTGGTGGTAACGGATGTTGTTACCGCCGGCAATGCCCATCGAGTAGTTGCCCAGATTTACTACCTGGTTATCGTGTGCCTCAATGTAAGCCGGGCACGTGTTTATGTCGCCGTCGCCGTCAGTGATGATACCGCCACCTGAATAAGTAGTACCTGTATGCGGAGCAGGGTAAGCACCGTAAATGTAGTTATTGTGGATCTTGATCGGAGAGCTTGAAGTACCACGGGTGTTGTGGATGTTGATATTATCCTCTACTAAAGAGTTACCAGCCTCATTGATCACCTGGTTCCAGCCAATCTCAGCGCCTGTGATGGCACCTTTAAAGTTAAATTGTACGAACTGAGAATGCTCTCTGGCACCTCCGTATACGCGTCCGTCAATATTTTTAGCAATGTTGTAACGAATTTTTACAGTATTGCTGGTAGTACCGTTGCCTTCATAGCGCGTGCCTACGTAGATACCGGCTGTGCTTTCCATGTAGCAGTTCTCAATTACTACATGCTTAAAGTTGTTAACCGTTACGAATCGGCGCGGCTTCTTGTAGTTAACGTAAGGTGTCTGCTGTATACCGTAGCCCTTGGTGTGGCGCACGGTAAGGTTTGCGGCATAGCCCCAGCTTTTGATCAGGTAGCCGGCACCGCGGATGTTGGAGTTCTCGATAATTACTGGTTCGGTGGTACGAATCTCTACGGCTGCAACCTCAGAATCTCTTGATTCCCAGTTGCCGGTGTAGGTACCGCCCTTGGTGATGATAATCGGTGCGCTGTATGTTTGCGCGAATGATTTGGTGATGGGAAATACTACACAAATTACTAAGGTGAGCATGAAGGCAAAAAACGCCTGGCTAGCTCTCTTATGTGCATAAGAGGTTAGTGAATTCATCTTCTTTGGCTAAAAGTTGAAATTTTAATTTTACTAATAATCTGGCTTTAGGAAGAGGTCCTGGTTCTGTTGGCGTATTCCCGGAACATTTCTAAAGTCCTTTCTACAATTGCTTTCTTTTTAGTTGTGTGGCTAAATGATTCACATATAAGTTGTTGCAAATATAAGATGGAAAAGTTTACAATAGCTAACTTTTTTTCGTAAAATCTTTAAAAAATTATAAGAGGTAAATAAAGTGATATTAATGGATAGGTGAAAAACCTCTTAAATTATGTAATAAAGCGAATTTAAGCGCAACGGGTATTTGTTAAAAAGGTTTTTGTTATAAATAAAGTTATATGATTTAAGTTGTGATTTTGCTGGGTTAACTAGCACTTTTATTTAGTTAAAAGTTTGAGTTATAACATGGAAATGATCAATAAATACATGCTATAATTTAAATAAATAATGAGTTATATATATAGTAATATACAAATACATAAAGAAGTTAAAGGAAATGCTGTGCAATTATATTTGCAGAGATCACTTATTTGTAATCTATAACTTTATTGGCAGTGGCTTTGGAGGGTTGTGGTCCAAGTCGTATGTTATTGTGTGCCAGTTTGTTTAACCACAATTCATACTCTTGCTTTTCCAGGGTAGGGGTAATCTCTTCAGGAAGTATCGTATTGTCAAATGTCTCGGCGGCTACAAAAGTGCTGTCCATTATTTCGTTACGCCAGGTTCCGGTTTGGCCCACAATACCCAGTGTATTATGGTGCATCTTGTTTTTAAAGGTAGAGTTCAGCTTGTAATAATCTTTAGCCCAGATGCCGCCGGTCCAGCAACTGTAGAGGGTATTATCTTCGAATCTGGCAGCTACAATGGCTCTGTTCCGGTACATCTCTATGTTATTACCACCAGCAATGCCGAGGCAATAGTTACCCAAGCCCACCAATTGGTTATCGTATACTTTAAGGTAGGCTGTAGCCATGGTAGAGTCTGTTTCCGGGGAGTCAGTAATAATTCCACCCCCTGTATACTTCTCAGCGTTTGCTGGAAAAGGGAAAGCACCTTGTATATAGTTGTTATGAATACGGATAGGGGATGCCACTGTGCCGCGTGAGTTGTAAATGTTAATGTTATCCTCCACAGCAGAGTTGTTCGGTTCATTAATCACCTCGTTCCAGGCTATCTCGATGTGGGGAGCCTCACCGCGGTAGTTAAACTGCACAAACTGTACTTTTGCTAACCCGTTATAAATACGGCCATCAATGTTTCTGGCCCTGTTGTAGCGTATCCTGATTGTATTCTGAGGTGTGCCGTCTCCTACATATCGTTGTGCCAGGTAAATGCCAGCCGTGTTTTCCATGTAGCAGTTCTCTACAACTATGTTCTTAAACACATCAACATTTAAAAATCGGCGTGGCTTCTCATAGTTTGAGTATGGTGTGGGGGTAATGCCGTAGCCGGAACTATGACGGACAGTAATATTGGCAGAGTATCCAATTGAGCGAATAAGATGCCCTGCGCCACGGATGTTGGAATACTCTATAATGACGGGTTCTTTTGTTCTGATGTCGATGGCAGGCACATCAGAGTCCTTGGATTCCCAGTTGCCGGAATAAGTGCCGCCTTTGGTTATAATTAACGGCCCTTGATAGCCTTGCTCGGCAGCGTGAGGCGACATGTGCATGGCTTTGATCAAAGTTAAGCCGGCCAACACAAATAACAGTAAAAGTATGAAAGCAGAAAGTGCACGCCCGGTGCTTTTCTGGCTGCCGGGCGCTAAAAAGTATAAATGGGAGCTATTATCTGATAAAGTATAGGTCATTTTAAAATGTAACCGAATATGCGCCTTGCATACCCGTTGGCAAGGTAATATGGTATGTAAGGGCTAGGGCAATTCTTTAAGGTAAAACGTGTGAAGTCACGCAGGTTACCGCCTCCTTTTATATCGAACAGGTGGTTGTAAAAGTTTTTGATTGATTTAGACTGCCTGTTCTTGCGTTCGCCGCTTTCTTCGGGGTAGGTATAAAGTTTTGCGTCGTAGTTGCAGTACAGTTCAAAGCCATTGCGTAAGGCTGTATGGGTGTAATCATAGTCTGCTACATAGTGCGGGAAGTTGTCCTGGTCCAGCAAACCTATTTTCTCAAATACTGCTCTGGGTATGAGCAGGCCGCGGCCTGGTAGCTGTGATACTTTATGGATGCCTACCTGTTTTTCTTTTGGCAGTTCCTGCAACAGGTAACGTACTTTGTTCAGCTTAAAGTCTATTACCTCGCCTCCAAAGGCAGGCTCACGCGTGGCAGCGTCCATCTCCAGTGCTCCAAGTATGGCATTAGGTTTCTCGGCCATCCACTTGTAAGTCATCTCGATAAAGTCAGGTGCCGCCTCCAGGTCATTATTGAGCGTCATAACATATTCTGCACCGAGTTGCAGGGCATGCTTGATACCCATGTTCACACTGGCCGTCCAGAATAATCCGCCATCCCCGAAAAGTACTTCCACTTCCGGAAACTCTTCTGCCAGCATATCGGCAGTTCCGTCAGTAGAACCGTCATCTACTACTATAACTTTAAAGGAGGTGTTGGTTTGCTTGCGTAATGATAAGAGACACTCTTTGGTAAAATGCTTTCTGTTAAATACAGGTATAACTATATAAATCATAGGTGTAAGGGCTAATGTATAACTGGCAGCTCTTTAGTATCAGCTAAAGTATACTTGCCGTAGAACTCATTAATATGTTTGGTTTTTACAGGCCATGTCTGGGATTTAGAGAATTCGTACCCATTTTTTCCCATCTGTGATCTTAGCTTAGGATCATGGTATAGCTGCTCCACAGCATTGGCCAACTGCTGAACTGTTTTCTCGGGTGTAGTTACGGAAATTTTGATACCAGCGTTATCAGGAACCAGATTTTTTCCGCCATGCAGGTCAAGGGTAAGTATGGGCAGGCCGTAAGCCATCGATTCCAGGAACTGGGCCGCAGAAGAATCACGGAGGCTGCAGAACATGAACAGGTCACTTTCGGTGTAGGCGCGTTTCACCTCGTCCCAGGGCACCTGGCCTTTCCAGTTTACTTTGCCTTCTAGGTTATGCTCTTTTATCCACTGTGGCACCATATCGCGCATCTGGCCATCTCCAAGAATAGTTAACTCATACTTTACAGCCGGATCTACCTTGCCTAGCGACTCCAGCACAAGCGGCAATCCTTTACGGGCAAACAAGCGTCCTACCCACAATATCTTCATCACATCTGATGGTTTGCGTTCAGGGTATGCTTCGGGGTAAAAGCTTTCCGGCAGACTTGTATCCAGAAACATCTGCGGATTAAGTGCTCCGTTGGCGCGGGCCATATTGTAAGTATCTTCGTTGGTGGCTAGTACAAGCGATGCATGGCGCATGGTTTTGCGCACGTCTGGGTTAACTTTCAAAAGGAGCTTACTGATCCAGGAGCGGACAACTTCTGTTTTCCACCAGCCATAAAAATATTTTTTAAAGGCTCTGGGTGCTTCCTGTCCGCCACCGGCAGGGCCAAAGATTAGTGGTTTGTTAAGCCGCCACAATGCAGTACCCAATTGCAGGCTACCTATGGTAACGTGGTGTACCAGGTCAAAATCGATTTCTTTATCGAGCTCTCTTGCTTTTCTGTAAGCCTGCTGTTGCCAGCAGAGATAGTGCGGGTAAAAGCCCAGGTGATACTCAAATAATTTATCTATAAGCTTTGGCAACTCCACAAACACGATATGCAGGTTGGGCAGAGCCAGCCTGTCAACTTCTTTTTCGATATTTTCACGTCCCTCAACTGTGGTGAGGCACCATACTTCGTGGCCTAGTTTCGCTGTATTCAGAGCCCAGTTCCAGCCATTGCCCAGTTCTGTGCCGCGGTTGGGCTCACATGCATATGCTGATAAAAGTAATTTCATGTTTGGGTGGTGTTTAAAGGCTAAAGCTGAAAATAGCTTTTAGCTTAGCACTTACCTTGTTCTTGATCAGGTAATTAAAGTTTCTTTTGTCAGACTCAATGTCTCGTAAAACAAAGCGCGGGTGACGAAGTGGGAAAGCTATTTCCTGTTCCTGCACAAAAGCGTTTTTGTCATGGAGGTTAAAAGTATGCGTAGCATCCTCGCCAAAACCGATATTACGTACCAGGTTTACTTCAGGAATAATGCAGAGCCCTGAGTTGCTATACACTGTAAATTCCCATTGATAGTCCCAAACATCTCCTTTTTGTATATTGGCATATGTTTTCTCCAGCTGACCAAGTCTATACTTTTCTTCCAGCTTGTTCAGGAAAATGCCGTTCAGGTAGCCTTTCTGCTTTAGTTCTGAGTAAGTGGGGATATGGAAGTCAAAAAGCTGCCAGGCGCGGCGCCAGGTAGCCCAGCCCCAGGCATTCACTTTATCTGAAAAATAATAAGAGTAGTCGTTATCGCGGCGCCACCCATTCAGGTAGTTGTTGCCGCTTACATGCATCACACGGGTATCGTATTTATACTTTTCGAGCACCTCCTGGCAAAACCAGAAAAAGCTTTGAGAAGGCACGCAATCATCTTCCAGGATAATGCCTGTTTCTTCGTGCTCAAACAACCATGAAATAGAAGTAGAGGGAGCAACGCCACAGCCCAGGTTCTGCTCCTGGAAAAGCGTTTTTACCTCGCAGTCCCAGTCTACCTGTTCCACAATGCGTCGGGTTTCGGCACAGCGCTGGGCGTCTGTTGCCACGTGGGAACGGGGGCCGTCGGCGGCAACGTAAAGTTTTTTGGGTTTTACTTGCCGTATGCGGTCAAACACCTGTTGTGTGGTATTGGCTCTGTTAAATATGATAAGCAACACCGGAGTGTGCAAGGGTTCGTTTGGAGTAGAAGTACTCATACTGGTATAAGGGTTATATATAGGATAGTACTGCTATTTGTGAATCGTGGTTTTGTAAGATTTAAGCAGATTGCAATGTTTTTTGCTGATTAAGGCGGAGAGACTTCATACGCATACCCGATGCATGTATAAATGTCGGGTAAGTAACTTTTTCTTCCTCTATGGCAGCAATGGTCCAGCCGATAACTCCATAAAAGAAGATCGGAAGCACATATGAAATGCCAAATATGAAGCCGCTGCTGATAAACGCCACCAGCATGATCTGGTTTATAGTGAGCACGCGCATGCGTATAGCTTTCACGATAGGGTAGACGCTGATAAGCAGGAATAGAATAAAGCCAACCAAGCCAGTATAAAAAAAGACCTCAACATAAAAACTGTGGAAGTGATGGCCATTTCCGTCCTCAAATACCGGCGCATTCAGGTCGTCGCGGTAAAATTGGATAGGAAGCTCAAAGCCCTCAAAACGCATTCCCAGCAAAAAGTTCTCCTGTATAAACGGCAGGTAAGACAGCCACTGCTGGTAACGCCATCCTCCTGTTCCCTGGCTGTCAAAGTTTTCGATATCGGAGAAACTCTCCTGTACCTTTTCGATGATCTCGGGATGTATGGAAAGTATAAATCCGCTGGCAACTATACCCAACACACCTACCAGCGTGCCAACAGGTAACAGCTTGGATAGGAAATTGATGGGCTTATCTGTTTTGAACTGTATGAAAAAATAGTAAACCGCCAGCACAAATGCAGTTGAGATCCAGACGGTACGGTGCTGGAAAAAGAAAATGGCAAACAGCACAAAGAATGCCAGGAAAAGGCTCGAGAACTTACTCTTATAAAAGTAGTTGCTCAGAAAGTATAAAAACGGCACCACCAGCATATACACAGAGTTAGAGTAAACACCCCTTTCGTGATTGGTAAAAGCAGACACACTTAGCGTATGCGGGTTGATCAGCAGCACATTCGCCCAGAAACCAATAAGTATAAACCATACTACATGCTGTGTTTTAAGATGGTAGTTGGCCTTGTAGTAAGTATATACAAAGAAGCTGAACGTGAAGATGAGTACTTTAAAGAAAACGTGCGGATACACCATGAAGGAACCATACACGTACTTGGACTCAAACACAAGGGCAGCGATATAAAGCAGCAGCAGGAAAAAGGCCAGCCGCATGTATGTTGACATACGCTTAAAAAACAGGATGCAGTACAGCATTGAAGCACCAGACATGAGTTTTGTAAACATGTTCAGCAGCATAGCCTGCGAGTATTCGTTATTAGGCGCAGCCAGTTCCAAAAACATCTGGTCCATGAACATGACCAGTGCAAGTGGTATAATAAACAGGAAAGTGTAATTAAACTTCATACCCTTTTTATATTAAGCGCGCATTATGTTATTGCTTGTTTCGGTGGTCTCTATATCTTGTGCAGGTATAAGCCGCTTTCCAAGTATTTTAGCGTAATACCTCAGGTGCTGGTCTATTATAACTTCTTCAGAGTAGTTATTACGCGCAAATTCATAAGCATTCTGCACCAGGTCTTTTGCCAGCTGCCTGTTTTGCATTAACTTATCTATACTGTCCGCGATTGCCTCCGGGGAATTAATATCACACAGTAAACCTGCTTTTCCATTATCCAGCAAGGTGGGTACATAACCGCTTTCCTTACCGCCTATAACAGGTGTACGGGCAATCATTGCCTCCAGCAGCACCATGCCAAAGGATTCTTCCCTGGCAGGGTGTAAGAGAATTCTTGCATGGCTTATCTCGTGCAAAACCTTATCATAAGGCTGCGTGCCAATAAACTTAACCCCATCTGCAAGGTCGTTTTCCAGGGCATATTGCTGGGCAGGGCCTCCTGGCTCCATACCTGCACCTAACAGGTGATACTCTAGTTTCGGGTATTGTTTTCGGATAATGGCAAAGGCTTGTAAAGCGGTACTAATGTTTTTGCGGTTAGAAAACCCCATGCTAACTGATACCAGGTAGTCTTGCTTCTGAATTGGCACTTCCAGTTGTTCTTCCAGTTCGGCGGGATAAAAGTTGTTGATTACGATCGTTTTTTCCCGGGTTCCTTTATCCAGCATGTTATACGTATAACTGGAGTTGGCAATCAGATGAGTCGCTTTGCTTACCACAATGTAATTAATGGCCCAACGAACCAACCGGAAAATATCCTTGTGCTGCAGCAATATCTGTAATGCCACATCGTGCAGGCTTACTACAGTAGGAATTCCTGATCGGAGGGCAGCCCATCCATACTCATAAGACCAGAAGGCACTGATAAAATCGCAGGGGTGCTGTTGTATTTGCTTTTGCAGTTCTTTTACCTCGAACTGAAAAAAACGCCGTCCGGGTTGTGGCCGCTGTGGTGCGATGCATACAGTAAGGTGCTTGCCTTCTAATACCATGGGCTCTTCTATAAAGGGAGAGTTAGTATAAGCTACTACCTTAAAACCGCGGCGCAACAGCGCATTAACGAAATGAGTTGAAAGTGGAAAGGAGTTAGTTTCCGGAAAGTCCTGGCCTTTCAGCTCCCAATCCAGTAATTTTAAATCTATCGGTCCGCAAACTCCTATCGTCATCATATCAAAATGCTTTTGTATTATAAACGGATAACGAGAGCCCCAGGCTACGCTTCCTTTAATATGTATTTGTAAATAAAACGGCTTGATGTACTAGTCCCTTCACCGTTAAACCCCATTTTATTGAACAACATTTGCAGCTCGGTGCGCAGTAGCTTATGTGGGAAGAGTAATGTGAGTAGCAGCAGCAACACAGCCCCTGTTATTATTTGGGCCGCAAAAGTTAATACTACAGGAGCGTCGGCGCTTCGCAGCAATGAGCTTACCAGGTAAATCCCAAGCGCCACCAGCACACCGTTAATCACGCCTGGCAAATAAATGGATAATTGCTGCCGGTAGGGGAGCTGTAACACATTGTGCATTACACGCTGGTACATGGCCATACGCACCACTTCGCCAATAAGTACAGCTAAAGCAAAGCCTACAAGGCCGTACTCACGCAGGAGAAAGAACAAGCCGCTTATTACAAGGATAAAAACTACGTTTAGAACAATCTTAACATTAAGTATAGCCTTTGCGTCGCACACAATACCTGCAAACATGGTAATAAAGCTAAGCGCTAGTGCCATGCACAATACCTGTAGCACCGGCACCGATTCTCCCCACTGCTCTCCCAGAAGTATCCTTACAATCTCCGGGGCTGCTACTGCAATACCAAGGCACAAGGGAATAACTATGGCAGCTAACAAAGTAATACTTGACAGGTAGATACTCCCCAGTTTCTGAATGTCGTTCTGTATTTTACTGAAACTTGGAAATATAACTTTCGTGAACGTGCGAGTAAGCATGTACATTGGTAAGTTAATCAGCATATACGCACGGTTGTAAAGTCCCAGTTTATAAGAGCCCAGCACACGGCCTATCAGTATGGTGCCAAACTCCTGGCTTAAGAACTCCAGAAAACTTATAAACGACATCCGGCTACCATAACTGAACAGCGGTTTGTAAGGGGCCAGGCGTAATTGGAGCATGACATTGTGCCGTACAACAACATAAGCACCCAAAGCCATTATTGCCGCTTGCAGCAGTGTAGCATAAATCAAACTCCACACACCGTAACCGAGATAGGCAAGCAAAATGCCAGCACCAAGATAGGCAACCACATAAGATACTACCTCCAGTATACTAATTGCTTTAAAGCGCATGTCGCGCTCCAACATACTTACAGAGGTAACTGCCGCGCCGTTTATAATAAAAGACAAAGCCATTACCTGTACAATGGGGGTTACATCCGGATTCTTGAAGAAGGCTGCAGCAAAAGGGGCAAGGAGCCAGGTTATCCCTGCGAAAAGCAAGCCAAGTACAAGTGAAGCAGTAAAGGCAGCCCTTATATGCTGTGGCTCCAGGTTCTCCTTTTGTATCAGCGCTTTGGTTAGGCCCATATTGGCAAAATAGCTTCCGAACCGAAGTATAACGCTGGCTATTGCCACCAGACCGAATGCTTCCGGGCTTAAGAGGCGCGCCATGGCAGAAGTATAACCAATCTGCATAATTGCATTGGCAACTGTAGCCGTCGATCCCCACTTAAGTCCGCTAACAGCCTTAGAGGCTATATTATTACTCATTCGTATTTAGTCGTATTACATGTAGCAGTGTACATACTTTTGCAGCAACTGCCGGGTTAATTCTGCTGGTAGCTTTGATCAGACGTAGTAGTAGCTCGCCTTACGCTTATAGCCATACTCATAGGTCTTGTCAAAGTTCAGATCGTTGATTACAATGTGTATATTTTTGATCTTCTTGGCCGCATAGAGTTCATTTACCTGGTTTAGCAGGTCCTTGTTGGTATACTTGTGTTTCACAACATAGATGTTAGTATCCATGTGTTTCATAAGTATAAAGTACTCTGATACATAACCGATTGGCGGCGTGTCAATTACCACATAATCATACTTGCCGCGGAGTTCTTCAACCAGTTTCTGCATACGAGGCATCTCCAACAGGTGAAGCGCGTTGTCTGGAATAGGGCCGCAAGGTATAATGTCCAGGTTCTCGTTGTCGGTCTTCTGGATGACTTCTGCAGAGGACATATCCTGGTTCAGGTATGTTGACAAGCCTACTTCGTCGCTAACGTTAAAGTATTTACTGAATGTTGGCTTACGCATGTCAGACTCTATAAGTATGGTGCGCTTACCAGAGGCGGCAAACTCACTGCTCAGGTTAACAGAGCAGAATGTTTTACCCTCGCCGGAAATAGAAGACGTAACGCCCACTACTTTAAAGTCTGTATCAGCCATTAGGTACTGCAGGTTAATGCGAATAGACCTGAAGGACTCTGCAATAGCCGATTTTGGGTTGTTTTTAACAGCCAGTTTATCAGACTTGCTGCCATGCGCAATAACTCCTAAAAACGGAATATTGGTAATGTCGCTGATGTCGTTCTTACCCTGTATCGTGTTGTCAACATTATCAATCAGCACGATAAGACCAGCAGGTATAGCCAGTCCGAGCAATAAGGCCAGCAGGAAAATCATGTTCGGCTTTACGTTTACCGGACCTCTGCCCCAAAACGAAGCGCGGTCAACAATCTTCTTGTCGGTTGTGTTGGTGGCTAAAGAAATAGCTGCCTCAGCGCGTTTTTCCTGCAGGAACTCATACTTCTTGTCAATAAAGTCTGCCTGTCCTTTCAAGTCGGCCAGGCGGCGTTCATTCTCCGGCTGTCTTGCCAACGTATTCTCCAGGGTAGCAATTCGCTTGTCGGTTTCTCTTATGGCTATGTCTGCCGACGAGATAAGGTTTTTAAGGTTAGCCACGATAGCGCTGCGGATACTGGCAATTTTACCGTCTATCTCTTTCAGCATCGGGTTTATTTGCGTGGCACTAGCTTTATACCCGGCCTTCTGCTTATTAAGCTCCGATAACTCAAGGAACAGGTTTGCCAGAATTGGGTTCTGCACTCCGGCCACTGCCGGAGATACAGCCTCTGTAAAGCCTTGGTTGTCCTCAATCTCTTCCAGAATGGCAGTATAGTACTGGCGGTCTGTGTTTAGTTTTGCCCTGTCTATTTCTAACTGCGATAACCGTTCGTACGTGCTGTTAGCCTGTGCATCTATGTTTGATATCTTGTTGGCAGATCGGAAAGACGACAAGGCCTGCTTGCTTTGCTTTAATGAATCAGTAAGCGTTGCTATCTGGCTATCAATAAACTCCAGCGTTTTACGACCATTTGTGTTCTTTTCTTCCAGGTCGCGGGCCACATACACATCCATCAGCGTGTTCAGAAACAGAATTTCTTTTTCAGGTATGGTGCCTTTTGTGCTGAGCTCTAAAACGCGCGAATCTCTTTCTATTGGGTCTATGTTGAGCGTGGCAAGGCGCTGCCCTACCTGGCTTTCAAGGCTGTTAAGAACAAAGTAATACTTCTTGGCTGGCATTTCACCAGCTGTTAACTTGTTACGCTTTAGTGTGATGTTTATGTTCTCGTCACTGTATGGCTCGCCAAACTTAAGCACTTTAGTAAAGCTGATATAAGGTACATACCCTAGTACTTCGTGTCGGTTAAAGTTATAGCGCGGTATGTGCTCGCCTTCAACAGTAAGCTCGTACTCGTTATCGTTCAATATCTTAACCTCAAATGGCACATCCACCAACTGTGCGGCAGATGTGTCCAATTCAACAGTATAAGGTGTTGTCTCAAACTGCTCCTCCTTTATCAGGTCGAAGCCGCTGTTAAGCCAATGGTCAGGCACTTTGTAGTATGAAGTAGAAAAATCCAGGCGCTGCAGGGTTGCCTTCACCATGTCTGCGGATTTCAGCAAGCCAATCTCATCCTCTACTTTGATACCTTTGTCCTGTACATGCAGCAGTTCTAGAAGCTCCTGGGCTTTTTTAGAGCCCGTTTGCTGATCGCCGAGCAGGAGAGTAGCGTGGAAAGCGTAAATCCGCTCAGAGGTTTTTACATACACGTAAGCTAATGCAAGCGAGAATAATGTAAATGCAGCAAATAAATACCATTTCGATCTGAACTTGAATAACCAGCTTCTCAGGTCTATTTCATGTTCTTTATTCTTTTTTCTCATTGTATGTTTACAAAGTTTAATATTAAAGCCGCCGTAGAAAGCACTCCGAGTACGGTACTTACAATAACCAGGTTATCTCTCTTTATCTGCGTTTTGCGCGGCTCAACATAAAGCACATCGTTTGGCTTAAGGTAGTAGTACTGAGATTGTACGAGGTTTGGGTCTTTGAGGTCGAGCAAAACCACCTCTGTGCCACCTGGTTTCTGCCGTATTAGTTTTATGTTCTCTCTGCTCGCGCCCTGGGTTAGGTCACCAGCCATACTAAGCGCTTCCAAAAGGCTTGCTTGTTCATTATACACGTAATAGTATCCAGGGTTGCGGACATCACCTAATACGCTGATCTTAAAGCTAATAAGTTTTGTTACGACAGTGGCGTCGTTTATGTACCTGTCCAGGCTTCGCTGGATTTGTTCCTGTGCCTGAGCAACAGTTAACCCGGAAACCTTTAGTTGCCCGATAATAGGCAGCGTTACCCTGCCTTGCTGATCAATGGAGTAGCCACTCAGAAAAAGGCTGCTTGGCCCTGTTATACCAAAAGCATTGCTCGGATCTACTATGTTGAAAAGATTTGAAGTTTCTGGCTGCACACTAAGCACTTTTATAGAAAGTACATCGTTAGGCTGCAGTTCGTATTCTTTATAGGGAGTGGTAAAATTGGTTGGTGTGTTCTTCTTTAGCTTTTCGTTTTGCATGTAAACCAACTCTTTCTTCGTAATGCAGGACGTAGCAAGGAAGATAAGTAAGAGATAGCAAAGAATCTTTCTCATGTTTAACTGTTAAGGGTGTTAATTAGCCGTAAATGGCAAGCTAAACGGTTTAGTCCTTATCATAAGGAAAACTGTTCAGGTGTATAAAATTATTTCAGCCATATATACTTATGATGGCCTAAAAAGATGCTGAAATGAGAAGATATTCTGTAAAATTAATATATAACCTTTGTTTTTAGGCTATCATGACGGTTTTTAGAGTTCGTCAAGGAGTGTGAGGGAGATAGGAAAGGTGACTGCTGTGCGCCTGGGAAGTATAGCTTATATTAGAAAAGTATAAAAATAAAGAGGTGTTTTAGCATAAGTCCCAACACTTTATACTAAAATACCTCTCTTTGGCTTATATTACTTTAGGGATAACTATTCAATCCATTTGGTTCTTTTGCTTTTAGCTGCAACCGGTTCGCGCTGCGTTTTGGCAATTGCACCTGGGCGGCGTACAAGCTGCTGTGCAAAACCCTCTACATGTTCCAGTATTCCACCTTTTAATTTCCATCCCATAGGTATAAAACCTGCTACTTCTGTTGCTAAAATTTCTAAATCAGGGGCAACTATAATATTGTATTCCATAATGATAACCTTTTAACTATAGATACAAGCTACAAAATAAATCTTATGAAATCCAGCGGCGCTACGAAAAAAGTTTTCAAAAGGTTACATTCGTTAAAATAATTTAGTAGTTAACAGGAAAAGTTATACTTAACACACTAGTTTAAGGGAATTAAATAAGTTTAATGCTACTCAAAGACTCACCAAATGTTTTAAAAGGTAAACAGTAAAAGGCAGGAGTATGGGCCTTAGCTAGCTACAGCTGATAGCTAGTACGTCGGGGATAGGGGAGTTGTACTATTGCTGTTTAGGTTTTTGTCTGTAATAAGCTGATATTTAGTTTATATAGTAGCTTTAATCTGTATTTATCACAAACTGCGTTTGGCCTGTGTCATTACTGGTTCAGGAGAAAGCATAACTGTGGTTCACAAGTATATCGCGTACCATTGTTAATCCAGGCCTAAATCAGTTTCTCAAGTAAAAAATGCTTTTCAGCCTGCACCACTCTTTCGTGCCGCAGTTTGCTTATCATGCGGTTATATACATTAGCAAGACCCTCCAGATCCTTTTGCCCGACTGTAGTAAAAGAGATAGAGAAGCCTTTGTCTTTTATATACTCTATGTCGACCCTAATCAGGTTAAGCGGTTAAAAAAATGACCTGTAAAGTTAAGTGGTGATAAAGATCGAGCAAAGTATGAGACGCTCCATCCCAGAAACAAATACTTGCTTTGCTTCAGCAGGTGGCAGGCCTGCACACCCGGCAGTGTGCACACAAACACAGCGAAAAGTATAAATTTACTGCGCTGGTCATAAGGGATGTTAAACTTATCAAGGCAACGGTATAATGCTGCTCTTCTTAGACCTAGCGCGGGCTACTTTGCTGATGTTGTTCTGGTAGTATGCCATTGATTTAGCGATCATGGAAGCTTCCATCTCGTTCTGGGTCATAGTGCCGACGGCTGGCAGGGCTTTTTCGCCGGGTTTGGCCGAACTTTGCTATGCCTTAAAGTCCATTGCCTCCAGCGTAGCATGCTCTGCCACCAATACAGTTCGCTCTACCAGGCTCTTCAGTTCCTTAGCTCTTCTTTTGTGCGAAACCGGCGCGTGTCATTTCGCCCCAGCTTTTTTTGCCTGTTATCAGGTCGTAATTGCCTTTCACAGCTGCCCAAACCGTAACCGGATGATACAGAAAGGGTTCAAGCAAGGCTGTTAGTACCAGTTTAAGCATGTGACCTGGCCGTTTATACTGCTGGTAAGACCGCTCTTCAAATAAGATAGCAAACACCGATACCATAATAGCAAACGAGTATACCAGCCCCAGAAAAGAGAAAAAGTACAACCAATTAGCGTAACCAAGTATGGCAAGTATAATAAAGAACAACAGGCCAAGGAACTCTATCAGCGGAGCCAGCCACTCAAACAGCACCCACATTGGTAAACTAACCAGACCAAGTATGCCGTAGCGTTTGTTTAGGATCATCTTGCGGTGCAGCAGCAGCGTTTCGGCAGTGCCACGGGTCCAGCGGTTGCGTTGTTTTTTTAGTATATCCCAGGTTTGGGGTGCCTCCGTCCAGCATAGCGGATCTGGGATAAAGGCTACTTTGCATGGTTTCTTTTCTTCGTAGAGCATGCGGCGCATACGCACGAGTAGTTCCATGTCTTCGCCAACGGTATTGTGGTTATAGCCGCCGGCCTTTATTACAGTGGCTTTATCAAACATACCAAATGCACCCGATATAAGCAGCAAACCATTTACATGGGCCCATGCCATACGTCCCATCAAAAAAGCCCTGAAGTACTCCAGCACCTGTACCCTCGGAATAAATTTATCAGGCACCTCTACTTTTACCAGGCGGCCGTCTTCCACTACGCAGGAATTGGCAATGCGAATGACACCTCCTGTAGCAATAACCGGCGTTTTTTCTTCCATAAACGGCTTTACCAGCTTCAGCAGCGAGTCCGATTCCAGTACACAATCTACATCTATGCAGGCAATCAGCTTATTTGATGACACATTGATACCTACATTCAAAGCATCGGCCTTGCCGCCGTTTTCTTTATCTACCACCACCAGTTTATGGTACGCCGGATTTTTAGCTTTATAGATTCCCCGGATAGGTTTGGTTTTGACCTGGTTGTCGGGTAGCAGGTCTATTTTCTCGAGTTCGTAGGCTTCGATCAGAAGTGCCAGGGTATTGTCTTTGCTTCCGTCGTTTACAATAATAACCTCATAGTTATTGTAGTGCAATGCCAGTAGTGAGCGTACATTGTCAACTATCGTCATCGATTCGTTGTAAGCCGGGGCTATAAGCGAGACAGACGGCGAAAACTGGGAAGCAAGTATGGTGCGGTAATCTACAAAGCTGTTACGTTCTTTATACTGCTTCATGGCAATTGCTGACATTGTAGCCAGCACAACATAACTGGCACTGATGCACAATGCGTAAACAAGCACCAGGTGGTTGAAAAAGACAGCAGTATAGCTGATGTACTGGTTCATTAGCTCTGTTATCATACTTTGTAGCTAAGTGCAGTCGCCGCCAGTTGCTGCAACGCGTGTTCCGGGTTATTTTTTATCGCCAGTACTTTGCTTTTGCCTTCCTGGCCGCTTTGGCACAAGGCTCTGGCAGCAGCCAACTGCAGACGTCTGTTCTCAACGCCTAATATTTGCTCAAAAAATGGTATACTTTGCCTGTCACTAATGGCAGGGAGTGTTCTTAATATCTCTAATTGAATATCGGTACTTTCGTTGGCGAACATGTTAGTAAGCATCGGCACAGCATCGCAGGTCTCCAGTTGACGCAGCGTAATAATGGCCTCCTCCCGTACTTTGGCAGACGGATGCTGCAGCAAACCAAGTATTGTATCAGAAGCGCTGTGCTGCCCATAGAATGAGATCATCCGGAGGCAGAAAATAACTATACTTTCCTCTTTGCTACCCAGCCAGCGTTCAAAATTCGGGATTGTTAGAACATGTGATTTATAAGCAGCTCGTGCCAACTGCAGTTGTTGCCAATCCAGGAGAGGCTCTTTCAGGTCATCCAGAAAAGAAAACGGTGCATCAGACTTAAGCTTTAGCAGTGCGATTTGTGCCTCAGAGCGAAGGGTGGGATGAGGATGGTTGATAAATGTACGGATCAGTTCGCTATACTTATTTATACCCATGTCAGCCAGTTCGCTGATGCCCTTGGCTATTTCGTGCCAATATCCGGAATATAGTTTTTGCTTGCAATATTGCTGCAAGCCCAACTGCTGATACAGATGCCTGAGCTTATCGGCAGATTCACCGATGAGGTTTTTGTGAAGCGATACAATGTTTTCTAGCACGATTTGGCGGTGCCCTCTTTTCTGAATATAATGGCTGGCAAAAGCTGTCAGGGCGTCCTCATCGGTATGGTCTTCAAAAATGTAGGAAGTAAGAAAGATTTGTATATCCTCCTCTGTTCTTCGGCGGCGGGTAAACCTAAAGCCGTAGCGCAACCTGCTTAAAAGTATAAATGCAATAAGGCCAAGCGTAAGCCCTACGAAACCGGCAGTAAGGTAAAGGTTAAACTGAACAAGCTTATCATCTATGGCAGGAAGTATGTCTAGTAAAGTTTGCTCCATTACTCAAACCTGTATTGCAGCGAAAAGCTGGTAGTGTAGCGGTTACGTGAGCTTTCTTTGCTTAGCTCTTCGTGCTCGTACTGTAACAAAGCACCCCAGTAACAACTGTTCCCGAGCCTGAACCTGCTTTCTATGCCCACTCTGCTGGCATCCAGTCTGTTAATTTCCTGTAAACCAACCTGTGTGGCAGGAGTGCTGCCTTTGGCTAAGGTTAATGTCAGGTGTTGGTCTTCATCTATTAAGTATCTTCTTAGCTGAATTATACCTGTCGCCTGTACTTTTCTATGTTGCTGCTGTATAAATGGCCTGATGCCTGCCCAGTATTTGCCCCAGTATTTGCCAATGTGGCCTGTATAAAGCCATATGGTTTCGTTGGAGTAAACTAATGTACGCGCTCCCAAAGATACTTCCATGTTAAGTGGCAGCTTTCGGTACACTTCCAGGCCGGCACGGTAATCCGGGAAAAGCTTGCTGGCAGAAAAGCCGGCATTCAGATAGAGATAAGTTTTGTCATTTAGCCTTGGCCAGAAATCCAACTCGCCCTGCAGTGCCTGCTGCTCAAAGCGGTTGGCATAGTTAACTCTGCCGCTTATACTTCCGGGCTTGATCAGGCGGGTATACTCCAAAGAAGCCAGGTGCCAGTCTGGTATATTTGTGTTAAATGTGGCATACTGATACTCTGTACGAATACTGTTTATACTTGCCAGGTTGTGCAACTGCGCTTTAATATTTTTATACGTAATACCTTTTTCAGTCAGCGACTCCAGCAGTTGGTCGGCTTCTTTATACTTTTTTAGTTCAATTAATGCACCGATCTTATATTCCAAAAGCTCCTGCGATTGCGGAGCGATAGCTAATCCTTTGTCTACATAAGAAAGTATAACTTCAGGATGTTCTTTGGATCGGAGACCCAACTGGGCAAGAGCCAGGTATACTTCGGCATGTGATGGGGCAGTGGCCAAGAGCGGTTTTAGTACGGCGCTGGCAGAGTCATACTTCTGCTCCCAGGTGTAGGTATTGCCTATAAGTATGGCCGCATCAGTATATGCAGGAGCTACAACCAGTACCTTTCTGGCTAGTTTGCGGCTAGTGTTATAGTTGCCCTGCTGTGCTGCCTGTTGTGCCTGTTGCAGCAGCGAATCTGCGTTTACAGTTGATTGAGCACTAACTGTGCCTGCCACTATTACAAATGAAATAACAGCAAACAGTTTTACTTTTTGTAACAGACTCATCCAGCGTAAGGCTGACGTACTAAAAGCCTTTTTACCCGCAGCGACAGCTCTCCAGGACTAAAAGGTTTGGCTATAAAATCGTCGGCTCCTAATTTAAAGGCATCGATCACAGTTGTTTCCTCATCGGCACCAGACAGTACTATAACCGGTACATTAGGGTGGTTGGTTTTGATGTATGAGAGAAGCTCCATGCCCATTATAAATGGCAGCATCAGATCTGTGATTACAAGTTTAAAGGAAGAAGTTTTCAAGTTTTCGATTGCCTCTTTGCCATTTCTTGCCGCTGTTACTTCGTAGCCGTCCTTCTTTAACCTGAATTCCAGCGCTCTCAATATCATTTCATCGTCCTCAACTATCAGGATCATAATGTGTAGAATCTTTATTTAAAAATTAACAAGCAAATTGTCTAATAATAAGGCAAGGCTATTAAGCTGCTATACTTTAAGGCTTTACCAGCGAAATTACAATTATGCTTCTATTTCTGCTTTAGACCAGGTAACTAGTTCATCTATGGCTGTCTCACCTATTCGGGCAACCTCTTCGTAGAGTGGCTTTAAAGTATTCAGACCACTGGAAATTTTAGCGCGTTTTTCAAGCTGTGACAGCCCTTCAGCCATACTTTTTATTCCCATCATAGCTACAGAAGACTTTAACTTATGCGCGGTTTCAACCACTTGTGCCAGCTGTTCACCTTCTACTGCTTGTTTCAGCTTGTCTAGCTCTATAGGTGTATGTGTTAGAAACAAGTTCACCATTTCTTTTACAAAATCTGTATTGCCGCCCGACATGTTTATGAGATAAGAAAGATCATAAATTGTAGGTGCCGGCACAACCGGAGAGAATTCTGTTTCTGAAGATGCGGCATCGGCCCCAAGCAGCATGTATATCTTGCTTTGCAGCTCGTTGGCCTTGAATGGTTTAGATAAATAATCATTCATGCCAAACGCTATGCACTTCTCCTTTTCACCACTCATAGCATGTGCTGTCATGGCCATAATCGGAATATCAATAGTAAGCTGCTCTCTTATAATGCTGGTCGCCTCGTAGCCATCCATGACAGGCATCTGTATATCCATCAGAATAACATCGAAGTGCTTGCCGGATTTAAGTAATTCTACTGCTTCGCTGCCATTCGAGGCTATCTCAACAGTGAAGCCCATATCGCTCAAAACTCTATAGGCAAGCTTTTGGTTCAGGAGGTTATCTTCAGCTACTAACACATGAAGTTTAAGCTGAACTGTACCTGCCTCTAAATGAGATTGTTCGCTGTAAAGTATAAGGTCGTTTTCTGAGGCATTTTTATAAGGAAGCAAAACCGTAAAGATAGAACCCTTGCCCAAAACAGAGTCTATACTTATTTTACCGCCTTGTAGCTCTATCAGGCTTTTTACAATTGTTAAGCCCAGACCGGTACCGCCAAACTCACGGGTAGTAGTTGTTGTGGCCTGGCTAAAGCGCTCAAAAATACTGTCGAGCTTATCCTGCGAAATACCAATGCCGGTATCCGAAACGGTAATTTCTATCCAACTCTGGCCCAGATCCTGCTCTTTAACACGCGCATCCACAGAAACTCCTCCTTTCGAGGTAAATTTAATGGCATTCTGTATCAGATTATACATGATCTGAGTAAGCCTTACGGGGTCTCCGATGAGTAACCACGGCACTTGCTCCTGGCAATTTATAGTTAGCTTCAGGCTCTTGTCGTGGGCGCTGTTCTGTAGCAAAACCTGCAGCGACTCGAAAAGCGGTTTTAAGCCGAAAGGTATCTCTTCCAGCTGCATCATGCCAGCCTGTATTTTTGATACGTCCAGTATGTCGTTGATTATGGTGAGCAGATTTTCACCTGATGATCGAATGGCTTCAACGAACTGCTGTTGCTCTGCATCCAGGGGAGAGCGGTGCAACAGGTTTGTAAAGCCAAGTATGGCGTTCATCGGGGTACGAATCTCATGGCTCATATTTGCCAGGAAGCGTTCTTTTGCCAACGAAGACTCTTCTGCTGCCTTTTTTGCCTGCTTTAACTCAAACTCCTCTTTTTTGCGGTTCGTTATATCATCAAAAGCTGCTATAGCATACACAATTTCCTGCTGACTATTGTATACAGGGCTTGCCATTTCGGACAGAAGTATACTATTATCATGGTTTCGGATCTCAATGTTATCCACCATAGAACTACTGCCTGTAAGGGCTTTCATTACAGGCATTTCTTCCAGCGGATAAAGTTCGTCTGTACCTGCTTTGATTACTCTATGGTCTTTAACCAGTTGTTGCAAGTTATGAGTAGGGCCATCCTGGAAAATTTTATGCAGTGTATCTCTTCCCTGCTTGTTAGTGAAAAAGAGGTCTCCGGCGGCATCTCTAACAGTAATTCCGATTGGCAGTGCTTCGAAAAACTGCTTTAACCTGGATTCATTTTCACGTAACTCAGACTCTAAAATTTCACGCTTATTAATATCAATAAAAATAAACACCACCGCAGCAAGTATAACCAGCACAATGAGGAGTGTGGTTATGATATTGATGATGTTTACATAATCGGAGAGTTCCTCGCTTTCCTCCATCCTCTGTTGCAGCAAATCTATCTCAGTTTGCTCTATGCCTTTTAGCTGTTCACGGATGGTGTCCATTAACTGTTTCCCATACCCTGAGCTGATCATGGCAATTCCTGTTTGCTCATCGTGCTTTATGGTAGAGTCGGTGAACTTTACCTTGGCATTAATGTACGGCCTTATCTGATCTATCTTTTGCTGCTGAGAAGGGTTGTCGGATGTGAGCTGCTGAATAGTGGCTAGTTTTGCAAGTATACTAATCTTTAATTCACTGTGGTTGGCAAGGAAGGAGGTGTTTCTGCTAATAACGTAACCCCTGGTGTTGCTTTCCAGGACAGTAAGCCCGGTATTTATGTCCTCAAGCTTGAGCATCACTTCGTGTGTATGAGAAACAAGGTCCTGCGTCTCATGCAGGTCTTTATTTAACTCTAGTGAGAAAAGCTGTATAGGTAGGGCAAGTACAAGCGTTAAGCCAAGGCTAGCTAAAATCTTGATTTTTAAATTGCGGGAGCCTGAAGCTAAAAACTTATTTAACACTGGTTAGCAGGATAAATGAAAGCGCAAATTTGGTTAATTTTTTGAAGTTAAAAGCGTGTTATGTACTTAATTTGTTGAAAATTAATAATTATATATTACCCGGATTATATAGCTTATTCTAATATTTGCCTTAAGCAATTGGGTTAGATAAGCGAAAAATAAAGTTCTTCGGCATTTCTCCCCATCTTTCCTTAATTTGCTTCAAACCGAAAACTGATTTATACATGACCTACCAAGAGAAACTAGCAGCCATCCGAAGCCAGATGAAAGGCGAGGGCATAAGTGCCTACATCATTCCATCGGCAGATCCGCACATAAGTGAGTATGTTCCAGACAGGTATAAGTGTATTGCCTTTGCTTCAGGCTTTACAGGCTCGGCAGGCACGTTAGTTATTACAGAAGATGCAGCCCATCTCTGGACGGATGCACGCTATTTTGTACAGGCAAACGAGCAGTTAGAAGGTACAGGCTTTGAGCTGGCAAAATTAAGGGTGCAGAATGCACCGGAATATATTGGCTGGCTGGCAGAGCTTTTGCCTGAAGGCGCAACTGTAGCCTATGACGCAAAATTGATCTCAGTTAGCCTGGCACAGCTACTGGAGGCTGAACTTGTACCGCTTGGCCTTAAAATTAATAGCGACCGAGATTACCTTGACCCGATCTGGCATGATCGGCCTTCGCTACCTGCATCGCCTGCATTCCTGTTAGGCGAGGAGGTAACAGGAGAGTCGATGGAGAGCAAACTGCAAAGGCTGCGCACTGCCCTTAAAAAGTATAGAGCCGATTACCACCTGATATCTTCTTTGGATGATCTGGCCTGGTTGTTTAACATGCGTGGCTCAGATGTAAAGTGCAATCCGGTGGTGCTTAGCTTCGCGCTAATCAGCCAGGATAAAGCTATGCTGTTTATGGATGCGGCCAAACTTTCAGAAGAAGACCAGCAGCGGCTACATAAAGCCGGAGTAGAGTTGGAACCATACGACCTGATCGAGAAAGCCATCATAAGTTTACCTGGCAGTGCCAGTATTTTTATTGATCCACGCCGCAACTGCTATGCCTTGTACAAGCTTCTGCTAAAGTCGATGCGTGTGGTACAGGATATCAACCCTACCACTTATTTTAAGGCCCAGAAAAACGATGCAGAAGCAGAGTTCACGCGCCAGACTATGGTGAAAGACGGTGTAGCCTTAACACGTTTCTTTAAATGGCTGGAAGAGAATATCGGAAAGACCAGAATTACGGAGTTGACAGTAGTAGATAAAGTACGTGAGTTTAGAGCTGAGCAAGAAGGATTTGTAGGTGAAAGCTTTGATACAATATCGGGTTATAAAGCACACGGCGCACTACCGCACTACAGAGTAACCGAAGAAAGTGATGCAGAGCTGCAGCCGGATGGCCTTTTCCTGGTAGACTCTGGTGGACAGTATACTTCCGGTACTACCGATATCACACGGGTGGTATCCTTAGGCAACCTGACAGAAGAGGAAAGTGTAGATTATACACTGGTGCTGAAAGGCATGATAGACGGCTCTACGGCACGTTACCCAAAAGGCACTAAAGGCTACCAGATAGATGCCATCACCCGCAAGCCGTTGTGGGACTATGCCCGCAACTACGGCCACGGCACCGGCCACGGTGTAGGCTTCTTCCTCAACGTGCATGAAGGGCCGCATGTACTTAACCCAACGCCTACCGATGTGCCGCTTGAGTTAGGCATGATTTCGTCTGTGGAGCCTGGTATTTACCGTGAAGGCAAGCACGGCATCCGTATCGAAAACCTGGTGCTGACGGTGAAGGATGAAACAAACGATTTTGCCGAGTTTTATACTTTTGAGCACCTCACGCTTGCCCTGATCGATACTACGCCAGTTAAAAAGGAATTGCTGGAGGCACACCAGGTAAAATGGCTGAATGAATATCACCAAAAGGTAGTGGAAAAGCTAGGCCCGCACTTAACAGCAGAAGAACTGGCTTGGCTGAAAGAAAAGGCGAAGGCAATTTAATTATCGATTTCTGATTGTTTAAAGCGTTTATACTTCTTGAAGTATAACCGCTTTTTTCTTTTGCGTTGCCTGGTCCGGCTACCCCTAAAACTCCTTAGAGCTACGCTCACTAGTTTCACACTCTCGTTCCCACTAACCCTAAGTGGGGAATTCATATTTACTCTTTCATCTGCCATCACAATAGTTAAAGTCATTCCCTTTTGTCATTTTGGAAAGATCTTGGCAGGAGGTAGGTTAAGCAAAAGCTAAAGAGCTTACATTTCAGGACTAACAGCAGTACTCTGTGCCTTAGACAAGTCAAAGATCCCGGACTTGTTTCGGGAGAGGGTCAGTTGGATACCTTATCACCAGTCAACTTATACACGGCAAATTACTTACTAAATTATACTTTCCAGCTGCAACCTTTCCACCCAAAATCAGATAAAAGGAAGTCTGGATACAAGGAAGTCTGGATACAACGCTTATACTATGCCCTTAAAATATCTACTCAACTTATTTGCTGCCCTGGTACTTGCTTTGCCACTTGCAGCACAAGCCCAAAATACACCTCAGGCTGCTTCTGTTACTGTTAAAATCGATGTGCCACAGACTATGCGTTCCGGCGTTTTTGCCGTGGATCGCTTTGCAACTATACCACCGGATTTTAAACTGGAGGTGTTTGCCAGGGTAAGTGGCGTACGCTTTATGGCTGTAGCCCCCAATGGCGATTTGTTTGTATCGATGCCCTGGGATGGTAAAATTAAAGGGATAAGGCAGTTACAAGGTGGAGGCCTGGAAGAATTTGATTTTGCTGATGGTTTGCAGCGCCCTCACGACATTGTGTTCCATAAAATAGGAACTACGCAGTATGTGTATATTGCTGAGAAGAACCAGATAATCCGTTACACTTACACAAACGGCGACAAGCGGGGCCAGAATAAGCAGGTTATTGTAGCCAATCTGCCCGACGAAAGTTTATCTGAGTTACAAGGCAAGTATGGCCATGTGCTCAAAAACATTGCCCTCGATGGTAATAACAAGCTTTATGTATCCATTGCTTCTACATGCAACGCCTGCATAGAAGATACACAGAGCAACCCGAAACGCGGCGCCATTTACCAGTATAATGCCGACGGTACAGGTGGCCGCCTGTTTGC
This sequence comes from Pontibacter aydingkolensis, assembly GCF_019443125.1. Classification (GTDB taxonomy): domain Bacteria; phylum Bacteroidota; class Bacteroidia; order Cytophagales; family Hymenobacteraceae; genus Pontibacter; species Pontibacter aydingkolensis. The sequence continues at coordinate 62,338 of NZ_JAHYXK010000004.1, read as the reverse complement.
AGAGGGGATCCGCAACGCAGAAGGCCTGGCTTTTGTGCCGGGTACAAACAACCTGTGGGTAACCCTGAACCAGCGCGACAATATTGCCTACCCATTTAATGACGGTACCGGCAATTACGGTAAAGTAATACAGAGCTATGTTGATAATAATCCACCGGAAGGGATAACGCTGGTGCGCGATGGCGGTAACTATGGCTGGCCATTCTGTAACCCTGACCAACGTCAGGGCATGAACAACATGGGCTTTATCAATGATGTGCAGCTTAATCCCAACAATACTGTAGACTGCAACGGCATGGACCGCATCAGCAAAGGCATAAACGCGCACTCTGCGCCACTAGGTTTGCTCTTTACCCAAAACACACAAATGCCACAGGCGTACCGCAATGGTGCACTGGTTGCATTGCATGGCTCCTGGAACCGCTCTAAAGCCACCGGCTATAAGATAGTATACTTCCCCTGGCAGAATGGGCTGCCCGGCAACCAGATAGACCTTGTTGGAGGTTTCCTTAACTCAGACTCTACAGAAGCTTACAGCCGCCCCGTTGATATTGCCATAGATGCACAGGGCAGCCTGTTTATTTCGGATGATGCCGCCCATGCCATTTACAAGTTAACCTATACCGGAGCAGTAACGTCAGCAGAGCGAGAGGCACTGGATAAAGCCGTAGAAGTATACCCGGTGCCTGCATCAAAAGCGCTGAATATTAATATAAGTGATGTAAAGAGCAGAGAGATGCAATTTATACTTACCAACGCGCAATCGGCAAACGTGCTGGATGTTACCAAGCCTATAAAAGCGGGAGCAGCCAACAAACTGCAACTCGATATAAAAGGCCTGGCGGCTGGCGTATACTTTTTAAGTATAGTTACGGATAATACCCGTGTGGTGCGCCGCATCGTGATACAGTAAATTGACATCATCTCAACTACAGCAGCCCATAATACTTGATGGAAATAAATAGGGCTTCTGTAGTTGAAATAATATGTTAAGTAAGGTAGTGTCTTTTTTCATCTTCATTCGTACATAGCCAACAATCAGCAATTAAATCTACCTTTGCAGCTTATACTTTGGGTTGCCGGCTGTCGGCCTGTTTACGATGAGCAGTTTTATACTTCTATTCGGATGTCTTATACTTGGTGTGCTGCTGCAGCGGATTCGTAATTTCCCAACGAACACCCCGCTGGTGCTCAACCAGTTTATCATCTATATTTCGTTGCCAGCGCTGGCTTTATATTTTATACCTGAAATTACGCTGGACAGAACGGTGCTACTACCGGTTGGGGTGGCCTGGATATGCTTTGCAGGGTCTGCTTTGTTTTTCTGGAGTTTGGGTAAAGCCTTTGGCTGGTCGCGTAAACTCACAGGTTGCCTTATACTTACTGCCGGCTTGGGTAATACTTCGTTCATCGGTTTCCCGGTAATAGAGGCGCTTTACGGGCAGGAGGGACTTAAAACGGCTATACTTATCGATCAGCCGGGTTCCTTTTTTATACTTTCTACGGTAGGTATTGCAGTGGCTGCCGCATTCTCCAGGGGCAAAGCAGATGCTAAGGCCATCACCAAAAAGATTCTCACGTTTCCGCCTTTCTTCACGTTTGTGCTGGCTATACTTTTAAACCTTTTTAATCTCCACTTTTCCGATGATGTAAAGGAGGTGTTTCAGCGATTGGGAAGTACAGTTACTCCACTGGCACTAATTTCTGTTGGGTTGCAATTGCGCATAGAGCGCCGCAGCAAACACTGGCGGTTTCTGGCATTAGGCCTGACTTATCAGCTTATACTTGCTCCCTTACTGATCTATACGTTGTATGTAGGTGTTCTTGGCTTGCGGGGAGAAATGATACAGATCACGATAGTTGAGGCAGCGATGGCACCAATGATAACGGCCTGTATAGTTGCGGCAACGTATGGCTTAAAACCTAAGCTAGCCAACATGATGATAGGTTTTGGCATACCGATATCGTTTATCACACTGGCTTTCTGGTATTGGTTTGTACAGGGAATTTAGTTGTTGGTTGCTGGTTATTGGTTATTAGAAGAGGGAATACTTATTTGTCTAGGCAGGTACAGGCTGGCAAGAAAGACGCAAAGTATTGCGTCTCTACACTCACAAATCTCTAGCAACTAACTCCAATAACCAATAACCATCAACTAAAAACTACTCCTCCGGTTCCTCGTAAGTGTCCAGCTTTATCTTTTCGATCATCAGGTAGTTCTTAAACTGGTGGATCATGCGGTCCATTTCCTTTTCTTTTGTTGCCAGTGCCTCTACTTCCTCGTCAGAGGTCTGCAGCACGGGGCGCAGCTTATAAAGGCTATCCTGTAGTTGTGGAATGGCTGCTTCGGTGTGCTGTCTTAGTTCCTCGTTTGGCTGTGTGTGCAGGCTTTGCTCCAACTCCTGAATATACATCTCCAGAAACTCGGCCATGTGCCATGGGTTATTGGGTTTGTTCCAGGTAAAGGTGGTATTGCAGCGGCGGCAGCGGTAAGTGTTGCATTTCCAGCCGTAGTCGTTGTTGGCTACGCCGTTTTTCTTCAGCATATCCGCTTTCTGGCACTTGGGGCAAAAGGCATTATCTTCGATTACCTTCTCCAGGCGTTCACGCTTGTCAAGTATGGCAGCACGGTTTTCTGCGTGTTTATACAGTTGTGCTTCCAGATTCTGGCATGCGCTTGTCAGCTGCTCGTGTTCCTGGCTAAGTTCTCCCGTTTCCATTAATAAGTTGGCACGCTTACTAAAAAAGCGTATCAGCTTTATTAATTCTCTCTCGTTTGCCTTTAGTGCTGTATTGTTCATAAGTTAATGCTTTGTACAAAGATAAGAAATTATGACGGAAGAAGACAGGAGAGGGGGAAAGCTGTTAGTCTAAATGAAACTGTTTTCTCGAACATTTTTGAGAGAACAGTTTTGTTCTTTTCATGCACCATGAAGCTTTAATGCTGTTAGCCGGCTTTTCGCCTCGCCGGCTGGGCCCTAATTTTTGTCCCCGAATCAAGTTCGGGATATCCTACTTGACACAATAAGTAGGCAAAAAAGTCAAGTGGCACATCCCGAACTTGATTCGGGGACGCTCCAAACTCGCTGAACGCTCTTTATCGAGGGCCCCTACCCCCAACAGTGGACCGTCGTTTGGTGCACCTGGCAGAAGCCGTCGTTTTATAGAAAAAGTATAAAAGTCAATCCACTCCACTCCTCTCTTTTTGTCATCCTGTCAAGGATGTTGGTGGAAGGGAGGTTAAGCGGCAGCTGCCATGCAACTCACCCCCAGCCCCTTCGAGGGGAATTTATATTTTGTTTCTTTTGTAGAAGCCGCCAGCTAAGAAGTGTCGATCTCAGTCCTTGGGTGGGGGAAGGGGCCCTCGAGAAAGAGCGCCTCGAGAGGTTCCGGTGACGAACGAAGTGAGGCATTGCGACGCAGGAGCAAAGGAAGCGAAAGCAGCGCGATGCCCGAGGACGAGGCCATGCGGCCGTGAGCAAACTAAAGCCAAAAATGAAACGATAAGCAATTAAGACTAAGGAAGAACAGCAGCTCGATAGAATAGCAGCTTCCACCTCTCTAACTCCCAAACTTTCTACCTCTTTACCTCTCCCTAACCTTTTTATAAACCCGTATCGCCAGCATCAGGATAACAGAGAAAAGTATAAGTCCTATAATTCCCCAAACCATACTTAAAGCACTTTTCAACACCACTAAAAACACAACACTGATCAGGAAAAGGGTGGCTAATTCGTTCCAGACGCGGAGTTGGGTAGAAGTATACTTAAGGATACCCTGTTGCTGTTGTTTAAAGATGCTATGGCAAAGAAAGTGGTACACATACAGGCCAAGCACAAAAGCTATTTTCCAGATCAGCCAGCCCGGGAAAGGATCGTACAGGCGAAGTGTTATGACAATACTGGTGCCGAAGATAAGTGTAAGTACAGCAGATGGCCAGGTAATGCCATACCACAGCCGCTTCTGCATAATAGAGAACTGCTGCTGAAGTATGCTGCGTTCCGGTTCCGGTTTTTCAGAAGCCTCTGTGTAGTATATAAAAAGCCGCACGATATAAAACAGCCCGGCAAACCAGGTTACCACAAAAATAATGTGCAGCGCTTTAAGGTATAAATAGCTCATAGCCTAATCGGTGTTCGGGCAAAGGTAAGACGAAATGTTTAAACGCAGTATCAAAACAAGAGCCATACTTACACGCAGCTTTTTTGGCGAAAGATTAGTACCTTCACAGCATCCTGCAATAAATTACCTTAGTAACGATGAACATAACCACTCCTACGCTATTACTGGATAAGAAGAAAGCCTTTAACAACATTCAGCGGATGGTAGAGAAAGCCAGAAACAGCGGCGTACGCCTGCGTCCGCACTTTAAAACGCACCAGTCGGCACAGGTAGGAGAGTGGTTCCGTGAATTTAACATCGATTCTATTACCGTTTCTTCTATCCGTATGGCCTGGTATTTTGCCCGCCATGGCTGGAACGACATATTGGTAGCTTTTCCGGCAAACATTCTGGAGATGGAAGGTATAAACCTGCTGGCAGGTAAGGTAAATCTGCATCTGGTTGCCGTAAACCTTGAAACCGTAGAAGCGCTGGCCAAGGGCCTGGAGCAACCAGTTCGTATCTGGCTTAAAATAGATACAGGTTACCACCGTACGGGTATCCTGCCACACGCACATATAGAGTTGGACGAGATGCTGAATCTGATTCATAAAAGCGATAGGCTGCATTTCGAAGGATTTTTAACGCATGATGGTCATACGTATAAAGAAACAGAAGTTGAAGCCATACGGTCTATCCATAACACGTCTGTTTACCTGCTGCACCTGCTCCGTGATCGCTATAAAGCACAGTTTCCTGATTTAAAGCTTTCCATGGGCGACACTCCGTCCTGCAGTATACTGGAAGATCTGAGCGGGGTAGACGAGATCAGGCCAGGCAATTTTGTTTTTTATGACCTCACACAAGAGCATATTGGCTCTTGTAACTACGCAGATATAGCAGTGTGCATGGCTTGCCCTGTAGTGGCCTTGCACCCCGACAGGCACGAGATCATACTTTACGGCGGCAGTGTGCATTTCTCCAAGGACTCGCTTCAGCTAGCTGATGGCTCGGTTATTTTCGGACGTGTTGTGGCTCTTGCGGATAATGGCTGGTCTGAACCGCTGGAAGGCATTGAACTGGGTTCGCTGTCGCAGGAGCACGGTATTGTAAAAGCCACACCGAAGATGTTCGGAAAGTATAAAATAGGTGATCTGATGGGGATTTTGCCGGTTCACTCCTGCCTTACCGCTGATGTTATGAAAGGTTACCTAACTACAGGCGGCGAACAGTTGGAGCATATGTCGGGTGTAGGCCAGCTTGTATAGTTATGCCAAAGCAGATGGATTTCTGGCCTGAAGACAAGGCTACACGCGACGAAAAAATGGCGCTGGCAAGTATAAAAAATATTAAAAAGCCGGCTCTAAAGTATAAACAAACTGCTAAACGGACGGCATCGCCTAAAAAACCTTCAAAACCCCGAAAACCACGAGGTAAAAAGAAGCCCCAGAAGTCAACCAGACCATTCTGGATCGGGATTGCGGTATTGGCTGCCATTGCAGTGGTGGTGCTCTATGTAGAGTTTTTTGGCGTTAAGCGGCAAGCTGCATGGCCGGAAGGGCACAGCCCAATGGGAAGTACCTTATTGGGAATAGATGTGTCGCGGTATCAGCAAAAAATCAATTGGGAAAAAGTAAAAGAGAATGATGTATCGTTTGCTTTCCTGAAGGCTACAGAGGGTGCTAAATTAAAAGACAGCTTTTTTGAACGTAACTGGGAAAACACTGGTAAAACCGGTATTATAAGGGGAGCTTACCATTTTTACCTGCCAAACGTAAGCCCGGACCTGCAGGCTAAGAATTTCATCAGCACTGTAACGCTGGGTCCTGGCGACCTGCCTCCAGTATTGGATGTGGAAGTTAGAGGTAAAATGCCGCTGAATCATTTCCGTGGCGACCTGAAAGAATGGCTGGTGAAAGTAGAACGAAAATATGGTGCTAAACCTATCATTTATACTGGTTACAGCTTTTACAAAGATTACCTGGAAGGCTATTTTGATGAGTACCCCCTCTGGATTGCCCATTATAATGTACAGGAACTAAAGCTTAAACGCGACGCCAGAACCCTGCTTTCTTTCTGGCAGCACACCGATAGAGGCGCAATAGAAGGTATAAAAGGCAGCGTAGACTGCAATGTTTTTTACGGCAGTATGCGCGAGTTGAAGAGTTTCTGTATTCAGCCACCTGTTGCCAAAAACTAAAGAGGCGCAGCAAATATGCTGCGCCTCTTTAGTCTTAAATATTCTATACTTAGTATCTGTCAAAGTCTCTGTCCCTGTTCCAGGTTCTGCCACGGTTATGGCTGCTTAAAAAATCCGGTCTTTTTCTGCTGTCAAAAGCATGGTTTGGGTCGTAGTCATAATCGCTGTCCGGATGGTGGATGCGGGCATTTTCTCTGTCGCGCGCATACGGATCGTGTTGCTGGCGCTGGCCGTAACCACTACCGGAAGAGCCTCTCATACCATAATTATCGCTGCTATAAGAGCCCATAGAGCCGTAATCGCCCATGTCGGATCCTCTGGTGGTGCGATTGTATCCACTACCCATGTAGCTTCCTTCTGAGCCACCATAGCCCGATGAGTCATAATTGTCGCGGTCCCAGTAGTTGCTGTTGTCACTCATGTCTTTGCGGCCTTGGGTGCGGTTACGGTCAAAGTCGTAGCGGCCTTGATCTGTGCCCTGGAATCTTCTGGAAACATCTGAGCCGTAAAGGTCTTCAGGAGTGTCGTCGTGGTGGTAACCGGAGCCGTGGCTATCGTAGTCGCTGCTATAGCCATAAGAGCGGCGTCCTTGTGCTGGTGAGCTGGAACGAGTTCCCATACCGCTTTCGTAGTGGTAAAGAGAGCCGGAGCCTTCCTCGCGCTGTGTTGGGTAGCCTCCTCTGCTGCTGCCATAGCCCTGCGAGCCGCCGTAGCTGCCCATGTTGCCAAAGTTACGAGATGTACTGTACGTGCCGCTTCTGTCTCTGCCACTTAGGTTTCGTGAACCACCCATTTCGTTACCCTGGTTGCCCCAGGTTCCGCTGTGGCTTTCATCGCCATATCCACCCCTTGCTGGTGAGCCATAGTCATCAAAGCGGTAATTGCTATCCCGTTCCGGGTGCCTGTAGCGTTCAGAGCGCCGGGTCTGGTAGCCTTCGTTCATTCCATACTGATCTGATTGATTTCTGTTCATAGCTTTCGTTTTTAAGGTTATTTAATAGCGATTTTACTCTCTATCTTAACGAAAGCAGGGAGATGGGGTTAAGGAATTTATCTTTAATCCTTTTGGGGATGGCCGGATTTATCTTTAGTGAAAAAAACTTTTAGTGCCTGAGGGTCTTTAAGCTTAGGCTCTACCTTTGCCGTCAGCGGTTTTATGTACTCGCTTAGCTGACTTCGGCCGGCTGTGTAAGCAGCTGAAATGATGGCCGCCACAATAACTACAGCATAGGCAAGGTGTCGTATGCCATCGTAAAAACCATGGCGTGTACGGTGTACGGCCAGTCTGAGCGGCATTATAGCCGGCTGAAGTATAGAGGCATGCAGCACATGATGCCTCACCCATTCCATAAAGCGTTCCTGCCCGATAACAACAATAGACGCCACAATAATCACATTTGTTAATGCAAACATAGCCATCATCTGCACATATGGGTTGTTATGTAAGTGGTCGTATTTGTACTGGCTGTACAAAATGGCACCGATACTGATCAGGCAAACCAGTATGTTGGGTATACTAAGCAGGAAATTGTTTTTAGGCTTATCGTCTTTAGGCGTTGGGATGTAAGGCACCTTTACGCGGAGTATAGAATAGATAAAGCCTAAGCCAAAGATCCACCATGTGCCCGTACGAAGTATACCGCCAAACATATGGAAGCCCTTTTCGTTTTTTTCGTGGTACCACCGCTGCGCAAACTGCCTGATACAGATAGAAATGCAGAAGAAAGGCATAAACATTACCACAAACTCGCCAAGCGACACATACCACGGAAACTCGGCAAGTATAAGTGCCAGCACCGGAATCATAAAGTCGAATAAATTAAACACACCGAACAGGTAATAAAGCGGCAAGGTAAAGTAATGGATTTTTTGCCTCCAGGTAAAATGCCTGAACAACTTAGGGTATACTGCGAAAAGTAACTCAAAAGTACCGCGTGCCCATTTTATCTGTTGCTTATAGTAAGCAGCCAGTGTTGCTGGCACCAGGCCTCTTGTAAGTATTTTTGGTACATATACCGATTTCCAGCCTTTGGCGTGCAGTTGCATGGCCGTGTGCATGTCCTCCGACAAACCAGCTGCATGGCCGCCAATGCTGTCAAGGGCTTTACGGCGGAAGGTGCAGTTTGCACCGATAGCCTGTACGGTCCCGTAGCTGTTCATGCCCATCATCATGGGGCCATAGAAACTATAGGTCTGTTCTGCCGCGCCGTAAGCTATCAGGCTTTCTTTCTGGTTGCTATATGCCTGCACTACCTGCACAAAACCCACATCAGGATCTTCAAAATAAGGGAGCACCTCATCCAGAAACTCAGGCTGTGGCACATGGTCTGGGTCCAGTATCAGGCATATGTCTCCGGTTGCCTGCTGCAGGGCATTGTTTATGTTGCCGGCTTTTGCGTCTATCTTTAAAGTACGGGTTATATGCTTTACACCTAAGCGTTTACAAGCAGCTTTTAAAACCGGATCGTCACCTTCGTCGCATAAGTAGGTGGTGTGTGGGTACCTTATTTGTTGAATTGCCTCTAGGGTGCCGATGATCATACTGTGCGGCTCCCCTGGGCAGGCTGTTGTTAGTATATCTACTTTATACTTTGTTCTGAGTCGGGGCTTTACGGGTACGCTTACATCAAAATAATGGTACCACTCGTGCAAAGTTCGGAGCAGTTTAAAACCGAGGGCAGTGGTAAGCAGCCAGTAAAGTGGGCCATATCCAACATGATCTTCGTCCAGAAACCAATACAGGAAGAGGCCCATGGTTATTAGGCCAAGTATGATCATAAACCGGATAGCATGAACATCCTTCGGGTTAGGAGCCACTTCAAGGTCTGGTTTATTTTGTTGTGCTATAAGATGCTCTGGGTTTAAAGAAGACATCATGTAAGAGGGATAAATAGGATCAGTAATTCGTTTCATCGCAGACTCTGCGCGGGCCTATCATCACATTGCCTCATCTTGAGCCGTGAACATATGCACCCTATCCACGTAACTATACTTACCATGCTTTTAAAGGTTGAAGTTTACCATATATTTTAACTTTAATCTTTTTATAATGATATATTGTCGCCCTTATGTTTAATTATAAGCGTTCATTTTTGCTGGTAACTCTATCAGTAGTCATCTCTTTCTTTGTATTCTGGGTGGGGTGCTCGTCTAAGTCGGCTAGGCAGGAGAAGTATAAAGTCCAAAACCGCAAGGTAGAAGTGGTAAAAGAAAAAGACGGCAAATTTATACTCTACCGAAATGGAAAGCCATACTATATAAAAGGAGCAGGCGGATACCATTACTACGACAGGCTGGCCGCGTACGGAGGCAACTCAGTGCGGGTATGGCATACTGATGATGCCCAGCGAATACTCGATGAGGCCCACAGAAACGGACTAACGGTAACACTGGGCCTGTGGATGGCACGTGAGAGGGAAGGATTTAATTATTACGATAAGGAACTTGTTAAGCTACAGCGTGAAGAGCTCAAGAAAGTGGTGCTTAAGTATAAAGACCACCCGGCGCTGCTGATGTGGGGAGTAGGCAACGAACTTTATGCAGAGGGGTCTAATGTAAAAGTATGGGATGCCGTTAATGGGATTGCCGAAATGATACACGAAGTAGACCCTGACCATCCTACCACCACCACCGTGATGAACGTGCCGGTAAAGGTAGTGAACCTGATAAATGAACGCTGCCCTGCCCTTGATATTCTGTCTGTCAACTCGTTTGCAGGGCTATATTCCTTACGCGACGAATTGGCGAAAACAGACTGGAAGGGGCCATACATTGTTTCGGAGTTCGGAGCACGGGGTTACTGGGAGTCATACTATACCTGGTGGATGGCGCCTATAGAACAAACCAGCTCTGAAAAAGCAGAACTTACAAGAAGATTTTATAAAGAAGTTATCTCGAAAGACACTATGCAGTGCCTTGGCTCTTATGTGTTTTTATGGGGCGATAAGCAGGAAACCACTCCAACATGGTTTAGTATGATTAACAGCAATGGGGAAGAAACGGAAATGGTGCGGGTAATGCAGGAACTGTGGACTGGTGATGAACCCAAAAACAAAGCGCCATACATTGCATATCTTAAACTGAACGACCAGTTTGCATTTGACCAGATTTACCTGCACCCCGGACAAAAATACGAGGGCGTAGCCTATACTTTCGACCCCGACCAGGATTCTGTTAGTTTGCATTGGGAGGTATTGCCGGAAGTAAAAAGCGAAGACGGAAACACCGGAAATGAAAAAACACCAGCACCGATTCCGGGGCTGGTGTCTGGCTTCGATGATAATAAACTTACTCTGAAAACACCTAAACGCGAGGGAGCCTACCGGTTGTATTTATATGTGCGCGATGGTAACAGTAACCTTGCTACAGCCAACATTCCTTTTTATGTCCGAAACGATTGATAGTCGCAGCTCATACTTGCTTATGTTCAATTTAGGTTATTTGGATTGTATAAATTAAAAATTGCTTTTAATCAACTAAATGCTGCTTATCTAAAGTATAAACACAACCAACTGCCGCCAAGACAAGTAAATGCTTCTATTTAAGAGAGACGGAGAAGATGTGGAAAAATACAATATTCTAAATATTTATTTTGAACAATTTACCCCTCTGATTTCACAAACTGAAAACAAGCAGAATGGCAAAAGTAATAGAGTTACAAGGAGGGTTGCACCAGCAGAAGGCGCATGATTTTTACCGTGAGGCGCTAAGTATACTTGCTGAGAGCAAAATTGAATTTTTAGTAGGAGGAGGGTTTGCACTACGCCTTTACACCGATATCATGCGCGACACAAAAGACCTGGACATTTTTTGCAGGTCCGGCGACTGCCCCCGAATATTAAAGGTTTTTAAAGAGCATGGCTACGAAACAGAACTGACAGATGCACGCTGGCTGGCCAAGGCAAAAAGCGGCGAGCATTTCATGGATATCATCTTTAACAACCCCGGCAACCACTGCGCCGTGGACGATACCTGGTTCGAGAAATCTGTTAAAAGTGAACTGCTGGATATAAAGGTGCGTGTAATACCTGCGGAAACCCTTATCTGGTCTAAGCTGTATGTGCAGAACAGAGAGCGATACGATGGGGCAGACATTAACCACATTATGTTACGCTACGGCACTAAAATAGACTGGAAATGGCTATGGACCCACATGGAAACACATTGGCAGCTATTACTTGCTCAGTTTATGTCATTCCAGTTCGTATATCCATCCGAAAGAGATCTGATTCCAAAGTGGCTTTTTGATGAGCTGCTCATCAGGGCGCAGGAACAGTATGACATGCCACTGCCAGTAGAAAAAATATGCCGTGGGCCACTGATAGACCAAACCCAGTATGCAACCGATATCACCGATTGGGAATATAAGGTTGTAACCATCAGATCTGTGTAAAACATGACAACAAAGAAAAGCAAAAACACCAAAGTAAGAATTGCAGCCGTAGGCGACATTCATGTGCGGGAAAACGATACAGGTAAGTGGGAAGAGTATTTCAGAGAAGTATCCGAAAAAGCCGATGTGCTGCTGTTGTGCGGCGACCTGACCGACACAGGCAGGGTTGCAGAAGCCGAGGTACTGGCGCATGAGTTAAAGGCTTGTTCCATACCAGTGGTAGCCGTTATGGGTAACCACGATTATGAGCGCGACCACCAAAAGGGTATTCGTAAAACGCTGATAAGAGAAAATGTGCATGTGCTGGACGGGGACTGTATTGTGATTGATGGCGTTGGCTTTGCAGGTGTAAAAGGATTTGGAGGAGGCTTTGACAAGGGCATGCTGGGGATGTTCGGAGAACCGATGATCAAGAGTTTTGTGCAGGAGGCAGTAGACGAAGCCCTTAAACTGGACGGTGCGCTGGCAAGGCTGGATAGTGAAAACGAGAACATCAAAAAAGTAGTGTTGCTACATTATGCACCAATAAAGGCCACAGTTGTTGGAGAACCCGAGCAGATATTTCCTTTCCTTGGTTCATCAAGGCTTGCCGAGCCGCTGAATCGCCGTGACGTAATTGCTGCTTTTCACGGTCATGCACATATTGGTACACTCAAAGGGGAGACCTCTAAAGGCGTTAAAGTTTTTAACGTATCAAAACCTATACTTTTAAAAGAGGGATACGAGCAGCCGTACTTTATACTTGAAGTATAGATTTACCGTTTAATTATGAAGCAGGGCCGGGTTTTATGCATTGGTCTGTTTTGTTTTATTCAAATGCAATTAAAGTATAGAAAGTCGTGTTGGTAGTCAGGAGGTTAGTCTGTAACATATCGATCCTTTGCCGCCACTGATATATTCTCCCGAAAATTAATTTACCTTTACACCCTTTTGGGTCGGAAAACTTTTATCCAGCCTGAATTTAACTAAAATGATATTTATGGCTGCGCCAAAATTCCAGTCTCAGAAAGACTCTTTTCATGCCGAGTTAAAGCGAAGAATACAGGATTACTTTCAGGAGGAAGGTATCGCTACAACAGGCAACTATAAACTTTACACTAAAGCTATACTCCTTACTCTAGGGCTGTTGCTGATATACACGCATGTAGTTTTCTTTACCCCCGAAAGTGCCTGGCTGGCATTGCTGGAGTGTATGATGCTGGGCATGATCACGGCTGGTATTGGCTTTAATGTAGTTCATGATGGCTCTCACGGTAGTTTTAGTAAAGTGAAAAAGCTGAACGAAATGGCCGGTTTGTTTTTGAACCTGCTGGGGGCAAACGAATTTATGTGGAACACCAAGCATAATGTGATTCACCATGCTTATACTAATATTGATGGCGTGGACGATGACTTGGACGCTGGCCCGCTGTTAAGGCTTTGCGAGACCCAAAAGCTTCGTAAGATCCACCGTTTCCAGCATTTTTACTTCTGGGCAGCTTATTCCATGCTATTTTTCTATTGGGCATTTTTCTCCGATTACCAGAAATACTTTACTAAAAAAGTGGGAAATATGCCGCTGAAGAAAATGAAGCCATCAGACCATATTAGTTTCTGGGCTTTTAAAGCAGTGCATATAATCTTCTTCGCGGTGTTGCCTATCTATACAGTGGGTTTCTTCCCGTGGCTACTAGGTTTCTTTGCCTATGGCCTGGTAGTTGGCTTTGTAATGAGTATTGTATTCCAACTTGCACACACAGTCCGCGAAACACACTTTCCGGTAGCAGAGGTTACCACAAATAAAATGGAAGATGAGTGGGCCATACATCAGCTTAAAACAACTGCCAACTTTGCTACCAACAACAAACTGGTTACGTGGTTTTCAGGCGGACTAAACTTCCAGGTAGAGCATCATCTTTTTCCTAAGATATCACATGTGCATTACCCTGCTTTAAGTAAGATTGTTGCGCAGGCTTGTATGGATTTCAACATACCTTACCACAACATACCTAAAATGCGCATGGCTGTTGTATCGCATGTGTCGCACTTAAAGCAGCTATCAAGACCATAGTATAAGTTTATACTTTAAGGCTTAACAAAATAGGCGCAGCATTTATTTGCTGCGCCTATTTTGTTAAGCCTTTGTAATGGCCAGGCCACTGCCGAACATAAGTGCGTCTTCTATGGCGCCGCTCAGGGAGTCGGGGAGGTGGGTATACTTTTTAATGGCTTTACGGAGGTAAAAGCTGGCAAATGTTCCTGCAATGGCAGCTGCCGCACCAAGTATGGCTCCTTTTGTCAAGCTGTCTTTATTAGCGGTAAAGATGGTAGCTCCCACAACCGCCCCTGATAAAGCCCTTACTGCCAGCGAAGGTGGGCTAATCCTGTCCGGCACATCTGGTATTTTATCGCCCAATAATTCTGTAGCAGCCAATACCTTTAAGCCTGTAGCCACAGTGTCTGACTGTAGAAAGTGAAGCGGGCTGTTGGCTAATCCCATAGAGGGAATCCTGCTCAGTTCATCACTTAGTAATGCTGGCGCTGACATGGCTCTCATGCCTGCCACAGCTCCCATTCCCACGGTTTTCCAAACGTAATTATCTTGATCGTATAGCATAAAGTTTGTTTTAGTTTTTGAAGTATACGTAAGCCATGACCACAGATTAAGGGGGTTTGATTGATTTATGCTATTATTTTTGATGTCGGCTCCTGAATAGCTGTCACAGTATTTCATAGAGTAAGTATTTTGTAGGAACAGGTCGCGACCTGTCCGCAGAAAGGCCTCAGCTATGTAATTTATACTTTGCGGAGGCGGTTGAGCTTAAAGCATGGGAGTAAAACAAAAAGGAGACCTCGTTGAAGTCTCCTTTCCGCTGTAATGTATAAACCTAACTGGCCTTATTATAGAGTTTATAATTGTAGATAAAATCAACGAAATCATCTACAGAATAAACCGGCACGTCATCTGGTATGGTAAGCTCATACTTCTTTTCCAGTCTGAGAATTATTTCTACCACATCCAGAATATCGAAGCCAAGTTCGGTCAGGTCGTTGATAGCTACTAACCGTTGAGGTTTTATATTTTTTAAAGTGCTGATAACTTTCACTACTTCCTGGCGAATAGCAGGCGCAGTAAATTGTAAGGTACTCATAACATTGAAATTAAAATTTAGAGTGCATCTAAGTTCAGGGTCATACACCATTTTCAAAACAAAATATGACCCTGAAGCATCAGAAAAGTATGTTAATACACGAGTTCATGCGCCATTTTCTTCTCTTCCAGAACCTTTGTTTCGTGCTCCAGTTCTTCCAATGACTTATCTTCCAGCTCAATTACAGTCTTTTTATCCAAACCGAATTTTGCCAGTATCCTGTCGAAGCCATAATAAATAATAGGAACCACAATCAACGTCAGGAACATAGATGAGCTCAAACCACCGATCAAAGCCCAGGCCAGACCATTTTTAGTGGCAGCTACCGAACCACCTGCCAAGGCAATCGGCAACATACCAATCACCATTGCCAGCGTTGTCATCAGTATCGGGCGGAAACGGATGCGTACTGCCTCTATCAGGGCTTCCTTCACTTCCACGCCTTCGTCTTTCAGCTTATTTGTAAAGTCTACCACCATAATCGCGTTCTTCGCAACCAGACCGATCATCATAATAATACCAAGTATAGAGAAAATGCTCAGCGACTGCGAAGCCAGAGCAAGTGCCAGTAAGGCACCGATTATCGCCAACGGAATAGAGAAGAGAACCACAAGCGGGTACACGTAAGAGTCGTATAGCGCCACCATGATCAGGTACACGAAGATGATAGAGGCAAGTAGGGCAATACCCAGCGTACCGAAACCTTCGCTCTGGTTTTTAAGGTTACCGCCCATTTCTACACTCACGCCGGCAGGCATTTCTATTTCAGCCATTTTAGCCTGTATATCGGCACCTACCGAACCGGATGGACGGCCAATAACCTGTGAGTTCACGTTAACGGAAGTTACGCGGTTAAAGCGTTCCAACTGCGACGGGCCCGTAGATTGTTTCACGTTAGCGAACTGTGCCAGGCGAACTATCTGCCCTTTGTTGTTCACAAAAGACAGATTTCCGATATCGTCTACGCTGCGGCGGTCAAATGCATCTAACCTGATGTTGATATCATAATCCTCAGTGCCAGAACGGAATGTAACATCAGAGTTGCCGCTAAAGGCCAGCTGCATACTTGCACCCACACTCTCCAGCGACAGGCCAACGTTTGCCATCTTGTCGCGGTCTACAACTACTTCAATTTCCGGGTTACCGCCTTCTACTGAGGTCTCCATGTCAGCAGTACCCTGCACGTTTTCTGTAATTGCCATCACCTGCTGCGAGAAAGCCATCACACTATCCAGGTTTGAGCCGGAAATGATGATCTGTATCGGAGCCTGGGAAGTACCCACAAGGCCAACCGGAACAGGCGTTACTTCCACGTCAGGTATCCTGCTTTCGATGTCGGCTTTGGCCTGACGGCTGAACTGCTCGGTGCTGAAAGTACGTTCCTTCACATCTATCAACGAAACTGCTACCTCGGCTTTATAAGCGGTATTCTGGCCGGCCTGTGCCGAAGAAGTAGTACCTACGGTTGTGAACACTTTCTTTACCTCTGGTATGGTTTCGAGGTATTGCTCTACTTTTCGCGCGGCAAAGTTGGTCTGTTCTACGGTGGCGTTTTTAGGTAACTCCAGCTGTAAACTCACTTCACCGCGATCACCGGCAGGTATAAACTCGGAACCGATAAAGCCAAACGGCACCAGCATGAACGAGGCGATCAGCAGCAGGAATGTTACGCCCAGCGTGATAAACTTATGGTTAAAAGCCCACTTCAGCGCAGCTGTAAAGCCATCGATGATTCTATCAAGGAAACGCTCAAAAGCAAGTATAAACCTACCGGAAATGTTCTTATCCGAGATATGCTCCAGTCTTGAGAAACGGCTGGCTAGCAATGGTATCAGTGTAAAAGCTACAAATAGTGAAATCATGGTTGATACGGCTACCACCACTGCAAACTGACGCAGGATATCCGATACCAGACCCGTGGAAAGGGCTATAGGTATAAACACTACCACAATTACCAGTGTTATGGACGTTACCGTCGCCATGATCTCACGGATACCGTCGTAAGCAGCCTGGGCAGGCTTTTTGCCCATTTCCATGTGGCGGTGAATGTTCTCAATTACCACAATGGCATCGTCTACCAGAATACCCACAACCAATGAAAGCGCTAGCAGCGACATCAGGTTAAGCGAGTACCCTAACAAATACATGGCAATAAAAGTAGCCACCAGCGAGGCCGGAATAGAGATCATCACAATAACCGCGTTACGCAATGAGTGCAGGAACAGCAACATCACAATGGCAACAAGTATAACTGCAATCACCAGGTCGTGCATTACCGAGTCGGCAGCCTCCAGGGTAAAGTCAGAAGAGTCGTTGGCGATGTTGAATTTCAGACCTTCGGCTTCATAAGTCTTCTCTAATTGGGTCAAAGCCTCCTTAGTAAGGCGGCTTACTTCCACGGCGTTTGCATCAGACTGTTTCTGAATTGTTATACCCACCGAAGGGTTTCCGTTGATACGGTTCATCACCTCAATGTCCTTCTGCGTGTCCTGTACTTCAGCCACGTCCGAAAGGCGAACAATACCTTTGTCGTCCTGGCGGATGATAAGGTTGTTTAACTGGTCCAGCGACTGATATTTACCGGCAAGTCTTATCTGCGTTTGTCCGCTTTCCTGTTTTATTTTGCCGGTAGGGAAGTCGAGGTTAGAGTTTCGGATTTTCTGCTGTACCTGAAGTATAGACAGGTTGTATGCTTCCAGCTTGTTTGCATCAATATTTACTTTGATCTCACGCTCCTGGCTACCCAGCACTTTTATAGCCGCCATACCCTGTATGCGCGAAAGCTCCGGCTTGATTTTCTTGTCGATCAGGTCGTAGAATTCTGTACCCGACATGTTGGCCGTTGCACCCATTTTGATTATAGGCAGGTCGTCGAGGTCGAACTTATTCAGGGTTGGCGCATCGGCATTTTCCGGTAGCCTTGCCAGAATGGTGTTAATCTTGCGCTGTGCTTCCTGCAAACTCAGGTCCACGTCTGTTCCCTGGTTCAGGTTGATCACGATCATGGAAAAGCTCTCCAAAGAGGTACTCTTCATCTCCTTCACGTTCTCCAGTGAGGCAAGCGCATCTTCAATCTCTTTTGTTACGGAGTTCTCTACCTCGTTTGGCGATGCACCCGGGTACACCGTAGTTATCGTTAATACCGGCGGGTTGAATTTCGGTAACAGTTCGTAGTTAAGCGATTGGTAGCTGACAATTCCAAGCAGCGTGAGGACGGTAAAAACCACCACCACAAGGGTTGAGCGCTGTATCGATAATTTGGTTATGTTCATTTCTAAATGTTCTTAAGAAAGAATGATCTATAGCGCGAGCGTCTTCGCTCGTGTTTATTATAGTGCGGCCTCTGGCCGCTTTAAGCTCTTCTTATGCTGCTTCTGATTTGCAAATCCGAAAGAGCTTAGCAACTTCACCGGGCCAGAGGCCCTAACTATAGTTCGTCACGAGCGAAGACGCTCGCGCCATAGTTTGCTTACTTCAGCACAGACACTTTAATGCCTTCGCGCAGGTTTATCTGGCCACTTCTAACGATCTGATCGCCTGGCTGCACGCCATCCAGTATCTCTACCTTATCTTGAGTAACCACACCTACTTTTACTTTGCGCTGTGTGGCAACACCATCTTTCACCACATACACCGCAGGGTTCTGTATGCTGCCCACTATAGCTTCGCGCGGTAACAGCATGGCATCGCGTTGGTCGTTTACTTCAAAGTAAGCAGTGCCGTACATGCCAGCTCTCAGGTTATTATTGGCGGCGTTCTTTACTTCCACCTCTACATCAAACTTCAGGGTAGGGTCGGCTTGCGCGGCAATAGCGGTAACTACACCTTCATATTCCTGGCCTGCGCCGGCATTAGCTTTCACGGTTACTTTATCGCCTCTATTTATCAGCAGCACTTCGCTTTCCGAGGCTTTTACTTTCAGCTTTAGCTTATCCACGTTTACGATGTCGTACAGCTTAGTACCCATGTTCAGGTAAGAGCCAACTTCGATGTATATCTCGTTTATCTCGCCGCTGATAGGGGCCGTAATGCGGGTTTTGGATAAGCGTTGGCGGGCAGCTATCAACTGCGCCTGGGTAGACTTAGCGGCTAAACGGGCGTCTTCCAGTTGCCTTTGGGTGATGGCCTCGCCGGCTGCCAGGTTCTCGAATCGTTCCAGGTCGCGCTTTGCTTTCTCGGCGTTTGTCTGAGCAGTTGCCAGGTCTGCGGCCATGGTGTTGCTTTCTACCTGGGCCAGCAGTTCGCCTGCTTTTACTTTATCGCCTTTGCGCTTTAGTACAGTCTTTACCTGGCCCATCGTTTCCGATAAAAGAGGCAGGCTTTGGATAGGGGCAAAGTTGCCCTGCGCAGTAAAGGACTTATCCAGCTTTTCATTTTTCACTTCTGTTACCGCTACCGGAATGGCATCGCTTTTAATTTCGGCTACGGCAGCATTAGCGGCCATCTGTTCTTTATTGCTCATTAGCTTAAAGCCCACGGCAGCCAGAATAACAAGCACAACTACGATATAAATTACCTTCTTCATATTAGTATTTGGTGTATGTCTTATTTTGTAAGTGATTCTAATTCTCCTCTTGCTTTCAGATAGTTAAGTTGCGCTATCTGGTACTTCAGCTTTTCGTTGTTCAGGTTGGTCATGGCCTCGCGCAGGGCGGTTTCTGCATTCAACAGATCGCTTAGCGGCGCCAGGGCTTCCTTGTACAGCTGGTTTGTTGTATCGTACACTTCCCGGGCCAGCTCCACATTCCTTTCCTGGGCTGCAATGGTGCCCTGGCTGTTGCTTAGTTGGCTTACCGCATTGTAGAGCTCCACCTGTGTGTTTTTATTGTATTGCTGTATATCCACATCCAGCTTGCGCATCTCTATTTCGCGCTGCTGCACCTGGGCTTTTTTGCGCAGGCCATCAAACACAGGTATGTTTAGCTGCAGGCCTACCTGTGAGTTTGGGAACCACATGGCATCCGGGTTTCCGATCATCTTGCCATCATACTGCGACTGGTAGTTGTAATTGCCAAAGGCAGCCAGCGAAGGGTAATATCCAGCCCTGATGTTTTCTATTTCAAGAGTTTTAAGCTCTTTCTGCTTGTTAAGGATCTTGAATTGTGCCCGCTCTGTTGAGGCGACATCAGCATTGGCCAAACCAGTTTGAGTTGTACTTAGTTGTTCGTCAGCAGAGCCGGCAAGCGTAATTGGTTGCTCCAGTGGCATGCCCATAAAGAATTTGAGTACATTCTGCTGTTGCTCATAAGCTGTCTGTAGTGTCTGTTTCTGGTTTTCAAGGTTAATCTTATTAACCTTGATCCGGTTTACATCCACCTTTTTTACCAAGTCGTTTTTGTATTGCAGTGTCAGGATCTTCTCCAGTTGCTCCAGCTTGGTAAGGTTGGCATTGATGCTTTCGAACTGCTCCCGGGTTTGCAAAATCTGGAAGTAAGCGCTGCCTACATTATAGATCACATCCTCAACGGCCATTTCCTTGCGGATGCGGTACAGGTCTTCGGCACTTTTAACTGCTTTAAGCCCTACAAAGTATGACTTGTTAAACAGTAGTTGCGAGACAGAAATACCAGCCTGCATCGTGTTATCGGTTCCCATCGGTCTGATAAGCGGACCTGTGCCCTCCGGGTTGAAGTCTGCCGGTAAAGCGATCATCGATTTTTCCAGGGTTCTAACCGCTGTGCCTTTAATATCTACCTGAGGCAAACCTGCGCTGCGGGCTTCGTTTACCTGGTACTTAGAGCCCAGTTCATCATACGATGCTTTCTTGATCGACTCGTTGTGCTCCAGCGCATAGTTTATACTTTGCTGTAGCGTAAGTTCTTTGGCACTGCCTGTATCCTGCTTCTGTGCAATGGCAGGGGACAGCAAGAGTGCCATCATGCCAACAAGTATACTTTTTCTAATCACGGTATATTTTTAGTTTATATAAGTGTAATGAATACTATTTAGTTCTGAATTTAAAGAACCAATAAAATAAATTTTTTTACTTCCGGCTTTCTTCCCACTTTTTAAGCAGACTAGGTAGCTCCTGCTGCAGGTACTCTAAAAAATCTATGAATTCTTCGAGACAGGAGTTAAACTCAGTAGATTTGTCTGACCTGGTTTCCATTACTTCCTGCAACAGTGTTTTAAAGCTAATAATGTTGTTAAAACGCTGAGCAAGCGCATCGCGCCAGTTAGAAGTTTTCAACTTGAAGTAACGTTTTCTGTCTCCGGCAAATGTTATGTACTCTACAGGTCCGGTTTCTATTAGTAGGTTAAGCGCGGTGCTGGTGGCACTTTTGCTGATGTTAAGCAACTCCCTGATCTCATCGAATGTAAGCTCCGGCCTGTCTGAAACAAACATTAAACCCATGATACGACCTGCAGCTGGTTGCATGCCCAGTTTCTCATAGAAAATGCCGATCTTCTCAATTAAGGCTTTCTTTTGCTCTGATAAAATCATGGTCTGTTTACTAAGTTCTTTTGTTAGAACAATGCAAAAGTATAATTTAGTTCTGTTAGTTCAAAATTTACAGAACTAAATTTCATCTTTTTAATTTACCTTCAAATATAGGGTTTAATTAATAAGTATAAAATGCACGTATAACTGCTGTGGGCAGGAAGGAGGGAGGTAAATGAAATAAAGTATTGTATTTACTAAATCAGTCTAACTTTACTGGAGTGCTTTGCTCGGGCAGCCTGTAGTGGAGCAGGTTGGGTAATATCCAGGCCTTGGCTTCTTCAGTTGAATCGAAAAACTCTATCCCTACATTTCTGCCATAAATACGGTAGGCCTTTTCGCGCAGTGAGTTGCCCGGCGCGTTTGAGATAGTATTCTGAGGACGGATAATAGCTATATGTTTTAATCTACTCTGCGTTAGCACAAGGGCAAGTACCTCTGTTGTCCACTTCTGATCCTCTATGCTAAGGTTGTTCAAGTGCATGCTTTCATGTATCCAAAGCCTGATGTCCTGGTCATGAATAACCTGCGCCAGGTGCTGCAAACCTTCCCTGTAAAGGTCGCTCTCAACTGGCATAGCCCATTTACTATACAATAGCTTTTTAGAGGCGTCAACCCCATACTTGATGTAATCCAGCATTTTATTCATAAAGGCACCTTCAGATAAAGAAATAGGAAGTCAATAGAACTTCAATAACAAACTGCGAACCAATTGTTTAGCAAAAGTATAAAAATATTTTTCCTGGCATACTATATAGTATGAACTTACTATAAAATGACCATTCTGCTCATTCTTTTAATACTTTCAAACAGAAGCTTAAAGCGTATATTTTACGAACTTATTGTTAGAGGAGTACTGGCACCTTTTTTAAATTCCAAGGTTTGGAATTTATTTGGGAAAATTTCCAAAGTATGGCATAGTGGTCACCTAAACGCTGCTGGTAAAGTATAAACACGTAATTAAAGTATAAGTTAACATAAATTAAAAAGCTCTACCCGCCTCAGCTAATAAGCCCCGCCAAATTATCAGTAAACAGATAAGTGGCGAGGCTATTTGTCATACTTTTATTTATACTTAGTCTTCTTCGGACATCAACTTTTGAGCTGCGATGCTTCCGAGCAGAATTCCTCCCAAGCCAAGTAAACCAGTTAAAAGCTTAAACTTATTTTTGCTTACCCAGAGCTCAGGGCTAAAGTCTGTTGCTTCGGCATCAAAGTCGCCGTGCGCGCCGTGGTCGCCGGGGATGGGTTCCCAGAGGTTGTGTTTACGGTTAGGGTCTTCGGGAATGTTTGTTTGCTGGCCTTCAAACGCAGTTTTTGCCAGTACATAGTCGCCAAGTTCCGGGGCAATTTTATCGCCTACTATGGCTTGTACGGTTGGATAGCCCACGTAAATTTCACGGCGGTTGTGGTGTGCCGCAAAAAGTATGGCATCTGCGGCTACCTCGGGTTGGTAAATTTTGCCCATTGGCTTGGGCTTGTTTGGCAGGCGTGTTTTCACAAAACCGAACTGAGTCGTGTTCATGGCAGGTAGCTGCACCATGGTTACGCGCACATTACTCTTGTCGTGCATCAGCTCGGATCGCAGTGAATCAAAAAAGCCCTGTATGGCATGTTTAGAACCGCAATACGCCGACTGCAGCGGTATGCCACGGTAAGCCAGCGCAGAACCAACCAGTATAATAGAGCCTTTATCACGGGGCAGCATGCGCTTAAGTGCAGACAAGGTGCCGTACACCTGGCCCAGGTACGTAACTTCGGTTACCCGCTTATACTCTTCCGCCTTCATTTCCTTTATCGGGCTGAACACGCTGTTCATGGCATTGTTTACCCATACATCTATCTCGCCAAGCTCTTCTTCTATCTTAGCGGCAGCGTCTTCCACAGCCTGGGCATCTGCAACGTCAACCTGCACGTACATGGCTTTTCTGCCCAGTTGCAGTACTTCTTTTTTGGCGCCCTCCAGGCCGTCTATGCCCCGTGCAAGTAGCCCCACATCATAACCATCCTCAGCAAATTTGCGGGCACATGCCCTGCCCAACCCTGCCGATGCTCCTGTTATTACCACTACGCCTTTTCTGGTGTTTTCATTGTTATCCATCGTGTTGCTTTTATTCATGATCAATATGTAAACATTTGTTACGCCAGCGCTTAACTGTATGTTCCTTAAAAGCGGATAAGCACCCACAGGGTTATACTTATAGCAAGTATAGGATGCATTTAAAACGCCTGGCCACGTACTGGCGTAGACTTAAAACCAATAACACCAAAAGCTATGAAAAAAGAAACCACAGTAATAGACAAGATACGCAACGACAAAAGTATAGCTACAGAAAGCCGCCGAGATATTGCAGCTTTAGCGGCGCTTGGCTTACTTGATTTTAGCCTGATATCGCTATTCCAGATGGGGAAGATAAAGCAATTGCCAGACCTGCCGGGTAAAATATTTGATACCCATAAAGTAAATACATCAAAAGAAGCCATGCTGCTGGGTATGCCTGACGGTGTTATAAGCCTGGGAGGGTATGCTGCCACTATTTTTCTGGCAATGGCCGCTACCCGTTACAAAAAGCAGTCGCGTGTGCTGGATTTGGCTTTGGCGGGTGTTGTACTGGGCCAGGCTGTTGGGGCTACCTATTACCTTAAAAGTATGGCTTCCGAGCAAAAGAGGGCCTGTATTTACTGCCTGGCAGGTGCCGTACTAAATTTTGCATCACTAAAGCCACTGAGCAGGCTGTTTCGCAAATGAATCTAACGTATCAAAGTATAACTATGGGAGTGTTGGCATGCAGCAGGTCAGGATATCATAAAGTATAACAGATAATAGGATACTAAACAAGAGAGCCTGCACTAAAGAAATTCTGTGCAGGCTCTTAAAGTATAAGTTTTGATACTTATTTCAGTTTCTCATTAAAAAAGTTGATGGTACGTGTCCAGGCAAGTTCTGCGGCGGCTTTGTCGTAGCGGGGTGTGGTGTCGTTATGAAAGCCGTGATTTGCCTGCGCATACATGTAAGCTGTGTATTCTTTGCCATGCTCTTTTAAAGCGGCTTCGTAGGCTGGCCAGCCCTCGTTAACGCGTGTATCCAGTTCGGCGTAGTGCAGGAGCAGTGGGGCCTTTATCTTAGGAACGTCTTCCAGCGGAGGCTGTCCGCCATAGAATGGGACAGAGGCCGCCAGATCTGGTATCCGTACTGCCATCATGTTCGAGATCCAACCGCCAAAACAGAAGCCTACTACGCCCACCTTGCCATTGCAGCGTTTATGGTCTTTAAGGTTAATCGTAGGCCGCTATAAAATCATCCAGCATTTCGTTTCTGTCGCGTTTGCTTTGCATGGCACGGCCTTCATCGTCGTTACCCAGATAGCCGCCCAACGGTGTTAAGGCATCCGGCGCTATCGATACAAAACCTGCCAGGGCGGCCCTTCTGGCCACGTCTTCTATGTATGGGTTTAGTCCCCGGTTCTCATGCACAACTACAATGCCTCCAAGTCTCTTTTTAGCATCGGCAGGCATGGCATGGTGAGCAATGCTTTAATCTCTCCACCACCTTTCGGAGACTGGTATGTTATGTATTCGGATTTAATGCGCGGATCATCAGACTTAATCTGGACGGCACCCTTGTAATCGGGCATAAGAAAACTCATGAGCGAGGCTACCGTAAGGCCGCCCACGGCATAAATGGACAGCTTTTGAATGAACTCACGCCTGGTTACACGGTTGTGCGCGTAGTCATCGTAAAGGTCAAACACTTCCTGCTTGATGTCTTCTTTTTTGATCTCGTCCAAGGGAGTATGTTTATGTATTTACTAAGGTTTAGGGTTAGAGCTACCGCCACCACCGTACAGATAATAAGTAATAAGATAAAGCAAACTCTTAGATATCTACTCACAGTTCTCTGCTCTTGCTTCCATATTTATGTGAGTATGTAGGTAAACCTGAAGAAAGTTTTACCGGATTTGGCCACAAGGCGGCGCAGTTGGCTTATGGGTTTGGTATGCGCCCAGTATGGGCATCTGATATCCAAGATACTATATTAATTCAGAGGCTGCAAGTCCCATAGCGGCGAGTTAGTGAAGCTTGTGAGCCCCGAAATAATCGGGGTCTTCGACAAGCGCAAGCTGGTTCGACGCGAGGCGTGCAGTGAAGAAAGCGATACTGCAAACACCTGAGCTTCGGGCTAACCTGGAGAAGGCCGGGGCTGTGCTTGGCTAAGCTGGAGTACTTCTACGGGATGAGAGTGTGCTTGGTCTTGACCGGAGAGGAACTGCCGGTGGAGGTGGAGTTTTTGCCTGGTGTAGCCCATGAGTCGCGCTTTCTCAAGTCCCTGCACCTGAATTTTGAGCTCGAGATTCGTTATTCTGACATCATTTTCACCAATTACCTGCTTGAGGACATGCACGAGCAGGAACAGATAGGCTGGAGAGTGAAGTGAAAATGTAATAGCAAAAGAACAAAGGAGCCTTATGAGGTTATTCAAAACGAGCACATGCGATTAGCTGCAGAAACAGAGTTCTCACAGCTAATCGCCTTGATGCCCGCCACCATGTATGCGGTCACTTTTCAGGTGTTACAGACAAAACTTCTGCCTTTAATCCTGGACTTTGGTCTCGTTAAATCCTGAATTTACATAACTAGCAATTTAGGTTACTTAAGCTCTTTACTGGCTTTGTAAATTATGGATTACACATATTGCAATACATAGGATCCTCAACAAATTTTTTATGCGGATATTTTTCTTCTTTAGAGAGGCCGCACTTCTGACATTTATAGATATAACTTAAAACAGACTGTGTAGGGAATCTACATCCTTCACAGGGTAAGCCTGGCCTAGCTTCTGTTATACTAAACCCTGGAGTACCGCAGGCAGAGCATTTGCAGTTTACTTTTTCTGCCAGCTTCAGGCCTGCTTTCCTTATTACCTCCATTCGGGTCGGGTTATACATGGCCCGCATATCGGTTTCAATATAGGCTGTCTTATACTTTTCCAACAACTGATAAAAGGTATCCTTTAGCTGTGTCCAGTCTGTAATCCCTTTAACTATATTAACATAGCAATTTTCTTGGCGCCGTAGTATAAGACCATGTGCTGGAAACTTAACACGTTTTGCAAAACTCACTAACTGTTCTTCCGTGCTAACTTCTTCGCCTCCAAAATTTGTTTCTGTACTTAGCTCCCTGACCAGTATCTCTAATTTATTCTTCTTGTCAATAAGGATAAGAATCTCCTCGTCAGCATGTAGGAAGAAATAGGTTGGATGCGGCCCAAAGGAACCTTCACTGGCAATTCCCAGATCGCAGTCATACAGCTCCATCGCTTTCAGGCATTTGGTCCGTACTGTTGTTACCGGGTCAGCTAACCGTTCTGTTTCTCCCGTAAAAGTGCCTAGTGTATCGGTATCAAAGCCTTCTGCTATTATACACTCAACGCCTAATGCCTCCTGCAAAACAGGGGCAAGTACTCTCTCTTTTTTATGCTTAGTTGCTATAAGCAACTTCCTGCCCTTGAACATGACTAACTTCGTAGGCCTTTCCCTCAATAGCCACATTAAGTATTGACTCAACCTCCACGTTATGGTTGCCTTCAATAGCCTCCTGAATCAGACTCACAATCTGTGCTCTTATCTCCAGAAGTTCTTTAATGCGCGCCTGTGAACCCACATCAGCTTTTTCAAAGTTAACCTGCGATTTCAGGTTCTTTATCTTATGAAAGCTAATTTTAATGTCAATTAATTTAAGAAGCACTTCTCTGGCTTCAGCCGGAGTATAATTACCAGAAATCAGATTTAAAATTTTCATGATGATATGGGTTAAATTTTTGAAATTGAGTATGCACGAAGAAGGTTTAGGCTAGCTACGATTAGCAGCGCTTTAAAGCACTCAATCATAATCACATCCTGATTCTTTACTCCTATAAAAAGGATGCAAATAACCAATACTATACCTATCACGCTTACATGCAGATATAGCTTTTTTAAAATTGATTTTAAAGGTTGGTTTTTTTCACTTGATGTAATTGCAGAATGAATTGATTGCTCCACCAGGTGCATTTCATTTTCAAGTGTCGGCACGCTTTTTTCAGCTGTAGTTGTTAGCATAAAATGTGTCTGGTTTAATTTAGTATGAACAGGCATTTTTAGATAATTACCTGCTTTTTGATGCTTCAAAATTCTGCAATTGTTTATATAAATAAAAATATATACTTTTAATGCGTATCATAAATAGTTTTTATGAATTATACTCTACACCAGCTTCTGGTATTTCTTAAGATCACACAGACGCAAAGTATAACCAAAGCAGCTGAAGAACTGCATTTAACGCAACCTGCTGTATCTATTCAGCTAAAGAATCTTCAGGATCAATTCGATATTCCACTGACAGAAGTAATTGGGCGCAAGATTTTTATTACAGACTTTGGTAAAGAAATAGCCGCAGCAGCCGAAAAAATTCTTAACGAGGTACACGCCATCAACTATAAAACTCTGGCTTATAAAGGGCAGTTGATTGGCCGCTTAAAAATCACGGTGGTGTCTACGGGTAAGTATGTCATGCCTTATTTCTTATCGGACTTCCTTAATCAACACCCTGGGGTAGAACTGGTGTTGGATGTTACGAATAAATCCATGGTAATCGAAAGTTTAAAACGAAACGAGGTAGACTTCTCGCTTGTATCTGTTTTACCTGAAAACATGCAGGTAGAAAGCATCGAACTAATGAAGAATAAACTATTCCTGGTAGGCAACAGGGAACACCAGTATAGTGGAGAACTCCATGACAACAGCATTCTGGAGGAAGTGCCTCTGATCTATCGTGAAGCCGGTTCAGGCACACGACAGATCATGGAGAACTTCATTAAGCAAAACAACATGCGGGTAATCAAGAAGATGGAGTTAACCTCCAATGAGGCAGTAAAACAGGCTGTAATTGCAGGGCTCGGTTACTCCATTATGCCCCTGATCGGCATCAAAAATGAATTAAGCAACGGGGACTTGCAAATTATACCGGTAAAAGGCTTTCCGATTCAATCTATATGGAATCTGATCTGGTTAAAGAACAAAAGTTTCTCTCCTGTCGCAACGGCCTACCTCAAGTACCTGCAGCAGGAGAAAAGCAAAACGATACAGGAATGGTTCGGTTGGTATGGTCAGTTTTAAGAGTCACGTTTGCTATGCTTTATCATTCTTTATTACATGTCTATATGTAAGATCCTATAATCGACAGGTACACTGGCATGCCTAAGGTAATGTTGAAAGGAAAAGTTACAGCCAAAGCCATTGGCAGGTAAATTCCCGGATTTGCATTTGGTACTGCTATTTTCATGGCTGCCGGCACTGCAATATAAGAGGCACTCGAAGCCAGCACAGCAAATATAAACCTGTTACCGATGTCATCTGTTATAAGTCCGCTTACTACTGCCACCAGGCACCCATTTATAAAAGGTATGGCAACCGCAAACAAGGATGTAAACCAGCCACTCTTAAAGAAGTCATTCAACTTTCTGCCACTCACGATACCCATGTCCAGCAGGAAGATAGCAAGAAAGCCCTTAAAAATGTCTGTGGTGAAAGGCTTTATACCTTGTGCCTGCTGATCGCTTGCTAGCAAACCAATCAGCAGGCTGCCCAGGATCAGCATCACACTGCCATTGGTAAATGAGTGCGAAAGTATTTTACCGAGCTTTGGTGAGTCCTCCTGCTCTTCGCAATATAAACGTATCAGTACTACCCCAACAATAATAGCAGGGGCTTCCATAAGCGCCATTACTGCCACCATATGCCCGTCGAAGCCCAGATTCTGAATTTCAAGAAAAGACACAGCTGTTACAAAAGTTACTGCACTTACAGAGCCGTAAGCGGCCGCAATGGCACCGGAATTCTCTACACTAAGTTTTCTTTTAAGAATAAAAAAACAATAAAAAGGGATAAGCAGTGATAGGAGGATTCCAAACAGCACTGCCCAGATGATATCTATTGTAAAAATACTGTGGGCCAGTTCCTGCCCACCTTTAAAGCCAATCGAAAAGAGCAAGTATAATGAGATAAACTTAGATGAGGTGGGAGGAATCTCCAGATCACTCTTAAGTTTGACAGCAAGCACTCCAAGCGCAAAAAATAAGAGAGCCGGACTTGTCAGGTTATCGATTAACAGATCGAGGTTCATAGAAGGGCTAGTGATATTATGTAGTGTATCTTTGTAAACTCTTTGAAAGAACTAAGCGGATAAATTTTTAATGCCAATAAAGCAGTGTTAAGCTTTCTGTTGGACTAGGCTACCTTCAGAAGCACTTTCCGTGGTTTTACCAGCGGCTTTTCTCAATCGCTCGTTTATTGTCATTCCCAAACCATACTCCGGTAGTTTCTCCGCAATAATCCTACTGAGATTTAATCCGTCTAAATAATGCAGTGAATCATAAAGCTTGCTGGCCGCCTCCTGCATATAGCCTGCAGCTGACAGTACAACCTGGTTTTTCTCAGGCAAACCTTCAATCGCTCTCTGAAATGAGATTACTCCGGTTTTTGCAGGGTCAGATACTTTAAGCAGCTCATCTACATTATTTGTAAAGTAAAGCGGGGTGCGGGGTGAATAATGAAAAGGCAGCATACCCGGACCTTCTAGCTGCTCACTGGATTTCTGATGCATTTTAACCTGCCCTGCCACTGCCTTAATTTCTTCCGGCGTAATGGCGCCCAAGCGATACACTACAGGAGTCCCCTCCTCAAAGCCAACTATAGTAGACTCAAGCCCCTGTTCACATGGGCCACCATCCAGGATGTAAGGAATCTTATCACCTATTTGCTGTTGTACATGTTCAGCCCTGGTAGGACTGATGTAGCAGAAAGGATTTGCGCTTGGTGCAGCCAGTGGAAAATCTAACAATTGTAAAAGCTTCAATGTTAAAGGATGGTTGGGCATGCGCACAGCCACACGTGGCAAAGAAGCTGTTATAAGATCCGGTACAATTTCCTTTTTAGGCAGTAACAGTGTTAAAGGCCCTGGCCAAAAAGCTTCGATCAGGCGTTGAGCCATTTCTGGCACTGCCGTTACGTATTTATTAAGGTCGTTTTTCGAGCCTATATGGATGATAAGGGGGTTATAATGAGGCCTGCCTTTGGTGGTAAAAATTTGTTCTACAGCAGACTCATCCAAAGCATTTGCTGCAAGTCCGTAAACAGTTTCGGTTGGTATGGCTACTAATCTTCCTCCTGCCAAAAATCTGCCTGCTCTTTTGTAATTTAATCCAGTAATAGCCATCAGCTTAAATTATAGTTGTAGTACTAATATGATTGATGGCTGCAAAAATACTCTACCGGATGTATAAGTTTTAATTTATATTATTAATAAGAACCATAAGATATATTTATGTGTGCTATAGATCAGCTTATTAATAGCTGAGCCAGAGGCAAAGTTTCTTTAAAGAATGGCGCTTTATTATATATATGCCGTTCCAGCTTTTTTAAAGAATATTTTGAAGCTGTAAGCCAATTTAGGTTGAGCTTGCTTCAACTGCTTTTGGCATCAGATATACTAATAACTTAGATTTGGTTATTAAACTTCAGATTAAGGATAATGGTGAAAAGGGAGAAAACGTTATTTCCAGTAATTCTACTGATATCTCTTACTCACTGTTTGCTAAGCGTTATAAACATACTTTTTTACTGCCAAATTGCAGTGGCTAAACATGCGTTTTGCTCAACTGATTAAAGCAAACAAAATGCATGTAAAGCACCCTAAGCCGGGTGCTTTAGTCTAAGTTGTTTATAGCAAGTCTTACTCTTTTATCTCCTCCAGGTGCACCAGGTAGCTGGTTAGTTTATCCCATTGCATCTCCTGAAAAAGTGCCCAGCCGCCTTCTGCCACGAGCGTGTTTAAAACGGCACGGTTTCCGGCTTCCTCGCCCTGGTTATTTATGCCCTCGTTTTTACCAATCTCGTAGCCAATTATCTTAGTTCCATCCCTCGTAACCCTGAATGTGCTGCTCGCCTCTTTTATAAAAAAGTGCTGTACTTCCTCTTCTTCTTCGGTAAGCTGCTTTGGTTTTTCGCTGGGGTGCACGGTAAATTCGGCCATGTTTTCTGCCTGTTGTATGTCCGATACCTGTACCCAGTTTTCAATGGTTGACGCTGGCAAAACAATTTCTATGTAGTAACCAATCTCTGGTATTTTAGCGTTGCTGCGCTGGCCACGGCGGTCATACAGCTGGAAAGTTGAGTTTATACCACTTAGCATGGTCCAGCTGTTTACATCAAAAAGCTTCCTTTTTGATCGCTCAAACTCTTTTTTTGCCGTCGCCTCATCAGCAAAGGTATTCTCGTTGGTGTATACTTTGTCTTTGGTTTCCTCGCCCTGCACCACCTTCAGCTCTTTCTTTACTTTATTAAAAATATCTTTGATAGACATATTTCTTCCTCCTTCTTAAACTGTTACGATACACTTTGTACTACGGAAAAGGTACGCATAGCGCGGACAGATGTTGGTGCTTATGTCTTAAGGAGCAGCGGGTTAAGGGGCCGGTACAGCATCTAGCTGCCACAGCAACAGAGAACCTTATGCTGGAATATTACTGCGAAATGTACTTGTCTGCTGCATAAAGCATTGGATATCAACCTAAACTAAAGTAAATCGTTAAATAACATTCAGAAACTATACTTTATACTATGGAAGACTTTGCAGTTGGGCTTGGAATTTTCGGATTGATAATAGCTCTGGTAGTTTTAGTGATATATATCTGGAGTATTGTATGGGCCTATAAAGACGCCGAAAGACGTGGCAAACCTGGTTTACTGGTTGCCGTTATTGTAGCCTTACTTGCCTGGCCTTTAGGTTTACTGGTTTGGTTGCTCGTACGGCCAAGCGACAAAACCACGTACCGCCCTTAGGTATATTTTGCTATTTCTTGTTGATGAGGTAAGCACCAAGTATAAGTGCAATGGCTCCCAGGGCGCGTGTAAGCGTTAGAGAGCTCTGCTTAACCCCAAGTGCGCCAAAATGATCGAACAGCAGAGCGGTAACAAGTTGCCCTGTCACCACCAATGCCAGTAGGTTGGCCACACTCATGCGCTGCACCGACACTATAACACTGGTAATAAAAAAAACACCCAGCAAGCCTCCCATATATTTGTACCATGCTGTGCCAGAGAGCTGGCTTATTGCAGGAATTTCCTGTCTGGTAACCAGCACGAGTGTAATCAGCACAAGTGTACCCACCGAAAAAGAAATAAGCGCCGCTACTAAAGGGCTGCCTACTATAACTCGCAGCTGTCCGTTTATGGCGGTTTGCGTAGCTACTGCAACGCCTGCTAGTATGGGTAAAAGTATGATCCAGTTTAAGTTTACCTGTGGCATGGGCTATTTTATAGTACAGAAGCAAAGGTAACTATTTTTACAGCCGAAGTTTGGCTGCAGCGGTATAGCCATAAAAAAAGCAGCGACCAGAAGCCGCTGCCTTTCACACAAATTCTATTCTGTTATCAATTACCGGTGCGGTTAAGTTCTTCCAGGTTTACGTTACGTTTCT
The DNA here is from genome assembly GCF_019443125.1 of Pontibacter aydingkolensis. Taxonomy (GTDB): domain Bacteria; phylum Bacteroidota; class Bacteroidia; order Cytophagales; family Hymenobacteraceae; genus Pontibacter; species Pontibacter aydingkolensis. The sequence goes on along the minus strand of NZ_JAHYXK010000004.1, from coordinate 29,557 downwards.
TGGCTTCGAACTTAGTGCCTTTGTTAAAGCGGTAGCGCAGGTTAAGGCGAACACTGCGGGTACCCTGGTATTGGTCGATGGCATTTACGTTGCCGTTCAGGTTAGTTTGTATCTGCATTTCGCGGCCTTTAAAAATGTCTGTCAGGTTCAGGCCAAAGGTTAGTTTATCATCCAGCATGCTATACTTCAGGCCGGCATCTACCCACCACTGGTCTTCAATCTGGTATAGGCCAAATACAGCTGGGCTCTGGTAACCGCCGTTTACTTCCAGTTTAAAGTTCTTTGGCAGCATAATGCTGTGGTTACTCTGGATGATGGCAGTTATTTTATCGTTTACAATCACTTCGTCTTTCGAGATGGTGGTATACTCCTGGTACATCGTCATGATGTTGTTGTTTACCTGCCATTTGTTCGAGATCGTGATCGGGGCTACCATTGTAGCAGTGGCGCTCTTCAAATCTTTCACGTTTTGCTGCTGGAAAATGGTGGTGTTGTCTTCTGGGTTCTGCTCCGGAATCTCCGCCATAAAATCCTTTGTGTTGGCATAACCCAGTATCAGGTTGTAGCGCTGCTTATAGGTTTGTGTTACCTCAACAGAGTTCACATACTGTGGCTTCAGGTCCGGATTTCCTTTTACATAAGTATAAGGGTCGAGGTAGAAAATGAACGGGTTTAGCGTCTGGTAGTTTGGTCTGTTAATGCGGCGGCTATACTTGTACCCAATCTGGTAGTTGTCGTTTACTTTTTGTTGTAAAAAGATACTTGGAAACAGTTCCAGGTAATCGCGGTTTTCCTTTTCGTTTTTAGTAACCAGCAGGCCTGTAGAGATTGTTTGCTCGGCACGTAAGCCTGCCTGCATTGTCAGGCTTTTGCTTAATGTTGCAGATACGTTGGCATAAGCCGCAAAGATATTCTCTTCGTAAATAAAATGGTTGCTACGCTTCGGGTCTGTTACACGCTGGCCATCAGCTATTTCAAAAAATTTAAGCTCGTTATCAGATTTTACATAGCTGGCTTTTGCACCCGTTTCTATCTTGGTCTTGCCCATCATTTTCGTGAAATCAACTTTGGCAGCATAGATACTATAGGCAACCGGGTTATCACTTTGCAGTAGCTCAATATCGGCAGGCTGGCTCTGGTTAACTCTTTCCGAGTTATTGTTCATTTTTGAATTTGTCTCTGAAGAGATGCGCACATAATCCAGGTCAGCAGATAAGGTTGTGCCCAGAGTATCTAATTTACCAACATAGTGTAGGTTGTAAGTGCCACCGTTGTGAGTATCTACCGTTCTGTTTTTTGCCTGTATAAATAAGTCGTTGCCATTTAGCAGGTATGAATCAGAATTAAACCTGGTGTTGTTCTCGCCGGCGTTAATACGGGCCATTACACCGATGCTGTGTCTCCCGTTAAGGTCGTAGTCGGTGCCAACGCGTATCGCAGGGTATACACGCTCAGATTTTTCAAAAGCAGTTTGGTCATACTTGCTTTTGCTGCCGTTCTCATTCACAAACACACGGTCCAGTTCAGCATCTCTGAACCACATGCGTCTGGTAAAATCTATATTGGCAGATGTGTTCCATTTTCCGCTTTTGTGATGGATCTCACCGCCTGTGGTATAAGTGCTTAGTCTGTTGTACTGGTAACCGGCATAAGCACTGCCACTCATGCCAGCAACCTGCGCTTTTTTAAGATTAATGTTGATGATACCGGATGCTCCCTCAGCATCGTGTTTAGAGGATGGGTTTGAGATGATCTCTAAATTTTTGATGTTTTCGGCTGACATGCCCTGCAGCAGGTTCTGCAACTCTCTGCCAGACAGGAAAGAACGCTTGCCATTGATCATTACCTGTACCCCGGCCTTACCGTTTAGCTGTAGGTTACCGTCCTGGTCTACCCACACGCCCGGAGACTTCTCGAGTACTTCATAAGCTGTAGCGCCGCTGGCCAATGCCGTCCCTTCTACATTTACCACCATTTTATCCGGCTCCATGATTACGGTAGGGCGCATGGTCTGTACCTGCACTTCTGCTAGTACTTTGGTATCGGATTTAACCTGCAGTTTGCCAAAGTCTTTTGCAAAGTTTGCTCCGGTAACCTCAAAGGCTGGAGTTTTAAATTCGGTGTAGCCAAGTCCGCTGATCTTAAGCTGGTACTTACCGGCAGCAGGCGTTTTGATCAGAAAGTGGCCATCCATGTCAGCAATGGCACCGGTTACAACTTTAGCGGTAACCAGTTCCAGTACAGCCACATTTACAAAGCCCGCCGGCTGTTGTTTTTCATCTAAAACAACGCCGGTTAAAAATCCTTCGGATTGGGCCAGTAAAGTTGTGCTATAAAGCAGCAATAACGAGAATAGGAAGTATACTTTTTTCATAGTTTTATTTTGGTTCGGAGTAATGTTGTTTGATTTACTTCCACAAAGTTACATATAGTACTTTGTAATGCAAGGTACTGTTTGGTGATTTAGACGAATTGCCTGATTTTATCTCTTAACTCTGCCGGGCCCTGGCTGAGGAGGTGAACTTTTGCTGTAGCTGCTATAATGCTTTAGATGTAGCAAGTACAAGAGAGGTTGCCTGAGTTATAAAAAAATCTGAAGAGGGAGGAGAGAGATAAATTAAAAGGCGGACAACCTGTTGGTTACCCGCCTTTTATAAGTTAAATAGAGCGCTTGTTTATTTCTTGTACACTTCCTTGTTGCTGCCGCACGAAAGCATGGCATCGCCAAAGTATGGGTTACGGATCTCTTCTTTAGAGCTTACCCAGTAAGCGCCTTTGTTATTAAATGCCATCGGGCAATGCTGGTAGTATAGCGTACCATCTGCTGCATCAAATGCCTTAGCCATTGAGAATACAGACTCTGAAAGCGGCTCCAGGTTTTCGCGCTGCGCCGCCAGGTCATCTGATCCGGCTATTTTGGTTGCACGGTCAACAACTACAGCTGTGTGTTCTTCGGCATAGGCTTTTTCGTCGGTGGTAAGTGTGGCAATTGGCATTGCTTTGGCCACAGTAAGCACTTCGTTTGCTGCTGCTTTTGCTGTAGCTGGGTCTGATGCAACTAAAGCGTCCGTCAGCTTCATGTACTGGTCTACCAACTGCGATACCTGTGTTTTAAAAGGCTCAGCTACATTACCGTAATCTGGTGTTTCTACCACAACCGTACCGTCTGCCTGACCTGCTTCTGCATGGCCGTGGTCCATATCATCGTGATGTTCAGCTGTTGCCTCTGTGTTTTCTGTTGTGTTCTCAGAGCAAGCCGAGAAAGTGAAAGCTGCTACAACAGCTGCTGCGAAAAGTGTCTTTTTCATTTTCGGTTTATTTAATTAGCTATTTATTTGATTTACGGTTATAAAAGTTACTATAATTCCAACGGCTGCAAACACAAGCCATTTTAGCCATGCTTTATACTTTGGCGCTGGCTCCTGGTCGCCTGTTCTGCAACAATCTTTCATGGTTGTTTATACTTACATTTAAAGTGGCGCAGGAATGTTTCTTTGTCATTTGGAGCACTCTCTTCGGCTCACGCCATGATTTTCATTATTAATGCACATGCTCCCTGGCTTGTACTGGTTCTTTATCTGCGGCTACACGCTGGCCTTTGCGGTAAGTTTGTTTCACCTCTCCGCAAGTTAGCATGGCATCACCAAAGTATGGGTTGCGTACCGCTTTCTCATCGCTAAGCCAGAAAGCCCCTTGATCGTTGTTGGCCATCGGGCACCATTGCTTGTATACAACATCCTTGTTTACACCAAAACTTTCTACTGCATCTATTACGTGATTTGAAAGCACATTAAAAGCCTCCCTTTGCTTTTCTACGGATGTGCTCTTTTGTATAGTGGCTGCGTTAGACTTTAGTGCCGGCAATAATTGCATCCATTTAGCATGTGTACTGCCATCCAGCTGGCTCATATCCACCTGGTTTAAGGCGGCAGTAAAACCAACTGCTGCGTTGCTACTGGCTGCCGCATCAGAGGCTACCAGCGCATCTTTCAAAGTATAATAACGCTCTACAGCTGCGGTTAGCTGCTCCTTAAACGCCTCGGGCACTTCCATGGTTTTGGTTGCCGGTGCCGACATCATACTATAGTTGCCGCTTAGCTGGGCTGCACCATCCACAGCGAACACACCGTTAGTTACTACCTGCTCGCCTTCGCTTAATCCCGCCTCAACCAGGTAAGTATCGCCCAGGCGGGGGCCTAAGGTTACTTCCCGCATCTCAAAAGCCGGGGTTTCTCTGTCGAGTTTTACATATACCACAGAGCGTTTGCCGGTCCAGAGCACAGCGGTGCGGGGCACAGCCAGGGCATCTCCGTTGGTTTTGGCCTGGGCCGATGTTTTAATGGTGGCATTGGCGAACATACCCGGTTTTAACTGGTTGCCGGGATTGGCTACTTCGGCACGTACTTGCACGGCACGTGTACTGGCATCAAGCACAGGCGTTACAAAGGCAACCTTCGCGGTAAACTCTTTGCCCGGTATGCCTGGTACAGTAAAGTTAACGTTAGAGCCCTCTTTTACCCAGGCAAGGTCGCTTTCGTAGGCATCCAGCACCACCCAAACAGAAGAAAGGTTTGCTACCTCGAACATAACGGTACCAGTGCTTACATAATCGCCTACGGAAACCCCACGTTGCGTTACCACACCTGTTGCGTCGGAATAAATATCAAAGTTGGTAATGAGTTGATTGGCGCTTTCGATACGCTGAATCTGGCTTTTAGACAGGTTCCATAAGCGTAATTTAGTTTTAGCAGCCTCATAGAGTTCCGGCATAATGTCTTTCGACCTGGCTGCTTCCTGCAACTCGCGCTGCGCGGAGATAAGGTCAGGAGAGTATACCGATGCCAGCCTTTCACCTTTGCGCACTTCCTGGCCCGTAAAGTTTACATACAGCTTTTCGATACGGCCCGGAAACTTGGCTGTGATAGAAGATACCTTTTGCTCGTTTAGCTGCACCGTACCAGAAATGCTCAGCTCGTTTTCAGCATTGGCGCTTTTAACCGGTGAAGTCTGGATGTTGGCAAGCGCAATGGCCTCCGGTGTCATCTCCAGCACATAAGGACTGGCAACTGCAGAGCTGCTTGCAGTTGTAACCGGAATCAGGTCCATGCCGCAAAGCGGGCATTTGCCCGGCTCGTTCTGGCGTATCTGTGGGTGCATGGAGCAGGTGTATTCTGTTACACCGGCAGCCGTTTCGGTATGGTCGTGTACATCCTCAGAGGTTCTTCCTCCGAAAAGTATCCAGCCCAGCAGCAAACCGCCCAGGGCTACTGCTATATACGTTAGGGTTCTTTTATTTCGAGGTGTCATGCGATACGGTATAAATTTGGGTATTCATTAAGCGGCTGATATCATGCACAGCAGTCTGCTGATCGGTGATGGCCTGCAGTTGCTGTTGCCTGTAGGTAAGTATACTTTGGCGTTGCCTTAGTATGTCTTCGATGCCTCCTCCTGCAACAGAGTAGTTCGTGGTAAGCAGGCGTATGGCCTGTTCATTCAGCTTTATCTGGTCTTCCAGTAATGCTAACGTGGTGGTAGTGCGCTGGTACGTATACAGCAGGTTCTCCAGTTCGGTGAACAGTTGCCGCTCAGCTGCCTCTTTTTGATAGACTGCCGCTTTTTGGGCAAACTGTGCTTCGCGTTTGGCTGCGTTATACTTTCCCCGGTAAATAGGCAGCGTAACCGATACCATGGGCATTACCATGTTTTCTCCGCCCATCGTCATCTGGGTTGCCTCGTCGGTGCGCGGTTTAAAAACCATATAATTGACACCTAAACCGATCATGGGCCTGCCCATTAGCCGGGCCATGCGGTACTGTGCTTCTCTTGCTTTCTCATCCCACTCATACATCTTCAGCATGGGGTGGTTTTGCCGGATAGAGTCCTGGATAAGCGAGAGCGAGGCAGGAAGTTCAGCGGGTAAAAGTGTATCTGCAACCTGAATAGCTGCATCTGGTTGCCTGTTAAGCAGATTGTTAAATGCTACCTCCTGCGGCTTTCTGGAGTCGCGTAGCAGTTGAAGCCTGTTTTCCAGGTCCTTTACCTGTACCCTGATCAGGATAACGTCTACCATAGAAGTACCAGAGGTTGCCATGCCAGAAGACATGTTGTTTCCGCCACTCATGCTGTTGTTTTGCCTGTTGGCAGGAGCACTACCTGTAGCAGTACCGCCCATACCAGCCATACCAGATGAATTGCTGCCTGATTGCGTGGCGCTGCTCATACTTGTACCAGATGCTGGCATTGTACCTTGCCTGGAGGCACCGGTGGGACTGCTTACAGGCGCAGATTTATACTTTGCAAGCGCAATACGCTCCAGGGCTTTCAGCAATTCCAGTTCTTTTTCCAGCAGTTCAGCCTCTTTGTCTATGCGGTATAAGTTAACCCAGGAAGTAAACACATCGTGGTGTAGGTTTATCTTGGCCTCGTTAAAGGCTGCCAGTCTCATCCGGGCCATGTACCTTGCCTCATCTTTGGCAGCACCCAGCGAGCCAACCCACGGGAACATCTGCATAACTGATGCTTCGCCCACCTGGTTGCCCATAAAGCGCTCCATAGGCTGCAGGAAGAAATTGAAATTGGCCTGTGGGTCTGGTAGTGCACCTACCTGTGGCACGCGTTGCAATGCTGCTTCGTACTCCGCATAGCGGGCCTTTAGCAGCGGGTTGTTTTCTCCGGCAGTTATCAGGTAATCGTCCAGGGTTTGTGCTTTCAGATTAAGTGAAAATGCCAGCAGAAGTATACTTAAAATAAATACTCTTTTCATACTGTTGATTTTTTAATCTTTAGTTCTTCCCGCCAGCTGTAGAGTACAGGAACAATAAAGAGTGTTATTAATGCTACTACCATTCCGCCGAAAGTCGGAACAGCCATCGGGATCATAATATCGGAGCCGCGGCCTGACGAGGTGAGCACAGGCAGCAGGGCCAGCAGGGTAGTGGCGGTTGTCATTAAACAAGGGCGCACTCTGCGCTTGCCTGCTTCCAGCACTGCATGGCGTACTTCCTGCTTTGTTTCGGGTGTTAGGTTCGCAAAGCTTTGCTTTAAATATGTACCGATAACTACACCATCGTCTGTGGCAATACCGAACAGGGCTATAAAGCCAACCCACACCGCTACGCTCAGGTTAAAATCACGCATCTGGAAGAGCTCCCGCATGTTGGTGTCACTAAACGAGAAGTTAAAGAACCAATCCTGCCCGTACAGCCACAGCATCATAAAGCCACCTGCAAATGCCATAGCTATAGACGAGAAGATGAACAATGTGGTAAGAACTGACCGGAACTGAAAGTATAAGATCAGGAAGATGATGAGCAAACTAAGCGGAATAATAACTGCCAACCGCTGCTCTGCCCGCACCTGGTTCTCGTAGTTGCCAGAGAATTTATAGCTTACACCGGCAGGCACTACTAACTCACCTTCTCTTATTTTCATATCTAAGTAGCGCTGGGCATCTTCCACTACCGATACCTCTGCAAAGCCGTCGCGTTTATCCAGCAGTACATAACCCGTTAAAAAGGAGTTTTCCCCGCGTATCATCATCGGGCCAGGGCGGTACACTACTTCGGCAACCTCTCCTAAAGGCACCTGTGCACCACTTGCCGTTGTGATCATGATGCGGTTTACCGATTCCGGATCGCTTCTGTGCTCGCGGGCGTAGCGCGCACGGATAGAGTAGCGTTCTCTGCCCTCTACCGTTGTGGTGAGGGCCATGCCGCCCATCGCCACCTCGATATATTCCTGCACATCGGTTACATTTAACCCATAACGGGCCATCGCCTGGCGGTTCAACTCTATTTCCATGTAAGGCTTGCCAAGCGATCTGTCGGCATACACAGCTTCCGGTTTAACAGAGGGCACCTCTTTCAGGAAACGCTCCATCTGCAAACTGAAGTCCTCTATTGTTTTCAGGTTAGGGCCATATACTTTCACACCCATTGGCGCACGCATACCTGTCTGGAGCATTACCAGGCGCGTTTCTATTGGCTGTAGCTTTGGGGCAGACGTAACGCCGGGTATGTTGGCGGCAGTCACGATCTCGTCCCAGATATCATCAGGACTCTTTATATGATCGCGCCACTGGCGATAGTATTCCCCTCGTTTATTCTCTACCAGCTCACCTTGTGCATCCCGAACAAACTCACCTTCATCGTCAACTTTAAAGCGTATCTTCTGGCCGTTGGCATCAGTTTTATACTCTGATTTGTACTGGATGATATTTTCGTACATAGACATAGGAGCCGGGTCCAGGGCTGTTTCGGCGCGTCCGGCTTTGCCTACTACCATTTCTACTTCAGGAATGGCTGTAATCATCAGGTCCAGCTGCTGCAGGTAACGTTTGTTGGCTTCTACACCGGAGTGCGGCATAGAGGTAGGCATTAGCAGGAAAGCACCTTCGTCGAGGGAGGGCATAAATTCCTCGCCCATACCCGGGAAAGTATGCACCAGTCCGCTCCAGGCAGAGGAGGTTCTGATGTTGTAACCGGTTTTGTCGATGCCATTTGCCACCCAACCAAACAAACTGTTAAAGCCTAACCAACTGAGCAAACCAAGCAGCATGATAAAAACCGGTATCGTTAAGAATTTACCCTTATTGGCCAGGCACCACATAAGTATGCGCGGGTAAGCCCTGATAAATAACGTGAAAGTGCCCAGCACAAGCCCTATAATGAGCAGGATGAACAGGAAGTTTATGATCAGGCTAACCGATACACCCAGTGGCACCCACTCCGAAGCCAGCAACCACGACACAGCTACAACCGCAATGCCTATCATGACAGGTGTGTGGTACCTGCCATAACGCACTGGCCTGTAATAATTAAGCAGGTTGTTGATGCCAACCAAAATAAGCGTGATGCCAGCCAGCGGAAGTATAAACAAAGCCACCAAACCAAGCACCAGCAGCAGGATGTTCAGTACCTTCGTCCAGGTTATACTTTTTGATCTTAGCCCAAATATAGAATGCGCAAAGGCAGGCATAATGAGTATGGTGAAGATAAGCGAAGCTACCAGCGCAAAGGTTTTGGTAAACGCCAATGGGCCAAACAGCTTACCCTCCGCAGCCTCTAAAGTAAACACCGGCAAAAAGCTGACGATGGTCGTGGAAACTGCTGTAAGTATGGCTGTAGCAACCTCTGTGGTGGCATCATATACTGTTTTCAGCAGCGACTGCCCAGGAGGCGCTTCGTCCATGTGACGGAGTATGTTCTCGTTCAGGATAATGCCTAGGTCCACCATCGTACCAATGGCAATGGCGATGCCCGACAAGGCAACGATGTTCGCGTCCACGTTAAAGTACTTCATCATGATAAACGTCATCAGCACCGCCAGCGGCAGAAGAGCAGATATCAGGAGGGAGGCACGCAGGTTGTACACCATCACGATGATCACAATGATGGTAATGAGAATCTGAAGTATGATAGCGGAGTTAAGCGTTCCCAGTGTTTCGTTGATCAGTTGGGTACGATCGTAGAAAGGCACTACGGTTACTTTGGAGGTGCGTCCGTCAGCCAGTTTCTTGCTTGGTAAACCGGCAGCAATCTCATCCAGCTTTTCTTTTACGTTGCCGATCACAGCCAACGGATTGTCACCGTAGCGGGCAATTACCACACCGCCCACAGCCTCTGCGCCTCCTTTGTCCAGCACTCCGAGCATCGATCTGTCGGCGGGGCCAATGTTAACCCTGGCAATGTCGCGGATGCGGATGGGCACGTTGGATGCTACTTTTACTACAGCATCTTCAATATCTTCAAGGTTCTGTACATAGCCAAGGCCACGCACCAGGTACTCTACCTGGTTTATCTCTACGGTATTGGCGCCTACATCCTGGTTGCTGTTTTGCAGGGCATTCATTACCTCCATCATTGAAATGTTGTTGGCTTTCATGGCCACCGGATCCAGATCAACCTGGTACTCTTTTATATAACCGCCCACAGAGGCAACTTCAGCTACACCTTCGGCACCCGACAAGGCATAGCGCACATAAAAGTCCTGGATGGTGCGCAGTTCGTGCAGGTCCCAGCCACCGGCAGGTTTACCGTTCTCATCCCGGCCTTCCAAAGTATACCAGTACACCTGCCCCAGTGCCGTGGCATCCGGACCAAGCTTCGGGGTGACTTCATCGGGTAGTAAGTCGGCTGGCAGAGAGTTTAACTTCTCCAGAATGCGGGAACGGCTCCAATAGTATTCCGTATCCTCGTCGAAGATGACGTAAATGCTGGAAAACCCGAACATAGAGGTAGAGCGGATGGTTTTTACACCCGGCATACCCAGGAGAGAAGTAGTAAGCGGATAGGTGATCTGGTCTTCCACGTCCTGCGGAGAACGGCCCATCCACTCGGTAAAAATGATTTGCTGGTTCTCACCTATATCCGGAATGGCGTCTACGGGTACCGGATCGCGGGGTAGAAAATTAACGTTCCAATTAAAAGGAGCCACTACAATACCCCAGCTAACTATAAGTAGCAGTAGCAAAACCGTTACGAGTTTCTGCTCCAGGAAAAACTTTATAATGCTGTTTAACATGCTTTATTCGATTGAATACAAAGAAGTATGGCTACTGAAAACACAGCAGCACCTTATACCAGCCGCAGTGGCGGGTATACATCGAAAAGAGCAGAATTTATAGTAGGAAAGATTGCACCAGCACCGGTATGTCGCGGGCCAGCGGGGGAGACTCGTAAAGCGCGTAAGCAGGCTTTAGATCTGTATCAGAAGTATAAAACTGAAGTATAACTGCCTTTACTACAGCCATCAATTGGATGTCCTGCAGACTGGTCAGTGATAAGTCTTTGTGTTTGGCAGCTACATCCAGCCGCTCCACGATTACCTGGTGGTCTTCGCAGCAGGCTTCCTCGTCAGCAGTTTGTTTAGGAGCGTGGCAGGGAGGAACAACTTCCTCTTCCTTCTCCATCGGGCAATCAGCCTCGGCTCCGAAGAAAGTAACATCGCGCAGTTCGCCGCCACAAATATGCATACTCACAGCCATACCCGTTGAGGAAACGAGCACTAGCAATGTAAGGGTTAGCAATATGATCTGGCGGTAAAGCTTCATGTTTTAGTCTATACTTGCTGCAAAGGTATAACGTGATAAACAAGTATACTTACACAATTAACAAAAACTTTTACAATATTATTCATTTTGGTGTGAGAAAGGTGAAAGGATAGGAGGTATCACAACGTCATTTCGAACAACGTGAGAAATCTGGAGCATTTTATAGTCCCGTAATATTTTAGATTTCTCACGTTATTCGAAATGACAGCTTGAGTTTATACTTCTGCCAAATCACGCTGCTTTTGCTGCGATAACTGCAGATGAGAAAGTATAAGATCAAACACATCCACAGCCTGTATCTCTGAAGGCAACTCCTGTTGGTACTTTGTAAGCAGCACCGGCCATTCGTTTTTATCTTCTGGTAATGCGCCGTGAGAACCTTTTATAAGTGTAGCATCCAGCGGAATGATATTCATCAGGGTTCTAAAGCCTAGCTTTTTCTTTAGTAGTTTGCCCACCACCAGCGGAACAGGGAATTTGATCTTTGGGTCTATGAACATCTCAACCGGGTCGTAGCCAGGCTTTTTGTGGATGTCAACCATGCGGGCATAGTCCGGGGCTTTTTTATCATCCAGCCAGAAGTAGTAGGTAAACCAGGCATTAGCTTTAGCAATAACTACCAGTTCGCCGCAACGCTCATGCGCCAGGTTATACTTGTTGCGTTCTTCGCCGGCCAGTACTTGGGCAACGCCATCCTGCTGTTGTAGCAGCGCTTTTACTTCAGCTATTTTCGATTTTTCGTGGATGTACACATGCGCCACCTGATGATCAGCCAGTGCAAAAGCTGTGCTCATGGCAGTATCCAGCAACTCGGTGCCACGTTCTTCGCGCACTTCTATGTAGCCATGCTCCCGCAGCACACGGTTCAGGTGCACCGGCTGGTTTACGTCTGTTATGCCGTACTCCGACAGCACCATCACCTGCGCACCTTTCGCCTCATAAAATGTAATCAAATCGCCTACCACGGCATCTACTTCCTGCAAGTCTTTGGCAATGCGTGGGTCCGATGGGCCAAGGCGTTGCAGGTTGTAATCTAGGTGAGGCAGGTAGATAAGTGTAAGCGTTGGGTTATACAGATCATCCGTAATCTTAGAGGCGTCTGCAATCCACTTGCTTGATTTTATACTTGTTTTTGGCCCCCAGTAGTTGAACAGCGGAAAGGTACCCAGTTTTGCCTGTAGTGTGTCGCGCAAATCAGCTGGTTGGGTATAGCAGTCGGGTAGTTTGCGGCCATCAGCCAGGTATTGCGGACGCGGCGTTAGCGTATAATCGGCAGTGGTGTTCATGTTATACCACCAGCCCATGTTTGCCACTGTAAAGTTCGGGTTGGCTGCTCTAGCCACATCCCATACTTTGGGGGCCTGCACCAGCTTGTTCGACTGCCGCCAAAGCTTTACCTCGTCCTCATCCCTGAAGTACCAGCCATTGGCAACAATACCGTGTTCTTGGGGCCATTTGCCGGTTAAATACGTTGACTGGACAGTACAGGTAACAGCCGGAATGGCAGGTTTTATATTTGCCTGCTTAGCCTGCTCAGACCATTTTGCAAGAAAGGGGGTGTGTTTACCGATTAGCGACTTTGTGAGCCCTACTACGTTCAGAACTACTGTCTTCTGCATTATGTGCGGGTTTTATACTTTTCAGAACCCATTCGAGTTCACGTTTGATGGATTCGGGTAAATCTTTTTTTATCTCCTCCGGGAGAACCTCCCAGGTATATGTTTCTACCTCCAGGTGCTGTGTTAAGGGCTGTTGCTGCAAAAGCTTTAATACTTCGCGCACATCATCCTGTGTAGACTGCAAACCATTGTAGGCCCGGGTAAAAAGAGGCACATGGAAATGAGTGCGCCACTCTACGGCATTTGGTTTCCGGATGTGCTGCAGGGCAAAGGTCAGGTCTGGATAGCTTGTCAGTTCACCATCGGAACTGCGCTCTACCACCTGGTGCAGGTAAGTAGATTCGGCCAGGGCTGTTAATGCACTGGCTATGTCGCCACGCGTTTCAGCATCTTCGGGTAAGCTGGTTTTTAGTGCGGCACTCAGTTGAATCTTACCTGTTTTAATACCTGCTTCTTGTAGCTTGGCAAATACCTCGGATGGCTTTTCGTAGGCCAGGGCAAAGTGGCATACATCGTAGCATAGCTGCACGTGTTCAAGTATGGCTTCTCTTGCTTCAGCTTCCAGTAAGCCTCTGTTTTGTTGCAGGCGTTTAATTCCTTTGGGCAGAAGTCTGTCTGTATACAGTGCTATTACTTCTTTAGAGTTCTCCAGAAACCCATCCGGTTCCGGCTCAATATCAATGTGTATAGTTTTCCCTGTTTTGTCTTTAAGCTCCAATAAGTATTCGACTACCTGCAGCAGGTTATTTGTGCATGAAGTATAAACCGACGTCACTTTGAAGTCATCCGCATCAAAAAACCAGGGTTTATAGGAGAGCGGCGAAGTAGAAATGCCTCCTTCCATGCCTTCGGGTAGTAATTCAGCCAGAATGGTTGCCAGCCTGCAAGTATAGGCTACTCTCAGGTCAGTTGTCCAGTCGGGTTTATGTACATTGTCTTTTACCTCCTGATGATGGAAACCGCCGTACGGAAAGCCGTTTATCGTGAATACGTACAAGCCTTCTTGCTGCAGCCATACTTTAAACTCTTGTAGTTGGTCTTTTTTCAGGATATCTTCGCTTGCCTGGTTAGACAGTCTAAGGCCAATGCCAAAGGGCTGATCAGAAGAAAGCTTTTTTTTGAGCGACGGAAGATACTCCTTCAGCGAAATGAATACCTCTTCCCAAGTTTCACCGGGATGGATGTTGGTGCAATATGTGAGGTGGTATCCTTTTGCTAACTCCATGTTTATTTTAGGTAAGATTTTAATTTTTGATGATGGCTACTTTACAAAATACAAAGGAAGTATCGTGTAGCACTACTATTTAGAAGCGTCATCCATAAAGAATAACTCCTTTGTCAAATCGTCTTTTGTCAAACTGTACTTTTTTAATTATCAAGCCTGTGCCAATGCCTGCGGCTGATAATTAACGTGTAATTGCTGTATCGCTTTAAGTATAAGCAGATCGTTCATATGGTGTACTTCCTGGCCCTGGCCTATCTTGTTCAGCAGCATAATAGTCAGTTGTCCTCCCAGGTGCTCCTGAAACTCCTGCAAACCCTTTATAATAGATAGCTGGCTGAAAGGGTCATGCTGGTCTAATAATTCAGGTGTGAACAGTTCAAAGCCCAAGGTCTGCAGCAGGTTTAGTACATCATCGCATTCTGCTTGTGTTATCATCCCATTTAAACAAGCATACGTCACATCCAGGGCAATGCCAATGGCTACTGCTTCGCCGTGGCGCAGGTTATAGTTGCTTAGTTGTTCCAGTTTGTGTGCTGCCCAATGGCCAAAGTCCAGCGGACGCGATGAGCCGGTCTCAAAAGGATCGGCTCCACCTATGTGTTGTACGTGTAGTTCGGCGCAGCGGTGTATTAATCGTTGCATGGCCTCCATGTTGCGATTAGCCAGCTTTTCGGCATCCTGTTTTATACTTTGGTAGAAGGCCACATCTTTGATAAGCGCCACTTTTACTGCTTCCGAAATCCCTGCGCGCCAGTCGCGGTCATCGAGTGTGAGCAGAAAATCGCTGTCGTTGATAACAGCTACAGGTGGAGCAAACGTGCCGATAAAATTCTTCTTACCAAAGGCATTGATGCTATTCTTTACACCTACACCGGAGTCATTCTGTGATAATACTGTAGTGGGTATGCGTACATGCCGTATGCCACGGTGTGCAATGGTAGCAGCAAAACCAGCCAGGTCAAGCACTGCGCCGCCGCCAATAGCTATTAAGTAAGAGTGCCTGCAAACCCCGAATTCGTTTACCGCCTGCAATATTTGCTGCAGGTAAATCGGGTTATTTTTGGATTCTTCGCCACCAGGTATAAGCATAGGTTCTGCCACCAGGTTTATACTTTCGGAGTTGTTCTGGGCGTAAGCCTTTATCTGCTGCAGTAAATCTGGATTAGTGTTGGCTACGCCGCTATCAATTACAAACAGCACTTTGGCCGCTGCTCCTGAAGTATGGCTTTGCGTAAGAATATCTGTCAGCAGAGAGTTATCTCCTGCAAAAAGGCTTTGTGTAAAGTATACCCCATACTTAAATTTTACTGTAAACTCCTGTTCTATTGTGGTATGCATAAGGGGTGGTATTTAATGTAAGCGGAAGTATGAACTATAGTTGTAAGTAAGAATTGATCTTGCGGAAAATGATGCAAGACGCTTTAAAAAGGTATTTCATTTTATGTTACGCTAAAATTACGGGCAATGTAAATGGATACTGGTAAAAGTAAGAGCACGAGCAAACCATACTGCCAGCCGGCAAAACCAGCCGCTATACTTGCATTCATTACAATGAGGGCAAGTATACCGGCCTTAACGGCTTTAAAGATCAGTTTGGGCTCTTTGGCAGGCATAGCGCGCACCAACGGAGGAAATATTAAGTATGCAAATAGTAGCAGAAACGGAATACTATAAATCAAGTTAAACTGCGGCAGCAGACTAAGGCTGAAGATACCGGCAAACACCAGCACATACATCAGCATTGCACCTTTTAAGGCAGCTGTGTTACCGCCGTGCACCTCGCCACGGCTTACCATGGTAATGGCCGCTATGTATACAATCGGAATCAGGGCGATAAACCATAGGCTTTCCACCATGGCAGGTATGGCACTAACACCTAAAAGCAGATTACCGCCGCGGCAGGCACCCATGTTTACAGGGCCCAGCAAAGTATGGTGCTTTCCTTTCCAGTCGTAGAGCAGGGCTAGCAGGGCAATGGTTACGGCTATAGAGGCACTTACCACCGATACCTGCCAGGCAACCAGTATACCACCTGCCAAAAGTATGGCACCAAGTATTGATGCTCCCGTTATACTTGCCTTACCACTTGGTATAGGTCTTTCCGGACGCTCCACCATATCCAGGTCGGCATCAAAAACATCGTTAAAAACCACACCGCCACCATACAGGCCAATGGTTGCCAGCACCAACCAGCCCAGCGGCTGCAGGTATTCCGGCATAAATCCGTTATCCCATAAGGTAAGCGAATATAAGGCACCCGATGCCGCAAAGCCCATCATAATATCAGCAATCGCCGTTATAATGTTGGCAGGGCGCATCAGCCTCAGGTATGCTCCGAATGTTGTCATTTGCTTATCGTACGATGTTAGATTCCAGTGCAGTGTCGGCTTTGATTTCACCTATAACCGGAGTCTGTCCGCCACGAAGTACCGAGTTGTCAGAGAATTTTTCGCGCTGGTCTACGTTAGTGGTTGTCAGCCAATCAGATTCATGCATCTGGCCGCTTTTGCCAAAAGAATCCAAGGCATTCTGGTAACATACTTTGCGGACATCCTCTATACTTATGCCTTTCTCCAGCATAAGCGAGGCTGTTTTAGGCACAGACAATGGGTCAGATACACCCCAGTCGGCAGAGCTGTTTACGATAATGCGTTCAGATCCATATTGTTTCACGATCTCTACCATGCGTTCGTTGCCCATTTTAGAGTTCGGGTAAATGGTAAAGGCAGCCCAGAAACCACGGTCCAGCACATCGCGCACAGTTTCTTCGTTGTTATGGTCAATTACTACCATGTCAGGGGCGATGCCATGCTCCAGGCATACTTCCATACTTGTAATGGTGCCTGCTTTCTTATCGCGGTGTGGCGTGTGTACCTGTACTGGCAATCCAACCTCTTTTGCCAGGTCTAGCTGCGCTCTGAAGAACCTGTCTTCGGCAGGGGTCTGGTCGTCGTAGCCTATCTCTCCGATACCTACCACGCCTTCTTTGCACACAAACAACGGAAGCAGCTCCATTACCTGCTCGGCCAGTGCCTCGTTATTCGCCTCTTTTGAATTTAAGCCGATGGTGCAGTAGTGCTTTATACCAAACTGGCTGGCCCTGAAACGCTCCCAACCTACCAGGCTGCTAAAGTAATCTTTAAAAGATCCGACTTCGGTGCGGGGCTGCCCCAGCCAGAAGGCCGGTTCAATAATGGCCACGATGCCTGCCTCGCGCATACGCTGATAATCGTCAGTGGTACGGGAGGTCATGTGAATATGCGGATCGATCAGCATGAGGTTGTGTGTGTTCATAAGGCTAAAAGTTGTAAGTGTAATGGTTAATCAGGAAGTATAATTTGATTGGTTAGTTCATTTCTAAAAGCCTGTTGCCGATGAGGTCCCAGGTAATTTCGCCACGGTTTACACGCTCTTTTAATGTAGTGTGCTCGTTCAGCAGATCATGAGCAGGGGCAAAGGTGCTTTGGGTACAGGCAAGCGCTGCCGCTTCTCTTTCAAGTTCGTTTGGCTGTGCGAAAAGCTTTTTTATGTCGTTTAGCAAGGTATCATCCAGGCAAGGGCCAACTGAGCGCCATAGTTCTGGGGATACAGTACGGCCAGCAGCCCAGCGTTCGTGGGCGTAGTCACTCAGCATGCGTGCCAGCTTTGGGTTCACGCGTTTTTCGATGCCATAAATGCGGTAAATGGGTTTTCCAACAAATAGGGTCTTCAGCACCAGTTGGTTCCAGGCATCCTCTTCCATGTAGTCGGCAGGGTAGGGGTTGTTTAGCGCGATTGCCTCAAAAACATCTCCCATATTAGTGCGCACGCCTTCAGAGGCTCTTTTCTTAAAGCTTTCCGGATGCGGCAATAAAGGAAGTGCTGCGTACAGAGCCACCAGTTCGCCCATATCGGCTGTGTTAAACAGCTTTTCTATGGTTGCCAGGTATACTTCAGCGTTTTGGTGTGGTATAGAAAGTATAAGTATGGTGCGTGCAGCTTGTGCAGTAGACCAGTTAGCAGGGTTAAATCCGGCTCTGATATTGGCTGCAGTTTGGATAACCTGCTCGGATACCTGCAGTTTTTCTTTACCTATAAAGCGCGGAGCGGCGCTAAAGGCTATGTAGAGGTCTTTTGGTTGTGAAGTATCAGCAGAAAGAAATTCCACTTTTTGGGCAAGCCAGTCCATTCCTTGCGGAGAGGTAACGCTGCTTACTAAGTCCTTCAGAAAGGTAGTCGTCTGGTAAATGTCTGCCTGATACAAAACGGGTGAAGTTTTGAGTTTTACTTAATCATTTTTATAAGTGATTCAGCTTCGGGCTTAACAGAAATGCTTTGCAACCATACACTTATTCCTGGAAATGCGCATTGCGGCGCATTTGTAAGTATATCGGAGCATTGATATGTAAGAAGTTTGGGCCAAAAGTTGAATACTTAACAGCAATGCAATAATTACTGATAGGCTTTTACGAAAAGGTACCCTTAAGGTTTAAAAATAAATTGCACTGTTTTAAAGGAGCTTTTTGAATTGCACCAGGCCACTCTATACTTTAGTCAACTCTTAAAATCACTTGTAACAGACTTGTTAACTAAGGACAGTACCTTATGAGTAAATTGAAATTCGTATCCGGAAGTATAGCTGTACATATACCTTAATGCTATTTGAAGCTGCTATAGCTTGTATTAACCCAAAAAAAACATCCCTTCACCCAAAAAGTTTAATTATAATAAATTTTTCTGGTTTAATTTGAACTATCCTGCTTTTTTGAACGTGTAAAGGGTATATTTTAGCACATATGAAAGAATTAGATAGACTGAAAGAAGGGCTTGTGGAAAGCCACGTTTTGCTCTACAAAAACGAGGATAGAGGCCTTACATGCTCTTTTGTGAAAGAAGGTCTTGTTGTTGATTCTTTTACAATTAAAGATAATGTGTTAGCCCAGGCTCTGAGCGAAAAAGGCACTAACGGAATTGTGGAAGGGATCAATTTTCAGCAGTTACGTAATAATTACGACTGGTTTTCGCTAAGTGTAAAAACAAAGAAACTATATGAGGAACTCAAGTAGGCTGCTACTGCTTCTTTTAACTGATTAACCGCTCCATTATCCCGCAAAAGATGGAGCGGCTTTTTTTTGCACTATTTTCTGCTGTATCTTGCTTAAGTGTATGCCATAGCCCTGCTGCAAAAGCATGTATTGTATATTAACCATTTCTGCTGGTGCCACAGCTTTACTCATTAATACTATAAAAGTGTATCAGTTTAAGTATAATTGGCGTAGCCTTGTAGTATGCACCAATTCACAGGTTAGCATGTATAGCCTGTTTTATACTTCACTTTAACTATTAGGAGTTTAGTATATGGATGCTGTTTACTAATGCTGAAGTATACAGCGCAATTTTTAATGTAAAACTAATCATGACGCAATACAACCGTTGGTCGCACCCACACGACATAGATCCACGATACACAAAAAGGGTAGCTTACTTTAGTATGGAGTTTGCCATACACCAGGCCTTAAAGACTTACTCAGGCGGATTAGGCTTTTTGGCCGGATCGCACATGCGCAGCGCTTTTGACCTGCGTCAGGATATGATCGGGGTGGGCATGCTTTGGAAGTATGGCTACTACGACCAGGAGCGCAGCGAGGATCAGACCATGCGTGTTCTGTTTCAAAAAAAGTATTACAATTACCTGGAAGATAGCGGCATTACTGTAGAAGTGGAGATAAACGAGCATCCCGTCTTGGTTAAAGCGATGGTGCTGAAGCCCGAGATTTTCGGTACTGTGCCCATGTACTTCCTGACTACCGAAATATCTGAGAATGATCACCTGGCACAAACCATAACCCAACGCCTTTACGACCCTGAACCGATGGCACGCATTGCCCAAAGTATAGTGCTGGGTATTGGCGGTGCAAAAGTTGTGGAGGCCCTGGGTGGCGCCGAGATTTACCATATGAATGAAGGCCACGCACTGCCGCTGGCATTTCACCTGTATAAACAGTACCGCGATGTAGGGGAGGTGCGCAAGCGAATGGTGTTTACCACTCACACACCTGAAAAGGCAGGTAACGAGGAGCACGACATTCACCTGCTCGACCAAATGGGCTTTTTTAATGGTATCCCCTTAGAAGAAGCCCGCCGGATAACAGGCATGCACGCGCTTATGTTTAACCACACACTGGCGGCGTTGCGCTTGTCTAAGGTATCTAATGGGGTGTCGCAATTACATGGCGAGGTAGCTCGCACTATGTGGTATGATAATGAGGGCGTATGCGAGATTAAAGCCATAACCAATGCCCAAAACGTACCCTACTGGATGGATAAAACCATGCAGGATGCTTTGGAGCAGGGAGATGATGCAGCGCTGAAAAGGCGTAAAACCGAAATGAAGAAGCAGTTGTTTGAAGTCGTGGCCAACCAGTCAGGTAAGCTGTTTAAGCCGGATGTGCTTACTATTGTATGGGCCCGTCGCTTTGCCGCCTACAAGCGTGCCGACCTGCTGCTTCGGGATGCAGAGCGTTTTTTCAGGCTAATCAGCAACCCCGATTACCCGGTGCAGGTAATATGGGCCGGTAAGCCATATCCATTCGACCACGGTGCGGTGCAAACCTTTAACAAACTGGTGAAAATGGCCTATAAGCGCGATAACGTAACGGTGCTCACGGGGTATGAACTGGCTTTGTCGCGGCAATTAAAGCAGGGCTCCGATGTGTGGCTTAACACACCACGGCGACCACGCGAGGCATCTGGCACCAGCGGCATGACGGCAGCCATGAACGGTTCGGTTAATTTTTCGGTGCAGGACGGCTGGATACCAGAGTTTTCACAGCATGGCAAAAACAGCTTTATACTGCCAATTGTAGATACTACTTTGCCCGATCATGTACAGGATGATATTGATTACGATAACATGATGCGTATTTTAGAAAAAGAGATTATCCCGACATACTATAACAACCCAGACCAATGGCTGGAAATTACAAAGCAAAGTATGCGCGATGTTATACCTGCTTTTGATGCAGACAGGATGGCGCATGAGTATTATGAGAAGATGTACAATTATTAGTGAGCTAAAGGAAATTGCCCTCGCTGGTCTCTGGCGAGTGTGAGGTATCCTGTGGTGTCCCGCCACTTTATGCTACTAGTAAATACCAAAGCGGCCAGAGGCCGCAAAATAACTCACACTCGCGAGAGATGAGCGAGGACGAATGTATATCAAGAATTAATCATTGTGATAAAACAGAAGAGCCGCTCAAAGTATAAACTTTAGCGGCTCTTCTGTTACCAAAATTATACTTTATACTTTCTCCGGTGTCTTAGCCAGTGTATCCAGCAGAAAGTCCCAGAACTTCTGTACAGAACTGATCTGCACCTTCTCGTCGGGGGAGTGGGCACCGGTAATGTTCGGGCCAAAAGAGATCATCTCCATATCAGGGTAATTGGCTCCAAGAATACCGCACTCTAAGCCAGCGTGGCAGGCATTTACGTGTGGTTCATCCTTAAACTTAGAGCGGTATAAGTCACTCATCAGTTTCACGATGGCAGCATCTGGTTTTGGCATCCAGCCTGGGTAAGAGCCGCTGAGTTTTACATTGGCTCCAGCCAATTCCAAAGCAGACTTTATAGCACGAGCCAGGTCCATCTTCTCCGTATCTACAGAGCTGCGGGTAAGGCAAAGTATAGTATATTCGCCGTCTTTCACCAGCACACGTGCTACGTTGTTAGATGTCTGTACCAAGTGCTCGATGTCGGGGCTCATGCGGTAAATGCCGTTCGGGCAAGCGTATAATCCACGTAATAATTTGCCTGTAAACTCGGTTGCAGCAACTTTTGCAGGCGTGTCTATACTTTCAAGTATAACCTGCAGGTTAGGGTCGGTAGTGCTGTGCTCTTTTTTAAGTATAGCTGTTTGCTCTTCTGCAAATGCCTTAAACGCTACTTCCTTATCGCCTGGCACAGCAACTTCAGCAAAGCTCTCACGCGGAATGGCATTACGCAAGCTGCCTCCGTCTATAGTGGCCACGCGCAGTCCAAATTGCTCTGCTGCCTGCGACAACATACGGTTCATGAGTTTGTTTGCATTGCCGCGGCCGCGGTGTATATCCATACCGGAGTGGCCACCGGTTAAACCTTTTAAGGTCAGCTTGTAGCCTTTAGCACCAACCGGAGTTTGTTCCTGTTCATACTTTCCGGTTGCCGTTATGTCTATACCGCCAGCACAGCCAATGGTTAATTCACGGTCGTCTTCGGTGTCCAGGTTAAGCATGATGCTGGCATCCAGCAAGCCGCCTTTCAGACCCATGGCGCCGGTCATGCCGGTTTCTTCGTCAATGGTAAACATTGCCTCAATAGCGGGGTGCGGAATATCGGTAGAGGCAAGTAATGTCATGATAGAAGCAACACCCATACCATTGTCTGCGCCTAGCGTGGTGCCTTTGGCTCTTACCCAGTCACCGTCTACGTACATGTCTATACCTTGTGTGTCGAAGTTGAAATCTGTGTCAGCGTTTTTCTGGTGCACCATGTCCAGGTGGCTCTGTATGGCAACTGTCTGGCGGTTTTCCATGCCTTTGGTAGCGGGCTTTTTAACTATTACGTTGCCTACCTCATCTACATAGGTTTCCAGGCCAAGGCCTTCTCCAAACTCCTTTATGAATTTGATAACGCGTTCTTCCTTTTTAGAAGGTCGGGGTACTTGGTTTAGGTCTGCAAAATTATTCCAGAGCGCTTTGGGCTCCAGGTTTCTCACTTCTGTGCTCATAGTTAAGAGGTTTATGCTGCAGCTTTATACTTGCTGCTACTGTGTTTTATAGTTGCTAAAGATAGTAAGTTTAGCAGGATTATGCGGCATCTGCAGGCCAAGGATTATACGTTGGCTTCCTGTTTGGCTGGAGTAGGACTTAGCTTTTCACGCAGGTTCACGAAGAATTTTAAGGTAAACTGGAAGATAGGGCTGAACAGCAAGGTATAAAAAAACGTGACAACGAACACTGGCCCGCCCATCAGCCAACCGATCACCAGCACCACCGACTCCACTAAAATACGCGCCTTGCTGATAGATAGCTTTGTTCTGTCGGAAATAGAAAGCATAAAGCCATCGCGCGGGCCGGCACCTATTCCACCAGCCACATACATGCCGCCTGCTATACCTCCGATCACAATGGCCGTGAGCAGAAAAGTATAATCTACCCAGGTTCCGGTTTTATCAGGCAGGATGTCCAGCCAAAGGAAAAAATCCATGAACGGACCGATAAGCAAAGCATTCAGGAAAGTGCCGATGCTGATGTACTTGCGGTGCATGAACCACGACACTCCTACCAGGAACAAACCTGTAATAACGCTCCAGGTACCTACCGTAAAACCGAATTTTTGCCAGAAAGCCACGTTCAGCACTTCCCAGGGGTGCAGGCCCAGGTACTTAACCTTAAAAGCAAGCGCATTGCCCAGGCCAAACAAAAGCAGACCCATAAAAAAGAACGTATAGCGTATAATCCAATCTCTCATCTCCAGTATAAATTCAGGCACCAGCACCCATAACAAAAATAAACACCTTTTGTGCAAGCCGGCGCAAGATTACGAAATCTAAAGCAGAAAGGAATAGGGAGTATTTGTTTTACAAGGTGGATTAAGTACACAAAAGGCACAAAACAAAAGCCCCTCTACCAAAGCAGAAGGGCTTAAGCAAATGTACTTTGTTTTACTTTTTAAATGTGATCACGCTGTAAAGCTCTGGCTCCAGGAAAGGGCCGCCAGGGTAACTGCCCGTATAATCGAAGTTAACCCAAAGCTCGCCGCCGGTTTCGTGGAAATGTATCTTACCACCGTTCACCTCATCCGGGAACAGTGTTCTGATAGCAAAGCTCACTTTATCGATATCCTCAATAGTGCCTACTTTAACCTCTGTATACATGTGGCTCGGAGAGATAACGATGCGCGCCTCGCCTCCAATTGCCATCACCGACGAAGCCATCAGGATCGCATAGTCATCACAGTCGCCGGCGAGTAAACCCATACTCTCTGTTGGCGGGGAGTAATAGTCCATACCCAGCGGGTCGTTCACGTACTTCCAGTTCATGCGGATGTGCTTGAAGAGCGAGAAATAACGCGTGGCCTTACCAAACTTACGGTAGTACTCGTCGTGGAAATAACGGGTAGAATTCTCTACGGCAAATGCCCGTACTTTGGGGTGCGTAGGCTGCATGGCGCTTTTCACACGCTGGTCCTGGAAGTAAGTGCCGCGCACTGGCTTAAAGTAAGAGACCTTGTGCGGGTTGCTGGTCATGTTTACCAGCATGGCGTTGTAATCGGCGTAAATGCCGTCCAGCGTCTGGTCCTTAAAAGTACTGTTAAAAGCAAGTATACTTAGTATGCCAATAAACATAAGCACGATCAGCTTACGGCTGATCTTAGTAACGATTACGGAAATGGCAGCCGCGAACATAAGGCACAGTAAAAAGTGCAGCTCATAGTCCATGGAGCTGTAGGGTGGTATGTAAAAGCTGAACAGCACAGCCATCGGAAATACAATAATGATCTGTATGAACCGTATAGCAAAGTTCAGGAGTTCGGCAGGTCGGAAAAATTGCGTCATATGATCTCAGATTTGAGGGTCCTGGCGCTGGTAATCAAATGCAGGCAGTTATGAGATGCCCGGCACTTACGCTCTGTTATTTTGTAACGCAAAAGGCAGGCCTTTTTGCTCCTTTAAGTTACATATTTTTTAAATTATTTTCAGATTATTTCTTTAATGCCTGAAAAGAGATAAATTTATATACTTGAAAACCAGTTTAATGCTGCTACCCTTTACCTGACTATGAAAATTACCTACTCAGAAACCATTGTACCCAGTTTCTCCAGGCTGGTAGCAGGCCAGGCTGCCGTATCTGTTCCGCCGGACATTTCCCATTTCTACCATTCCTTTTTTAAAGAGTATTTTGGAGAAACTATAAGTCAGCATAGCTATGCGCTGAAGTATGTTTATCGGGAAGGGAGCGTTATACTGTTAATGGCCGCTGACATACACTTACAGATGGCAAACTACTGGTAGTAAGGCATGGCAGTTCGTGCAGTGTAGCCTTTTGTTGTGTCATTAGATAAAGGTGCAATCAGGAAAAAAGTGTAGGCAAAGTCCCAAAAGTTTTACCTAAAGTTTCTGCAGTATGAAAATCATTAATATTGTTATTTTAGATGTAAGTCCTGTATATTGTTCGCCCTACAAATTAATATAAAAGCACCTACAGAGAGGCCTTCCGGTCTTCGCTGCCGTATTGGCTGCGAAGACCGGAAGGCCGACAACTTGTAATTTACTTGTTGGGTTACTCGTTCCAATACCTACATTACCTCTTTTAATTACCAAACGATCAATATCAGCACTTGCACTAAAAGAAGCTATTTTGAAAAGAGTGTTTGAATCGTCACATCCATCCTGAGACATCTTGAAACCACGTTTTTGGCCATCATCTTTTTGGATGATAATACCTTGGGTAGATGATACAAACGGATTAACTAATGTTTCAACTAAAAAGAAGTTTCTAGTACTTGCTGTAGCACCGGCTATTTCAGAAACTACTAAGTTTTCACTAGGCGTTGCAGTCTTAATCCCTACTTTTCCACCATTGTTAAAAATATTGCTGCTATTAGAAACCCATTTATTCCCATCCCAATATAGCGTGTTGCCAGGCGAAGAACCTGCAGAAAGACTCACTCCGCCTATTACTCTATCAGTAGTTTTAGCATGTAATGCGTAAGGTACACTTAATAATTAGCTAGTTCCAGAATTAGTGTAAGTGGATCCTCCTGTTGGATCTGTTTCTGTTTTAATAAAGTAAATACCATTATTGCCAACGGATGGGCTGGGGTGCATTTATGCACCATAGCTAGGGTTGTGCTTTTCTTTTATTCTCCAGAACTTCCATTAATCGATGGTTTAGGTAAAGTTTTTCTTTCCCTACCTTGGTTGCCTTTAAGAAGCCTTCCTGCTCAAGCGCTATCAGGTAATTGCCTACTGTCTTTGGTGTTCCCATATTTGCGTCAATCAGAAACTGGCGCTTTGTATAGGGCAGCCTGAAAAGTATCTCTAGTAACTCTTTCGAGTATACTTTGGGGAGTTTCTCTCTTATCTCTTCTGAAGTGGCTTCCATGACAGCCATGATCTCTTCCAACTTTATTAGTCCGCTAATGGCTGTTTTTTCTATCATGTCAAGCATGTATAGCACCCAGCCTTCCCAATCTCTAGTTTCTGTGACGTCCCTTAGCTTCTGATAATAAGCCGACTTGTTGTGGATTATATACTCACTCAGGTATAGAGCAGGCACATCTAGCAATTTCTCCATTTTTAAGTAGAGCAGGAGCAGTATTCTTCCTGTTCGTCCGTTGCCATCTATGAACGGATGTATAGCCTCGAACTGATAGTGCATGATGGCCATTTTGATGAGCGGGTCTAGCGTGCTCTCCTCGTTAATGAAGTGCTCCAGGTTGGCCAGTTTCTCACGTATCACTGCTTCTCCTGCCGGTGGTGTGTAAATTATTTCACCCTGCGTGTTGGATAAGGTCGTGCCCGGAGTGGCCCTGATACTTGATGTGTTCTGCTTGATGCATTGCATGATCTCCACACAAAGGTTCGTTGTGATGAATGGCCGCTCTTTTAGTTTTTCCAAGCCGTACCATAGCGCCTCTTTGTAGCTTATAACCTCTTTTGCTGCCGTGGATTCATACCTTTTTTCAGCCACAACTGATTTGTAGAGATCATCATTCGTGGTGATAATGTTTTCTATCTCAGAACTTGCCTTGGCTTCCTGCAGATGAATTGTGTCCAAGAAGAGGCTTGGGTTGGGCAGGTTGATTATGGCTCCATTCAGCTGCGCCAAGGCCCTGCTCGCTTTTACGGTCTTACGCATGACGTCCCTTGTTTCCAGATCTATCTCCGGAGGAAGCAGGGGTAAATCATTATAAGGTTTTTCTCTGTGAAATGGAGCCATAGATAACGGAGGTAACATTTACCCTTGTTTTATAAACAAGGGTAAAAATAGCAATTTATTACACTTGTTGTTTATTTAGATGTAAAAATTACTCCTGTAGGTTCAATCCATATACTGCTTGAAGCAAAACGGTTTTGCTATGGTGTGTTTTAATGCACTATAGGTTTGGTTGAACGATGAATTTCTTTCTTTTTAAGCCAAGCCTGCCAATCCAGTGCCACCTGATCCCAGCCGAACTTGTCATAGTCGATTTTACCTGCTTTGTCAAAGCCGAAGTAGTTATGTTCAACTCCAATGTATGGCTTAAAGGTAAAGTTGCTCTTTCCTTTTCTAATAGTCTCCAGCCGCAGGTAGTCGTTGAAAGCAACGCCATGATCCTTTGTGCCATAAGTGACAAGCACAGGTATCTGTAGCTTCAACAGGTAATCAATTGGAGGCAAGGAGAAGTCATAGGTAGTTTTGTTTGAGTCACCGCCCTGAGATGCAACATCGGCGGGGTCTTTCACTACTTCTTCCCAGTATTTGAAGCTTCTCTCAGCCCTTGTGCCTGTGGAGTCATCATAAGCTCTGGCTTGAGAGACAATCGAGGCCATTCGACCAAAAGGATTGCCGCCTGAGTAGATCAGATGCGTCACGTCTTTGCTCTCAAAGGCAAGCTTCGCCGCCACGGTTGAGCCTGCTGAGTGACCTGCCACTATCAGCTTGTCCTTTTTCACCCATTGCTTTTTCTTGAGATGCTTTATTACTTCTTGAGCTCGGCTGACGTAGTAGTCTACGTTATCCCGGGAATATAATTGGGCAGGAGGAATACCTGTTTTGGGTCAGCATAAGCACCGTTCTTTAAGTCGCTGTGTTTAGCAATAAGCGGCACGTATGGCTTCCCAACTACAACCAAGTGGAAATTGACCAATAGGCTATCGGTCTGATATGGAAATACCCTATAAGGCTTCCCTTCATTGTCAAGTAAAATAAGAGGGCGTGCCTGAGAGCCTTGGTCGAAAAGAATAATTGGCTTTGCTTTTTGCTCTTCACCTTTCTTTGACAGCACCAGTATGTCTACAGGATCATTCTGGTAGCGCATTTGCAGGTGACGGTAGCCAAAGTCTTCTGGCTTTCCAGATTGTGCTACTGCCTGAATGACAAAGCAACTAAGTAAGACGAAAAATATGTAAAGCCTTTTCACTCTTCAGTTTGTATTTGATTTATTAGCCGCTCAACGTTTCGTGCATAGTATGGACAAGGCATAGCCGCAGCCTGAACTATGAACCTTGTTGGCGTTATTAGTTTTACCCCTTCTTTACTACAAGCTATCTAAAACAGCCTGTGATTCCACATAACCTGGAGGGAGTGGCCACAAGACATCTTTGGTTGTTGCAAAGCGTCTGTTAAAAGTTTTGACTAATTGCTGCCCTTCCACAATTTCAACCAACTCCATGAGCATTTTCTGTACTTCAATCGGAAAGTCCATACCTTTAGTTCTTACTTCTTTGCCATTATTTTTCAAACGCATTGAGTAATAGGCTCCATCTTCATACTCTTGGTAAAAAGTATCTAACGCTTCAACGTTCATAGAGTCAACAAGTAGAAAAATCTGCCTTAGGCTCTGAGAGTCAAGTTTCGCTTTATAGTTCTCTTTGATTTCTCTATTGTCTCTCAAGCGAAGATAAGTAGTGCCGTCTTTATGTATTTCCACATCCTTGCTGTCATCTGTGCTCCAGCCCGGCTCTATCGAAAAGACAAATTCTTCAAAATGCTTTATTTGATGCTCTTTTTCCTTTACATGTGCTCTTTCTTCTGTTCCATTACAGGAAAACAGAAAAAACAGTAAAACTACATGTAAGGACTTGTTCATAATTATCTATTGACGCCAACGTTTGGTCTAGATGGTGTTTCGTTGGAGGGTCGCTGTGCTCTGCGTGTACCTCCAATGGCATCTAGACATTGTTGGTCGAGGTTGTTCTCCCTTTTTCCAAGTAAGGACTGCATGTATGTTTCAAGCTTCTCTTTGAAGGCTCGCATACTTTTGTCTTGCTCGTACTTCGGGTACTTCTGATTTATTGTCTCAAAAAGCTGCTTATATTCAGATGTTGGTTCTTGTGACATCATAATTTCGTACCCAATATAGTTGGTCAGTTGCGATAGCTCTGCAAGGCAGCAAGAGTATCTTTCAGCAAACTCTTTCGGGTAGCCTTCCACATATTTAATAGCGTAAAGTCCTACAACTTCAGATAATGCACCATCTGACTTTTCCACAACTTCCTTAAAGGCAGGAAAAATAAAATCTCTAGTTGCTTTATTGGGAGAACTTAATGAATCCATTAGGGCAAATGTCACGTGATTATCCGCTGGCTGAAGGCTGCCTTCTAAAATTAGCCTTACTATTTCCTGTTGACTTAGGTCTGCAAGATAATACTGATGATATGGTAACCTTAGTGTATCTTCTTCTGCTGTAACTGGCAAAGGTGTTCCTGAAGTTTGGTAGTCAGGTGTCCTTTCTGGTTCCTTTTCTGAAACGGAGCTACAAGAAAATAGAGCGGTTAAACTAAGTATGGCAAAGAGTGTTTTCATGCTTTTTATTTGACACAACGTTTGGTCTAGATGGTGTTTCGTTGGAGGGTCGCTGTGCTCTGCGTGTACCTCCAATGGCATCTAGACATTGTTGGTCGAGGTTGTTCTCCCTTTTTCCAAGTAAGGACTGCGAGTA
>NZ_JAHYXK010000039.1 GCF_019443125.1 Pontibacter aydingkolensis | reverse complement strand
CGGCTTCTTCCCCAGGAAGATCCATGCCGTCACAGCCGAAGGATTCATCCTAAAGCTAATCCTCTTTATCTTCGCCTACACGCTAGCTCAAGTAATTGAGTAGCTCGCAACTTGAGTTAATTACTTGAGTAACTACTCAGGTTGAAGTTATTTATACTCGCTGCATAATTGCTACAGCAACTCTGCAGCATGGCGTTTTACGTTAATGTTCTCTGTCACAATCTGGCCGTCGAACAGGTTTACAATGCGGTGCGCGTACTCAGCATCAGAAGGGGAGTGCGTTACCATTACCACGGTAGTACCAGCATCGTTCAGCTCCGAGAGCAGGGTCATTACCTCACGGCCGTGTACCGAGTCGAGGTTACCTGTCGGTTCGTCAGCAAGTATAAGGGCAGGGTTAGAAACTGTTGCTCTGGCGATAGCCACACGCTGCTGCTGACCACCCGACAGCTGCTGCGGGAAATGGCTGCGGCGGTGTGCGATGCCCATACGCTCCATAGCCTCCTGCACACGCTTGGTTGTATCAGCTTTGGATACGCCCAGGTAAGCAAGTGGCAGGCCAATGTTTTCTTCCACCGTCAGTTCATCAATCAGGTTAAAGCTCTGGAAAACGAAGCCCAGGTTTTCTTTGCGAAGCTTTGCACGCTGCCGCTCAGTAGCACGGCTGATATCCTGACCCAGAAACATGAAAGTGCCATCGCTGGGAGAATCGAGCATGCCCAAGATATTAAGCAGCGTTGATTTACCGCAACCAGACGGGCCCATGATAGCCACAAACTCTCCTCTGGCAATTTTGAGGTCTACGCCTGCAAGGGCAGTTGTTTCTACTGTATCAGTTACATAGCGCTTTTGCAGGTTCTTGGTTTCAATTACAAATTCTTCCATGTCTGTTTAGTTATAGGAGGTTTACTATCTTTTTAGTTTTATTTTGTACTAATGGGCTTTGATTGTTGGTTGGTTAAACTGCTGTTTACTCTTCTTGCATTGATACTTAAATGCTTCGTTGCGATCTAGACGCAAAGTATTGCGCCTCTACATTACCACAATAATTAACAATTTAGCAATTCAACAATTTAACCATTTACTTTAGCTCAAGCCTGTCAATGTCGCCGTAGCTGTCGTAGGATGATAACACTACTTTCTCGCCGGGTTTCAGGCCATTTAGAACTTCGTAATAGTTCGGGTTCTGGCGGCCAAGCTTAATGTTTCTTTTCTCTGCGTAATCCCCTGATTCATTTACAACAAAGATCCAATTGCCACCTGTGCTTTGGTAAAAGCCACCACGTGGTATAAGTACAGCCTTGCCACCATCGTTTAGGTTAAGCTTGAGTTGCAGTGTCTGGCCACGACGTATGCCTTCCGGAGTACCCTCAGCAAATTCCAGATCTACCTGAAATGTATTGTTCTGCACTTCCGGGAAAACTTTGGTGATTTTTACTTTATGGTTCTGGCCATTAAAGTTAAAAGTACCGGTAAGGCCTGGGTATACTCTGGAAATATAGTGCTGGTCTATTCTGGATTTTACCTTGTAGCCGTTTACGTCGTCTATCTGGCCAATATTTTCACCAGGACTCTTAGACTCGCCCACCTCTGCCTGCAGCGTGGAAAGCTGGCCGGTAATAGGTGCCACCACATACAGGTTATCCAGTGTGTTACGGGCCATATTAATGTTTGCCCGCATGCGTCTGATAGATTCATCCAGTTGTTTCAATCTGTCATCCATCAGTTTAGCATCCTGCTTTACAGAACGGTCTGCAAGTGTTTTGCGCTTGCTTAGGTAATTGTACTCGTCTTTAGAGGCTTCGTATTCTTCCTGCGGAATCACTTTTTCTGAGATGAGCATTTTATTGCGCTCATACTTGCGTTTAGCCAAAGCCAGGTTGTAATCAATTTCTGCGAGTTCGTTCTCTTTCCTGATCAGGTCCTGCTTCATGGTTATCTCAGAGTTCTGGCGTTCGTTCATGAGGTCATACAGTTGTGTCTCACGCGTCATAAAGTCGATTTGGAGCGTCGTGTTCGATAGCTTCAGGATAGTGTCACCTTTCTGTACCATACGGCCATCGTCTGTATAGATCTTGTCAACGCGTCCTCCCTCGGTTATATCCAGGAAAAAAGTATTAAGTGGTTCCACAGAGCCATCTACTGCAATAAACTCCTGAAACATACCTTCCTGCACATCACCAATCGTTACGCGCTCGCTGTCTACGTTTAGTTTTGAAGTATGATCAGCAAAAAGAAGATTGTAGATAACAAGTACCAGCAACAATGCACCGCCGGCAACAAGGGCAATTTTTTTTGGAGTATACTTTTTCTTCTCAATAACTCGATCCATGGTAAAATTTAATAGTATAGTGGATGCTTTTTTATAGTTTGGAAATCAATTGCCAATAAATGTGCCATTAATTGTATATTATTGCCAATCAGGTAGTTGTGTGTAAATGTGTATGATTTAATGTGTGTGCCTGTCCGATTACGAACACTAAACTGTCTGCCAGCGAACAGTAAGGTGTGATCAGCTTAACCTGTATCCGAGGATAAGATATAACTTATGAAATATACTTAGCCGGCGTTTTAGCGAATTATCTAAAAAACTGTACTTTTACATACATTGACTTTGCAATATAACCCGATAAACTATGAGTAAAGTACCGTGCAAGATACTGATCGTGGATGACGAAGAAGATATACTGGTAGCAGGCAGATTGTTGCTAAAGCAGTATTTTGCTACTGTATTAACAACATCCGACCCGTACCATATCCCTGCCATGCTTCAGGAGCACGGCTTTGATGTAGTGCTGCTGGATATGAACTATAGCACTGGTGCTACCTCCAGTAAAGAAGGGTTTCATTGGCTGAAGCAGATCATTAATCTATCGCCGAAAACAACTGTTATACTTATGACAGCCTACGGCGATATTGAACTGGCCGTACGTGCCTTAAAAGAGGGAGCCTCAGATTTTGTGCTTAAACCATGGCAAAACGAAAAGCTGGTTGCCATCCTAAAAAATGCCTGCCAGAATAAAATCAGCGAAAGCAGGCAAAGCGGAGAGGTAACAGCAAAGCAAAATACCACTTTCCACTACGATGAGTTTATAGGTGTATCGCCGGCCATGCAGCGTGTGTACCAAACCATAGACAAGGTAGCTGGCACCGATGCCAATGTACTTATACTTGGTGAAAACGGTACAGGTAAAGAGGTGGCAGCACGCGCCCTGCACCGCAAATCCAAACGTGCCGATAAAGCATTTGAGAAAGTGGACCTTGGTGCTGTAAGTGAAACACTTTTTGAAAGTGAACTGTTCGGCCATGCAAAAGGTGCTTTTACCGACGCCAAAGAAGACCGTGCAGGCCGCTTTGAGGCGGCTACTGGTGGTACACTATTTCTTGACGAGATCGGCAATCTTTCTTTGGCGTTACAGGCAAAACTTTTAACAGCTTTGCAAAGCCGCCAGATCATCAGGCTTGGTACAAACAAGCCACGGCCGATTGATATCCGTTTGATCTGCGCTACAAACATGCCGTTGTATAACATGGTGCGCGAAGGTACTTTCAGGCAAGATTTGCTGTATAGAGTTAATACAGTAGAAATACTCCTGCCACCACTGCGCGAACGCCGCGAAGACATTGAATTACTGGCCAATCATTTTCTGCAGATATACACCCAAAAGTATGACCGTCCAGCGTTAAAAATGAGCGAGAGCACATTGCGCCGCCTGAAGGAGTACCACTGGCCAGGCAACATACGCGAGCTTGACCATGCTATGGAACGTGCTGTTATACTTTGCGATGGGACCGAATTGCACCCCGACGATTTCTACCTGGCACCCAATGAATCATCGCAGATGCAGCAGGAGATGCAACCAAAAATAAATGCAGACGAGCATACCTTGGAGAGCCTGGAGAAATTGATGGTTCAGAAAGCTTTGGTAAAGCATGCCGGAAACATTACACATGCTGCCAAAGAACTTGGTATTACCCGAACAGCCCTTTACCGCAGAATTGAGAAGCATGGGCTTTAGGGGATTCCGGTTAAACCTGCTTTTACGCCTGCTGCTGCTGGTTATTGT
Source organism: Pontibacter aydingkolensis (assembly GCF_019443125.1). GTDB lineage: Bacteria > Bacteroidota > Bacteroidia > Cytophagales > Hymenobacteraceae > Pontibacter > Pontibacter aydingkolensis. Next base: position 3,066 of record NZ_JAHYXK010000039.1, on the reverse strand, counting down.
GATTGTAGGCTTTCTGGTAATTATTTACCGCACTGATTGGTATGTTACGGCATTTTGCCTTTTGCTGCTAGCCTCGTTCCTGGTTTACGACCTGGTATACTTTGTAGAACGAACCAATCGCGACATCAGCAGCTTTTTAGAGGCCATGCTACATTCGGATTTTACGCAGCGGTTTGCCATCCAGAACAAAAACTCCTCTTACCGGAATCTATACCAGAGCTTTAATGCCATCTCAGATGCTTTTATGCGGATAAAGGCTGAACAGGAGGCCCATTATCATTATTTGCAGGCCATTGTAGAGCAGGTAAGTGTAGGTATAATTACCGTTGATGAAAACGGAAATGTGCTGCTGGCAAACAAGGCTGTAAAGGATATGCTGCACGTAGCTTATTTGCAGCATATACAGGTTTTGGAGCGTGTAAGCCACGAACTGCTGCAGGCAATAAAAACTACAGCCAACAACGATAAAGCATTAGTGACTGTGCAGTCCGGGCAAAATCAGTTGCTGGTAAATGTGCATGTAACTGAAATAATCTCGCAGGGGCGCAAACTCAGAATAGTAACACTGCAAAATATACAATCTGAACTCGAGGAGAAGGAATTGCAAACCTGGCAGAAAGTGATCAGGGTGCTTACCCATGAAATCATGAATTCCATTACACCTGTTATTTCGCTTACCTCTACCATAGGCAGCCTGGTGCAGAGCGAGATAGTGGAAAAGTACAGGCAAGGGCAACTGATAGAGGAGGAAAGCCTGGAAGACATACAGGCCGGACTGCAGACCATTGAGAGAAGAAGTGCCGGCATGCTGAGCTTTGTGCAAAGCTACCGCCGCCTGATGCGCCTGCCAGCCTCTGAGCTGCATCCATTAAAAGTAAACGAAGTGCTCCGTAATGTACACCGCCTGCTGGAGGCCGATATGCAGGCCCAGCATGTACCTCTTAAAATGTACATGCCCGACGAAAATGTGATGATCATGGGGGATGCGGAACAGTTGGAGCAGGTACTTATTAACCTGATAAAAAACGGTATGGAGGCCTGCAAAAATATGAAAAGCCCATGTGTAGAAGTGGTGGCTTACCTGCCGGAGCAGGAACGTGATAAAATAAGAATTGATGTGGTGGATAACGGCCCAGGTATTCCGGAAGATGTACTTGATAAAATATTTATACCATTCTACACCACTAAAAAGCAAGGCTCCGGCATTGGTCTGAGCCTTTCTAAACAGGTAATGCAGCAACACGGCGGCAGTATAAGAGTAAGCACCAAACCCGGCGAAACTACTTTTACGCTGCAGCTGAAAGTAATGAGTGCATGAGTGAATTTGTGATTGAGTGAATGCTCAAATACAGCTTCATTCAGTTATACTTCAGCTATTGCTTAAATTCTCTATTATCAAAACCTCCAGTAACAAATCCGGGATGTGCCACTTTCAGGATAGTAAGAAGAAAAAACTACATCCACTCATCTAAATCAAACATACTGCTGTATAACCTGAGTTAGTTGCTGTGCAGGCATGGCACCGGATTGCCGCCATACTTGCTGGCCTTTGCTGAAAAGTATAAACGTGGGCACCCCTTGCACTCTGAACTGCGAAGCGGCACTATGGTTATTGTCTATATTCACTTTTACCACTTTTAGCTTGCCGTTATATTGGCTTGCCACCTGCTCAATTACTGGGTTCATGGCCTTGCAGGGGCCACACCAATCGGCGTAAAAGTCTACCAGAACGGGCATCCCCGGACTGTTGATCAATTCCTGAAATGATTTCTTGGGCATAGTAAAAGTATTAAATTACAGATTTATACTTGTACGTTTGCAAGTATAAAACATGTTTCGTGATCAGGCTTAGACGACAGATTAATAGGGATTTAATTGATTGGATAGAATGCTTCTGATGTATCGGCCCTACTGCCCCTCTCCCGAAACAAGTCCGGGCTCTCCGACTTGTTTAAGGCGGGGAATTCTGCTGTTACTCTTGCAAAAATATTAGCTCTGTAGCTGGTGCTTAACCTCACTTTACACAAGATCCTTCAAGGATGACAAAGAGGAAAAGCAGGGGCAGTAGGGGGCCTAGCACAACTAATCAATCAAATCAATTTAATCTCCTTAATCACCGGTCCATCTTTGTAGCTTTTATAGAATATACCATAGGTAGTTTATCCTCGTAGCCTTTTATGCGCCAGAAACCGTCTTCGCCCTGCACCATGTTGGCAAAGCAGTTGTACGGCGAGTAGGGGAACTCATGCAGAAACTCCGGGTAAATACCTCGACTGGTAAGTGCTGTTACTACCTCGCCTAAACCGTGGTTCCAGCCATATTCTACTTGTTTGATCGGGGCATTCCTGTCTGCATAGGTGCCTTCTGATTCGGTTACGATTGGGGTGTGCGTGTTGTGGTATGGGTAAACGATCTTCTCAAAATTATCATCGAACATCCACAGCACCGGATGAAACTCAGCAATGTAAAATGTGCCGCCTAGCTTGAGGAAATGATCAATTATATCAGCCCACTTATTCAGGTCGGGCAGCCAGCCGATTGTGCCGTAAGATGTAAACACGATGTCAAACTGGCCTTGCAGATTTTCCTTCAGGTTGTAAAGGTCAGATCGCACAAAAGTAGCCTCCAGGTTAAGCTTATCTCTTAATATTTCGGCCTGCCTGATAGCCTCATCAGAAATATCGATGCCTGTAACATCTGCGCCTAATCTAGCCCAGGAAAGAGTGTCCTGCCCAAAATGGCACTGCAGGTGCAGCATACTTTTGCCTTTTACATTTCCTAACTCCGAAAGCTCTATTTGATTAAGCGATGTTTCTCCGGCCATAAAGGCAGGCAGATTGTAAAAATCAGAATTCAGGTGCACTGGTGTTTTCTTATTCCAAAGGCTGCGGTTGGCTTCAAAGTATAAGTTATAGTCTTCCATTTTGTTTAAAGTATAAATAATTGGTTGTGGTCTACAATGTATGATATTGGAATAAGTATGACAGCAAGGGTGTTTACAGGAAGTTATGTGCGAGATAACTATCCAGATAAACTGCCCCTACTGCCACAGTGTGAAAGTAGTGA
>NZ_JAHYXK010000038.1 GCF_019443125.1 Pontibacter aydingkolensis | reverse complement strand
AATTAAACAGGAAACCTTTAGCAGCTTAATCTTGTGTCCGGGTTTTTGTTGCAAGTCCATAGTAGTAGCAGCTTTCTCCTTTTTGTCATACTGTAAGGATCTTGGTAGAAGGGAGGTTAAGCAACAGCTACAGATCAAGAACACACCCCTACCCCTCTCAAGAGTGGAATTTCGAAATGGCAAAAACTCCCTCGCCTGTTATTAGGATAGGGTAGGGATGAGGTAAACATTAGGGGCAGTTGGACCCGGTACTGTAGATTAATCTTATAAATCAATCAAATCTTCTTAATCTGTGGTCAATAATCAAACTATAAATCGCTCCTATACTTTGATAAAACCTAAAATTGAACTAGAATAGCAGCTTATAAATTAGTAAGTATAATGCCCCTCTATTTATTACCTTTGCATTAATGAAAGTAGGAATAATCTTCGGCGGACCATCACGTGAGCGCGAAATCTCTTTTGCAGGTGGCCGTACGGTATACGATAATTTAGATAAAGCGCTGTTTGAGCCTGTTCCGGTGTTTGTAGACAGTCTGGGTAACTTTATACTCCTTAACTGGCAGTTTATCTACAAAGGCACCATCCGCGATTTTTACCCACCGGTAGATGCCCTTCCGGAAACGGAGCATGCCCTGCAGATTTACCTGGAGTCTTTAGGTGAGTTAAGTATTGAAGAGCAGGACATGATAATAGCCAAAGCCGGCAAGCGCTTGCAGCCAAACGAGTTCAAAGATCACTTTGAATTTGCTTTCCTGGCGCTGCACGGCCCGTACGGCGAAGATGGCGCTATACAGGGCTTGCTGGAGTGGTATCATATTCCTTACTCCGGCTCAGGTATACTTCCGTCGGCTATCGGTATTGATAAGGCTGCACAGAAGGCACTGCTAAAGCAAAACAACTTCCCGACGCCGGATTACAGAACCATACAGTACGCTGATTGGGCGAAGCAGGAACAGCGCGAGCAGATATTCCATACTTTGGTTGCTGACCTTGGTTTGCCGTTGGTATTGAAGGCGCCGCACCAGGGATCATCTATTGGTGTGTCTATAATCAAAGAAAATAATTTTGCCGCTTTTGAGGCAGGCGTAGAGCGTAGCTTCTTCACAAAAACCATTTACAAGAGCCAATGGCTGGCTTTAAGCGAAGAGAAGCAACTGGTTACCATGAAGCAACTGGTAGATATCCGGGAAGGTATCGGTATGCCGGTCATGCTGGAAGATGGCACCATTGTGTACCACCCGGAAGAACTGCTGAACAAGATCAACCATACCTTTAACACAACTGCCACCGATAGCATTACCCTTACCAACATTGAGCACGAGCAGCAGGTGTTGGTTGAGGCCTTTATACAGGGCAGAGAGTTCTCGTGTATTGTAGTGCAGAATGAAGCAGGTGAGCCAATCGCTTTGCCGCCAACTGAGATCGTAAAAGGCAGCGAAGTATTCGACTACCGTTCCAAATACCTGCCGGGCCTGAGCCGAAAAATTACACCGATAAACCTGCCGACAGAGCAGATACAGGAAATCAGAAAAGCCACAAGCAAGCTGTTTAAAGACTTCGGTTTTAATGTGTATGCCCGTCTGGATGGCTTTATTACCGAAAGCGGAGAGATTTTCCTGAACGATCCGAACACTACTTCTGGTATGTTGCCGTCGTCGTTCTTCTTCCACCAGGCAGCTGAGATCGGCCTTAACCCGTCACAGTTCCTGACTTACATTATCAGAACCTCTGTTGCAGAGCGTTTAAAAACCGGCAAGGATACCGTGAAGCTGACGCGCCTTCTTGCTAAGCTGGACAAGGCGATCAGAGAAGAACAGGCGCACCGTGCCGAAAAAGTACGTGTGGGTGTGATTATGGGAGGGTACTCTTCGGAACGTCATATTTCGGTAGAGAGCGGCCGTAACATTTACGAAAAGCTTTCTTCCTCAACCAAGTATGAGCCACTACCCATCTTCCTGACAGGCAGCAACGAGGCCCACCGTTTATATACTATCCCGATCAATATCATGCTGAAGGATAATGCAGACGACATTAAAGAGAAAGTACACTACTTTGAGCAGGGAGGCAAGCCGCACCCGGTACTCGCCGAGATCGCCAAAGAAGCAGAAAGTATAACCAGAAAGTATACAGGCCGCAGCCTGGAAGAGCCGCAGCGCATTACCTACAGTCAGCTGAAAAACCTGGTAGATGCGGTGTTCATTGCCCTGCACGGCCGCCCAGGCGAAGACGGTGCCCTGCAGGCTGAACTGGAGAAACTATACATCCCGTACAACGGTTCAGGCATACGTTCGTCGCGCATTACCATTAACAAGTACGAGACGAATGAGATACTGGCGCAGCACGGTGTTCCGGTTGCCAAACATGCTATGGCGCTTAAAGAAGACTGGCAAAACGACAGCGAAGTCTTCTTTCAAAGTATAGAAAACGAGTTTAAGTATCCGTTCATTGCCAAGCCAGCCGACGATGGTTGCAGCTCTGCGGTGAAGAAGATAAAGAACCGCCAGGAACTGGAGGCTTTTGCGAAACTGATCTTCCGGGAGATGGAGGAACTGGATTCTGACTGTGCACTGACCTTGCAACTTGGTTTTAAAGAGGAATTCCCGAACAAAGCCGGGTTCCTGGTAGAAACGCTGATCTCAAGAGAAGGTGCAAAGCACTTCCTGGAAATTACCGGTGGTTTGCTTACAAAGTATGCGCCTGACGGCACGGTTAGCTACGAGGTGTTTGAGGCATCTGAGGCACTGGCAGAAGGGGAGGTTTTATCTTTGGAAGAAAAATTCCTGGCCGGCGAAGGACAAAACATCACACCTGCGCGTTATGCTGCTGACCCGGAGCGCCGCCAGAAAATATCTGACAAGGTAAAAGAAGACTTACGCAAAGTAGCCCAGATACTGAACATAGAAGGCTACGCCAGGATAGATGCCTTTGTGCGCGTGCTGGAAAACGACGAGGTGGAGACGATCATCATCGAAGTAAACTCTCTGCCAGGCATGACACCGGCCACCTGCATCTTCCACCAGACGGCGATAAATGGTTACAAACCATACGATTTTATAGATCGCATTCTGCAGTACGGCATGGAACGCACCAAAATGAAAACAGAAGTGTAAAGAGGTAAAAGTTGAAAAGTTAGAGAGGTGTAAGATAGTTAAGAGTTATAAATTCAAACAGTAATCTTTTAATCTTAAGAGTCTTAGTCAATAATTAAAATACATGTTTAAAACTAATTCATTTTTAGATGTCCTGAAGCATCTGGCCGTTATGGCGGTTATTATATTGGTGCTGGTAATAGGCTTCTTTTATGTGTACCTGCCATCTACAACCAACCACGGCGAGAGCATCTCGGTGCCCAGAATAGAGGGAATGCAGCTGGCAGATGCCGAAGAATTACTGGAAGATCAGAACCTGCGGTATTACATCAACGACTCTACCTATAAGCCGGACCTGAAGCCCTTCCAGGTACTAACCCAAGACCCTGCACCAGGTGCCAAGGTAAAAGAGAACCGTAAGATCTACATCTCGGTGAATATGAAAAACCCGCCGATGATCAAAATGCCTAAGCTAATAGACGGATCGGTGAAGAACGCAGAGCTTATACTTAAGAGCTACGACCTGAAAAAAGGCAAGCTAACTTATGTGCCTGATCTGCAGCAAGGCGCTATTTTAAAGCAGTTTGTTAACGGCAAAGAAGTTAAGCCCGGTGATATGATTCCAAAAGGCTCTGTTATAGACCTGCATATAGGCGACGGTTTGGGTAACTCCGAGTTTGAGATGCCATCGGTAGTAGGTATGCCTGTAGACGAAGCATCGGTGCTGCTAGTAGGGCAGGGACTGCAGATTGGCAACATCATTTACGTGCCGGGCAGCGATAAAGCAGACGGAACCGTTCTTAAGCAGCGTCCTTTCCCGGAGGTTGGCGCCAAAATAAGAGTTGGCGAACTGGTTGATCTCTGGGTGGCAGGCCGCGAGCCGCTTGAGGGTATTGAGTAAGAAATTAAAGTATAAATTGAGGCGCCTGGACAGCAATGTTCAGGCGCTTTTTTTATAAAAGACCTTGCAGCGTGCGCAGCTCCTGCGGGTGTCTGGGTTTAGAGGCTTTTGCTTCGTGGTGTCAGACGCTCGCGGGACCTTCGGATACCACGAGGTCTTTTGGCTGTCAGAATCAGGATTTCCAGGATGCACAGGATTTTCTCAGATACTGTATCGAACCATCCCTGGCCCAATATATTCACCTAAAGCCGGATTGAGCGGTTTTGTTATTTCGAACAACGTGAGAAATCTCTATAGAATTCCGGATAGATCTCTCACGTTGTTCGAGATGACAGTTTTTACTTAAGGAAATGGCAGTGCGGCAGGGGTAGTTGGATACAGTACTATAGTGAAAGGCGCTACGTTATACTTACATCAAAAAGCCCTTTATGCCACAACAAAGTATAAGTAAGTACAGTAAAGTGCCTAAAAGTCCGGGGCTTTGTTTATTTTAACGTTTCAATCGCGATAATACATACCTGACCTATATCCTGATCATGAGAAAAGCGCTGTGCTTTATACTTTTTATACTTGTATGTAGTGTGGGGGCAACGGCACAGGCAGTACTCACACCCTTACAGGAAGAACAACGCCTGGCACAGAATATAAATGTGCAACTTCGCCAGACAGCTGCACCACAGGCACTGCCTTTTTTCGATGATTTTGCCACCTCAGCCGTAGCACCTGATCCAAACCGCTGGATAAATGGAGGCGTGTACATAAACAACCGCTATGCACAGCAGCCAATAACTAAAAACGTTGCTTCTTTTGATGGCCTCAACGCTAATGGGTTGGCTTACGCGCCTGGCTCTGTAGGGGCAGGAGCATCCGATACGTTAACCTCGCAGCCTATACTTCTGGGCAATCTAACGCCTGCGGATTCTGTTTACCTCAGTTTTTACTGGCAGTCTGGTGGGCTGGGAGACATTCCGGACAGATCGAATATGGTTTACCTCCTGGTTGAGTTTAAAGACAATGCAGGAAACTGGCAGGAAGTATGGCGGCAGAATGGGCTTGGTGAGGTTACAGACTTTGCACAGGTGTTTATAGGTCTTAAAGAAACGAGGTATTTCCACAACGGTTTTCAGTTCAGGTTCAGAAGTATAGGGCAACGCAACGGCCTGGCCGACGTGTGGAATGTAGACTATATTTTACTGAACAAGAACCGCCGTAAAGGGCAGAACACCACCCGCGACATTGCCATTAGTCAAAGTGTAAGTAAACTGCTCCAGAACTATACTGCCATGCCGGCTGTGCAGTTTATGCAGAACAAGCAAGCCGAACTGGCACCAGAGATCCGTACTACAATCAATAACCTCGGCAGTTTACCAGGCGCGATCAGTTGGAGAGGCTATATCAAAAAGCTGAACGAAGCAGTAGCCGATACGTTCCTGCGCGATCAGGCACTGGTTCCGGCTAATGCAAGGCAGTTCCCCATAACAGGTGTGCCGCGCATTGATAACCTAAACCTGGATAAAAACGGGTTTATACTGCAGCATGGCATCAGGCTTATCACCAACGAGGCAGACCCGCTGCAGCGAGCCAACGATAGTACTCAGCGCAAAACTGTTTTTGCAAATTACTACGCCTACGACGACGGCACCGCAGAGGCAGGCTTCAGCTTTGTGGGCTCCAGCAGTACGCAGGTGGCCCAGCGCTTCGACCTGAACCAGCCAGATCAGGTGCAGGCGTTCAGGATATACTTCCCGAGGGTAAGAACCAATTTGTCCGGTACCTCTATCACGTTTAAAGTATGGGAAGATAACAATGGCGTTCCCGGCGAAACACTGCACCAGCAAAGTTTCCAGATACAGTACAGCGACAAACTAAACCAGTTTTACGAGGTGCAGCTTAGCAAGCCTGTGCCGGTAAGGGGTGCTTTTTATATTGGCTGGCAACAGCCGGGCAGTTTGTTTGTAAACGTGGGCTTTGATAGAAATGAACGTGCCACGGGCCGCCGCTTTTTGTTTACCACCTCCAACAACTGGACCATGGATACCCAACTGGAAGGCGCCATTATGATGCGGCCTGTTATGGTGGGAGAAGCGTTGGGCCTGGCAGAGGATATGGAAGCTGCCAGAATAAAAGTGTTCCCTAACCCATCGGCAGACAAGCGCATTTTTATAGACGGAGACTACGAAAACCTGCGAATTTATACTATAACCGGGCAGGAAGTATACCAGCATACGTATAATAGCAGTAAGGAGTACTTAGACCTGAAGCAGCTGGCTCCGGGCTTTTATACGTTGCGCATTCAGACAAGAAAAGCTATTATTACGAAAAAAATAATCCTGAATTAAACATGATTACATCATCAGATATCACAGCAGAAGAATTAAAAGAACGTCTTGCAAAAGGAGAGACACCAGTTATCATCGACGTTAGAGAAGACTGGGAGTACCAGGAGGCTAACATTGCGGGTGCCCGGAATATACCTTTGGGTGCATTGCCGCAGCAACTTGAAGACCTGGAGGACTTAAAAGACAAAGAAGTGATCGTGCAGTGCAGGTCTGGGGCAAGGTCGGCTACGGCAAAGGCATTTATGCAACAGCAGGGCTTTAGTAATGTACGTAATCTGCTTGGCGGAATTATGGCCTACAACGGATAAAAATCACTTTTTTTACTTACAGGAGGGCAGAGACACAGCAGTATTTCTGCCCTTTTTGTTTTAGGATCTAAAAGTTTGCCACTCCTTTTTATATGCTCAAAGTATAATGCTACAGTTAACTCAGAGGTTAAACAAATTCTTTTTTAAGTAAAATTTATAGTTATTATAGTACAATTAATATCTACAACATAGCACGTATTATATGTTTTGTGCATTATCTGCTGCTATAGAAGTTTATCAGCTACAGAAGCATTTTCTTAGAATCTCACTTAAACAATTATATGTCTAACTTTTACCATTTACCTTATGAAAAGAATTCTAGCTGTGGCTGTTATCTGCCTTTTGTCAATAAGCCATGTTTTTGCACAGGCCTTTGTAGATCCAAAGCTTAAAGCGGCCTTAACCGACAGAATAACTCCCGTACAAGTAGTAGTAACCTTTAACAGCGAAGGAGCTCCGACATTACTCGACAAGTCTGTTCTTACACAAGCCGGAATTCTGCAGGGCTTAACGTTACGCGCTCTCCCTATTGCAGGCGTACTGGCCACAGCATCTCAAATTGAGCAACTGGCTAAGAGCCCTCGGGTACTTTCGCTCTACTTAAACGAGTCGTTAAAGTATGAAAACAACACTGGTACAGCCATTACCGGTGTAAATAAAGTGCGCAACGAGATGGCCTTTACTACGCTGAATGGCGGCATGCCGGTTTCAGGAAAAGGTATAGGCGTACTGGTAAACGACAGCGGTGTTGACGGCACGCACCCGGACCTGCAGTTTGGTAAAAATCTGAAACAGAACGTTACAGCCGCTACGAACCTTAACTCGGTATCAGGCATTTTACCTTACACGCCGTTAGAAAATATCCCTAACACCGATGCAACTGGTGGTCATGGTACACACGTAGCAGGTATCGTAGGAGGCACCGGTCAGGCGTCATCTGGTAAGTATACTGGGGTTGCCCCGGGTGCTGATTTGGTAGGTTACGGTTCTGGTGCTGCGCTATTGCTGCTTGATGTTCTTTCTGGCTTCGACTATGCCATCATCAACCAGGCCCAGTATAACATTCGTGTTATCACCAACTCTTTTGGAACTACAAGCGATACAGGCACAGATGTAAACCCCGCCGACCCGATAACGCTTGCCACGAAGCGCTGCGTAGATCGTAATATTGTGGTGGTGTTCTCTGCGGGTAACTCCGGACCAAGCTCAGGCACTATGACAGGCCAGTATAAAAAAGCACCGTGGGTAATCGCAGTTGCTGCTGGCGATAAGCAAGGGCGCCTGGCTAATTTCTCATCAAGAGGAGTAAAAGGTAAAGGTGGTTCTTTTATGCTGGATGGCAAGGCCTATACCTGGCAGGACCGACCTACAATAACATCTCCTGGTGTAGACATCATTGCGGCAAGAGTAATTGCACCGGTTTCTTCATTGTCGGCTGATAAAGATGCGACAGAACTTGACCCGGCTCATGTGCCCTACTACACGCATATGAGCGGTACTTCCATGGCAGCCCCGCACGTGGCAGGTATTGTGGCGCTTCTTCTTGATGCTAACCCATCGCTGACAGTTGCTCAGGTAAAAGAGATACTGCAGCAAACAGCCACTAACATACCTGGCAGAGCGTCATGGGAGGTTGGAGCAGGTTATGTAAATGCTTATGCTGCCGTAGACAGGGCTTTCAGGGCTTCGGCTCCTTATGGCTCTACCCTTAACTTTACCAGAACATTCAACAGCAATGTGAATTCAAATAATATATCAGAGAAATTTACAATAGATTTTAATCCTGCTACAACTGCTACTAACAGAACTACTTTCAACGTGGCCGCTGGTACTACAGGAATAGAAGCCAAAATTAAAGTTACAGGTGTGGCTGGTGAAACAGGTAACCCAGTCAGATTAACGCTTATCTCGCCGAGCGGAATAAGAACAAGTGCCGGTATTCCGGTTTTATTCGCATTGAGTTATGACCGAGGCGTAGCAATTGCTTCTCCTGAGGCAGGTACCTGGACTGTAGAGATCTCAGGGTTAAACGGTGTGGCTTTTCCAGAGAAAATAAATGGGGTTGTGGAAATGATCACGGCTGCCGGCACCACCGGATTGAACGATATAGCCGGCCACCCAGCAGAGGCATCTATTATAATGGCTGTGAACGCACGTTTAGCCGATGGTCTTACCGATGGCGGTTATAAGCCGGATGAACTGCTTAAGCGCATTGATATGGCCGATTACCTGATGATGGGAGAAGGCATACGACAGTACCTGCCCGTAAATGGCTCTTATACTTTAACGGACGTGAAAGAGCGTAATCTTCTGGCTGAATCTATTGTGGCTAAAGGCGCTGCACTGCGTGACAAAGAGCACGTGTTTAACGGTATTATGCTCCCAACGGCTCCTGGCAAGTTCTCTCCGAACAGCAAAGTGAACAGAGCCGAAGTATCCTACTCGCTTGTACAGGCATTAGGCTTGCAAAAGTTTGCCCTGGAGCGCAATGGTAAAACACCGACAGTTGAGGTAAACGGTACCAGCTACCCGATCGAGGATGCTGCGGACATTCCTGAAGGGCTGGAAGGATATGTAAGCGTTGCCCTGGAGCTTAACATGATCAATGCTTACTATACTGTAACACAGGGGCCATACGACCTTCAGCCAACATTACACGCTACTTTTAAGCCATTAAAGGATGTAACACGCGCTGATTTTGCCGTGATTGTTACACGCACCCATGCCTTGTGGAACGCCGCTACTCAACCAATTGCAGCCTCAGGCACAGCAAATGCCCTTATGGTTAGCAACCTAAGCACTACAAACGAACATGTATACAGCTATCCTAATCCATTTACAGGCGTAACTACCATTAGCTATGTAGTGCCGCAGGATGGCGAAGTACAGATAGCGGTATATGATGTGCTGGGCAAAAAAGTACAGACACTGGTAGCAGGAAGTATGAAAGCCGGAAGCTACACAACCAACTTCGATGGCAGCAACCTGCCTGGCGGCACTTACATTTACCGTGTAAAAGCAGGCGACAAAGTATACTCTAACATGATGATCCTGACAAGATAGAGATTTCAGAGTTATAGTGAAACATGAATCATCCCGAATTTTGTGATGGGATAAAAAAGGCAAACCTCCTGTTTTAGGTGTATATGTAATGTATGACCTAAAGACAGGAGGTTTTTATGTTTGCTACTTCTGAAAACGCATCTTCCCAAGGCGAGGTTCTCTCCCAGGCCCGTTTTTTCTCCCGCCGATTAGAGGAGTTCCTCGCTCCCTTTCTTTCACTGCTCGACCGGTTGCTGGACCGCCGGCTGGTTTCCACCTTTTCAGGCCTGTGTCAGGCGCTGGTGCGCCACCGCAACCGCCCCTCGGGCCTGTTGCTAAGCGAGCTGGGCGGGGTGCTGCT
>NZ_JAHYXK010000037.1 GCF_019443125.1 Pontibacter aydingkolensis | reverse complement strand
GCCAAGCTAAGCTCCACGGCCATCTGCTAAGGATGCATCGAATACACATTTGTTCATATAAACCAAAGTTAACAGTTTGTAGAAAATTGCCCTTCTTAAACCCTGTAGTCAAAAGTAGCAAGTTCAAACGTGGAGTGATAAAGCTGCTGCAGTAAATGAGACGGGTTGGTTTTACTGTGTGCGTGATTGCGGCATCCGTTATCCTGACCTCTCCTACTTCCAGTTTGTTCACCACCCCGGATACCTGTCCGTACAACTGCAGCAGGTCCAAGTCTCGGAAGCGCAGGTGTGGCAGGTTAATATCGTAAAGGGTTCGTTCCGCTTTGCCCTGTTTTATCAGCTTGTCGTTTTTACCCCAGTCTCCGGACAGGTGCAGGGCATCTGCTTGCAGGGTTTTGTCGCGGGTAGAGAGCTTCATTTTTCCTACCGTCAGGGTATAGGGATTGGTAAGGGGGCTATAGGTATAGTTTTCAGTAGAAATAGCTATCGCTGCCGCAAAGCTTTTCTCTGTTGGTGTAAAAAGGGTGGCAGAATCGATTTGCAGCGCCTTTAAATCAATGTTAACTTTCTCAAGACTATGGATTATATGGCTGTCCTTATCTTTCTGGCCGTAGCTAAAGCTACTGTTGTTAAGGTGCAGTTCACCTATGCCGATCTCCCTCAGGTAAGGCGAAAGATTGGTGTAGAGGTCAGCTAGGTTTAGCGTTGTAGCAGAATCAGGAACGGTAAGGTCATCAGTCATATGTAGGGCGACGCGCCCCAGCACTAACTTGTCCAAGTGCAGCTGTTTGGTTCGCCAAATAATTCATGTTATAAACCGTACCACTCATATTCAAAATAGTATCGACTGATAGCACAACTTTAGGTAATACACAAAGACCCCAATTCGTCAACTACTCCAAGACATGAACGGCCTTCACTTTCTTGACTCAGGGCGAGCAGGAAATAGTAACCTTAGATTTTATATTTTAAAGTCGTCACGCAACGTTCTGTCAGTATATATAACTTATATTCCAATACTTCCAGTCAATACATCTATCTGAACGTATACTTAAGAGAATATACCTTTTCCTACGAAACATGACCTATAAAAACATTATCATCTCATTATCAATCACCTTCTTTTTAATGGCAGCAATAAATGTCTACGCCCAGAATGCCCCTACAAAAGAGGAAAGGACACAAGTACAGGAAATAGCTAAAGAAAAAGCAATAAGAGACGAAATACGTTTAGAAGCAGCCAAAGACTTAAAGGCCAAAACAGAAGCTGATGCAAAACTTGCAGAAGCTAATGAAGCCAAACGCATAGATACAGAAGCTGCTTATGCGGCCAAGCAAGCTAAACGTTCTGCCAGAATGGAGGCTAAAGCCCAACGTAACCGCATAGAAGCAGATAAACAGGCAAAGACAGCAGCTATGGCATCAAGAAGATCAAATGATAACTAATTCTGCTGTATCGAAAAAAAACATTAGGGATAAAAGTATCAATAGAACTTTTGACAAATCTTAATTTTAACCAACTGTTTTTCATACACATATAGAATACATTCATTAACTGTACTAGCAGCTTTCTTAAGGTTTGCCACTGAGCTAATGTACTTGTATAGGGCTTATTGAAATGGCAACTGGGCATGGTAAGTTAAATTGACTTATAGATTTGCATAAGCTACTGAATTAGCCAGACCCTTGTAGATACAGCTCAGCAGTTCCATTCTTTAATCTACATCATAAGATTCAAAACCCGCCTATTTCAGTAAAAGCGGGTTTTTTGTTTCAGTGCGGTAACTGTAAGCAAATGAACCTTGCTGTCAAAGGCTATCAAATTTCATCCGTAATTGTGCGGCGTACTGCAAGCTTCAAGAAAACAATCAATATTCTTATTCACTTCACATCAAACCCAGGCTGCATGAACAGGAACCAACACTTGTCCACAAATGATATAAACACGTATGCCATAAAATAAATTAGTACATAAATAGCTACCTTTAAGTAGTAGCATTATCCAGACGACTTTACTAATGGCAGAAGCACCTAAAATGAATGGCAAACTAGAAAAGCTGATTAAGTTAAACGATGAACTGGAGAACTATTTCAACAACACCATTATACCGCAGCTATTTGTGGATGCCGACATGATCTTGCGTAAGTTCACTCCTGCTGCCATGAAGCACTTCAAGCTTTCGCAAAGTGATGTAGGCAAGCATATTGACGAGGTTTCCAACAGTATCCGTTTCCCTACCATCATCGAGAACATCACCGAGGTTATTGAGAACCGCAAAGACTTGGAGAAGGAAATTCAAACCACAGATAAAATGTGGTATCAGATGAATATCCTTCCCTACATTATAAAAAAAGAAAACAGGGCAAACGGTGTCATCATCACCTTCATCGACATCAACGACCGCATCCAGATATTGAAAGGATACGAGAAACTACACAGGGATTACGAGAACATTATCCATTCCATCTCGCACGATATTAAGGGACCGCTCTCCAACATAGAAGGTTTGATAAGGATTCTCAAAGAGGCACCAAAGAGTGAAGAAGACAACAAATTGATCATCGACATGCTCAGCCAATCGGTGGGCAATCTGCGCAAAACCGTTAATGAACTTGCTGACATCGATAATGACACAGCGTTTGCAAGGGAGCCTGAGCGTGTGAACTTCGAAAACGTGATAGAGGATGCTAAGCTTGCCCTCAGGGATAAGATAGAAGAAACTAGCGCTCAGATCAACACCCAGATTGAAGAAACAGGGGTTAACTTTTCCAGAAAGAATGTGAGAAGCATTGTTTATAACCTGCTCTCAAACGCGATAAAATATAGCAAACCAGACAGTAAACCTGAGATAGACATCCGGACAGAAAAATCAGGAGATGCCATACTGCTTACAGTAAGCGACAAGGGTATGGGTATAGCCGAAGACAAGGTAGCATCGGTGTTTGACCGTTACAGCAGAATGCATGGGGAAGTAGAGGGTACTGGCGTTGGGCTGTTTATAGTTAAAAGCATGGTGGAGAGTATGAGCGGTAAGATTGAGGTGGAAAGTAAGGAGGGAAAAGGATCAACTTTTAAAGTCTATTTTAATTCATAATAATAGGCTTCATGGAGAGGGCACAATTATTTGTAAGCCTTTAAGCAGTAATCTATATGCTGTTTCAAGATCTGCTAAATTGAAATTACCTTTATGCTGCAGTAAGGTATAATAGCTAACCTTTACATGAAAGCTATGAACTTCTAATTGAAAAATGCATTTAATACAGCCAAATCCCTGTGGACATGGTTCGACAATTCACTCCTTTGGTCTACCATAGTAAAAAGCCGCTTCATGTAAAATGGAGCGGCTTTTTCATCTCCAGAGTAACAGAAAAGTACTTTAAAGCTGTTACTCTACCCATTTTAATTCAGAGCTTGTTTTGGCTGTTTTGCATTCTGACACGACTCCTTTCCTAACCTCCCCTGCAGGCTCTAGTAGAGAAGCAGCAAATATTTTACCGAAGCCCCTAATGGCATTGAACATTCTTCATCAAGCTAGCATATTACTACGGGCTCAGACACATCGAAAGTATAACAGGCAGCGAGGCCAGTGTAAAGCACTAATAGAAGCTCGGCCTCCTCAGCGCCTGACAATAAACTATATGTCTTCTGTAGGAAAGGGAGACAGGCTCTGCAACGCTTCGCTTGAATTAATGGGTGGATCGGTGTAGAAAGTAACAATAGAAATGTCAAATATCAGTTGCCCTTTTGCACACATCGCTTTTTTGAGTATATCAAAAGCTAAATAAACACTTTTATACAAATAAGATTTAATAATTACCATTTGCATACTTCTTCATCTTATCTTCATTTAAACCCGCTTACTTTAACAGTAAATTAAACAACACCACCCTTATGAAAAGAAATTACTTTATGGCCATGCTGCTAGGTAGCTTAGCCTTATTTAGCGCTTGCGACTCAGAAACAGCTTCCCCACAGACCCAGATGGGCCTGGACTTCAACACAGTAAAGACTGCGTCTGTACTGAACGGCAGACTAGCCTCTAATAACAGCCTTGCCTTCACCTCTGGCACTATAGTACTGAGTCAGGTAAGATTCGAAGGTGAAAGTGCATCAGGCTTTGCTGAGATAGAATTTGAGTTGGAGCAAGATGTAACCATTGACTTCGCCACAGGCGCAACCAATCCGGACATCAGCGCCGCTGCTTTCCCTCCTGGCACCTACAGTTCCGTAGAAGTGGAATTGGAGTTACAGGATAGCGGCACCAAGCCAGCCGTCGTGCTGAACGGCACTTTCATTGACGCCCAAGGACAGCAACACCCTGTGCGCTTCGAATTCAACTCTGCTGAGACGTTTGAAGTTGAGAAAGAGGGCACTATTACATTTACTGAAGGGCAGAGTGCTGTGGCGCAGGTAACTTTTGACCCAACCGTATGGTTCGCAGGCGTGTCGGCAGAGCAGCTTTCTTCAGCGACTAAGAACACACAAGGCGTAATTGTTATCAGCTCAACTCAAAACACCAACATCTTTGACGTGGTGGCCGATGGTCTGGACTTGGCAACTGAAGTTGAGATCAGCAAGTAAGCAGTATTGGATAGTTTTGAATAAAGCGTTTCAGTCAAAGGGACTGGGACGCTTTATTACATTTAGCTGAAATACGTGCTATGATGATGGATAGGAAAGATTAATTTTCTTTATATAACTCTGACACTTAAACACCACATAATCAAATAAATTACTGCTCCCCTTCTAGTAAAAATTGCCAAGGACATCTATATCCTTGTAGATTAATTTTATACCTTAATTGATCTATTCCTTATTTATTCTAATTCATGAATTGAGGAATTATAACTTATTGAGACTATTACAACCAACCTTTTCTTCTAAACCACTGGTAAATGGAAAATGTAACGATTACCATTACTCCAATTACTGCAGGGTAGCCATACTTCTCCTCTAGTTCGGGCATAAACTCAAAGTTCATCCCGTAAACACCAACAATGAAGGTAAGCGGAAGAAAGAAAGCAGAGAAAACGGTAAGCACACGCATCACCTCATTCGTCCTTTGAGATGACAGAGACAGATAAGTGCTGATCAGGTTGTTGGTACCATCGTTGACCTCGTCGAACTGTGTCTGCACATGCACGAAATAATCTCTAAGATCCTGCACATCCGTAGGGCGAAACCCGCTCAGATGCATGTTACTCAGAATCACCTCCGATAAACTAAGCACGCGCCTACATACAGAGGCTTTGCGCTTGAGATGATATAGGCCTTTGGTTAAGGGCGGTGTACGCTGGTTTAGGAATGTTTTGGCTTCATAATAATCGAGCTCCTCTGCAAGCTTACGGGCAGGAACCTCATACGTCCTGAAAGCTGTCTTAATTAGCTTGATAAGCAACTCCGAAGGTTTATTTATTACGCCTGTATCTGCATATTTCTCCTTTACTTCCTGTATAAGCCCGGCAGAACCACGGTGTATGGTTATTATAAATCTCTCAGAAAAGAATATAGCCACTTTGTTCGTGAGCTCCTGTATAGTATCTGCCTCCCGTTGGGCAGCAGAATCATATACTCTGGCAATCATAAAGGCCACATCTCCGACAGTTTCAAACTTGGGCAAGTGCTCTGGTTGCAGAGAGTCAGTTACAGAAGTCCTGTGTAATTTATATTCCGCTGCCAACTCCTTCAGCTCCTCTGCGGTGGGCCCTTCTAAATCAATCCAGTGCCAATCATGGGTCCCTGGCAATACAAGTGTTTTTTTCACTGTTGGTTATTTTATAATCGGATTCCCAAATTAACAGATTCTTCTTTAGCAGCGAAAACAGCTCAGTAAATTGTGTAAAGAACAGCTCCCCATGCCGACTGTCAACGTAAACTCTAACACATTACCCCCTAATAACCCAATATACAGTAGGCACAATATAAGAAACGTTTATGGAATTTATTATGAGCAGTGAAACTCTCAAATGGTAACAAGCGCTGGTTTGCTGATTACCCTAAGCACCATGTTTAGGAAGAAGTATAATTGTTATGTAATGTTATTCAGCTTTAGACGCTTCAAAACTGTTGATCCTAAAAAACCATACTAACTTTAACCTGACCGAAGTAAATGTGTTGATAATACCAAGAAAATTAAGCTACAACATAACACACAAGCTTTGCTTAGGCAGATTATACCTGTTCAGTACTGCAACAGATTCTAAAGCTCAGAAACCAAATTGTAAAACAATTGCGGTACATTTCGTGTAAATCATAAACCGAATTCTATAACCGAACCAACCGGCTATTTATTGCAGTAGAAATCGCAAAAGGTTCTAAAATGAATGGTTTCAAAATGAGCAACTGGCATACAATTCCCAAAGAGAATGTTTTAGCAGAATTAAATACAAAACCTGAAGGCCTTCCGGATAGTGATGCTGAGGCCAGATTGTTAGAACACGGCCCAAACAGGCTGGAGGAAAAAAGGCAGAAAAGCCCCTTAAAAATGCTGCTGCAACAGTTTACCGAAACAATGGTAGTCATACTGATTGTCGCTGCGCTGCTTTCTCTTTTCTTAGGAAAAACCACAGAGGCTGTGGCCATCCTAATTATTGTGCTCCTCTTCGGCTTTTTGGGATTTACTCAGGAATATCGAGCCGACCGTGCTATGGCCGCTTTAAACAGAATGGTGGTTCCCAAAGTACGGGTCAGGAGAGCGGGAAAGGTAAAAGAGATTTCAGCCACAGAGTTGGTGCCCGGTGATATTGTAGAGCTGGAGGCAGGAAACGTTGTTCCCGCTGATCTCAGGGTTCTGGACTCCTTCAACCTGAAAATTCAAGAGGCAGCACTCACAGGCGAATCAGAGCCTATTGATAAAACAGACAAGCCTGTAGCACAAGCAAACGCGCCATTAGGTGACAGAAAGGACATGGCCTACATGGGTACAGTGGTTACCTACGGAAGAGGCGTGGGAATTACAGTCGCTACCGGAATGGGGACCGAGCTTGGCAAAATAGCTGATATGATCGGTTCGGTTGAATCAGGTAAAACCCCGTTGCAAGAAAAGCTGGATCGGCTTGGCAAAATGCTGGCTCTGTTTGGAGCCGGAGCTGCTGCCTTAATCTTTGTGGTTGGTGTGCTGTCTGGTGAAACTGTAGCAGATATGTTTCTAACAGCTGTAAGTGTAGCGGTAGCGGTGGTTCCAGAAGGTTTGCCCGCGGTGGTAACCATCACACTGGCACTAGGCAGCCAAAGGATGCTACGACGGAACGCATTAATCAGGAAGCTGCCCGCAGTGGAAACACTTGGCTCTGTAACTATGATATGTTCAGACAAAACAGGTACCCTCACACAGAATAAGATGACTGTAACAGTAGTTGAGCTGCCTGGACAAACTGTGGAAATCCCTCCTGCACCTAAATTAGTAATAGACGATGCCGCGGCCAATAGCCTTGATTTTGCGCTTGCCGTTTCGGTGCTCTGTAACGACGCAACACTTGAGAGAGGTGCTGATCCTGACACAGAGCATGTTATCGGTGACCCTACTGAAACATCTTTACTCATTGCCGGCGCTAAAAGAGGCATCACTAAAGAGATACTTTATAAGGCGCTGCCCAGAGTAAACGAAGTTCCCTTTGATAGCACCAGAAAAAGAATGTCTACCATACATAAGTTAGACGGAGATTTACCTGACTACTTTCAGACGTTTCAAGAGGACTCCTTTCTACTTTGTTGTAAAGGTGCGCCCGATTCTCTCCTGAGTGTTTCTGACTATGTATGGGTAAACGGTGAGCAGGTGCCACTAGACATTAACTGGAAGGAAAGAATACTTAACGCAAATTCGAATCTAGCCAAGAATGGGATGAGGGTATTAGGGCTGGCCTTCCGTATGTTATCTGTCTCAAGTGGTGATGTTGACGTAGAGCGGGAGCTGGTTTTTGTAGGTCTAGCAGGAATCATAGACCCACCCAGACAAGAAGTAAAAGCTGCAGTTGAACTGTGTAGGCGCGCGGGCATCAGTCCCATCATGATAACCGGTGATCATCCACTCACAGCAGCGGCCATAGGAAGGGAACTTCATTTCTCTGACCAGTCCGAAGCTGTAACCGGGGAAAGACTGCAAAAGGCAGATGATCAGGAGTTGGCAGATTTAGCATCGAAGACGTCTGTGTACGCCCGCGTTTCCCCTGAAGATAAGCTGCGGATCGTGAACGCGCTGCAATTAAAAGGTGAGATTGTAGCTATGACTGGCGATGGAGTGAACGATGCCCCAGCCTTGAGAAAAGCAGATATTGGTGTTGCCATGGGTATCACCGGGACAGATGTGGCTAAAGAGGCAGCTGACATGGTATTACTGGATGACAACTTTACTACTATTGTAGCTGCCGTGGAGGAAGGACGGGTAATATTCGATAACCTGCTCCGCTTCATCAAATTCTCTCTGGCAGGTAATCTTGGTAAGGTTATAGTCATGCTTTTGGCGCCACTTTTTGGAATGGTAATAGCGCTGCAGCCACTACAACTACTATGGCTAAACCTGCTTACTGACGGCTTGCTGGGACTTGGATTAGGCACAGAGCCTGCTGAGAAAGACACCATGAGCAGACCACCCAGAAATCCATCGGAGGGGGCACTTAGAAAACAGGATTTTCCGCAACTGGCAATAGTCGGGGGTACCATCGCGGCAGTCTCTCTTGGCTTAGCTATATATTACTATAATCCTTTAAACCCAGAAGACATGACTTGGCAGACAATGATTTTCGCTACTATTGGTTTCTCTCAAGTTTTCCAGGCTCTTGCATTACGTTCATCAGGTCATTCGGCTTTTGCCGTCAAAACAAACCCCTTAATGGCCATAGTTGCAGTGTCTGCTATAGCCTTACAACTCTTAGTTATATACTTACCCGAACTAAAGGGCTTCTTTCAACTTGTGCCTTTGTCGGCGAAGGACCTGCTAATCTCGATAGCTGCAGGAGCTCTCGTTTTTGTGATTGTAAAGGTTGAAAAAAAAGTTTTTAGTAGATAACATAATTCCGATAGCAATGCTTTTGTGAAGCTAGTCAAGTATGTTTTAAAGCTGAGAGCCCTCACATGTAAAGCAACACTTTATATAGGTTACCATTCGACTAAAAGGAATTACAAATTGTAGAGTCAGGTGAAGGAAAGTAGGAGACTAAACTTTAACAATAATATATTTGGCATCAATTTTAGCTATCTGTTGAATAGTTTGTCGGCTATTGATATTAAATTAAGGTTTAGAATCCTACTTTCCGATATCCTTTGTTTCTTTCCTCTACTATATGTCTCTAAAAAACTGTAGTATATTCTTTATTTAATAGTACTTACCCTCAGTAAACTCAAAGTTGCTCAACAAATTTCATAAACACCTTTTTATGAAGCTCAAGATCCATGTCAGGAGACAGGGCTACACGGGCTATGTAATCTTTGTCGTCTTCTTTAGTTGTCCCTTGCGTAGAGGTGGCAGGTATGGTCCAGTAACATCCTTTTAACTGCCCGTAGCTCACACAGTATTTGCTTTCGCCAGGGATTTCAGTGATCATTAAATTGATCAATTTGTCGTTCAGAGCTCTCTTATAAATCTCTCTTTCTTCAGGGGTATCACCTTTGGTCGGCAGGTCTAGTGAGAACACAGATGGAGTAAAACCTTCCTCAGCCAATTCTTCTGAAACGAAATTGATCTTTGCCTCAGGTAGTGTGTCTTTAATGAAATTCACAAACTCACGTGTATTCTTGTAAGCATCTTTGATCCGCTGGTTCATGGAAGGTAGTTGCTCAGCCAGTATTTCAATTTGAAGATTTGTCGCCTCGTTGTCGCACAGCTTCAGGTGCATTTCTATTACCGGCATTAGATTTTCAGCCTTTTCATTGGCTACACAGTACCCGGCAGTAGATTTCCCACCACTCGGAAACTTCGAACCGCTCGCATATGAAATGGTCCTGATAGAGGAGAGTATCCCATCTTTGCTTAAAAACTGCACGTTAGGGCAAAAGGTCTGATCTAAAATAAAGACCGGATCAATAGCATCTTCACCAGTTGCTGTTTTACGGGCTTTACCTAACACATCTCTTAACTTTTCAAGGTCCGGAACCTCCACTCTGGGGTTAGTCGGAATTTCAGCGATTATGTAAGGAACAGCATCTGCCTTAGCAACCTTTTCTAGAACGATATCAATGCTCTGAACCATATCATTGTCACCATCAACCGGCAGGTCCATCACTTCAACAATATCAATGCAGGCAGCAACTCGTCTTGCCTGATCGTTTGTGCCACCATAGCAGTTGGGAGGAACTATAATTTTAATGGCCTTTCCTTTGTGCTTATTCAGGGCATCGTCAATAAGCCCCATCATGATCGCATACTGAATAGAAAGCCCGGAGGAACCAATCAACGCTTTAGATTTAGTAGCGGTAATCTTGTGAATAGAATCAACAACACTTGCCTTATTTGCTTCCACATTACTTCTTGTGTCAGTAGTAGAAGTAGTCTTCCCTACCAGAAGCTGTAAGGCAGAAAGACTGTTGGCTGGTGTCATAGCAATTGTCTCTCTTCTCCGGACATGCTGAATCTCCGGGATATATTGCTCATTTTGTTCCCCATTCACTACTAATATACTTCCAAGGTGAGCATGAAGACTGATATAGAAGTCTATACTCGGAGATAGGTCAAAAACTCCAATCTCATCTTGTTGAGAAACGAAAACAGTGCTGCCGTTAAACTCAGAAACATCCTGTATCCTCTCAACCTGTTTTAATTCAAAATTGTATCCGTAAACACGCTGCAGCGTTTCTGCATCAAAAGCATCTGGTAAGTCACCTGTATAAACGATCTGGGTGCTCTTCTTATCTAATAGATTCTTTCTTAGAACAGCTAAAACAGGAACTGTCTTCGATGAAAAACTGATGACATTATCAGGTTTAAGGTTATTTAACTTAGCAACTCCCCATTCTAATATGCTAGACAGCGGATGACCTAACCGAATATAGTCGTAAGCTGTGGGTAATGCATTCAGCGCTGATGTATCAGAATTTTTACTCTCATATAAATTCTCGAACTGCTCTAAGAACTCAACCTTGGCCAATTGTTCGTTATAAATATCCAGTCGATGCGTGGTTAGATTCAACCAATCGGTTGGCATATTTTCCAGTACATCTTTAATATAACTTAGAACATTATTCTCTTTCATACTTTTAATCTTAGATATGTCGGCAATTTAAATTAATTAGATTGATCTGAAAATATCATCTTAAAATAGGATAGCCACAACAGCAAGTAAAAGATGTACTGTAGAATACCTAAATAGATATTATTCCTTTAGCAATACAACCCATCAAGTAAACACCGAGTGGTAACCCTACAGTTGCTGCATCCCAACAAAGTTTCCTGACTTCAGGTATAGCAGAAAAACCGGAAAGCCTTTGTGCTGTGAGCTAAAATCTGCACGGGCGCTGTATTTCATTCACCCATTCTAAAACAGGA
The DNA here is from genome assembly GCF_019443125.1 of Pontibacter aydingkolensis. Classification (GTDB taxonomy): domain Bacteria; phylum Bacteroidota; class Bacteroidia; order Cytophagales; family Hymenobacteraceae; genus Pontibacter; species Pontibacter aydingkolensis. Next base: position 2,213 of record NZ_JAHYXK010000037.1, on the reverse strand, counting down.
TGACCTCAGAGAACACTCAGCAAAAAAGATTCCGCATGCTCTACAAGCTTGAAGCCTTGCTGGAAGGGCCCATGTTCATGCTATCTATCGTATGGCTATTCCTTTTTATCGAGGAGTTGGCGAGTAGCCTGTCCCCCGTTCAGGAAAAGCTGGTGGTGCTGATATGGGTTCTTTTTATAGTGGAGTTTGCGATAAAACTGGTGCTCTCCGCCAGTAAATTAAACTACATGAAAAAAAACTGGCTAACAACACTGGCCCTCTTCATCCCTGCCTTCAGGACATTCCGCCTGCTTAGGGCCATTAGGGTATTGCGACTGAGTCGGGTTGCCACTACAACTACCTTTGTTAGGGGGCTTACCTCCTCTAAGCGCTTTTTAAGTGAGTTAGAGGAGGCGCAAGGGAAAACCCCGCCTGCTGAAATGCACGTGGGGGTGCTCCTTGCATATAGCCCGGCAGTAACGCCGGAGGGCATGCAACCTTTTCTGAAGCAACTGATGCTTGATGTGCAGCCTGAAATGAGTCTTGCCACCGGAATACCATGGTCATTCCACCAGGTGGAGCCGGTGGCCCTGACATCTGACAGGACCAGGGAGCCCTCCGATTTCCTGGATGTGGCCACCATGCGGATGGCAGAGGGCCCTTACGACATTGTGTTGGTAGTGACAGATGTTACCCTGATCTCACGCAAGGACCGGATAGAAGCCGGGCTTGCCTCCCCTGTTACCTATACTGCTGTGATCTCTACCCAGCGGCTGACCACGACATCCAGAGGAAAACCTGTACGCAGCCTGGACGATGAGGCGGTACGCGTCAATGTCGCCTCTCTATTGTTGCACTTGCTCGGGCACATCAGCGGGCTGCTCCATACAGCAGGAGAAAAAGGAGGCGTAATGGCTCCTTTCTCCTTTCGAGAGAGAAGAAAGCTTCCCCCCCGATTTAGCGATTCAGAGCGCATTATGCTTAAAGAGAAAGTGAAGAATCTACCGGAAAGGGAGCTTCACGGAGGTACCAGCCTGGAAGGCTTCATTTTTCACCTGATCATGGCTGCCAAGCACCCTAAGGCGGTTCTGAGTCCGCTGCTGCGCAACTGGGCAATCTTGCTACCCTTGTCATTGCCAGGGCTAGCTACCGCTGCTGTGGCACCCAGTCTGCTGCTAATCTTTACGGCAGAGATCTGGGACGTGGGGCTCAACATGGGAAACAGGACCACTGCTTTCTTTGCGGTAGCCAGTATATTAGGGGCTTCTTTTTACCTGATCAAGATCCAATCCCTGTTTCTTCCCAGGAAGGAAAAAAACGTACTGACAGAGCATCAGGCAATAGCTAATGTAGTCATCTTCCTGAGCATCCTCCTGGCCTGCTTCGGACTTTTTCTGATGATAGGCGGATTGATGATGATTATAGAGCTCTACGTTTTCCCGGAAGACCTAATCAGCACCTGGCCTACCCTGGATAAACCTAAAGTGGGGCTCTCTGACAAGTTGCGCCTGGCAGCCTTCATCAGCACAGTGGGGGTCACGACAGGTGCATTAGCAGGAGGCTTGGAGAAGAAAACTGTTATCCAACACCTAGCTTTGTTTCTTAATAAGCCTTAAGACACGATTGATGTAGTTTGTAAATGCAACAATAGCTTTCCAAGTTTTTATCAGAATATCGTTTTACTTAGATGGTTTTTTCTTCTGTGACTGTGCAATATGCGGGATAGACGCCCTGCATCTAATGCCCATAAGGGTCTGCTTCCATCTATAAGGGAAGGCTGACAACGATATTAATTACCTACATTGGTTAAAGCCGTATAATAACAACGCATCATACATTCACCAAAAGCCTTTTAAGCTTTATGAAGGTACAGTCTCTATCGCTCTGGTCGGCTTGTTTAGCTGAGCCAGGCGAAGTATTCATTATATCTTATATTGGTTTACCGTCCCCGGAACATCTTGGAAATGAAGTATATGATGAGCACAAGGATGGCAATAATAATGACAGCCGTCCAAAAACCGAATTCCAACACATCACCCACAAAATCGCAACCGCCCAATGTCAGGGAAAAAAGCACAAAAATAAGGCTGTAGAGCCATTTCAAGTTAAAGTTTTTGGTTGTGGTCTACAATGTATGATATTGGAATAAGTATGACAGCAAGGGTGTTTACAGGAAGTTATGTGCGAGATAACTATCCAGATAAACTGCCCCTACTGCCACAGTGTGAAAGTAG
>NZ_JAHYXK010000036.1 GCF_019443125.1 Pontibacter aydingkolensis | reverse complement strand
CAGCCCGTTTCACAGGATCTGGAATCAGATCCTGTATCTTTTCCCACTGCTCATTTGTTAGCTCCATGAGAAACTAACAAACAAGTTTAAGCGCTAATTCCTATTTTTGAGATAGCTTCTAATAACCAGCAACCAATAACGAAACCTATCGCCCTGTAACAGCCAAGACGCAACATATTGCGTCTCTACATTCCGGACAACGAACAACCATCAACCAATAACTACTCCACAGGCACACTATTTTGCCGGCCAAACCGGTAAGCAATGCCCCAGCTGCCTCTGAGTATAGCGGAGCTTTCGAAGTCGGAGATAAGGGCTAACTCAGCATGGAAACCGAGGCCTTTTTTCTGAAAAGGGAAAGCTGTAAACCCTACAGGCAGCACCAATCCTCTGAACACATTATACCTTACGCCAAGGCCTGCATCTATATAATAGTCTTCTCTGGAAATTACTTTATAGGGCAGTACAAACTCAGCGCTGATATCATCTACAAAAACATTGGTGCCAACTCGCAGCTCTGGTGCAAAGCGCCTGAACTCGTATCCAATGCCGGCAAAAGGTATGCTTGACTGATGATAGGACGCAAATACCTGGCTAAAACCCTCAAGAGTAGTTAAGGATAGTGTGAGTATAAGAAGTATAGTTTTCAGCTTCATAAGTATAAGTATAGCTAAAATATAATACTTATACAATATAAAGTGCAAAGCCTGGCTTTAAGTAGCTATTGGCAGAGGGAGAACGCATCTACAGCGTGAAGTATACTAATGCAGCACCACCGTTTTCCGCTGAAAGACCAGGTTCGTGAAAATGCCGATGCCGCCCTGAACCGAAGACTTTATTTTAGATGGTTGCGCAAACGGATTGCCATTGGCGTCCTTAGCATTATCCACTGAATTAAGGAAGTCACAATACTGCTTTTCGATGTGGTACAGGGATACAATGATGGTATCGTTGCGGTCGTAATCGTACGCAGAGCCAAGTGTGGTTCGCTTGCCATTGGTTAGGTTGTCATCCAGCGTAAAATCTCGCTCAGGCCTGGTGTTCAGGCTATCCACATGGGTAACATAGCGATAGTAGTTGGCAGCATCTGGGTTATCCTGGAAAGAGGTTAGCAGGTAAGCCTTTTCTTTCTCGTTGAATTTCCACTCCACCTCCTCAATAGGTACTAACGGAAGTATAGTGGTAAAGCCCGTTACTTTGCGGCCTTTCCCATCGGTAACCTCCAGCCCGAAAATATCGCCAACTTTCCCTTTCATTATCTCTGTAGAGGTATGGGTGTAATATTTAGTGCCACCCGGCGAAACCGTTGGCTTATAGTTAAGCTTTATACGACGGCCGTTGTGGGTGATATAAACTTCGGCATCAGGTACGAAAGGCGGCTGGGGGGCATCAAAGTATGAGGAGCTTTCCGTAACTGTTACTCTGAATGCTTTACCCTGCTGCAGGTAGCCCTCAACAACCAGCTGAGGGGTGTGCTCTGGTAATATAACCTCAATGTCTTTTTCAAGGTCGCAGGCGGTTGCCAGCATAAGTATAGGCAGCACAAAGTATAAAATAGCCTTTAATCTCATCAGAATTTAAAATTATAGGTAACAGACGGGATGGTAGGGAACAGCGAAACCTGCCTGGCCTGGAATTTCAGGGTTTGCCTGGTTTCTTCATCCTCCACCTGGTCAAAGTATACAAAGTATGGGTTGCGCCTGTTGTAGGCATTGTATACACTAAAGGTAAGGTCTGAGCTGCCCCGCTTCGGGTTAAGCTTCAGCACCAGCCCAAGGTCGAGGCGGTGGTTCGGTGCCAGCCTGAAGCCGTTGCGCTCAGAGTATACCGGCACCACAGAAGAACGCTGCCCCTGCACATCCTGGAAAGCAAAGCGTGCCACCGGAAGCGAGTAAGCATTGCCAGTGCCGTAAGTAAAGGCCCCGGTGAGGTTTATGCGTTTGCTCAGTTGGTGCAGCAACACTACGCTTATGTCGTGGCGGCGGTCGTAGCGCGTCGGAAACCAGTTGCCTTCGTTTATGGCGTCTTCGGGGTTTTCGCTGTTAAATTTGCGGTAGGTCCACGATAAAGTATAGCCTACCCAGCCGGTGGTTCTTCCTTTTATTTTCTCGAGGTATACTTCGTTGCCGTAGCTTTTGCCTTTGCCAAACAGGAACTCTGCCTCCAGGTCGTCGTTCACGAACAAGTTGGCACCATCTCTGAAATCGATCTGTCGGGCCATCCATTTGTAGTATACTTCGTTGGTGAACAGGAACTTGCCGTTGCCAAACAACTGACTGATACCTGCTGCCACCTGGTGTGAGCGCTGCGGTTTTACATACTCAGAAGACGGATACCAGATATCAGTAGGTAGTGAGGCGCCGGAGTTGGCTACCAGGTGCACGTATTGCATCATGCTGGCAAAGCTGCCCTTAAGGGAGGTGTTTTCGCTTAGGTTATACTTGGCAGCTACGCGGGGCTCTACAGCAAAGTATGTTTTGCTGTTACTAAACCCTGAAAAGCGCAGGCCATAGTTAAGCGAAAGTTGGGCGTTTACCTGGTAGTCGTCGGCAATGTAGGCTCCAAACTCTGTGGCTTTGTAATCGTTCCCGGCTCCAAAAGAAAGGCTGTTATCGTCTGAGTCGAAGTTAAGGCGGCCAATGGTAAAGTTATGGCGTGTAGCACTTGCCCCGAATTTCAGGCTGTGCCCTCCGGTCAGGAACAAGTCAAAATCCGTTTTTAAAGTATAATCCGCTATGTCGGAGGTCAGCTTAAAACTGAAAATATCAATCTCGTTGTTGATGGTATACTTGTACTTAGTGATGCCGGCAGAAGTATTGCTGTACAGCCTGTCGTTATACTTATGGCGCCAGTTAAGGGATGCCATGCTGTTGCCCCAGTCGAAGCCAAACTTGAAATCATCGTCTTTGAACGTGAAAAAATCGCGGCCCCAGTAACTGCTCAGGGTTAACTCGTCTTTCTCACCGATCTTGTAATTAACCTTGCCGTTAAGGTCGTAGAAGTAATAATCCGGGATAGGGTTATAGTCCGGTTTGCCTTCGCTCAGGCGATTTAGCTGGCGGGTAAAAACATCTACATAGGTTCTGCGGCCAGATATCAGGAAAGTGGCTTTATCTTTAACAATGGGGCCATCCAGGGTAAGGCGGGAGGAGATAAGACCCAGTCCGCCGGTTGCCTGTATCCGCTCATTGTTTCCTTCGGTCATCTCTACATCCACTACCGACGAAAGCCTGCCGCCGAACTGAGCCGGAAAACCGCCTTTGTAAAGCTCCACGCTTTTAACTGCATCAGAATTAAACACGCTGAAGAACCCAAACAGGTGTGATGGATTGTAGATCAGGGCATCGTCTAGCAGCACCAGGTTCTGGTCGGGGCCGCCACCGCGTACATATAAACCCGAAGAGCCCTCGCCTCCGGACTGCACGCCCGGTTTTAATTGCAGTGTTTTGATCAGGTCTACTTCACCGAAAAGGGCTGGCAAAAGCTTCGCTTCTTTGGTAGTGAGTTTTTCTACGCTCATGCGCGTATCGTTTAATTTCTGGCGCAGGGTGGATGCTTCGATTTCTATTACCTGTAACTCGTTAGAGGCTAGTTCCAGGGGAATGTTTAAAGATTGGTTACCCGAAATGCTAACGTTACCGCTGTAAGGGTTGTAACCAATATAAGTTGCCTGCACCGTATAATTGCCTTGCGGCAGCAGCAGCGTATAAAAACCACGTTCGTTGGTGGTGGTGCCTGCTCTTAACCCGGGTACAGCCACAGTGGCACCTACCAGGGCCTCACCGGTGGCGGCTGCCCGTACAACACCACTTAACGTATAATTTTGAGCTGAGACAGGCAAAGCAAAAAGCAGGAAAAATACAAAGTATAAAGTATAAGCAGGGTAGCGCATGTAGGCTGATAAATTTCAGAAGCAGTTCGAAAGTATAGAAACCTTGTTACATAAAAAAGTTAAGCCCGAATTGTTCGACGAACACAAAGATTTTACCGTTAATTCTGCTTATCCATTCCTAAAAAATGAGAGCCGCACCTGTAAAGGCAGCGGCTCCCGGTAGATAGATAGGTAGTAGTAATGTTCTTATCCCTGGAAAAGCTCTAAAATTCGCTGTTTGAAGTAGAACTCACATTTGCTCTGCAGTAGTTCCGTTTGTACCCTGTTTTTATTGTTTAAAGACTCCATGTAGGCAAAAAAATCGATAGTGCCCAGTTCATAGCGCTTCTTAGCTGACTCAAAGGCTTTTTCTGTGTACTCGAGGTTTGCCATTACAGTATTATACTTTTCCTGGGCGGCCAGCACATCCTGGTATACCTGCTGCACAGTTTGGCGCAGTTGGTTTTGACGGGCAACTAAATCCAGCTCTGCGTTACGCAGGTCAATACGCGCTGCCTGGGCATCAAACTGGCGGCTCAGGCCATTAAACAAGGGCAGGCTTAACCGTAGGCCTACAATTTTGCGTTGGTTCAGGTCGAGTTGCTCAAAGTATGGAATGGTGCTGAAATCGCCGTTACCTGGATCATTAAGCGCGTTACTGGTATAATTGGAGCTAAGCACACCTTCCAGCGACAGCGTAGGAGAAAAATTGCTGCGCACCACTTTCAGGTTACTTTTAGCAGCCTCCAGCGATGCCGCCGACGATTTTATCATAGGTGAATAACCCAGCGTGCGTGCCATTACCTCCTGTTCGGTTGGCAGGCTCATGTTCAGGTCCAGTGGTGTGGTAGGCGTTTGCAGCACGTACTCCGGGTTACCCTCCACGTTCATTTCCTGTGTAAGTTGCAGCCTGGCTCTGCGGTAGTTGTTCTGAAATGTGATCAAGTTTAATTTCTCTGTTGCTATCTGCGCCTTTATCTGGTATACCTCGTCCTGGGCACGTACGCCGGCGCGTTCCAACTTCTCCATTTTGTCTAATTGGCCCTCCAGCAGTTTTATTCTTTCCTGCACAATGGTAATGTTTTCGTTGTCGAGCAGGGCCTGCAGGTAATAGTTGGTAATGTTCGTTTCAAGATCTATCTCGGCTTGCTGGGCTGCGTACGAACTGGCTTCGGCTAGCTGGCGTGAACGCTTCAGTTCAAACAGTTTTGTGAAGCCATCAAACAATACCACCTGCCCGGCCAGGTAGGGGAAAGAGGTGGTGGTGGTGCCGTTCTTTACCTGTCCGGTTATGTTGTCAAATGTCTGGCCGTTGATCTTGTTTACGTCGGCGTTGGCCGATAGCGTGGGCAGGTAACTGAACTTGCTGCGGTTAACGTTGATGTCGGCTTTGGTGTGGTTATACTTTGCCTGGCGCAGCGCCACGTTGTTCTGGCGGGCCAGGTTAAGGCTTTGCTCCAGTGTTAGCACCTCCTGTGCCTGCACGGTTGCGGCTAAACTAAGGCAAATAGCCAGCCCTCCCAGCTTTTTAAGCAGGGCTTTGGTTAATACTTTTTTCATAGGTTTACTTTGTACTTATAGCTGTAATTTATACTTCGCTGTTAAGCCAGGCAGCACGCAGGGCTTTTTGCTGCTCTGTGGCACTTGGGTCAGGGGTTAGTACATGTATGGCCTGGCGCTCTGTAGCCACCACTTTGCCTTTCAGTTTCTTTTCCTTCACCTTGCCTCTTTTATTTTTCCGGCCAACGGTTATGGTAATTTCTTCGCCGGGTTTCATTTGCTGCAGTTCAACCCCAATCAGTTCACGAATATTTGCCGGCGTAATGTCGGTGCCGTTAAATTTAAGTAGCTGGTCTTCGTTCTGGAAACCCATCTGCCTGCCAAAGGCATCCATATCCGCAGTCTCGGCCACAATAATTCGGCTGGTTTCCTGGTCAAAACCAGGCGTGAAGCCACCGTAAGAGATAATAGTTTCGGTGGCTTTGGGCTGATAAATAATGCCCACTTTACGGAAGGTTTCCTCCAGCGGCAAGGGCTCAGACCCCTCGACGTGTTTTGCGAAAAATTCCCTGATCTCGGGATAAGTCAGTTCAGTTATCTTATCAAAAAGCTCCTCGTCTTTAAAGGATTTATCCTTGCCGTAAGTCTTGGAAAGATCAAGCATCAGGTCGCGCAGGCTATACTTGCCCTGGCTTAGTTCACGCAGTTTTATATCGAGCACCAACCCGATCAGAGACCCCTTCTGGTACACGTTGCCATACTCTTTCTCATACTTTTCGAGTACCTCTGCGCTCATCACAGTAAAAGGAAGCGTGTCGTTGTAGTATTCCCTGGATGTGGCAATGTATTCGCGTAGCTTCTCCAGGTAGGTGTCCAGGTTGTATAAGCCTTCATACACCTGCACATGCGAGGCAAAATATTCTGTTACACCTTCGTAAAGCCACAAGTGCTTCGACATTTTAGGGTTGATAAAATCGAAATTGCCTATTTCTTCGGAGTGGATGTTAAGTGGCGTTACAATATGGAAGAACTCATGTGCGGCCACATCTTTTATGGTAGAGCTAAACTGCTCGGCTGGCATTTCCGGTAAAAAGTATACCGATGAGTACGAATGCTCCAAAGCACCGTAAGAGCCCGATTTGCCCACTCGCTCCGGCACGTAGATCAGGAATGCATACTTCTCCACAGGCAGGATACCACCCAGGTACTTACGCTGTGCATCCAGAATATCGCGCACGTTTTCGGCAATAGGTTTAGAGGTTACCCGGCCAGACGGGGAGTATACTGACACCAGCACATCTGTGTTCCCTATTTTAAGCACAGTAGTGTCGGGACGGTTATACATCAGCGGCGAGTCGGCCAGTTCCACGTAATTAGGCACCTGATACGTATCTTTAGTGGTGGTACTCGAGGTGGCGATAAGCGGCGTGGATCCGTAAAAGCCCTGTGGTTTGGTAACATTCAGTTCGAATGGCACTTGCTTCATGCCATCAAAGTACCCGATAAAGCCAAAGGTGTTGATCAGGAAATTCTTGTCTGCTTCTATGTTGGTGCCCCCCGGCTCAAATACAGCATTCCCCTTCATGTCGGCATCAAAGGTGTCGTCTACCCAATAGGTTATTCTGGCCAGCCTGTTTGCGTTGCTGATGCGCCAGCGGTTTGTATCCAGTTGCTCTACTGCCAGGGTGTTTCCACTTTTATCAAGTGCTTTAAAGTCGGTTACAAATCTACCGAAATCAGACACAGAGTAAGTGCCGGGCACAATTTTAGGCGTATTATAAACTATTGTGCTCTCCTTTATTTGCGGAGCCTGCAGCGTAACCTGCACCTTATCGTCTTTTACCTGCGTCAGGTCTATGGTAAAGTTATACTTGCTGCCCGCGGTTTGTTGTGCGGCAACGTTTCCGGTAAAAGAGAGGCTCAGCCCTAAGCTCAGCAGCAAAAGTGTTTTCTTTATCGCCATAGTTTGATGTTTAAGATCATGCATTAACCTGTAACGTACGATCTATACTTTGTGCTCGTTTCCGGCTCAGGTAAGCATCCAGTGAAACAGGACCTGCGCCGTTGAAAAGAAAGAAAAAGCCTACCGCAATTAATTGCGCAGCAGGGTAATATTGCGGGAACGACTGCCCGATATGTGCTATAAGTATGGCCGCTGTAAAATTGATGATCAGCAGAATGCCTACCCAACGCACTGCCAGGCCCAGCAGTAAAAGTATACCACACACAAACTGCACGTACACCGATACATGGGCAGCCATTAGCGGGTAAGGTACATTTCTAGCCTCCAGAAAATCCCTGAACTCCAGCATCCTTTCCCAACTGAAAACATTGTCCTGCACCCCATAGATGATGAACACACCAATGGCAAACCGGATAAATAGTGTGCCATAGTCCCGGTGCCGTTTGAAAAAGGAGAGTGTGCTGCCATCCATTGTTTTTCAGTTTGCTTTATAGGGTACTACTGCATCAAAGTACAGCTTTTGCTTATAGTATAATTCTTTACTCTAATGTAGCATTTTAGATAATCTTTTTGCAGCTGTTTTCGACCATCTGCCTGTTTTTGTAGATTAAATTTAGTTTAGGGCCTCCATCGCTTTTCGGTATTCATAGTCGGAGCTGATGGTTTTGGCAGCCTTCTTATAGTCGTCGCGCAGGGCGGTGGCGTTTGCCGGAATACGAGGCGCCATGTTGCGCAATACTTTGCTCTTCTCGTAGTCTGAACTGATGCTGGTAACCACCGGAAACAAAGCCTGATACTGTGCCTCCGAAAGCTTCTGCTTGTTAAGTATGTTGTTTATAGATTTCCCTTTTTCATAATCAGAGGAAATGCTGTTGATCACATTGAACGTAGCCTGATAGTTGCCAGCTAAAAAGTTCTTCTGCTCTGCTAACTGCTGTATTACCTTGCTCTTTTCGTAGTCTGATGAAATAGAAAAGAGCGCTTTGATTGCCATGCCTGTTGCATAGCTGCTAAGTTCGCCAACAGCTAGTAAGTGCGACATAGCCTTACGCATCTCATAGTCTGACGAGATTTTCTGAGCGGCCTGCAGGTATGCTGTTGTAATGTCATCTTTTGCTAAATGGGAAGTGGGTATCTGTCGTAAAAGCTTGCTAAGCTCATAATCAGAGTTTGTGTTTTTGCCTGCGTATTCCAGTGCCAGCTTCACATCGTTTGCCGGCAGTTTAGGCTGCTCCAACAGATATCGGATAATCTTTAACTTGTTGCTGTCGCTTGTTGTTTTTTCTGCTTCCGCCAGCACTCCCTTAGCACCGCTTTTCTTGTACGCCTCCTGTAGTATGGCCTCCAGTCCAATTCCTGTTTTGATTATGATCTCCGGCATTACCAGCTGCAACCATTGCTTGCCGGCAGGCTCGTAGGCTACCTGCTTGCCTCCTTCATAATACTTGCGGGTTAAGTTGCCGTTGTTGTTGCTCTCTATTTCCAGTTTACGCGCTACGCCATTGTCTTTTTTCTCATAGCGGAAATAACCATTCGGGGATATACTTTTAATACCCTTGTTGTCATCGGTAAGGGTAATGGTGCCGTTATACTTTATCTCTTCGTGTATACCATTGTTGATGTATACATAGCTACCCTTACTTTCCCCATTATTGGAGATGATCTCAACATGGTTTTTAGACTTCCTGGATTTGGTGGTATCCTGCTGCTGTGTAGCAAAGTCAGGTGCAGTTATATGACTTGCTTTTGCAACTCCAGCCACACTTAGCAGAACTGCTGCGGCAATTATTACTTTTCTGTTCATATCTTTAACTTGGTTATACTTTTAATGATGTTCTTTTCTGCTGGAAGGTTGCCTTAGGAGGACAAGCAATTTTGTCCTCCTGAGCAATCACCTTAAACAAACAACAAATTCTTTTTTATTCAGTCCGCAGGGCTTTAACCGGATCAGTCATGGCGGCGCGGGCCGCTTTAAAGCTTACCGTTGCTATAGCCAGGCACAGGGCAACCAAACCGGATGCAACAAACACCCATGCACTGATTGGAGTGCGGTAGGCAAAGTCCTGTAACCATTGCTGCATGCCGTACCACGCAATTGGGCTGGCCAGTAGTATGGCTACCAAAACCAGCAGGGCAAAGTCTTTAGTAAGTAGCATTACAATACCGGATACCGAGCTGCCCAATACTTTTCGAATACCAATTTCGCGGGTGCGTTGCTCTGCAGTAAAAGATGCCAGCCCAAACAATCCCATGCAGGCAATAATGATGGTAAGCAGCGAGAAATAGCCGAAAATCGTCAGCATCTTTTCCTCTGCACGGTACTGTTTGTTAAAGCTTTCGTTCAGGAAGAAATAATCCATTGGGTGAGAAGGCGCAAAATTAGACCAGGTCTCCTGCATGTGATCCATGGCTTCGGTAATACCGTTAGCGGACACGCGCGCCATCAGATAACCGTTATTCTGTGGAGCCAGTAAGATTACGAGTGGCTCTATCTGGCTGTGCAGCGAAGTATAGTTAAAGTCTTTTACCACGCCTACCACTTTGCCAGATGTAGTGTCAGAAAAGCCAATGCGCTTGCCTATCGGGTCGTCCCAGCCAAGTGCCTTTTCTGCGGCCTCATTTAAAATAAAGCCATTTTGTTGGTCTGTGGCAATGTCTCTGGAGAAATTTCTGCCGGCCTTCAGGTTAATGTCCATCAAGTCCAGGAACTCGTAGTCCACGAGAATGGTATTCATTGTTTTCTCGGCCATTGTGCCGTTGCGCTCTACAGCAAAAATGATCACACCAGTGGACTCGCCTGGAATCATAACGGTGGTTGTAGCCTTAGTAATTTTGGGGTTCTTGAGCAGCTGCTCTTTTATTACGGGCATTTTGTTTACGATGGCCGTATCGCCACTTGGGATATCTACTACCAGTACCTGCTCTTTCGTAAAGCCAAGGTCCTGGCTCTTTAGGTAGTGCATTTGGCTGTAAACCACAATTGTTCCAATTATCAGCACCAGCGAAATGGTAAACTGCAAAACCACCAGGCCTTTGCGAAGCATGGCGCTGCCGCTATTCGGTATGATGCCGCTCTTTAGTACATCGGCTGGTTTAAAGTGTGAAAGAACCAAGGCCGGATAGCTGCCCGATAATAAACCAATCAGTAAAGCAATGCCTAGTATGGCAAATGCAAAAGTAGAATCCAGAAAGTAGTTGGATGGTATATTCTTTTCAGCAAGACTGTTAAAGGTGGGTAACATGAGCTCAACCAACAGTAGTGCTATAAAAACTGCAAACACAGTAAGCAAAACTGACTCACTCAGGAACTGTAGTACTAACTGCGACCTGTCGGCGCCTACTACTTTACGCAACCCTACTTCTTTGGCACGTTTTACTGAGCGCGCTGTAGCCAGGTTCATGTAGTTTATACTTGCTATCAGAAGTATAAAAATGCCTACAAAGGAGAAAATGTATATATATGATTTCTTACCAACCGGGAAAGCTTCCCAGAGGTAGTCCGTGTTCAGGTGGATGTCTGGTAACGATTGAAGATATAGTTCTACGCGCTCAGTAGTATTGCCCCGGGCAGGCGCAATACGTCTTTTAACAAAGTCTGGGAGCTTTGTCTGTAAGCCTGTTGCTGCCTCTGCATCGCGCAGCAGCACATACGTATAACTATTGGTGCTAAACCAGTTTGATTCAAAGTTCTGGCGCAACTCTGCCGGTAATGTGCTCATAGAGGTAAGCACATTGGGCTTCATATGGGCTGCATCAACAGGCTCGAATACACCGGTTACTTTATACGACTGGCTGCCTATACGAAAGGTACTGTACATGGCCTTCATCGGGTCGTCGAAAAATTTGTCCGCTACCTCTTTTGAGAGCACCATGGTGTTAGGTTCCTGCAACACCGCCTTTGGGTCACCTTCTAAAAGCTTGTAATCAAAAACCTGAAAGTAATTGCTGTCAGCCCAGAAAGCGTGTTCGATTGTAATAGCCTTTTCGTCCAGCCGCAGTACCTGTTTGTTGCGGTTGATCATGCGCACAGCTGTCTCCACTTCCGGGAAGTCTGCTGCCAGGCCTGGTGCCAGAGCAGGGTGAGTTACAGATGCCTTCTCCACCTCATCCTCTACAATAAGATTGTTGACTACACGGTAAATTCTGTCATGTTTAGTGAAGTACTTGTCGTAGCTAAGCTCGTGCTGCACATACAGGTAAATAAGTATGCAGGAGGCAATGCCAATAGCAAGCCCGATAATATTTATGGCAGCATACACCTTGTTACGGATCATGTTGCGCCAGAAAATGAGCAGGTAGTTTTTGAGCATGGCTTAGTTAGTTAAAAGGTTAGTGTTACAAAAGCTATTCAGAAATTACCGCAAGCTGCCAAAGCGCTGGGTCCGTTTAGTGTAAAGTATACTTTGTTGCTATTGTGTTCTCAGTGCATTAACCGGATCCAGGAAAGCGGCTTTTATGGCTTGAACGCTTACAGTGATCAGGGCTATACTCATAGCTACAAATCCGGCCAGCACAAATATCCACCAGCTTAAATCTACCCGGTATGCGAAGTCCTGGAGCCAGGTGTTCATACCATACCAGGCTATCGGGCTTGCAAGCGCAATAGCCACCAGTACCAGTAGGGCAAAATCTTTGGAAAGCAACAGTACAATACTTCCGGTTGAGGAGCCCAAAACTTTGCGGATGCCAATTTCTTTGGTGCGCTGCTCTGCTGTAAAAGATGCTAATCCAAACAAGCCCAGGCAGGCAATAAATATGGTAAGGGCGGCAAAGTAACCAAATACCGTCAGTATCTTCTCTTCCGCTTTGTATTGTCTGTCGAAATACTCATCCATAAAGAAATACTCCATCGGGTGCTTCTGGTCGAACTGTCGCCATTGCTGCTCTACAAACTGTATGGTTGCTGCCTGGTTTTCAGGGGCAATGCGGGCCAGCAGGTATCCCGGCGACTCAGGTATCAATTGCAATGCCAGTGGTTGTACCTCTGTGTGAAGCGACTGCACATGGAAATCTTTTACCACACCTATGATGCGCGATTGATTACCTGCAATGGTGGTGTCGCCGGTATTTACTTTTTTTCCGACTGGATCGTCCCAACCCAGCCACTTAGCAGCTGCCTCGTTTATGATAACTCCGGACTGCTGATCTGTTTTGTGGTCTTTAGAGAAGTTGCGGCCTGCCTTCATTTGGATACCCATCAGCGGGATGAAGTCATAATCTATGGCCATGATGTCAATAGTCTTCTCCACCATTTTGTCACCCTGCTCCACCAGCATCAGCGTACGGTTTAAGGATTCGGAAGGAATACTGTAAGAGTTGGATACCTGCAGTACATTAGGGTTCTGGAGTAGCTGTTGCTTGATAACCGGCAACCGTGACACGAGTACAGAGTCACCGCTTGGCACATCGATCACCAGCACCTGCTCTTTCTGAAAACCCAGGTCTGAGTTTTTCAGAAAACGCATTTGCGCAAACACTACAATAGTCCCGATGATCATGATCAGTGATATGCCAAACTGCACAACCACCAGAGCCTTTCGTAAGGTAGCGCTGCTGCCTCTGGGGGTTTTATCAGACTTAAGCACATCGGCTGGCTTGAAGCGCGATAAGAAGAATGCCGGGTAACTGCCTGCCACAACACCTATCAATAGTATAAGCGCTAACAGCAGTAGTATGAATTCTCCCTGAAAAAAGAAGTTTGAAGAAAAGTTTTTGTTGGTAAGTGCATTAAAGCTAGGAATAAAGACCTGCACCAGACCCAGCGCCAACACTACAGCAATCAATGTAAGAAGTATAGATTCGCCTAAAAACTGGCTAACCAATTGGCTGCGGTCAGCGCCGACTACTTTGCGTAACCCCACTTCTTTAGCGCGTTTAGCAGATCTGGCGGTGGCCAGGTTCATATAGTTTATACTTGCGATCAGCAGCAGAAAAATGGCTACAGCACCAAAAATGTATATATAAGACATATTTCCTGCAGGCGTAAGCCCATGGCCATAACGCTGGTCGAAGTGGATGTCTTTCAAAGGCTGTGCAATTAACTTCATCTGGGCATTCAGGCGGTTATCCTTTATCCAGGGGTTAATGAAGTTGGTAGACAGCTCATCTAACTGATATTGAAGTTCAGGCTGCTTGTTCTGGTCGGGCAGGAGGGCGTAAGTATAGCGGTTAAGGTTAAACCACAGGTTCTTATAGTCTTCCTCCGTTAATTTACTGTCGATGGTAGCCCGGGACAGTAAACCGGTTGCCTGAATATGCGAATGGCCTTTGTCTTTGTAAATTCCTGTTACAGTGTAAGGGTTACGGCTAAACTGCAGCACTTTACCCAGAGCATCTTCTGTGCCTCCGAAAAGCTTGTTGGCAAGTTCTTCTGTCAGCACAATTTTCTGTGGGCCATCCAGAGCCGTTCTTGGGTCGCCGGATATAAATTCGTAATCAAACACAGTGAAAAATGCGCTGTCGGCAAAAAGCAGTTTGTCTTCAGTAAAGCTTTGGTTGTCGTACCAAATGGTTTGTTTGCTTGTAGGCGAAAACTGGGTTACGGTCTCTACCCCTGAAAATTTGCGCAGGGCAGGCTCTAGTGGGGGAGGAGTAACTGCAAAGTTATCCTGTTGTCCTTCAAATATTACTTCACCTACAATTCGCAGAATCCGATCAGACTTACTGAAATTGCTTTCGTAGCTCAGCTCATCCTGCACATATAAGAAAATAAGCATACAGGAAGCCACACCTATAGCCAGCCCAACTATATTTATAGCGGAGTATACTTTATTCCGGTACAGGTTGCGTAGTGCTATTTTTATGTAATTCTGAAGCATTTTGCGTTTGATATGCTTGATAGAAATTTAATCCTACTTTCTACACTATGCAGATAGTATAGCCTCTACCGGAGCTAAGAAAACGTTTTCGTGAGAGCACTATATTTAACCTTAATTAACTCAAGTTGCGTGATAGTACACGCGGTTTAACACAAAAAATCTGTTCTGCCAGCGGCTGTTGTACGTTTTAAAGTTTGCAGACTTAATTCGTAACAGCCATGACAGAACAGACCA
>NZ_JAHYXK010000035.1 GCF_019443125.1 Pontibacter aydingkolensis | reverse complement strand
CCGCCAACCCCAACACCGGGGCAGCATCCCATAAGGACGCTGCCCCGGTTTTTTTTTGACCCGTAACAAAGAAGAAGTAGCCTTAAGCCAATACTAACTGCTGAAAAATGTTGTGTTCTTCGGATCCCTATAGGCTTTGCTGAATAACGGAATGGCCATAAAGATTCTTTGAGCTAAGGCAGACAAATAAAATCAATAAAAAAGCCTCTGATTGCAGAGGCTTTTTTATTGGTGATTACTGTTAACCTTAGGTATTGATGAACTTAGGATGTATTAAGTTTTCAATTGAAAAAATCTCTTCCCATTTATCCTGTGTGATTAGCTTTCTTTCTATTACAGTAATATCATGAATAGATTTTCCGGTAAGCAGCGCTTCCTTTGCTATTGAAGCAGAAACTTCGTAACCTATAATTGGGTTAAGAGAGGTAACTATACCTATACTATTCATTACCATATTCTTGCAAATCTCTTCGTTAGCTGTTATGCCGTTGATACACTTCTCTGTTAAAGTATAGCAGGCATTTTCAAGATAGGTGAGAGAGCTGAATAAACTAAAGGCAATAACCGGCTCCATAACATTTAACTGTAATTGGCCTGCTTCTGCAGCCATTGTTATAGTTACATCAGAACCTATTACATAATAAGCAGTTTGGTTTACTACTTCTGGTATAACAGGATTAACTTTACCTGGCATGATAGAAGAGCCAGGCTGCATACGTGGCAAGTTTATTTCATTTATACCGGCTCTTGGTCCAGAAGAAAGCAAGCGCAGATCATTACAGATTTTAGATACTTTGATAGCTGTACGTTTCAACACACCTGATATTTGCACATAGGCGCCAGTATCACAGGTAGCCTCAATTAGATCTTCTGCAAGCACTACGGGTATGCCTGTAATATCACGTAAATGATCTGTAACTATTTGCGGATAGCCGTGAGGTGCATTGATAGAAGTGCCAATAGCAGTTGCTCCCATGTTTATTTCACAGATAAGCATTTTAGCCTCGTTCAGGCGTTGGATGTCTTCTCTTATAGTAGTGGAAAAGCCATGGAACTCCGCCCCTAATGTCATTGGTACTGCATCTTGTAACTGTGTGCGACCCATTTTTAGAACATCCTTGAATTCTACGCCCTTTTGTGCGAAGGATTGCTGCAATGCTTCCAGGCTTGCTATAAAGCTGTCTATCTTACGATAAAGGGCAAGCCTAAAAGCCGTAGGGTAAGCATCATTTGTAGACTGTGAGAAGTTTACGTGGTCGTTAGGGCTTACATATTTGTATTCGCCTTTAGGATGTCCTAATATCTCCAGGGCAATGTTGGCAATAACCTCATTCACGTTCATGTTAACTGAAGTGCCGGCTCCACCTTGTATCATATCTGTTACAAACTGATCAAGGAACTCACCTGCAATCAGCCTGTCGCATGCTTTACAGATAGCCTCAGCTATTGCAGGAGAAATAACGCCACAGTCACGATTAGCCATGGCAGCAGCTTTTTTTACATAGCCAAATGCCTGAATAAAAAGTGGTTCTTTAGAAATAGGTATACCTGTAATGTTAAAGTTATCAAGTGCCCTTGAGGTTTGTATACCATAATATACCTCATTAGGAATTTCTTTCTCTCCAAGAAAATCGTGTTCCCGTCTAAATGCGCTCATTTAATTTAATTATAATTCTGAATTAGGGTCTTTAAGTTTGAATTTACCTGGCAGTATCTTTGAAAGAAGGCGAGGGCAGAGATACGCCTATTTCTGCAGCGGTTTCAAGTACTATTTCGGTGGCGTACCTTTTAAGGCAAATAAGCTTACCTGTTTGGCTGTACTCGTTTATCACACTTTGGGTAATTATTAATCTGGAGGCATACTCCCCATACTTAGCAATAATAGCCTTCTGTACTTTTGTTAGTTCTTCTTTCCGCATTTCTGTTTCTGGAGTGCGGGTAGGACGCAACCAACGGTTCTCAGGATAGTCGTGACTTATATGATTGGCTTCTGCATCTTTAATTGCTTGATTTAGTGCTTGCTTTAAAAGGTTTTCATGCTTAGGTTTTTTTAAAGCACCATGTACACCCTTAGTATGGTTAAGCCACTCATGCACATCTGTGTTGTAATTTTGTGCCAGATCTACCAGCGTTTCGTTACTGATTATGTAGGAAGCAGGTTTGTTGAAGTCCTTCGCCATTTGCTCTCTAAATGCAAAGAGGCCTTTTAATACAAATTGCTGGAAGTAATTTAGCCGGAAAGCGTTACGTAACTTAAGGTGTGGGTTTTCAGGCTCTGAATAAGTTAGTGATTCCAGAAGTCGGTTTTCCTCCTCAAGCCAATGGTATCGCCCTTGTTTTTTTACTTCATCTATCAGCTTATCTTTGATTTTGTGCAAGTAAATTACATCAATAGCAGCATACTTAAGTTGTGCCTCAGTTAAAGGCCTGTTATTCCAGTTGCTGGACTGCTGTGACTTATCTATCTCTTTGTTAAACTCCTCTCTCAGCACAGTAGCCAAAGAAGACCGCTCATAATTAAGCACCTTAGCAGCTACATCAGTATCCAGTACAGAACGGATATTACATCCTAGCTTATCTAATAAAAGGATATCGTTGTTGGCGTGATGTATGATCTTGGTTATATGTTCATTTTCAAAAAGATCATATAGCGGTTGCGAGTCTTTTAGAGGAAACGGATCAATAATATAGCAGATGCCATTGCCACTTGTTAACTGAATAAGGCACAAGTTAAAGCCATAAGTATAACGGTGCTGGTCAAATTCAAGATCTAGTGCAAGCTCTGTGCTTAGATTTAAGTCTGTAAGGGCCTGCTCCAATAGCTCATCTGAGTCTATCAGTTTAATGGTAATGCCATCGTGAATAAGTGATGAATTTTGCATTCCTAAAGTTAAAAAGGTTTACAGCATATCCATATACCATCTATTTTATTCTTTATCTCATTTAAAGTATTTAGGCACAAAAAAAGTCCCTGCTTTAATTGCAGGGACTTTTTCTTTTTAATTTTTAGTTATAACTACTGTACAGGAGGTTGCTCTTCCAGTATATCATCGGCCACTCCGTCATCAACTGTTCTGTCCTCTAGTACTACTGTGTCCTCATCCATATCGGTCTCAAGGTCAGTTTCCAGTTCATCAGTGGTTTCAATGTTTTCTGTTTCAGTTGTTGTATCGTTTTCGCTGTTACAAGCTGTAAATGCTACTAAAGCAAAAGCTGCAAATGCTAATTTCCAAGTCTTTTTCATAATAATGATAAATTTTGGTTTTGTACTTATTTATACGAATTACCGGAAAATGTAACCTGTGTGGCGGTATGGAATTGACTATTTTAAAGGCAACAGCACAAAATCAAAGGTAAATGGGTTATTTTAAGGGATAGGTGGAGATTTAATTGTGAAAGAATATTAGCTGAAGGTAAACAATATTATTTTTATAGTTAATAATTATATTAGAATAATGACATGATATACCTTTGTATTAACAGTTTTGACTCTAAACTTAAAGCAAAAGAGTTGTCTGTGCAATGCGTGCCAATTCATTTAAATCTTTTATACTATGAAAAAGAATAACTTTAGCGGCTTCTATAAGGTGCTGGCTTTTTTAGCATTTACTTCAGTAATAAGTTTAACTAGTTGTGAAAGGCACGATGATGCAACTCCGAATGTAATGGGTGCAAGCACAGCTACAGAGCTACGCACTTCTACAACGCATACCCAGTTTGGGCCTGCTATACCTTTTGGACGGGGGGTTGCCAGAAGCTGGATACAAACTACAAAATCTGGTGAGCCTTTAGCAATAGGTATCAATATATCAGCTAAAGCTACAGCCAGCCTGCCAGATGAAATGATGGTGTATACGCTGGCACTTCCTAAAAACTCAGCTTTTGATCCATTTAAGTCTGTAATGCTAGACTGGAATCCGGAAGGTCATGCACCAGATGGAGTTTATACATTGCCACACTTCGATATGCACTTTTATTTGATCGCAGAAGAGGAAAGAATGATGATCGCACCAGGGCCTCAGACAGTTTTTCCGGAGAGCCAATACCTGCCTCAGAATTTCGTTACAGATGGCTTTGCTGTTCCTATGATGGGAGCTCACTGGATTAACCTGCTTGCGCCGGAATGGAACGGGCAAAAATTTACCCACACCTTTATTTATGGTAGCTATCTGGAGGATGTGATATTTTATGAGCCTATGATAACGTTAGAGTTCTTGCAGGGACTTGCACCAGGACAAACGGTAACTGCACAGATTCCACAGCCAAGCCAAGTGCAGAAGTCCGGATATTATCCAACACATTATACTATTACCTATGATCCTACACCTAGAGAATATATTATTGCATTAACTGGATTACGTTTCAGGCAGGCGCAGTAGGTATAAGCCAAAAAGAGAAGGCCCCAATACTAAAGTTTTAGGGGCCTTCTCTTTTTGGCTTATACCTACTGATACTTTGCTTTTACACTATCAGCTGGTTCACGTAGCATTGCTTCGCGCCTTGCTTTAAACTCTGTACCAGGTTTCCATTCCGGAATCTTCTCAGTATTGGCAACTTTAGTTCCGACTCGTAGGAATAGCCGCAGGTCTTCTACAGCGCCCTCCAGGTTCCAGTCATCTTTTACCTCATCACTAAGCTTATGGTAATCATTAGCAGTATACTTGTCCTGCCACTTCTGAACATAATCTGCAGGCTGGTTGCGGGCTACTACTCCTGATTTAGAGTATAAAGCCGGAACACCCTGCTTGGCAAACTCGAAATGATCAGAGCGATAGAAAGAGCCTTTCTCTGGCGATGCTTCCGGTACAATACGGCGGTTTTGAACAGCTGCGGCATCTGCTAAAACATCTTCCAGGGTAGAACTGCCATAACCGATAACCACTACATCTTCAGTGGGGCCATAGGCATTCAGAACATCCATATTAATGTTGGCCACCGTTTTCTGCAGCGGGTAAAGCGGGTTCGTTGCGTAATATTTTGAGCCCAGTAAGCCTTTTTCTTCAGCAGTTACAGCCAGAAACAGGATAGAGCGTTTAGGCTTGGTTTCCATTTTAGTAAATGCCTCTGCTATTTCTAACAAACCTGCTGTACCACTTGCATTGTCAAGGGCACCATTATATATCTGGTCTCCCTGTAGGCTTGGGTCTTTGCCCAAGTGGTCCCAGTGAGCGGTATATACAACATATTCATTCTTAAGCTTAGAGTCTGACCCTTCCAGTTTGGCTATCACGTTTCTGGACTTTACTTCCCGCAGTTTATTTTTGATATTAAAGGAAGCGGTGGCATTGAGAGGTACAGGCTTAAAATCTTTTTTTATAGCAGCTTGTTTCATCTGCTCAAAACTCCGTCCAGTGGCTGAGAAGAGTTCTCTTGCTTTTTCTTCGGTAATCCATGCCTCTACTTTAGCGCGGTCCATGTTTTTGTTTGGGGCAATGATCTCAAATCCTTCCCGGCTGTGGCTTCCGGATATTACTTCATAGGGGTAACCCGCAGGCCCGGTTTCATGGATAATAATAGCAGCGGCTGCACCTTTTTCAGCAGCAATCTCATATTTGTAAGTCCAACGGCCATAGTATGTCATGGCTTTGCCGCCGAACATAGTGCTATCCAACTGATCAGGATTGGCAGGGCTAGGTATAGGCGGGTCGCTTACAAGCATCACGATAGTTTTGCCTTTTACATCTACCTCTTTATAATCATCCCAACCGTACTCGGGTGCTACAATGCCATATCCAACAAAAACGAGCTCGGAGTTAGCAACATTAACACTGGGTACATATTGCCGCGTTACCGCTACGTAATCAGTTGGGAAGTTCAGGTTTATACTTTTGCCTCCTGACTTTATAGTGGCTGTTGGCTGAGGAGTATACCCAAACATAGGAACTTCCTGCACATAAGTGCCATCCGGGTTGCCTGGCTGCAGTCCCATTTGTCTGAACTGGCGCGTCAAGTAATTTACAGTGGAGTCTTCTCCAGGAGTGGCAGGGCTTCTGCCTTCGAATGCGTCTGATGCAAGTACAGTAGTATGCCTTAGTATATCGGCTGCCGTTATACTTTGGAGCGCCGGCCGCAAGTTAGCAGTATCGGTAGCAAGGGCTTCTGTTTCGGTATCAGTCTCGCCTACCTGGCGGGCGCTTTCGCTGCAACTTATTGCCATCAAGCCCAACAAGGCCAGTAAAGGAACATGTTTTATCATAGTATAGCTTTAGGTTTACATGAAGATAAGCATTTTATACTTTATAGCCGCTTGGCAACTTATACTTTAGAATGGCTAAGCAGCTATTTCCCAGACAGCTGGTACACCGCGGTGCAACTCTCTGATAAGAGTAATGCAACCCGCCATACTTTGGCGAAGCTGGCATTCCCATATTACAATACGATGCCAGCCTGCTTCCCGGTACAGCTGTTTATACTTTGCGTCTCGCAGAATGTTATTAGAAAATTTTGCTTGCCAGAAATGGGTGTTGGTTTTGGGTAACACAGGTTTGCAGGAAGGGCATTGATGCCAGAAACAGCCATGAATAAAAATAGCCAGCTTGCGCGATGGATAACAAATATCCGGCTTACCTGGAGCTTTAGGCCAGTGAACTCTATAGCCGCGCAGGCCTTCCTGCCAAAGTGCCTTTCGCAAGGTAAGTTCAGGTTTTGTGTTTTTGGATTTATTCCCCCGCATGTAATGGCTGACTTTCTCTTGTGCAGTCAGTGGAGCTTTAGCGGTAACAGGTTTATACTTTCTTTTTTTCAGGGCCAAGATATTTTACTTTGCTGTAGCGAAAGAATAACATCTTAAAGCTGGTGAAGGTGCCCGGGATATGGTCTAAATGCGGTAGTAAATACGGCTCATGGAGCTTTCGTAAGGGTCGTAACCGGGACGCTGTTTTGTAAAGCGCTGCTCCATTATTTTCAGCCTGGAGATATCAGTTAGCAGAAAAGTATGCCAGGTGTCTTGTGTGTCTTTCCCTGTAACAACCCAGGCAAGTAGGCAGTCCTGTTTTTCATGGCTGCGGCCAAGCAAGTGGGGCTCTACCATATACATGCTACCCTTATACTCGAACTTGATTAACATTCGAGCGCCAATAGTCTTTGATAACTCTTCCAACAGATAGCTATACATTCCTAATTATATTTTTAGTCTACCATAGTATCTGACAACTACCTTTGTCTCACACCCTTTGCAGGAAACATAGTTTGCCTACATATTCTTTTCTAAAATTAAATAATACAATAAGTTATTAACAGGAATTAATTATGCTTAAAGTAACATGTTGTCTGCATTTAGTTTTTACCTTTTAAATCTGCACTAATGCTGTTTAAGTAAACTAAAATTGATTTTTATAATCTCTAAAACATCAAAAGGTAACATGATATTTCTTGATATATAATTTAAGGTACAAACTGAAGTGTATTGATTTTAAACTGATGCCATAAAGTATGAGATTACTTAGTGCGTACTTAAAAGCATTAAATCCAAGGCTATTATCATATTTAGATAAGTTGTTCAATCATTTAAACTGTGTACATCAAGTGATTTGGCATATTGTTAAGTAATTGTAACCGAATAAGTATATAGATAGTATGGGTAGTAATGCTTGTGTTTGATAATGAGTTATATTTGCTAATGCGAATACATGTAATTTGATTTGTAAATAATACTTATAACTTTGCCTTTATACAAAGCAGTATTTCCTATGGATAAATATACTTACATCGCCAATGCGCACGGCGATTACATCGATGAGCTGTACAAGGCTTATCAGCAAGATTCGGAGTCTGTAGACGCTGGATGGCGCAAATTTTTTGAGGGGTTTGAGTTTGCAACTGCTTACGGCGAAAATGGCCACGAAGCGGAAGCAGGCATTGCAGCAGCACCTGCCAAAGGCGCAGTTGCTGCAGGCGAATCAGAGAAAGAGGTTGCTGTTCGTAACCTTATACACGCTTACCGCACACGCGGCCACCTGCGTTCTAAGACTAACCCGGTGCGTGCCCGCAAAGACCGCAGAGCAAGGCTGGATCTGGCTGATTTCGGTTTGTCAGAAGCTGATCTGGACACGGTTTTCCAGGTAGGCGAGATAATCGGCATTGGTGCTGCAACGCTGCGCGATATCGAAGCTGCCCTGAAGAAAATTTATGAAGGCTCCATCGGTTTTGAGTACATGTACATTCGCGACCCGGAAGTATTGGAGTGGTTCAAGCAGAAAGTAGAAAAAGACTCACTGAATTTTAACCCGGGTATAGAGTATAAAAAACGCATCCTGTCTAAATTAAACGAGGCGGTTGTGTTTGAGAACTTCCTGCACACGAAGTTCTTAGGCCAGAAGCGCTTTTCTCTGGAAGGTGGCGAAACAACCATCCCGGCCCTGGATGCTATCATAGATAAAGGCTCTGAATTGGGTGTTGAGGAAGTGGTGATAGGCATGGCGCACCGTGGCCGTCTGAACGTACTTGCCAACATAATGGGCAAAACCTATGAGCAGATTTTCTCTGAGTTTGAAGGCACTGCCGTTCCGGACCTGACCATGGGTGACGGTGACGTGAAATACCACATGGGATACTCTTCTGAAGTGGTAACACCATCAGGCAAAAAAGTAAACCTGAAGCTTGCTCCGAACCCATCACACTTAGAGGCGGTTAACCCGGTGGTAGAAGGTTTCGTGCGTGCTAAAATTGACTGCATGTATGGTAAGGATGCCGACAAGGTGTTGCCTATACTTATACATGGTGATGCAGCAATCGCCGGCCAGGGTATAGTATACGAAGTGACACAAATGGCTAACCTGGATGGTTACAACACCGGTGGTACCATCCACTTTGTTATCAACAACCAGGTTGGTTTTACTACTGATTTTGAAGATGCACGTTCATCTATCTACTGTACTGATGTTGCCAAGGTAATTGATGCGCCGGTGCTGCACGTTAATGGTGATGATCCGGAGGCTGTGGTATTTGCCATGCGCTTTGCCATGGAGTATCGCCAGAAGGTGAACAACGATATCTTTATTGATATGGTATGCTACCGTCGTCATGGCCATAACGAGTCAGACGAGCCTAAATTTACCCAGCCGCAGCTATACAACCTGATCTCGAAGCACGCTAACCCACGCGAAGTATACAACAAGCAGTTAATATCCCGTGGCGAGGTAGACGCAGAACTGGCCAAGAACATGGACAAGGAGTTCCGTAGCCTACTGCAGGATCGTCTGGACATGGTAAAGCAGAAGCCGTTGCCATACAACTATCAGCAGATGGAGAAAGAGTGGCAATCGTTGCGCCGCTCTAAGCCAGAAGATTTTAACCAGTCGCCGGAAACAGGCATAACCCCAGAAGCAATCGAAGCTGTTGGAAAGGCCTTAACTACTTTGCCGCAAGGCTTTAAGCCACTGAAGCAAATCGAGAAGCTGATAAAAGAGCGTAAAGAAATGTTCTTTGAAACCAAGCAACTTAACTGGGCAGCCGGTGAGTTGCTGGCTTACGGTTCTGTATTGCTTGATGGCAAAGTAGTGCGCTTCTCTGGCCAGGATGTGCAGCGCGGCACGTTCTCGCACCGCCACGCCGTATTGCACGATGCCGTTACAAGTGCAGCCTATAACAACCTGAACTACATAACAGAAGAGCAGGGCTCTTTCGAGATCTATAACTCCCTACTGTCTGAGTATGGCGTGTTAGGTTTTGAGTTTGGTTATGCCATGGCTAACCCAAATGCGCTGGTAATCTGGGAAGCCCAGTTCGGTGACTTTGCCAACGGTGCGCAGGTAATGATCGACCAGTTCATCTCTTCCACAGAGTCTAAGTGGCAGCGTATGAACGGTTTGGTAATGTTATTACCGCACGGCTACGAAGGCCAGGGTCCTGAGCACTCCAATGCACGTCCTGAGCGCTTCCTGCAGTTGGCAGCCGAAAATAACATGTTTGTTACCTATATTACTACACCAGCCAACCTTTTCCACTTTATGCGTCGTCAGTTGGCATTGCCGTTCCGTAAGCCTGCTGTAAATATGTCGCCTAAATCGTTGCTGCGCCACCCGGCTGTAGTTTCTCCGGTAGAGGATTTTACAAGCGGTAGCTTTAAAGAAGTTATTGGTGATACCTATGCATCTGCCAAGTCAGTTAAAAAAGTACTGCTTTGCTCTGGCAAAGTATACTTCGACCTATTGGATGAGCAGCAGAAGAACAAGCGTAAGGATGTGGCCATTATACGCATGGAGCAGCTTGCGCCGTTCCCGAAAGTGCAGTTGGAAGCAGAGCTTAAGAAGTATAAGAACGCCAAAGTATACTGGGTACAGGAAGAGCCTGAGAACATGGGAGCCTGGACCTACATACTTCGCATCATGCGCAATGGTATAGAAGATGTGGTGGCACGTAAACCAAGTGCATCGCCTGCAACAGGATATAACAAGATACACGCTAAAGAGCAGCAGGAGCTTATTGATAGAGCATTTGCTATATAATGATTAATTAATAATGAGTAGTGATCAATTGACTGGATGCAAGTGACGAATAATTACTCATTCGACATCAATCATTACTAACTCGTAATTCATAATTTGTAATTCATAATTGATAAAAATATGAGCTTAGAAGTTAAAGTGCCTGCCGTAGGTGAGTCGATCACTGAGGTGACTATAGCCCAATGGCTGAAAAAAGACGGTGACCGAGTGGAGATGGATGAGGTGATTGCGGAACTGGAATCTGACAAGGCCACATTCGAACTGCCAGCCGAAGCCGCAGGCATTTTACGCATTGTAGCACAGGAGGGCGACACCGTTGATGTGGGTGCCATTATCTGCAAAATAGATCAGGATGGTGCTGCGTCTGCCACTTCGGCTCCGGCCGCAGAGCAAGCTGCCGCCCCAATTGCACAGGAATCTGCTCCAGCGACAGCAGCTGGTGCTGGTGAAGCAGTAGAAATGAAAGTGCCTACTGTAGGTGAGTCTATCTCAGAAGTAACAATTGCCAGCTGGCTTAAAAACGACGGCGACCATGTAGAAATGGATGAAGTTATTGCTGAGTTGGAATCAGATAAAGCAACATTTGAACTGCCGGCTGAGGCTGCAGGAACCTTACAGATCGTAGCGCAGGAAGGCGACACCGTAGAAATTGGTGGTCTGCTTTGCAAGATAGTGCCGGGTGCTGGCCACGTAAAGGCAAATGCCCAGGCTGCTGCCAAGCAGGAAGCTGCAAACCAAGCTGTCGCTTCGCAGCCAGCTGCAGCGCCATCTGGTGCACAAACTTATGCTTCGGGTACGCCATCTCCGGCTGCAGGAAAAATATTAGCAGAGAAAGGTATAAATGCTGCCGATGTGCAGGGCTCAGGTCGTGATGGCCGCATCACGAAAGAAGATGCGCAGAATGCACAGGCAAGACCTGCCGCGCAGCCTGCCGCTGCTCCAAAACAAGAAACTGCTGCATCTGCTGAGGCACCGGCTGCCACCGGCGATCGCAACCAGCGCCGTGAGAAAATGAGCTCACTTCGCAGAACTGTTGCCCGCCGCCTGGTGCAGGTGAAAAACGAAACGGCCATGCTCACTACCTTTAACGAGGTGGATATGAAGCCGATCATGGACATCCGTGCGAAGTATAAAGACAAGTTTAAAGAAGTGCACGAAGTAGGTTTAGGCTTTATGTCGTTCTTTACCAAAGCTTGTACCGTTGCCCTGAAAGAGTGGCCTGCAGTAAACGCTCAGATCGATGGCAATGACATGATCTTTAGTGATTTCGTGGATGTTTCTATTGCTGTCTCTTCTCCTAAAGGCCTGGTAGTTCCGGTTATCCGCAACGCAGAGCAACTAACGCTGGATGGTATCGAGAAAGAAGTTATCCGCCTAGCTAAGAAGGCTCGTGACGGTAAACTTTCTATCGAAGAAATGACTGGTGGTACCTTCACCATCACCAATGGTGGTGTGTTCGGTTCTATGATGTCTACACCGATCATCAACGCGCCGCAGTCGGCTATACTTGGTATGCACAATATCGTGCAGCGCCCTGTAGCCATTAACGGGCAAGTAGAGATCCGCCCAATGATGTATCTGGCGCTTTCTTATGACCACAGAATTATTGATGGCCGTGAGTCGGTTAGCTTCCTGGTACGTGTGAAGGAGTTGCTTGAAGATCCGATGAGACTGCTTTTAGGCGTTTAAATTATTGAGATAAGGAAGGAGGGGTAAGCGAAGAAGTTTGCTCCTCCTTTTTTTGATTGTACCTTGAGGGGACCACAGGGGTGTTTGCTCATCAAACGTAAATCATCCCCCTACCCCCTTCAAAGGGCGACTTTTCCAGATAAATCAAATACAATAACGAGAGTATAGCTCTCCATAAAGTATAGAAAAATGAAATACGATGTTACTGTAATCGGTTCTGGACCTGGAGGCTACGTAGCAGCTATCCGTTGCGCACAGCTTGGCCTGAAAACCGCTATCATAGAAAAGTATAGTGTGCTGGGCGGTACGTGCCTTAACGTAGGCTGTATCCCTTCCAAAGCACTGCTCGATTCATCAGAGCACTACCACAATGCAGCGCATGCTTTTGCAGACCATGGCATTGAACTGGTTAACCTGAAGGTTAACCTGCAGCAGATGATCAAGCGCAAAGGAGAGGTGGTTAAGTCTAATAACGACGGCATTACCTACCTGATGAAAAAGAACAAGATCGACACATATTATGGCTTGGGCTCTTTCGTAAACAAAAACACGATCAAGATAACAGATGCCGAGGGAAAAGAGCAGCAGATCGAAACAGATAAGACCATTATCGCGACTGGTTCCAAGCCTACATCACTACCTTTTCTGCCAGTAGATAAGAAGCGCATCATCACCTCTACAGAAGCATTAACCTTAACAGAGGTTCCTAAGAACATGATCATCATCGGTGGTGGTGTAATTGGTCTGGAGCTTGGCTCTGTTTATGCGCGCCTGGGTGCTAAAGTGCAGGTAGTGGAGTACATGGATTCTATTATCCCTACCATGGACCGTGCATTGGGTAAAGAGCTGCAGCGTGTGCTGAAGAAAACGCTTGGCTTTGAGTTCTTCTTCAACCACAAAGTAACCGGTGCTACCACAAAAGGTAAAACTGTTAAAGTAACTGCCGAGAACCCGAAAGGCGAAACTGTTACGTTTGACGGTGATTATGTGCTGGTATCTGTAGGCCGTAAGCCATACACAGAAGGTTTAGGTTTAGAGAACGCAGGTGTGCAGATGGGCGAGCGTGGTATGATTGCCGTGAACGACCACCTGGAGACAAACGTGCCGGGTATCTATGCCATCGGAGATGTAGTGCGTGGCGCGATGCTGGCTCACAAAGCCGAAGAAGAAGGCGTGCTGGTTGCAGAGCAGATCGTAGGTCAGAAACCGCACATCAACTACAACCTGATACCAGGTGTGGTTTATACCTGGCCGGAAGTGGCAGGTGTAGGCCTTACAGAAGAGCAACTGAAAGAGCAGGGCCGTGCTTACAAGTCGGGTTCATTCCCATTCAAGGCGTCTGGCCGTGCAAAGGCATCCGGCGATACAGATGGCTTCGTGAAAGTGCTGGCTGACAAGGAAACTGACGAGATTCTGGGCGTACACATGATCGGCCCACGTATCGCTGACCTTATTGCCGAAGCTGTAGTGGCAATGGAGTTCCGCGCTTCTGCTGAGGATGTGGCCCGTATGAGCCATGCGCACCCAACGTATGCAGAGGCTATGAAAGAGGCATGCCTGGCAGCTACAGAAAACCGTGCGTTGCACATCTAGCAAAGTATAAAAGTATAAATTATAAAAGGCGCCGCTCTGCAAAGGGTGGCGCTTTTTGTTTGATACTTACCTGATTATTAGCGACAAAAAATATTATTCTGAAGGTAGCATTGGGTATTTGCTCTTCGGCAACAAAATGAACGTTGGGCCTCATAGTTTTTCAGCAGAATTTAAGGATTTAATGAAGTTCTTCACAAATCAAGTGGCACCATTCCTGTTCTGGTTTGCTCTCCCTGTTTTTTTGCTGATAGTATCATTTTTCAAATTAAAAGAAAGGCAGGTGTAGGTATGGAGTTTAAAGGAAATCAGGCAATTTATTTGCAGATCGCAAACCACTTTTTTGAGAACATCTTCCGCAAAGAGTGGGCCGCAGGAGATAAGATACCTTCTATCAGAGATACGGCAGTAGAGTTTGAAGTAAATCCAAACACAACTATGAGAACATTTATTTACCTGCAGGACAAAGACGTAATCTTCAATAAAAGAGGCGTAGGTATTTCCTGGCTGATGATGGGTTTGAGAGTACCATTGCCCTTAAAAAGGAGCAGTTTCTGGAAGAGGAGCTTCCTATGTTCCTGAAGACGATGAAGCTGTTGGGGCTATCGCTGGATGATTTGAAAACCTATGCCGGCAAGTATAACGGCGCCAGTGTTAATTAATAATATTACCATTTTAAAGGCATGTATATGAAAACTAGTAATAAATTACTGCTGGGCTTGCTGATTGTAGTACTGCTTGGTATCACAGCGACACTTGGTACTGTTAGGTTTTATGCAGTGGATAAGTCGGCAAAGTTAACTCCTGTAGAAGAGGCACCTGCTCCGCCAGCTGCACCAGAGGCATCAGGTAACTAAAAAACGTTTAAGTTTAGTTTATATTAAAAGTGAGGGTTGTTTCTGCAGCTCTCACTTTTAATTTTTAACTGTTGGCAGGCAAAAATATTGACCTGTGCTAAAAATATTCTGCATCCAGAAGCAACCTTCACAATAAAGCATGCATCCTTTATACAGAATCTAAAACAACAAACAATAAAACTAATAAGGAGAGTTATGATGAGAAATTTACACATCCTGCTGGTGTTGCTGCTGTTACCGCTGGCAACCTTGGCGCAGTCGAAGGTAAACGCTTCTGAGATTATCGCTAAAATAAACCGTGGTGAGGCTGTGTCTTACAAAAACGCTGAAATTGTTGGCGACCTAGATATGACCAAGCTGAAAAACATGAAGCTGAAAGACCAGAAAGGTGACAGCAAGTATAGCACAAAAGAGCACATCAGTACGGTAACATCGCCGCTAACATTTATAAACTGCACGTTTAAAGGCGATGTGCTGGCTTATTTTAACCCGGATAATGGTGTAAACATGGTAAACTCCCGCAACGAAGTATACAATACTAACTTTGAGCAGGAAGTGCGTTTTGATGGATGTGTTTTTGAAAAGGCAAGCGCGTTTAAATACTCTGAGTTTGATGGCGGCGCCTCTTTTATAGGCACACGCTTTAGCGAAGAAGCACTTTTTAAGTATAGC
Organism: Pontibacter aydingkolensis; assembly: GCF_019443125.1. GTDB lineage: Bacteria > Bacteroidota > Bacteroidia > Cytophagales > Hymenobacteraceae > Pontibacter > Pontibacter aydingkolensis. Next base: position 1,188 of record NZ_JAHYXK010000035.1, on the reverse strand, counting down.
AAATTCAGAAAGATGGTTAACTTCAGTAGCGCCACTTTCCGTGATGATGCTAATTTTAAGTATGTTACTTTCCCGGTAAAGGTGAGCTTTACAGGTGCAACGTTCGGAAGCGAAGCTAATTTTAAATATACAAAGTTTGAGGAGGGCGTAAATTTCCAGAAGGCCACTTTCAACGGCACAGCTAATTTTAAGTATGCCAAAATAGCGGATAGCTTCAATATCAAAGGTGCAAACTTCAGAGGAGGCGACGACTTTAAGTATACAAAATTAAACAACAGACAAGTGTCTCTTACCACATTATTGGATATGAATCGCCAGTAACATCACTTTCATAGCTTAAAATGCGCTGCTCTGTAAAAAGGGTGGCGCTTTTTTATAGTTGATCCTGAAGCAATTTTAAGAATTTACCTATGCCTTCGGGCTTATTTACCCATTTTACCGGCGATAATCCCAGCCACTCTGTTCTCACTTTATTGATGGTTGAAATCTCAGAAGCAGGCAAACCAAGCTGAGCAGAGGCAATAACAGTGGCAATGGCTGTTTTTAAAGCTGCTGCTTTTACGCGGGTAGTATGGCTGGCATAGCGGGCCGGGTGCAGGTGCACATACCTATCGTTTACAGTGCCCCAGCGCAGCACCCAGTCTGTTGTATCCGATAAGGTAATGCAGCGATAGTCTTGGCCGCCGGATCCCAGGTAGTGCCGGAAAGCTGCTGGCGTTAGCAAATCATGTTGTTGTAAGTATAAAACCGTTTCGTCTGCAATTTGCACAGCATCCAATGGACCAAAGTATAGATCAAGCTGTGAGGTGCCCAGCGTTAACAGATCTGCGCGGAACTGTATAAGATCTATGCTTTGGTTAGCTTTGATATAGGCAAGTATAAAGCCCAGGTGGTGCTTAAACGGATGAAAAAGTATAGGCGCTGGCAAGTCCGGTGAAAACATACTCAGGCATACGCAACTACCTGTAAAGTATTAACATGAGCCGGTATACTTTAGCCTTAAATAAATTAACCTGCAGGCAACTAGTTGCCTGGGCCACGCATCTATACTGTAAACAGTCTTTATAATTAACTCAAGTTGCGTGATAGTACACGCGGTTTAACACAAAAAATCTGTTCTGCCAGCGGCTGTTGTACGTTTTAAAGTTTGCAGACTTAATTCGTAACAGCCATGACAGAACAGACCAT
>NZ_JAHYXK010000034.1 GCF_019443125.1 Pontibacter aydingkolensis | reverse complement strand
GCTTCTTCCCCAGGAAGATCCATGCCGTCACAGCCGAAGGATTCATCCTAAAGCTAATCCTCTTTATCTTCGCCTACACGCTAGCTCAAGTAATTGAGTAGCTCGCAACTTGAGTTAATTAAGGTAAACGTTTTCTCCGCGCTGGATGTCTTCTGTTTCGATAAAAGGCATAATAAGTTTGTTTTGGTTGTAGATATTTAAAAGTACAGCTTGCAAAGGCTTATACTTTTAACTGCATGTACAATTTAAAGTTATAAGAATGGTGATTGCGGCTGGTTTTCGTGTTGTTACTAAAGCTGAATGTACAGCTGTGAGTCAAGGGAAAAGCAAAGCATAAAATGAAAGCAGTCTGTACTAAAAAAGCCCCTGTATTTAGCAGAGGCTTTAGATTCTTAGTTTACCGGGACAGGCATTAACTCACGCTCGTAATATACCAGGTCCTTCTGCGAAGGATTGCTTTTTACAGTACAGTAATAGATACGTTTCAGGTATTGGCGGATAATTAATTTCAGATCCGGATTCACTTTTGCGAACACTTCGGATCCTATAGGGAATGTGTTTTCTAACATACTCTAATATACGCAACTTATCTGGTTACCAACAGGTTATTTTAAGATATTTGAATATAGGTGCCATTGGGCCGGATCAATGGACTTAATCATTTTATTTGATGATTTGAAAGGCACAGGCGCATACTAGTGTAAATCATCAAACAGTTAAAAAAATAAGCTGGCTTTCAATAGGATGGATAAGATCAGGAAATGAAGAACGCCTGCTTTAACCTTCATACATACTTCCTGTTTGAGCGCAGCCGTAAAGGTAAGTATGGCGCCAGTTTTTCCGAAATTCTTCGGGACAGGTTAACTGGCTAAAGTATAAAACTGAATAACGCCTTTACAAACTGGTCTTATATGTAGCCGCAAGTTGCGCTGCCGCTAAACTTGCAGCATGTGCCGTTAAATCAGTTTTCAATGCCTTTTTCTTTTCCGGAACAGATGTGGAACGTGATAAGGTCTGGAGACTCCTGCCGATGGAAGACAGGCTTCGCCTGAATCAATATTCCTGGTATCACAAAGTGTTCACAATTCTTCTGAAATGCTTTATCGGAATATTATTGCTTACAGTCGTATTAAGCTTAAGATCCAGGAATGCATGTTGCTTATGATCCGTAATTTTTTGTTAGATAATGTTGATAGTTTGAAAGCGGGTAAAGTAATGCCTGATGACACAGTTTCCGGAGGCGGAAATTCAATTTGTAGAAGTTGCAAACGATAATGTAGCCGGAGGGTTAGCCTGGTTTGTTCAGAAAACAATACCAGTTTACTTGCTTTCACTATCCTGAACAGGGCCTTACTTGAAAGGGTAACACACAACAGTGTATCTAATAAATTGCTCCGAAACCTTAATGTTCTCATGCTGGCGCTACCTGATAACGGGACACTGCTGGATCTAAACATCAGGCTGAATCTGAAAAAGACTGACTTGATAAGCCTACTGCCCAGTCTGAAACGGCAGAAAGTATAGCTTTTTAAGAAAAACAACATACTCAATTAAAAGAGCAGGTGCTGCAAAGTGGCTGCTCTTTTCGTTTATGCCAACCCCTCATGTAGATTACATGTTATAGCGTAATTGTTTTGTAGTAGTATGGATACAAACCAACAGGCAGATGCTATACATGTTTCAGGGCTAGAAAACTCTTTTATAAGCGCAAGTTTATAAACTGGTTAAGCCTGTAACCGTTAATAAGAGTGAAACCAACTATAAAACTATGGATAGATTTGACAATTATCGCGACAATAGAGATAACCGCGGAAATGACTACGGAAGCTATGAAGGCTACAGCAGAAACGAAGAGCACTACCACCATGCACGAAATCTGACGAATGAGTTTGAACAAGATTACCGGCGTCATGAAGGCTATCGTACAGATGACCGTAACCAATACCGCAACGGCCACACTTATAACGAGGGCGGCCCGGGAAACCGTTATGAGCAGCGCAGAAGAGAAGAAAGCAGCTACAGAGGCAACTCTGGATACAGCGATAGTGACCAGAACTGGAGTGATCATGGTTACTACAACCGCGATCAAGACAGGTACAGTGGCTACAGCAATGCCTACAGGAAGGATAATTACGAGGAAGATCAGGAGCAGTATATGAGAGCCCGGGACAGGAGGAACCGACAGCAGGGCGGCAACAGGCGCGCGGGGTACCTGATGTCTTACTATGATGGTTCTCTTGGCGGGTTTACCGGATCAGACAGAGACTATACCAGGGGAGGGGACTATGGGCATAACTATAACACCGGTGCCGTAAATTACGACAGGGGTTCATACTATAGCGCCAGCGATTACAACTATGGCCCTGGCACCAAAAATATTGATGACCGGAGCATTCCGGGACGTAGGAGTTACTTGCAAAACAGGTACTATTAGTAACAGATAATAGAACAAATCAGCCGTTTTTTTTCTGCAACGGCTGATTCGTTTTCTGTGGTTCCGGAAAAGTTCGCAGCACATGCTGTTTACTGAGATTTGTTAATAGCTTTCTATCTAACCACCTCTTTCATAATAAACTTCGCACTGTAAAAGTATAAACTCAAAGCAGCCTTTTCTTTACTGGAAGGGCAATGATTCATCAATTATTGATGCGAACAGGAAGCTTCACGATTCATAGATTATTGCTGAGCCGCAGGAGGTGCCAGCGCATTTTGTTTAAGGTATACCGTAAATTCAGAACCTTCCCCAACACTGCTTTTTACCCTGATCCTACCACCTTCATTCTCCACTATCTTTTTTACAAGGTACAGCCCGATACCGGTGCCTTCCACATCCCGCTCTATTCGGGTGTAGGGCGTAAAAATAATTTCGAGCTTGTCATCGGCTATACCCAGTCCGTTATCTTTAACAGATAAGAACACATAGCCTTTGTCCTTCCCGGTGGTTACATGAATGACCGGATCTCTGCCCGGCACCCTGTATTTTACAGCGTTGCTTAGCAGGTTATACAAAATACTCCGCAGGTTTTTTAGCGAAAAATTAATCTCCTTCTCCGCTATATCATAAGTGATGACAGCATTGCTTTCCACTATTTTGTCTTTAATGGTCAGCTCCACCTGTCTCAGAATATCTTCAAACCGGGCCGTTTCTACTATTTCCTTAAAGTTGCCTTCTATCTTTGCGATATCGGACAGCTCGTTTAAGATTGTTCGCATGGCGTTGACAGATTTATCAAGCAGGGTGGCTATATACTTCTGCTCTTTGTTATTAGCCTCACATTTTGCCGATAGTTCATAAGAAGATTTGATCAAAAGACTAACAAGGCCCTCAATGTTGGCAAGGGGGGCTTTCAGGTCGTGAGACACGGAGTAAATAAATGTTTCGTGCGAAGCATTCAGCTTTTCCAGGTCCCGCAAGACTTTCATACGGTCTGTGATGTCCACAAAAGTGATGATCACGCCATTGGTCCTGTTATCCTTTTTTACCAGATAGGGAATTATGTTCATCTGGAACCAACGCATGTTCGTGGTCTGTATCTCTTTCTCAAAGATCTCCCCAGTTTTAATAACCTGCAGAATGTTATCGACTATGGTTGAGTAGCGGATGTTATCGGCCATCTCTTCCATAGGTCTGCCAATGTGCTCCCTGCTAAGGCTAAACTGCTTCATGGCCGGAGGGGTAAACTTCCGGAGTATGAGGTTTGCATCCACAAAAAGCTGGGGAATGATCGTATTTCTGAAGTAGTTCTCCAGTTCTTCGTTCAGCTCTATGAGTTCTTTTAGCTGTTGATTATTTCTTTTGATCGGTTCGGGGATGCTCATGAATTCTGAAAGCTTATACTTGTTTGTAAAAGAGTATCTCTTTCAGGAACTCTTGAATTTTCTAACAAGAAGGGCAATGTACTTGCGAAAGAAATGTAAAATACTAACTAATTAAATGTAATATACTAACTAATTATTAGTGTAACCCGGCAAGTATAGTTTTAAGTTCAGAAATGTTTGGACGCTGCAAGCACTAAAGTATAATTCATCATCAAACAGTAGCGTATACTTGTGGCTAATGCTTTATACTCCAGACCATGTAAATCTCCAGCACTTCAGTTAGCTTAAGCTTGCAGCTTGTACATCCATGCATCAAACCAAACCAATAAACAGCACACCATTTCCGCCACTAAAATCTACTGCGCTGCTATACTTCCAATGCTCCGGCTCCTCAATAAGCCAGCCACCACTGGGTTATTATAAATATAGTTGACCTTCTGTTCTGTGACTGCTGGGCTCCACAGTTTGATGGGCTTGTTGAGCTGCTGCTATAATAGGGGGACTCAACAAGCGCTTGCTTAAAAGACTTCGCGTTGTCCGGAGGTCCCGCGAGCGTCTAACGCTACGAAACGACTGCCTATACCACCCAGGTGCCCCGAAAGTGTTCGGGCTCTTCGACTCGCAGGAGCTGCGCACACTGCGAGGCTTGGCTTCCATTATTTCCGGCTCTTCCGGTAGTGCACGGCAAAACTTATTAACCCTCCTTTGATGTCAAAGATCCCGGAATTGATATGGGAGATGTTTTGCGATAACAATCTACTACAAACCAACTTATCCTAGACCTCTATATTTTTTTCATCATCCTGTATTTCTTCATTATCCTGGAAAACAGCTTCTATGGGCAGGTTAAATAGCCTGGAAATTTTAAAAGCCAGTGGTAAACTGGGATCAAACTTACCTTTCTCGATGGCATTAATTGTTTGCCTCGAAACTGCCAGCGCATCGGCCAGGTCTGCCTGCGTTAAGTCACGCTCGGCTCTTAATACCTTCAGTCGGTTTTTCATCTGTAGCGCATTTGCCCGATAATTGTAGCACCCAAGTAGGTAAAGCTGATCAGGACTACCAGGACAGAGATTTCAGCATCGCCCGAAATAACATTGGTTGTATCGAGCAGTGAATAGCTTAAGCCGCCAACTACGCCAACGCCCAGGGCAATGCCCATGGCCTCCAGCTGAATTTTACGCTGCATCTCGTCCATGCTTTTAGTATGCCGAATAATTGCCAGGATCATACCAACGCCAAGTGCCGCATTAAGTATAATGGCAAGTATAGTGAAAGGAAGGTTTTCTTGCCAAATAAACTTAGTGCCAAAGGTTGCCAGGGCCATAGAAGCAACCCACGCAAAAGTCCATAGAGCTAATTGCCTGGTGTTATGCCGAATCTGGGTATTATAGTTTTGCTTTTCCATATGTAAATAACGTTTGATATAATGTAAAGTTACATTTACATAAAGTATTGTATTATATTACTTAATATCAAGTTAACTTTACAAAATATTTTTTTGCACAATTTAAGATACTGTCTTGATTTTATTGTTGGAAGCGAAAAGGAGATTTTAAGGGTTCTGGCGAGACTCCTTTTGAGTGGCATAGCAGCGCTATGGCGCGTAAAAGAGACGAAGCCAGGTTTCGTAAAATCAACTTTGCAGCCCAACGAATAAATTCAAAACAGCCTCTAAGACTGGTGTTCTGCTAGTATCATTAAACCTTGCCAAGTTCGCTCGTGCTGTGAATGTCTCGCTTCGAAGTGGGCTGGGGTGATTACACCTACAAACATTTAAACCTGCCAACCAAATTCTCTCATGTAAGTTAAACACTCCAGACTTGATTTGGGAGTGGGTGAGGGTATAGCAATCGTATACATACAAACCGTATATGGAAAAGAGAACCCCAGTAATTATGAAACAAAACAACTCCCGCTGGTGCGAGCTTGTAGCTTTTAATGTACATGAGCTGGAGGTATAGATGTGCGCAATGTAAATACCAACTTGTACCAGCAAGATATCCAACGTGTTAATTTTTTTACCGATTTTTAAGGCTCCAACAGTCATAAATTTAATTAGCTTTGTTTTGCAACAAACTCCAAGCTGATGAGCACTGCTGATTTTGATTATGCGCGTTTCTTTGAGTTATCGCCTGACCTTTTGTGTATCGCAGGATTTGATGGATATTTCAAAAAAATTAACCCTGCCGTTTCTAACCTTCTGGGCTACACCATGGAGGAGCTGTACGCCAGACCAATTAATAGCTTTGTACACCCCGACGACCAGAAGCTTACATCTCAGGTAAGGGAGCAACTTAAAAAAGCGAAGCCGCTTAATCATTTTGAAAATAGGTATGTAACAAAGTGTGGAGGAACTGTTTGGCTATCATGGACTTCGCTGCCAGTGGATAGTGACCGACTTATCTTCGCTATTGCCAAAGATGTTACGCACAAAGTAAGGCTGGAGGAAGAAAGAAACATCTTACTTGCCAATCTTACCACGTTAAACCAGGAACTGAAGCAGTTGAATTACACCACTTCACACGACTTGCGTTCGCCGGTAAACAATTTGTTGTCATTGTTCAAGCTGATAGATATTTCAAAAATAACTGATCAGAAAACACTTCAGCTGATAAACTTTCTCAAGCAAACTGGCGAGAAGCTTAGGCAAACCCTCAATACTTATGTTGATCTGTTAACTGAAAAGCACAGTTCACATGTAATTGTAGAGAAAGTGAATCTAAACGAGAGTCTGAATAAAGTGCAGGATTCTATCAGTTCTTTAATTAAAACTTCGAAAGCCAGCATTAATGCCGACTTCTCTAAGGCGGGAAGTGTGATGTTTAATAATGCATACTTGGAGAGCGTCTTTTTAAACCTGATCACGAACGCTATCAAATATGCACGACCGGAAAGCACACCTGGTATCGCCATATATTCTGTGAAAGGGAATGGAGTAACGCAATTGATCATTTCAGACAATGGTCAGGGGTTTGATATGGAGAAAGTGCAGGATAAAGTTTTTGGTCTGCATCAACATTTCCATAACTACTCGGATAGTAAAGGCGTTGGGCTTTATCTGGTTCATCAGAACGTGACAAGTATGGGATGTAAAATACACTTAGAAAGCAAAGTGAACGAAGGGTCAACGTTTACAATCTCGTTTCCGGATTAACAGGCTGAGAGTTTCAGGTACTTTTCCTGTGGCTTCCTGCGCTGGCACGAGCTTGCAACCTTATCCTGTTCCATAACATTTCTGGAATAAGCCCTTATTTAGAGGAATTGTCCCCTTGAGGGGACCGCAGGGGTGTAAAGCTACAGAGCGGATCACTTTTGTAGCAAAACTGGTTAATCTGCAGGTGTAAACACCCCTATAATCCCCTCAAAGGGATAGTTGTAGACTATTATTGGTTCTGTTCATCATAAAAGGCCAAATCTGAAAAAGATATGGGACAGGATAAGGCTTGCAGCTTGTACCTCCATGCATCAAACCAAATCAATAACCAGCACACCATTTCCGCTATTAAAATCTACTGCGCTGCTGTACTTCTTATGTTCCGGCTACGACACAAAGCCAGCTTCTACCGGGTTGTCATGAATATATTCGATCTTATGGTCTATCACGGCAATGCCCCACAGTTCGATGGGCTTGTTGTGTTGCTGCCAGAACTGCCGGTGCTTCACGTTGCTGTTCTTTAGGCCGGCCCGCTCCATCAGCCACAGCATCCATTCTGTTCTTTCCTTTCCTTTCCTGCTTGCATTTGGTTATGGCTTTCTGTAGCTGTTTGGAAGTATAGGTTTTCAACTCCTTTAGCAGCACGCTGGGGTTCTTGTACTGGGCCCGGAAGATGAGGTGCACGTTTCTTGGCATAATGCACCAGGCATAGATCCCCATGCCTTTGTTTTTTGCGGCAGTAGTCCAGGCTTTTGGTAAGTATGACAAATCCGACGTTATGAGTTAAATATCGGCAGATGCTGTTGCCCGACAAAGCACGGGTTGCATATGAGAAAAACCAGAAGTGAAGTCTGTACCGGCTAGTGTTTACACAGCTTTCTCATCCTGGCATATTATATGCCGTATGTTTTTAAGATCATTCTGATGTTAAACGCCATATTTACCACAATGGCGAGGATGGTATCTGGCAGGTTGTCCTGCCAGATAATCCTGTGACTGAAAGCTGTTAGTGCCATAGATGACTTATATATGCTCTCAGGAAATCCCTATCATGTTTTAATTTCTAATTCTCCTGTTTTATTACGTCCGTTCACGGATAAGTACCGTAGTACATCTATTCCCTTACATGTATATAAAGGATAACGTACTCACTACAAAACTATGAGCTTTATTATACTGGCATGCATTACGGGCTTTTTGGTACTGGTAACATTGCTTCCATTTTGGAAGCACGATGCATGGTGGGTTCGTGGAATGGATTTTCCGAGATTACAGCTTTTAGTAGTTGGTCTACTGGTTTTAGGTGCGAGTATAATCTTTTTAGAGTTAAATGATAAAGGATCCTGGCTGATTTTAGGTTTAGTATTCGGCTGCATCATTTTACATTTCTCCTGGATACTACCTTACACCAAAGTATTTCCATCTGAAGTAAAAACAGCTAGAAATAACGGGGAAGATAATTTAATTAAAATTATTACCGCTAATGTGCTCATGACCAACCATAATGCGCATAAGCTGTTAGATAATGTATCAAAATATAACCCCGATGTACTTGTTACACTCGAATCGGACAAATGGTGGGAAGAGAAGCTGAGTGTGCTTGAGGAGGAATACAAATACACTATGAAATGCCCTCTGGATAATAAGTATGGCATGCATGTGTATTCTAAACTACCCTTAAAAGACACATCTATTCAGTTTTTGGTTGAATCTGATATTCCTTCTATGCATGCCATTGTTATTCTAAGGTCAGGGATAAAGGCGAGGGTCCATTTCTTGCATCCGGCCCCACCAAGTCCTACAGAAAATGAGTCATCATCGGAGCGTGATGCAGAGCTTATGGTGGTTGGCAAAAGTGTTGCAGACGAAGAAGGGCCAATAATAGTAACAGGAGATTTGAATGACGTGGCGTGGTCTGCCACCACCCGGCTTTTCAGAAAAGTAAGCGGTTTATTAGATCCTCGCATAGGCAGAGGAATGTATAACACATTTCATGCAGATTATTGGTTTGCACGATGGCCCCTTGATCACATTTTTCATAGTGAGCATTTTACTGTAAATCATATCGAAAGGCTGCCTCATATAGGCTCAGATCATTACCCGATGTATGTTGAGTTGATGTATGATAAAGCAGATGGAGCCGATCAGGAAGGGCTAGAAGCTGATGAAGACGATCTGGAATGGGCTGAAGAAAAGATGGACGAGCATACAGTAGAAGAATCAGATGTGCATGAACCGGGTAAGTAAATAGCAACTTTAACTGAATTAGTATAAAAGGGAAGTATTGTTGCTTTATCCTAACAACATGCAACTTTATATAGCGTACACTAGGTAGCTAATTGCTACTTAGTGTGTTTCTTTTAAAGAATTCCCTATCCGATTAGTGTTAGTTTTACCCGTTAGAACCTTTTTTTATGGAAATATCTACACTCCCATTTGAGGAGCTCAAAGAAGAAAAGGCTCGTATTGCAGCTCTTTACAATCATAATATACTTGATACAGAAGGAGAAGAGGAATATGACAGAATCGTGAAGGTTGCATCGTATATCTGTGGCACCCCCATTTCCCTTATAAGTCTTGTTGATACAAATCGTCAGTGGTTTAAATCTAAACATGGAATTAGCTTAAATGAAACTTCCAGAGATGTTTCATTCTGTTCTCATGCTATTAAAGAGGAAGGTATCATGGAAGTTAATGATGCCGCAGAAGATGAACGATTCAAGGATAACCCCTTAGTAAAAGGTGAACCTAACATAAGGTTTTATGCCGGAACCCCACTAGTAACAAGCGATGGTTATAAACTGGGTACTCTCTGCGTGATTGATCGGGTACCAAGAACTCTAACTGATGAGCAGAAAGAGTGTTTGGAAAACCTTTCGAGGCAGGTGATGGACCAAATGATACTGAGGCAGCAAAAGAGGAAGCTAATCGAGCTTAATAGCACGCTAATCAAAGACTTGGAAGATAAACTGGAACAGCAGGAAAAAGTACTCCATTTGTTTGTGAAATTTGTTCCGGAAAGTGTCGTTGCGAAGCACCTGAATACAAAAGAAATTGATTTCGATGATGCAGAGTCGAAACACATGTCCATCATGTTTTGTGATATCAGAGGATACACCTCCCTTGTTGAAAATTTAAATCCTCATCAGGCCGTATCACTTCTACGATCGTATTATACTACTCTTTCAGACGTGATCAGCACCTACAACGGTATGGTAAACCAATATGTAGGCGATGAGATTTTTGCAACTTTTGGCTCGCCCTTTAGCCCATCAGACTATGAGAAAAAGGCTGTTTTGTGTGCTTTAGAAATGATTAATCAACTTGAAAAAGTTAATCAGGAATGTAAAGATTTTATTAACAATCCTGTTAAAGTTGGTATAGGCATACACTCCGGAGAAGTAATTACAGGTACACTAGGCTCTAAAAGCAAAATAGAATACTCTATAACAGGAGACGCTGTTAATACCGGTAAAAGAATCGAAACTCTTACCCAAAATCATCCAAATACTGTACTGATAAGCCAGAATGTATATGATAAGGTGAAAGATATTGTAGAGGTTAAGCCTTGGCCAAGTGTAGAGCTAAAAGGTAAATCAAACAAGTTGCAGGTTTATCAGGTACTGAGAAAAAAGTAGCAACATGCTTTTAATTTGCCCATTGGTTATCATGATGATCAGTAAAAATAGCTGTCTTCTTGATTACCTCCAGGTCATACGGTAGGTCTAATGCTTTTTCGGCTCTTGCTAAAGCTATCTTTGAGTGTCGCATGGCTACTTTTTGCAACTCTTTATTGTTTATGGATGCAAGTGATTGAAAAGCTTTCTGCAGCCTGATTCCCACTTCTACAGTGCCCGCTCCATCACGGCCAATGGCCATAAAAGAGTCATCAAACATATCTTTTAAAGATAGCTGCAGCACTTTTACTTTATCAAACTTTATTTGCTCTGCCTCATCTGGTTGTATAGGGTTTATCCACTGAGTAAACAACCGGACATATACACCAATAATGGAGATCGCAGTACCAGGGTCGTTTACTGCTGGAGATAAGGCACGGCTGGCAATCTCTGATAACGTTATCAGACCAAACCTGGGGTCATCATCAAATATTCTGTTTTCGCCTATAGTAAAACATTTAGCTATTGTACCAGAATCGGTATCTACTGTTTGGTTCGTGGCATGATCTACGAAAGCAATGATTTTGCCGGGTGATGCAAATGTGCCAGGTACAGCCAGTACAGTGATGGATATGCCAGCCGATACAGCATATTCCTGTAAAGTTTCCATATCTATGCTTTGTACATATCCAACCTCATCAGTATAAATAGCATGGCCATTACCTGTATATTTTTCTATTGGCAGCCCTCCTAAACCGGGGGAGCGTTTTCTGTCATTTAGGGCTTTTAAAGTTGCTTCCTCAACGCGTGATATGGTAGGGCCCATTCTGCCTAAGCGTGCAATGCGGTCTACCCAGCGTACAAAGGTGAGAATCACAATTGCGAAGACAAGTATAAGCAGTGCAAATATGGTAAAGAGCCCGGCTTTGTCATAGTAACTGTTCTTTAGTGCAATAAGCCCTACTATACTAAAGATAAAGGCACCGATAAATGCAGAAAGTGCATTCTGTGATACATCATCTGATATAATTAAAGCAAAGGATCTGGGAGTGGCAGTAGTGCTGGCTGCTGAATAGGCAGAAATCATAGAAGCCACGGCAAATGTGGAGATCACCAACATACTAGCTGATATCGTGGTGAGCAATAACTCAATAGCTTCTTTTTCGATTTCAGGCACAATTTCATTTAGATCTGAATAATCAGCCAGCTTAGCTACAAAAGCAGCTACTACAGATAGGATGCAGAAAATGAGAGGACGTACCCATAAACGTTCCTTCAGACGCTTAAAAAAGAATAAGACTTTGTTCATCATTTTATTTTTAAGTACATCATGTATCGGTCGCAATAAAGTTTTAAACCGGTTAAGTCCTTAATTAGTTGTCAAGGTGGTATCACTTAATATGTACTCATTATCGAACATATAATTAATCTAACAATGTTCGAATTTTATGGAATCTCGTAATAGCATTAAACTTAGGAGATTTTATGGAAAATCAGCATACTTTTTCGGAGCCTTTCTATAGAAAAGCAACGACCATTCTAATCGGCATTGTTATTTTCTTCTACATCCTGTCGCTACTGGCGGACTTGCTGATCCCCTTAGCCTTTTCGATTCTTTTTGCCGTCTTGCTGAGCCCGTTGCACAACAGGTTCGTGGCCTGGGGACTACCTAAAATTGTGTCCATCCTCCTCACGCTTACAGTTTCCATTGTGGGCATCGTGGCCTTTTTCTATTTTTTATCTACGCAACTGATGCAATTTGGAGAGATGCTGCCTACGCTGAAGCTAAAATCCAAGGAAATACTACATCAGATGGAATTCTGGGTTGAATCTACGTTCGGGATAGCAGTGAACAAGCAGGTAAAATACCTGAACGAGTTGATTAGTAGCAATAAGTCTCTTATTGGGAGCACACTGGTTGGAGCCCTAGGTATATTCAGTATCTTATTCCTGATACCGGTTTATATTTTTCTGCTTATCTTCTACAAAGGGCTTATCCTTAATTTCTTTTATGAGGTATTCTCCCGCAAAAGCTCAAAGCACGTAGCTGAGGTTTTGCAGCAAACCAAAGCGGCCATCCAAAGCTATATTGTGGGCCTGCTCATAGAAACGCTTATCATAGCTGTGCTCAATTCTGGAGCCCTTTTATTGCTGGGAGTGCCTTATGCTATCCTGATCGGAGTTATTGGGGCTATTCTAAATCTGATACCTTATATAGGAGGTATCGTAGCCATTTTACTGCCGATTATCATGGCCACGGTCACTATGGAAGGCTATACCACACAAATCGCCATTTTAGTAGCCTATTCTGTTATTCAGTTTATAGACAATAATATCATCGTGCCTCGGGTAGTGTCTTCGCAGGTAAAAATAAACGCACTGGTCTCTATTATCGCAGTGCTGCTAGGCGGAGCGCTTTGGGGAGTCTCGGGGATGTTTCTGTCCATACCCTTCGTGGCTGTCCTCAAAATCGTGTTTGACAGAGTAGAGGGACTTAAGCCTTGGGGCAAATTATTAGGCGATGAAATTCCTGTTTCCACCATGCAGTTCAAATGGAAGCCCAGATGGCGACCAAGGTTAATAAGGCAGCGAGTCAAACCTTAAAGTCAGTAAGACGCCAACGTTGAAGCATGATTATTAAACTAACTAATAAAAATTGCCTATACTAAAACTGGCACGAGCATTCCACCCGTGCCAGTTAAAATTATGCACTTAACAATCTAATGAGTTAAGGTACGATCACAATCTTGCCTTTCGTATGCAGCGTCTGTATCTGATTCAGAGCCTCTGCTGTTTGTTCAAGGTTATAGGTATTGCTTACATACACTTTCATCTGTCCGGCTTCAGTATATTCTCTTAGCTTGTCTAACTGACTTGAGTTTGGTTCTACAAAAACATACTGGAAGTCGATGCTACTGTCAAGGTCTTGGCCCTGATCTACGATAGAAACCAACTTGCCCGAAGATTTTAAGGCGGAAAGGCTCTGTTTCAGTGTATCGCCGCTGGCACAATCAAATATCAAGTCTACTCCGTCAGGTGCTATCTTTTTAGTAGCACCTCCAACGTCTTGGCCTTTGTAATCTATCGTATGGTCTGCACCTAGCTCTTTCATAAAAGCATGGTTCTTCTCGCTTGCAACAGCTATTACAGTAGCTCCTTCGGCTTTTGCAAGCTGTATACCTAAACTGCCTACTCCCCCGGAACCTCCTAAGATAAGCACTGTTTGGCCCTTCTGTAGTTTGCCTGCATCGAATAAAGACTGATAAGCCGTTAAACCAACCAATGGAATACCGGCAGCTTCTTCAAACGAGATGCTTTCTGGCTTTGCAGCAAGGTAGCTCTCCGGGATAACGATGTACTCGGCAAATGTGCCGTGCTGTACAATTGGTCGTCGGGCATAGGCGTACACAGCATCTCCTATCTCAAAGCGCCTGGCACTAAAACCTCTTTTTTCTATAGTGCCAGCCATGTCCCAGCCCGGAATTATCGGAAACTCGTAGGGCAAATATTCTTTGAGGTAGCCTTCCCGTACAAAAGCATCAACAGGATTTACGCCCGCCGCCTTTATCTTGACCAGCACTTCGCCCTCTTTTATCTCCGGTATATCAACTGTTTTTATTTCAATTTTCTCTGCTCCGCCAAATTCTTTATAAGTGGCGGCTTTCATTTTGTCAGTCATAGCTTTTTAAATTTTTATAGGTTAACGTTTTGGTCTGCGGTGATGGATGCATACGGAGACTTGATAATTCGGTTAAACTTATACTTGCTTGTTAGCAGAGAGATTGCCGGCCATGTATTTTGCCCTGGCCTGCTGAATCAGTGCTTTGATGTATGCTATATCATGCTGGCTTTTCATCTCCTGAGCCGAAGCCTCTTCAATGGAGCTTAACTCTTTTTCCAGAAGTGACTTGTGTTTGTCTTCTTCATCGCGCTTGCTCACCTTGGCAATCAGGTTTATAAGCTTTGCCTGAACGGCTACATCCTGTGAAGAATACGCACGGATACTGGAAGTGCAGAAGTAAAAGATTTTCTCGAAACGCACCGGTGCATAAATGATAGCGGCTGTTCCATCTTTGTGTGTCACCACTTTCTGGCCCCTTAACTCCTGAAGCCTGCAAAGCAGATCCAGCAGGTAGTCGATGGCATGAATAGCTGTGCCGGGGTCATTTATTCCGGGGCTAAGAGCTTTTACAGCAACTTCTGTTAAGTGTTTGAAGCTGTAGAGGAAGTTCTCCTTTATATTTTCCTTGTGCCGGAATATCACATTCTCTTCAAGTATTTGCTGTATCTCCTGGTTCATCGGTTTATTTATCTCCAGGAAAGGCTCACCCTTCAGTAAATAAGTGCCCTGCTCTACAAGTACTCTTAGCTTCATACCTGTCTTTCTGGAAGCTTTCAAAAACTCTTCTGAAGTTATTGTATCAAAGTATCCGGAATCCCAGGCTTTAACAAGGTGAAATTTTTCGCCTTCTTCCCAGTTTTCATGATAGCTCCCACTACGCAGCTCTCTGTCTAGCACATAGCGAGTAGTGTGGTATATGTTGCTGAGTATGTTTCCAATCTGAACTTCGTTCGATATCTTATGGATAAAATAAATAAAAGCAATCAGGCAGGCAAACCCCAGATACATACTGATGGCGACAGAAAGTAAAGGTACTTTGGGCCCCGAGGGCATTGTCTGGATGTTGCTCAGTACCACGATGATAAAACCAGCGGTACCTATAATAGTACCCAATACAACCTGGCTACCTTTCTTACTGACAAGATCTGGCAATAGCCTGGGAGAGAAGCTCGATGTAACCTGTGTTAGTACGATCATCACCATGGCAAAGGTAAAGGTAACGAGCGTAATAAGGCCTGTAAGCAAAGATGAGAGCAGACTGCGGGCAGTATTCTCATCGTCTATTTTCAGAAAGGGCATTTTGTCGATAATGGAACCCCCAACTGAAATCCTGTCAAGGTAAGTAGTACCCAGGGCAAGAAGAAAGAGGCCCAGAGAGATCATAATAGGGTAGAAGGCAATACTTCTTATGACCTGTATGTAAGTCTTTTTTATAGAGTGTATCAGTTTTGCAAAGTCCATAGGGTAGTTGCATAATCGGTAGCCATGAAAGACAAAGGAACACAAGCCGGTCAACAGAACCGGTACAAGTTCCAATAGTTGGAAACGGAGTTCTTATGCTGTTAGTTTGTTTTAGCAGTAGCTGTAATAGCGGACGATGATGACAACCGAGGCACAAAGCGGAAGGAAAACAGCAGCCCTGTTTGCTACCTTCGCTAGTGCGAGCTTGTAGCTCGTACTGTTACTTTAGCTGAAGGTATTGCTGCGTAGAAAAGAAAAAGCACGAGCTACAAGCTCGCGGCAGCGGATAAAAATATTACGCAGCCCTTCATTAGTTAAACCAGATCAATCTCCAATAAACCCTTACCGCCACTAAAATCCACAGCGCTGCTATACTTCCAGTGCTCCGGCTCCGATACAAAGCCAGCCTCCACAGGGTTGTTATGGATGTAGTCGATCTTCTGATCTATCACGGCAGGGCTCCACAGCTCGATGGGCTTGTTGTGCTGTTGCCAGAACTGCCGGTGCTTCACGTTGCTGTTCTTCAGGCCGGCCCGCTCCATCAGCCACAGCATCCATTTTTTGCGGCTCTCCTGGTTATGCTCGGCAATGGCTTTTTGTAGCTGTTTGGAAGTATAGGTTTTCAGTTCCTTTAGTAGTACGCTGGGGTTGTTGTCGTTGGCACGGAAGATAAGATGTACGTGACTGGGCATGATACACCAGGCATAGATCTCCATGCCTTTGTTTTTGCGGCAGTAGTCCAGGCTGTCGGTAAGCAGGGCAAAGTACTCCTCCCGCGTGAACACGTCTATCCAGTACACCACCGCAAAACTTACAAAGTATAGCCCCTCCTTGTTATGAAATTTATACTTCCGGCTCATTTTAAGCTTATACTTATAACAGATGCGACCGGGTTTTAGGTTAGGAAAGTATGACGCTAGTGAGAACCAATGATAGTACGAGCTTGTAGCTCGTACTGGTACTTTAGCTGGAGTATAAATGCATGGAAATGAAAAGGCATGAGCTACAAGCTCGCGCCAGCAGGGGAGCACAGGCAAACTCTTCAAATACTGCTCTCTTGTTGAAGAAGCTGTCGAAGGGAAAGGAATGACGTGTCGATTACAAACTAAGCAGAGAGCTTGGCTAGTATTTGTTTTAGCCTTCCCAACTCTAGGAAGTTGTATAGTATTCCTGCTCATCCATAATTTACTAAGCAGAAATCCAAATTGGGTAATTGTAAGAGATTTAATAAACAATACAATTGAAGTTCGATTAAATCAGAATAATTAAACGAAGCTGAGTTGAAGTTTCCTTGTGCTAGTGTTAGCTTACAGTGCGTACTGTTGTTCGTGCTAGAAGTATAGTGTCTGAAAATGAAAAGGCACGAGCTATAAGCTCGCGCCAGCGGGGCGCGCAGAACACACTGATTGACTCCCAGAGCCAGTAAAAGCACCTTGCTGCCGCTGGCTATACTCTATAATGCTAGGCTAAAAAATTAGAAGTTATAATGCTAGTACCTTAATGGTGAAAAAGTTATACATTTGTGATAGTTTCTAATACTTTGACTTAAATTTTTTTGTAATGAAAACACGCTTACTTTCTCTTGCTTTGGTATTGTTGCTTATGATGGGTTGTAGCAAGGAAAAAGAAGAAGCAACACCTGAACCTGAGATTACTTCCTGTAAGCTGATGGAGACCAAAGACGGTGATGGGGGCTTTACAACAACATATCATTATAATGAGCAGGGGATAATAACTAACATAATTTCTGTTCTTCCTAATACTACTCATAATGTATACTATTATGATTTGGTTTATGATGCGAGCGGAAAACTAGTAGAAGCTATCTCAAAAATACCTTAGCATGATTTTCATGCAGGCTAGCAGGACAAAGGCGAGATAGTTTTCAGCCTTGTGCTCATGCCTGACCAATGTTCTTCTAAAGTTGAATAGCCAGGCA
>NZ_JAHYXK010000033.1 GCF_019443125.1 Pontibacter aydingkolensis | reverse complement strand
AACAAGAAACAGGAGAATAGTCAGGAAAACGGCCTGCTTCTCTAAAAAAGAGCAAAACCACTACGATGCTATGAAGCTAATATTCTATTACCGAAATCATCATACATTGTAGACCACAACCAAATAATTATAGTATGGCTGTAATTTGGTGAAAATATTTTATCTGCATAGTAAAATAACTATATTACGTTCAACAACCTTAAACACAACACAAATGGCAACTTTTAACGGAAGCGAGGGCGCACCCATAGATCGTGCGGAGGCTGCAAAGTGGACGGCAAATTACCGCAATGCAGTGGCCAGCGAAAATGGCGCAGCTGTTAAAGCACATTTTTATGGCCGTGAAATATTGCAGAAGCTATTAGACCAACCTGGCGCTATGGGTATTCGCATGTACTATGCCCGCGATGGAAAAAGTAAGAAGCAACTAGTACTGGTTGCGGCTGATGCAGACGGGAATGATATGGAAGATCTGGTTGTAGACGGATCAATGATTTGTCCACCGGATTGTAGCACAGGAGGTGATCTGAACGGTTAATGGAATTTTTTTTACGGCAAGTATATCCCTGGCTGATAGATGTTTCTTCTTTTAGCTCGCTTATTCCTTTTATTGCCGGTCTTATACTATTTCCAAAGAATAAGAGCAGGCTATTTAAGCTCATATTCTTTTTTGTTTTGTTGACGCTTCTTTCAGAGGTTTCCGGACAAGTTACTGTGCTAATGGGCACAAGCAATAACCTATGGTTATTCCATATATATACACCATTAGAGTTGTGTGTGCTGGGGGCTGTTTACTATAGCAGTTTCAGGAGACCTATTTTTAAACGCAGCATACTTGTGGCTGTAGGGATACTATTGTTGGTAAGCATTTTTGATGCAACCCTAGGTGTTGGCATTACACAAATGAACTCGATGCCACGGATGGTGGAAAGTGCATTAGTTATAAGCATTGCAATATTATACTTCTACAAGGTTGCCAATGATTTAAGCATTACATACCTGGATCGTGATCCGGTTTTCCTGTTGAGTTGTGGCTTGCTTATCTTTAAATCCGGCAGCGCAATGTCCTGGGGAATTTTTAATGATGCACTTGCCGAATCTTATGATGCGGCACGGATGTGTGTGGCAATCATTTTAGTGTTAAATACACTTTTCAATGTCAGCTTAGTGTATGTTCTAAAGCGGGCAGTAAACAGATGAAAACATTAGAACCAGTACTTATAGTTACTCCCGTACTGCTGGCATTGGCCATGGGAATCATCCTGTTCGTGTTTTTGTACCAACGGCGTATGTTACAACACCAGGTACAGCTGCGCGAGTTGCAGGAACAAAAGCAGCGCCAGTTGCTCACTGCCACTCTGCAGGCCCAGGAAGAGGAACGCCGACGCGTAGCCCGCGATTTGCACGACGATGTAGGAGCTTCTCTGGCACTTGTAAAGCTAAACGTGCACCAGTTAGTGGCACCCCTGGGGGATAAATCAAAAGGGCAAAGTATAAAAGGCATGCTGGATGATGTAATAGGTAATGTGCGGCGTATCTCCCATAGCCTGATGCCAGTGATGCTGGAGAAGATGGGGTTGCCACGAGCCCTGGAAGCCATGAAGCGTTCAGTGCCTGCAGAATCCGGCACAGAGATGGAATTTATCTGCAATGATAACAATAGGCGTATGGATCCAAAACTGGAACTATCGCTTTACAGAGTAGTACAGGAGCTATTGAATAATACCCTGAAACATGCAAAAGCCAGCAAGATAACGATACAGTTGCAATTCAGTGAAAATGAGTTGCTTTTGACTTACGCTGATAATGGTGCAGGCTTTGATTATAAGAGATTAGTGAAATCGGAAGAAAAAAGCAGTCAGGGACTTGGATTAATGAACCTGCATGCTAGAATTAACCTGCTAAATGGTACATTTGCCTATAATTCTGCCCTAAATTCTGGCACAAAAGCTGAAATAGTTGTGCCAATTTCTTAAATTTAAACAAACTTAAAGGCTATATAATGGAATATCAGCCACTTACACTAGCAATTGCAGACGACCATACCCTTTTTAGAAAAGGAGTGCTGGAAATTTTAAAGGCCTACGAAGAAATTTCGCTTATAGCAGATGCCGCTAATGGGGCAGAACTGATCGAGAAAATCGAAGGAGACCTGCCTGATGTTGTTATGCTGGATCTGGAAATGCCTGAAATGGATGGAATTGCCACTTCCCGCTACCTGATAAGTAAATTTCCGGATGTTAAGATACTGATCGTTTCGATGTACGGGGAGGAGTCTTTGGTAGAGCAGCTACTGGAAGAGGGTGTGCACGGCTACCTGCTTAAAAGTGCCGAGCCAGATGAGTTGCGTGATGCACTGCAAACCCTGAAAAGTGGCAAGAGCTACTACTCCCACGAAATAAGAAACAACATGTTTTATTAGACATAAAGCCATTGTAAAGTATAAAAAGAGAACCGCCTGCGGTTCTCTTTTTTGTTTTCGGCTTAAATAGTAATAAGCTATTTGTTTAAACCTGAAAGCACGGTAGTTTGTATTTATATAAATGGCTAAAAAGCAACCTGAACAAATGTGTGAGTTATGCAGGAGAGAGGTGCAAGACCTGTCACGGCACCACCTTGTTCCCCGTGAGGAAGGAGGCAGGTACGGCGCCACTGCAGAACTATGCCAGCCCTGCCACAGTACCATTCATCTGAACATCAGCAACCAGGAGCTGGCCAGGCAATACAACTCTATAGAAGCGCTGCAAAACGCCGAGCCGCTGCAAAAATACCTGAAGTGGGTAAAGAACAGAAAGGTAGAACGCATAGCAAACCGAAGGGGCAGGAACAGACGCCGGAAATAAGAAGAGCCTTTTATAATTCCTTTTACCAGCTTAAATTCTTCACCTGCCTGGCGCAAACGTCAGCTTGTGCCTTGGTAGTTGCGCCAATAAGAGCAGCACTAGCAGACGCCTGCGCCAGGTATCAGCCTTTTATACTTTCAATTTATACTTTATAACAGTTAATCCTCTGCAGGAATCTATTCTTCACATTAACTCTATCTTACATGGCACACTTTTTTGCCTTTCTGTGTACCTTTAACTATGCAAAAGCGAACTTACATCCCGTTTACCGAACTTAAAAAGCACAAAGCCATCGTTGTTGATAGCACGCACCCCAATGGCTTTATGCTATCGCATTGGAAAGGTGCTCCTGCGCCGGCAAGTATAAAAGACGATACCAGCGCAGCCATTGTACTGAATGCCTTGCGCCAGAACCTGCCTGAACTAGACTTGCCCTATGTAACCGCCAACCACTTCGATATTGATGGGTTTATAGGTGTATGGGCATTACTGAACCCGAAAAAAGCACTGGAAAATGAAGAGTTGCTACGGCAAATGGCCCTGATCGGAGACTTCAGGGAGCTGGATTTAAACCACCCGCTGGCTGGAGAAGCGCTTAAACTTGTTTGCTGGATAAATGCCAAAGAGCAGGAGTTGTTTTACCGTCCTTTTGAGGCCGACGAAATGGAAATCAAGGAAGTGCAGCAGTGTACAAAGAAATTCGAGTACTTTTTGCGTGAGTTTAGCCGCGTGCTGCAAGACCCCGATTGGGAAAAAGGTGCCTGGGAAGATGAAGTAGCCAGTGTGCTGTTGGGATACCGCGACATGTATAAGCCTGACACCAAACTTACCCGTAAACCCGAGATTGGCCTGGTCATTATCGAGACGCCGCATCCTATACATTACTACGCACTCTTTAGCCGCACACAGGGCTTTGATATGGTACTGAGTTGCTATGACCAGAACCGCTACGAACTGGAGTATAAGTACACTACTTGGGTAGATATTGCCTCCCGGCCAACCTTACCGCGCATTAGCATGGCGCCATTAGTCGAAAAGCTAAACCAACTAGAGCAATCCGGCCACCGCTGGACTTACGATTCTGTGACTGAGACCGGACCCATACTACGGCTTGATGGAGAGGGCCTGAACCGTGCAGATACCTATGCTAACCCCACTGAGCGCGAAATCTATACTTCGTCGATACCGGTAGAGCAGCTAAAGCAGGAGGTTATCTTATACTTTGCGCAGGCTTACCAAAACATCCGCCCAAAGTATAACTGGAGCTGGCAGGAAGTGAAAGAACTAAACAAGCAATTATAAATGCTGATTTCTGAAAGGTGATTTAAGCTGTAAAACTGAATGACGGGCATCAGTTTTAAACGCTGAACTACACTATATTTTTGTGATACACGTATACATCGAAAAACCCAAATATAGTAGCCACAACCATCACACATGAAAAAAATACTCTGCCCCACCGATTTCTCTAAAACAGCTGGTAAAGCTGTTGAGTTTGCCACTAATATTGCTCAGCGTTCAGGAGCACACCTTACGCTTATACATGTAGTGCATCTGCCTATCGTAGACACATCTGAAACAGCCTTAGTGGCCAGTGAATTGCTGGGCGAGCAAATGCGCGATGCCAGCGAAAAGCTGAAATCCCTTTGCCGGCAACTGGAAGAAACACACGGCGCTAACCGCGAAGGCAACTTTACCTGCGATTTTGTTCTGAAAGAGGCCCTGCTAACGGATGTGACCGAGCACCTTACCAAGCACGAAGGCTACGACCTGATTGTAATGGGTACCACAGGCTGCGACAGCACCATGGAAGAACTCCTGATAGGAAGCAATACGGAAGCAGTGATTGAAGAAGTAAAATGCCCGGTACTATCTGTGCCTGCAACTGCTGAATGGCAAGGTATAAACAAGATTATTTATGCTACAGATTATGCTCCAGGCGATAAACTTGCACTGGCAAAAGTAGTGGAGCTAGGAAGTGTATTTGGAGCGCCCATAGATGTGGTGCATGTGGTAAAAGAAAGCAATCCGGAAGACTCGGCAAAAGCAGAAACATTCTGGGTTGAGTTGCAACAGGGATATCCGGGTGTTCCGCTTCAGTTTAAAGAAATAGTAAGCAAGCGTGCCGACGAAGGCCTTAAGGATTATTTTAACAGAGAGAACGGCAGTATTCTGGCTGTGCTGCGAAAAGAAAAAGGCTTTTTAAAGAACCTGTTCTCGCAGAGCCTCGCCGAAAAAATGACCTACCAGGCTGAAGTGCCTTTACTGGTGCTACAGGGTAGTAAAGTATAAAACTAAAGTATAGCAATTTGTAAAAGGCTCTTCTGTAAGGAAGAGCCTTTTACTTTATAGGGCTATGTAATTAACACAGATTGTGCAGTATAAAGTTAATCTTTCATCTGCTTTTGTAAACCCACCCCCGGCCCCTCCGAGGAGTAGTGCCATTTCACTCTCTTTTTTTCTGTCATCCTGAAAGTGGTACATCCCGAAGCAAGTCCGGGATGTACCACTTTCAGGATGACAAATGTTTTAATTCAACTTTTACCAGAATGAAACGACACTACTCCTCGGAGGGGTTAGGGGTGGGTAAGCCTTTAGCAAAATAAGTATTACGCAGCATTAGTTGATTATTATTACTGCTGGCCAAAGCCGGTTTCAATTCTTACTGCATCCTCATCAAATATGGAGTCTAGCTCTTTAGCGCATACCTGGCAATTGTAGCGGCCGTACTCTTCAATGGCTTTGGGCAGGGTTACATTCCGGAAGGTGCCTTTGCCTTTGCACTCGATAAGAACAGGGCAATCGTGCTTTAAGTGAAAAACATCAGCGGTTTGGTTCTCGCAGATCCAAACACGCTTTTTCACCATATCTTCTGGTATAACAAAAAACTTAGGGGCAGGCCTTTTATTTACCACTGGTGTAGCATCGGCTGTGGAATTTTCAATGGAATCAGCTTCTTCTTGCTGTTCTGCGTTTTCCTGGCAGGCAAGCGAGGTTGCGCTAAGTATAAGTGTAAATGCCAGGCTTCGGCTAAGCTTTTTCAGTAGGGTAAAGTTCATGTTGTTGAAAGTGATTTCGACTTTAAAAGTATAAAAAAGTATAGTTAGTTACTACAGGTTTTATCGGCACGTCTGCCATATTCACGAATGGCAACGGCCTCTGTAACAGTTAATACTTCTGCTTTGCAGCGCTTTAACACCGAGCAGCTTTTATCGATGTGATACACAGCCGAGCCGCTGCTGTTGCATAAGTATACTGTGCGTTTGGTGGCGCCGGCCGGCAATGTAGCCTTTGCTGTAGAAGATGTAGCAGAAGTATTACTGGTTTTGTTTTTTCTGAAATCCCAGGGGGCAACAGGGTCAGGATCAGCCCAAAGACCACGCTTAAAACGGCGTGCATCTGCCTCGGCGTTAGCCAGGTTAACATCTTTGGAGTATGCTTTGTAATGCCAGGCAAATCCGTTCTTAACCAGTTCCTCGTTTAGGCTGCGGCCATCCGGAAGTATAATAGTGCCAACGGTGCGGCCATAGCGGTCTTTGTTGTTCACGATCAAGCGTACCTGTTTGCCAAATACCATATCTGATGTAAACTGCTTTGCACGCTGCCCAAATGCCTGGTTCTTTTCAGGAGTATCCACGCCATAAAGCCTTACGGTAACCTCCTCGCCGTTTACAAGCAGCACAATAGTATCACCATCTTTTACACCAACTACCTTATCGCCGGCTGTGGTGGCAGGTTCAGAAGGTGTTCGTTCACGCTCTGCTGCCTCGGCTGGGTCTTCGTATTCAGCTGTGGCAATATCTTCTTGCTGCTCCACAACGTCACGGTCAGGAACAGGCTGTTGCCTTTGTCTGAAGTCTTCCCTTGCCCTTTGTCGGTCTTCGTTTTGGTTGCAGGCTGAGAATAACCCCAGGGAGAGAAATAGAATGGTATGTAAAAAGAGTTTGCTCATAAAAAGTTTACAGGATGTTATGATGCTTTTAGCACAAGGAGTTATACTCATTGCAAGTTATACTGTTATGCTACGGGCACGATCTTCTCCAAAATAAAAAGAACCTGCCTATGTGTTAATGTATAACTACCAGGCAGGTTCTTTTAAGTATATTTTTTTATTGCTGAGCCTGTGGGGCCCCTGTATTAACTTGTAAATACAATGGGTTGTAACTGCTGTTTGGTATAGCAACCAGGCCATAAACTGTCTCACCTGGAAGAATCTGCTTATTCTGTAGGTTATACTTGTTTAACTCTTTCAGGAAATTTTGGTTCGCAGTCCCAGCCTTTATCATATTGTAGGCAGTTAGTCCCGGGCCAAGTATAAGGCCGATAGGGAACGATTCCTGCTTCGTTCGTACTCCGTTTGTGTATTCTTCGCCGGTAATCATTTTACCATTAGTCATTAAAAGGTAGAGTAGATAAATAGGGACGCCCTGTTTTAGTGTTTTTTGGGCAATTGTAGGCTCTAATGGTGTAAATGCATTGGCTCCGGCAAAGTATCTTACACTTTCGTTAAAAGTTACAACGTCCGAAGAGTTGTTCGTGATCTTGACAGAAGCAATCTGCACAAATTTTGTCTTTTCGCGTTTTGCATACTTCTTGTTTTTGCGCTCTGCCAATACATCATACTTGTACTCGAGTAATACCTGGTTATTTTCTGTTTTTGCAGTGTAATTGATATTTTCAGGTACAATAGCCTTGTAACTGGATGCGCAGCTGCTAAGCATGCCGATCACTCCTGCAAACAGCAGAGATTTGGTAAAGAATGTTTTCATATACGGTTGGTTAAGAATTTTCCCAAAAGTAATTATTTTTTGATATTTCGTATATTCTATGTTATAAAATAAGTGGGTCATTTCACGAAAGTATGTCTTGAACTCTCTTAAAAGAAAAGTCCCTTTGCCGGATTAGCAAAGGGACTTTTTACTATGGGACTTTAAATTACTATTGCTGAATGCCAGGCACACCAACAGGTGTTGCACTGTGCCAGTCAAAGCTAGGTGCTTTGCGCTTTGTAGGCGCTAACTCATCTAGTGTGTTGGCATCGTAAAGGCGCCCATTGCGCATCACATACTTTATGGTGTTGGTATTGCGAATATTCTCCAGCGGGTTAGCGTCCATAATTACCAGGTCGGCCAATTTGCCGTTTTCAATGGATCCCAGGTCGCCATCAAGGCCAAGGCCTTTTGCACCAAGTATAGTTGCTGTTTTGATAGCGTCCAGGTTGCTCATGCCACCGGATTGCATAGACCAAAGCTCCCAGTGGTAACCAAGGCCTTGCAACTGGCCATGTGAGCCAACACCTGCTATACCACCGGCTTTTACCAGCTTGTCAACAAACTCAGCATGGCGATCAAAGATATGCTCTTCTTTTGCAAACCAGCCTGGTCTGCGTCTTGCCTTCGAATCAAGCTCAGATTTTGGCGTAAAGTAGTTAAGCTTTTTATCGCCAACCACATTCTCTGTGGCATAGTAATAGTTTTCTGCCCATGGGCCACCATACGATACCAGCAGGGTAGGAGTATAAGCCATCTCTGTTTTAGCCACAAACTCTACCACATCTTTGTACAGCGGATAGATCGGGAAAGAGTGCTCGTGACCCGGGTAACCGTCAATGGCCTGCGTCATATTCAGTTTAAAGTCGAGGCCGCCTTCTGTAGTTGGCAACAGGCCCTGCTCTTTAGCTGCCATGATGATCCACTGGCGATGCTGGCGGTTACCTACCAGGTACATCTTAATGGTTTTGGTGTTATAGTACTCAGAGTACTGACGTAGCACCTGCTTGGCGTGGTCTAAGCTTTTCAGGTTGTAAGCCCAGTAGCCAACACCAGGACCTGTAGAGTATACTCTTGGTCCGATCATCTTACCGGCATCCACCATATCAGCGTAAGTAAGTACGTCTGTAGTGGCAGTCTGAGGGTCGCGGGTTGTAGTTACACCGTAGGCCAGGTTAGCGGCATAGTTCCAAACCTGGTTGGTGTGCACGCCCCAGCGCGGCCACATGTGTGCATGCGTATCAATAAAACCAGGCGTAATGGTTTTCCCTTTTACATCAACCACATTTGTGCCTTTTGGTGCGTTAAGTGTACCTGTCGGGCCTACTGCTTTAATGCGGTTGTTCTCGATCAGGATGTCGCCGTTCTCGATCACCTGGTCGCCGTTCATGGTGATAATGCGGCCGCCCTGCAATAGTATAGTACCCTGCGGAATGTCGCGTGCTACCTGAATAGCGATTTTAGTTTCTACGGGTTTATAGCTTTCGTCTTTGGCTTCTTCTTTCTTAGCCTCGTCCTTTTTGGCTTCGTCTTTGTTTGCCTCTGCTTTCGCTTTTTCAGCTTCTTTCTTCAGGTCCAGTTCTTCTTTTTTAGCTTTTGCCTGGTCCAGGTTGTAAGCAAAAAAGCCATTACCAATAGACCAGTAAACAGATTTGCCGTCTGCAGACCAGCTTGGGAACTGGCCTCCGATCTCTGTCAACTTCCAGCTCGGGAAAGAAGAGTTAGCCACATCAGCCACTGAAATACTAGGAGTTTCGCCGCCTTTTGCCGGAATCGTAACCACATAGATCTCGTTATTGATAAGCGCTAAAGCTTTATCGCCAACAGGAGCTTTGATTACTGTAGAGGCTGTAGATGGTTTCTGCTGCGGCTCACGCTCTTCCAGGTGCATGTTGTGGTTCATTTCCTCCTCAATCATGTCCTCTACAGAGCCAAAAGTGGTGATGCCTTTTACCTGTAAGTATGATTTCTTGTCGGTACCATCCCAGCGAATAGAGATAAGACCATCGCTGCCGTTGTACAGGTAAATGCGGTCATCACCTTTTACGAAGTGTGGTCTTGAGCCAATGTTTGCTTTGGCAATGTAATTTGTTTCGCCGCCTTTGGCAGGCACCCAGTTAATGTTAAGTCTTGATGCGAATGCACCCGGGCCTTCTGCCTCGCGGTAAGCCTGCGCAGATCCTTTAATGAAAACGATCTTGCTGCCATCCGGAGACCAAATAGGATCCTGGAACACAGCTTTCTCCACAGTTATTTTACCTGGCTTGCCCTTGCCGTTAGCATTAATTTTGTAAATGGCGCCACCGTTTTTCTCCTCCCAGGTTACATAAGCCAGCTGCTTGCCATCCGGTGACCAGGCTGGTTGTGCCTCGGTATAGTCAGCATCTGTCATGCGTTTTGGTGTGCCGCTTGGGTAATCCATCACGTAAAGTCTGTCCATGGCAGTAAAGGCCAGCTTTTTACCGTCCGGCGACATAGCCGCATCCCTGATCTGGGTCACGGTCATCATTTTGTCATCCTTTATCGGGAATTTAAAGTCCAGCTTAGGGCCAACCTCCAGTTCGGCGTCTACCTGGAATGGTATTTCTTTGGCATCTCCACCGGCGATAGGCAGGCTATAGATCTTACCGCCATAAGAGGCAACAAGGTTTTTGCTATCCGGAGTGAAAGACATGGCAGGCAGCACACCAAGCGGTGCAATAGACTCCTGTTCGTCGCGCTGTACGGGGTAGGCAAGCCATTTTTCTTCACCGGTTTTAATATTCTGGGCAACTAAGCCTGTATGGTTGTTATGGCGCGTACCATATACCAACCAGTTTCCGTCAGGAGACAGGGTAGGAGTGAAGGCTGAGCCGTAACGCGATGTTCTGGTGTCGATATCGCCTGTTTCGCGATCGTAGGTGGCCAGTTGGTACTGCGGCAATTGGGCGTTATAGTTCCAGGCACCAGTACGCTGGGCAAACCAAATGTAGCGGCTGTCTTTACCAAAAGCCGGTTCAACAGTTTTAAGGTTATCCGGCTTACTAATAAGCTCAGCACCCGAACCGCCGTCTTTATGGTACATGTGCAGCTTCAGGTTGCGGCGACCTTTAGAGGCAATCAGGTACTCACCATCCGGTGTCCATTCGGCAGACTGGAAGTTCTCGTTTTTGCTCTTGCTGATCTGTTTTGTCTTTTTGGTGGCCAGGTCCATAGTCCAGATGTTATCGGAGCCGTCTCTGTCTGAAACAAAAACAATGGATTTGCCATCCGGGCTAAAGCGGGCCTGCGTGTCGAAGGACATGCCGGAAGTAAGCTGTTCAGCCTTGCCGCCGCTTATCGGAAGCAGGTACAGATCGCCCAGCATATCGAATAACAGCTTGCTGCCGTCCGGGCTAACATCCAGCGATAGCCACGAGCCTTCTGTGGTGTTGATCTTTACCTTGCGAGTGCCTTCCAGTGGCAGGTCTTTTTTCTCTTTTTTATCCTTGTCCTTTTCGGTTTTGGCTGCATCCTGGGCCATGGCTGGCTCCAGCATTAAACCGATGGAACAAAGCACTAACAGCGATTTTTTCCATCGCTTCGCATTACTGCTTATCAGTGTGTTCATAGATTAGTGTTAGTTTAGTTTGATGAAGCTAATATAATGTATTATCAGGAAAGTGGTATGCTAATTAGATGAATAGCAGCTTTGTACAGGCGTTGAGCTTATATTTATAGATTAACCACGATTTGTACAACATGGAATGAAGGTTGTCAGTTCAGTTAAGGTGCTGACTTTTACAGTGCTGGGTCCAACCGCCCCTGGCCCCTCTCCCGAAACTAGTCCGGGATCTTCGACTTGTTTAAGGCTAGGACTTCTGCCTTTGCAGGTTATGAAGTATATGTTTCATTGTTGAAGCCAATGGCGGACAGGTCACGACCTGTCCCTACAGAATACTCCCTAGTCCTTTCTTTTTGTCATCCTGCTAAGGATCTTGCTAGAAGGGAGGTTAAGCTGAAGCTACAGAGTTAATACTTTAACATTAATAACAGCAGAATTGCGGCTGCTGTACTTAGAGCTTATACTTTTACCAACCCACAACCTCTACCTTACTCACACCACCTGGCTGCCTTTGCACTTTTATCTGGGTGCTGATGCGTTCTTTAAGAGCTTCAACGTGCGAGATAATGCCGATCATTTTACCGCTTGCCTGCAGGTTTTCCAGTGTAGAGATGGCCGCATCCAGTGTCTCTGCATCCAGTGTGCCGAAGCCCTCATCAATAAACAGCGAGTTGATTTGGGTTCGACGGCCTGCCAAATCGGAGAGGCCTAATGCCAACGCCAGACTAACTAAAAAGCTTTCGCCACCGGATAAGGTATTCATCGGGCGAACGGCCTCTGCCTGATAGGTATCTATAATCAGAAGCTCCAGGTCGTCGGTGGTGCTTTTTAGGATGCGGTAACGATCGTTGAGTTTGTGCAGGTGCCGGTTAGCCAGTTCTACCAACCTGGCTAAAGTTAAGCCTTGGGCAAATTTACTAAACTTAGTACCATCAGACGATCCGATCAGGTCTGATAGCTGTGCCCAACGGTGAAACACCTGTTGCTGCGTAGTTAGTTGTGAGGCCAGTTCTTTGTTTTTGTCGCGCTGTGCGGCATCTTGCTCCAGTATTTGCTGATGGCGGGCACGCTGTGCAATAAGGGTACGTGCTTTTTCGGTGCTTTCCTGGTGCTGCTGTTTTAGTGTATCTATACTTTCGTGGGTAAGCTCTTTTGCCTGAAGTTGAGCGAGTTCATGTTCAGCATCGCTTATACTTTTGCGCAGTTCGGTGAGGTGCTTTTCAGTTTGGGCTTTCAGGTTTGCCAACCTGTCGGCTTCGTCGCGGTCAAGCAGCATCTGGCTAAGGGCTTCTATTGTTTCGATGCCTTTTTGCTGCAGCACGCGCAATAAGCCAGCACTCATCTCATCCAATACAGACTTGTTTTGCTGGTGCTTACTGTGGCAGTCAGCCTGGCGGTTTCTGGCTTCCTGTAGTTCCTGTTGTTTTTGCTGTTGTCTGCTGCGTGCTTCTTCGGCCTGGGTAGTTTTGTTTTTCAGTTCACGCTGCGCCGTCTGGCGTTCCTGCACCGGATCTTTATCACCAAATAAAGTATGGCGCGTGGCTTTTAAAGTAGTGAGCTGCTCGTGCTCTTCTTTCAGAGCTTGCTGGCGCTGCTGTAGTTCAGTGGCTTTTTCCTGTACCCGATCTTTTAAATGCTTTACCTGCTCCCTTGTAGAAGTATACTTTTCCCGCATCTCGTCCAGCATTTTCTGCTTTTGGGCATACGTGTTTGCCAGTTGCTCCAACTGTTGCTGCAAGTTCTGCCTTTCTTCGGGTTTATAGGGTAAGCCATACGTAGCAGCAAACGATTCGGCGGTTTGGGTGTGTACCTTCTGTTGTTCCTGCTCATCGGTAAGCAGGATTTGTAGTTTTTGCAATTGCGATTGGCGCAGTTTTTCAGCCTGCTGCAGTTGCTCATACTTTGCCTGTGTTTGCACCTGTGCCTCGCGGAGTTGCTGTTGTTGCTGATTTATACTTTCCAGGGCACGGCTTAAAGTGCGGGCATCTGCCAGTTGTTTATGTAGCACCTGCACTGATTCCTGCTGGGCTTTAAGAAGCGTAGCAAGTTTGTCAACTTCTGCTATGCCTATACTTTGCGCAAGCATCTCTGACAGTTGAGCAAAAGTATGATCGAGGCGTTTGAGTTCTGTTTCTGTTTCGGCTCTGGCGGTAGTAGCGAGTTGCAGTTTTTGCTCCAGCGAGCCAATGCTTAGCTGCAGCCGGTTTATACTTTGCTCCAGTTCTTTTACCAGTACCAGTTGCTTATCGCGTTTCTGTACTTCCTCAGGCAGATCAAACGTATAACCACCCTCGGCAAACGGATGCTCTTTAGCGCCACAAAGCGGACAAGGCTCGCCTTCGTGCAAAGTATGGCGTGCCTCCTCGTATTGCTGAATCTGCTGTTGCAAGGCTACCAGTTTTTGAAGCGCCTCCAGGTGTTCCTGTGCCTGTTTATACTTTGCCTGTAACTCCTGCAGCTGTTGGTTTGCTTCTGCTGCCTGCTGCCCGTGCTGTAACAGGTGGTTATTTATACTTTGTAGTTTTTGCTGATGCCCGGCATGTTGCAGTGCCAGTTCGTGCAGACGCTCATACTTCGCCACAAGGGCAGGTTGCGTCTGTGCAGCCTGTTCCAGCTCTTCCATACTTTTATCGGAAAGTATAGCTTGCAATTGGGCCAGCTTTTCTTTTTTCTGCGTTTGTAGTTCTGTATGCTTTGCCTGTTGCTGTGCCTGGCTCTTTTGCAGTGCCGACAATTGCTGGGCTTCCTCCTGACTCAGTTGCTGTAGTTCCTGCTGCTCGTGCTGGTTGCGTTTAGTGCGCAGTTCTGTTTCCTGCAGATCGCGGAGTGTGGCTTTAAATTCCGGAAGGTACTCTTTCAGGTCATGTAGTCTGGCGTTTTGCTCCAGCCAGCTTTTTATACTTGTAGCCTCTTGTGTAAGCTTATCCAGTTCCTGTTGCCTGGTGTGTAGCTGTGTTTGCTCCTGCTTTAGTTGCTCCTCAAAAGCAACATAAGCATTCTTGTTTTTAGCGTAAGAGTCGCGGATGCTGTTAAGCTGGTGGTCGAGTGTGCTTACTTCGGCCAGTTGCGGTTCCAGTGTTTGCAGGGCCTGTTCCTGCTGTTGTTGTGCCCTGGAGGATTCGATGGCCATTTTTCCGGCTGCCTCCAGTTCTGTTTCAAGTATAGGAATGTGTTTTTCGAGAAGCTGCAACTGCTCCTGTACTTCGGCTACTTTGCCGTTTATACTTCTGATCTCGGCCAGTTCGCCTACAAACTGGTGTGCCTGCTCGTGCTGGTATAGTTTTGCAAAGTCAGGTTTCAAGTTTTCCAGTTTCTGTTCCTGAACCTGTAGTGCCTGCTGATGGTGCTGGTGCTTTAGCTGTATCTGCGCTATTTGTTGCAGCCATTGCACCTTTTCCTGGAGCATGTTCAACTCAGCATGAAGTATAGCCTCCTGCTCAGTGAGTTCAGTTATACTTTGCTGATAGGCCTTCAATTGCTCCTCCGGCAATAGCTGTACATCCTGCAGACGGCGCTCCAGATCTTCGCGTTTCTGACGTTCGGCCTTTGCCTTTTCAAAAGCATACCTCGATATATCGGAATAAATGCCGGTGTCGGTTATTTTCTCAAGTAAACTGCTGCGTTCGCTGGAGCTGGCCTTCAGGAAACGGGCAAAATCTCCCTGCGATAGCATGACCGAGCGTAAAAACTGGCTGTAGTCCAATCCGCATAATTCAGCTACCTTTTCCGGCACCTGGCTTGGTTTCAGGTCGAAGGGTTTATCGTCTTCCAGGTCGCAGATTTCCATGTGAACGGCCTGTATCTTGCCATCTATTTTGCCACGGCTGCGGCGGATGTTCCACTTGCTGCGGTAGCGTGTGCCGTTGGCTTCAAACTCCACTTCCGAGGTACTTTCCGAAGTATGGCGCGTCATTAGTTCCAGCGGTTTTTCTTCGTTGTGGCGGTGTACGCGGCCATAAAGCCCAACTGTAATAGCATCCAGAATAGTGGTTTTGCCGGCACCCGTAGGCCCGGTAATCGCAAACAAGCCTGCCTCTACCAGTGGGCTCCGGTCGAAGCGGATCTCGTGCTCGCCTTTAAGTGAGTTCAGGTTCTGGAAACGTACAGCTAGGATTTTCATTGGTAATGGGTACTTGTGTTTATAATTAACTGTAAGAGTAGCTTGACAATTTTATACTTTGGCAGCTTTATACCTCTCAGCGTGCACAGCTCTTGCCGCGAGCGTCTTTTAGATTAACTTTCCTGCTCTTGCCCCATCAACTCCAGCAACTCCGAAAAAGTAGCTACCAGTTCTGTATGGTCCGAGTTCGGGAAGGAGCTTTCGCAGCGTTTTATGAACACGTCTTTTTCGCTGAGTATGTGCAGGTCGGCTTCTTCCTGTACCTGTTGCTCCAGCGTTTGGCGACTTTTCTGGATGATCGGAGGCCGGTGTATGAGCAGTTGCAGTTCTCCCTCTTTTAGCTTCAGTACCTCCTCCAGTTGCTGGTTTAAGTCGGGTAGGGATGCCTCGAGTTCTACCTGCAGTTCGGCCCAGGCTGGCAAAGTATAGGCGCTGTTGTCGTAGAGGGCAATCTGGTTTTTTACTTTATCCAGCGAGCCTTTAAAGCGAACCAATTTTCGACAGCAAGGTATTTCCAGCTCACGCAGATTGGTTAGCTTGCCTTCTTCAAAATCAAGTATAAAAACTACTTTGGTATCGGTTACCTCGCTAAAGCTAAGCGGAATAGGAGAGCCGGAGTAGCGGATGTGGTGTGTTTTGTTTACCTGTTGTGGACGGTGCAAGTGACCAAGGGCCACATAGTCAAACTCACCAGGGAACTGGTCTGAGCCGATCTGGCCTAAATTCCCCACGTGTATCTCTTTCTCACTTTCAGAGGCCGAGCCGCCGGCTGCAAACAAATGACCCATGGCAACCACAGGTATTCGTTGAGATTTATACTTTTGGATGTGCGGTACAAAGGCGTGGTAGTGGTCTGCAATGCCCTGCTTAATGCGTTGCTCACGCTCTTCCGCAGTTTCGCCGGGAACAGACAAACGTACATCGCGGTCGCGGAGAAAAGGTACGGCACAAACTGCTAGCTGCAACTCGCCTGCTTCGCTTTTAAGCTCGATCAACTCATCCAGTGGGTCTGTTGATGCTCCGCCTACTACTCTAATGTTGAAGCACTCTAAAAGCTCTTTAGGTGCGTTAAGCGTAGAGATGGAATCGTGGTTGCCTCCGGTAATAATGATATGCCGGCAGCAGGTGGCGCATACTCTCCGCAGAAAATCATAGTATAACTTTAAAGCCGTATTGGAGGGCGCACCGTTATCAAACACGTCGCCGGACATAAGCAATACCTCTACCTGCTCCTGCTCAATGGTTTGCAGCAGCCAGTTAAGGAAGTGCTGGTGTTCTTCGGTACGTTCAAGGTTAACTAAGCGCTGGCCCAGGTGCCAGTCTGAGGTGTGTAATACGCGCATATTTCTTCATCTCCAATTCCGATTAAAGATACATCAGAATATAGGGATATTGCAAACGCGAAAATAAAATTGTTGTGAGAATCTGGCTTAAGTGCTGTGAAGTGATATAGAAAAACTATTGCAATACTTTACCTTTGGCCCAGGCAAAGGCATCCTGCTCGTTGCCAAAGTTCTTAACCTCAAACTGTGTTACCCCCAGCGCTTCAGCACGAGTTACAACCGACTCAAGGGCTATTTGATGGAAAACACTTTTTGGCAAAACTCTGGCTAACCTCTTAAGCGAAGTTTGTGAAAGCAGTTCGTAAAAAGTTGAGGATAACCAATCTTTTGCCGTTGGAGGGATCGCGCCCACATTTTGGGCATCTGCAACAGCATGCTCTACTTTAGTATCGCGCAGCACCTCATACAGTTTAGTTCCGCCGGTTTTTACTTCCTGTTCGGTAACTGGCCTGTGCCACTTCGACTGAAGCAGGTTACCTTCAACATCAACCTCTATTGTGTAGAAGTCGGAATGATACATGGTCTTAAATGGCATAGACTTCTAAAGGGTATAAATTTAACTGCAAAGATATAATTAAATTGTGATCAAGCGCGATTACGATATTATTTCTAAGTAAACATTGCATGCCCAGATTTTACAGCCAGAAGTAGGAAGGCTGGTTTTATCGATTACTTTCGCCTTCGGTTGGCAAGCCTGCTTCTTTAAGAGTGCTGTAGCCTCCAATATTATAAATATGTTCAAAGCCAGCCTCGCGCATTAATTCTGCTGCTTTGCCGCTTCGGTTGCCAGAGGCGCAGTACAGATAGTATACTTTGTCTTTATCCCAACCCTGCATTTTTTTTTCAAACTCACCGCCACGGAAATCTGCGTTCTCGGCACCCTCCAGGTAGCCGCCGGCAAATTCTTCGGGTGTGCGTACATCCAGCAAAACAGATTTGCTGTTCATTTTCTGTGCTTTAAACTCTTTTGGGGTGAGTTGTTTAACCCTGGCAAGGTCCTGCTGAGGTTCTGAGCAGCTAAACAAGAGTGAAGTTAAAATGCTTAGGATGATCATTTTCATGAGTTTAGAAGTGGATTAATGTATTAACGAATTAATTAACTCAAGTTGCGAGCTACTCAATTACTTGAGCTAGCGTGTAGGCGAAGATAAAGAGGATTAGCTTTAGGATGAATCCTTCGGCTGTGACGGCATGGATCTTCCTGGGGAAGAAGCC
>NZ_JAHYXK010000032.1 GCF_019443125.1 Pontibacter aydingkolensis | reverse complement strand
AACAAGAAACAGGAGAATAGTCAGGAAAACGGCCTGCTTCTCTAAAAAAGAGCAAAACCACTACGATGCTATGAAGCTAATATTCTATTACCGAAATCATCATACATTGTAGACCACAACCAAGTTTTTCATAGTTCAGCTATTTTTATAATTATAGATCTTTTTATAGTACTAAATATTGAAACAAGAGTTGCATTTGCTGCTGCACAGCGCCCTGCTATGGCTATACTTAGGATGGGTGAGGAGGTTGCTCAGGTGGCACAGCCAGAACCTTTAAACTTTCAGAAAAGGAGCTCCTTAATCAGGGTTAAATTAATGCTGTACTAATTAAATAGGTTATAATGAATTTATCTTAAAATGAACGCGCTTTCAGTTTTATTACACGCTTACGCACAGATTACTGTTGAGGTATTAGGGCAGGCAACTTCTCCTTTCGGCGGGTAGACCATAAAGGAGGGCAATTGTAAAGTGCGGACCAGATTGCAAATATCAGCTACAATATTAAGTTGAGATCATTGCGCTCAACTAATATGCATTATTGTGAGAAATGCAGGGCTTAGTATAGACTGTCATACATTGATTAAAACAGAATCTTATTTTGCGATGCGATGCTATACTGATTCTCTTTTAGTATTACTTACTAGATATCCAATTTACCTTCTTTAAGACTTAAAGGAAGCTCAGTCAGAATAAGCGGCATTTTACAATACCACCATTTTTATAGTTTGAGAAAAATGCCCCCCGCTCACCCTTACCAAATACACGCCCGGAGAGAGAGATTCTACCTGTAGCACTAACTGGCTTTGTGTTATTGGCTGGCTCATTACAAGCTTGCCTGCAGGATCGGTTAACTGCAGCACAGCCTCCTCTCCCTGCGTTAGTCCCTTTACAAGCAAGTTCACTTGAGCGCCCTTAACCGGATTGGGGTAGAGATGCAATTCAACTGTATTGCTTCGTTTAAGGCTAACCCCACGCAGAGGGGAGTACTTCTCTGTGCCGTCCAGATCCACCTGACGAAGGCGGTAATACGAGGTACCAGATAGAGGTTCACGATCTGTAAAGGCATATTTGGTTCGAGTACTGGTTGTACCTCTTCCTTTTACGCGGCTGATCTCAACGAATTCCTTGCTGTCACTGCTCCTCTCCACAGCGAAATAGTAGTTGTCACTTTCTGAGGCAGTCTCCCACCTGAGCGCTACTGTTTCCTGTTCTGTTACGATGGCTTCAAAGTGAACAAGCTCTACGGGCAGCGGCGTAACCGAATTGGATACAGTCCACCTGGAGAAAGACTTTGCCCGCACCGTCACGCCCCTCCAGTTCCCACTGCTTGTGGCCATCAGTGGGTTTCCTACGGTAAACCAGGTGGCTCCGTTGTCTGTGCTTTTGTAGACCTGTGCCTCCTTAGTAGTGAAATCAAGTCCATTGTTATCGGCTGCAAGCCAGCTTAGTGTGAGGTTAACTGAGCTGTTCGCTTGCACAGTGGGGCTTATATTCCAGTTTCGCTCTATACCCTGCTTAGTAGGATCCTCTGGATTGGTTACTGCTGAGCCGGGCCCTGTAATGCGTGTTACAGTTACTTCTCCCCAGTTGCCCCCACCAATGTTATCAAAGCTCAGGCCGATGTTGCCGAAAAGATGGGTACCTGTACCACTAATAGCGAGTTTTTTTACCAAGGCTCCTTCATACAATCTTCCCGTATCTTCGCTACTGCCTAAACTTGTGTCAAGAGAGCCGTCTAAAGTTAGCTTTTTGCCAGCCTCAGCCGAGAGCTTGCCGTTACGTAGGGTGAGCAGACCGGCGATGGTAATGTCGGTGGTGTGCACCGCTCCCCGGACATCGTCAAGCTCCAGGTTACCTAACGGGCGGCTGGCTGAGATCCGGTGAGCGGCTGTGCCGCCAGAGAGCACAACCTTCCCTGAGCCGCTGCGCAGCGCGTGATAGTCAAGGTTTCCTTTTACAGTTAGCGTGTGATCATTGTGCAGGGTAAAGCCTGTGCTGGCAACCTGCAGGTCTTTGTTAACTGTGATATTGCTACCGATTGTAAGCATCGTACCCGCCACACCCTCAAGCACGAGGTTATGGTAGGCCAGGTTCGGAACTGTTAAGGAGATATTACTGGCAAATCTCACAGTGCCAGTTCCCATATTCAATGTACCGGGGGTATAATCAAAGAAGTTGTTTAAGACCAAGCTACCATTAACCATCGAAAGTGTGGATCCAGTATCTAACCTTAGTCTTTTTGTTGCTGTAAATGGTCCGTTGGTTAAGGTAAGCGTACCCGATATAGGAATATCTTCATGATAAACTGCTCCCTGGCTATCATTTAATTCGATATTGATAATCGGTTGTGTACCAGAAATTTGGTGGGGAGCTGTGCCTCCGCTAAGTATAATTCTTCCTGTGCCCGCACGCTGGGAGTTAAGCACAAGATTTCCTTTAACAGTAATGTTATTAATAAAATCCAACCTTGTACCGGGTTTGCTATCTAATATCAAAGAGGGAAAAGTTAAAGCAGGCACGGGAACAGAAATCTGAGAAGCAAGTCTGACTGTAGCATCGCTTCCAGATGTGAGGGTACCGCCGAAAGTAACGAACTGCCCCCTAACTGTCAATAAACTATTGCTCCCTTCCTCCATTATAAGATTTGAACCAGAGCTAAGTGCCATGAAACCATGAACAGTCAGGTCGCCCCCGGCAGCCAATCTTAGAGAACTATTACCTGAGCCTAGAATGATACTGTTTGCCTGTGCGCTTGTACTTAATACCGGATATTGGGTTAAACCTGACGGGATGGTCACATCATCAGCAGCCGTTGGCCCAACCCCGCCCTTCCAGTTGTTAGCGTTTGCCCACGCTGTTGAGACAGAACCCTCCCAGGTAATGGTAATACCGATCTTTGCAATAAACATGGATGTGCCGGAAGTTGTTAAAGTAGGTGTACTGCCGAACGTAGTTTGAGTAACAAAACTACCCGCTATATAGGCATTCCCGAAATTGTCTTGTGCTGCTCCATAGCCATAGTCATTACCCGTACCTCCGCCTTTCTCTACCCATTGCAGTGTGCCTGCAGGGCTATATTTGGCAATAAAGATATCAGTACCCCCGGTGCTGGTTACAGGTACTATAGTGCCACCACCATCAAAAGTGGCAATGCCAGAAAAATAGCCTGTTACAACGGTATTTCCGGAACCATCTGTAGTTATGCCATAAGGAAGATCTACGTTTGTGCTTCCTGCTTTCCTTACCCACTCAACAACACCATTAGTGCTGTATTTGGCAACATATATATCCGCACCTCCACTATTGGTAAGTGTTGTGCCTCCGATAGTAGCTGTTCCTATATATGCACCCGTTATATAAGCATTCCCGCCCATATCTAACGTAATACCATATTCACCAGTGGTATAGGTAGTTTCTATACCCACACTTCTAGCCCAGATAGCGTCACCGGATGTGTTATATTTAGCAATAAATGCGTCTTTTTGATTACTAGACTTAGGATCTATAGTTGGTAGGTTACCAAACTTTGCATTACCAGAAAAGTAACCTGTTATATACAGATTTCCTGATGCGTCTGCTACTATACTCTGCCCACCATCATGACCATTAGCACCTCCTCCCGATGAACCCGCTGACTTTGCCCAGACTGCTGTACCAGATGGATCATACTTAACTATAAATATGTCATTGTTACCAATTGACGGAAGTGAATGACTGCCAAATTTAGTATTGTTACCCGCAAAATATCCCGTAATGTAAGAATTGCCGGCATCATCTGCAGTAATGGCGTACCCAACCTTAGCACCACCTTCACTACCAGTTCTAACCCATTGCACAGTACCATATGTATCATACTTTGCTACAAATATTTCATTAGAGGAATTAGAGTATGTTACAGGAATATGATCGAAGGTTGCTGAGCCACCTTTTATATTCCCGGTAACATACACATTGCCCAAGCCGTCTACATCAATTCCATTGCCAGTATCAGCACCTATTCCTCCTGCCGTTCTTACCCATTGTAACGTACCTAATACATTATATTTAGCTATAAAAATATCATCAGACCCAAGGCTGGTAAT
Source organism: Pontibacter aydingkolensis (assembly GCF_019443125.1). Classification (GTDB taxonomy): domain Bacteria; phylum Bacteroidota; class Bacteroidia; order Cytophagales; family Hymenobacteraceae; genus Pontibacter; species Pontibacter aydingkolensis. Next base: position 15,346 of record NZ_JAHYXK010000032.1, on the reverse strand, counting down.
TGATTCTCCACCTATTGTGACAGTTCCCTGAAAATACCCGGTAACATAGACGTTTCCGATAGCATCCGCGGTAGCCGCCCTTCCCACTTCAGCAGTTGTGCCAGAGGTTTTTTTTGATTGCTGTGCCCATATAAACTGCCTGGTTTGGGCCTGTACTGATTGAAAACTCAAAAAAAGTATTAAAAGGATAAGGCAAGAATAGTGTACTCTTTGCATACAGTGAATTACATAATTTATTGTCTGTCGAACATATTGATAGGCTTTGTTCAACCACATTATTAAACTTACTGTACTAATTTTAGCAGATATAGTTACATCTATATATTGATTTTTTTTATTATCAGAATAACTATATACACAATCACCTTAAAATAAAATTTTATTCTGCTTTGTAACAGGCAGTATTATTAATGGATACAAAATTTATGTACAACTATAAATAAAGTAGAAACTAAGCTAGATAACAGGTAAGATCAAGCTTTAACACCAAGACGAGCTTTAAGTCTAAAAAATGATTTTTAATCTTAAAGCATTAGGTATAAAGTTCTATGTTCTAACCTTTAGGCTACACAGAAGCATTAATACTTGTCTTATTAAGCCTTTTCTTATTTATAGACCAACAGAAATCATCAAACGCATTTAATTTTATATATATAGCCCGATACCAAAAAAGGAGTAAGTATATTTACAGATAACCATAGTGATTCTAATCACTTCACATTATAAAAAGAATCTCTGTAGTTTCAGGAAAACGAACTAAGAGACACAAGAACCGCTATGATATTGTATATTAAATACATGGTTAGCCTGCGCTGCAAAATGATGGTGAAGGAAGAATTAGGCAAACTGGGCCTGCAGTATGTGGTGGTTGATCTGGGAACAGTTGAGATCCTTGAAGATATTACGCTCGAACAACGTAGCCTACTCAAAAACAATCTCCTCTTATCAGGATTAGAGTTGCTGGATGACAAAAAAAGCATCCTGATCGAAAAGATAAAGAACGTCATCATCGAGATGGTGCATTATTCCGATGAATTTCCGAAAGCGAATTACTCCGATTATATCAGCGAGAAACTCAACCACGACTATACCTATCTGGCTAACATCTTTTCAGAAGTAAAAGGCATCACCATCCAGCAATTCATCATCTTCCATAAAATTGAAAGAGTAAAAGAGCTATTGCTGTACAAAGAATTTAACTTAACGGAGATCGCGCATCGCCTGCACTATAGCAGCGTGGCCCATTTATCGAACCAGTTTAAAAAAGTAACCGGCCTTTCCCCCTCGTTTTACAAGCTATTAAAGCAAAAGCGCATGGCCAACCTCGAAAACATGTGATTTATGTAACATAGTTTTTTTACTGTGTAACATAATGCAGTTTGAATAGCCCCACCTTTGTAACATCAAAAACAGCTGAACTATAGAAAAGCCGGCTGCTGCGAGTAACGAACACTAAGACAATACTGATTGAATTTAGGATACAAATTACCAGCCTCACCGAAAGCAACACCAAACTGCCAGCAGCACAGCAAAAAAGACGTTAAGCGCTAAAGCAGCAATACCTATCCTAAGGTTATAATTCTACGGCCAGGGTACTGGTCAACAACTCACACCAAACCATACAACAGCCAATTACCTTAAGCAATACCATATTTCAGACGAAATATGGTTCTATAGTTTGTGCTTCAGAAAATTAACTCTAAACAGTTCCGGAAAAGCAAAGGCAAACCAGGAACTATAAAAATCACCCCTTATCAGAATTTTAAAAACCATAATATGAAGAGATTATTTACAATCACATTAACCATTCTGTTTGTCAGCTTTTTCACGTTAAATGCAACTGCCCAGGAAAAACACGGCAGCACATTAAACTTAGGTGTAGGAATTGGCGGCTACGGCGGCTACTACAAATATGCCAACCGTTCGCTACCCGTTATCAATGTAAACTATGAGTTTGATGTAGCCAAAAGCTTTACGCTTGCACCATTCATCAGTTTCTCTACTTTCTCGAACGATTACCACGATGATAGCAACAACTATACGTACCGCGAAACTATCATCCCGATTGGCGTTAAAGGCTCGTATTACTTTGACGATATACTACAGGCAAATCCTAAATGGGATTTTTACCTGGCCGGCTCATTGGGTTTTGCAGTTATAAACTCGCGTTGGGATGATGGCTATGATGGCGACAAAAATCATTACCGCAGAGGCAATCCGCTTTTCCTGGACCTGCATGTTGGTACCGAATACCACTTTAACAACAGAGTCGGTGCGTTCTTAGACCTGTCTACAGGTGTATCAACTATAGGCATCGCAATACATTAATCAACTATAGCCAAAACAGTGTAATTTGTCCTGTAACTGATGTACCGGTTAAAACCCGGGTGTTGGTTACAGGACAAATTATTTTGCGGTTATACACTAATCTGCTGCAGCAGGCACACTATAGTTTAAACTACAGTTTATAGTTTGCAGCTTAATGAATTAATGTTGCCGCGCATACGTCTTAAGTATGAATCACAGAACCTGTCTTACATGTTATTGTAAGATCCTGATCTCATTGCTCATCACATCGCACCAGGTTCTGATCACATTGCCAGTAGCAGCGCCGTACCATACTCCCGGATTTGAGTATGCACTTTACTAAAACAAATGAAATTATATATCAAGTACATGGTGAGCAATCGCTGTAAAGCACTGGTGCAAAACGAACTTACAACTCTTGGTTTGCAGTCAGAATACGTGGTGGTTGACCTGGGCGTGGTGGAGATACACAAAGATATTACCGACATCCAACTCGAGCGGTTAAAGGAAAACCTTAACAAATCAGGGTTAGAGGTGCTGGATAACAGCAAAACCAACCTCATAGATAAAATAAAAAAAACTGATAACAGAAATGATCAATTCGCCGGAAGAACAACCGAACGTGAATTACTCTGTTTATATCAGCGAGAAACTTGGTTATAACTACAACTACTTAGCCACTATCTTCTCCGAAGTAAAAGGCATTACCATCCAGCAATTCATCATCATCCATAAAATAGAGAAAGCGAAAGAACTGCTATTTTATGATGAGCTAAGCCTTACCGAAATTGCCCACCGCCTGCACTATAGCAGTGTGGCCCACTTATCGAGCCAGTTTAAAAAAGTAACTGGCCTTTCCCCCTCTTTTTACAAGCATTTAAAAGACAAACGCGCAGGCGTGCTCCAAAACCTGTAAAATATGAAACATACTTGAACAAGTATGTAAAGTTTTGCTGTCTAATAACCCCCACCTTTGTCTATCCCATTGTGTGTACATTTTATGTTACAAGAATGGGTAGACCTATACTGACTATTAAAAGCCCTTAACCGGCATCTGATTATTAATGGATGCACGGACTTATAGGAGCGAATAGGATGCTGCTGGTCCTCGCGAATGTTTTACATAGCTCCTTTTAAACTTCCTGTCATGGTAGCACCTCGACCTGAAATTCCCGAACAATATCTTTATTTCCAAAACCGCTTACGTTTGCCTATGCACCTTAGAAAATTAAAAACCGGAAACGATTCCTTCGACCATATAGCACATGGCGGCCTGCCACTTGGCCGTACAACACTGGTTGCGGGCAGCTCCGGTAGTGCTAAAACACTTTTTGGTGCGCAGTTCCTGGCAATGGGTATTCAGCTCTATAACCAGCCTGGCGTGTTTGTTACCTTCGAAGAACAGGCAGATGATATCCGGAGAAACCTGAAAAGTCTTAACTGGGATATAGATACCTGGGAAAAAGAAGGGAAATGGATATTTGTAGATGCCGCCCCGAAAGAAGAGAACATCATAGCTGTCGGTGATTTCGACCTGAGCGCTTTCAGGATAAGACTGGAAAGAGCAGTACAAAAATGTAATGCACAACGTGTAGTTATAGACTCTATTGGCAGCATTTTCACACAGTTCCACGAGGAGATGCATACCATCCGGCGCGAGCTGATACAGGTAGCGCTCACCTTATCGCGGTTGGGAGCCACTTCTATCATCACGGCAGAACGCCTGGAAGAATATGGCAAGATCACCCGTTTTGGAGTAGAAGAATTCCTGACGGATAACGTGATCATTCTCCGGAATGTGTTGCATAACGAAAAGCGCAGAAGAACTATAGAGATACTGAAGTTCAGAGGAAGTAACCACGAGAAAGGTGAAAATCCGTTTTCAATAAACCCTGAAAAGGCCATCGTTATCATCCCGTTATCAGCCATGAACCTAAAGCATATTACGTCTAATGAGCGTGTAACATCCGGTGTACCTGCCCTGGACGAAATGATAAATGGCGGATTTTATAAAGGCTCTATCAACCTTGTTTCCGGGGCAATAGGCGCCGGAAAAACATTGCTGGTAGCCAACTTTGTAAACGGTATCCGGGAGAAGAAAGAGCGTTGCCTGCTTATGGCTTTTGAAGAAAGCAGTGAGCAACTATACCGCAACGCAGCCGGCTGGGGCATTGATTTTAAGCAACTCGAGGCTGAAGGACTGCTGAAAGTGATCTCTATTTATCCGGAAGTTTCATCCCTGGAAGATCATTTCATCAACATCCAGGAAATAGTGAAAACCTTTAAGCCTCAAAGAATCGCGATGGATAGTTTATCTGCCTTATCGCGCACTTCTTCCGACAAAGGGTTCAGGGAGTTTATTATTGCCTTTACAGCATACCTGAAGCACAAGGAGATAACAGGCATGTTTACGTCTAATACTCCTTTGCTGGCAGGCGGCACATCCGATACCGAAGGCAACATCTCGCCTATTACAGATACCATTATACTGCTGCGCTATGTAGAGATGTCTGGTGAAATGCAGCGAAGTATAGCTGTGCTTAAAATGCGGGGTTCCAAACACGATTCATCTATCCGGAAATTTACTATAACTGAAAACGGAGCAGACATAGGCAAAAACTTTGAGGGCATAAGCGGCATATTGACGGGCAACCCGATGCTTATTAAGCTTGAGTAACAAAAATAAACAATCATCATTAGCCGTAAATTAACCGGAACTATCAGCCAAATTTTAATCAATGAGCATGCATGTATTTCAGCTCTTTATTAACGGACACAGCCTTAATTCAGTCGAGGCAGTGGACACATTACTCAAGATTTGCAGGGAAAATTTAAACGGAAACTATCAACTTGAAATTATTGATATCCAGAAAGACCCTGATAAAGCAGAAGAGGCAGGCATTATAGCGATACCAACCCTTATCAGGATGGAGCCAACACCAGTTAACCGTATTATAGGTGCGCTAAATGTAAGAAGCCGCGTATTGGCCGGATTAGGAATATCGAGTATGCATGTGACTGTATAAACTTACAGGCAGTGTTACCATAAAATATAACATTGCCTGTAAGTATAGATCAGCCTTCTGTTCCCGATAGAACAAGATGCAGATACTTTAAACAATATTATAGTTTAAACAGACCAACTATAGATCTTACTATTTACAAAACGTGCGATTGATTTAACATGCATTTTGAAGTGCAACATTTTTCCAGTTTTAATTTAATACATTTTTAACATCATACAGCAGTGCCTGTTATGGCAAATTGCCGAGAGGATGAAGAAAAAAATATTACTGATAGACGATGATAGCACTTACATCTATATCCTGAAACAGCTGCTGAAAAAGCATGATGGCGAGGGAGAGATTGTAACTGCTGGAAATGGCTCAAAAGCATTGGAAATACTAAAAATAGACTATGAGATGGATGAACTGCCCGAGATTATTATCTCAGATATTGAGATGCCGATCATGAGTGGTATCATTTTTACACAGGAACTGGAAAAGCTAAAACTATTAGATTATACTTTAACAAAGGTGATACTCAACAGCAACAATTCCAGGTACGCTGAGCTTGACTGGTCAGTAGGAATTCCTGCTATTATCTACTTCCAAAAACCACTGTTAAACAAACACCTGCTTACAATACTTGGCGAATAACATCATATCAACAAGTATGTAGATGCATACAATAGCCCGATACTGAAAAAGTAGTCAATGTATTTCCGGAGGATCACAGTTAAACCATACATATTATAGTTTAAAACAGGCTCTCTATAGCTCGTCAAAACGACTTAAGAGTCTCAACGAACGCTATGACACTGTTTATTAAATACATGGTTAGCCAACGCTGCAAAATGCTGGTGAAGGCAGAATTATTTAATCTCGGCCTGCAGTATGTGGTAGTTGACCTGGGCACTGTAGAGATACTGGGTAACATTACAACAGAGCAGCGCACACAACTCAAAGATAACCTGCAGGTTTCGGGATTAGAGTTATTGGATGACAAGAAAAGCATCCTGATCGAAAAGATAAAGAATGTCATCATCGAGATGATACATTATTCCGATGAGTTCCCGAAAGCCAACTACTCCAATTATATAAGTGAGAAACTAAACTACGATTATACTTATCTGGCCAACATCTTCTCTGAAGTGAATGGCATCACAATTCAGCAATTTATCATTTCACACAAAATTGAAAGGGTAAAAGAGTTGCTATTATATAAAGAGCTTAACCTTACTGAGATCGCGCACCGCATGCACTATAGTAGTGTGGCCCATTTATCAAATCAGTTTAAGAAAGTAACAGGCCTTTCCCCTACATTTTACAAGAAACTTCAGCATAAAAGATTGGAAAACCTGGAAAACGTGTGATTTATGTAACATACTTTATTTACTATGTAACATATCCCGATCTGATTTGCCCCACCTTTGTATCATCAAATACTGCCGTGCTTAATATAGATGCACGCACCCGCCAGTAACGGAAAAATTTATCAAAAACAGATTGAATTTAAGAAAACTAGTGACGACCCTTGCCTTTGCTTCGGTTGTTGTAATTGCCGGATGTAAAGAAGATACATTCATAGAAGATTTTGGGGTTTGCCCCGTTGTTCTAAGTACCACTCCTGAAGACGGAGCCACCTCGGTCCCTCTCACCTCTAATGTTACAGTTACCTTTAATGAGGGAATGAATCCTGAGACCATCACCCAGACATCCTTTACTTTAACAGGTCCGGAAAAAGAGCCAGGCGAAATATCCTTCAACACCGAAACCAACATCCTGACCTTTATACCTGAAAACGAACTTGAATTCGCTACTACCTACACAGGCAGAGTTGCTACTTCAGTAAAAGATATGATGGGTAACGCACTCCAAACAGATTATGTCTGGACCTTTACTACTGTCGCTCCTTCAATACCAAGAGTAGTATTAACAAACCCTGTTAACCTGGCAACTGGTGTAGCCAGAAATACAGTTATCAGTGCCGGTTTCAGTGAAGCAATGATTCCTTCAACGATCACGGCCACTTCATTTACCTTAAAAACAGGTACATCAACTATAGCCGGCAGCATCAGTTATACTGGTACTACAGCTAAATTCACACCTGAAAATAACCTGGCTGCCAACACAACTTATACTGCAACTATAACTACAGCTGCCATGAGTAAAAATAATACTCCTTTGGCTGCTAACTATGAGTGGACCTTTACAACAGGTGTTGACAATACGCAACCCGGTTCTACGGCAATGGGCGTTGATCTTAAATCGGTTGGTCGCTTCGGAATCTTTGCAGGGGTTGGCATCAGTAACAATGCAGGCTTCAGTGAGATAAGAAACTTAGATGTTGGTATAACACCTGGTGTTCGCTCGTCGGTAACCGGTTTTCCTCCGGCTAAAGTTGTTAACGGCGCCATTTTTGCATCTGATGATTCTGCACCAGCAGGTACATCTGCCATGCTGATACAAGCCAAGCAAGACCTATTAGAAGCTTATCTTTTTGCTGAAGGAGCAACTTCTCCGGCACCAGCCACAGTAGCCGGCGACCAGGGTGGTAAAACACTTGCCCCAGGCATCTACAAATCTACTTCAACTTTACTGGTACAGGCCGGTGACTTAACACTGGATGCACAAGGCGACCCGAATGCAGTATGGATATTCCAGATAGCATCAGACTTTACCACAGTGGGTGGTGCAGGCGGTAACATTATACTTACAGGCGGCGCACAGGCTAAGAATATCTTCTGGCAAACAGGCAGCTCTGCCACTATCGGCGACGGCACTTCCTTTAAAGGAAACGTACTTGCCCTGACCTCTATCACCATGAACTCAGGAGCAACAGCCGTAGGTAGAATGCTTGCCAGAAATGGCTCGGTAGTAATGACCAACACAAACATCATCGAGAAGCCTTAATCAACACGAACATGACAATCAAAAATAACAATACCGGATCGCACCAAGCATGGTCTGCCTCTAAGCTTGCGCTCAAAACTATAGTTCTAAGCACTATCATCTTTACAGGAATCCAGGCTCCGGCCCAGGCCCAGAATGCTCCGTTCACGAAACCATCTTGGTGGTTTGGCGCAGCAGCCGGTGCAAACTTCAACTTCTACAAAGGTTCTACTCATAAATTGAACTCGCAGCTTACGCCGCCGGTAACATTTCATAGTGGCAACGGTGTAGGTCTTTTTGCAGCGCCACTTATAGAGTATCGTCGCCCGGAATCGAGATGGGGACTGATGCTGCAGACAGGTTATGATAGCCGCAGAGGTGAATTTGACCAACAGACAACTGCCTGCGACTGCCCCGCAGACCTGAGTACCAAGCTAAGCTACATTACAGTAGAGCCAAGCCTGCGCTTCTCTCCTTTTAAAGCCTCAGGTTTTTACCTGATGGGTGGTCCGAGACTGGCCTTTAATGTGAAGAAGGAATTTACCTACGAACAAGGCGTTAACCCAGCTTACTCGGATCAGGAAAAAAACCCTGCTGTAAAAGGTGACCTGAGCGATGTGAAAGACAGATTACTTTCGATGCAGGTGGGTGCCGGTTACGACATTCCGCTTAACTCTCAGAACAACCGCACGCAGCTTGTACTTACCCCGTTTGTAACGTACCAGCCATACTTCGGCCAGTCGCCGCGCAGCATCGAAACAATGACAGTAAATACATTACGAGTAGGTGCCGCTATAAAATTAGGACGAGGTAAGCCAAACGCAACAATAGCTGCCAACGATGTGCAGTTCACGGTTAACTCGCCTACCAATATTACGGCAGACCGCAGGGTAAGAGAGACCTTCCCGCTTCGTAACTATGTATTCTTTAACCAGGGTTCTACAGCCATTCCGGATCGTTATGTGCTGCTTGAGAAAGACCAGGTAAAAGACTTTAAAGAAGATCAGCTGGAGATGTTCACACCTAAAACATTAGCTGGCCGTTCTGATCGCGAGATGACAGTATACTATAATGTACTGAACATACTTGGTGACCGCTTAGGCGAAAATCCATCAGCAAGTATAACGCTGGTAGGTTCATCTGAGAATGGTCCGCAGGAAGGTACCGTAATGGCTGGAACTGTGAAAAGCTACCTTGTTAATACATTTGGTATCCAGGCTTCGCGCATCGCTATTGAAGGTCGTAACAAACCTAAGTTGCCTTCGGAACAACCAGGTGGCACCAAAGAACTGGAACTGCTTCGTGAAGGCGACCGTCGTGTGTCTATCGAAAGTAACTCACCAGCTTTGCTGATGGAATTCCAGAGTGGCCCTAAAGCTGCCCTGAAACCGGTAACTATAGCTGCCATACAGGAAGCACCGCTTGACAGTTATGTAACATTTACTGCAGCAGGTTCTAATAAAGCTTATACTTCATGGTCGATGAACATAACAGATGACAAAGGCATCGTTCAGAACTTTGGACCATACATGCAGGAAACGGTAAGTATACCCGGCAAAACCATTTTAGGAACACGCCCTAAAGGCACGTACTTGGTAACTATGCTGGGCACCAAAGAAGATGGCAACATCGAGAAGAAAGAAGCAACTGTGAACATGGTACTTTGGACTCCGGCCAAAGACGAAGAAGGCCAGCGTTATAGTGTATTGTATGAGTTCAACGACTCTAAAGCGATAACCACTTACGAGAAATACCTGACCGAAATTGTAACGCCTAAAATACCTAACGGTGGCAAGGTGATCATACACGGTTACACAGATATCATCGGTGACGATACCAACAACAAGAACCTGTCGCTGGCAAGAGCCAATGATGTGAAAAGAATCATCGAGAACAGTCTTGCGAAAGCAGGCAGAAAAGATGTGACCTTTGAAGTGCACGGATTTGGCGAAGACCAGAACCTGGCACCATTCGAAAACAAATTCCCGGAAGAGCGCTTTTATAACCGTACTGTTATAATCGACATTATCCCCGCAAAATAAGACTCCGTTTATTCATAAGTTGAAAAGCTGCCCGATTTATCTCGGGTAGCTCTACTTATCAGGGTTTTGAATTACTACGTAACCAGGAGTCAGCTTAATGTGAGGTACAGATACCATCGGATTTAGTAATCTGACTAGTAAAATAAAAGCATATAATAGGTAAACCAACAAGGATTTGTAATTTATTTATTGTATATTGTAAAAAATAATGAACGTATATACCTGCACGTATGTAGTAGGTATATAATAACAAACATCATATGAATAACGGAACAGTAAAATTCTTTAACGACCTGAAAGGGTTCGGATTTATTAAAGAAACAAATTCAGATCAGGAATATTTCGTACATGCCTCTGGCCTTGTAGATGAGATTAGAGAAAACGACGAAGTAAGTTTTGATCTTCTGGAAGGAAGAAAAGGACTAAATGCGGTTAATGTAAAGCGCGCTTAGTTTTAATCTATAAATTTCTGAAAAAGCCTTACCCTGTGGTAAGGCTTTTTTTATTGCAGCTACGGCTATACTGCTCTAGGTGCATATCAATAAATTATAGACCTTAATACGCTAATAATGAATAGAAAATACTTAGTTGATACCATAACAAGAGAATACCTGTGTGTTGCCCTTAAAAAAGGTTTGGACTGGGTTCCTAATAATCAGAATGTTCTACCAGGCTTCATGAGTACACGCACTTCAGTAACAGAAAGTGATTCCGTGTTACTTTCAGGTGAATTTAACGACAATGTGTTTTTTGAAAAATGGATTCGGAACGGTACTAATGTTATGTTTGAGTATAAATAATTCTGCGGCGTTGCTGTTTTTATAAAGGCAAGAAAAGCTAACGATTAACCTAAATCTTTATTCTTAAAAGCTTAAGTCTCTTTTATAAAGAAAGATAAAAACTAACCTAGCTGAATTAAACGGTTAACACAACCGGACTGTAACCAGCTTAAAACACTTACACAGCTGTATGATAGTCTGGGAAAAGATTTCAAGACACAGTTCATTGTATAGCTTTTCATTATAGCTACTCTGTACGCCGCAGGTTTTTCCTAACAGCTAAATAGAAATAAGTATTCATGCTGTGCAGCGCAACATGATCTAAAGCCACTCATCCAGAGGATTAATGCCCCCTGCAGGATTATTGCGTGATACTATTTTAGACATAGTTCCCTTACATCCTATCACTTCCGGTTAATCCTTTACCCTCTGAGTATATCTAAGTAGGAAAATGGAAGATCCATTTAATCCCCAGCAAAGAGATAGTGTATACTATGAACGAGAACTAAAATAAAACGAAGTTGATGCTTCAAATAGATAAATAATATGCTTTATTAATAGCATGCTAAAGCATTTAAATCCCGGAAGAAATGGTTCGATAATTCCATCCTTCGGTCTACTAGAAAGCCTCTCAGTTAACGCTGAGGGGCTTTTTTTATGCCTAGCGGACACTATTCGGAAGCCAAAGCGAGACAAATATATACATGTTTACAACTTTTCAACAACTTCCCGTCCACTCTCCTTCTACTTTTAGTGTTTCACCCATATATTACTACCTCAAGCCATTTAGTGTATAAACATTATCATTTCCAGTAAGCTTATGCAAATAATTATCGTATCTAATAATACCACTCCAGCCTGCCGCAACCTGGCAGGAGAAACATTATGCCTCTTAATACTCCTCCATCTAAAAATCCAGCACCGATCTTATAAAATATTCATAACTCTTAAATTTCGAAGCCATGTTTGTAATTGCGCATCATTTTATCAAGGAACCGGAGGCATTCTGGGCTTCTGCTCAGAATGCTCTTTCCTCTATACCTCCCCATTTAAAGCTTCATTCTGTTTATCCTTCCTCAGATCTGAAAACCGGTACTTGTGTCTGGGAGGCACCCAGCGCGGAGGAAGTACAACAATTGGTAGACAGTATTTTAGGAACAATGAGTAAGAATGTCTGTTATGAAGTAAATGAGGAAGCTGCGATAGGGCTTCCGCAAAAAAGAATGGAAGAAGCCAGGAGTTAACTCAATTGTTCTGACATAGCTTTTTGAATAGCATAACCGCTATGGCGCTATTGATTGAATGAAAAGCCAAAGATCCTGCTACCAGTCATTCTGGATTATCTTGATATGCCGCTTCTTAGGTCTTGTACCTTTAGCCGAATGCTACACATTCTGACTACTGCCCGGAATTTAATCAGCTTTGGTTTATAGGCAGAAATGCTGCAAGCCTTTCTTATTCGAAGCGATACCTGTAGAAGTTCTTGTGCCGGTGGAACCTATTGTCTTCAGACTTTCCAAACAATAAATAATGGACTTATGGACAGCTCAGACACCCTTTCAATGCTATAATATCCCCGTGGATAAGGTTCGATAATTCGATCCTTTGGGCTACAGAGTAAAAAGCCGCTTCACGTTAAATGGAGCGGCTTTTTTGGTTCGATAATCTAACCCCTTCGGTTAATTCACCTAATATTGAGTTAGAAAAAAACGTATCTCTTCCTCTTCGACGGCCTTAGTTTTCAACAGGTGATTACAGCTCAAACTCCTTCACCCTCGCGTCCGGCACAAAGAACCGCTGCGGGTCAAAGTCCTCCAAAAGCTTCCCTTCGGCTACTTTACTCACCCAGTCCTTGTTGGCAAGTGCGGCCTTCCCGAGTGTAATCACATCCACCTGCCCACTCTGCAGCATCTCCTCACCTTGCTCGGGTGTGTTCAGGTTCCCGTTCACCACCACTGGCAGCCTCCCGTACCTTTTGGCCAGGGCGGCCAGCGTGGGGCCTCCTCCCTTAAAAGCCGGCTGATCGGCATGGTATTCTGTTACGTGGATGAAGTCCAGACCCGCTTTTCCCAAGGCAGTGAATATAGTCCGGGCATCCTCCTCGCCGCCGGCCCACTTGTGGGTGTAGTCGTTGACCTTGCTCTGGGAGATTCTTATTCCTACCAAGAAGTCTTCGCCTACTGCCTTGCGGCAAGCCTGTGCTGTCTCCACGAGCAACCTTAATCTGCTCTCCGTGTTGCCTCCATACTCGTCCTCCCGCTGATTGGTATAGTCTGTGAGAAACTGGTCAAGGATGTAGCCGTTAGCCCCATGAATCTCAATACCGTCAAAACCTGCGTCCTTTGCATTTTTTGCCGCCTGCGCAAATCCAATCACCACATCGGCAATGTCTTCTTTGCTCATTTCTCTCGGAACAGAAAAGGCACCCTCACCACCATAGAATCCCAACTTTTCTCCTTTAGGCTGCACTGCGGAGGGTCCAATAGTTTCTTGCGCGTGAATGTTGCCTTGGGACAAGGCTCCGGCATGCATCAACTGGCAGATGATCTTTGCTCCTGCATCATGCACACGTTGAATGATTCCCATCCATCCTGCAATCTGCTCTTCGTTGGCTATCCCCGGCTGGTTCAAATACCCCTGGCTATACTTCTCGTCAGGGTAAGTGCCCTCAGTTATCAAAAGTGCGAAGCCGCCCTTGGCATAACGGGTGTAGTACTTCTCCATCGTCTCATTGGGCACACCGTTGCTTTCGGCCGACGTTCTCGTCATGGGGGCGAGACCGATGCGGTTCCTGAGCTTTAGGGTCCCGAGTCTACCCTCTGAAAACAACAAAGGGTATTTTCTTTTCTGTGCTTGCTGATTACTCATTGATAAGTTCCTTTTTGTAGGTTACCGGCACACCTGCCTTAAAGGAAGCAGATTGTACAATATTTACTAATTAGCTCAAGTTACGAGCAACTTGAGCTAATTAGTTATATGCATACTGCCTTAAAAGGTTCCAGAATGCAAAGAATCAGGGAGAGCCCAAAGTCAGTCAGACAGTAAAACTCCAGCCCCCTTGTCACGTTTCATGATAAGAAAACAAAGCGTGTATCTATGAACCTTACAAATAAGAAAGTGCTGATCACCGGCGGTAGTGCCGGAATAGGAAAGTCTATCATTCAAGAGTTGGTGCACCGGGGGGTGCGGGACTTTGCCGTAGTAGGCAGAAGGAAAGAGGCGCTGGACGCGCTGCAATCAGAGTTTCCCAGCGCTAACTTTCTCACCATTCAGGGCAATGTGGCCAAGGTAGATGACTTGGACAAAGCCGTCTCCACAGTATCAGAGGCTTGGGGTGAGCTGGACATCCTCATCAACAACGCAGGCGTAGTAAGCGCCGGCCTGCTCTCCGACCTGAGTGATGAGGACATCATCAACCAGATCAATATCAACCTGACAGGCCTAATCCTGCTGACGAAGAAGGCCCTGCCGCTCCTGATGGAGAGCAAGGAAGGCGTAATTATGAATATGTCCTCGGGCTACGGCTACATCGCCATGCCCTTCTACAGCGTGTACGCTGCTACAAAAGCAGCCGTGGGCCAGTTTTCAGACGCCATGCGAAGGGAGCTGCACCAGTACCCGATCCACGTGATGACCGTCTACCCTTCGGCCACGGACACTGACATGATGAAGACTGCCGTGGTGGGACAGATGGACACACCTGAGGAAGTGGCCAAGGCTTCTGTTGACGGCCTGCTAAACGGGGAGATCAATGTTATTCTGGGTGGAAAGGAGCGAGAGGAACAGATAAAGATGAATTTCCTGGAGCCAGGGAAGATAGACGCCTTTGCCGCCGCTAACTTCGAGGCACTCAGGGAGAGAACAAAGCAACATCGCTCCATGTAGAGCAGCAGCCTTTCCAAGTTTTGCTTTTCATTGAAAGATTTGGAAGGGCAACTGTAACTAATACCGCCGGGAGAGCTCAGAGGGCAACCGCAGTTACAGTACAATGCCTATTTTACCGGTGATGTTCGCCGTATATATCTGCTTAGGGCATCAGCGGCCTCATCCAGTGAGTAGGTGCCGCTTACGTGCACCTGTAGCCGGCAGGCATCAGCCAACTCCCGCATATGATCCAACTGGGTAGCATTCGGCTCCACAAACGCATGTTCAAAGTTAATGTTTGGGCTTAGATCTTCTCCTCCCTCCAGCAGCACTTTGGACTTGCTACTTTTGACTACAGGGTTTAAGAAGGGCAATTTTCTACAAACTGTTAACTTTGGTTTATATGAACAAATGTGTATTCGATGCATCCTTAGCAGATGGCCGTGGAGCTTAGCTTGGC
>NZ_JAHYXK010000031.1 GCF_019443125.1 Pontibacter aydingkolensis | reverse complement strand
GAACTTGCTTTTCAAGGTTTCCAGGCATCAGGTAAGGGTTCGGTTTCATCTTCTAAACAATTTAAAGCTAAATATAGAACATTCCTATAAATTGTCAAGCGGGCTGACGATACTTTCCAGTCCATGGCTGGTGATGTGGGTGTAAATCTCAGTGGTCTTGCTGCTTTTGTGCCCCAGCAGCGACTGGATGTAGCGAAGGTTTGTGCCCTGCTCCAAAAGGTGTGTGGCAAAGGAGTGCCTGAGCGAGTGCGGCGTCACTTTCTTCTGCAAGCCGGCCTTATTCACACAATCCCTGAATACGTTACGAATGCTGTCGGTGGTGTATTGGCCCCCATATTGCCCTTCAAAGAGCCACACCTTCGGCCTGTATTCCTTATAATATATTCTGAGGCTCTCAAGCAGTTTCTGCGAGAGCAGCGTGGTGCGGTCCTTCTTGCCCTTTCCCCCGCGAATGAGCAGCAGGTTCCGATCCGACTGCACGTCCGTGATCTTCAGGTTGATGACCTCCCAGATCCGCAGCCCCCCGGCATAAAGGAGCTGGAGGATACAGCGGTGCTTAAGGTTGACGGTGGCCGAGAGAATCCTGGACACCTCCTGCTTGCTGAGCACGGTGGGCAGCCTGTCAGCCTTCTCGGGCCGCTCCACCTGGCTCAGGTCCAGGGTGTGCCTGCCCAGTATTCGGTGGAAGTAGAACTTAACCGCATTTATGCTCTGGTTTACAAAGGAGTAGAAGTAGGTTCCGGCCTGCACCATCTGCCGGTGGTAGGCATTGATTTCTACTACCGCAAACCCGTTTATTTGCTCAAGGCCATGTTGCCTGTGTCCGTTAAAAAAACGTAATAAAAGCGAATGGTAAGTACGAATAGTGTTAGGAGAGTAGTTGAGCAAAAAGAGTTTTTCTACAAAAGCCAGGGGGCAGCTAATGTAGTCGGCTTCCTTCACATAATTTTGTTCCCACAGCCGCACCTGTAAGGCAAGTTCCCTTATTCGCATTGTCTGTGCCAGCCATACTTGCGCTACACCTTCCAGGGACATCAAGCAATTGATGAATTGAACTGCTTTCTGCCTCCATTGCAAAGCACTTGCAAATGTGATGAACTAATCCCCTCTTGAGAGGGGTTAGGGGTGTGTTATACGCACCATGGAGAAAAGAAAGCACATTTCATGCAAGCCTTACCTGAAGGAACTGGCCAGGCAGCTGCGCAACAACAGCACCCTTGGCGAAGTGCTGCTTTGGCAGGATCTCAAAGGCGGCGCCATGCTTGGTCTGGACTTCCACCGCCAGAAGCCATTAGACAGCTTCATCGTTGACTTCTACTCCCCTGAGATGCACCTGGCCATTGAAATAGATGGCGACAGCCACGACTACAGCTACGAGGAGGACAAGGCACGGCAGCAAAGGCTGGAGCTGCTCGGGGTGAGGTTCCTGCGCTTTACTGACAGGCAGGTGAAGCAGGAAATGGATAACGTGCTGCGCGAGCTTAAGCAGTGGGTATCGGAGAATTCTGATACACACCCCTAACCCCTCTCAAGAGGGGAATAAGCCCTTGCCAATGGCAGTCTCATCTCACTTAGTGGCGCTGAGTCGGACTCTATAAAAGTATAAGTCGCCGTGTCATACTCCACTTGCACCACCACCTTCAGGCGGGAGGTGCTGCAAGTGGCCGGTTTCGACTTCCGTCACTTCACTCACCTTTACCGTACCAAACAGGGCAACACCTACCATTTTTGCTACGATTACGGCTATTTGCTTTTAGAAGACGAAAAAGTGCTGGTTGTAAACTGGCAGCCTTACATGGAGAAATAATCAAAAACGCCCCGCCTATACTTCAGGCGGGGCGTTATAACCTATTGCAGCACAGAGCTGCAGGAGATATTTAGAGTTTTGTTACAGGATTGTGCAATTAAGCATTTGCGAGTTCAAAGGCTGGTAGTTACTAACAGCACTCATTCACTCATTCACTCATTCACAACTTCTCCCTACTGATACTGGATATACATCGGCGTTGGTTTAAGGGCCAGCACTTCTTCCGGCTTCATCAGGCGGGAATTGTTTTTGGTGTCGTTCTTATAAAATATCTTGAAGCCTGTGAACTGTACCGGCTCGTTTTTGATGTAGCGCCGGAACGTATCTTTTTTCAGGGCAGGAGGTCCCCAGCCGTCCATGTGCATCACGATCTGTACTTCTGGCCTCAAGGTAATGTTTTTGTGGTTTGTGATCATGCGCTGGGTAAAGCGGTGCACGATAAGCAGTTTTGGCGGCAGGTTGTTTGCTTTGGCAAGGTCAGCCATATACTTAGTGGCATAATTGATATCTTCGGCATCGAATGTACCAATTTTGCGGCCAGGCACACTTCCGTCTTTCATAGAGAATTCAGCGTCGATACCCAGGTGTACTTGTGGCATCTTCAGATACTTCTCCAGCCTTGGCAGCTCTTCTTGTAGTGTACTATGCCCAACCTGCACATCCAGGAAAACAATCGCATCGCGTTTAGCGGCCATTTCCAGTACACCATCAATCATTTTATCAGTCATGCGCAGGCGGTACTTGCCTCCGGCACTGGGGTGGCCCTGTGCGGTTACCACAATGGCATGCAAGGCTGGCTGTATGGGAGTGTTCGGGTCAGCTTTTTGCCAGTTCGCTATTTCATCATCCAGCTTGCTAAGCATCTTGTCGGCAGGGAACTCACCCAAAATGCCCATACGCTTAGAAAGTGGGTTGCCATAATAAGCCAGGATGCGCTTTTGCGGAAGTATGGCCCCGGGCAATGGCTGTGGACCAGGGTAAGTATAACCTGTGTCGGCTGGCGTGCTTTCTACTGCAACCGTGTTGGCAAGCGTGTCTGTACTTACTACGGCCTGTGTATCAGTAGGGGCTGTGATGGTGGTATCAGCGAACTCCGGTTCACGGTCTGGCAAGGTGGCTGAGTTGGCTTCGCGTTCCTGAGTGCAGGAGGTGCTTAGCAGCAAGCCTAAAAGTATGGCAGCCGTTTGTAAAGTATAGCCTTTAAAAGTATAACTTCGGGTGAGTTTGCCTGGTAAATTTCGCAGGGTGAAAGTCGGGTTAATGGGTAGCAGTTGTAGCAGCTTCATGTGGGGTAAACGTAAATGTATAATTTATACGCTTAAGATAAAGATTTCTCCACACAAACCACCCTCACAACTTCTTTTATTAGTGAAATTTTCAGGAATGGGTATAATGCCGCTTCAGCCAGTGGCTTAAGCCGGTTAACCCCGGGAAAAGTACACGCTCCGTTATATTGGCCTGATCGAGTTTATCACGTACTTCCCACTTCAGCTTAGCCGGTATAATTACCCTGAAGTATAAATCAGGGTGCTTCTGCAGCCATTGGCTTAACTCTGTTTTTACATCCGACATCATCGAGAACAGGGCATACTGGTGTACAATGCGGGCATCCAGTGAGGGCGGCTCCAGAAACATGACATACTCGTCTTCCTGAAAACTTTTTAATGCCTTAAACGATGGTGCCACCGGCTCCAGCACTTCGGGGGTAAACACATTGGAGCCTTCATCTTCCAGGGCTTTCATAAGCGGGGCAGGCAGAAATTCCCTCGATTTTACATAGTTCACACACCATACGCAGCCATCTTCATCATACTTGTTCAGGTCTTCGGTTGCAAAATGCAGCGCTACATAGGGCGAGTAGGTCCAATCGAGGAGGCGTGTAGGCAGGCCATGGTGCTGCGCTAGGGCAAGCCAGTTCCAGACGGAGTTACCCGATGCTGCGCTGGTGTGGGCATACTTCCGGAAGTTGCGTAGCAGGTGGGGCTCCAGCTCTTCGTACTTGCTGCCGATGCGCATAATGCTGGTACTCAGGTCAAAATCCGGGTTGGAAGAGCCACGGTATACAAAAGAGGAACGGAACCGCTCTATCTTGTTATCCCAGCTGTGGTCAAAAAGGGCGTTTTGAAGTTCGGTCCAGCTTTCAACTACAATGTCATCGGCAGTAAAATCCATTGGTTGTTTTTAAGGGTTAATTCAGGTGTTACATACTATTCCTGGTACTGATGGTTGCAGGAAAAGTATAGCAGCTATGGAGTAATATAGGTATTTTCCGGTTGATGGTAAAATTTGTTGCAGGCAAAATTATACTGCATAATGCTCTGAAAGTATAAGTATGAAAACCGCAATACTTTAGTAAATTATTGTTCTTAGATGATTGTCATCGCCCTGCCTTCAAAGGGGGACTTATCTGCAGGTACATTTTACGCCTTGGGAGGGGTAGTTATATCAAAAGCTTAACCTCCCTTCACACAAGATCCTTTCAGGATGACAAAGTGGAAAAGTAGTAGCCATAAGTCCCCCTTTGAAGGGGGCAGGGGATGACAATCATATACGAACAAATTTTATCTCAGAAGCTATTAAGCATAAGCATTTCCCAACCCCATATCTAAAACAGCTCCATCTGCTTGCCTGCCCGGGTACAGAAGTGGCTGTAGTTAAAGGGTTTTATACTTCGGCCGGCCATATACTTTTGCTTGCTCATCTTAAACAGCTTGGCAATGGCCTCGGCAAACTTACCCTCGCCACGCATGCGGGTGCCAAAGCGGCTGTCGTTCAGGCTGCCTCCGTGACAATCAGCGATCTGGCTCAGTACTTTGGCGGCCCTGTCCGGAAAAGCTTCCTGTATCCAGTCTTCGAAAATAGGGCCTATACTTCCGTTTAGCCGCACAATAGTATAAGCTGCGTGTTGTGCGCCGGCCTCGGCTGCCTGCTTTATAATCTGGGGTATCTCCGAATCGTTAAGGCCGGGAATAACAGGAGCCACCATCACATTTACCGGTATGCCTACAGCACTTAACTGGCGCACTACCTCCAGGCGCTTTGCACCCGAGGCAGTGCGCGGCTCCAGTTTGAGTCGCAGCTTTTCGTCCAGGGTGGTGATGCTGATGTTCACGTGCAGCAGGTCGAGTTGGTTCAGTTCGGTAAGCAGGTCGAGGTCGCGGAGTATAAGTGCGTTTTTTGTGATAATGCTAACCGGGTGGCGGTACTGCAGCAACACTTCGAGTATCTGGCGCGTGAGTTTCTTTTTGGCTTCGATGGGCTGGTAGCAGTCGGTATTGCCTGCCAGCATGAGCGGCATCACCTTCCAGTTCTGGTTCTCGAGCTGTTTTGCCAGTACTTGGGGCGCGTTCTCTTTTACAATGATCTTGCGTTCAAAGTCCAGGCCGGCACCATAGCCCCAGTATTGGTGCGTGTTGCGGGCATAGCAGTAAATGCAGCCGTGCTCGCAGCCCTGGTAGGGGTTAAGCGAGTAACTTAATCCGATATCCGGACTCTCCACTTTATTCACGATCTTTTTAGGGTACTCAATCAGGAACTCGGTTTTTGTGTTAGACACCATCGCCTCATCAAGCCCTTCGATATGCTCCGCCACATACTCCTGCTTTAAGTATGGGTTGGCTGGATTATACTGTGCGCCGCGTCCTTTTATAAATTCTTCTGCTTTCATGTTACTTTATACTTTTGCTAAGGTAATTAGTTTTAGCTAAAAATATTAGTTTTAGTCATGATTTTACAGATTAAACAGATTAAGAAGTATAAATCAATTGTGTAACTGCAGCATCGCTTACAGAGTTAAAGAATGAATAAAAGTAAAAACAGGAACAAGATGAAGCACAAAGGCAAAGTATGGTTTATAACGGGTGTATCTACTGGGTTTGGGCGCGAACTGGCCAAGGAAGTGGCAGCTCACGGAGAAAAAGTAATTGGTACCGTCCGGAGAAAAGAGCAGGTGCAGGAGTTCAACGACATTGCACCGGGGTTAACCTTTGCCCATGTGTTGGATGTTACGCAACGTGCCGATGTAATTTCTGTGATGAAGAAGGCCTATAAGCAGTTCGAGCAGCTGGACGTGGTGGTAAATAATGCAGGGTTTGGGTTTTTGGGAGCCATAGAAGAGGTAAGTATACAGGAGGTGCGCGACGTGTTGGAAACAAACTTCTATGGAGCACTACATGTAACGCAGGCTGCGCTACCAATCTTTAGAGAACAGAAACACGGGCATTTCCTGCAAATCTCTTCGGTGGCTGGCTTCCGGGGTACCCAGGGCTTTGGCGTGTACAACGCCAGCAAATTTGCGCTGGAAGGTTTTAGCGAGGCACTGGCACAGGAAGTGGCACCATTCAACATAAAAGTTACGATAGTAGAGCCGGGGCCGTTCCGTACCAATTTCGCCGGATCAAGTATAAAACGGGCCGATGATCAGATAGATGCCTATACAGAAACAGCAGGTGCTTTTGAACGTGCCATGCATGAGCGTAACGGAAATCAGGACGGTGATCCGGCCAAAGCAGCTGAGGTGTTGTGGCAGGTGGTGAACTCTGAAAATCCGCCGTTACGGTTGCCATTGGGCCAGATTGCCTATGAAGCGGTCAGGACAAAATTGCGCAACCTTGAAAATGATCTGTGGAAGTGGGAGTGGATCGCCACTAAAACATCTTTTGAAGTATAACCTTTGTTGCTTTTTTACGCCTCTTCTATGCCTTGATAAGTGTGCGTTTACCATTCAGGCCAAGGATGCCGTATAAGAGTGCTCAGGAATAAAGCTGCAGATCTTACTCATTTCTATTGTTAAAAAATTAAACAAATAATCATAAACTACAAGCTATGAAAGTACTTATTGTTCTCACATCACACTCTGAACTAGGCGACACTGGAAAGAAGACAGGTTTCTGGATAGAGGAGTTTGCCGCACCATACTATGTTTTGGCTGATGCAGGTGTAGATATTACCATTGCCTCACCAGAAGGTGGGGAGCCGCCCATAGACCCAAGCAGCGAAGCCCCGGGGGCACAAACAGAGGCAACAGAACGCTATAACGGTGATCAGGAACTGCAGGAAAAGCTTAGGAATACAACGAAGCTAAGCGAAGTTAATGCCGACGATTTTGATGCCGTGTTCTACCCTGGCGGGCATGGACCGCTTTGGGATCTGACAGAAAGCGAGGCATCTATCCGGCTCATCGAAAACTTTGAAAAGCAGCAAAAGCCAATAGCAGCCGTATGCCATGCGCCGGCAGTTTTCGCAAAAGTAAAAGGCCCGGATGGGCAGCCGCTGGTAAAAGGAAAGAACGTAACCGGATTTACCAACTCTGAAGAAGAGGCTGTAAAACTAACCGAGGTCGTTCCTTTCCTGGTAGAGGACAAATTGCAGGAACTAGGCGGTAGTTATTCCAAAGTAGATGATTGGCAGCCACATGTGGTGCGTGACGGACTGCTCATAACCGGACAGAACCCGGCATCTTCGGAGGGTGCAGCAGAAGAGTTGTTGAAGTTGTTGAAGAAGTAACATCAGCAACATGGCTACCTTATTAGACTTTATCGGCAATACTCCGCTTGTTGAGCTCACGCACATTAATACTAAAGCTGGTGTAAAACTTTATGGAAAGCTGGAGGGCAACAACCCCGGCGGTAGCGTAAAAGACCGTGCCGCCTACAGCATGATTAAAGGTGCCCTGGACCGTGGAGACCTGAAACCCGGCATGAAACTGATAGAGGCCACTAGCGGAAACACCGGCATCGCACTAGCTATGATCGCGCGGCTTTTTGAAACAGAGATAGAGTTGGTAATGCCTGCCAGTGCAACCAAGGAACGGGTTCAGACAATGGAAGCGTATGGGGCAAAGGTTATACTTACCCCAGCAGAAAAATCTATGGAGGGTGCTATTGATTATGTGGCTGAGCAGGTGGAAAAAGGAGGTTACCTGGTACTGAACCAGTTTGGCAATCCCGATAACTACAAAGCACACGTTCGCACCACAGGCCCCGAGATCTGGCGAGATACGGATGGTAAAGTCACGCACTTTGTATCCTCGATGGGAACAACCGGTACCATTATGGGCGTATCCCGCTACCTAAAAGAGCAGAACCCGGAGGTGCAGATAATCGGGGCGCAGCCAGTGGAGGGGTCGCAGATACCGGGCATTCGTAGATGGCCAAAAGCGTACCTCCCAAAGATATTCGAGCCCGAACGGGTAGATCGCACCATGGATGTAAGCCAGGCCGAAGCTACCGCCATGACCAGGAGACTAGCCAGAGAAGAAGGCATATTTGCCGGCATGAGCAGTGGAGGAGCAGTACATGTGTCCACGAAACTGATAGAAGAACTGGAGGAGGGTGTTGTGGTTTGCATCATCTGTGACCGTGGAGACCGTTATCTGTCTTCAGATTTGTTCTCTCAGTAAAAGCTTTGATTTTGAGATTCTGATTCCTGAAGTATAACCTGTTAATTTGTATCCATGCCACTAAACACCTATTT
This sequence comes from Pontibacter aydingkolensis, assembly GCF_019443125.1. Classification (GTDB taxonomy): domain Bacteria; phylum Bacteroidota; class Bacteroidia; order Cytophagales; family Hymenobacteraceae; genus Pontibacter; species Pontibacter aydingkolensis. The sequence goes on along the minus strand of NZ_JAHYXK010000031.1, from coordinate 22,674 downwards.
TAGTGTATGTACATTGAGTTAAGATCTAAATGAGACAAATAAAGAAAATACACAAAGCCATACATGCACCTATGGGAGACCTGGTAACATACAGAGCGCTGCCAACAAGCTCTGTGGAGTACATCGATCCGTTCCTGTTCCTGAACCACCATGGTCCGCAGGTGTACCGGCCAAATAACCAGGGGCTGCCGTTTGGGCCGCATCCGCACCGTGGTTTCGAAACACTAACTTTTATAGTTGATGGCGACATTACCCACCAGGACACCGGTGGCGGCAAAGATGTAATAGAGGCTGGTGGCGTACAGTGGATGACAGCCGGCTCAGGCTTGATACATGCCGAGGTGTCGTCGGAGAAGTTTAAGAAGGAGGGAGGCCCGCTGGAAATATTGCAGTTGTGGTTTAACCTGCCTGCAAAGTATAAAATGGTTAAGCCAACATACATTGGTCTGCAAAAGGATAATATTCCGGTGGTTAAAGAAGACGAAGGTAAGGTAAAAGTAAACGTAATTTCTGGCACCTGGGCAAGCACTAGAGGTCCGATACCATCGCTGAGCGACATACACATGGCAAGTATAGAGATGCAGCAAGGCGGCAGCTTTACGACAAGTATAGATGAGGAGCGGAATATCTTTTTCTATGTGGTGCGCGGTGCTGTAAACGTAAACGGTGAAAATATAGGAAAGCTGCACCTGGTCGAGTTTGAAAACGAGGGAGAGGAAATAAGAGTTGAAGCCACGGAAGACAGCTATATTTTACTCGGCCATGCCAAACCATTTAACGAACCTGTAGTTGCCCATGGCCCATTTGTGATGAACACCGAAGAAGAAATAAGAGAAGCTTTCCGGGATTACCAGTTGGGTAAAATGGGGAGTTGGGAGTGAAGAAGTAAGAGAGTTAAAGAGCTCAGGAGTTAGGCAGGAGAGGTTTTAAGAACTTGAAACAACAAAAGGCCACTGCAGCATCAAGTTGCAGTGGCCTTTTCTGATGGTAATTATACTAACGGGAACGGCTGGAAGAACCTCCGCGTGATGGACCTCCTTTTTTGGCTCCTCCTTTAAAACCGCCTTTGTCGGGACCTGGCCTGCCGGCAGGTTTTGCTCCACCTTTGACACCTTTAGGTCCCGAAGATTCTGTTTTAGGCGGCCTTGATTTACCGATACGTTTACCCGGACTATTAAATTCTGAAGCGCCGGATTTTCCCGGTCGTTGGTAAGCACCCTTATCAGCGCTGGGTTTATCTTTGCCAAAAGTACTTTTTGAGCTAGAGGATCTGGAGTCAGACTTACTTTTTGCCCCAACTTTCTCTGGTTTGGAGGCAGCTATCTGCTTCAGGCTGTCTATTTCCTGTGCAGTGAGTGTGCGCCAGTGGCCTTTCTGAAGTTTGATAAGTGTAATACTCTGAATTCGTACACGCTGCAGAAAAGTAACGTTATAACCAAGCGCCTCGCAGGTCTTCTTTATACTATGGTTCATGCCCGGCTCCAGAATGATCCTGAACCGGGTAGTTGACTCCTTGTTTACAACTGCTTTTTTAGGATTTCCGTCTTCAAAAGAGGCACATGCTTCGCTAAGCTTTGAGATAAACTCCGAAGTAAAAGGCTTGTTTACAGTAACCACCAGTTCCTTCTCAAGTTTGCTGTCCGCCTTCGATAATTTCCTTACAAAGTCGCTGTCATTACTTAAAATAAGAACGCCTTCATCATCCCGATCCAGTTTGCCAACTGGCAGCAAAGATGCCGGGTGATTAATAGCACGCACTACATTGTCACGTACCTCCATATCTGCCGTAGCCGACATACCCGATGGCTTGTTAAGCACCAGGAAAGTAGGGGCCTCCTCACGAACTCTCAGCATCTGGTCATCGATCCGTACTTTGTCTTTTGGAGTGACTTTTGTGCCTGCGTCCGGCTCCCTGCCATTTACGGTTACTCTGCCTTCTTCAATCAGCCTGTCGGCTTCGCGGCGTGAGCAGAAGCCCGTATCGCTTATAAATTTATTTAATCGCTTTGGTTCCATACATTGTGTGGCGTTGCTGCAAGTATACGTATACGGTACGCCTGTTTTTATTCAATTGCAAAATTACAGGAAAAGGAGGAGGAATGTTGAATTATGAATTACGAATTATAAATTATGAATGGTGTGTTACTTCAAACCTATAAAAAGTCATCATTCAAAATTTCTAATTCATAATTCTGAGAACTATCTTCTCTTACCCCCGCTTCTACCGGTGCTACCTTTTGGTCCACCTTTTGATGCACCTCTGGAGCCCCTGGCACTGGTAGCGCCACTTTTAGGTTTACTGTTCTTGCCGCCTGTGCTGCTTTTACCTCCACTTCTCGGAGTGCTGCCTGGTCGAGATGGCCTACCCGAAGCTGATGCTCCTCCTCGTGGTTTTGGCTTGGTGTTTTTAGCAGGAGCTTCGGCACGTTTCTTACCTATAGAGCCTTCTTCTGTTTTTGTAGAGCCTTCTACCAGTCGCTGCAGTTCCGCTATTTCAGTCTCGGTCATGTTGCGCCACTGGCCCAGCGGAATCTTGTTAAGCGACAGGTGCATGATACGCGTACGCTGCAGGGTTTGTACTTCGTAGCCCAATGTCTCGCACATGCGACGTATCTGGCGGTTCATGCCCTGTGTAAGTATAATCCTGAATTTGTTAGACCCCAACTGCTCTACGTAGCACTTCTTGGTGTTTACACCAAGTATGGATACGCCTCCGCTCATCTTGTCTACAAAGTCCTGGTTAATGGGTTTGTCAACTGTAACAATGTACTCTTTCTCGTGCTTGTTACCAGCCCTAAGTATCTTGTTTACAATGTCGCCATCGTTGGTAAGTATAATCAGGCCTTCGGAGTCTTTATCCAGGCGGCCAACCGGAAAAATGCGCTCCGGGTAATTGGTAAAGCGAATAATGTTATCGCGCTGCGAGGTGTCGGTAGTAGTTTCGATGCCGGCTGGCTTGTTGAGCAGCAGGTATATCGGTTTCACAGCATTTACCTGCAGCAGGTTGCCATCTACACGTACCTTATCTTTGGGAGTGACTTTTGCGCCAACATCAGGACGCTTTCCGTTTACCATTACACGCCCCTGCTCAATCATTTTGTCTGCTTCGCGGCGAGAGCAATAGCCAGAGTCGCTTATAAATTTATTTAGTCTGATCGGTTCCATGTGGTGCTGTACGTTTTAGCTGCATTTGTCGGAAGAACACTCCAGCAGCTATTTTACTATACTTATACTTTCAAAAGTACGGCAAAGCTGCTGATTTACCTATTTTGCCTTTACTCCGGAAACTAATTTGCTATTTTGGGACTTACTTTATAATCTATAACCACAACACAGCATGCAGGAATTCTCCATGTTTGAAAGGCTTCCTTTCAGGAGCCAGGAAGAAGCTTTAGCAAAAGGCGGTACCATGCTTGCCCAACGTAAACATAACGTTTGGACAGTTACGCTCTATTTTCTGAATAATTCTTTTGTGGAGCTGTGGTCGGGAGAGACAGTGCAGGTATATAGTACATTCAAAAAATCGGCCAACGTAGTGGATATACTTGAGCCTTATGCAGATGAGGTTGATGTAGGAGATTTGCAGGATCTTTGGTAGGTGACTCAGTTTGGTACTCCCGAACTGGTTTTGGGCAGGCCTGACTTCTTTAAAAATTTTAACGTGAGTACAAAGTATAAAATCAGTGACAATCAGCAGTTATATTTCCTAACCTTTGCTGTTGTAGCGTGGATAGATGTATTTACAAGGAAAGAATATAAAGATATTTTTATAGATAGTTTAAGATACTGCCAGGAATACAAAGGGTTAGAACTATACGCTTTTTGCCTCATGCCTAATCATGTTCATTTGATAGCAAGCGTAAAGAAAACAGCTAATTTATCCCATGTGTTGCGCGATCTAAAAAAGTATTCTTCTTATGCTATAACTAAAGCGATTAAAGAGCATCTGCAAGAAAGCAGACAAGACTGGATGCTTTGGATATTTAGGAAACATGGTGAACGTAATAGTAATAACACCACTTACCAATTCTGGCAGCAGGACAACCACCCCATCGAACTGAAAAGCAACATGTTTTTTAGAGCAAAAGCTGGAATATATCCACCAGAGTCCGGTAAGGGCAGGAATATGTTTTACTCCCGTAGATTATATATACAGCAGCGCCAGCTAATATGCAGGCAAGGATACCATACTTCCGGTTATACTTATTGAGTAGGATAAACTATACTCATTTTTCTAGCGCAAGTGTTAAAGGAAGTGTCACTTGTGCTGGGGCATATTGGCAAGTCTTCAGACTTGCATAAGTATAAAGTATGGATCATGGAAGTCTGAAGACTTCCTGTCATATTTAGTCACAAGTCACGCTGCGCTTAAGACCTGCGTCAAAAAAAGCCAGGAATTGAAGTATAAAAAGGGTCGCCGTTAATTTCTAACGACGGCCCTTTTTATACTTTAATCTCTACTCACAACCTAATTCCTCGCCGCTGCCAATCGGAGCTCCTGGAGGTAGTTCCAGGGCGCGGCTTGGTTTGATATCTTCTGAAACTGGGCGGTTAAGGCGATCCAGGGCAAAGGCCAGGTGTGCCTGGTAAAGGCTGCTGCTGGCAGGGCTGCGTTTACGGTTGGCATATTCTTTTATCTCCTGCAGCGCAGCAGTTGCTACTGCCCGTGCCTGATACGACGAACTTTCGTTATGGGCAAGTGCCAGTAAATGTGTCAACACTAGTTGTTCTGTCTGCATTTGAACCTGTTCTTGTAAACCTTTTTCTCGGCGGCTCTTCCAGGTGTTTTCTATCAGTTGTTTGGTTACATCCTGCAGGCCAAGGCTGTTGTGGCGGGCATTTAGCTCTACCAAACGAGACGCGCGCTCAGGGTGCAGCAGAAACGAAAGTGTGAAATCAGCAGAAGCCTCCGCAGCGGCCATGGGGTCGAAGGTAAGGCCGGTACGCTTTGCAAAAAGTTCGCGGTTATTGCCTAAGCCCGGAGCCCTTGGTGGAATAAGTCTAATTATATCCTCAGGCAGCGTAAGTACATCCGGTGAAATGGTTTTGAGCAGCGCATCCAGTGCCTTTTGCTGCTCGCTTTTACTGACAGGTTCCGTTACGAGCAGGTTATCGCCACGGGTGGCGTAAGTATAGTTTAAGCCACCGATCAGCTTGGCAGTTGCTTCGGTTTGGTAGCGGTGATAGTTGTAAACAGGTACAAGCACATCTTCCAAGGTACTCATGGCTGCACCGGGTTTTATGTTCTGCTCCGAAAAGTTTTTAAGCGCTTTTTCACGTACACGCAGCACATTAATCAACTCTTCCGGCGCGCTCTTTCCATTGTCCCAAAGGTGGGCTAGGGGGTGAGCACCACCTGCTGCACGGGCATCTCTGTCAGAAATAAACAGCAAGCCCTGCTTTGCACCCTGTTGTAGAATATCGTCCAGTTCTTTTTGCTCATTTGTGCCTTTCGCGAAATCCTGGTAGCCGTAGGTAACAGCTACTTTGTCCCAGGCCCCGATGCCGGTTTCGTAGGCGTTGCTAAGATCGATGTTTCCGGCGCGGTCCAGCTTTGCCATCGGGTGTGGATAATCCATTACAGAGGCATTGTTGTTGGTGCTGGCTGCGTAGTTGTGTTGTATACCCAAAGTATGGCCTACCTCATGTGCCGATAATTGGCGAATTCGTGCAAGAGCCATATCCATCATGGCTTTATTTTCCTGTCTGCCCTCGTTGTAAGGTGCCAGCAAACCTTCAGCGATCATAAAGTCCTGGCGAACGCGCAGAGAGCCCAGCGACACGTGCCCTTTAATGATCTCGCCAGTACGCGGATCAATTACAGATGCGCCGTAAGACCAGCCGCGTGTGCTGCGGTGTACCCACTGAATGATGTTATAGCGCACATCCATCGGGTCAGCGTTATCGGGCAATACTTCTACCCGGAAGGCATCTTTGTAGCCGGCAGCCTCAAATGCCTGATTCCACCAGCGTGCACCTTCTACCAAAGCAGAGCGAATAGGCTCAGGGGCACCATTATCTACATAGTAAACTATAGGCTTAACTGCTTCGGATACTTTTGCAGAAGGGTTCTTTTTATGTAGTCGGTGACGCGCTATAAAACGCTTGTCTATACTTTCATTCACGGGGGTGGAGTAGTCGAAGTATGAGATGCCGAAAAAGCCGGCGCGCGGGTCCATTTTGCGGGGCTGGTAATTGTTGTCTGGTAACTGAATAAAGGAGTGGTGCTGGCGCAGCGTTAGGGCATTTACATCCGGAGCTACCTCACGTACGAAGTTACCGGCATCATCGCCCACAAAAGTCAGTGTTGCTTCGAACTCGGTGTTCTGCGGAAAGTTTTTAGTGCGTGGCAGGTATAAAGCCGAACGGCTGCTTTCCAGTTTATAGTTGCCCTGGCGGCTTCGTTTTATACTTCCTGTTACATCGTGGGCGTCGCGCAGCAGGAAATCAGTTGCATCTACCAAAATCTTGTCGCCATCAGCAGCTTCGGCCTTAAATCCCCAAAGTATAGATTGTGCGAAAGACTCTTCCACAGCGCGGCGTTCGTTCGGGTTTTCGGAGCTGGCTCGGTAAGAGAGATTGGGTTGTACCAGCATAACCTTAGGGCCTTGCTTGTTAAAGTATACTACTTTGGTTCTGCCCAGCTGGCCACGGTCCAGACCGATATCATTAGAGCCCAGGCCTGCAGGCAGCGAGTTTACATACAGGAACTCCTGGTTCAGCTTATCTATTTCAAGCAATATTTTGCCAGACGCATCGTCGTAATAAAAGGTAAAATAGCCGGGGTAACGTTGCATGCCTTCGGTTTTAGAGGCAATGCTAGGTAGTTTTTGAGCCATGGCTATACTTGAGGAGAATAGTAGCAGTATTAGCCATAGACTTTTTGTGAAGGGTGATTTCATGTTTTATTAGCAAGGTTAAGAAAGGTTTATGATGTAAGATAAGGAAATATAGGGATTTGTGTAGGTACTGATTTAACTTATACTTTCTGGTTATCTACTGAGCTGGCTTTGTTCCTCAACCTTCGCCAATACTTCTTGCTATCCTATCGAGTTGGCATAATTCCTCAGTCTTACTTGCGTCTTGTTTCACCTAATACTTTGGTGTGCTCACGGCCGAAAGGCCTCGTCCTCGGGCATCGCGCTGTCTATCTTTCCGGCCCTTGTGCCTCGGGCTGCCTCGCTTGCGCTTGTCACCGGAACCTCTCGAGGCGCTCTTTCTCGAGGGCCCCTTCCCCCACCCAAGGACTGGGATGGACACTTCTTAGCTAGCGGCTGTTGCAATTGGTAACTAAGTATAAATTCTGATTTGTAGGGACAGGTCGCGACCTGTCCGAGGAATGGCCGCAGCTATGAAATTTAAACTTCAGTTAAAGTAACAGCAGAAATTCCCCTCCTCGGAGCAGCCATGGGTGGGTCTCATAACATCCGCCGCTTAACATCCCTTCCACCAAGATACTTGACATGATGACAAAAATAGAGGAGTATATTTAATACCCTTGCTATAAAACAACGGCTTTATCCAGGTGCATTAATGACGCTCTACTGTTCGAACGGTCAGCGAGTGGGGGTAGGGGGCCTCGAGAAAGGAGTGTCCCCGAATCAAGTTCGGGATGTGCCACTTGGCTTTTTTCACTCCCCTCCTTTTTTCAAGGAGGGGTGCCGCAGGCGGGGTGGTCCCTTGTGTCAAGTAGAATATCCCGAACTTGATTCGGGGACAAAAAGTAGGGCCTAGCCGGCGAGGCGAAAAGCCGGATAAGAGTAGAAACGTTTAAATCAAGAAAGTTCTCTTTCATAGCCATTGTTCATCTCCCTTCTACCAAGATCTTTACAAGATGACAGTGATAAATGTCTAGAACTATAGTGATGAGAGTTGAAATTAGGTATACAATATCATCGCCTGTTGTTAAGTATTGGGTAAAGAAGTAAAGCCTTGAAGAAAGTTTGCAATTAACTAAGGCACCAATTTACTTTAGATGCCAGCCAAACCTGCAAAAAAAGTATAATGCATCACAAATTTTCCTATCTTCCCGTATACCAGAAAATCGTAACCAGACACACAAAAAACATGAAAAACACATTCACGTTACTAGGTCTTGGCCTGCTGTTAGTAGCATGCGGAGGAGAAACATCAGAGAACGAAAGGTTTTACGAATCCGATTACAAACCAGACACGACTCAGGTAACCGGGCCATCGCCACAAGCAGCAGGAAGTGCCAATAATGCCGTAGCTATGGACCAGGGCGCCAAACTGATCTCGCTCTCTGACTGCCTGGCCTGCCACCGTGAAGATGAGAAACTAGTGGGCCCAGCGTATGTGGATGTAGCCAATAAATATGAGGCCAACGATAAGAACATAGATTACTTAGCCGGAAAAATAATTGAAGGTGGCTCAGGAGTATGGGGACAGGTGCCCATGACGCCGCATCCAAACATCAGCAAAGAAGATGCCCGTGAAATGGCTCGGTATATACTGACGCTACGCAAAGAGTAAGCAGTTAAAAATATAAAACAGAAACAGGTTATGGTTCATATTTAACCTGGCTGTTGTCTTTTACGGGTACTATACTATGACACAAACTTCTGAATCAGCTGCAGGGCTAACCGCAGCCTTGGAACTTGATGCCGGTGCCAGGTTAGGTGAGGGGGCGCTCTGGCATCCAACCGAGCAGTGCCTGTATTGGGTAGATATCGAAGGTAGGGCACTACACATCTACAACCCGGAAACTAAACAAGACAGGGTGCTGCATCTGGGCGAACGCATTGGTACAGTTGTACCTGTAGAAGGAGGCGGAGCACTGGTCGCCTTGCAAAATGGTATACACTACCTCCATACAGATAGTGGGAAGCTAAGCTTTATCACCAACCCAATCAAGGAAAAGGATATTCGCTTTAACGATGGAAAATGCGACCCCTCTGGCCGGTTTTGGGTGGGTACCATGGCCCTGGATACAAGAGAAGGTGTAGCCGATCTTTACATGCTGGACCATGACTGTTTTATACACCACATGCTGGGCAACCTGACTATCTCAAATGGCATTGCCTGGACTCAGGATAAGAAGACAGCATACTTTACAGATACTCCTACGCAAACGGTAAAGGCCTTTGCCTACAACGATGCTTCAGGTCAGATCAGCGAGGGTAAAGTCATCATCAAGATTCCAAAAGAAGAAGGTTCACCGGATGGCATGACACTGGATGCGGAAGGAAATCTATGGATTGCGCTGCATGGGGGCGGAGCCGTGGCAAAGTATAATCCTGAAACCGGTGAGCAACTGCAAAAAGTAAACGTGCCTGCCATCAATACAACTTCCTGTGCCTTTGGCGGTAAAGATTTAGATACACTTTATATAACTACAGGGCGGGATGGAGTGGGAGAAGAGGAGCTTCGGAACTACCCTTATCACGGTGGGTTGTTCTCTGTTAAACCTGACGTGCGTGGCATACCAGCCAGTTTTTACAAAGGCGATGTAAGAGGCTAGGCTTAAACTTATTTATCTGTTACAATCTAAAATAAAAAACTATGATACAAACTAAAGGCTATGCTGCCTACGATGCGAACTCAGACCTGAAACCATTTGATTTTGAGCGTCGCGATGTTGGGCCCAACGATGTGAAGATCGAGATACTATATTGCGGTATTTGCCATTCAGATCTGCATCATGTGAAAGGGGAATGGGGAGAGATTCTTTATCCTTCCGTGCCAGGTCATGAAATTGTGGGACGCATTGTAAGTGTAGGCTCTGATGTTAAAAAATTTAAAGAAGGCGACCTGGCTGGTGTTGGCTGTTTTGTAGATTCGTGCAGGCATTGCCACAGTTGCCGCGACGGCCTGGAGCAATACTGTGAAAATGGGTTTGTTGCAACCTATGGAGGAGAGGGCAAAGACGGCATTGCGCCAACACAAGGCGGTTATTCTAATAACATTGTTGTTGATGAACAATATGTACTGCGCGTGCCTCTTAACATGGATCTGGCTCGTGTTGCGCCACTGCTATGTGCTGGTATCACAACTTACTCACCTATCAGGGAGTGGAAGATCGGCGAAGGGCATAAGGTAGGCATTGTTGGCCTGGGTGGTTTAGGGCACATGGCTGTAAAGATCGCAGCATCTAAAGGGGCTGATGTAACTATGCTGAGCAGGTCTCCTGAAAAAGCAAAGGATGCCCATGAGCTTGGTGCACACAACTTTGTGAATACCCGCGATGAAGAACTGGTTAAGAGTATGGCCAACACCTTCGACTTTATCATTAACACAGTATCTGCCCCGCACGACTACAACATGCTGCTGGCTATGCTCAAGCGTGACGGCACCATGATACTGCTTGGTGCACCACCAGCGCCTGCCGAAATTATGGCTGGTAACCTGCTGTTCAAGCGGCGCCGGATTGTTGGCTCACTTATCGGGGGCATTGCCGAAACACAGGAGATGCTGGACTACTGCGCTACCCACAATATCCTTTCAGATGTGGAGGTTATCCCGATTGATTACGTAAATGAGGCCTACGAACGCATGGTGAAAGGCGATGTAAAATATAGGTTTGTAATTGATATGGCAACCCTTAAACAGGACTAGGATTCTTAGGATTAGAGACCGGTGATTATAGGATTATGTCATGCCGGGTTCCAACCACCCCTGCTGTAGTAACCTCACCCCAACCCTTTCATAAAAACAGGAGAGGGAGCTTTTACTTACTACATTAACTGTCATCCTAATAGCTCCTGTCTTTTCCTTTTGTCACCTTGGAAATAGTACATCCCAGGCTAGTTGCGGGAGATCTTAGTGGAAAGAAGGTTAAGCAAATGCTACAGCGTTTATACTTTTACTAAAGTAGTGGCAGAGTTCCTCTCCTTGGTTAAGGAGGAGCAGGGGTGGTTGGACCAGCTGCTGATAATTACTTATGTTTTCCGCAACACCAGCGTTGTCATACTTCTTTCCTGCTCCACCAGTACCGTTTTAAGTGGCTCCAGCTTTTCTGCTTGCCAACCAGTTATCAGTTCATTTAATAGACCTTCATCAGCTAAAAACCATACTTGATCATATGGCATCTGGTATAGCTTATGCCCAATCTGCTTTAGCTTGCCCTCCATACCAATAGTTGTGCTTAACCTGCAAAAAAGCATGCCACCCGGTTTTAAAACGCGCCATAACTCCATGGCCATGCTTCTGAAATGGTCCTCTGATTTTGCAAAATGCAGCACAGCACTACAAGCCACCACATCAAAAGCCGCATCATCAAAAGGCAGGGAAGCCAAATCTGCTACAGCAAAGTTCTTCGGAGATAGCGTAGGAGCCAGTTCTGCTGCCATACTTCTAACTTTTTCAATGGCTTGCTCAGATGTATCTGCCCCGTATACTTTTACTCCGGCCTGCATCAGGTACTGAATGTTGCGCCCTTCCCCGCAGCCAGCATCCAGCAGCTTCATGCCTTGTGATATATTACCCTTCAGCAATTGGTCGAAAAGGTAGATATCGATGTTACCGAAGTGGGCACCAAGCGAGGTGAGTGGAATATGGAACATACTTGCATGCTAAAGGTACAGGCACTAAACTAAGCATCAGAAGTTAAATTAAGCATGTTTTTCATGCCTTTTTCTATATTTTTGTTGCATATTGAGTTCTTACTGACGTTTAAAGCAACAACTATGAATATTCCAGCTGCATCAGCAACAGTTCAACGCTCCGGCCTTTCGGTAAGCGAGTTTATACAGAAATACGCGAACCACCCTACCTATATTCCACCAACCGGCCCTATTCTAAATGCTAAAAACTGGCAATCGGAAGCTGCGCTGCGCATGTTCCTGAATAACCTGACAGATGAGGTGGCCGAGGACCCGAGCCGATTGGTAGTGTACGGCGGTATAGGGCAGGCTGCGCGTACGGTGGCTGATGCACAGAAGATTATAGAGGTGCTGCTTAATCTGGAAGAGGACGAAAGTTTACTCGTGCAGTCGGGTAAGCCGGTGGGTAAAGTTAGAACGCACGCTGAGGCGCCCCGTGTTTTAATTGCAAACTCAAATCTGGTACCTCATTGGGCAACCTGGGAGCATTTTAACGAATTGCGCGAGCGTGGCCTGATGATGTACGGTCAGATGACGGCCGGAAGCTGGATATACATTGGTACACAGGGTATATTACAGGGCACGTACGAAACTTTTGCCGCCTGCGGAAGAATTCACTTTGACGGCGACCTGCGCCACAAATTGCTTGTTACAGGAGGCCTTGGAGGTATGGGTGGAGCTCAGCCTTTGGCCGCAACTATTGCCGGAGCCACTTTCCTGGGTGTAGATGTTGATCCGGATCGCATTAAGAAGCGCCTCGATACCCGCTACATCGATAAAATGACTTATGATTACGAAGAGGCAAAAGCGTGGGTGCTAGAGGCAAAAGAGAAAGGTGAAGCCATCTCTGTTGGTTTGGTAGGCGATATCGGCGATGTGCTGGAGAAACTGATCCAGGATAACATCACACCTGAAATATTAACCGACCAGACCTCTGCACACGACCCGATTAACGGTTATGTGCCCAACGGACTGACACTGGAAGAAGCAAAAAACTTACGCGAAAAAGACCCGCAGGGCTACAAAGCATTATCCCTGAAAAGTATGGCCCGCCACGTTGGCTTTATGCTGGAGTTGCAGCGCCGCGGCAGTCGCACGTTTGATTATGGCAATAACCTGCGCGAGTTTGCACAGCAGGGCGGTGAGAAAAATGCGTTTAACATACCTGGCTTTGTACCGGAATACATGCGTCCGCTATTCTGCGAGGGCAAAGGTCCGTTCCGCTGGGCTGCCCTGTCCGGCGACCCTGAAGATATAAAAGTAACCGATGCTGCTCTTAAAGAACTTTTCCCGGAGAATGAGCACATGATCAAATGGCTGGTTGAGGCAGAGGAAAAAGTTGCATTCCAGGGACTGCCGTGCCGTATTTGCTGGCTGGGAATGGGAGAGCGTGAAAAAGCCGGCCTTATGTTTAACCAACTGGTGCGCGATGGCAAAGTAAAAGCCCCGATCGTAATTGGCCGCGACCACCTCGACTGCGGTTCCGTGGCCTCACCGTACCGCGAAACCGAGGGCATGCTGGATGGCTCAGATGCCGTTTCTGACTGGCCGCTGCTGAACCTGATGTCCAACACAGCCGGAGGTGCTACCTGGGTATCGTTCCATCATGGTGGAGGCGTAGGTATAGGCTATTCGCAGCATGCAGGCATGGTTATACTTGCCGATGGCACCGAACGTGCTGACCGCTGCCTGAGCCGTGTGCTGTACAACGACCCTGCCATGGGTATTTTCCGCCACGCGGATGCCGGTTACGAAACAGCACAGCAAAATGCAGAGAAATTCGGATTAAAGATTTAACCCATTATTCACCCTCCCCGTTAATCGGGGACGAACCCTTTTTCTTGTTATCCAGGATTTACGGGAGACCATGCTCAATCTAAGTATAAATTTCTGACCTCTCTAAGAGGACGATAATCATCTTATTTTAAACTGTAACACTAACCAATGGAAGCATCCGTTTCAACTCATACTTTAATTGGCCCTTTCTCCCAGATACTGACAATGGCAGAACTATCCGAGACTGGCCCCATTGCCGATGTAGAAATGCAGGTGCTTGAAAATGCGGGTGTGCTTGTGAGCAACGGTAAAATCTTAAGGGTTGACGATTATATCAGGCTATCGCAGGAAGCCGAGCAGTACGACTATACCGTAGAAACCTTTGAGGAGCCTATGGTGCTGCTGCCTGGTTTTATTGATGCCCATACACATATTTGCTTTGCAGGCTCCAGGGCCAACGATTATGCGATGCGGGTTGCAGGTAAATCTTACCTGGAGATTGCCCGAAACGGCGGCGGTATACTGGACAGTGTTCGCAAAACAAGAGAAGCCACCACCATTGAACTGGTAGAACTATTAAAACAGCGCTGCGACCGCCATCTAGCTGAAGGCATAACAACCTGTGAGGTAAAAAGCGGCTATGGCTTAACTGTAGACGACGAAATAAAGATGCTTGAGGCAATTCAACTTGTAAACAAACATCATGCCCTCGACCTGATTCCAACCTGCCTGGCAGCCCACATGCGCCCACCTGAATTCACTGATTCAAGGCTATACTTGAAAACTATTCTGGAAGAACTGATACCCGTTATAAGCGAGCAAAACCTAGCCAGCCGCATTGATATATTTATTGAGGATACCGCCTTCATAGAACAGGAAGCAGGAGAGTATCTGCTGGAAGTGAAGAAACTGGGCTTTGATGTTACCGTGCATGCCGATCAGTTTAGTACAGGTGGTAGTAAGGTGGCAGCAGAGGTGGGTGCAGTCAGCGCTGATCACCTGGAGGCAAGCGGCGATGCTGAGATTGCCTTATTGCGCGATGCCGGGGTAGTGGCTACTGTTTTGCCAGGTGCCTCACTTGGTTTGGGCATGCACTATGCACCAGCCCGTAAAATGCTGGATGGCGGACTTTGTGTAGCTATTGCAACTGACTGGAATCCGGGTTCGGCCCCAATGGGAGACTTGCTTATGCAGGCTGCCCTGCTGGGGGCCGCCGAGAAATTGACAACCGCGGAGACATTAGCAGCCATTACCACACGCGCTGCCCGTGCCTTAAACCTTACGGACAGGGGACAATTGGCAAAAGGCTTTCTGGCAGATATGATCGCTTTCCCGACAGATAACTACAAAGAAATTTTATACTTTCAGGGCAAGATGAAACCTACCAAAGTATGGAAAAAAGGAAGACCGGTGATTAAAAGCGATTTCAAAAATTAGAAAGATTTTTCAGTTCTCTTTTAGAAAACAGTTTGTTAAAATCACCTTTCGTTTTGGAAGTTCATCTATTTAATCCCCTTAATCGCCGGACAAATGTATAAACCCTCTACAAAAGCTGCCTGGGTTGGCCGTACAGATAGCCAGGATGGAACCTCGGGGCTGCGTTGGCACCAGGTAATCCGGTTCCTGAATTTAACGGATGCCTTTCCCCCGGTAGCGACAGGCGAAGTAGCCTTTGCATTGCTGGGCTTTTGCTGCGACGAAGGTGTTAGCCGAAACCTGGGCAGGCCAGGGGCCGCTGAAGGTCCGGCAGCCCTACGAAAAGCAATGGCCCCTTTTGCGCACCACTTGCCTGATCATGTGCAGCTGTATGATGCCGGAGATGTGATTTGTACGAATAATAATCTGGGTGAGGCGCAGGAACAGTTAGGCAGGAAAATTGCCCTTTTGTTAAAGCACGGTTACAGGCCATTGGTGTTAGGCGGCGGCCACGAAATAGCTTACGGGCACTATTTAGGTTTAGAGCAAGCTGCGTCTGGTAAGAGCCTGGGTATACTTAATTTTGATGCTCACTTTGACCTTAGAAGCTATGCGCAGCAGCCAAGTTCAGGTACTCCTTTCCTGCAGATTGCTGACAGAAGCAAAGCGCACGGCGACGATTTCAGGTACGAAGTGATTGGCCTGCAGGAGTATGGCAACACGCGTATACTTTTCCAGACTGCTGACAGGCTGCGTGTAAAGTATACTTTTGCCGAAGAAGTGCAACTTCACAACCTTCCAGACCTCACCAACCGATTAAATCAATTTCTGGCTACTGTAGATAAAGTGTACCTTACCATTGACCTGGATGTGTTTGTCGCCGGCTATGCACCTGGCGTTAGTGCCGTAAATGCGCTTGGGTTACAACCTGAAGTGGTGCTTGCACTTTTAAAAGCAGTTGCACAAAGCGGCAAGCTCTTAAGTATAGATGTAGCCGAACTTAACCCAAGTTTCGACATCGACAACAGAACTGCTAAACTAGGTGCCGGCATACTTTACCAGATAATAACTAACTGGAGTAAAGTTTAAAACCTACGGATTTGGCCCAGGCATAGAAGTAAAAAAGCCGCCCTGCTAGTATAAGCAGGGCGGCTTTTTTACTTCTATGCCTAGGTCGCGATTAACCCACCCCTAACCCCTCGCAAGAGGCAGGGTAGTTTCATTCTGATAAAAGTTTAAAAAAACATTTGTCATTCTGTAAAGAAACTTGGTAGAAGGGAGGTTAAGCCTTTACTGCCAGCTACCAAGATCCTTTCAGGATCACAGAAAAAAGAGAATGAAATGACCCTAGCCCCAAGAGGGGATCAATGCTTTATTGCGAAATTCCCCTCTTGGGAGGGCTTAGGGGTTGGTTTACACCTGCACAGAATTAGTGAAATCGCAACTTTGATTATTTACTTATCTTAAACTTTGTCCAGTAAGTGGTGTCGCTTGTTTTCACTTCTACTAGGTAAGTGTCAGGCTTTAATTTTCCCACGTTGTATTGCCAACTGGTTTTATTATCGGCTATACTGATCGGTTTTTGAAAAACTACTTTGCCTGCTGTGTTTTTTATGGCAAGCGTTGCATTCTCATCCAATTCCTGCGAAAAATCAAGCTGGAAAGTCCCTTTTTGTGCAGGTGTTAAGTTAATGCCTGATAGTGTTTCCGTTTTTGGGTTGCTGCTTTCTCCATTTTCAGCAGCAACAAGTATATGTTCCTGGCTTGGTGCTGCTATTTTAGAATTCTGCGCCTGCGTTGTGAGGTTTAGGGCCAGAACTGGTAGCAAAGCACCAAGTGCTAGCGCATATTTTTTCTTCATATTCTTTCTCCTTTCAAATCAACATATAGATATAACACCTGCTACTGCATATTTGGGGCCAAAATAGTTTACTGCATTTATCTTAAGCATGATTTTATACTTTATGCCGATAATTTCATAAAGACTAGCACTTAAACTTGTGAATTGAACTATGCCAACCAAAAATTAAATTTTATTAATGAGAAACTTAAAGTATACAGAAGTCGTATCATCCACCTGAATAAAACATATAATAATAGTAATAAAATATATTTGCAGAATTTAATTTTGTGTTATATGTCATCTGTCATCCAATCAGTCATCCATGCTGTTTAATTCATTAGAGTTCGCCATATTTTTGCCTTTAGTGTTTTGCTTTTACTGGATGCTGCAAAAAAGACTGGCGTGGCAGAATACGCTGTTGCTGGTGGCAAGTTATGTGTTCTATGGCTGGTGGGACTGGCGGTTTCTGACACTCATTTTCTTTAGCTCTTTAGTAGATTATATTGTAAGCCAGTATTTAGGCAGAACTGAAGATGATCGCAAAAGAAAATGGCTGCTTTATACTTCGCTGGCTGTAAACCTGGGGGTGCTGGGCTTCTTTAAGTACTTTAATTTCTTTATAGATTCGTTTGTAGAAACTTACTCTCTGTTCGGGCATAAACTTGAGCCAAGATCACTGAACATTATCCTGCCGGTTGGTATCAGTTTTTATACTTTCCAGACGTTGAGCTATACGATTGATGTTTATCGCCGCACACTAAAGCCAACGCGCAACATCATCGAATTCTTTACTTTTGTTTCCTTTTTTCCGCAGCTAGTGGCAGGGCCTATTGAGCGGGCAGCGCATCTGCTACCTCAGTTTAAAAATCAAAGGGTATTTGATTATACTTTTGCAGTATCGGGGCTTCGGCTAATGCTGTGGGGCTTCTTCAAAAAAATCGTGATCGCAGACAGGCTGGCCGCTTTTGTAGATGTGGTGTACAGTAACCCGGAGCAGCATTACGGCTTGACCGTTATACTGGGAACACTTTTCTTCGCCATCCAGATCTACTGCGATTTCTCGGCCTACTCTGATATTGCCGTTGGCACGGCCCGTCTTTTTGGCTTCGACCTGATGCGTAATTTCCGGACGCCATACTTTTCAACTTCCATGAAGGAGTTCTGGAGCAGGTGGCACATTTCCCTGTCTACCTGGTTCCGCGATTACCTGTACATTCCGTTGGGAGGCAACAGGGTAATGCCTATACTTTGGGCCCGTAACATGATGATCACGTTTGTGGTGTCGGGACTCTGGCATGGAGCTAGTTTTACGTTTATCATCTGGGGTTTTATACACGGCTTAGTGCTTATTATGGAGGTGCAGCTGGCTAAATATGCAGACGGACGTTTTGCTTTGAACAGGGCTGCCAGCTGGTTTATCACCTTCAGCCTTGTTTGCCTGGCCTGGGTATTTTTCAGAGCCGAAAATGTATCTGAAGCGTTTATGTTGCTTAGTCACATGACACAGGGGCTACCGGAGCAGCTATTGAACCCGGTACAGGTTTTCCAGCAGACCTTCTCTTCCGGCCTTAACCCTTACGTCTTTATAGCCTCATTAGCTGTGTTCCTGCTTGTAGATGGCCTGATCGGAACTAAGGATATTAACGATGTATTTACTCTGGCACCAAAGCCTGTAAGGTATGTGGCCTATTATACAATAGTTGCCTGGATTGTAATGTGGGGTGCTTATGATTTAACTCCTCAGTTTATATACTTTCAGTTTTAATGTTAGTTATCTGCTATGAAGAATTTCATTAAAAAGCTCTTTTTGTTGAGTGTCCCGGCCGGACTAGTCTTAATAGCTATACTACTGGGGCCTTACGATAAAAAGTTTGCCTATGCCTACCTCAAAGGCGATTATGAAGAGGCTTCTTCAATCTATAAAAGGATATTTGAGCGCCAGCAACCTATCGATGTGGCTTTTATCGGTACCTCGCACACGCTAAACGGAGTAAACGACTCGCTGCTAGAGAATACGCTTAGTGCGAAGTTAGGCCGTGATGTAAAGGTTGCCAACTTGGCCCTTTCACATTTTGGGGCAAACGTGCATTATGCCATTTTCAAAGACCTGCTTAAAACAAAAAAGCCTAAGTTACTGGTGTACGAGGTACGTGAGGTGGAGGCCCGCTTCAGCCATTTCGCATTTCCGATCATAGCGGATACAGAAGACGTATTGCTGCCTGAGGCCTTTATGAACACCTACCTGTTCCGGGATTACATATATGCTTTGCAGAGCAGATACGCTTATCTTAAAACTATGTCTGCAAAACAGCCGGTAACATTGGCCGCAAAAGCAAATCTCAATTACGGTTATTCGCCAATTAACCACATCGCCCCATACGACGAGTTGCTAATGTACAGGCAGCAGGAACTACAGAAACCTATGTTTTATCTGGGTGAGGATCTCAAAAATATAGAGTTCAGCCACTCTAAAAGCTACGTTCAAAAAATTTATGAGATAGCCCGCGAAAACGACGTGGAAATAGTGTTTTTATACTTGCCCTCTTATAAATCGCCTGTAAATAAGCCTGTAGAGTATGAGTTTTACAACCAAATGGGCCATGTTTGGATGCCGCCATCCCAAATCTTAAACGACTCAACAGCGTGGGCAGACATCAACCATTTAAACCACCGGGGTGCAACCGCCTTATCAGGTTGGTTAGTTAAGGAGCTAGAAAAGAACAACGCATTGCAGGGTAGTAGATTAGGTGCTATCGAAAAGAAATAGGTCAGGCCTTTAACAAGGTTGCAGGGTTTGTTTATTAGTATCGAAACACCAGCCTTGATTAGGTGTGATGTAAGCCCCTCCAATCCATTGTGGCTTATGCTTGAATGCTTCCTCGCCCTGAAGTACTTTTTCAGCCAGAGGTGTTAAGCTTAGAGGTTCTTTTTCCTGTACTAATTCTGGCTGCAACTCCTGCAGCATATACTCTAGTTGCCAGTCTCCGAAGCCAAAAGCTGGCTGCTTTTCCCAGAATTGCTTTATTACCTGCTTTACAGTAGAGCTTCCATTCTTTACACTTTGCAGCAGCAAAGTTTCGGGTTCGGTTAAGCCTGTCTTACAATTAGGGAAGCGGCGCAGGTGCAGTTCCAGAGCCTTTTGCAGGTTTGGTATACAGATGTCGTGTTGCTGCAGATAAGCCTGTAATTGCATTGGGTCTGGTCCGGCATACAGTTGCCATAGTTGCTGTGCCTGCTGTAACTGATACTCTTTTTGCATCTGGCGATTTTCGAATACCTGGTGTAATGCATCAGCCGTTAAATAGCCTATACTTTTGCCATCTGCAGGAGTGCAAACCGATATAACCCCAGGCTTAACCTGGCTTAACTTCTGGAGCAGGTATAACAGGTTTACCTGGCACATCAGGTCGGCATCAAACCAAAGTATAACCTCAAAAAAAGCATGGGCCATGTTCAGTTTTTCAAGCACATCAAGTACTTTTAGGCTGTAGCCATCGGGTGTTTCATTATAGGTTTGGGTTATGAACTCCTGCCGTTTCTGCCAGAACTCCTGCTCCGGTAAGCTTCCAATGGCAGGCCCCTCAGAGAGCACCTCGCGCCAGATAAGCACCTGGCCCGGAAGATTGGCAGCTTCAAAGGCAGGTAAAGAGGCATCGCCGTTGAGTATGTGCAGGGAGGGAAGCTTTTTCATAGTTCAAGTGTATTTTGGTTTAACAGAAGAAAGGCAGCGGCACATGAGGGTGCGGCTGCCTTTGCTTCAACATGATAACGGTCTTTTTAAAACGTAGGGTTTAGCGGTTTAGTCTGTAGGCTACCACGCGATTATCTTTAAAAGTGGGCACAAATAAAAGTCCCAGTCTGTCAGAATAGCTAATGTCGGCGGCATTTATACCGCTGTCGGTGGTGTTAAGTATGCGCCAGTTCTTGCCCTCTTCGTTCACAAAGTATACTTCGCCGTTCCAGTTAGACACCAGGAAACCGCCATCAATTTTCGCTATTCCGTCAGCAGACTTAATGTCTTTGGTCCAGTCGGTAAATTTTTGTGTTTCAGGGTCCAGGAAACGCACCTCGCCGTTAAAGCCAACAATCATGCGGGTCCCATCCAGGAAAATGCCGTTTGGCCTCTCTCCATCTATGTTTTTCATCCAGGTACTCACACGGCCGTTGCGCAACAGGTAAATGTTTTTCTGCTGAGAGTCTGTAACGTACACATTTCCTGCTTCATCTACCACCACATCATTCAGGAATTTTGCATTTTCTGCCTCATAGCGTCCCAGCACTGCCCCGGATTGGGTAGATATAGCCACAATCTCATTAATATCTGCTACATACAACACATTATTGTGCAGCGCCATGCCTTTAGGGTCGTTTAGGCCGGTTACCCAATAAAGGTTTTGTATCTGGCCTTCTGTGTTTAAGGTGGAGATAAAGCCATCTCCGTCTTTTTTGGAGGAATTGTTTTGGTTGATGTTGGACACGTAGATCACGTTGCGTGCCGGGTCGTGGAGGGCAGACTCCGGGGTGCGCAGTGTGTTATCGGTAGCCCATACTTCTTTAAGCTCGACAGGGGCTCTGGAAGAAAACAAACCACCACTGCAGTTGCTTAAAAGTATCAGGCATAAAAAAGAGCATACACTCGTAAGTATAGATCGCATGGTTGTTTTTGTTGATTTATACTTTCTACGGGTGTATGCCCTGGCTGTTATACTTTATGGGTTTAGTCGGTAAAGAGGCCCAGCTTCTGTAGCGTGCGCTGGCGCGACAATTTACCGGTTGCAGTCTCGGAAAAGGCAGGGCAATAGTATAACTCTTTTGCCACTTCAAACTTACGCAGTGTGCTGCGCAGCCTATCCATTAGGATTGTTTCGTCTTCAGAAGACAAAGGCTCTCCTTCCATAATCAGCACTACTTTATCGCCTAAAAGTTCGTCGGGTTGCGGTGCAATAAAAAAGCGAGGAGAATCTGTTAGGTCTGCAAAAGCTTCAGCAATGGCCAGTTCTACTTTTTCTACCTGCACTTTTACCCCACCTGAGTTAATTACATTGTCTACACGCCCAATCCATTTAAAGCGGCTTTTGGTAAGCAGCTCTACTATGTCGTTTGTGACAAGTAGTTCGTTATTCGTGAGGTCTCCTTTAATAGTGAGGCATCCACGCTTATCCAGGCTTACTTTTATACCCTCCAGCACCTGGTAATAATCGGCAGCCTCTGGCCCGTTAAGGCGGCGCAGGGCAATGTGCGAGGCGGTTTCAGTCATGCCATACGTATGATAAATTGGTGCCTGCACGCGTTGTAGTTCGCGCTGCAAAGTTGGGCTTACCGGTGCGCCTCCTACCAGTATGCCTTTCATGTTGTTTAGCTGGGGCAGGGCCTCCGGCAATTCGTTAAGAATGGTTTGCAGCTGCATCGGTACAAACGAGGCAAAGGCAATTGGCTCTTCACGGCCAATCAGTGTCATGGGGTTACTAATCGGCTCCACGATCACCATTTTAAGTTCAGCCATGAAACCACGTATCAGCATCATCATGCCGGCTATATATTCGGTGTTCAGACAAACTAATGTGAGGTCGCCTTTTTGCAGATTTAGCAAACTGATTGTACGGCGGGCACTTGCCTCCATCTGCGCGCGGGTATGCACGATGGTTTTAGGAGTACCGGTAGAGCCGGATGTTTGTATCGGAAATTCCTGGATGCCGTTTAGCCAGCTGCGGCAAAACTCTAGTGTCTTCGTTTCATAGCCGTTCAGGGGAATGCTGTTCCGGAAGGAGTAATTGGCGATCTCGTCGTAATAAAACTTTTTTCCGTTCAGTAGCAGGAAATCTTCAGTCATGTATAAACCAGCATAAAATCGCTTAATCAAGCGACGGTAAAACTCATATTAACGTAGCAGTTTACGTTATGCTGCAAAAATGGGAGAGATGTAACTGTAAAACAAACAAAGAGGCTTTTGAATGAATAATTAACTCAAGTTGCGAGCTACTCAATTACTTGAGCTAGCGTGTAGGCGAAGATAAAGAGGATTAGCTTTAGGATGAATCCTTCGGCTGTGACGGCATGGATCTTCCTGGGGAAGAAGCC
>NZ_JAHYXK010000030.1 GCF_019443125.1 Pontibacter aydingkolensis | reverse complement strand
CTACTTTCACACTGTGGCAGTAGGGGCAGTTTATCTGGATAGTTATCTCGCACATAACTTCCTGTAAACACCCTTGCTGTCATACTTATTCCAATATCATACATTGTAGACCACAACCAAAAAACGAACTATTGTGGGGTTGTAGTTACTGATACTGAGTATACGTATGAAAGGGTAGACTGGCATTATCATGAGAATCCTTACTTTACTTATCTTTTACAGGGCAAACTTTTTGAAGCGAATAAAAAAAGAGCCTATTACCTTGATGCCGGAAGCCTGCTTTTCCATAATTGGCAAGACGCACACTATAATATAAAACCACCTGAATATACTAGGGGATTTCACTTAGAAATTACCTCAAACTGGTTTAATAAAAATGATATATCTTCTTACGATTTTGAAGGAAGTATTCATCTTGAAAATCCTTTGGTGAAAGGACTGATGAATGAAGTCTTTTTAGAATCAAAAACGAATGATGTATTTAGCCAATTAAGTATAGAGGCTTTGGTGGCAGAGATTTTCGAAAGAATCAAAAACAATCATGCGCGCGCTATTTTTAAAAAGCCTGATTGGGTAAAAAAGCTACAGGAAATAATAATAGATGACACGGAGGCGAACTTTTCTCTCACATTTCTCAGCTCCCAACTTGACATCCATCCAGTGCACTTATCAAGAAGTTTTCATAAATACTTTGGTACAACCTTAGGAGCTTATATAAGACACCTAAAACTTAACAAGGCCATACTTTTGCTTGCTACAGAAAAGTCTTCAATGACGGAGATCTGTTACAAATGCGGATTTTACGACCAAAGTCACTTTATCTCTACCTTTAAGAGGGTTTACCGCGTTACGCCATCCGAATTCCTGAAGCGTATAGCATCATGTTAAATTTATACAATTAATGAAGCTGATAAATTGCCACCTTTGCCTTAATCAATACTAACTAAGATGCTAAGGAATGTTATCTGCTTACTGTTACAGTTTCTATTGCTCTCCATTTCAGTGAGCTTAAGTGCTCAAAACATGGAAGATTACACAGGGGGATGGGAAGGAAAAATACCGTATCCGAAAGCCTTTAGTTTTGATTTGACTGCAGATATACCCAACTCTGGGAAGGCAGTGTTTAGCATATCAAACAATCAAACGATTTTGAGCCATAGTTTTAATTATCAGGCAAAAAAAGCACTGCTCATTGAATTAGGAAAGAACTTATACTTTGAAGGTACAATAAAAAAAGATAGATCTGAAATTAATGGATTCATCAAATCCGGAATGCTATTTTACCACATCAAATTAAAAAGATCAGAAAAGAACAGGTATGTGGGCAAGTGGAACATTTTGATGGTGGAAAGCCTAAAAGCCTCAGACTTATACCTCAGCATTGAAAATGGATCAGTAGATGAATATCAAGCATATCCTGTCTGGGGCGATAATCGCTTTACGGGCACATGGTGCGCTGATTTCCAAAAAGAAAAGAATATTATCTCGTTCAAGGACTTTAAAACAGGTCTCTTATTTGAAGGTAAACTGACGCCTTCAGGTATAATATTAGATATTAAACTGGGGCATGGAACAGTAACGCGGGTACCTTTGGTAAGATCTGAGACAGCTTGGAAAATCGGAAGCTTATCTTCAAAAGATGAAGGTAGAGCAACTGTGCCTGTAGCCCTAAAAGACGGATGGAAAATTGGTAATGCTAATTCAAAATCTCTGGACAAACGTCTGCTTCAGGAAATGATAGACGGCGTTAAAGAAGGAGCCCTGCCAAATACCCATAGCGTACTGATAGCCCAAAAAGGCAAATTGGTTTTTGAAAAGTATTTTTATGGTTACGATGCTGCAGTTCCTCACGATATGCGCTCAGCTTCGAAAAGTATTTCATCAGCCATAGTTGGAGCAGCCATAGACAGTGGTTTTCTGAATAGTACTGATCAAAGTATGTGTAATTTAATACCATCAACTTATGAATGCGCTAATGACAGCCTAAAATCTGAAATATCTATACATCACCTGCTGACTATGAGTTCAGGGCTGGATGCAATCGATTTTGGAATAAACAGAAAGTCCGTAGCCTCTGAAGATAATTACCAGCAGTCCCAGGATTGGGCAAAAACTGTTTTAGAAGCCCCCATGATAGGTAAGCCAGGCTCTCGCGCAAACTATGGATCGGCAAACCCATACCTGCTGGGTTTGATCATCGATGGAGCAGTACCTAATTCGCTAGAGTTATTCATGGACGAGCAATTATTACAGCCCCTCGGTATTTCAAATTATATTATACAGGCAGATATGGCAGGGAAACCATACTTTGGAGGCGGTATGTATCTTACCCCAAGAGACATGCTAAAGTTCGGGCAATTATATCTTAATAGCGGTAATTGGAAAGGCAAAAAAGTACTCTCTAGAAACTGGGTTAATCAGTCCTTTAGCAATCATATCACTTTGGAAAATACAGAAAATAAGAATGGATATGGCTATTTGTGGTGGCACCAGGAATACCAGGTAAAAGGGCACAAAATTGAATCAATTGAAGCTAGAGGGGCTGGTGGCCAATACATCTTCGTATTACCAAGACTAGATGCGGTAGTTGTAATCACTTCTGGAAATTATAGAAATGGAAAAACGCAGCAGCCAGAATATATTTTAAAAACCTACATTTTGCCGTCTATTTTGAAAGATTGAAGCTAGCACCTAAAGTGTCTGTATGGTGCGTAAACGCACCATACAGACACTTTAGCAAATAATTATAATGAATTACTTGAGCTAATTTACTAACCCTGTACATGCAAAATCCTTGAGATACTGCTGCCTTTACCTCACCACCTCCTTCGCAATATACCTCGAGTTAAGTATACTTAACGCCCCCATATACTTTAGCCCAAACCGAAGCACGTCACCAACTTTATAGTTTGCTTCGTTTTCGCCGAGCTCCACTACCAGCATATCCGAACTGGCACCAATCACACTCATACTTTCATCTTTAGGAATCAGGAATTTAGGATTGATATCGAGCAGGCCCACGTCTAGTATGGCGCGGTGCGAGGTTCTGCCATAAAGGCTTTCATCAACCTCAAAACTATCGCCGCTTGGGTTTTCTGCCAGCATGCCGCTTGGGATCATGGGCTTTTCGGTAAGTTCTATTATCTCGGTGAATAGCTCAAATACATCGTCGTACATCCCCTCAAAGGTTTCGCCGGTAAACAGGTTTAGCCCGAAAAACAAAGCCTCCCCAATCCGGAAATGGTTAATGCCCTGCGGCATCTGGTGGTTAAACAGCAGCGGGATGGTAACAGAAGTGCCTCCTGAAACCCAGGGTATTTTACGGTTAAATTTAGCCTCTATGATCTGTTTGTAAAGACTAAGCTGAATTAGTTTATCCTGCGTGGGCATTACCCCGTGCAGACAGTTAAAGTTAGCGCCTAGGCCAATTACAGAGATATTGGGCAGCTCAAAAACCTTCTCGTAAAAGCTTACCAGTTCATCGCCCATTACGCCCTCGCGCAGATCACCCATCTCAATCATGATGATGATCTTGTGGAGCTTGTTTTGACGCACAGCCTCGTCAGAGAGTAGTTTTATGATCTCAAACTCCGTCTGGAAACTGACATCGGCATATTGAATGATGTCGGGTATACTTTGCTTAGGAGCAGGCTTAATGTAAACGGTTTGTACCTGTGGGGCCATCTTCTTGATCACCTTCAGGTTGGTAACCCTGGAGTCGTGTATCTCCTGCACGCCCAGTTCGAGCACCTCTTTCAAAAAAAGCTCGTTGCCGCACAACAGTTTGGTAACGATACCCCAGTCTATGCCGTGCTGCTTAAAAACACGGTCGAGGTGGTTATAGTTATGCTGTAGCTTTTCGTGATACAGTTTTAAAACTGCCATGATCTATCTCTGAAGTCTGTATTCTAAGTATTTATTTGTAAAGCCAAGCTTTTCGTACAAGTGCCTTGCCGGGTTCTGCGGCTCTACGTGCAGGGCAATGCTGCCCTGGGTATTATCTATGGCAAGCTGTGCAAGCTTTTTGCCTACGCCTTTGCCGCGCTGGCTGTTGTGCACGGCCACGTATACAAGTATGTTCTCTGGTATATACCCGCTCATGCCGGTATTGTTCATGATCAAAGCACCTACTACATTGTCGTTTTCACGCGCAACCAAAACAGACCCTCCTTTGCCTTCAGCCTCCGAAAGGGCATAATCCATGCATTTGGCAATGTCAGCGCGTTGGTCGCCGTACTCGTCCAGGTGTGTGAACAGGAAATCAAGTACCTCGTCTTTATTTAATTCTGAATGGTTGCCTGGGGTGTAGACACTGTAGCTGACGTTATTGTTTTCGTCCATAGTTTTCTTTTATCAGGGTATAGTATAGTTAACGTAAAGTATAAAACTGCAGAAGTGGACAGTCCGAATAAATTTGGGTCCAGGTTAAAGGGTAATTTAAAGGTTAGGCCCATCGCGGGTATATGCACGATGCTGTTTGATGCTATAGTTTGGTTGAACAGTAACTGCAGCTCAGTAGTAGTAAGAGCTTCTAAATTTACGGGCTGCGCGAAATAGGGTTGGAATTGCTGCATCAACGAAAGTATAGCAGCCTGGTTAACAGCTTCACTTACCATAAAAACCTGCAACACTACTGTTACAACGCCACCCATCAGCATGGCCCAGAAAGCAGCCAAGCTGCTGCGTCTTTCCCAGAACAGGGCACCAAGTATGGGTATGAATAATCCAGAAACCATAAAGGCATAGGAGTAGAGCATCAGGTCCAGCACGTTAGTCATCATGGTGGCCAGCCATAAAGCAAAAGCCCCTACAAGCAGCGTTACTAACTGCGACAGGCGCAGCGTTGTCGGGTCGTCAGGGTCTATTTTACGGAAATGGCTCAGCACATCGGTTACAATGTTCCCGGATGAGGCCATCAAACAACTGTCTGCTGTGGAAAGTATAGCCGAGAAGTATGCGGAAAGCATAAGTCCCATCAGGCCAACGGGCAGCACCGAACGCAGCAACATAGGCAATCCTGTTTCAGGG
This sequence comes from Pontibacter aydingkolensis, assembly GCF_019443125.1. Lineage (GTDB taxonomy): Bacteria > Bacteroidota > Bacteroidia > Cytophagales > Hymenobacteraceae > Pontibacter > Pontibacter aydingkolensis. Next base: position 27,733 of record NZ_JAHYXK010000030.1, on the reverse strand, counting down.
TCTACCACGCCACCTGCGCCTAAAGCCTCGAACATGCCCTGTTCGGCGGCCACGCGTGCCAGCATACCCAGACTTACGCCCATAAAAGCCATTACAGGCCACTCAAACAAACCGGCAATATACCAGGCACGTTTTGCTGTTTTAACGTCGCGGCAGGCGTAAATGCGCTGGTAAAGCGTCATGCCAACAAACCAGATGGGTATAATGGTTATTGCCCAGTTTACGATCTGCTGCCAGGTAATATTAGTTAAACTCAAAAACTCAGGTGGTAGGGTAGAGCGGATGGCAGCCATACTTTTAGCGGACTGGGCAGCTATAAAATCCACATCCATTATCTGCCCGAAACTCAGCCCCTCTAGTCCGCCGCCTACAGCCAGAAAAGAAACAGGAATACCGATAAAGACAAGGCCGCCCATAAGTATGGCCCATTGGATGGTATCGGTATAAATAACTGCTTTCAGGCCACCCATTACCGTATAAACCACAGCCATAATGCCCATCACAAGCAGAGCGGTATTCAGGTCGAGGTCAGTAAAGGTGCCGCTGGCCAGTTTGGCGCCAGCCAGTATCTGCGAGCTTGTAAAGCCGGTATAGCCAATGGCTGAGATAATGCCGGCAAGTAAGGCCACCCTGGCGTTAAAATAATGTCCGAAAATCTGGGGGAAGGTAAGGAAGTTAGCAAAAGCAGGATTCTCTTTCACTTTTGGGATCAGGAACACTGCTGCCAGCCAGGCGCCCAGCAAACCGGTAAACAGCATCCAGGAACCGGAGAGCCCCATAGCAAAGCCCAGTCCGCCCAGGCCTATCGAAAAGCCACCGCCTACATCCGTAGCAACCACCGATAAGCCGATGTGTCCGCTGCTCATGGAGCGTCCGCCAACGTAATAATCTTCTGCGCCCTGGTTTTTATTTAGAAAGTAGTATCCGACTCCGAGCATTGCCAGCATATAAGCCGCAAAAATGGACAGGTCTATGTAGTGCATGTGTTAGAAAAGTATAATTACTCCCAAATTCAGATCAGAAGGTTATACTTGAAGATAACAAAATTTTGCTTGAATTCCTCAGAATTAAGTCATATTGACTACTTGAACGTATTTACACCTGTTTTTACCGAAACGGTTTTGTACAAATAAGTCGTATTAACTCCTCACGCAGGAGATGAGGCAGGCAAGTACAAATTACCTGTTTTTATTAGCTCAGTTCAATTTAAAGCACGGGCTCTGAGTACACCAGACCAGGGTAGAGGCTGGCAGTACACTGCTACGCTTACTAAGCGGAAACCAGTAAATAAATCCCTATAAAAAACAGGAAGAAATAACACGATTTTTCAAGTAGCAGCTCTTACCAGTAATGGTCAAAGTGCTTTGTTTCTGGTTTTTTCCCTTTATCCTTTATGTATACTTTTTTAATGATATACACAATGCCTGCTGAGGCAAGAACAATTAAAATTATAAGCGCGTCCATACTACTGTATACGTTTATCAAACAGCCTGTATCGTGCGTTAAGGGAGCAAAAAATTCACACAAACAACTTAGCAGTTGTACTATTTAGCTGTGAATTGAATATTCGGAACAAAATGCAATGTGATGATGTAAATTGATGTTGGACCAGGGTTAATTTGAAAGGGTATAGCCCGTACAAAACCTGACCTCCGGATCAGTATTTTAAAATAGTGGGTTTCTATCCGGAAGCATACTTTTTTATATAGCGTTTCTTATATACGATGTTATACTTAAAGTGTATAAATAATTGTATATCAAGATACACAGGATTGCCGGTTTGGAATATTTTACGTATTATTAGTGTTAAGCTTATAGTAAGAACTTAAGTATACCGGAACCTTATGACAAGAGCCAGTTTCCTGATGCTTCTTTGTCTCGCAATTTTACTGTTGCCTGAAATAGCCCTTGCCCAACTACAGCCAAAGTTTGGGCAGGATACTGTATACTTTACATCAAACAGGAAACAGATCAAGATACCTTTTAAGCTTGTACATAACCTTATCATTATTCCGGTTGCAATTAACGACTCTAAAGAGCTGAATTTTATACTAGATTCGGGTGTCCGCAATACCCTGATCACACGGCTATTTTATTCTGACTCGCTTAACCTGAATGATGCCGACAAAGTAACGATCCATGGCCTAGGCTCAGGCCATGAAATAGAGGCTTTGTACTCGAGTGGGAACATTATGCGCATGAATGGTATTCAGGGCGACAACCACCAGGTATATGTTTTGTTGGAGGATGTGTTTAACCTTTCGCACCGAATGGGCATGCCTGTTCATGGCATTATTGGCTATGATATATTTAAAAACTTTATTGTAAAGATTAATTACTCATCAAAAGTACTTACACTGTACCGGCCTGATGTTGAGTTGAAAAAAAAGAAAAAAGCAGAAGAGTTTCCACTGCACATAGAGGCGACCAAAGCCTATGTATATGGCAACGTGCACCAGCAAAACGGAGATACACTTGAGGTTAAACTTGTGGTAGATACCGGTGCCAGCCATACGCTTTCGCTTTACCTGCCAACCAACAATAAACTTGCCTTGCCACCAAAAGTGATGGATGCATATTTAGGTCGCGGGCTTGGCGGAGACATTCACGGTAAAATAGGCAGGTTGGATGCATTTGTTATGGGCAAGTATGCTTTGTCAGATCTGCCAGCCTCTTACCCCGACGAAGAAGCTATCAAACTGGCGCTGAACATTGCCAACCGTAACGGTAACCTGGGTTCCGATATCCTAAACAGGTTTACAGTTGTACTAGATTACCCGCACAACAAGCTTACGCTTATCCCGAACAGCAAATTCAAAAAGCCCTTTAATTATAACCTGGCGGGTTTCGAGATTTCTACGCCACTACCGGGCACAAATATTTACGTTATCTCTAATGTGGTTGACAATACACCTGCCAAACTGGTAGGTTTAAAGCCCGGAGATCAGATACTGAATATTAACGGGCAGGAGTGCAAAAATATGCTGTTACCTGAAATACTGGAAATGATAGACAGCAGGCCAGGCCGAAGGATAAGGATGAAGCTAAAAAGAGAGCATCAGGTATTTGATGTAAATTTTGTGCTTCAGAGCCGCATTTAAAGCTGAGAAACTACTTTGGCTGAGGCCTGTTGCATATCCAGAAAAATCTGAAAAAAGAGCAGGAGCACCGCAAATACGATCAGAAGTATGGCTGTGATTGTCCTGGATTTGGGTATTGGTTTCTGGTAAACATTGCCTTTATCGTCAACCCCGGTCAACCTAAGGTCAGAAAGTATAAGTCCGTTGCCAAAACTAAGCCAGACGGCGGCCGTAAGGGCTTGTTTAGTAACAAATAAAGAGGCCAGGCCGATAGCCGAGAAAAGTATACCGATAATTACCCGAATGGAAATATTTTTCATTTTGATCGCAGGAAAACAGCTTTAGCACAGCACCAGCCATACTTTTATGATGGTGCAATTTAGCGATTTTAAACAAACTGTGTCGTCAGTAAGTTAATGCGCCATTTAAAATTAGGTCTCCGTCTTTGCTTATAATCTAACATAAAAGCAATATAACTTATAAACTTTTGTTGTTTTTGAGAAAATATTTGGATATAAAAAAACTATTCTGAAAACTTTGCATTGGAATAAGGGTATAACTATACCTTAGCATTTAAATACTGAAATGAAAAAAACGTCGTCTTTATCAACTCTGATAAATCACGCTCCGGCTATGGAGGGTGCGACTTTTTCTATTCTTGCTTCGAGGATAGTTTTTAGGGCCATCTCAACTGCGGTCCGCTACAGGCGGTAGCCTATAGCGCTTCTGACTGCCTATGCGGTAGTCACTTTTCCCCAAATACTATATCCGTTTACAGTTTGACCCAAGGCAACTTATACTTGCCTTTACAGCTGTAATTATACTTTAACCAAATTTATTTCTTGTGCTGTGCTAAAACACAGCAAGGTATAATTATTACCATTAAAATGGATCAATCCGCATTCATTGTGAGCGTTGCCAACGGGCAGCACATTATTTACGCCTTGCAGATCTGTAACGAGATGGAATCTTCAGCGAAAGCGCGCGGCACTGGTATAGCCAAGCGTTCTCCGGATTACATTGCCCAGAAAATGCTGGAAGGCAAGGCAGTTATTGCGCTCCACCCGGATGGCACCTGGGCAGGTTTCTGTTACATAGAAACCTGGGGCCATGGAAAGTATGTAGCTAATTCAGGTTTGATTGTATCGCCTGAACTTCGTAAAAGCGGACTTGCACGCCAGATAAAGCAGAAGATATTTGAGTTGTCGCGTACAAAGTACCCTGATGCAAAGATCTTCGGCTTAACAACAGCTTTGGCGGTAATGCGCATCAACTCCGGACTTGGTTACAAGCCCGTAACATATTCTGAACTTACCGATGATGAGGAGTTCTGGAAAGGATGTCGCAGCTGCGTGAACTTTGAGATTCTGCAGAGCAAAAACCGTACAAACTGCCTTTGTACCGCCATGCTTTATGATCCTACCAAAGAGCAAGGTTATATAGCGCTGCCAATAGTACAACAGCAGGAACCCGCAATTGCTGAAAAGCAGAGCACCGCAAAGGTGATAAGTATAAATGAACGCTGGATGCGCCACCGTGCACGTACAAGCCAAACAAATTTAAATAATAACGAGCGTAACGCTTCTTAAGTAAATATCCCGAAATGAAAAAAGTAGTTTTAGCCTTCAGCGGCGGTTTAGATACATCATACTGTGCCATTTACCTGGCCCAGGAATTAGGACTGGAAGTATACTCTGCCATTGTAGATACGGGCGGCTTTTCGGAAGATGAACTAAAGGAAATTGAGCGCCGTGCATATGCCATGGGTGTAAAACAGCACACGCACCTGAACGAGACGCAGCACTTCTACAACAGCTGCATTAAGTACCTGGTGTTTGGCAATATACTAAAGAACAACGTGTACCCCCTAAGCGTGAGTGCTGAGCGAGTTACGCAAGCCATTGCCATTGCACAGCATGCCAAAAGTATAGGCGCTGATTTTGTAGCGCATGGCAGCACAGGCGCCGGTAACGATCAGGTTCGATTTGACATGGTGTTCCAGGCTATAATACCGGAAGTGGAGATCATCACCCCGATCCGCGACAAACGTTTATCACGTGAAGAAGAAATTGAGTACCTGAAGCAGCACGGCGTCGAGATGGATTTTTCCAAAGCACAGTACTCTATTAATAAAGGTATCTGGGGCACATCTGTTGGCGGAAAAGAAACACTTACATCCAACCTGCCATTACCGGAAGAGGCATACCCAACACAGCTTAGCAAGCACGAAGCGGAACGAGTTACGCTGCACTTTGAGAAAGGCGAACTGATGGGAATTAACGACGTAAAGCATGATACTCCGGTACAGGCCATTCAGCAATTACAGGCTTTGGCAGCTCCGTTTGCCATCGGCCGCGACATCCATGTTGGTGATACGATCATTGGAATTAAAGGTCGTGTTGGTTTTGAGGCAGCTGCTCCGCTGGTGATCATTAAAGCACACCATACGTTAGAAAAGCATGTGCTTACGAAATGGCAACTATACTGGAAAGACCAGCTTTCGGCATGGTACGGCAACTGGCTGCACGAAGGCCAGCTTCTTGATCCTACCATGCGCGACATAGAGGCGTTTCTGGAGAGCACACAGCAAAATGTTACCGGCAAAGTATACGTGTTGCTGGCACCTTACCGCTTCCAGGTAGAGGGCATCGAAAGCGCTCATGATTTAATGAGTGACAAGTTCGGCAGCTACGGAGAAATGAACCTTGCCTGGACTTCGGACGATGTCAAAGGCTTTGCGAAGATTTTCGGTAACCAGACAAAATTATACCACAGCGTAAACAACAAAGAAGAGGCATGGGCAACGAAGTAAGTATAAAAGCAGGCATAGTAGGCGGCGCTGGTTACACCGGCGGCGAGTTGCTTCGCCTGCTCTTAAACCATCCGAATGTAGACGTAGCATTTGTGCTGAGTAACAGCCAGGGAGGAAAGCCCGTGCACGAAGTGCATAAAGACCTCTTAGGTGACACAAACCTTATGTTTACTGCTGAATTTCAGGCTGAAGCAGACGTGGTTTTCCTTTGTGGCGGGCACGGGGCTGCGATGGATTTTATGGCTGCCCAAACCTTACTACCATCAACTAAAGTTATAGACCTGAGCCAGGATTTCCGCTGGAACGAAAGTACAGAAGATTCTGCCGTAAAAGGCTTTGACAGAGCGTTTATTTATGGCTTGCCGGAGTTGCAGCGCGAAAAGATAGAGCAGGCAAAAAGTATAGCAAACCCTGGTTGTTTTGCCACAGCCATTCAGCTGGCCTTATTGCCCTTAGCAGAACAAAACCTGATACAGGAGGAAGTGCATGTAAGCGGCATTACAGGCAGCACAGGTGCTGGGCAGAGCCTGAGCAGCACATCGCACTACAGCTGGCGCGACGGCAATATCTCCAATTATAAAGTACTGCAACACCAGCACCTGAACGAAATACGTCGCACTTTGGCCGGTATGCAGAAACAGGAGTTACCAGCGATAAACTTTGTGCCATATCGGGGTCCTTTTACCAGAGGTATACTTTGCACCAGCTACCTGGAAAGTGAGCTAAGTCTGGAAGAGGCAGAGCAACTATATAAAAGCTTTTACAGGAGCCATCCTTTTGTAACGGTTACAGATACTATTCCGGACTTAAAGCAGGTAACAAATACAAACAAATGCCTGCTGTACCTAGAGAAACAAGATGGTAAACTTATAATAACCAGCCTGATCGATAACCTGTTAAAGGGCGCGTCGGGGCAGGCAGTGCAGAACATGAATCTGATGTTCGGACTGGAGGAAACAGCTGGATTAAAGCTGAAGGCAAGTGCTTTTTAGTTTCGTTGTTTGTTGCCAGCAACTTGTCATCTCGAACAACGTGAGAGATCTTTTCAGAATTCCCTTAAACTAATTCCAGATAGATCTCTCACGTTGTTCGAGATGACAGCATAGGGAATGTAGGCACCTTTTTAAGTGAGATATCTTAAGCATATGATAGTCATGAAATGCTCCAGATTTCTCTCAGCTAAGCTGGCCCTCTTCGGTACGCGCCTCAAGAATATTCGAAATGACAATATGAAAACAACATTTAACAATACAATAATTTAAAAATTAATCATATGTACGTCGAGTACTTCATCTATTGTCTTACTTCTTACATCTAATTATCAAATATGAATCTGTTTGATGTATATCCGCTTTTCGACATAACACCTGTAAAAGCACAGGGCGCTTATGTTTGGGACGAGACCGGCAAACGTTACCTGGACCTTTACGGAGGCCATGCCGTTATCTCCATTGGTCACAGCCACCCGCACTACGTTAAAAGAATTGCCCGTCAGCTCTACGACATCGGCTTCTATTCTAACTCTGTACAAATGCCGCTGCAGCAGGAACTTGCCGATAAACTTGGCAAACTGAGCGGCTACGACGATTACAGCCTTTTCCTGTGCAATTCCGGTGCCGAGGCAAACGAAAACGCCCTGAAGCTGGCCTCTTTCCATACTGGTCGTAAAAAAGTAATAGCCTTTAAAGGAGCATTTCACGGCCGTACGTCTGCCGCTGTAGCCGCTACTGACGACCCAAAATTACAGGCCCCGATCAACGAAACGGATAACATCATTTTTCTTCCTTTAAATGACATAAATGCCTTTGCTAATGCATTGCAGGTGCATGGTACTGAGTTGGCGGCTGTCATTATAGAGGGTATCCAGGGCGTGGGTGGTGTACAGATACCTGACGTAACTTTTATGAAAGCCTTAGCAGCAGGATGCGAGAAAGTTGGTGCCCTGCTGATACTTGACGAAGTACAGTCTGGCTATGGCCGTACAGGTAAATTTTTTGCGCATCAGAACAAAGATGTAAAGCCGCACCTGATTACGATGGCAAAAGGCATGGGGAATGGTTTTCCGGTTGCCGGTGTACTTATAAATCCTCAAATTGAAGCCAAACATGGTATGCTGGGCACTACATTTGGTGGTAACTACCTGGCTTGTGTAGCTGCTCTGGCTGTACTTGAGGTGATGGAACAGGAAAACCTTGTTCAAAATGCCAAAAACATCGGCAACTGGATAATGGATGTACTTCGCAATATGCCGGGAGTGAAAGATGTTAGGGGCAGAGGCCTGATGATCGGAGTTGAGCTTAACCAGCCGTGTGCTCCTATCCGAAAGCAACTGCTGGAAGAATATGGCATCTTTACAGGTGCGTCGTCAGACAAAAATACACTGCGCCTGCTGCCGCCGCTTTGCATTGGAGCCCGGGAAGGCAAAAAGTTTTTGGTAGCATTTGAAGAAGTTCTTTTAAAAACAGTATTACAAACAGCCTAATGCAAAAGTTTACCTCAGTGCAGGATGTGGCCAATATAGATGAGTTGGTGAACGAGGCCCTGCACTTAAAGCAAAACCCATACAAGTATAAGCAATTAGGCGAAAATAAGACACTGGGCCTGATTTTTCTGAACCCAAGCCTGCGTACCCGTTTAAGTACGCAGAAAGCTGCCTTAAACCTGGGCATGAACGTGATGGTGATGAACCTGGACAAAGAAGGCTGGGCACTGGAAACGCAGGAAGGCGCCATTATGAACGGCACTACGGTAGAACACATAAAAGAAGCCGCAGCTGTTATGGGCGAGTATTGTGATATCTTAGGTATCCGCTCATTCCCTAAACTGCAAAACCGCGACGAAGACTATAATGAAGAGCTGCTGCAGCAGTTCATTGATTATGCCGGTATTCCGATTGTAAGCCTTGAATCGGCCACACGCCACCCGCTGCAGAGCCTGGCCGATTTGGTAACTATAACAGAGAAAAAGCCTGCAGGTAAAAAACCTAAGGTGGTACTTACCTGGGCTCCGCATGTAAAGCCAATACCGCAATGTGTGGCTAACTCGTTTGCCGAATGGATGGGGCAGGCCAATGTGGAACTGGTAATCACTCACCCTAAAGGATATGATCTGGCAGAGGAGTTCACGCAGAATGCAACCGTTACTACAAATCAGGATGAGGCACTTAAAGATGCTGACTTTGTATATGTCAAAAACTGGTCGAGCTACATCGACTATGGCAAAGTTTTAACAGAAGGTGAAGGCTGGATGATGAACAATGAAAAGCTTGCGCTTACGAACAATGCTAAAGTAATGCATTGCTTGCCGGTGCGCCGCAACGTAGAGCTAAGCGACGAGATACTGGACGGATCAAATTCGCTGGTACTGCAGCAGGCCAACAACCGCACTTACGCGGCGCAGGCTGTGCTAAAGCGGATACTAGAGACGCTTTAGTTGCTGGTTGATAGTTATTAGTTATTCGATAATCCTATCTACTTGCGCCGGTTTTCAAACCGGTGACTTAGGGTTAAAGTGGAGTCTATGGGTACATTTTTTTATCTGTCATCCTGTAAGGATTTTGGTGGAAGGGAGGTTAAGCTTCCGCTACAATGTAACCTCCCCCTAACTCCTCTAAGAAGGGGAATATTCAATTGTAATTATACACCTTTGCAGGGATAACTAGATAAGCAATTGCAGCATACAAAGTCTGTTTATTATTTAAAACATCCTTTGTCCATTGTCAAAAACTTTTTTGTCAAGATAAATAATGCTAATAGTAAAAATAGGCGGTAATATACTGGATAACCCTTCGCGGCTTCATTCTTTTTTGGTTGATTTTTCGAAGCTGCAAGGGCCCAAGTTGTTGGTACATGGCGGGGGCAAGATAGCCTCTGCTATTGGCCAGCGGCTGGGCATTACGCCGGTAATGGTTGAGGGTCGCCGCGTTACGGATGCCGAGACCCTGGAACTGGTTACCATGGTGTACGGTGGATTGGTAAACAAACAAGTAGTGGCGCAACTACAATCGCTGGGATGTAACGCAATCGGGATGACTGGTGCTGACGCCAATGCCATACTTGCTACAAAACGGCCTGTACACGAAATAGATTATGGTTTTGCTGGCGATATAGCAGGAAACAAGAATATAAATACCAATGCTTTGGACGCCATACTTCTGGCCGGCCTAACACCTGTTTTCGCTCCGCTAACCCACGATGGCAAAGGAACTATGCTGAATACTAACGCAGACACTATTGCCTCTGTACTAGCCACAGCCTTAGCCACAAAGTATAAAGTTACGCTGATGTATTGCTTTGAGAAAAAAGGTGTTTTGTCGGATACAACTGATGATGAATCAGTTATCGCACACATCAACTCAGAAAAGTATAAAGCACTGAAAGAATCAGGTATAGTTACTGCAGGCATGATACCAAAGCTTGATAATGCCTTCTCGGCGCTTAAGCAGGGTGTAAGTGAAGTGTTGATAGGCGAGGCCGAGGCACTTCTAAGTGTAGAAGAAACAGACACCATTTTTGCTGGCACAACCATCACCCTGAATTAATGGAGCAGAAAGAACTATACGAGCAGGCAATACAGCTATTGCAGCAGCTTATTCAGACACCTTCTTTCAGTAAAGAAGAAGACAAGACCGCAGCTATACTTTCTGGTTATCTTGAGCAGAAAGGTGTTGAAGTGCACCAGCACTTAAACAACGTGTGGGCATTTAACAAGCATTATACCCCAGCTTTGCCTACTATACTTTTAAACTCGCACCACGATACAGTAAAGCCAAACCCCGGCTATACCCGCAATCCGTTCGAGGCAAGTATAGAAGATGGCAAATTGTATGGACTTGGCAGCAATGATGCAGGTGGCTGTCTGGTAAGTTTGATTTCCACTTTCCTGTACTTTTATGAACAACATGATCTGAAGTACAACCTGGTGCTGGCTGCCACTGCAGAGGAAGAAGTTTCCGGCAGAAACGGCATAGAGCTTATACTTCCGGAGCTTGGCAAGCTGAATGCTGCCATCGTAGGCGAACCAACTGAAATGCACCTGGCCATAGCCGAAAAAGGTTTGTTGGTTCTCGATTGTGTGGCCAAAGGCAAAGCCGGACATGCTGCCCGCGAAGAAGGCATAAACGCTATTTATGAGGCTCTGGAAGACATAAACTGGTTTCAAAAATACAAATTTGCAAAAGTATCAGGACACCTGGGACCTGTAAAGATGAGTGTAACCATGATTAATGCAGGAACGCAGCACAACGTAGTACCGGATAGTTGCCATTTTACCGTAGATGTGCGTTTAACAGATGCTTATACCATGGATGAGGTTTTGGCCACCATACAGCAGCATGTAAAGTCAGAGGTAAAACCTCGTTCAACCAGATTAAAGCCATCAGCTATTCCGTTGGAGCACGCGCTGGTACAGGCCGGACTACAATTGGGCCGGAAAACGTACGGTTCTCCCACCACTTCCGATCAGGCACTTTTACCGATACCCTCTCTTAAAATGGGACCAGGCTTTTCTGGCCGTTCGCACATGGCTGACGAGTACATTTACCTGCACGAAATTGAGGAAGGCATTAATTTATACATCGATGTACTCGAAAGAGTAATAAAGTAAATTTGCGGTGAACGGCAGGATCATAATACATATTCACTCATTCATTCCATCACTCATTCAAAATTGAATCATGAAGCTCTGGCAGAAAGACATCAGCGTATCAGCTGAAATAGAAAAGTTTACGGTAGGCAAAGACGCAGAACTGGACATGGAGCTGGCCCGTTTTGATGTGCTGGGCTCACTGGCGCACATACGTATGCTGGAAAGTATAAACCTGCTTACTGCCCAGGAACTGGAAGTGCTGCAGGCAGAGCTGAAAAGCATTCACCAAAGTATAGAAGCCGGAGATTTTACCATTGAAGAAGGAGTGGAGGACATCCATTCGCAGGTAGAGCTGGAACTGACCAAAAGAGTGGGAGATGCCGGTAAGAAAATTCACAGCGGCCGCTCACGCAACGACCAGGTTTTGCTCGACCTGAAACTATACTTCCGATACCAGTTGCAGGAGTTAGTACAAGATTCAACAGCACTTTTTGAGGTGCTGCAGACACAAAGCGAAAAATATAAAAATGTGCTGCTGCCAGGCTACACGCACCTGCAAATTGCCATGCCCTCATCGTTTGGCCTTTGGTTCGGTGCCTATGCCGAAAGCCTGGTAGATGATATGCAAATGCTGCTGGCTGCCTACAAAATTGCAGATAAAAACCCACTTGGCTCCGCTGCCGGCTATGGTTCTTCGTTTCCGCTAAACCGCCAGATGACCACTGATTTGCTTGGCTTTGAAAGCATGAATTACAATGTGGTGTATGCGCAGATGGGCCGGGGCAAATCAGAAAGAATAGTGGCAACAGCTATGGCTTCTGTAGCGGCTACGCTTGCAAAAATGAGCATGGACTTGTGCTTGTACATGAGCCAGAACTTTGGCTTTATTACCTTGCCTGCTCACCTTACTACCGGTTCAAGCATTATGCCACACAAAAAAAACCCTGATGTATTTGAACTGCTTCGTGGAAAGTGCAACAAGCTTCAGGCATTGCCAACCGAAATCTCCATGCTGTTGATCAACCTGCCATCGGGCTATCACCGCGATCTGCAGTTGCTGAAAGAGAACCTTTTCCCGGCTTTCGCAGAGCTTAAAAGTTGTCTGCAGATGATGGCGTACATGATGCAGGAGGTACAGGTAAAAGAGAATATCCTGGAAGATGAAAAGTATAAATACCTGTTCAGCGTGGATGCCGTGAATGCACTGGCGCTGGAGGGAATGCCATTCCGGGATGCTTACAAAGCAGTTGGTGAAAGTATAGAAGCCGGTAATTTTTCTATGCCAGATGCTGTGTCGCACACACACGAAGGCAGTTTAGGCAACCTGTGCAATACTGAAATAGCCGCACAGATGCAGAAGGTACTAGAGCAGTTTAACTTTGAAAGGGTAAAAAATGCTTATGAACAGCTTTTAAAGTAGATTACTTGATTGGTTCTTGGAGTTAGTGAGCATCAGACTGCATGAACCAAAGGCTTATTTCTTTACTAAACTCATCGCTTCTCCAGCTACTTTTGCAAGTATAATCGGGACTAAGATCAAAGCTATACTAATTGCTACAATGCGTCGCAAACCAAGTCGCAGCATCAGCGTGGACACCACTTTGCCGCGCATTTCATTGTAGAAATACTTGCCGGCTTTGGTCATGGGTTTCCCTTTCAGTACATCCTGAACTTCTTTCCAGTTGCCTTTTTCAAGCTGCCGCTTCAGAAACCCCAAAACACAGTCTTTGGTTATGTAAATTGCGTCAGATAGCTGTTCCTGTCGCAGGTTAGACCAACGCTGTAATTGCATTAGCTTTAATGGCGATATAGACGGGAAAAAATTACGCATATGGATCATACGTGTTCAATCAAAATGGAGCAAGCGTAAATATGTATCAATATCAGGCAATTTGCCTTTCACAGCGTTTGTGCTGGCATAATAGGTTGCCCTAAACTGCATATCGAAATAAGCAGAAGTTAATTCAAAAGGCTCTGAAAACCCAACCGGTAGTGTGTCATCAGATCCTACAGCCAGCAAAAACGTTTCTTTTCCAGCTAACTGCTTTCCCAGGTTCTTATGTATAGTTATAATATCCGTTAATCTGTCAAAAAAGGTTTTCATAATTCCGCTCATGGCATACCAGTAAACTGGCGTGGCAAATACGATCTGCTCATGCTGTATCATCTGCTCAACAACCTTCAGAAAATCATCGGAACCAGGGTAATCATGAGTATACGAATAGTTATTTATTTCATAGTCCAGTAGATCTGCAAGAATAAATATCTTGTCTTTAAATAGCCTATCTACCAGTTTACGGGTGTCACTGTCTTTTCGGGCACTGCCAAGTATGACCAGGGGATTTGTAGCCATAATTTAGTAAAATACTGATTTGATGCTTTATACTGCCACAAAAATATAGTTGGCGGGCTTATACTTGCAGCTGATTAAAATAAAGGTAGTAATTTTACGTAGTTTGCCTGTTGAACAAACAACGCATAACTTTAGTTATCCAATCGAGCTGACGCATAAATCTGATCATGAATAAAACGTATTGCCCTAGTCTTACAGCATATAAACGCAGAAAAACACGTGTCGTAAACATTGGCGGAGTGCCTGTTGGTGGCGATAACCCCATTCGTGTACAGTCTATGACTACTGTAGACACCATGGACACAATGGGCTCTGTGGAGCAGTGCATCCGCATGATAGAGGCAGGTTGCGAGTATATCCGAATTACTGCGCCAAGTATAAAAGAGGCTGAAAACCTGCGTAATATTAAAGAAGAGCTGCAGAAGCGCGGTTATACTGTACCACTTATTGCAGATATCCATTTTACACCCAATGCAGCCGAGGTGGCAGCGCGTATCATAGAAAAAGTGCGCGTTAACCCGGGTAATTACGCCGATAAAAAGAAATTCCAGGTAATTGAGTACGACGATATATCTTACCAGGCTGAACTGGACAGGATAAGAGAGCGCTTTGTGCCGCTGGTGCGAATTTGCAAGGAACACGGCACGGCCATGCGCATCGGTACCAACCACGGCTCTTTATCAGACAGGATACTAAGCCGCTACGGCGATACACCGCTAGGTATGGTAGAAAGTGCACTGGAGTTTATCCGCATCTGTGAAGACGAAGGCTATTTTGATATCGTGATCTCGATGAAGGCCTCTAACACGCAGGTAATGGTGCAGGCGTACCGTTTGCTGGTACAGAAGCTGGAAGAAGAGGGACTGCAGCCTTATCCGCTGCACCTGGGCGTAACAGAGGCCGGAGAAGCTGAAGACGGCCGCATTAAGTCTGCTGTTGGCATTGGCACATTGCTGGAAGACGGTTTGGGTGATACCGTACGTGTATCCCTTACTGAGGCTCCTGAAGCCGAGGCGCCGGTAGCTCAGGCATTGATTGACCGTTATACAAACCGCTCAGAGAAAGCACAGCCCATTCAGGACATCTGCAACGTACCTATCAACCCATTTCAGTACCAGCGTCGCGAAACAATAGAGATAGCAAACCTGGGGGCTTTAAACGTACCTCGTGTTATAGCTGACCTAAGCAGACTGGAAGATATAAAGTATGCCGACCTGAAATGTGTTGGCCACCTGTACTCCATGCTGCTGGACAAGTTTAACATGAACGACCTGGGGGCAGATTACATTTACACAGGCAGCAATCCAATTAGCTTTATGCTGCCAAATGGCCTGAAAGAGATTATAAACTACGATGCCTGGATAACTGCTGAACAACGTGAAGACCGGCATCCGCTTATACTTGCTCAAGTATACCTGAATTCATCTGAACGCCATCAAACACTAAACTTTATACTTGCCGACATTCATGAAATAACTCCGGCTTTAATGGATCGCTTGAAGCAGGATACGACAGCTGTTCTGATGCTGCACACAACCAACGAGCACGCCATGCCGGAGCTGCGCAAGTGCTTTTTCAGACTCATAAATAACGGAGTGCAAAATCCCTGCATCATTAAACGTGAATACGGTAACCTAACACCAGACCAGGTGCAGTTGTATGCTGCTACGGATGTAGGCGGCCTGTTGATTGATGGACTCGGCGATGGCGTAATGTTAGGGACAGAACTACAGCCTGCACAACAGAAACCGGAGTGGCTTGATACGATTGATAAACTGAATAACCTGAGCTTTGGAATACTGCAGGCAGCCCGTACACGCATGAGCAAGACTGAATACATCAGTTGCCCAAGCTGTGGCCGTACATTATTCGACCTCCAGGAAACAACTGCCATGATACGCAAGCGCACAGACCATCTGAAAGGCGTAAAAATCGGTATTATGGGTTGTATTGTAAATGGACCCGGCGAGATGGCTGATGCAGACTATGGGTATGTAGGTGTGGGTAAAGACAAGATAGCGCTTTACCGGGGTCAAAATGTGATCAAGAAATCAGTTCCGGCAGATAAAGCTGTGGATGAGTTAATAGAACTGATTCGGGAAGATGATAAGTGGATTGAACCAGTGAGGTTAGAAGAATAATTGTTGAGTTTAGATATACTCAGTTAAATCATTTTTAGAATTGATATGTTAATTTAATACCTGCATTAAATAAGGTTGTATTTAAAGATTTATACTATGAAGGGACTATTTAATTTCACTGAGGTAGCCACTTATTTTTTCCGTAAGAAAGACCCTAACCGTAAGAGTAATTTTAACTTGCGCACCATGCACACAATCAATAAAATATCTATCCTGATGTTTTTGGCAGGCGCAATTTATTTTATAGTTACGCACATATAACTGCCTGATTTTTCGGTTATGATTAGTTGAAAGTATAAGGAGCACGAACAGGTTCTCCTTATACTTTCATTTTTTACACATCCGCTGTGCTATGAACATTGAGGAATTAAGAGACTATTGCCTTGCCAAGAAAGGCGTTACAGAAGAGTTGCCTTTTGATGAGGACACCCTAGTATTTAAGGTAGGAGGTAAAATGTTTGCACTATGCAGTATTTCCGAATACCAAAGTGGTATAGCGCTCAAATGTGACCCTCAAAAGGCCATAGAACTGCGAGAACAGTATCCGAATCAGGTTAAACCAGGTTACCACATGAGCAAAGTACACTGGAATACAGTATTACCTGAAAACGGCTTACCGGTTCAGCTTATTTGCTCCTGGATAGATGACTCCTATCAGCTTGTTGCCTCCAAATTAACCAAAGCTTCGAAAACAGAACTTGGTTTGTTGTAGAATCATTACTCTAAAGCTATAATAACGAAAAGTAAATAGGTAAACTTTATTGTTGCAGCCTGGTTGTTAAGCTCACAAGGTAATCGGACAATTAACATATGACATCAACATTATAGATGTATTTTAATCTATAACTTTATAATTTTTTAGTTGATGCATTATAAATAAAATATAAAACCTACTGTTTAATCAATTTTTATTTTTATTATTAGTAAAACTTACTACTAACTGACCAAATGAATTTAGAGCATGAAGTAGGATACAAGTCCTTCCGTAATGAATGGCAGAAAGCCAGCATGAGTATTTTATATACGCAGGGTATTTTATATAATACTTATGAAAACTTTTTTAAACAATTTGGCCTGACTTTTCAGCAATATAACGCGCTGCGTATTTTACGCGACCAGTACCCAAAACCTGTCTCAACATCTTTTTTAAGAGAAAAATTGCTGGATAAAATGTCTGATGCCTCAAGATTGGTAAGCAGGCTTAGTGCAAAAGAACTGGTAACGGTTACACAAAATCCGTCAGACAGAAGATTGGTTAATATTTTAGTATCTGAAAAGGGACTTCAGGTACTCGAGTCAATGGATGGTTTTTTTCCTGAGTTAGACCAAAAATTACATGGAATAACAGAGGATGAAGCTAAAACGCTATACCATCTTTTATCCAAATTAAGAAATTCGCTTAAGAACATGCCTGAGTCTGAACCGGAAGAAGTGAAAGCTCAATAATTATTAAACATGCTACTCTAAACCTTTACTAA
Source organism: Pontibacter aydingkolensis (assembly GCF_019443125.1). Taxonomy (GTDB): domain Bacteria; phylum Bacteroidota; class Bacteroidia; order Cytophagales; family Hymenobacteraceae; genus Pontibacter; species Pontibacter aydingkolensis. Next base: position 10,283 of record NZ_JAHYXK010000030.1, on the reverse strand, counting down.
CCTAAATTATCAAAACGGATGATAAGAAGTATAACTTCTTATCATCCGTTTTTTTATTGATTGTGTTTAATCAAATATGTGTTTAGGTGGTCTCAAATTTAAAAAGTTTATCCGGAACAGACTCTGCAGCATCCGTGAACGGAAGCAGAATAGCTGTTTCCTTTTCTGCCTGCAAAGCTAATGCATCTGAGGCGCGATGCGCAGTTACAGCTATTTTGCCATTGTAGTTGTTCATTTTTAACATTTTAATTAAGCCAAGGTTTAGTTGCAGGTCCGCGATACTGCTTACTACTACACTAGCTTTTTGTAAAGGTAGCTGGTCAGGCAGTTCAGGGTCCTCGATGTCGCCGTATTGTGCCTGAATACCTTGTTTTTGCCAGTATTGCACCTGCTTTGGGTCAAAGTCTACGGCAATAAAGCGGTAGCCCTCTTTAAGAAACGAAAGTGCAATGTTGCCCCCAAACCGGCCTAACCCGAATAAAATAGCATCTATAGGAATGTTTTGTCCTTTCACGGACATATCTTCCCGGTAAGGTATCTTCTTTTCGAAAATAGAAAGAATAGGCGAAAGCCATGCAAACAAAGTATGGGAGTATATGATCATATAAGTAGAAAGGCCAATGGTAATCAATCCGACAAGTGTTATCAAACCAACTGTTTCCTGGTTAATATGTCCCAGGTTAAAGCCCAGGGCTGCAAAGATCAAAGAGAATTCACTGATCTGCGCTACTGTTAAGCCAGCCAGGAAACTGGTGCGTTTACGATAACCCATCAGCCCCATTATAACCATTACAATAAGCGGGTTGCCAATGAGTACAAATAAAGAGAAAAGCAGCGCAGGCCCAACCTGATTGCCGATAAGGCCCAGATCCAAATGCAGGCCCAGGTGTATAAAGAAGAACAATAACAGGAAGTCGCGTATACTTACCAACCGCCCCGATAAGACATTACGATACTGAGTAGAGGCAAGTGATACTCCGGCCAAAAAGGCACCAACTTCTCTGCTAAAGCCTAACACATCACTTACTGATGCGGCTGCAACTGCCCAGGCAATGGCGAAAAGCACAAGCAATTCCTGAGATTTAGCAAGATAATGCACCAGCGTGGGTATGACGTAAATCATCAGCAGTGCAAAAATTAATGCCAACCCCATTCCTTTACCTAACATTCTTAAAACATTATAACCCAGCTGGCCTTCGGCACTTCTGTCTAAAGCTGTCAATGAGATCATCAACAGTACAACCACCAGGTCCTGCACAATAAGAAATCCTATGGCTATCTGCCCGTGCAGCGAATCGATCTCTTTTTTGTCAGAGAGTAGTTTAACAATGATAATAGTGCTGGAAAATGTAAGGGCAATAGCTATATAAAGCGAGAACAGAATACTGTAACCAAGCAGTAAGCCTATTATAAAGCCGAACACCGACGTAAATATAACCTGGCCAAGGCCTGTGATGATAGCCACCTTACCCATGGAGCGTATCAGGTTAAGGTCTAGCTTAAGGCCTACCACAAAAAGAAGTATAGCAATGCCCAAATCAGAGAGCAGGTGAATTTTATCAGTAGATTCAACAAGGTTTAGTACCGACGGACCGACAAGTATGCCCAGCGCTATGAAAATAACTATTAAGGGTTGTCTGAGTAATTGGCCGATAGCCCCCAGTATAGCAGCCAGAATAAGTATAATGGAAAATTCATAAAATGGTACTAGTTCTATATTTTCCATACATCAGAATTGTTAGTCAGCAGGCACAGGTGGTATTACCAGAAGCGGAATCTGTAGCTTTGTTGAAGCTTGCTCTGCGATCTCTTCCATTACAGAATCAAACCAGATACCTTTTCTTTTAGAATACCACGCGATCAGGTCGGGTTCTGTATTACTGATAAGGTTCTCGAGCGTTTCTGCTTTTTCATTGCTGCCAACAGAGATAATTTCATACTTACTTTTACCAAACTGCTCTTGCAACTCTACACTTTCAAGCAGGTTTTCAAGCTCACCAGTATGCTTTGATGTACTTTCAAGAAGCAGGAAAGACAATTCTGCATTAAAAACGCGGCTTATACGTGCCAGTATATGTAAACCAGGTCTTATCCTGATATCCTTTGCACGAATTATAACAGTGATTTTCTGAAACCCTCTATACTCAAGTTTCTCCGGCACCACTAATAAAGGTGCAGGTGTAATGTTTATCATTTCCTGCGTATTGCTCCCAAACAACAACCGTTTTAGCCCGATCTTGTCGCCGGTCCCCATCACGATCAGGTCGATTTTCTCTTTGGCAACCATTTGCAGAATAGTGTCCGAGACAGGTGCAGACATGATGGTTATCAGCTTTATAACCTCACTTGAACGTATATTTAATTCGTCATACAAATGCTGGCATGAGGTACGGAGCTGCTCATGAAGTTCCTGACGGTCCGCGTCATAAATACTGCTGAATACTTCTTCGGGAGAGGTGGCTGGCACCAATGGTTTATGCATGGCATGCATAAATAATACCTCAGCCCCAAAGCTTTTTGCCAAAAGCAGGGCGGTACGCATAGCAGTCTGTGCGCTTGCAGTAAAATCGGTTGGTACCAGGAAACGTAGCATGATAACAAGAATGACTTCTAATTATCCTACGCAGAAAGTACCTTAACGTATACGATAGCCCAGAAAACAAAAAGCCGCCAAGTTTGGGGCTTGAACGGCTTTTTGCTATAGTTAATTGGTAAGATGGAGTAACCTTATACTACCACATTGATAATTTTGTTCGGCACAATGATGATTTTTTTTGCCGGTTTACCATCCATGAATTTCTGCACCTGCTCATCTGCCAATACAGCCTTTTCTATTTCAGCTTTGGGCGCATCTACTGCAAAAGTCATTTTAGAGCGCGTTTTACCATTTATTGATACTGGGTACTCAAATGAGTTCTCGGTAAGATATTCCTCTTTCCACTCCGGATAGGTTGCAAACGTTATGCTTTCTGTATGGCCCAGTTTTTCCCAAAGCTCTTCGGTAATGTGCGGTGCGTATGATGAAAGTATAACCGTTAGTGGTTCCAGTATAGCACGCTTGTTCGTCTTCAGCTGTGTCAACTCATTCACGCAAATCATAAAGGTTGAAACAGAGGTGTTAAACGAGAAACGCTCTATGTCTTCCTCTACTTTTTTGATCGTCTTGTGCAGCGACTTCAGTTCTTCGGCAGTAGGAGCATCATCAGAAATAGCAAAGTTTCCGTCGTTATCGTGGAAGAGTCTCCAGAACTTACGTAGAAACTTGTGCACGCCGTCCATACCGTTGGTATTCCAAGGCTTGAACTGCTCTAGCGGCCCCAGAAACATCTCGTACATGCGCAGCGTGTCAGCTCCCTGGCGCTCTACAATGTCATCAGGGTTCACTACGTTATACTTCGACTTCGACATCTTCTCGATCTCGACGCCAACGTTATACTTTCCGTCTTCCAATATAAACTCGGCATCCGCATTCTCAGGTCGCCACTTTTTAAAGGCTTCCAGGTCTAGCACGTCGTTCTCTACAATGTTCACATCCACATGCAGCTGTGTTGTTTCATACTGATCTTTCAAGCCAAGAGAAACATACTTATTTGTGCCGTTAATGCGGTATACAAAGTTAGATCGCCCCTGGATCATGCCTTGGTTTATTAGCTTTTTGAATGGCTCATGCTCAACCACCAGCTCCAGGTCAAACATAAATTTGTTCCAGAAGCGGGAGTAGAGTAGGTGACCCGTTGCGTGTTCAGAGCCACCAATGTATAAATCTACATTTCGCCAGTACTCTATCTTATCTTTAGCTGCAAATTCTGCGTTATTCTGAGGATCCATGTAGCGGTACCAGTACCAGCTGCTGCCAGCCCAACCCGGCATGGTGCTCAGCTCATACTCATACTTGTTGTTATACTTCCAGTCTACGGCGCGGCCAAGTGGCGGCTCTCCAGTTTCTGTTGGCAGGTATGCGTCAATCTTAGGCAATTCCAGCGGCAGTCCTTTGTCATCCAGCAACTGCGGAATGCCATCTTTAAAGTATACCGGCACCGGCTCACCCCAGTAACGCTGGCGGCTGAACACGGCATCGCGCATGCGGTACTGCACACGTCCTTTGCCAACACCCAGTTCTTCGGCTCTGGCTATACCTGCTTTTATGGCTTCTTTCACTTCCAGTCCGTTCAGGAAACCAGAGTTGATAATTTTACCTTCTTTGGCAGCGTAAGCTTCTTCTTCTATGTTTCCGCCTGCTACAACTTCTCTGATAGGCAGGTTAAAGTGTTTGGCAAAAGTATAGTCACGGCTATCGTGGCCCGGAACAGCCATTACGGCGCCTGTGCCGTAGCCAGCCAGTACATAATCAGCAATCCAGATCGGCACGCGCTCTTCAGAGATAGGGTTGATGGCGTAGGCACCTGTAAACACACCGCTTACGGTTTTCACGTCCGTCATACGCTCACGCTCCGAACGGTTTTTGGCCACCTGCACATAAGCTTCTACCTGCTGACGTTGCTCGTCTGTTGTGATCTGCTCTACCAGTTCATGCTCCGGCGCCAACACCACAAAGGTTGCCCCGAAAATAGTATCGATACGCGTTGTAAATACTTTTATATGACCATCACCTTCAATGGCAAAATCTAACTCGGCGCCAACTGATTTACCGATCCAGTTGCGCTGCATTTCCTTTACCGGTTCCGGCCAGTCTATTTCTTCCAAGCCTTGTAGTAAACGTTCGGCAAAGGCTGTGATGCGCATCATCCACTGGCGCATTTTCTTACGCTCCACCGGGTAACCGCCACGCTCTGATACACCGCCAACAACTTCGTCGTTTGCAAGCACCGTTCCAAGGGCAGGGCACCAATTTACTACAGCCTCGGCCACGTAAGTCAGTCTATACTTCAGCAAGATTTCAGCCTGCTGCTGCTCGTCCATACTTTTCCATTCTTCAGGAGTGAAGGCAGGCGTATCATCGTCGCAGGCGGCATTTACATTGGCATTGCCATTAGTTTCAAACTCTGCAATTAACTTGTCTATACTTTCAGCCTTATCCGAAGTGTAGTTATAAAAGCTGTTGAACAGCTGCATAAAGATCCACTGCGTCCATTTGTAATAGCCTGGGTCGGAGGTGCGTATCTCACGTTCCCAGTCAAAAGAGAAGCCGATGTTTTTTAGCTGCTCAATGTATCGGGTAATGTTCTGCTCGGTTGTAATGGCAGGGTGCTGACCTGTTTGAATAGCATATTGCTCAGCTGGCAAACCAAACGAGTCAAAACCCATTGGGTGCAGCACATTAAATCCTTTAAGGCGCTTGTAACGACTTACAATGTCAGAGGCAATATAACCAAGTGGATGCCCTACGTGCAAACCGGCACCTGACGGATACGGGAACATATCTAGGGCGTAGTACTTAGGTTTATCCTTACTTTCCTTGGCTTTAAACGTCTGGTTATCTTCCCAGTAACGTTGCCATTTCTTCTCAATCTGGTTAAAATTATACTCTGACATTTTTTATCGTGATTCGCGTGTTTAATCTTAAACCGCTAAGTTAATTCATTGACCGGTGATTAAGGAGATTTTAGTGATTAAAATGATATCTGACTCTTAATTTAAAGATGGGGTTAATCTTAAATCTATTGTACCACTTTCAATAGCCATCTTTTGGTATAGCAGTTTCAAATACATTATCGTAATCATGAAAAATCATTAAAATCCCCTTAATCACCGCTCCAATTACATTATCTTTGCACTATGGAAAAGCAGCAAGAAGACCTACTTGATATTCTTCACCTGATCTATGTGATGGACCCGATGTGCTCGTGGTGCTATGGTTTTGCTCCTGTAATTAAAAAAACAATTGAAGAGCAGCAGGGCACTATGCAGTTTAAACTGGTAATGGGAGGTTTGCGTCCCGGCACTGAAAAGCCACTGGAGGAGCAAATGAAAGCAAGTATAAAACAACATTGGCAGGATGTAGAGCATGTTACAGAACAGCCATTTGATTATACTTTTTTTGAGCGTGAAGACTTTGTATATGATACCGAACCTGCTTGCCGCGCTGTGGTAGCCATACGCTACCTTAAACCGGAGCATGAGATGGAAATGGCCGAAGCCATACAAAACGCTTTTTACGCTAAAAACAACGATGTAACTAAACCGGAAGTGCTGGCAAGTATAGCTTTGCTTTTCGGCATAACAGAAGAAGACTTTCTGGAGAAGTTCAACTCCGAAGAGATCATCGATAAAACAAAGCAGGACTTTATAATAGCCAGGCATTTGCAGGCAACTGCTTTTCCGAGCCTGTATCTTCTTAATGGCACTAACATACATTTAGTGAGCCGTGGTTACAGACTTTACGATGGTCTGGCTGCACACCTGCAACGCGTTATACAAGAGATCGCACCAGACCAGAGCCCTTTAAAGTAAAATTATACTTTATAGCCTGCACAGCCTTGATCAGCGTTATGCAGGCTTATTCCTTTTGGCCTGTTTACTCGTATGCAACACTAGGTTTAGCTGTTGCCCCATGAAGAACCATCGCTTAACAGGCATTTGCCAGATCACCAAAAAGCACCTGCCCATGCAGCAGTTGGTGCATGGCTCAAGCATCCGCAAAAGTATACTGGAGCTGATAAAAGCAGACCATCCGGATTTTGACGAACAGCAATACATAGCACTAAGCCAATTAAACCGCTACCGCAACCTTTACCTCGAAACCTTGCTTACCCGTGAGATGGGCGAGATTTCAGACCTGGAAGAGGAAGTACTCCAAAGTATAAACAAGCATGAATTACTGTCTTCTAACATCGAAGACGAACTAACTGAACAGCTAACGATCGGAGAGCGTCTGTCTGATAAGATCTCATCCTTTGGCGGCAGCTGGACGTTTATCATGATCTTCTTTTCCTTCCTGTTCGTGTGGATGGCGATAAATATATTCCTTTTGGTCACCAGTCCATTCGACCCTTACCCGTTTATACTTTTAAACCTGATCCTTTCTTGCCTTGCCGCTATACAGGCCCCAATTATTATGATGAGCCAGAACCGCAAAGATGCCAAGGACCGGCAGCGATCGGAGTACGATTACCAGGTAAACCTTAAGGCCGAGCTGGAGATAAGGCTGCTCCACGAAAAAATAGACCACCTGATTATACAGCAAAACCAACGCCTGATAGAGATCCAGCAGATACAGGTAGACCTGCTGGAGGATATCATGCAACGGATGAAAAAGTAAACTCTTGTTGCTGCGTCTTTTCAAAGTGTTGTACGTCTACAGGTAAAACATAAAATTTTAGACGTATGGTAAAAGCATTTGTATTTGGGTTAACGATTGCCATTGCAGTGGGGCCCATCGCTATACTTATTATAAATCGGGGGCTTAACACCGGATGGAGAAGCGGCGTTATGAGTGGGATAGGAGCCGCACTGGCCGATTTTACCTATGGCATAGTAGCCTTCACAGCAGGCACTTTCCTGGCAGGTTTCCTGGACATGAATCAGCAGCTTTTTGTTTACATCACCTCACTTGCTCTGTTTTTATTTGGGGCCTGGATGTTAAAAGGAAGTATAAAGGCTGTTCAGACAGACAGGCTAAATCCGGGTGATACCAAAAAGACGAATTACCTTCTCTCAACATATTTGCTTACCATCATCAACCCACTTACCGTCATTCTTTTCCTGGGTTTTTCGGGGCAACTGGTTTCACCGGCCACAGGCTTGCTGAATATCATTGCACTGGCTACAGCTATCTTTACCGGTAGCCTGATTATTCAGTTGGCATTTGCCAGCTTTGGCGCTACGCTGGGGCGCTTTGTAAGTAACCCGTCCATTGTACGGCTTTTAAATATCGCCAGCAGCGTACTGATTATGGGCTTTGGAGTTGCCGGTATAATGTAGCTTATACTGTGTCAACAACTCTGTTCTGCAAGGGGTTTACACCATTCCATGTGCCTAGGCTGGCAACCGGTTTAAAGCGGGCAAAAAGCTCTTCGCTGTACCAGTTTTCAGAACGGGTTCGGCGCATTACTTCCTGGTGCAGCGGGTTTTTATAGGCGTAGGCTTTCATGGCGTCCATACTTTGCCAGATGCTGAAAGTTGCTTGCCGCACAAAAGGCAGTTCACCTAAACCAATCGAACAGATCAAGCCTTCGGCATTATCAAGCGCTGTGCTTGTTTTGGGTACAAATCGCCAGAAATTTGGTAGGGCACGCCAATTTATACTTGCACGGGTTAGCACAGCAATAGGACCATCGGTATGCTTTTCAGAGAGGGTAGGCGAGAAGGGCTCCTGCTTATCCCACTGCCCATGCGATTGATAAGGCAACAGCTTCACCGTCCAGGTCTCAAATGTATGCTTTTTATACTCCTGCATGAGGGCAGAATTATGCAAGAAGTCATCTGCCGCCGCCTCGCTTTGCCAGGTGCACAGCTGGCCGTAGCGCTTAAAGTTTGGTTTTATACTAAAGCCCTTGCCGTGCCCGCTGCCCAGTAGCTTATAAAACAACAGCCCCGGCACTTTGGCAAGGTGTGGTACCGAGGTGCCCATCTGTGCCAGTCCCCAGCGAAGATGGCCATTTTTAACACCAAAAAGCGTAAGTGTTGTAAGTCGGGGAATTTCGGTTTGAGGAGATATCAAGAAAGTATGGCTTACGATTTATACTTAAGATAAAGAAATTGCTGAACATGAAAACACCTGCCAGACAATAAAGTTTAGCAGGTGCTTCTTTCAAGCTATAGGCCATTATTTATACCTACATATTTATCTTTTCGTTGTCGCCGGGCTTTGTCTTTTCGCCGGTAATGGCGGCTTTGGCCATGCCGTACAGATGTACCAACTTACTGTTAGGAGCGTCCCAGTATTCTGCTTTGTCAATAGTTACTTTAATAAGCCCTACATTCGGGTCGTCTTTCCCGTTCGGAAACCAGGCTTTTAATGTAGGGTTCCAGAGTTCGTCTATCTTTTGCTTGTCTCTGGTTAACGTTGCCCTGCCAGAAACAGACACATACAGCTCATCATCCGGTTCTGCGTAGCTTAAGTTTACATGCGCATCGTTATCCTTTATCTCATGCGATTTACCGGATTCATAACCAGTAAAAAACCATAGCACCCCATCCGTCGCTGCTTTCTGAGTTCGCATAGGCCGGCTGCGCAAGCTACCGTCATCGTCAATCGTAGTCATCATAGCGATATCTACGTCTTTAATCATATCGATAAGTTTGTTCAGGCTTTCCTGTTTGTTTTGATTATTATCCATAGTTCTATACTTTGTGGTAGTGAGTTTTGATTACGCGGCTAAATAGTTCAGGGTTTATACTCGTGTAATACATAACTGTTTAGGTTTGTAAACAGTCTTTATACTTTATTGTTTGTACGTGATACTAAACACACCGAAATTTTGAACTTTCTGGCGCATGCATTTTTATCCGGCGACAACCCTGAATTACTGCTGGGCAATTTTATTGCTGATACTGTAAAAGGCAAGCAGGCAGCGCTTTATACTTCAGAGGTAGCCAAAGGCATTAAACTGCACCGCCTGATCGACACCTACACCGACACGCATGAAATCGTAGCCGAAACAAAAGCAAGACTACGGCCACAGTACCGCAAATTTGCCCCGGTTATTGCCGATATGTATTACGATCATTTCCTGGCCAGCAGATTTGAGCAGTATGCCGATGAGCCGCTAATACTTTACACCGAAAAAGTATACAACATAGTAGGCGCCTCTATGCACCTGCTTCCCGAACGCATGAAGTATATTTTTGAGCACATGCGGCAACATAACTGGCTGTTAGGCTATGCGCAACTCGAAGGAGTAGGCAGGGCTTTAACAGGCATGAGCAGAAGAGCATCCTTTGAATCGGGAATGGAAACAGCGGTGTATGAACTGGAACAAAACTATACGTTGTACGCTGATGAGTTTGAAACCTTTTTCCCGGAGCTGGTAAAGTATGTAGAAGAGGTGAAGCAGATTCTTTGACCACAGATTAATGGGGATTAAGATTGATTATATGGATTGCCTTCAGAACCGGGTCTAACCACCCCTAACCCCTCCTTATCCAAGGCGGGGAATTCTGACATAACCCTTAAAGGTAAGAGCTTTGTAGTAAATGCTTAACCTCCCTTCTACCAAGATCCTTACAGTATGACAAAAAGGAGAAAGCTGCTACTACTATGGACTTGCAACAAAAACCCGGACACAAGATTAAGCTGCTAAAGGTTTCCTGTTTAATTTTTCTTCCATTTGTTTTGGTGTGCGGTATCCCAGGCTTGAATGGAGCCTTTCCCTGTTGTAGAA
>NZ_JAHYXK010000003.1 GCF_019443125.1 Pontibacter aydingkolensis | reverse complement strand
AACAGAGAAGTTAAGCCCGGACGCGCCGATGGTACTGGGGTCACACCCGGGAGAGTAGGTGGCCGCCAACCCCAACACCGGGGCAGCATCCCATAAGGACGCTGCCCCGGTTTTTTTTTGACCCGTAACAAAGAAGAAGTAGCCTTAAGCCAATACTAACTGCTGAAAAATGTTGTGTTCTTCGGGTTACCTAGTGCTCTTCAAGCCAGCTGTATTCTGATCGGTCACAACTTCTTTGGACTGCTCTTTTAATGTACCTGTAACTGCTCCAGGTGGAGGATCAGCGTGGCCGTGTCGCCGGCCCTGCGGTACATGGGAAAATTGGTGAATGAGCTGGTTCCCCTAGCTGATTTGTACGTTGTAGGCCTGCTTCAACTTCCCGTTCTTTATGTGGTCCTCCTTCATTATCATAAGGGTAGCGTTCTTGTCAGTTTTGCTGTTATTGTCACCAAGCTTCTCTAACTCCTCCTCGTACTTTTGCCGCGGCAGATGCTCTGTTTCTCTACCTGCTTACGGGCTTTTTGTGTCCAGCTCCTTGACCCGCTGGTTGAGCTGCCTGATCTCCTAGTTGAGCCGCTGGGCGTCTATTTCTTTCCGGCGTCCCTCCGTGATGCGGCCCCCGATGCTCTGGGGAAACATGTCTACCGATGGCCTGGCTGTTCCTTTAAATCAACATTGCGCCTTCTCATTACTGCTAAAATAGCAAAAGGCTAATAAACAAAAAAGGGGCTACCCTTTTGGACAACCCCCCTCTTGATTTTAGTTATAGTGGTAATTAACTATACTTTCCGGCAACAGCAATATGAAGATCATTCTCCTGCAAATACTGTTGAGCAAGAGCATGAATTTCTGGTGCTGTGATCGTTCTTATTGTTGTGATATAATTATTGTAAAAGTTTTGTGGCAAATCATAAAGTACAATTCTTTTATATCTGTCGCATTGCTCAAAAATTGTTGTAATATCATTTAGAAACTTGCCCAGCATGTAGTTCTTAACTGTAGCTAACTCATCCTCCGGGACTTCTTTGTTTCTTAGCAGAGCTAGTTCTTTTTTAATCTCATTAATGGTGTCTTCCGTTACTGAGCTTTTAACATCTGTTCCAATAAAGAACAAGGTATCGTGCTCTTTGGGAGATATAGCGGAATATATACCATAGGTATAGCCTTTATCCTCCCTGATGTTCTTCATCAACCTAGATCCGAAATATCCTCCTAATAGCTCGTTCATCACTAATAGCTTGTGATAATCTTCACTATTCATTAAAGGGAATTGTTTTCCTAGTCTTATAGAAGATTGCAGGCTCTCTGGCATTTCTACTAGCTCCGTTTTAGCCTGTGACGCTAATGGAACATATAGAGATTCTCTATTTGCTTTATCTGCCTGCTCCAGTTTAAGTTTACTTATACTTTCTGTTAGATGCTGATGCAGTAAAGTATCTATGGCCCCACAAGCAAATACTTCCAGCTCCTGTGTCAGGAAATTCTGTTGATAGAATTCTTTAGTTTTTAAGAGATCAATTTTGTCTAAACCCTGCTCATCATAGCCGAAAATATAAGGATGTTCTGCACCGTATATCTGTTTCGTAAAAGCATGCGTAGCAAGATAACTGTTCTTCTGCCTTTGTACTTTAAGGTTTTGCTGAGACCGTTGCTTTAGGAGGTTAAATTCATTCTCAGGGAACGATGGGTTCTCCAACACATCTAGTACAATAGGAAGTAACTCCTCTACATATTTCGACAAGCAATAAAGCGTTATCTCTGTTCTGTCGTACCCATGGTTTACATCCAATGATGCACCAAAGAACGCTACTTTCTCAGCGATCTGTTTAGCAGTTAAATTAATTGTACTTTCCAGTAGCATCTTAGAACTCAAGTCTGATACTCCATTCTCTTGTTCGTACCATTTACCGGCTTTAAAAACAAAATCCAGCCTGATTACAGGCTGGGTTTCGCTTATGATACTATGTAATTTTGCTCCGTTATCTAAATGTGTTACTTCCGCAATCTGCAGAGTCACTGCATCTATTTCGTGTATTTCAGGAGCTTTTGTTCTATCAAGCATTCTTCTTTTTAATTCTGTTATTCTAAGTTCAACGCAATGCTGAAGCGAAGGGTTTGTGCCAACGGGTTGTTTTGATCGTTAGGTATAAGATAAGCAGCATCTATACCGAATTTCTGGTAACGCAGGCCCAGACCAAGCGAGAAGTATTTTCTGCCGCCTTTCTCAGGGTGCTCATAAAAATAACCTACTCTGGCAGCAAATAACTCATTGTACCAGTATTCAACACCTGTTGACAGATTAACTTCCTGCAACTCTTCACTAAAGCCGCCCTCCGCATCACCAAATGAAGTGAAAATTCCGCTCAGTACAGTTTGTGTGCTGTCCGCTCCTGGTGAAGGTACCAGCAATTTGTTTGCATCTAGCAGTAAGGTTAGCTTATTATAAGCATCCAGGTTATAGGTAACTGCTGTACCTAGTTTCAGGTTAGTAGGAAGGAAGTCTTTCTCATCTTTAGTAGTATAAGATATTTTACCACCGATGTTTGAGATGTTTGCACCTAAACCTAGATTAATTTTCTGGCCCAAGTCTTTGTTATAGTATACGCCTACGTCTACAGCTGCAGTATTGCCTGGTTCAGATTCAAAGGATTGAGTAGAGCCGCCAACGTTTACATTACCAGCCAAGTTTGAATGAATAAAGCGTGCTCCGATACCAAGGCTAAAGTTTTCGCTTAGAGCCTGGCCATACGCTACAGATATAGTATATTCTTTAGGATTGTAATCCTGGATCGGATTGCGCTGCTCGTCTATAAACTGTATCTCTCCCAGATCAAAGTATAAAAGTGAGAAGGATAAGGCAGACGTTTCATTTAGCTTTTTGTAACCTGAAAGATAACTAAGCGACATATCGTCTACTATATTGCGAAGCCATGGTGAGTACGAAAAGCTTACAGCCAGATCATTCTGCACAAAACCTAGTTTTGCAGGGTTCCAGAATGGTGCGTTGGCATCCGGACTGATTGCCACACCGGCATCTCCGAGTGCGGCAGATCGTGCATCAGGTGCAACTGTTAAGATAGGAACTGCAGTTGTTACTGCATTGCTACCAACCGTAGACTGTGCGAAAGCAAAAGGAGCCGAAGCAAACGCTAATACGAATGCAAAAGCTTTTATTAAAGTACTTCTTTTATACATAGGTTGTTTGTTGATAACGCTATATCAAATATAGAAATATTGAGTTACTATTTAGTTTAAAATTACAAGCTTTTCAAATTTAGATGTTTTTGAGCCATCTTGCTGCGATCTTACATTCACTTTATAAATATAAACGCCTTTACCCAGTATATCATTGTATTCATCTTTTCCATCCCATGATAATTCTGAGAAATGTGACTTACTCGCATGGCTTGTGGTTTCAAGAGTCTTTATTAATTTTCCTGATATGGTAAATATCTGAATTTGTATATCCAGGTTTTCGCCGGCTCTGTTGTGGTCAAAATGAAAAGTTGTTTTTGTAGAGAACGGGTTAGGATGATTCAGCACATGCTCTAACGCAATTTTGCTATCATTAGATACAACAAACTCTATATATTCTTCTGCTGCATTATTATGCGTGTCCCAGGCTTTGATTCTAAGCGAATGCGGGCCGGGCTCTAAATCCTTGAAAGAATACTTTATACGGCCTGACTGATAGCTGTCTGGCTCCGAAGTATAATAATCGTTTAGCAAGATCAGGTTGTCACGCTTCTCATCCAGCACTGCTGTTATCTCGTGTCCTATGCCAAGCCCAGCTGTATTTATACCACTTTCATCAAAGATCTTTGCCAATAGCACTGCGTCCTTACCTGTAGTACCACCAAACACAAATGATTCATCGTTCATGTACAGCTGCAGGGTAGGAGCGGTATTGTCTGCCTGTACGTTTTTAGTGGTGCCACCTATAATAATAGACTGATTTGCTCCCAAGGCATCTTGTACATTATTACTGGCGTAAAGCGAAATCTTTCCCTGACCATAGTTGTAAGCAATATCTTTGGGTACAATAAAGCTAAGTTCATATAGTCCATTCTTTACAGTAGCCTTGCCATCGTAGAGCACGTTTTCCCGCACATTGATAGATACAGGTGGCGAACCATCATCACCGAATGTTCTGAGAGTAATTGGCTTTTCGTACACAGTTACCTGTACCTCTCCGGTAAAATCGGAAGCTATACTTCCGGCATTTGTTGACACCCGCCCTTTCAAGTTGATTTTGCCAAGGGCGCTAAGTGTATCGGCAGCAACAGACTTGTTGTTAATATGAGTTATTTCAGTATTTAAGGCAGTAGAAGCTAGTTGTTGCGAAGGGTCTGCCAGCAAAGAAAAGTTTCTGTTGTTCACCCCTTTCGATCCGCTTACATTATCTGTAATACTATTGTTTTTGGTGCTTAGTACAAGATCGCCTAAACGGGTTTTTGCGCCTGGGGCGGGTGTGAAAAAGCTTTTGAAAAAATTGCGGTTAAGCACGCGGTTACCGTTAGAGTATACAGGGCGAGTAGTTGTAATCAGACCTACTGCTCCGCCGTCAGGGTGCAGCAGTGCCGTCTCTGCTCCAGATACGCCAGTAGGGTCATCGTAGCGGCCAAACTCGCAGGTAGCTGTAAGTATAAAGGTTAACCTGTCTTTATTCTTCCAGTTATTTATTTTGGGTATAGTAACAATTTGCTCCGACGCCAGGCTTACTTCGTTGCCGTGGCCTGTGTAATTTGTTATTAGAGAGCCTTGTTCAATAGCTTTATTTAAGGCGGCTACGGCATCGGGAACGCTTTGACCGTTAGCTTCAAATACCTGTCGGTAAAGGTCCAGGTAAATTTTATTCGGGTTATAGTTGATGGCGTTTTGCTGCAGGAAGTTGGCCAGGAACTCCGCATCGTTCTGGTGTTCGTTGTAATCACCATCGTCTGCGAGTAAGGTTACCCTGCTGCGCCACTTGCCAAAGTGAGTCGGGCTATCGTAGTTGATGATTTTGTTAACCATTGTGGCTGCTTCTGCAGCTGTTTTTGCAGGTAACCTTCCTATGCCTATGTCCAGCAAATGATCTCCCAACGTAGATTCGATCCATTCTCCCTCTTCATCATCCAGAAAACCGAAATAATCCTCTGACGAGTAACTGGAGATAGGGTGTAGCGATTGCCTTGACTCATAGATAGGCACAAAATTAGTGTTGTTGCTTAGTCGGTTTTTATAGTCATAAGAAGCATCGCCCAGTAGCAGCAGGTACATGTGGTCGTGGCCACTTTTGTTGCTGCGCTTATAAAGCATACGCATAAAATCACGTATAGCTGTTACGTCCTGCGCTCCTGAAGAGAACTCATTAAATACCTGTGTGGTAGTTGTTACCAGCACCTGCATGCCGCTATGTTTTCTACGGTGTTCTGCCAGCCTGTTTGCCTCCTGCAGGAATCTAGGATTGGTGATGATCACAAAATCCAG
Organism: Pontibacter aydingkolensis; assembly: GCF_019443125.1. Classification (GTDB taxonomy): domain Bacteria; phylum Bacteroidota; class Bacteroidia; order Cytophagales; family Hymenobacteraceae; genus Pontibacter; species Pontibacter aydingkolensis. Next base: position 400,372 of record NZ_JAHYXK010000003.1, on the reverse strand, counting down.
ATCACCGTTCTGGTTCTGGGCATGAAGGTTCTGATTGTTTACCTTGCCTGCTGCAATTGGTTTGTTGCTGATGCTGCTTTGCAGTACTACAAACTCACGAAGTATGGCGGTAGAGGTGCTGAAACTAAGATCGGTGCCGGCATCTACCTGCTGCATTACAGGAGCAAACGGAACTGTAACATCCCATACCATGGCGCCGGACGAAGTACCTCCGATCCGGAATATACTTACTGGCGCAGCCATACTTGCCACCGATCTGAAACTAGTTTGCTCGCCCTTAAGTTTTAGTTGCCGCTCATAATTTAGCTGCAGATAATTAAGATAACCCAACGAGGTAGAGCTGCCTCCTGTGCTAAAAGTAAGGTTTGTTTCAAGGGCTGCGGGTGCTCCAAGTGCCTGTTGGTTTAAGGTATAGGTTCTTATACTATTGGTACCGTTGGGGTGATAGCTGTATGTACCACGTGAAGGTATAGCTTGGCTGCCAAGTGTCTGATTGTTTACTTTGATGGTAAAAGAGGTCTCTGTTGGGGAGTTAGCCATCAAAAAGGCCGTTAGCTTTAGGTCAGAGCCAGGTACAATGTCTGATATAGGCAGGCTGATAGTATGCGACGGAACAAAAGAACTGAACTCTTCTCCATACCATTCTCTGCCCGAGAAGACCATGTTTTTAAGGTCGCGCTCATGAAAGTGGCGCTCATTATAACTGGTAATTGTTTGAGATGCTCCTGATGCCTGTGTCCTGGTAGTGATGCGCTTGCCCTGTGTTGAACCTACTCTCAGAAAATAAAAAGCAGTATCGGAGTATACGTTAAAGTTGTGTTTGAACTGTTTCTGTGCTTCGTCATACTCCCAGGTGTGCGGGCCCTGGGCATAGAACAGTACGTGGTCATTCTCATCAAAGCGGCCATCAGCTTCGCCTATAGCCATAACGTGGTTTTCTATAAGGTCGTCAGGGCGGCTGATGTTGTTTGGCTGTGGCAGCATACCACCTCCGTTGCCAAAAAGCTGTATCGTTCTGGGGTCAAGGCTCTGTGTGCTGATACCTAGTGTTTGCAGCAAGCTTCTGTCTATTTTGTATACTCCTGATGCCGTTACGGCTAGTTTATACCAGTTGCCGCTGCTTAGCACGGAATTGCTGGCAAAGCTTGCAGTACTGGTGCGGGCATTAGCTGCCTTTGCCTGTGCCTGATTATACTTGTAGCTAAAGGAGATAAGCTTCTCTAACTGATTGCTTTGCGGATTCCTGCGGATGGGCAATATTGTTACCACAGCAACAGGTGTTTTATTTTCGATGCCGTTAACGAAATGTACTACTGGAGAATAATCAAATTTATACTTGCCGAACAATTTCTGGTCTTCTGCAGAGAATGGTTGATAAGTTGCCTCCGTAAGAGCTAGATTCTCTATATCCTGGGGTAACCGGAAACGGTAGTAGGGAAGTCGCTCTGTAGGGTCTACTGTGGCTCCCTCGAATGCAGGAACTTTGTCAGGAAGGTTATCGACAGGAAGCACAGTTTCGTAACCTTGCCAGTTTATACTTATACTTTGCTGGGCGTTGGTACGAAAGGTAAGTAAACCTAAAAGAAGTAACGTGCTTACAAAAACGAGTCGAAAGTGCCCCATTAGTTAACCGTAATTTTATTAAAGAAGCGTGCTTTAGTTTGTGAGCAATGCCAAGCCTCTGCTAAGTAACAAATATACGTGTAAAATATTGTATTCCAGAAGGGTTTTGCTCTGGAAGTTTAACGCTTCTTAATCTGTCTGGTGCAAGTCAGGCAACCTTGTATTAACGTGTGAGTCATGCAATTTCAAACACAACATGACATTAATCCCGCAAATGTATTTTACGAGTGCGAAGTTTTTTTGATAATAGACAAAACGATGTACAACACTATAATAAGTGGTATAGCAGTAAACTTAAGAAGAGCCACTAAGATAACCGACAGAATCAGGAAAATAAACCGCACAGAGTTATCCTGCCAGTTAAGGTTTTTGAATTTTAATGCAAACAGCGGAAGTTCAGCCACTAACAGGTAAGATAGCAGCATGGTAAGTATGACCAGCACCCATGGGTTAAGTATAACGGCATAATGAGCTAGATCACCGTGCTCCAATACAAGCGGCAGCGATGCCACAAAAATAGTACAGGCAGGTGTGGGCAAACCAATGAAAGAGGTTGTCTGGCGGGTGTCTATATTAAACTTGGCCAGGCGCAGCGCTGAGAAGATCGTGATCAGAAACCCAAAGAAAGCTACAGTTTCTATCGGGAAACCCAGAAAGGTGTCGGCAGTGCGTTGTATTAGTATGAACATAATGGTACCGGGCACTACACCAAAGGAAACCATATCGGCCAGGGAGTCAAGTTGTTTGCCAATTTCGGAATAGGCGCCCAGCACACGGGCAACCATGCCATCCAGAAAATCGAGCACAGAGGCAATGCCTACTAAGTATGCAGTATAAACCAGCTGACCTTTAAAGGCAAAGTATAAAGCCAGGCAGCCGGCAAATAAATTGAGGCATGTAATGGCGTTAGGTATATGTTTTTTCATGCAAGAAGGCGGCAGCTTAATTACCGCAGAAAAGGGTTATACTTTTTCTCGTATCCGATGGTGGTTTCGGGGCCGTGGCCCGGGTAAACCGTAACTTCGTCGGGTAAGGTAAAAAGCTTTGTTTTTATACTTTGGATCAGTGTATCAAAGTCGCCGCCAGGTAAATCTGTCCGGCCTATACTTCCTTGAAAAAGCACATCGCCACCTATCACAGTTTTGTCCGGTTTATTGTAGAACACCACATGGCCAGGCGCGTGGCCCGGTGCGAAAATAACTTCCAACTCAGTGTTTCCAAATTTAATGGTATCGCCTTCTTTCAGGTATTTTCCAGGCAGTTGCTCGGCATACTGCGGGAAACCATAGTTTGATGCATAGGTTGGCACAGCACGCAATACCTGCTCGTCTTCAGGGTGTATCTCCAGTTCCACATTATAGGTGTCGGCTACAAACTTATTGCCAAGCACGTGGTCTATATGGCAGTGCGTATTTAGCAGGCGCACTACGTTCAGGTTGTTATCCGAAATATACTTTTTCAGTTCTTCCTGTTCGTGTTTGTCTGAGCAACCCGGGTCAACTACCACGCACTCTTTGGTGTCGTCGTGCAGTAGGTAAGTGTTTTCCTGGAACGGGTTAAAGGTAAGGCAGGTAATTTTCATTGGGTATACTTTTTGTTTTCTGTCCCACAAAATCGGCATCTAAGTTACGAATTTCACCTGTACATCTTGTAACTTGCCTCTATGAATTACGATTTTATAGTTGTTGGACATGGCCTGGCAGGTGCCTTTTTAAGTTTTACTTTACGCAAAAGAGGCTACCATGTGCTTGTGATTGATGAACCCAGACTAAATACTGCTTCAAAGGTAGCGGCTGGCCTGGTAAACCCGGTAGCTGGGAAACGGTTTGCAAAATCATGGATGGCAGATGCCTTTATACCTGCTGCAAATGCATTGTACAGCGAACTGGAGCAGCGTTACGGACAGCAGCTATACATTCGCAAGCCTATCTACAAAATATTCTCTACCATTGAAGAGCAAAACACCTGGATGGCAAAAAGCTCCTCGGAAGGCTGGCAGGGGTATATTGCAGGCACCTACACCCAAAGTATAAATCAGCCAGGTATAAAAGATTCGTTGGGTGGTATCATGATCAACAAAGGGGGCTATCTTAAAGTAGAGGATACGCTGAGGTTGTTGACAAATGAGTTACTGCAGCAGAACCAACTATTACCGGAGCGCTTCGAGATAGAAAGCCTAAACTTAACAGCGCAGGGCGTAAGGTATAAAAACATAGAAGCGAAGCACCTGATCTTTTGCGAGGGGTATCAGGCTGTGAACAATCCATACTTTAAATGGTTGCCTTTACAGCCAACCAAAGGAGAGGTGCTGGATGTGCAAACAGATAATTTTGAGCCCGAATGCATCTATAATAAAGCCGTTTACGTTGTTCCCATTGGAAGAGGGAAGTTTAAAATTGGTGCAACTTACGATTGGCGCCATCCCGACGAAGTACCTACGGAGGCGGGTAAAGAAGAACTTTCAGAGCGCTTTAGCCAGATTACCTCACAGCACTTTCAGGTAGTTAACCACAGGGCAGGTATCAGGCCGGCTGTACGCGACAGACATCCATTGGCAGGGCAGCACCCCCAGCATAAGCAGCTTAGTGTGTTTAACGGCATGGGGTCCAAAGGCGTAATGATGGCTCCTTTATTGGCTGAAAATCTTGCAGATGCTTTGGAAGGCAAAACTGACCTGCTCCCGGAGATACACATTTCGCGTTATTTTTCGTTATATTACGACTACATAAAACACCAGAACCATCAACCCTAAGCGCATGCGTTTATATACAAGGTTATTGTTGCTCTTTTTGCTGAGCTCGTTAACGGTAAACACTCTACAGGCACAACCTGGACGGGACGTTTTCGGGAAGAGCCGCATTCAATATAAAAACTTTGACTGGCAGCTGTACAGCACCCAGAATTTCAACATCTACTTTTACAGCGGAGGTAAACAGGCAGCCATTAACGCAGCTGAGTACGCCGAAAAAGAGTTGAAGCGCATTACCAGCCTGATTGGGTATTACCCATATTCCAAGATCACGCTTATACTTTACAACTCTACCACAGATCTGCGCCAAAGCAACATAGGCCTGGACCAGGATCAGTACCAGACAGGAGGCGAAACCCTGTTTATGAAGAACAAGATAGAGCTGGCATTTGAAGGCACCCAAACTGAGTTTAAACGTGACCTGAGCTTTACGCTTACCGAATTGCTCCTGAACGACATGATGTATGGCGGCAGCCTGAAAGAAGCTTTGCAGAGCAGTTACCTGCTGCGCCTGCCAGATTGGTTTATCAGCGGTGTGGCGGCTTATACTGCCGAGGGCTGGAGTATAGAGATGGATAACTTTATGCGCGATATGCAGCAGGAGGCCAAACAAAACCCGCAACTGTTCTTTACCCGTGATGCAGAACTTACCGGGCAGTCTATCTGGAACTACATTGCCGAGCGTTATGGCTATACTGCCATCCAGAACATACTTAACCTTACCCGCATTACCCGCGATGTAGAAATTGGCATTACCAGCAGCCTGAACTTACCTTACAAACGCTTTCTACAAGACTGGAACAACTACTATGTTCAGATAAATACCAGTTCAGAAAACCAGTTGGTTCCTGTGCCTGCTGCTACGAGGCTGTTCAGTAAAAATAAGCAGGGGCACAGATACTCTGAACCTACGCTTAACCCGGCCGGTACCCACCTGGCGTATGCCGAGATGGATAATGGCAACTTTAAGATAATTGTGCAGGAAGTGCGTACCAGGAAAGACAAGGTGGTATGGCGAGGCGGTTACAAAACCATGGACCAGATGGTAGACTACGAACTGCCGGTGCTGGCATGGCGCTCTAACAACCAACTGGGTTTTATTGAGGCGCGCCGAGGCAAAATGACGCTGCGCCAGGTAGATGCCCGCGACCGTTATACCTTATTACCTCTCTACGAAAACCTGACCACGCCTGCCGTTACCCTGGACCAGTTTACACAGGTATACAATATGAGCTATTCTGAAGACGGCCAAAGTATAGTTGTAAGTGCATCAAAGGATGGGCAGACAGATATTTTCCTGCTCAATGCCAACGGGCGTTTACAGAAACAGCTAACCAAGGATATTTATGATGACATACATCCGGTGTTTTTGCGTGGAGGTCAGGGAGTCGCGTTTAGCTCTAACCGCTGGGTAGATACTACCGGTACTGCGCCTGATGCTACGTTTGGCAGCGTTGTTAATAATTACGATATCTTTTTACTGGACCAGCAAGGAGTAAACCTAAGGCAGCTTACCAGTTCTGTTGCCAGTGAGTTAAGACCTCGCGCCACCGACGACGGCAACCTTGTTTACCTGAGCGAAGCAAGTGGAATAAGAAGTATATACCGATATGATATTAGCACAGGCACCAGTAAGCCGCTTACAAACTTTATACAGGGTATAGATGATTACGACTATAACGCCAGTAATAACACATTAGCCTTTGTGGCAAAAGACCGCTCCCGTGATTTTGTGTACCTGTTGCCAGATTTTGCTCCTACTTCGCTGCAGGAGTTGCCCAAAACATCACGACAGATTATACTGGAGACCAGAGTCAGGGTGCCACAGCAGTCAGCGGCAACACGCAAGTTGCTGGAGAGCGAATCCAAAAAGAAAGTCCCAGCCAGAACAAACGGCGAAATCAACATTGACAATTACCAGTTTAGTGCAGACGAAAAACAGGCAGCGAAAACCGATAGTGCCAAAGTAAATACTGCGCCTGTAAAGCGTGCTACAACAGCAACTGCAAACCAGCAAATCGCCGGCCCGCTGGATTATGACGTTCGTTTCAGCGTACACGAAATAATTACCTCCGTTTATGCAGACCCACAGTTAGGTTTCGGTATTGTAGCCGGCGTAAATATGAGCGACCTGTTCGAGAACCACCACATCAGAGGGAGTGCTTTTATCCGGACAGACTTGGAGACAAGCCGTATTTGGGCCGAGTACATGAACCTGAAGAACCGTGTAGACCTGGGCATGCAATTCCGCCGTGATATTATACTTACCGAAGTGCCCGAAACAGGTGCAAGGCTCCGCTTCTCTAAAAATGAGTTTTCGCCTACGTTGGTGTACCCACTTAGCCACAGTACCAGCTTAAGGGCGCAGCCAAAGTTTGTAAACACCAGGTTTACTTTTGTAAATAGCTTTGCCACACCAGATAGCATCACCAACTTTGGGGGCGCCAATGTAGAACTGGTGTATGATAACTCTGTGTCTACAGGGGTTAATATGCGTGAGGGCTCCCGAATGAAAGTGGGTATACTTTCACTCAGAGGATTTGATGAGTCATCAGTAAACTTCAGTAAATTTTACGTTGACTTACGCCACTACCAAAAGCTGCACCGCCAAATTATACTTGCCACCCGTATTGGCTATGGGTCATTTTTTGGCAACTCTCCGAAGCGCTTCCTGATAGGTGGTATGGATAACTGGCTGCTAGCCGATGATGACGAAGAATCTGAACAGAATGATATCCTGATACAGTCGCCTGCCGATTTGTTTTACCTGGAGTATGCCACACCATTAAGAGGATTTAGCTTTAACACTCGTAACGGCACCAAATACCTGATGGCTAATGCGGAACTACGGGTTCCGATCGTGCAATATTTGTATAATGGACCTATACCTTCCGGGTTTTTTCGCAACCTGCAGCTTACAGCCTTTGCTGATGCCGGCTCGGCCTACAACGGATCAAACCCTTTTACAGGCAATAACTCTATTAACACGCGTGTGATAGGCGGCAGAACAAGTCCTACTGAAGTAGACCCATTTGAAATAACTGTAATTAACTACCGTAACCCATTCTTGCTAGGCTATGGCTTTGGTGCCCGCACCACACTGCTGGGAGTGTACGGTAAGCTTGATGTAGCCTGGGGCGAAGAAGACTATGAACGCAAAGGGCCTAAGTTTTACATAACACTGGGCTACGATTTCTAACATCACCTCATGAATAGAAAGACAAAGCGCTTTGGTATAGGCGCTATACTTCTGCTAACATTAGGGGCAGCCTGGATACACATGGCTGATAAGAATTACCTGTACAAGGCGGTGGTATACAACTTTGCCGATATAGATGACCGCGACATATTCGATCAGCGTGAAATAGACGCCCCTCGCAGATCTCAGCCCTGGCCCCTGGCCAAATCCTATAATAAAGTGAGTTTGCCGGACGAACTGGTGCAGTTACACCTGGATATTAATTCTGTTGCTTTTCTGGTTATCCAAAACGACTCTATACTGTACGAGCAGTATTGGGATGGTTATTCGGAGGAGTCGCTGAGTAACTCTTTCTCGATGGCTAAAAGTATAGTAAGCATTCTGGTGGGGACAGCGATAAAGGATGGGCACATAAGAAGTGTAGAGCAGCCGGTGGCGGATTTTCTGCCTGAGTTCAGGGAAGGAAATAAAGCCAAGATTCGGATTAAACATTTACTCTGGATGAGTTCCGGCTTGAACTGGGACGAATCGTACAGTAGTCCGCTTTCTGTTACTACTGAGGCCTATTACGGCACCGACCTGAGAAAAGTAATTAAGAGGCTAAAGGCCGTTGAGACTCCAGGCAGAGAGTTTAGTTATAAAAGTGGCGATACGCAGGTGCTGGGTCTTGTGTTGGAGGCTGCTACCGGTAAAAGTCTGAGTAAACTGGCAGAGGAGAAGCTATGGAAGCCATTAGGAGCCGAAGAAGATGCAGAATGGAGCTTAGACAAACGTAATGGAATAGAAAAAGCGTATTGCTGCTTTTACTCCAATGCCCGCGACTTTGCCCGTATTGGCCAGCTTTACCTGAACAACGGCATCTGGAAAGGCGATACCATTGTGCCGCCTGCCTATGTGCAAGCGTCGATTACGCCTAATGGTCTGATAGATGCGAATGATAAGGAAAAGGTTGATTTTTACGGTTACCAGTGGTGGCTGCTGCCGGATTACAAAGGCCAGCGTATCTTCTATGCACGTGGTATACTTGGCCAGTACATTATTGTAATTCCGGAGAAGAACATTGTTATGGTGCGATTAGGTAAAGAGCGGGCAGAACGTGTAGGCAAGCATCCCGGCGAAGTGCTGACTATGATCGATGCCGTTAATAAAATGATTCCTTAAAGCTGGCTTGCCGGATGGAATACCTGTTAATCTGTATTACCTCATTTATAGCATCCGGTTTAACTTTTTTCTCAGGTTTTGGCTTAGGTACCTTGCTAGTGCCGGTTTTTGCCTTATTCTTCCCCATCGATATTGCCATTGCGCTTACTGCTGTGGTTCACTTCCTGAACAATCTTTTTAAACTGACCTTAATAGGCAGGCACGCTCAGTTACCAGTGGTCCTGAAATTTGGCCTGCCCTCAATGGTGGCCGCTTTTGCAGGAGCAGGTTTGCTGGTGCTTATCTCGGAGTGACAGCCGCTGGCAAGTTATACTTTGGAAGAAAAGACATTTTACATCACTTCTGTTAAACTTGTACAGCCCTGTTAATGGTGTGCTTTGCCTTGTTTGATCTGCTCCCACGCCTCTTTAAACTATCCTTCGACCCAAAGTGCCTGCCCCTAGGTGGCTTGCTAAATGGATTCTTTGGAGGACTTACAGGCAACCAGGGAGCATTACACAGTGCTTTTCTGATAAAACCTGGGCTAAGTAAAGAGGCTTTTATAGCCACCGGAGTGGTTATAGCCTGTCTGATTGATGTAACCAGTGTATATGACAAACTGATTTTTGGCGCGCATCAAAGTATAAACTATACGTTGCTGGCTGCAGCCCCTGCTTCGGCTTTTGCGGTAGCACTACTGGGGAACAGGCTATTAAAGAAAGTAACCATAGAGGCGCTGCAAACGATCGTGGGAATAATGCTTATACTTGTAGCGCTTGGCCTGGCTACCGGATTGATCTAAAGGGCTTATACCTTAAAAGTATAAGGATGAATCATAGCTTTAGTGTTATGTGCAGCGCAAAATTGAATAATTATCCCTAATTTGCCAGGGTATCATTTTAAAAAAGAGATTATGTTGCAGTCCATGACAGGCTTCGGGAGTGCCCGCCTTGATTCCGATCAATACACGATTTCAGTTGAGATCAGGTCTTTAAACTCAAAAGGTATGGACCTAAGTGTGCGCACACCGCGCTACCTGAACGAGAAAGAATACGAAATCCGGAACATGCTGACTAAGGCCTTGATCAGAGGCAAGGTATCTGTATCCGTAGACTATTCTAAAAACAAATCGCAGAAAGCTAAGAATAACATTAACCGCGAATTACTGCAGGTTTATTATAATGAGTTAAGCCAGGCAGCTGATGCAGTAGGTGCCTCTAAGCAAGACCTGTTTCGGCTGGCATTGCACATGCCGGAAGTGCTGCAGCAGGAACAAGACGAGGAAGCCGGCGATGCAGATTGGAGTGTGGTACAGCCCTTGCTGGAAGAGGCAATCGCAAACATTAACGCTTTTCGTGCCGATGAGGGCAAAGCCCTGACGGCAGAAATCATGACTTATATAGACAAGATTCGTATTCTGCTGGCCGAGATTGAAAAGCACGACCCTGTGCGCATGGAAAATATCCGCAATAGGGTAAAAGGGCACCTAACGGAGATATCGAACTCAGAGATTTTTGACAAGAACCGCTTTGAGCAGGAGATGGTATACTTTATGGAAAAGCTGGATATCGCCGAAGAAAAGGTGAGGCTGATAAACCACCTGCACTACTTTACAGAGACGGTATACTTGCCAGAGCCAACAGGTAAAAAACTTGGCTTTATATCACAGGAAATAGGCCGTGAGATCAATACCATCGGTTCCAAAGCCAACGACTCTACTATACAGCATTATGTGGTGGAGATGAAAGAAGAACTGGAGAAGATTAAAGAGCAGATCAACAACATACTTTAAGCAGCAAGTATATCTTAAAAGCCGGCCCCTGTAACAAAATAAGTTGCAGGGGCCGGCTTTTTTATAGGTTATATTATGTAAAACGCTGTAAATGAGTGTGTTTGAAACTGTGTTGCAAAAATAAGAAAGTTACCTTTTGCTGGTTTTATGATAGGTTTTCAATAGATTTTCCTTGAAAAAACCATTCTCAGCACAATGTGTGGTAGTTACAGGCTATGTTACCTTTGGTTGCAGTTATTCCTGTTTTTATTGAATGTTATCTCATAGTTTTGGATTACTAAGCATCTGCCCTTATATACCTCTACGGTTATAAGAAGCTATAAAATGCCCTTGTAAAGCTTCTCTTCCACCCTTATTATATGATATCGGCTTAATTAGCTGGTTAATGCTTGTATATAATAAAGCATTAACCAGTTGCTGTGGTATGTTTACACATTTGTTTTTACGCTTATTAACCTATATGTCTAACTTTTAATTTTTAATGTTTATGAAAGTAACCCGTTTACTTGCAATGGCCGCCCTGGCGGTTACAATCGGATTTTCTTCTTGCCAGCAGGAAGAGGAGATTACAAACAAAGCAGAAGTATCTGAGCAAACTCTTAGCCAGATAACTGCTATGGGCTTCAACAACCAGAATGTGCAGAAGGTTGAGGGAGGCTATATAGTTGAAGGTGACATTTTCTTAGGAGAAAAAGATCTGACAACTGCATATGATCAGAAAGCTGTACGTGTTGGTGAGTCTGAGCAGTACCGTACTAACAATTTAGTTAATGTTGGCAGCACTAGCCGTACTATCCGTGTGGCAATTACTACTAGCTTGCCATCTTCTTATGTAACGGCCTTGGACGAAGCTATACGTCGTTTTAATGCTGAGAACTTAAGAATTAAATTCCAGCGTGTATCTTCTAACTATGAGATTCTTTTCTCGAAAGCTCCATCTGGCTCAAGTTACCTGGCTTCTGCTGGTTTCCCGTCAAATGGTAATCCTTATAATAGCGTAAAGGTTAACTCTGACTACCTAGGCACTAACCCTGGTACTAACTACCTTGCTACTATCCTGGCACACGAGGCTGGTCACTGCATCGGTTTCCGTCACACGGATTACATGGACAGAAGCTACTCATGCGGTGGCTCTTACTACAACGAAGGAGCCAGCACAGTAGGTGCAGTACATATACCAGGCACGCCAACAGGGGCGGATCCAAACTCATGGATGCTTGCTTGTATTGGTACAGGTGTTAACCGCCCGTTCAACTCTAACGACAGAACTGCGCTTAACTACATATACTAGTAGTCTAGCTTTACTCAGTAATAAGGGGCTTAGTAGTATCACTACTAAGCCCCTTATTTTTATAGCCGCAGTTGTTAATAAAATATTCAGCTCAATGCAGTTCATGAAATCTTGATCATAAGTAGAACTGATTTTGTGTAACAAATAAACATTAAGTTGCATTTGCTCCTCTATTGCATGTGCAATTTAGGTTCAATTACAGTGCTATATTTATTAGAAAAATTATAAAAACTTAACCTCTATATTTGAAATTTGCAATTTAGCTATTTTGTTGCTGCTATAGCTTAAAATAATTGATTTTTAGCTTGTGTTATCTAACTTGTATTACTATATTTATTTTATGTCTAACTTAAAATTTTTACAAAACATGTTTGCAAAACGTTTACTATTGTGTGCAGCCATCTTGGCTACTTTCGGTTTTTCTTCTTGCCAGCAGGATGAAGAAATCTCTAACAAAGAAGAAGCTTCTCAGGAAGTATTAACCCAGATCAAAGCCCTAGGCTTTAGTAACCAGAATGTGATGAAGGTTGAGGGTGGTTATATTGTTGAGGGGGATATCTTTTTAACTGATGGCGACCTTACCTCAGCGCATAACACAAAGGCATTACGCGTAGGTGAGTCTGAGCAGTACCGCACGACTAACCTGGTAAATGCAGGAACCGGACGTGAGATAACTATATCTATGGATGCATCATTACCAGCATCTTATGTGCCAGCTCTTGATGAGGCTATTGCCCGTTTTAACGCTGAGAACCTGACGATCACCATGCGTCGTGTGTCTTCTAACGCTAGCATTGCTATTGTAGCAGCTCCTAAATCTGCTCAGTACCTTGCTTCAGCTGGTTTCCCTACTGCAGCTGGCGATCCACACAACCTGATCAAGGTAGCAACCAGATACATCGGTAACAACCCTAATCAGGCGTGGTTCGCAACTATCCTGGCACATGAAGTTGGCCATTGCATCGGTTTCCGTCACACGGACTACATGGACAGAAGCTACTCTTGCGGCGGCTCTTACACCAACGAAGGTGCCTCCACAGTAGGTGCTATCCACATCCCAGGCACGCCGACAATGCAGGATCCGAACTCCTGGATGCTTGCTTGCATCGGATCTGGCCAGAACCGTCCGTTCAACGCGAACGACAAAACTGCGCTTAGCTACCTGTACTAGGTTTATTATAGAATAGGACTAAAAAAAAAGGCTCCTGCAGTAATGCAGGAGCCTTTTTTTTTAAGTCTGAGGTATACTTGTATAATTATTTAAGGAACATAGGGGATACTCGGTAGAGCACAGGGTAAGCAGGGTACTTTTTAATCGATACCTACCTTTTTTATACATATAGCTTGAGCTTATTAAAGTATAAGCACCCGCTTGGTAATATACTTACCGGAATCTCCTTTTATCCGGAGTAGATAAAGCCCCTTTAAACCTGTGGTATCCAATACTTTTATTACACCCACTTCTTCTGACTCTCTTACTATTCTTCCTGTCTGGTCATAAAGCTGAAGATTGGCCGAATCATTAATGAGGGCAATGTGTAAGGGGCTGCCTGCAGTTACCGGATTAGGGTATACTTGTGCAAATCCCTGTCTGGCGTAACTGGCTTCTTCTATGCTACTGAAATAGAATACATTATTTAGTGTTTCTACTTTTACGCGGTACAGGTTTTTACCCGGAGCAGGATCTGGGTCGTTTAACTTTAGCGTCAGGCTTTTTACAGCGTTTATTTTACTTACAGGGTTATATACTCCGTTTTGCTCGCGCTCCAGAGTAACAGATACCAGCTGATAAAGTGTGCTAAGCTCCAGGTTAAACCGCATTGTGTCCATCACGAATTGCTCTGGCAGAAAGCTTTTTACATAGCATCCTGTTCCTGGCTTGCTATGCCTTACCGCATCGCTTGTCTCAGCCATCATCCCCTCTACCACAGGAGCGACTAACACATAATCTCCCAGGTACTGCAATGTTTTTTTATCCAGCACGGCAAGTGTGTCGGCTGTGGTAAGTAATTTTTCGGTGTAAGCTTTGTCTACATGCAGCAACTGATATTCGCTAACGCCACTTAAGGCCGGCCAGTGCACCATAGAGTTATCTGTGCAATCGAAGCCTACCTGTAATTTTAATTGCTTTGAAAGTATAAATGGCTCAGATTCTATACTTGTATTTGCTCCCGAAAGCCGGAGCTTTGCCACAGCTACTGTGTCGGGGGCCTGCCAGTCAAAGTAAAGATCCGATGTAGCTAGTTCTTTAATATGCGTCCAGTCTTTGTCCTGCGATAATTTATACTCCAATTGCACGGATTCATCTATTGCGTTTCCCTGCCAGCGGATCTTGTTTACCTCGCCGGCTTTTAAGCTGAGGCCCAAAGCAGGGTATAACCACTCCAGTTCTTGTTCATACTCATACACGAGGCTAAACCCCTGGGCTTTGTCCTGCACTTTATAGCCTTTTACCAGCAACTCATACTCTCCGGCAGCAGGCAGGTCTATGGTTACCTGCTCCACATTATTCAGTCGGTCCACACCACGTTTGGCTGGTTTAGATAGCGAATCCGGATGTGGGTACGTGCTGAGCACCCAAGGAAGCCAACTGGCACCGGAACTACGGTGATGCACTTCTAGGTCAAGGTCGTTTATAAGTGCAGTGGCTGCAGTAGGCTCCGCTTCTTTGTCGTGCCATACAATAGTTACCTTTAATTGCCTGGCACCTTCCGGTACTTTGATAGTATAAGACTGTTGTTCGTTTTGGGCTACTGCGGCTTGTATAAACCGTGTTTCAAGTATGCTTCTCACGGCACCTAAGGCATCGGTATTGCCATAACCGGATTCAAAGTCTACAGCTTTTCGGCCTACATCGTCGGCACTATTAATAAGGGCAGCCTTTACCAGTGCTGCGGAGGGCAATTCGCCGCTAAATTGGTTTTTATAGGCTTGCTGCAACAGCACAGCCACTCCTGATACAACAGCTGCTGCCTCTGAGGTGCCCGCAATGCCATAAGCCACCAGTTCAGGTTTTATTCTGCCGTCGTAGGCAGGCCCGCGGGAGCTGAGCAGGCCTACTGTGTTGCCAGGCTCCAGTGCTCCCACACTCAGGGTATTTTTAGAATTTTTAAACTGGCCAGTTAAGTTCGCAAAGCCAATAAGGTTTGCATAAGTGCCTGTGGTTTCGGCCTTGTTGCCGCTGTTACCCGACGAGAAAACATGCAGCAACTGAGGGTTCTGGAAAACCTGCTCGTCGTAGGCAACCGATTCGAGACCATAGTAGTTCTCTACCCCAACGCCATAGGAGTGATTTTGTACACTAATACCGCTACTTAATAGCTTGATACTGTTATCCGGGAAAAGCTCTTTGAAGTCTGATGTGGCAAGTATGGCTTTGGTGGCGATACCTTTACCTCTTGGTCCTGAGTTTCCGGCGCCGCCTATAATAGTAGCCATGGTGGTGGCGTGTTGAGTATAGCCTGCGGCAAATGATTCTGGTGCCAATACACGTGCCTTCAGATCAATATCGTTGGGGTTAAAAGCACCCTCTTTAACAGATACCACCATGCCATCTCCTGTTAGTTCCTGGAATTTGGATTGGAGGACAGGGATGTTATTGGCGGCAAAGTTTACATCCTTTAACTCTGCTTCCTCCTTGGGTGTCCTGTTTGTCCTATCAACGAAGGTAACATGGGGGCAAGTTAGCAGCTGCTTTAGTTGTGTTGCTTTTACACTGGTAACCGAAAAAGTATTGGCAGAAACTGTAAGTTCTTTGGCATTAATGTTTAGATTATGCTCCTTTAGCCATACTTTAAAAGCTGCTTTGTTTTTTACGGCTATTCTATAGTTTCCAGAAGTATTTTTCTGCAGCGACTGATGCAGAGTTGGGGCTAGTTTTGCTGTAGTTAGCTTCTGTAACAGAACATCATCTTTACCCTGAGCATACATTACTATAGGAGATATTACCAGAAGCAAGAGAAGTAAACAACTCTGGAAGCGCGCGTAAAGATTCTGCATACGAAATTATTGAGAAATCAAGTTTTGCCCGGAATAAGGAACGCAAAACAATGCTAAAGCTAAAGAATTGCCCTCAATAACACAATACCTGTAAGGCGCCTTAACACAAGAAAAATCAATGATTTATACTTTGTTGCTGGCCTGTAATGTAAGGCTGGTGCAGATTGCCGTGGATTGCATGTTATCTTGTTTTAGTGCCCGTCAGATTATACTTCTATTGCTGCAGGTTTTCTGCAAAACTTGTTATTAACCTGAATACCTCTGTGAATTTTGTAAGCGGCAATTGGCTGGCAAAATCCTGGGTGTTATGATAGGCTGCGGTACCGCCTAAAGTATAAAAGAAGAAGGCTGGTACGCCCTGCTCCGAAAAGGGGTAATGGTCTGAGTTAGCAGCTTTGCCGCGGCTCTTTATTTGGGGAAGAAACCCATTTGTTTTGTTGATTGAGTCTAGTAAAGTAAACTCCTGCTTATGTACTTGCCCGTTCACTACCATCAGGCCATCGCCGCCGGTGCCCAACAGGTCCAGGTTAACCAGAAAGCGGATGTTGCGGAGCGGGAAAAGCGGGTTTTGCACATAATAGAAAGAACCCAGTAAACCAGCTTCTTCGGCAGCGAAGGCGATAAATGCCATACTATACTTTGGTTTGTTCTCTGGTTTGGTGTAATGCTCTGCCAGTTCAAGCAGCATGGCCGTGCCGCTTGCATTGTCGTTGGCTCCCGGAAAGTATACATCCTTACCTTGACCGCCCAGGTGGTCATAATGGGCTGTGAAAACCAGAAAGGAATCGGGCCTAGCACTACCCTCCACAAACCCGATTACATTTTTGGCCTGGTGGTTAGGCTTAAGGCTGCTTATTATACTATATTTTATACTTTTCGCATTGGCGGGCCAGGCACTAATCAGTACCTCCAATACAGGTGTGCTTTCTGTTTTATGTGCTACAGTGGTTAATAGCGCCTTTGGCTGAAGTATAACATGCACCTCGGCTTGCTGCAATTTTTGCTGGTACGGCTGCGGCAGCTGGCCTATTGCTTTCGCATCCTGCTGGCGGTATACTATACCTTTGCCTTTGAAATTTTGAAAGAAGAATTTTTTTGCTGTGGCAGCATTAGTCAGAGTAAGAGAATCTAGAACAAGTATAGCCGCTTTGCCTGAGCCGGAAGGAGAGGAGGCACGCGCCACAAAATCTTTACCTGCTGCCAGCTTCTTTCCATCTATCTCTAATTGTGGCGTTTCGGTGATCCTGTTTACCGGAAAACTGAAGGTCTGACAGTATGAATTTCCCAGCGGTTTAAGCCCCATCTGTTTACACCTGTCCCGGATATAGTTGGCTGCTTTGGCATCCCCGTCCAGTATATAGCCTCTACCGTGAAAGTATGGACTGGCCAATGTATCAATAGTTTGGCGCGCACGCTGCATGTCTTGTGCAGCGGTGGTGCCAGCCAGCAGAAGTATAAAAAGGAGGGGAGTATAAAGCTTGCTCATCTACTAAAGATAAGCATCTGCAGGGAAAAGAATGAAGTCTAAATTAAGAATTACCAGATGTAAACCCACTTAAACAGCACAATGCCCATCAGGCAGCCAACGGTATTGGCAATTACATCCATGATATCGCCCTGGCGGCCATAGATAAAGAAGTGCTGCATTAGCTCCACGGCTATCCCAAACAGAAAGCTGATAGCAAGGCTGGCCCTGATAGCGTAATGGCGCAGTTTAAGGTATGAAAACTGCTTTGTAAGTCCGACGATCATCAGGAAAGTAAGCACCCCAAACAGGAAGGCGTGGGCAAACGAATCGAAGGAAAAAAGCTCCCAGATCGAGAGCGAAGGCATAGAAGAAGAGGGCAGTAATGTCGTTAAAAGGATCATTACTGCCCACAATATGGTAAACAGATTATAGCGTAGTATCAAACCGGCTTAATCTCTCAATTCAAAAAATTACTGACCGATCAGTTCGCGGTAAGCCTCTGCAGAAAGTAAATCTGCTGTCTGGCTGTTGTCGCTGATAGACATTTTAATGATCCAGCCATCTCCGTAAGGATCTGAGTTTACCAGTTCTGGGCTGCCTTCCAGCTTATCATTAAACTCAAGTACAGTGCCGCTTAATGGGCTAAACAAGTCAGAAACAGTTTTAACGGCTTCTACAGTACCAAAAACGTCTTCCTGGTTAATGTCTTTGTCCACAGTGTCGATGTCTACATAAACGATATCGCCAAGTTCGCTCTGAGCAAAATCAGTAATGCCTACATAAGCTACATCGCCTTCAATGCGTACCCACTCGTGGTCTTTGGTATACTTTAAGTTCTCTGGTAAGTTCATTTGTTCTATCTGGTTAAGATTACTGCTCAAAAATACGGCCTTTTTTGCAATGCCAAAATTTTATTGCAAACTAACTCGTAGTTGAACGCCGCCCTCTGTTACGCTGTTACGGAACGACGTAGAAATTTTAGGATCAGAAACAGTGCGCAATACATAAAACTGTATGTTGACGCGCTGGCTCAGTACATAATCTACAGTTGGCCGCAACTGCAACTGGCGTGTACCATTGGTTATCTGGTTCTGGCTAACTTCAAAGCCATCCTCATCAGTGGCAATGGCGCGTTGAACTGTCTGGTTATCGCGTACCGAGAAATCAAGGCGCATGGTTAGTTCATTCTCCAGTATCCGTCGCTTGCCTGCAATACGGAAAGGTATTCTGAAGTTGCTGGTAGCATAGCCAAAACCAACTACATAATCTTTCACGTTGGTTTCTGTTACCTGGGCATTGGTCAGGTTCAGCGACAGGTTACGCTCGATCTTATACTCTATACGGCCGGTCAGGTTCGTTTTTGTCCTGAAGTTAACGCCTAACAGCGGCGCCAGCCTCTCCGACACCGTCATCTGATTTACGATGTAGTATGGTATCAGCTGTCCGAAATTGTTCGTGGCAGTAGGGAA
Source organism: Pontibacter aydingkolensis (assembly GCF_019443125.1). GTDB lineage: Bacteria > Bacteroidota > Bacteroidia > Cytophagales > Hymenobacteraceae > Pontibacter > Pontibacter aydingkolensis. Next base: position 381,642 of record NZ_JAHYXK010000003.1, on the reverse strand, counting down.
GCCGGCTGGCTCCTGATCATACAGCAGCGAGGTGGTAAAGCTAGTAATATTAAGGCTTGAGTTATAAGCGTGTGTAATGTTTACCTGGCTAAACCATTGCTGGAAAAACGGCAACTGCGATAAGCCATTGTAATCTAAACGCCAGTTCGGGATAGGCAAACGCTTAAACGGATTATCGTCTGCATCTGCTTCGAAACCATTTATATCGCGGCCCTGGTACGCGTATAGGAACGACTTAATAAGCACATCCTGCGAGTTTAAAGTATAAGCTGTGTCGGTTACAGCAGCCGGATTGGCGGTTAACAGTTTTTCGCGCACATCGTAACGGTTGCGGATAAAGTTCTCGAAAGCATTTGATGTACCGGCGCTGCCAGACTCAAACAAAGTGCCAAGAGCCATAAACGAGGTTGAGAACGCTCCCGTGTTAAACGGATTCTGGCGTTGGTCTGCTGTGCCTACCTGTCCGAAATCATCAAACTCTTTGCGGTAGAAGATTTCCTCTATGGTTGATTTGTTACGGCGGACATCCAACTGCACATTAAAGCTCTTAAATGGCTCCAGGTTTGCCTGCGCCCTGAAGTCTTCGGTAAGTATACTGCTAAGCGGTGTGTTCAGGAATTGGCTACTGTCGGTGTACCAGCCATTCTCTTTAGCTCTAAAGTATAAATTATCTAGGTCGTACTGTTTGCCAAGTATAAACGGCAGGCCCGGTGCTTCAAAATCATCATCAAACCCGAAGAACTGCGTACTTGGCAAGTATCCAGGTAATAGAGTTCCACGGTTCTGCAGGTACGTAAAGTTGATAGAGCGCGTCATCATCAACGTTCGGGCCAGCGCTTTGGCAAACTTCATTTCAGAAGCCGGCTTTTGTGCAGTTGTATCGCCAGGAGCCGGTGCAATTGGGCGGCCTGTCGGTGCCGGGGTGTTTACCGCCTTCAGGAATTTGACCTTGTTGTATAGTTTAACCATATCGAACTTACCGTTTACAGTAAATTCGGTGTTGTTCTCTACAGTATTGCCTAGCCTGAAGGTAGTATCCTGGTTAAGCGCTGTGGATCCTGCCGTCCAGATGTAGTTAACAGCGTAGCGTGTATCGGCACCTATCCAGTCTACCAGCGGGAACTTGTCAAGCGGTAATTTATAATTAAGCGCCACCATCTGGTTAAAGTTGGTATTACGGCCAAAGTTCTTTAGGTTATCCCAAATGATCTTGTTTTTATAAGCTAGCGAGTCAACCTCCCTGTCTATCCTGTTGTCTGGTTCGTCTATAATGGCTCTGTTAGTGGCCGTATAGTCAAGCCCCAGGCTTTTGGTGATGTCCCACTTGAGGTCGTAAATGCGGTTAAAGTAGAAATACTTCTGAAACACCGGGTTAATGCCTCTTGTCGTGATAAGCCCTGTTTCCGAATCGCGGCGTTGCAGGAATGTTTCGTTGTAACGGCGGTCCAGATCTGCCCTGAAATTAAAGCTGCTTGGTAGCGGCGTAAAGTTCAGGTCTTTTATCAGGCGCAGGTACGGCGATTTCATACTTTCTGCATTCGCAAAAGGTGCAATATTTTTTGGGGTGGTGTTATAAGTATAAGCTACAGCCCCATTGTACGTTCTCGTTAGGTCTCTGTCGGTTTCGATGTTGGTAAACAGTCGCTCCGCATAAGAATATGAGAAAGACAGATTCTCAATATCGTAAGGCCGTACTTTGTCTTCCGGGTCTGTTCGCTCTTTTCGTACGTTCAGCAGGCTTACACTTTTGCGTGTTTCGCGGGTGGTCACTTCTTTTTTGTATTCTCTTTTGGCCTCTTCAGATTCAAATCTTGTTAATGATTCCTCCAACGGTACGTCTTTATCTAACGGGTCGAATTGTGGTTCGCTATTCAGGGTACCGTATTGCACAGAGACCGGCACTCTGATGCCCAGTTTTTCTGGCAGGAACTTGTCTGCAACAATATTGGCGCTTACATCAAACAGGGCGGTGTTTTCGCGTGCACGTTGCGCTATTTTCTGCTGCAATCCGCCAAAGCCTATGGTAGTGTAAGCACCTGTTGCAGTAATGTTGGCAAAGTCTGCGAGTTTAGTGTTCAGGCGTCCGTTGGCAGCCCAGCCAGACTGGTTACGGAAATCGGTTACTCTTAACTCATCTACCCACATGCATACTGAGTGAGGCTGGCCGTTATCGCTTGGGTTTCGGATACCGATCATGATACCCTCTACTTCACTAAAATCAGGGTTACCTACTACACGTATGGTCTTGCCATCTATATTTACATCAAACGGCCGGAAGCGGTCGAAGCCAGGTTGTTTGTTGCGGAGCACTTTGGCATTTACAAATTCTTCGAGAGCAATATCAATTTGGTTTCCTTGCGGCCAGATGGCATCCGGGGTTAAGCTTCCCTGCGGTGTAATTTCCAGGGGCACCACGTACTCGTAGTAGTTCTGGGTAAAGTCGGTACCGATACGGATAAAAGCCTGCACATCGCCATCTCTGATTCCCGGCTCCTGGCTCTGCGCATGAATAAACATCTTCAGGCGCTTGTAAATAAGCATGTCCAGGGTGATATTCTTATATACAGCCTTTGAGAAAGAGTCCTTCAGTTCATCCACGCAAAGCTGCAGCGACTGTTCGTTCTGGCGGCGGTCATTTGTAGAGGCGTAATCACGAAGGCGCTGAATGCCAGGTGGCACTACATACGGGATAGTTCCTTCCAGGGCCTGTCCGTTTTCCTCAATGTTTACCGTAGAGATGGTGAAAGACCTGGCATCGTCGGTACAGGTAAGGCACGGATTGCCGTCGGTAATTGGCTGTAGGAATTGGCGCCACTGGTTTGCTACAAACTGGAACTGTACAAAGCGCATCACCACCGGGTCGGCAAACTCGGTGAGGTACATACGCATGAACCTGATCGACTTAAACCCGCTTATGTTGCCCACGCTGCCTGTTGGCTGGCGTATCGGCACACGGAACTGATACCACGTTACATCGCCTTTCTGGATAGCATCTACAATATAATTCTGACCAACGTTTAGCTGGCCTGGCTGCAGGTTTATCTTGTACTCGTAATACTGCTCCACGTCGTTTATCACGTTGTCGCGGTTCAGGTCTTCTTTATCCGGGAAGGCGTAGTTGGAGAAGCGGCTGTTCTCAGGTGAGTTGTTCTCCATGCCGTTAAAGTTCTTGTACCTGGCAAGTATACCGGCGTTCTGCGCATCGTATCTTTCGTCCAGGTGGTGAAGAAAGTTATCTGCAGATGGGTCGTCGAGCACGGTTTGAGGAGGTGTGCCGGGAATCTGGTTCAGGAAAGTGTTCTGGAAAAAGCTACGTTCGTTGGCATCGTTTAATCCATCCAAGCCAATATCCTGGAACTGGCGTGCTCCTGGTTCACCGGTAAAGGCATCTGTAAGAAACTGCTGCGTGGTCATACGTCCCCAAATAGATTCTTGCACACCCTGCAGGTTATCAGCAGAAGTAGGTAGTCCGTTTTCGAAGGAGTAGCGGTTATCCTGAAGTATGTCCTCTGAAACACTGCCCAGGTTAAATACCAGTTGGCCTCCCTCGTTTCTGGTGATCGGGTTGCCCTGTGCGTCTTTTCTTCCGTTAGGCCCGGTGATAAACGGGTCCATCATCCAGAACTCAATGTACTCTATGTTGGCATTGTCGAAGTCTGTATCAAAAGAAATATCACGGCTGATACCACCCCAGTTTTTTCGAGGGTCTCCTGCCAACAGGCCTTGAGATGTAAGGTTTGGGTTGTAGTTATACTGGCCACGCTCACTTGGGTAATACGCCAGGTCAAAAGTATACTCAAAGGTGTTAGCTACCTCTGGGTCACGGCCCGGGAAAACCTCGTTTCTCTGAACACCACGTACATAATGGTTTGCAAGCTCATCCTTGGTTATACTTTTGGGCCTTAGGCCGTTGGCATCTCGGTAGAAAATCTGATCAATAGTATACCAGGCTAGTTTTGCCCGGTTGTAGGCGTTAGCCAGTCCTGTTCCAGGTACAAGTGGGGCAGGAGTGGCGGCCAGGCGCCAACTTGTATTATTAAAGCCTCCTAAACTGTATGGCGTTTCAGCGCCTTCAAAGTCATCAATGTATGAAGCGCCATCTTCATTGACCGCCGATTTGGTTTTGGCTGGTACCAACTGCGCAAACTCACCGCTAAACGAAACCAAAGAGGGCACCTTGGTCTGTATCAGTGGTATGGCATCTGTCATTTTGGTCAGAAAACGCGACTGCTTCTGCACATTTACATCAAAACCGTAAATGGTGTTGTTTGATGGCTCATCGCCTATACTTACCCGGTTAATGTATGGCTGCTCGGCCAGGTGCAGTACTGTAGCCCCTATATTTACATCCTCATTCAACCTGTAATCAAAACGGGCACCTAACAACGAGCGCGGCTGTATATTAAGCAGTTCGGCTTTCTCGTAGGTAACACGCAAATCGCTGGCTGAACTGATATAACTCGGGTTCAGGATTTTTATTCGGCCTAAGTCGTAGAATACCTGGTAGTCTGTTCCTTCTACCAAACGTGTACCACCAGAGTATACAGCCACAGACCCTTCGGCAATTCTAAAGCCCGGTAACGTTATCTCGTCTGCTGATGTAGCCTGTAAGCGTCCTTTTAAATAAAATTTTGCCTTTACATTATTCTGCTGGGCATCTGTTTGGGTTTGATCATACAGTTCCTGAAACACATAGCGGTCAACCAGTTCTGGGCGGCCTTCGAGTTTCTGTGCAAGGTAACTGCCAAACGGCTCTACTTGTGGGAAGAAGATACGGCCGGACTCAGTGTCGATGGTAATGCCAGGCAAAAAGTCGAAGTTACCGTCACTTGGCTTGTCGTTGTTTGGGTTAACGTTATCCAGGTTAAGTACTTCCACCAGCGGAATATTCTGGATAGGGCTTGGCTCTTTTATACTTGTAATGTCTACACCGGTCTCATCATCCTTGTAGATGATCTGCATCTGGAAGTTCTGGCGGTTTACCTGTGTGGCATCCAGACTGTACACGTTTTTCATCATCAGGTCCCAGGTAGGGTACTCTAATGCGGGGTTAGTTGCGCGCAGCAACTTCATGTGAATTACTTTTTGGTCGTCCAGGTTTTGATAATCCTCTATCAGCTCACCTACCTGGTAGGTCTTGCCATTGTAAGTATATTCAAATGATACACCGAGTACCTGGTCTGGTAGGAGGGCAGTGTTCAGTGAAATATAACCTAGCTGCGGATTGAATTTATACTCTCTTGGGTCTAACTTACGTGCGCGGACATGCTCGAAGTCGATTGTTTTTTGCAGGCCCTGGCTACGCAGATAATCACCTACGGTGCTGTTATCACGGGCCTGGCGGTTATTAAGTAAACTATAGAGTGAGTTGCTGCTATTATCTGCCGGTGCCGTAGGAGGCCTTGTCTCAAACCTGTCCCTGAACGGGTCGGCCTCACCAAGGTCCATGTGGGCTACTATGTTGCGCAGGTTCTCTGTTGATCGGTTATTGTTGGTAACGTACAGTTCCAGGCGACGAATCACAATGCCTGAGTTTACCAAAGGCAACTTGGCCAGTGCCTGGTCGTAACGGCCCCGGAAAAACTGCGACAGGAAGAAGTGACGGTCCCGGTCATACTCATCTACCCGTATCAGGAAAGGCTTGTTTTGGGCTCCGTTCTGGATAATGACTTCGTCATTACGGCCACGCACGTTAGAGGCAATGGTTGTAACGCCCAGCCGGCCAAACTGCAGCTGCGTTTTAATACCGAACAGGTTTTGCGCGCCGGTAATAAGAGAGTTATTAAGCGGAAGGCTTACGTTACCGGCTTCTACCTTGCGTATAATCTCTTCTTCATAGCCTGTGTAATCCAACTTCATGTTATTCTCAAAATCGAAGTTGGCGTTGTTATCCCAGTTAAAGTTTATGCGCATTTTCTCACCTATCTTACCTACAAGGTTAAGGGAGATGTTCTGGTCAAAATCAAAATCGCCGGTGCGCTGCTGGCGTAAAGGTATAGTTGGGTTCTGGTTACGGTTAAAGCGCGCGCCAAATTTAAGCGACACGTTACCGTTTGGCTGAATATCCACATAGTTGCCCCCGAAAATACGATCAAAGGCCGGGCTGATGTATATTTTAGGTATAAGCCTGTTGCTGCTAACCACACTTTCGCCATCGAGCCCTGCAGACTTGGTGCGCCAGTAATTACGTATGGCCTCGCGCTGCTGCCACTCGGAATACTGCTTCAGTGTCATAGACGATGGCGGACGGTAATTTACATCGCCCAGGGTTTCTGTAATATTATACTGCTGCAGGCTGTCATCAAGCTCCACATTTAAATGTAAGTTGCTTGGTTGCCCTAATAACAGAGGAGATGGGCTGGTGCGCGTGCTAAAAGGATTGCCGCGTCTGTCGCTGGGTACGAAGGTTGGCCTTCTGCTTGGTATATAAGCCGTATCTTTTTTAACTGTATCCTGGCGTGCTAATAAATTTTGGAGTATAGTATACTTGATCCTGGCCGTTGAGCGCAGTACTTCCGCCTGCGACCACCAGGCCAGCAAAGAAATAGCTGCAACCGTTGCCATTAGCAGGTTGCTTTTTTTACTTTTCCAGATCAAATTGGGTATATCTGTTAAGATGATTTCAAGGCAAACTTAATCAACTCTTCTACACTCAGGTGTCCACCTTCTCTTTTTATGATTGTGTCCAGGGTTTTCTCGGCTACATTCTTGGCAAAACCTAAAGTGACTAAAGCAGATAACGCTTCGGCCCGGTTTGTATTGTGTGATGCAGCAGGTACAAATGTGTCGGTCAGCAAAGCCTCCTTCTTCATCTTATCCTTAAGCTCAAGTATAACGCGCTGGGCCGTTTTAGCGCCTATACCTTTCACTTGTTGTATGGTTCTTACATCCTCTCTGATAATTGCCTGCTGTACTTCTTCTACCGAGAGGGATGACAGGATCATGAGCCCCGTATTAGGGCCCACGCCTGAAATAGATATCAAATGAAGAAATACTTCTTTCTCTGCTGCTGTGGTAAAACCATATAGCGTGTGCGCGTCCTCTTTTATGTGAAGGAAAGTATGCAGCTTGCAGCGTTCTCCGGCTGGCAGCGACGAGTAAGTGCTCAGCGATATTCTGATCTGATAACCGATACCATTTACATCAATGATGACGTAGGTCGGATCCTTATGGGTTAATTTGCCATCAATATAGGCTATCATCTATATATGTTGATTATTATAGTTTTGAGCATCTACGACAGCAATAGCTACCATGTTTACAATTTCTCTAATAGAACTGCCCAGCTGTAAGATATGCACCGGTTTACGCATACCCATAAGTATAGGTCCAATAGCTTCAGCACCTCCGATTTCCTGCAATACTTTGTACGCGATGTTGCCAGAAGTTAAGGTTGGAAACACCAACGTATTCGCACCTTTCTCTGCCAGCTCGCTGAACGGATAGTGTTCGCGCAGTAAGTCGCGGTTTAAAGCAGTGTTAGCCTGCATCTCGCCGTCAATTAACAGGTTAGGGTATTTAGCCTTTGCCTTGCGTACTGCTTCAGCTCCTTTATTCGGAATGTCGCCCTGCACTGAGCCAAAGTTGGAGTACGATAGCATGGCCATACGTGGCTCCGTATCGAAGAAGCGCACTGTACGGGCAGTAAGGCCAATTATATCCACTAACTCATCGGCTGTTGGATTAACGTTTACCGTGGTGTCGGCAAAGAAGTATGGCTCTTTTTTGTTCAGGATGATGTACATACCCGCCACTTTATTAATGCCTTCCTCAACACCAATTACCTGCAGCGCCGGCACAATGGTTTTAGAGTAGTCGCGGGTTAAGCCTGAAATAAGTGCATCCGCGTCTCCACACTCCACCATCATACTTCCGAAGTAAATACGGTCTCGGACCTGGCGGCGTGCATCAAACAAGGTAAGGCCCTTGCGCTGGCGCTTTTTATAAAGCAACTGCGCATACTTCTCACGTTTTACATCCTCCTCGTATGGGTCTATGATGGTAACTCCATCCAGATCCAGGTTGTTTTCTTCTATGATAGCCTGAATACGTTTGCGGTTACCCAAAAGTATAGGATTGGCAATGCGCTGGTCATTTACAGTTTGTGCAGCCTTTAGAATCTTATAATGGTCTGCCTCTGCAAATACCACTGTTTTAGGATTCTCCTTTGCCTGGTTTGTGATGCGAGACATTAACTTCTGGTCGATGCCAATGCGTTCCTGCAACTCGTGTTCATATTTTATCCAGTCGGTGATCGGGATGCGGGCCACGCCACTATCCATCGCTGCTTTGGCTACAGCCGGAGATACGGTTGTGATTAACCGTGGGTCCAATGGTTTTGGTATTAAGTAGAAGCGGCCAAAAGAGATCGTATTGTCGCCGTAAGCTTTATGAACCATTTCCGGCACATCCTCCTTAGCCAGCGCTGCAAGCGCATGAACAGCTGCCAGTTTCATGGCTTCGTTTATTTCGGTGGCACGTACATCCAGTGCTCCTCTGAAAATGTAAGGGAATCCCAACACGTTGTTTACCTGGTTAGGATGGTCAGAACGGCCTGTTGCCATAATGATATCTTCACGGGTAGCCATTGCTGCCTCGTATGGGATCTCCGGGTCTGGGTTTGCCAATGCAAAAATGATTGGGTTAGGAGCCATCAGTTTTACATATTCAGGTGGCAAAACATTACCCGCTGATAAGCCGACAAACACATCAGCATCGCGCATAGCGTCCTCTAAAGTATCCAGCTTGCGCATTGTCACAAACTGAGCTTTGTAGATATCCAGGTCGTTACGCTCAGGGCGAATAATGCCTTCTTTATCGAACATTACAATGTTGTCCATCTTTACACCCAGGGCAACATATAGCTTAGCGCAGGCAATGGCAGCGGCACCGGCGCCGTTCATCACCATCTTAATTTCGCCAATGTTCTTCTCGGCAAGTTCAAGGGCGTTTAAAAGAGCTGCAGACGAAATAATGGCAGTGCCATGCTGGTCGTCGTGCATAAGCGGAATGGTCATCTGCTCTTTCAGTGCGTTCTCTATCTTAAAGCTTTCCGGTGCTTTGATGTCTTCCAGGTTAATACCGCCAAAAGTTGGCTCCAGCGATTTTACAATGCGTACAAATTCGGCTGGGTCAGTACAGTCTATCTCAATATCGAATACATCGATACCGGCGAACTTCTTGAATAGTACGCCTTTTCCTTCCATTACCGGTTTTGATGCATCCGGGCCAATGTTTCCTAAACCCAGAACTGCAGTACCATTTGATATTACTCCAACCAGGTTTCCTTTGGCTGTATACTTGTAAACATTGTCTTTATCGGCGGCTATTTCTTTACACGGTTCTGCAACGCCTGGCGAGTAAGCTAGCGCAAGATCGTGCTGCGTGCTCACCATTTTTGTAGGTACTACCTCTATCTTGCCGGGTTGGCCCTGCATGTGGTAGTTCAAGGCGTCTTCTCTGTTTACTTTAATCATCATTCTATGCGTCGTGGTTTGTGTTGTTACTGCTCAATGTAGACCAACACTTATAGCTGTTGTAAAATATATCTCGCTAAAGACCAATTTCATAAGATTTTTGCGTTAATCCAAAATTGAGCCTCCAAAGATAAGCGCTCTAAAGCCATTGTGCAGCAGAAATTGCAAATATTTAACTACATAAAGTTGTAGTCTGACGGCTGTTAAAAAAATAAGAGCACTCTTTCTGATTAGAAGGTGCTCTTATGAGTGTTTTTTATAAGAAATTATCCTAAAATAAGCTTTTGTCCGGGCTGTATGGCGTTAGACTTTAATTTATTTATCTTTTTGATCTGCTCTACTGTTAGGCCATTATGCTTTTGTGAAATTGTCCAAAGCGTATCACCGGGCTGAACATGATAGATTAAATCCTGCTTTTTCTTCTTTTCAGGTGCTGGCTTTGCAATATTGGCTTTTGCTGGCTCACTGGCTTCGTTGTTCACAGCGATCAATTCAGTGTCTGTTTTCTGAGCTGGTTTTATGATGGAAAGTTTCTGGCCAGCCATAATGCTGCTGCCTTTTAAGTTGTTCCATTCTTTTAAGTCTTCTAACGCTATGTTGTGGCTTTGGGCAATGCTGGATAGGTTGTCTCCACGTCGTACTGTGTAAATTACCTTCTCTGATGAGACGGATTCTTCTTGCTCAGGCTTTACAGTTGTGTCTGATTTTGCACTTGCCAGCAGCACAGTTGCTTTTGTAGGCTCCGGTGTTATTTCTGGCTCAGGAAGCTTAACAGGGGCCGCTGCCAGAAGTATACATTCTTTATCTGTTACATTTGCCACCATGTTAGCCGTTTGAGCCGGAATGCGGATTCTGTAGTTAAGTAAATGTTCTGGTATCCTTGTCTGTTTGATCTCCGGATTTAAGGCCATGAGTTGCTGCGGAGACAAATGCAGTTCTTCAGCCAGTTTTTCCAGGTCTACTTCTTTGTTCAGTTCCAGGTATACTACTTCCGGTGTGTAAAGTATAGAATCTGAGAATATATTATGATCCGCAGCATAATTCATAGAGTAAATAACCGCCGTCATAGACGGTATGTAGTTGCGGGTTTCACGGGGTAGGTATGGATAGATCTGCCAGAAAGTTTTTTTACCGCCACCTGCTTTGCGAATGGCTTTGTTTACGTTGCCCGGGCCGCAATTATAGGCTGCCATGGCCAGTTCCCAATCGCCATAGGTTTTATAAAGCCTTTTTAAGAAGCGCATGGCCGCATCCGTCGACTTCTCCGGATCCATACGTTCGTCGATGTATTGGTTTTGCTCCAGGCCATATTCTTTGCCCGTTACAGGTATAAACTGCCATAAACCTACTGCCTTTGCCCATGATGCAGCCTTAGGGTTAAGCCCTGACTCTACAATGGCAAGGTATTTCAGGTCCTGAGGCATATTATGTTTCTCCAGGTATTTCTCGAACAGCGGGAAGTATACATTTTCGCGCGAAAGCATTGTACGGGTATACTTCCTGTTACGAATAGTGAAATAATCAATATGCGCCCTTACTGTGCTATTAAACTCCAGCGGAATTTCGGATTCTATACAGCTTAAGCGGTCCTGGATTACATCATTGGGCTCATTCGGGATATGCTCCACCAGCAAGGCCAGTTCCTCGTCAGAAATGGTCCTGATGTTTTGCTCCGGCTTAATTGTATCCGTAGGAGCAGGATGCTGCTGGATAAAACTATAATTGGCAGCCTGCGTGCCTGTAGCACACAAGCTGCCAATTACGGTAGCTATTACAGTAAATAGTCTGAAATACGTCATGTAAATTTATGCTTCAACGGTTATCTTATCCAGTATGTAATTCGAGAAAGCAAGCAGCTGCGGCTCCTCAAATGAGCGGGTCATCAATTGCAACCCGATGGAAAGGCCGTTGGCATCACGGCCAACTGGTATAGAAATGGCCGGGACACCCGCTAACGAGGCCTGAACAGTAAAGATATCAGCTAAATACATAGCCAATGGATTTGCTGTATTCTCTCCTATTTTAAATGCAGTAGTAGGAGCAGTAGGCAATATAAGAAAATCATATGCCTGAAGCAACTCATCTGTTTTCTCCTTGATCAGTTTTCTAACGCGCTGAGCTTTTGTATAGTATGCATCATAGTAGTCAGCGCTTAACACAAATGTGCCCAGCATGATGCGGCGCTGTACTTCCTGTCCAAAACCTTCTGCTCTGGTTTTTTTGTAAAGCGATGTCAGGTCTGTGGCATTTTCTGAGCGGTATCCATACTTTACACCATCGTAGCGGCCAAGGTTTGAGCTTGCCTCTGCAGTAGTAAGGATGTAGTAAGTCGGTACCATGTATTCCAGGTAAGGGAATTCTACAGCCTCAACTTTATGACCAGCCTCTTTCAGCATGTCTTTCACGCCAAGTATAGCATCCTTTACCTCTGCGTCTAATCCCTCGCTCTCAAAACAATCACGGATATATCCGATCTTGTACTTTCTGTCAGATGCAAGCAGTTCACTGTAAGCAGGTACTTCACGCTGGCTTACGGTGCTATCGTATTCATCCTTTCCAGCCATTACCTCTAAAAGTAATGCCGCATCCGATACGCTTTTAGAGATAATGCCAACCTGATCGAAAGATGAGGCATAGGCGATAAGGCCATAGCGGGAAATACGCGAATAAGTAGGCTTTAATCCCACTACACCGCAAAACGAAGCCGGCTGACGCACAGAACCACCGGTGTCAGAACCAATAGAGGCCAGGCACAGGTCTGCCTGCACAGCTACTGCGGATCCGCCGGATGAGCCACCTGGTACACGTGTTGCATCATCAGCATTAAGAACAGGGCCAAATGAGGAGTTTTCATTAGAGGCACCCATCGCAAACTCGTCGCAGTTTTGCCGGCCAATGATGACAGCATCTTCGGCTATAAGGCGTTGCACCGCTGTAGCAGTATACAATGACTTAAACCCGTTCAGAATCTGGCTTGATGCCTGTAACGCATGTCCTTCGTAAGCTAACACGTCTTTGATGCCGATAACCATACCTGCCAGTTTGCCGGCAGTGCCGTTGGCTAGTTTATGATCTACAATATCTGCCTGCGTGTAAGCTTCCTGTTCAAAAATCTCCAGAAATGCGTTAAGCTCAGCTTTCTCTTTAATGTTGTGGATATATTGGTCCACGAGCTGGCGGCACGTAAGTTGCCCATTGGCAATGTCAGTGCGAATGTCCTGTAGCGAGTTATACTGTTTCAATCTATTTTGACTTCTTGTCGTCGTCGATAGAACGCTCTAGTTCGTGTTTAATTCCGTTTGTCGCATCTTTAAACTCTCTCATACCACGCCCAAAAGAGCGGGCAATGCCGGGGATGCGGTCTGCGCCAAACAAGAGTAAGATTGCTGTCATTACGACAAGCATTTCTCCTCCTCCCAGATCTCCAAGGAAAAGGAAAATAGTAGTTAAGCACATAGCCTCTTTATTGGCTGGTGTTGGTTATTACTTGCGCTCGTCGTCTTTTACAGAAGATTCGATCTCGTTCTTAACTTCTTTCGTGGCGTCTTTAAACTCTCTGATACCACGGCCAAGGCCTTTTGCAAGTTCAGGGATACGCTTGGCACCAAAAAGTAAAAGGATAACTACCAGAATAAGGATTACTTCTGTGCCACCAAGACCACCAATAAATAGGAAAATGTTAGTGATTTCCATGTTGTTAAATTTAAAATTGTATGCTGCAAAATTAGGGTTAATATTTAAATAAACCCACAACAGCTGATATAAGTTTAATATCTGTGATTCATTACCTAAATAGCTACGGCTTAGCCTTGCGTCCGGATTTATCGCCTTACAAACTTGTACCAATTATTTAAGGAGACTTGATTGGCTTACCTTCTATTTAAGTAATTTCAACATAAGCTGACTAATTCAAGAGATTTTATCTATTTCCATATTTGGGATTAAAACTTTGTAAATAATCCCTTTTTGGGAAGGTTTTAGAGTGGTCTTGAGGTTTTTGTTTTGATAATCAGCGTGTTATGTGGCCTGCAAGAACTTGGCATCATACTTGCAAATTGTGTTTCAGAAGCAGATGGCTTTAGCAGTAAAGTTATATCCTGAAAATTTGCACGAAGGTAATCGACACTTCGTTTAATTTCAAATTGACTACTTTTGGGGCGGAAACCAGTATCTTGAAAAAAGATATATTTTTTGGAAACAAAAGTTATTAGATAGTAGTATAGCTATACAGTGATTCAAAAGAATTAACGAATAATTAGCTTATTACTTGCAGTTTTGAACTTCAGGTTGTAATTTAGAGTTAGAATATTATAGTGCTAGTTTTGGAAACCCAAAGCTGTACTTATATATAAAATATTAAGTTTGTTTTCATAGCTTGGAAAGGCACCCTGCACTGTGGGGTGTTTTTTTATTTTATAGCTATATGTAATTAATACTAATTTCCCAGTCATTATTGGTTATAATTGCTTCGATGTGCGTTAAACAAAGGATTTAACGCAAAAAATCACGGCTTTAGCCGTGATTTTCCCATTTATAGACAAAGTATAATTTATTTCCTAAGCAACCACACTTCAGGGTTCATATTATCGCTGTTCTTCCACACCTGAAACTGAAGCTCTGTAGTACCGTCAGTATCAGTATAAACTGTGCCAATCACATCTTTTATACTTACATTCTGGCCTGTTGTAACGCTAACAGATTTCAGCTTTGCATAAACTGTAAAGTATTCGCCGTGCTGTACCATCACTATGTTGTTCATGCCTGGTACAGAAGCAACGGTTAATACTTTGCCTTCGAAAATGGCGCGTGCCGTTGCTCCCTGAGCTGTCTGAATGTCTATTCCGCGATTTTCTGTTACAACACCCTTTAACACAGGATGGTTGTGGCGACCAAATTTCTGTGAGATGAAACCACGCTCAACTGGCCAGGCTAGCCTGCCTTTATTGCCCGCAAAAGAAGATGATATCAAAGCCGCCTCAGGGGTTAGCGTCATTTTGCTGCTGCTGCCACTTGAAGCTTTGCCGGCTTCCCGGGCTGCACGAGCAGCTCTGGCGATTTCCTCACGTACAATATCGGCGATCAGCTTGTCCAGCTTTTTAACTGCTTGCTGGCGCTGGGCAACTTCCTGCTTTAAGTTGCTCTCCTGTTTACTTAAGCGGTCTATTACACTATCCTGTTGTACTTTTAAAGTATGCAGGTTTTTGCTTTCTGTGATCTGCTTGCTAAGCAAACCTTGTTTCTGCTTTCGTTTAGATTCCAGTAGGTTGATTTGTCCGGTTAGAACCGTCTGTACTTTATTTATCTGCTCTACTTGTTTCTGGCGCGCCTCTGAGTATTGCTGTAGGTAACGAAGGCGCATAACAAACTGGTTAAAAGACTCTGAGGCGAAAAGGAACATCAACTTATTGTAGCTGTTTGCCGTTTTGGACGCGGCATAAACCATGGTTGCGTATTCAGCTTTCAATTTTCCCAGGTCGTTCTGAAGCGCATTTACGATACCTTCAGTTTCCTGTACATCCGATTCAATGTAGGTTATTTCACGGGAGATATTTGTAATAACCCCTTTCTGAACATCAATTTTCTCTTTAATGGCATTGAGTTGGCCAATAGAGGCTGCTTTTTCTTTTTTGGTTTGCTGAAGGATTTGGTTGGCCTGCTTTATCCTGTTAAGGTTTTCCTTTTTTTCTTTTTCCAGCTGTGCCTTGGACTTTGTTTTCTGAGCCTGTGTGGACAGCGGCAAGGAAAGTAAACACAGTAAAAAGGTAAATTTGTAAAGGGCCTTCATTAAACTAGAGGTTGGTATGCACTTAGTTTACAAATATGGCAAAACTATAAGTGAACTACCAACAGACGATTAGATTTAATTAAAAGTAAGGCGTTTATAGTCTTTAGGAATGGAGAAAGGAAAATCAAGAGATGTATCTGTTATGGAAATACGGGTGTGTTTTAAAGTAAAATCTGTTACCTGCCCTTTTTGCAATACCTGTGCTGCCAGATCGTGCGCAAATGGTACGTTACCAATATTGTTAAAACTGTTATACTTTACAGTTATAGAGTTACCATTACTGTTGTCTTGCACATTTAGTTGCTGCAGCTTGTTGTTGCTCAGGCTTATAAAATAATCAAATAGCAGGCTCTGCCTGTTTTGCTGTATGTGCTGCATATTTTCTGCGGCCATTACCTTTTCAGTGCCTTGCGAAGAGTAATTACCCAGCAAGATAGATTGCACAATTTCGAAATTAACGTCGATGTTAAGTTTGCTCCTTAAAAAACGATAGTCAGTGGCAGCGTACTCCTTTTGCAGGCGGTTGATCATGTATACTGAGTCCTGTGTTAGCAACATGCGGGCAGCCTCTATGCCAAGCCCAGGCTGTACCGAAATCCATATCACGCTATCCTTTTTCATGCGCAAAGTTATTCCCGACGAAAGATTGTCGTTTTTATCATTGAATGTGATTTGTCCTTTGGAGTTAAGGTAGTTGAAGTCCAAATTATTTACCGATATGCGCCCCACGGTTTCAGTAGCTTCGGAAGCAGTAGAAGGAACAGTTTCTTTTTTGCAGCCTGCCAGTAGCAACACTGATAACAGGCCCACCAAAAGGTGTTTACTCATAAAGTTTTTTCTCTTTTATTTTTTTGTCGATAAAGGCAGATGCCTCTCCTTTAAGCTTGGCTTTTTGCCATTGGCTTACCGCTTCCTCTTTTTTGCCTAATTTAAACAGCACATCACCGTAATGCTCTACTATGGTTGCATCATCAGATATTGCAACGGCCTGTTCAAGGTACTTTCGTGCTTCTGTATACTCGCCGAGTTTGTAAAGCACCCAGGCATAGGTGTCTAAATAGGTAGGATTAGTGGGGTGCTGCTTTATAAGCCGCTCCGACATGGCCTTTGCCTTTTGCATATTCTCATTTCGCAACGATAAAAAGTAGCTGTAATTATTTAATACATGCGCATTGTTGGCATCGTGCGCCAGCACTGCTTCATAAGCTTCGTCAGATTTCTTATATTCTTTAAGTGAGTTATAACTGTCTCCTAGCTGTAGATTAAACTGTGCCACCAGTTCAGCCTCACCGGCAGACAGGCGTTTGCCATGTTCCAGTGCTCTTACAGCTTTGGTGTAGTTCTTCTCGATCATATGGCCGGTACCATTGTAAAACCAGAACACTGCCTGGTTTGGGAACAGTTCGAGTGCTTTCTCTGAGTGCACAACCAAAGAGTCTGCTTGTGATAGCTCTGCATCCAGAAGTACGATCTGCTGCCAGATTTTAAAATGGGAGTCGTCTAATTTTACGGCTTCAAGGTAATTATTACGTGCTTTCTCCTTTTTGCCAACTATCGTTTGCAGATCACCGGCAACAGCATAGGCCTTGGCCTCATCGGGGTGGTTTAAAATTGTAAGATCTACTAGTTCAAGCGATACCTGTTCTATAGCCGGGTTTGGCAATTGGCGAATAAAATCTACCAGAATGCGCACTTTTGTGTCAATATCCAGCTCCGGACTTGAAAACGCTTTTTTTACTCTCTTCTCAGACTCTGCCAGGTTGCCTTTCTGTCGGTACAAGTCCGATAGCATGAGGTGTGCAAACGGGTTGTTAGGCTCGATACGAAGGGCTTCGTCTAATACTGCTATGGCTTGGTCAGTTTTCTTGCTGGCGTTGTATAATTCTGCCTGAGCCAGGAAATAACGTGCCTCAGTAGGGTAGGAGGCAATTAACTTCTCGCCTTCCTGTATTGCTTTATCAATGTTTTTCTGACGCAGGTAAATCTGCTGGCGGCTTACTGTTAGTTGCTCTAGTTCACCAAATTGCTTTTCAATGCGTTCGTATGTTTTCAAGGCGTCGTCGTAGCGGGCCTGTGCGAGGTAAAGATCTGCGAGGTTAAAAAGGTATTCTTCTGATTTGGGCACGTTGCGCATCAGGTCGTTATAAGCCTGGGCAGCAGCGTCGAATTGCTTTTGCTCGGTTTGCAGTTGGGCCAGCAACAAATAATAGTATGGGTTTTTGCTGTTCTGGGCGATGGCTGACTGTGCAAACGGAATCGCAGCTTTAGAATCTTTTAGTAATAAGTAAGTTTCGCCTACTTTATAGTTTAGTGCTGCATTGTTAGGTGTTAAGGTAAGGGCTTTCTGAAAAAGCTGGAGGGCTTGTTGATAGTCCTCCAGCATAAAGTATTTCAGTCCATCCAGAAACAACGCCTCGCTTATCTGCTTATCCTGCTCCGATGGCTCTTTAGCCAATGGAGCTTCTGCGATAGCTGACTCTTTTGCAGCTTTGGCCTTCTTTTTAGAAGACTGCGCGTTTGATTCTGCTACAACCATTAAAGAGAAGCAGCAGGTAGCAAGCAGGACGTTTCTGAATGTGTTCATGGTAATCTAATCTATAAGCGTATTGTAGTCGCCGAGGCTAACATCGGACTGACGACCTTCATACACAACAAAATTACCTAGCATTGAGTTTGCAATGTTGCTGTTTTTGATGCCGGTGTTCTCCTGAATAATGGAGTTACTAACCACAGAGTTATATACGCTTGTATTATTGCCGATAGAAACATGCGGCCCGATCACTGAATTTGTGATCTGCGCATTCTCACCGATGTATACTGGGGGTATAATTACCGTGTTCTCCAGCGTTGCAGTAGAGGCTACCAGTCCCTCCTCATCTTTTATATACTCTAAATAGCGCTGATTAGTATAAACAGTTGCGTTTTTATTTCCACAATCTAACCATTCAGAGATTACAGCCGGTATAAACTTGGTGCCCTTGTTCTTCATATTCTCCAAGGCATTGGTTAACTGGTACTCGCCTTTGTCCTTGATATCGTTATCCAGCAGGTACTGCAGTTCCTGACGCAGATATTCTCCATCACGGAAATAGTAGATGCCAATAATGGCCAGGTCAGAAACAAACTCCTGCGGCTTCTCTATAAAATCAGTGATCTCGTTGTTGTCGTTCAGTTTGATAACTCCGAACGGACGCGGGTCTTCCACACGCTGCACCCAGATTGTGCCGTCAGCGTTAGTGTCGAGTTTAAAGTCGGCTTTAAATAAAGTATCAGCAAAAGCTACTACTACTTTACCAGTAAGTGCTTCTTTGGCGCACATAATGGCATGGGCTGTACCTAGCGCTTCGTCCTGATAATGGATGCTGCCTTTTGCTCCAATCTTTTCGGCTATACTTTTAAGGTCGGCTTCTACTGCATCGCCAAATCGGCCAACTATAAACGCTACTTCTTCTATTGGTTCCTGGCATACTTTTGCGATATCCTCTACTAGGCGCTGCACAATTGGTTTGCCTGCGATAGGAATAAGTGGTTTTGGTACAGTTAAAGTGTGTGGGCGCATACGCTTACCCATACCTGCCATAGGTATTATTATCCTCATAGCTGTTCTTTCGTTTTAATTAAAATATATTAAATGCCACAACCTTGGTCGCAGCGGTAATTTCGTTATTGGTTGTTGGTTATTTGTTATTAGTAAATGGTTTCTATATAAAGTAAAACCTATTCCAATAACTAATAACGAGTAACGAACAACTACTTTGTGCCTGTGCTGCCGTAGCCACCTGCTCCGCGTTCTGTGTCGGTCAGGGCTTCTGCCTCGGCCCATGCTACACGCTCATATTTTGCTACCACCATCTGTGCAATTCGCTCACCGTCTTCCACTACAAAGTCTTGGTCCGACAGGTTTACCAGCAGTACTTTAATCTCGCCACGGTAGTCGGCATCAATAGTGCCTGGACTGTTAACGATAGAAATACCGTGTTTGTATGCCAGGCCGCTGCGGGGGCGGATCTGTGCTTCGTGGCCTTCAGGTAGCTCTATAAAAAGGCCAGTTGGCAATAGGGCTCGCTGTAAAGGCTTTAGCGTAACAGGTGTTTCCAGGTTTGCCCTTAAGTCCATACCAGCCGAGTGTATGGTTTGGTAAGACGGAAGCGCGTGCTTAGATTGGTTAATGACGTTAACCTTCAGGTTCTTGTTGTTCATCTTATCTAAAAAGCTTAAAATGTAAGGAAGCGGGAACGCTCACGTAGCCACACTACCACCAGAAAAGCAGCAGACACAGCCAGATGAAACGCATGACGCAGCCAGAAGTTATCAATTTCTACGCCCAAAGCCAACCATACGAGTGCAATTGACAGCAAAATGTACGCAGCAATGGTTTTTACAGGGTATGGAATAGGGTAGTGGCGGTTGCCAAGCAGGTAACTTGCAAGAGCCATACTAAAGTAACAGATAAAAGTAGCAATGGCCGAGCCCATATATCCAAGTACAGGTATGAGCAGCAGGTTGAAAAGTATAGTGATGGCGGCGCCTCCAAAACTGATGTAAGTACCATACTTTGTTTTATCCGTCAGCTTAAACCACACCGATAAGTTATAGTATACGCCCAGGAACAGGTTTGCCAGCAGCAAAACAGGTACTACCATTAAGCCATCCCAGTATTCTGTGCCTATAAAATAGGCGAAGTCTTCCAGATTAACAGAGATGAACAGGAATATGAAAGTGCAAACAATCACAAACCACTTCATAACAAGAGCAAAAGCTTTGGGAGAATCTTTTTCCTGGGCTTTAGAAAAGAAAAATGGCTCTGCCGCATAACGAAAAGCCTGAATGGCTAGCGTCATAAATATGGCAAGTTTATAGCAGGCACTGTACACACCTACCGCGGCCATATTGCTCATACCCGGATAAAAACTTTCAGGCAGCCAATGCTCCAGTAAAATACGGTCTATTACCTCATTTACCATTCCTGCAAGCCCCATGAAAAGCAGTGGGTAAGCATAGATAAGCATTGGCTTTAGTTGCTCCAGGTCAAGCTTAAACCTGAATATGCGAAACTCCCGCCAGAGCATAGGCAGAAGCAAGGCATTTGCCACCAGGTTGATAACAAATATATAGCCTACTCCAAAATCAGGATCATACAGATACGTAACCAACGGCCTCAGCTCCTGCAGGTATTTTCCTTCATATATATGGCGGAATACCACCAGGAATAGCAGGTTAGCACCAACTGTTATCAGGATGTTCGAAAGCTTTATAGTTGCGAATTTAATTGCCTTGTTCTGGTGTCGTAGCCAGGCGAAGGGTATTGCTACAATTGCATCTATGGCTAATACTAGGGCTAACCAGATAATAAACTCCTGCCGGTCTGGGTAACCAATGTAGTCGGCGATATATCCTGACAGGAGAAGAAGTAAACCCGTAAATACCGAGCTGCTGAGAAGTATAGCACTAAGCACACGGTTATATACTGCTTTGGGGTCAGTTTCCGGCCTGTTGGCAAACCGGAAAAAAGCAGTCTCCATACCATAAGTATACACCACATTAAAGAAAGCAACGAAAGCATACAGATAGGAAACGACACCATACTCCTCGGGCAGGAATACACGTGTATAAACAGGTACAAGCAGGTAGTTTAATGCTCTGCCTACGATACTACTTAAACCATAGGCAGCAGTCTGCCCGACCAATTTCTTGGCTATACTCATACTTTACAAGGGTCGGGATTGGGTTTAAAAAAGGTTAAGCGCCTTTAAATTCAGGCTTACGTTTTTCAAGGAATGCATTGGTGCCTTCTACAAAGTCATCTGATGAGCAGCAGCGCGCAAAAGAGTTAGCCTCCGTCTGGTAACCATTCTCATCTTTGTTGAACACAGCGTTAACACAGTCTATTACCAGGCCAATGGCCAATGGTGCTTTGCTGATAATCTTGCCAAGTATTTCGTTGCACTTAAGCATTAAGTCTTCCTGCGGAACCACATGGTTTACTAAGCCAAGGTTTTTAGCTTCTTCTGCCGTAATCATATCGCCGGTCATCATTAATTCCATTGCCTTGCCTTTGCCAATAAGCTGGGTCATGCGCTGTGTTCCGCCGTAGCCAGGTATTACACCCAAGTTTACTTCCGGTTGGCCAAAGCGCGCGTTATCACTTGCAACACGCATGTGGCAAGCCATTGCCAGTTCGCAGCCGCCACCCAGGGCAAATCCGTTTACTGCTGCAATTACAGGCTTGGTGCAACGCTCAATCATGGCAAAAACATCCTGCCCTCTTTCTGCAAAGCCACGCGCATTAAGCTCGCTTAACTCGGCAATCTCGGCAATATCTGCTCCGGCTACAAATGCTTTCTGACCTGCTCCTGTAAAAATAGCCCCTTTCACATCTGCGTCGTCATATACCTGCTGTATAGCGGTTTTGATTTCACGGATGGTGTCGATGTTCAGCGCATTCAGTTTATCTGCCCTGTTTATCGTAATGGTCAGGATGCCGTTGTTTAGGTCAAGCAGCAGGTTTTCGTATGTAGCCATAGGTTTTTCGCCTTAACAATTCTTAATTTTTCAGCACAAATATAGTAATTTAGTTAAATCTCCGGGCAGCTAATTAACAGTCTGCCCCAATCCAACGTAAGGTGCTGAATGTGCCTTTGTGTATAAGTATAAAGTGTAATAAAGTTTTTGTTTCTCCAGTAAATTTAAATGATGGGCTTTCTCTCCGAGTTTAAAAAGTTTGCCGTAAAGGGCAATGTCATCGATCTTGCTGTTGGTGTTGTAATCGGCGCTGCATTTGGCGGTATTACAAAATCGTTGGTGGATGATGTGATCATGCCGCCTTTAGGGCTTCTTATCAGCAACATCGATTTTTCACGGTTAAAATGGGTAATAAAGGATGCCGTTGTAGAGAATGGCGCTGTGGTAGAGCAGGCAGTTTCCATTAACTATGGCAGCTTTATCCAGGCCGTGGTGAATTTTCTTATCATAGCATTTGCCATTTTCCTGCTTGTGAGAACCATTAACCGCATGCGTGAACAGGAAGCAGCAAAGCCAGCCCCACCGGTTAACAAACAGGAAGTACTGTTGGGAGAGATTCGCGACATTCTTAAAAACGATAAAGCAACCAATACCCAGCCACCCAAACAAGTATAAACAGTCTAAATTTTATGAACACTGCCATGCAGGCAGCACATCAACCCCTTTATACATGATTAAATCTATACTTAGTAAACCCTTTTTTTACCTTTCTCTTTTATTATTTTTAGCATCGTCTGTTTTTGCCCAGGATAACACTACGGAACCTGATACAACCAACATCTGGAGCTTTGGAGGCACCGGGACAGTCAATTTTAGCCAGGTTAGCCTCAGCAACTGGGCCGCTGGAGGGCAAAACTCAATTTCAGTATTAGGTATTGCCAACGCATTCGCCAAGTATAACAAAGGGCACAACTCCTGGGAAAATTCACTAGATATAACCTACGGCACGCTGAAGCTTGAAAATCAACGCTTACAAAAAAGCGATGACAAATTCGAGTTAAATACCAAGTATGGACATCGTGCCTCGGAAGACTGGTTTTATACTGCGCAGGTAAATCTTAAAACGCAGCTTACACCTACTTATACACCGGAACGTGACGCACTTCTATCTGATTTTTTTGCCCCAGCTTTTGTGCTTGCCTCTTTAGGTATGGATTATAAACCAAACGATAATTTTTCAGTTTTCTTATCGCCGCTTACCGGTAAGTTTACGATTGTGCGCAGGCAGAGCCTCGCAGATGCCGGTGCATTTGGCGTAGAGGCTGCAGAAACTAATGCCCTGGGCGAATTGATCCCGGGTACAGGAGAACGTTTACGAAAAGAGTTTGGTGGTTACGTTAATGTAAGGTATAACAAGGAGGTCCTGAAGAATGTGATTTTTCAATCAAAGCTCGACCTGTTCTCCAATTATCTTCACAACCCTGAAAATGTTGATATTAACTGGGAGAACCTGATTAACTTTAAGGTAAACAAGCTTATATCTGCCAGCATATTCGTGCACATGATCTATGACGACGACATCATGATCGATGTGCCATCTGAAGAAGTTAGTGTTCCGGTCAGGAGAGGGCCGCGGCTACAGGTAAAGCAATCACTGGGTATCGGCCTTTCCTATAGTTTTAAATAGCTGAACTTTTAAAGTTTTATGCTTTGTTGTAGAGATAAATATATACATTACACGCTTTTATGCGTTGTAATAAAAATCACATGCAGGTTAACATGAAAAAAATACTCTTATCAGTCCTGACTCTTGTTTGTTTTTTTGCTTTTTCTGAAGCTCAGGCTCAGTCTTCTGCCCAAAGCAGTACAAAATCTAAAGACGAGTATTGGGGTACATCCAAAGTGCAGACCAAAGGCAGCTCTGCTGATGCTGTTGGCAGAAGAGGCGAGGGAATGGACAAGCGCTATAACGAGTATGAAGAGAGAGGCAGCCGACGTAAATCTTTTGAAAAGAAGAAAATAGCTAAAAGCAAAAAGATGAAAGAAATCCTTAAAAAGGAAGAGGAGATGATGAAGAAGCATAAACGTGACAAGAAGCAGCTAAAGAAACGGCAAAGAAGGAGAGGTTAATAATATCCTTGCTGTCAGCTTAATTATAACTTATAAACAGAAACGCCCCGGCTACTAGTGCAGCCGGGGCGTTTCTGTTTAATTTATACTTTGATTAAAGCTTACGCTTCACTTCTTTTTCTGTGTAAGCTTCGATGATATCTCCTTCCTGTATGTCATTATAGTTTTTCAGGCTGATACCGCACTCGTAGCCTTGTCTCACTTCAGACACATCGTCTTTAAAGCGTTTCAGGGCCAGGATCTCACCATCCATAACTACGATGCCATCGCGTACTAAACGTACCTTCGCATTTCGCTGGATAACTCCGTCTGTAACCATACAGCCGGCAATTGTACCAACTTTCGTGATTTTGAATACGTCGCGTACTTCTGCGTTACCAACAATCTCTTCTTTCAGCGTAGGGGCAAGCATACCTTCCATGGCGTCTTTAACCTCGTTGATCGCATCGTAGATGATAGAGTACAGACGAACATCGATCTGTTCCTGCTCTGCCAGTTTGCGTGCGTTCTGTGATGGACGTACCTGGAAACCGATAATGATCGCATCAGAAGCTGAAGCAAGTAATACGTCAGATTCAGAGATAGCACCCACGCCTTTGTTGATGATACTTACCTGAACCTCAGGAGTAGATAGTTTCAATAATGAGTCAGAAAGTGCTTCTACCGATCCATCCACGTCACCTTTTACAATCACGTTAAGCTCCTTGAATGTACCAATTGCCAAACGACGACCAATCTCATCCAGTGTAATGTGCTTACGGGTACGCAAGCTTTGCTCACGCTGCATCTGCGAACGGTTAGAAGCAATTTCACGGGCCTCACGCTCAGATTCCATCACCAGAAACTTGTCGCCTGCCTGCGGTGCTCCATCCAGGCCAAGTAACTGTACCGGAGTAGATGGGCCTGCCTCTTTCATTTTTCTGCCACGGTGGTCTGTCATCGCTTTTACTCTACCGTAGTGCGAACCTGCCAGTACGATATCACCGATGTGAAGTGTACCTGTTTGTACCAGCATAGTAGCCACGTAGCCACGGCCTTTATCAAGCGATGCTTCGATTACCGTACCAATTGCCTGGCGATTCGGATTAGCTTTTAACTCAAGCAATTCTGCCTCCAGCAATACCTTCTCTAATAGATCTGGTATACCTTGTCCGGTTTTAGCCGACACTTCCTGAGACTGGTATTTACCGCCCCATTCTTCTACCAGGATGTTCATCTGAGAAAGCTCTTCACGAACTTTATCCGGGTTAGCGCCTGGTTTGTCTATTTTGTTAAGTGCAATAATTATTGGTGAACCGGCTGCCTGAGCGTGGTTGATAGCTTCTTTTGTCTGAGGCATCACCGAGTCGTCAGCTGCTACTACAATAATTACAACGTCTGTTACTTTCGCACCACGAGCACGCATGGCTGTAAAGGCCTCGTGACCAGGAGTATCCAGGAAAGTGACGGTACGGCCGCTTTCTGTTTTTACTTTATAGGCACCAATGTGCTGCGTAATACCACCGGCCTCACCGGCAGTTACGTTTGCGTTACGAATGTAGTCGAGTAAGGAAGTTTTACCGTGGTCAACGTGGCCCATGATCGTTACGATCGGAGCGCGTTCTTCCAGGTCCTCCTCGTTCTCTTCCTGCATTTCTTCCAAGGCCTGCTCTTCTTCCGATGTCATAAACTCAACATCATAGCCAAACTCATCTGCAATAATAGTGATGGCTTCGGCATCGAGGCGCTGGTTAATGGATACGAACATGCCAAGCTGCATACACACCTTGATAACTTCGTTCACACTTACATCCATCAGCGAGGCCAGGTCGTTGGCAGAGATAAACTCTGTCACCTTGAGTGTTTTAGACTCAGCCTGCTCCTGCATACGGCGCTCTTCAGTTGCATCGGCAATTGCAGAGCGTTTCTCGCGGCGATACTTGGCGCGGTTACCACCGCCTCCTTTGCCACCGCTAAGCTTAGCAAGCGTTGCTTTAATCTGCTCCTGAATTTCCTTATCAGTTACTTCTTTCTTTTCAGGTCTTGGAGCTGGTGCATTGCGTGGCCCGCCTTTATGTTGTGCAGGTCTTACTGGGCGCTGGTTACCTGTGCCCGGTCTGTCTCCAGGACGTCCGCCTTGCTGCGGGCCTCCACCTTGTGGGCGTTGGCCTTGCTGCTGTCCTGGTTGGCCACCTGGCTGCTGGCCTTCTGTGGCCACCATGATGCGCTTACGTTTTTTCTTTTTGCCTTTCTTCTCGTCAGAAGATGCTACTGGCTTAGATCCTTTTCTTCTGGACTCTGTTGGCAATTCTATCTTGCCAAGTACTGTCAGACCTTTAAGCTGGTCGGCTTTTCCTGTAATCGTTTCTATTGGTCTTTTATTCTCGTTATCTGCAGCAGCTGGCTCAGCGGTTGGTGCCGGGGCAGGTGTTGCAGGTGCTTGCTGTGCAGCAGGCGGTGTAGTTGTTTCGGCTTTAGGAGTTTCAGCAGGCTTTTCGGCAACTGGTGGTTGCTGCGGTGTTTCCGCTTTAGGGGCAGCTGGTGCCTCTGGTTTAGGCTCTGGTGCTTTGGGGGCCTCTGCAACAGGAGCAGCAGGTTTTTCAGCTACTGGCTCTTGTGGCTTTTCGGCTGGTTTTTCCTTTACTTCTTCCTGTTTCGGGGCTTCTTCTTTTTTTGCTTCAGGTGCCGGGGCAGGTGTTGCTGCAGGTGCAGGCGCTTCTGCTTTTGGCTCTGGCTTTTTCTGAACCGGACGGCCTTTAGCGTCTAATTCGATCTTACCTAAAACTTTGATGCCCGGAAGCTTGCTTTCAATAGCAGGCTCTTCTGTTTTAGCAGGTTCAGGTGCCTTTGGCTCTTCTGCTGCCGGCTTTGGCTGGTGTACAGTTTTGATCTGCAGTTCCTGTTCTGAGTCGGCAGGCTTGCTAACTTCTGCGTGGTGCTGTGGGTCCGACTCGATAACCTGGTTGCTCTGCGGTTTCTTGCCGATATTCAGCTCCTCTGCCTCCTGCTTGTCCTGCATAGAGGATGCGAATTCTTTAGCCAGCATATTGAACTGTTCTGCTGTGATCTTGGTGGTTGGCCTGTTCTCCACGTCAAAACCTTTAGCAGAGAGGTAGTCCACAATGGTAGATGTACCAATGTTTAAAGTAGTCGCAACCTGTTTAAGCCTCCTTGTTGTTTCTTCTGCCATGTTGTTCTATATGCTGTCTTATTAATTCTAATGTAAAAGTATAGCTGCCTTCATATAAGGCTTTAGCTGTGCTCCGCAGTAAAATTATTTCAAAATTATACTAACGAAGCACAACTAACAACTATTGATTGTCTTCTTCTTCCAACTCTTCGCGAAGTATAGAGAGTACATCATCGATTGTCTCTTCCTCCAGCTCGGTACGGCGCAGCAGGTCTTCTTTGGTTACTGCCAGTACGCTTTTCGCGGTGTCAAGGCCAATGCGGCGAAGCTCTGCAATTACCCAGTCTTCTATCTCATCGGTAAATTCTTCCAGGCTGATATCCTCTTCATAAGACTCAGACTCACGGAATACGTCGATCTCCATATCTACCAGTTTGCTGGCAAGCTTGATGTTCTGACCACCTTTACCGATTGCCAGGGACACCTGGTCCGGCTTCAGGAACACAGACACGCGACCTGTTTCCTCGTCAATCTTCATGCTGCTGATCTTAGCCGGGCTAAGGGCACGCTGAATGTATAGTTCGAGGTTATCAGTATAGTTTATTACGTCGATGTTTTCGTTTTCCAGTTCGCGCACGATGCTGTGAATACGTGAACCTTTCATACCAACGCAGGCACCCACCGGGTCAATGCGATCGTCAAAAGATTCTACGGCTACCTTAGCGCGCTCACCCGGCTCACGAACAATTTTCTTGATAGCGATCAGGCCATCGAAGATCTCCGGTACTTCGTTCTCAAATAAACGCTCCAGGAACGCAGGAGAAGTACGCGAAAGTATGATCTTCGGGTTGCCGTTTACGATCTCTACACGCTGTACTACAGCACGAACCTGATCGCCTTTACGGTAACGGTCTTTTGGTATCTGCTCGCCTTTTGGAATAAGCAGTTCGTTCTCTTCCTGGTCAAGTAGTAACACCTCGCGGTTCCATACCTGGTATACTTCACCGGAGATGATCTCACCTACCTGGTCTTTATACTTCTGGAACAGCAATTCCTTTTCCATGTCTTTGATGCGCTGGATAAGGGTCTGGCGGGCAGTAAGCACTGCGCGGCGGCCAAAGTCCTCCAGTTGTATCTCTTCCGATACTTCTTCGCCAACCTCAAAGTCAGGCTCTATTTTGCGTGCCTCTGTAAGGCTTATCTTGTCATGGTCCCAGATGTCCTCCGAGTTGTCGTCCACGATCTCGCGGTTGCGCCAAATCTCCAAGTCACCCTTTTCCACGTTCAGGATGATGTCAAAGTTCTCGTCGGTACCCCACTTTTTGCGGATCATGGTGCGGAATACATCTTCGAGTATACGCATCATGGTCGGACGGTCAATGTTCTTGAATTTCGCAAATTCAGCGAACGACTCGATCAGGACTGAACTGTTCATTATCTTTTTATTTAAATGATATTACAACATTTGCTTTCACAATATCCCCGTAAGGTACTTGCACAGGCACATACGTTGCCTTTTTGCCTTTTTGTTTTATTTCTTCCAACAGATTTATGCCTGTCTCTGTCACTTCTTCCAGTTTTCCTGTTTTCTCAGTGCCGTCCTGCATTTTTACTTTAAGGCTACGGCCAACGTTGCGCTTAAACTGCTGCGGCTGCGTAAGCGGGAAATCCACACCTGGCGAGCTTACCTCCAGTACGTAACTTATTTCTTCACCAAACGCTTCTTCAATTCTCTTGTTAATCCGGCGGCTGATGGTGGCGCATTGGGCTATCGTGATACCTTGTTCTCCATCGGCAAGCACCGTGATCTTAGGGCGCACAGCTGAATCTGATACAGAGATATCCACTATAAAAAGATCGTTATCGGGGAGGCTGTCCTCCGCCATAGCTTTAATAATTTGCGCGGTAAGTGCCATAGTCAATGGTTAAGAAATAAAGAAGGGGACTTCATTTGTCCCCTCACTCCTTGGATATAACGCCACAAATTTACTACAAAAACATTATATATACAACATAGTGTGTGTAGTTAAGCTTTTAAATAATTTGAGCATACTATATCGGATCTGTTCCGGGAATCCCGCTGCAACCTTAGTCCGGCAAAAATTAACAAAACTGCAAGTTATATAGTTCTCTTATGTGCTAGTTAAGTACAGAAGAGCAGATTGCTGTATTACGCTGAATATTCTGCCTGCAGGTGTGGTATAGATAAAAGCATAATTTGTAAGTTTGCTTCCATGGCGGCAACTTTCAAGACAATCCGTAGGCGCGTATGGTTAATTCTGAACACACTGGTGGTGCTCTGGTTGCTGCTGGGCGTTATTTGCCTGCAGGTGCCCCCTGAAAGCTTCTGGCCAGCTGCCTTTATCGCTTTTTCGTTGCCGGCCCCACTGGTACTTAATTTTCTTTTCCTGCTTTACTGGCTGCTACGCCGTTCCTGGCTGGTAGTGCTACCCCTTTCTGTATTTATACTTGGCTGGGGATATTATGCCCGGCTAGTATCTGTTAATTTTGCAGAGGAGGTAAGTGAGGGGACCAAAACACTGCAGGTGCTAAGCTTTAATACACACGTTTTTAACGCCTATGCTGATAAGGATGGTAGTGAACTGGAAGCTTCTACTGACATGATAGACTGGGTCGCCACACACCCGGCTGATATTATTTGCCTGCAGGAGTTTTACAGTAACCGCGGCTCCAGTACATACAATACGATCAGTAAGATCGGGACCCGCTACGACAGGTACAGGTTCTTTTCCGTATCGTATGTAGACCGCAACAAAGCAGACATCGGTAGTGTAATCTTTTCGAAGTACCCGATTATAAATAAAGGAGTAATCCGTTTCGGAGAGTCTCACGTTAACCGGGCCATTTGGACCGATATAGATATGAAGGGTGATACGATACGAGTTTACTCTGCACACCTGCAATCTATGAGCATCAAGTCGCAGGACATTGAGAGTACCTACTCGGCTATTGGTAACGAAGAGAGTTTTAAGAAGGAAGGCCGCAACCTGGCCCGGCGTTTGAAGCGGGGTTTTGTTGCCCGCGGTAACCAGGTCGAGTTGTTGCTTGAGCATATTCGTGAATCGCCTTATCCTGTTATCGTGTGCGGTGATTTTAACGATATCCCATTTAGTTATACTTATAACCAAATGGCAAAGGAACTGAAAAACGCCTTTGTGAAAGCTGGATCTGGCGTGGGAGCTACGTATAACGGTCCGCTGCCATTTTTGCGTATCGATAACCAGTTCTACAGCGAAGCATTAAAGGCTTATGAGTTTGAAACACACTATGAAATGGGACTTTCGGATCATTTTCCGATATCTGCAAAGTATGTATTGCAGCCCAAAGCTCAGGAGTAGCGTTAGGAGAAAGGACGCAATATTTATAGTTTTGAACCACAAAATGCCAGGTATAACGGCAAATACACTAAGTACGGCTGCCGCAGGCGCCTATACTTTAAGATAAACATGCAACAGAAACTGAACCTGTACAACACGCTTACGCGAAAGAAAGAAGAGTTTGAGCCATTGCACGCGCCCTTTGTTGGGATGTACCTGTGCGGCCCAACTGTTTACGGCGAACCGCACCTGGGCCATGCCCGCAGCGCCATTACGTTTGATGTGCTGTACCGTTACCTGAAATACATCGGATATAAAGTACGCTTTGTAAGAAACATTACCGACGTAGGCCACCTGGAAAACGATGCCGACGAAGGAGAAGATAAGATAGCGAAGAAGGCCAAGCTGGAGCACCTGGAGCCGATGGAGGTAGTGCAACATTACACCAACGTGTACCACCAGGATATGGACAAGCTGAACGTGCTGCGCCCGGACATCGAGCCCCGCGCATCCGGCCATATCATCGAGCAGATAGAGATGATACAGGAGATACTGGACAACGGTATGGCATACGAGGTTAACGGCTCGGTATACTTTGATGTACCGGCCTATCACAAAAACCACAAGTATGGCAAGCTGTCCGGACGTGTGATCGAGGACCTGATGACAAATACCCGCGACACCGAAGGACAAAGCGAAAAACACTCCCCGCTGGACTTCGCGCTCTGGAAAAAAGCATCGCCACAGCATATTATGCGCTGGCCTTCGCCATGGAGCGACGGTTTTCCGGGCTGGCACCTGGAGTGCTCTGCCATGAGCCGGAAATACTTAGGCACTACTTTTGATATACATGGAGGCGGACTGGACCTGATGTTCCCGCACCACGAGTGCGAGATAGCACAGAGCCAGGCCAGTAACAACCACACCGACGCTGCCAAATACTGGGTTCACAACAACATGATCACCATAAACGGGCAAAAGATGGGCAAATCGCTGGGCAACTTTATTAACCTGAGCGAGCTTTTCAGCGGTAACCACGAGATGCTGGAGGAGAAGTACTCCCCAATGACCATCCGTTTCTTTATACTTCAGGCGCACTACCGCAGTACCCTCGATTTTAGCAACGAGGCCCTGCAGGCGGCACGCAAAGGCTACACTAAGATGATGAACGGCCTGAACGTGCTGAAGAAACTGAGGTATCCGGAAAATGCAGAAATCACCCCAGATGCGAAATTGAATGAAGAACTGCTGAAGCTGACAGAGGATTGCTTCCGTGGCCTGAACGACGACATGAACACGGCCCGTACTATCGCCTCGCTGTTTAACCTGCTTAAAAAGATCAACAGTTTATACTTAGGACAGATCAATATCACGCATCTGACAAGAGGTACTTTTGATACCATTCGGGAGACTTACCAGGAACTGGTGCTGGATGTGCTGGGTCTGAAGGAAGAGCAAGCCGGGGATATGGACGAGATGCTGCAACTGGTGCTTGGTTTTTACAAAGAAGCCAAAGAAAACAAAGCTTATGATAAGGTAGATGCCATACGTGCCGAACTTAAAAAGCAGGGCATTGTGATAAAAGACATGAAAACCGGAATTGACTGGGCTTATGAAGAATAAAATAATAGCGATGGCACTATTTGCAGCAGGAAGTTTAAACTTATACAGTTGCGACTCTGCAGAGAAAGGCGGCGCAAAGCAGGCTGCAGTAGCAAGTAAAGAAACACCTGTGGTAAAAGCTCCTGAGTTCAACGCTGATACAGCTTATAGTTTAATAGAAAAGCAAGTGGCATTTGGCCCGCGTGTGCCTAATACACCTGCGCACTATGCAACCGGCGAATGGATAATAGAGAAGTTGCGTGAATATGGCGCAGATGTAAAAGTGCAGACTTTCCAGATGCGTGCCTTTGATGGTAAGATGCTGAACCTGCGCAACATTATTGCCTCTTATAATCCGGAGGCTGGTAATCGTGTGCTGCTTGCCGCTCACTGGGATACCCGCCCTTTTGCGGATAAGGATGAGCAGAATCCTAAAAAGCCAATTGACGGAGCCAACGACGGAGCCAGCGGCGTAGGTGTATTGCTGGAGATAGCCAGAATTATCCATACTTCAGAGCAAAAACCAGAGATAGGAGTAGATATGATTTTCTTTGATGGCGAGGACTATGGCCAGCCTGATGATAGTGACTTGCCTTATCAGGACAATACCTGGTGCCTGGGTTCGCAGTACTGGAGCAAGAACAAACATGTTCCGAATTACCGCGCCAACTATGGTATTCTGTTAGATATGGTGGGAGCCGAGAATGCAAAATTTGCCAGAGAAGGCACCTCTATGCAATACGCCAAAGAGGTCGTAGACAAAGTATGGAAAGCCGGTAACAGCCTTGGATACTCCGACTACTTTAAGTATGTAAATGCACCGGCTATTACCGATGATCACTCTTATGTTAATGCATGGGGCAACATCCGCATGATCGATATTATCGAGTATAACATGAATAACCCCGATGATTACTTTGGCCCCTACCATCACCGCCACACCGATAACATGGATGTGATCAGCAAAAACACACTAAAGGCTGTCGGGCAGACGGTACTGCATGTGCTGTATAACGAGTAAAGTATAAACAGACAAAAAAGCCAGAGCTTCTAAAGGATGAAGCTCTGGCTTTTTTGTTTACTGCAATCTATTTAGCTGGCTCTATTCCTCAGTCTAAGTAGCCCATACTTTCATCTCTGGCTTCTGTATGCTTGCGGCCTTAAGGCCTAGTTTTTGCGCATCGCATTGTCCATTGACAGCTACCTCCGCGCTGTTCCCGCTGCCCAACTCCGTTCAGCACCGCAACAATAGAAGGTGCTCAACACAAAGACTGGAATGGACACTTCTTAGTAAGCGGCTATTGCAGTTTGAAACAAAGTATAAACCTCTTCCATGCTACACAGCAAGGGCCTTGGCCAGGTGCACAAACCGACGGTCTACTTTTGGGGTAGGGGCCCTCGGGAAAGGAGCGTCCCCGAATCAAGTTCGGGGTGGTCCCTTGTGTCAAGTAGAATATCCCGAACTTGATTCGGGGACAAAAAGTAGGCCCAGCCGGCGAGGCGAAAAGCTAGCTAGGAAGAATTAAGTTTCTTGTAAACAGTATTTCCTTTTCATAGCTATTGCTTAACCTCCCTTCTACCAAGATCCTTACAGGATGACAAAAAAGAGGCTGGGTAGGAATATCAAACTTCGTAGGTACAGGACGCGACCCCACCGAGAAATGGCATTAGCAATGAAACTTACACATCAGCTAAATCAACGGCAGAAAGTCCCCCTTTGAAGTCGAAGATACCGAAGTTGTTTCGGGACTGGGCAAAGTGTGATGTTTAACAGTTGCTATTAAAACTTATACTTTGGCGAAAGCAACAGCAGAAAATTTCCCTCCGGGGGTTGGGGTGTGTTTATATTGCCACAAATCATTATCCTTTACCTGATCAACCCATCCTGCGCCATCCTGCCCACTGTGATCTCAGCGAGCTTTTCAGAGGCATTTCTTAAACTGGAAGGGCTGTAAGACTGCGATTGTGCTGACCAGACAAGATTCTCAGTACTTTCATCATACAAGTTGGTTTCCAGAAAGTATACTTTATCCTCTGTGTAATAACCAGGGTCATAAAGTGTAGGATACCAGTAGGTATAATAACCTCTAAACCTGCCGTACCAGCCAAAGCGTGTTACGGGGGCATAGCTGTAAGTGCCCGGCACATAGCGTGTCTCTGTTTGTTCATCTATTAACGCTACCGTCATGATGCCATCGTAACCATCGTCTTTGAGTCTGTCGATTAACAGGTTTACATCAGGCCCTGATTTGCTGGAGGCAGTAGGCGGAAATATATCTATACTCTTAGTAGCTGCCACACCCCGCCGCTGGAGTTGTGCTTGTATGTCGTTCTCTACGGTTTCCCGGGCCCTGATATTATCTGTGAGAGCAGCAACAACAATCTTGTTATACTGCTGGTTTGTGGCTTCAGGGCTTTTCCAGGTACCTGTTATCCTGGTAGACGAAACACAGGCCCATAAAAACAACGGCATAATACAGATCAGAAGATAAGGCAGCTTATGTAACAGGTCTTTGTTTGATGTTTTCATGTATGTGGCAGAGCGTTAATTGGTTGTATAATAATGTTAACGAAGCAGGGCTTTAATTAGATGTAAAAACAACAGATAGATTGGACAGTGCAGGAGTCTGGAGTTGCTGTGAGAGGCATTAATTTTTATTTAAAGTATAAAATGGTTAAGTTGGAAAATCAAACTTAACTAACCTGTTACTTTTTATACTTTTATGAGATCCAATAAATGTTTGTTGGCTGCCCTTGGTTTGGCTCTGCTTTGGGGCATGCACCCGATCATGGCACAGGACCAACCACATGTTTTTAGAGGCGCCAAGATTATTCCCATTGCCGGTCAGCCCATAGAAAATGGCGTACTGGTAGTACAAAACGGAAAAATAACTGCCCTGGGCACCGCCGATAAAGTAAAGTTGCCTAAAAATGCTGTAGAGTTCGATATGAAAGGCAAAGTGCTGATGCCCGGCCTGGTAGATACACACTCCCATTTAGGAGAGGGCTCTGGCGGCGACGGCTCCGGTGCGCTTCATCCGGATGTACGCATTATTGATGCCATCAACCCATTAAGTGATACTTTTAAACGTGCCCTGGCCGGAGGTATTACCACTGTAAACGTTATGCCCGGCTCCGGCCATTTAATGAGTGGGCAAACGGTTTACCTTAAAATGCGCGACGCCAAAACCATTGCCGATATGGCTTTCTGCGATGATGTGACCAACGGCATCTGCGGCGGTATGAAAATGGCAAATGGCACCAACCCCATGAAAGCTGCTCCGTTTCCGGGCACAAGGGCAAAATCGGCGGCTATGGCAAGGCAGCTGTTTTTGGACGCGCAGGCATACAACAACAAGATAAAGGCAGCCAAAGGCAAAGCAGATAAAATGCCGGAGCGTAAGCCTAATCTGGAGCCGCTGGTAGAGATACTGGACGGCAAGCGGGTGGTACACTTTCACACGCACCGCTACGACGATGTGCTGACGGCCCTACGCCTGCAGAAGGAATTTGGCTTTAAGCTGGTGCTGCACCACGTAAGCGAAGCCTGGAAAGCCGCCGACGAAATAGCTAAGGCAGGTGTATCAGCTTCTATCATCACGCTTGATTCTCCGGGCGGTAAGTCCGAAGCAGTTGAAATAAGAAATTCAAACGGAGCTGCACTTGAAAAGGCTGGCGTGCTAACCGCCTTCCATACCGATGATGGCATTACAGATTCCCGTTTGTTTATTCGTGGGGCTGCCCTTGGGGTGCGTGCCGGTATGAGTCAAGAAAAAGCGCTGGAAGCCCTAACTATAGCCGGCGCTAAAATGATGGAGCTGGACAGCCGTGTAGGATCACTGGAAAAAGGCAAAGATGCTGATTTTATAGTGCTAAGCGGTGAGCCATTTAGTGTGTATACCAAAGTAGAGCAAACCTGGGTAGAAGGCAAAAAGCGTTTCGACCTGCACAACCCCGACGATAAAAAGTTTGCCACAGGCGGTTACAACACCTTTAGCGGCGAAATCCATTATCACGCACATTAATTTTTGGCAAAGGAAGTTCTGACATAAGACAAAAGACTTTTCTGAAGCCTCCCTTGTCTTTTGTCAAATTGTCTAATAGTCAAAAAGTCAAATAGAAATCATCATGAAAAAACATATAAAACTAGGTGCTGCCATACTTGCAGGCGCTGCTATACTTGGCGGGCAGCAGGCAATGGCGCAGGTAGCCGTAAAAGGCGAAACAGTTTATACAATGGCAGGCGCGCCTATCAAAAATGGCGTGGTACTACTAAAAGACGGTAAGATAGAAGCTGTAGGAGCCAACCTGTCAATTCCGCAGAACTATAAAGTATACTCTGCTAAGGTTGTAACACCTGGCCTGGTAGATGCCCATACTTCTGTTGGTTTGGCTGGTATCTATAACATTCCCGCAGATCAGCAGCAGCTCGAGAAAACGGCGCCAATACAGCCGGAGCTGAGGGCCATAGATGCCTATAATCCCAAGGAGGAACTGTTGGACTGGGTAAGGAGCCATGGGGTTACCACCATCAATACCGGCCACGGCCCTGGAGCCTTGATCAGCGGACAGACCATGACCATTAAAACAGCACCTGAGGGCTTTGCCACGCTGATAGACACCACCAAAATGATAACCTTTACCCTGGGTGCTTCTGTAGGCGACAATTATAACTCTCCGAAAACATCTGCCAAAGGTATGGCCATGTTGCGCACTGAGTTGCAGGCAGCACAGGTTTATGCTAAAAAAGCTGCCAACCCAGATGCCAGCAAACGCCCAGACCGTAACCTGAAAATGGAGTACCTCAAGGATGTGCTGGCAGGAAAGTATAAAGCGCTTATAACGGCGAACAAGGCAAATGATATAATGGCTGCTTTGCGGCTGGCAAAGGAGTTTAACCTGGATATGGTACTAGATGGCGCAGCCGAATCATACCTGCTGGTAGACGAAATAAAGGCAGCCGGTATTCCGGTTATACTTCACCCGACCATGGCAAGATCCTATGGCGAAAACAAGAACCTGTCGTTCGAGACGGCGGGTATACTTGCCAGTGCCGGTATACCTGTGGCGATACAAAGTGGGTTCGAGGCTTATGTGCCCCGCGCCAGGGTTATACTTTTCGAGGCTGGTGTGGCAGTAGCCAACGGCATGTTGCCAGACCAGGCTTTGGCTGCCATAACCACTACGCCTGCAAAAATTATCGGTCTGGAGAAGCGCGTTGGAGCCCTGGCTAAAGGTATGGACGGCGACCTGGTACTTTTCGACGGTGACCCTTTTGAATATACGTCGCATGTGTGCACCGTGCTGATAAACGGAAAAGTAGTAAGCGAGGAATGTAAATAGCTTTAAGCTTATATCTGAAAAGTCAGTTCTATCTGCAGAATCAAGGTTTTTACAAAAACCTTTTTACCTTTAACAAGTATGATGTTGGGAACCACAACTCGCTATATTTTCAGGTGAATAGTAATAGTACCCATCAAACAGGCAATCAGGCTTTTCCTCGTTTACTATATTGTGTTACCTAAGTATAGAGAGAATTAAATTTTGATTCTATATTTGTATCACCAAATCAAAGTGTCTCTATCACAAAATAATAAGACAAATGACTTACGATAACATCGTTTCTTTACTTGGTTCTGAAGCAGAAGGTCTGCTGCAGTATAAAAGCAAAACAATATCTAAAGAGCAGCTGCATGTGCCAGGTCCTGATTTCGTGGATCGCATCTTCGCTCAGTCTAACCGTAGTCCTCAGGTGCTGCGCAGCCTGCAGCAGCTGTTCGACCACGGCCGTTTAGGCGGAACAGGTTACCTATCTATTTTACCAGTAGACCAGGGGATAGAGCACACAGCTGGTGCCTCTTTTGCCCCGAACCCGATATACTTTGACCCAGAGAACATCATTAAACTTGCCATTGAGGGTGGTTGCAACGCAGTTGCTACTACATTTGGTAACCTGGCTATGATGTCGAGAAAATACGCACATAGAATTCCGTTTGTAGTTAAGATCAACCACAACGAACTGATGACATACCCTAACAAGTATGACCAGATCATGTTCGGCTCAGTAGACGAGGCCTGGAACTTAGGTGCCACTGCAGTAGGTGCTACTATTTATTTTGGTTCTGAGGAGTCGTCGCGCCAGATAATTGAGGTGGCTGAGGCGTTTGAAAGAGCGCATCAGCTGGGTATGGCTACTATTCTGTGGTGCTACACGCGTAACAATGGATTTAAAAAGGATGGCGTGGATTACCATGTAGCTGCCGACCTTACTGCACAGGCAAACCATCTTGGAGTAACGATCCAGGCAGATATCATCAAGCAGAAGCTTCCGGAGAACAATGGTGGTTTCAAGGCAATCGGTTTTGCAAAGTCGCATGAGAAGATGTATACAGAGCTTGCCAACGACAACCCTATTGACTTAACGCGCTACCAGGTGGCAAACTGCTACATGGGCCGTGCCGGTTTGATCAACTCTGGCGGCGAGTCTAAAGGCGAGTCTGATCTGACAGATGCGGTGCGTACAGCGGTTATTAACAAGCGTGCAGGCGGTATGGGCTTAATTTCTGGTCGTAAAGCTTTCCAGAAAGATATGAAAGTTGGCGTGGAGTTGCTTAACGCTATTCAGGATGTGTACCTGAGCAACGAGATTACATTGGCATAATTTGTAGCAGAACTGCTGATTATTACATATTTTTGTGACCTGCCTTCCCTGGTGCTTCTGGAAAAGGCAGGTCACTAATTTTTTATACGTTGCTGTGTGGCAGGCGTATACTTAACTATAATGTGCTCAATGCACGCTTTTTACTATGATGCCTTGGTTTAAGAGAGCTGAAAAAGGAATTATAACACCTACAGAGCAAAAGAAAGAAACGCCGGACGGATTGTGGTACAAATGCCCAAGCTGCAAAGCAGTGACCAGCATGGCCGAGCACCGCAAAAACATGAGCACTTGCGTAAAGTGTAACCATCACGACCGGATTGGTTCGAAAGAGTACTTTGCCATACTCTTCGACGATAATAAGTTTACGGAACTGGATGCGGACCTTACTTCTGGTAACCCGCTTGACTTTGTGGATACCAAGCCTTACCCGAATCGTATTGTTGCCACACAAAAAGCAACTGGCCTGAAAGACGCAGTGCGTTCGGCTTACGGTAAAATGAATGGGCAGGACATTACCATCGCCTGTATGGACTTTGCTTTTATCGGGGGATCGATGGGCTCTGTGGTTGGTGAGAAAATTGCCCGCGCCATAGACCATGCCCGTAAAACACGCACTCCTTTCATGATGATCTCAAAATCTGGTGGTGCCCGTATGATGGAAGCAGGCTTCTCGCTGATGCAGATGGCAAAAACATCTGCAAAACTGGCATTGCTGGCCGAAGAGAAACTGCCATACATCTCTATGCTGACAGACCCAACCACAGGAGGCGTAACAGCATCTTATGCCATGCTGGGCGACTTTAACATTGCTGAGCCAGGTGCATTGATCGGTTTTGCAGGCCCACGCGTAATTAAAGAAACCATTGGTAAAGACCTGCCTAAAGGTTTCCAGAGTGCAGAGTTTGTACTGGAGCATGGCTTTCTTGATTTTATAGTAGACCGTAAAGAGCTTAAAAGCAAATTGACAGACCTGCTGAGTATGATCGTAGAAGAGAAAGCCAATAATGGCACTAAGGCAAAAGCTGCCAAAACAGCAAAAGTATCTTAACAGCAATTGTACTTAATATAAATAAAAAGCGCCTGCCTCTATTTAGAGGCAGGCGCTTTTTATTTATCCAAAAGTATAAATAAGCGTAAACAAAGAAGATTTTTATGAACAGAGGTAAAATAAAAAATTGAATTGTTCGTGTATAGCTAAAACGAAATATATTATTGGCACATGGATTGCAATGGTGATCTGTAAATACAGGCACAAACTCTATTTATATAAAAACAGAATAAACATTTACCAAAACGACAAACACATGAAACTAGTAAAATTTTCTTTGAGCTCTCTGTTAGCTGCTACTATGCTATTTACGTCATGCCAGACAACTGCCCCTACGGCAAGCAACGGCGGTAATACTGGTACAACTACTACAGGCTCTACTACAGATAACAGCACTACCGAAACCGAAAAGAAGGGCATGAACAAAACCACGAAGGGTGGTATTATCGGTGCCGGCTCTGGTGCGGTAGTTGGTGGTATTATCGGTAACAGGATGGGTAATACTGCTGCGGGTGCCATTATTGGTGCTGCCGTGGGTGGCGCAACTGGTGCAGTAATTGGCCGCCGAATGGATAAGCAGGCCGAAGAACTGGAGAAAAGCATGGAAAGCGCGAAAGTAGAGCGTGTGGGTGAGGCCATCCGAGTAAACTTCGACTCTGGACTCCTTTTTCAAGTAAACTCTGCTGAGCTTAGCGCTAACGCTAAGCGTGATATCGAGAAGCTTGCCAAATCGCTTAACGAAAATAAGGGTACTAACGTGATTATAGAAGGTCACACCGACAACACAGGTTCTTATGAGCTTAACCAGAAGCTTTCTGAAAGACGTGCTGCGGCTGTGGCTGCTTACGCCAGAAGCCTTGGTGTGGATGGCTCACGCTTACAGGCCAAAGGCTATAGCTACGACCAGCCAATTGCTGACAATAGCACAGCAGAAGGCCGTTCTCAGAACCGTCGCGTAGAGATCATTATCGTTGCAAACGAGGAGCTTAAAAAAGCAGCTGAGAGTGGCGATGTAAAATAAGCTGCATTTAGTTAGATAGTAACATATCACTTGTAAACAAGGCCCGCCGGTTATGCCGGTGGGCCTTGTTGCTTTTATACCCATCACTTTAGTGCCTATACTAAATTGTACAGTTAGGGCATACAATTAAAATAACTTGAATTTATAAAAGCCGTTAAAGTATAAAGTATAGGTAATATAAAGTGTTAGGCATCAGTGTTTAAGTGATTTTGTTGCACTGGTTTAGCAGGTTCTAAGCAGTTAGGTAGCCGATAAGAGCAGAACATTTTTAAAAAACAGGAGTATTAAGCACAGAACTTTTGTGTTCGACCATAAAAACAACAAAAATGAAAACCATGAAAAACATTAGAATTTATCTGGCAGTTTTCGCCTTTATAGGTATACTTTTTACATCGTGTAATGCAAGCCGTACTGCTAAGGGCGGTGCAATTGGTGCCGGTACCGGTGCAGTAGTAGGTGGTGTAATAGGTAAGGCAGCAGGAAACACAGCCACAGGCGCTATTATTGGTGCTGCTGTAGGTGGTACAGCCGGTGCCCTGATTGGCCGCCGTATGGATAAGCAAGCAGAAGAATTGCAGCGCGACCTGGAGAACGCCAAGGTAGAGCGTGTAGGCGAGGGTATCAAGATCACGTTTGATTCTGGTATTTTGTTTAACGTAAATTCTGCTGAGTTACAGTCTGGCGCTAAATCAGAGATATCTCAGTTGGCAGCTACACTTAAAAAATACCCTGATACTAATATCCTGATAGAGGGCCACACTGACAATACAGGTTCTCGTGAGCTGAACCAAGCTTTATCGGAGCGCCGTGCGCAGTCTGTGGCTAACTATGCAGCGCAAATGGGCGTAGACCGCAGCCGTATAACTACACAGGGTTATGCCTTTGATCAGCCTGTGGCAGACAACACTACTGAGGCTGGCCGTGCGCAGAACCGCCGCGTAGAGATCGCAATCTTTGCGAATGAGAAAATGAAAAAGGCCGCTGAGCGTGGCGAGTTATAATTTAAAAGTATATTGAATTACGTGTTGTGAATGATTTTCCAGCCGTGCCTTTTGGTGCGGCTGGTTTTTTATAGCGTACTGTAAAAAGACCATTGTAGGATAAAGAAAGGGAAGCAGGCCTTTTATCAGAAGTATAAGTATGAAAAAGTATTTACAAATGGGCATGCTCAGCCTGTTGCTGGTGAGTGTTTTTAGCGCCTGCGAACGAATGAGTGGCATAAGTCCGTATGCTTTTTCTGGCAGTAACGAGAGTGCGGCTAGCCTGACAACAGAGAACGAAAAAGATAGGGTGGTACAGGCAGCATTGCAGGAAGATGCCCAGCAAGCCCGCAAAATGCCTTTAAAGCAATTTGCCAGGTATATGAAGGTACGCCACCATTATTACAAAGATTATCATACAGCGTATCAGGATGACTTTGTAAGTATAACCGTAAACGGCGATAAAATGCGAATTGAGACACGGAAGGGTAAAGTGAAGATAGAATATACCGGTGAACAAGTAACCAATACCACAGAGTAAGGCAGCTCAGCTAAAAAAGTATAAAATTCTTTTTTAGCTGAAGTATAGGCACCTGAACCTGTGTTTCGGAATATGATTTATCCAAAGTATAATAATGCCTGTAACAACAGTTTTGCTCTGTCTGGTGCGGGTTATGATTATTTTTGGTGCCAGGCACTTCGTGCTTTTAAAACAGCAGTAACCAACATGGCTACTGCAGCACCTGCCAGCGCAAGGGCCATGTCTTTTTGCGCATCCCAGATATCGCCCTGCATCCCCAGGAAATCCATTCCCCGCTGATTGTCTTCAAATACCACATCGGCTACTACCCACTCTACCAGTTCGTACAAGGCACTTAGAGAAAGCACGATTTCCATGGGTAGCAGGTAACTGAAAAAAGGACGTACGTGCAATGCTTTTGAAAATACCTCATGCATAGGGTAGGCCAACAGCAAACCAAAACCCAGGTGCACTATTCTGTCATATTGGTTTCGGGGTTGGTTAAACTGGTCTTTTAACCATTCTCCAAAAGGATTTTCGGCATACTGGTACTGGCTGCCATACATGTGCAACAGCAGAAACAGAAAGATTAAAGTATAACTCAGGTCTGAGAACCGGAAGATATTGTAAAAAGCGATCAGGAAGATTACCAGCGAAAGTGTAAGGGTGTTCTCAAGTGCCCAGTTTTTAAGGTCAGGTGTGGTAAGGCCGGTATATGCCAGGTATACTACAAACAATATACTGTATACAATGTGCAAAGGCTGTCTTATAAAGGTTTTTTTTACCGGACCCATAATTTTTGTAGCTGTTTTCATAGCACTGCGCAATGCGACATCTGTTATTTGCTAATAACCCTAAAAGTATGTGTATGGTTTTGTATACTTTAACAGTATGGCAGATATGCCCTGAGCATTTGAGGAGGCTTTAAGTATGAAGTTTATACTTGTACTGTTGTACTTTTAGATTCAAAGGCAAGCTTCAGGCAATTAAATTAATCACAGGCTATACTTCTGTCAGCATTAAGCCATCAGGTCCTTTTCGTAGAATACCAGCCGTATGGGATTATCTGGCGGGTTCTGCGTAGGGTCGCAGTGGTAGCCAAACATGTCCAGGCCATTTAAATAAGGCAGCAACTTTTTGTAGTAGGTATGCCCTGTATTTTCGGGGTT
The DNA here is from genome assembly GCF_019443125.1 of Pontibacter aydingkolensis. Taxonomy (GTDB): domain Bacteria; phylum Bacteroidota; class Bacteroidia; order Cytophagales; family Hymenobacteraceae; genus Pontibacter; species Pontibacter aydingkolensis. Next base: position 338,341 of record NZ_JAHYXK010000003.1, on the reverse strand, counting down.
AAAGGTGATATCGTGGAAAACGCAGGTGGTTTTGGGTGGCATTTTCTGCAGTTTGTCAAATAAAGCATCAGGCTTGCCCAGGTCACCAGAGTACACAATGCGTTCCTCATCATTATCAAAAATGAAGGCGTAGGTTTGAAATCCTTCGGAGTGCTGGCCAAAAGTATCCACAGCGGTGATGCCCTCAAATTGCTCTAGGGGCACAAATTCAGCATACTTATCTGGGTCCTTTACCTGTATCTTCAGGAATTTATAAAGTTGGTTCTTAAAGCCTTCGGAAGGGTAAAGTATAACCGGTGGCTTTGCCTTTTCTATAGTGTGCTTGTACAGCAGCAGGTTGGCCAGGCTTCCGCAATGGTCATTGTGCAGGTGGGTAAGTATAATGTGGTCTACTTTAGCTATCAGGCTCTTTTTTACCAGTGTCGGGAAAACGGTAAAGCCGCAGTCAATCAGTAGGTGTATGCCCCTGAAATCCAGCAAAGCAGCCGAGTTTAAGTAATCCGTATCAAAAGCACCGCCTGTTCCCAAAAATTTTATCTGCATACAAAAAGATAGCTTATTTCCCGATTGCCAAAAGGTATAGCGTTAAACAAAATAAATAGTTGTGCCAGAGCCCGGTTTTTCAGGTAGAAAAAGAGCAATGCCTGTGCAAACGGTTGTTCAGCGTAAGTGTCTGCTTTTTTGTGGTGTTAAGTATAGCTAGTGGATCTTTGATAACACGCACCTTGTTAAACCGTAAAGAGATAATCCATAAAGTACCTTACCATGGATGCACACGAATTACCTGCCAGCGAAAAAGCACAGCTCACGCACGAGTTGCTAAACCAGGAATATAAATGGCGTAAGCTTGAGCCCAGGCGCAGCCACATGCATGAGCTTATCTCTACCATGCTCTCGCACCGCACCAACCACAAGGATGAGGAAATGGCTTACAATACCATGCTGGAGCGTTTTGGAGATTGGGAAGGAATAATGAACGCTGATTTTGATGCATTGGCCGATGCCATCCAAACAACGCGGTATCCTGAACAAAAGGTGCCGCAGATACAGCGAACATTGCGCATGATAAAAGAAGAACGCGGCGAGATAAACATAGACTTTCTGGAAGACATGCCAGTAGAGGACGCCTTGAATTGGCTGATGAAGTTACCAGGAGTAGGGCTGAAGACAGCCACTTTGGTATTGCTGTTTAACTTTAAAAAGCCTGTGATGCCCGTAGATACCCATGTGTTCCGGATTAGCCAGCGTGTTGGCCTGATAGGGGCCAAGGCAACAGCCAACAAAGCCCATTCCATACTTTTAGAGATACTACCTCCTGAACCTGTGGAGCTTTACAACTTTCATATTCATATGCTGCGTCACGGGCAACGCATCTGCACCTTTTACAGCCCTAAATGTGAGGAATGCGTGCTAAACAGTATCTGCAACTACTACCAGGATGTACGGCAGAAAGGGATAGATAAGGCAGCGTAAAAGTAAGCTGTTGTAAGATTAGTAGTTTGTGTTTTTGATAGCGGGTTGGTGCATACAGTGAGCAAGGCGAAGCTGCAGCTTGGTTTAAGTGCTGGGTTAGCTGCAGACTTTCTCTTTTGCATTTATTTAGGCTTTTGAAATTCTGAACCAGTTGTGTGCAACACCATTCAAGTCAAAACTATTAAGGAGTTTTAGCCCCACTTTTTCCAGAACCTTTCTTGAAGCGATATTATTCACATCTGCCATACTATAAATTTCCTTCAACTTCAGTTTCTCAAAACCATAATCTAATGAAGCTTTTGCAGATTCCGTTGCATACCCTTTCCCCCAGTACTTTTTAATTAATCTGTATCCTAAATCGTGGTAGTTAATGTGGTTATTTGTTGCTTCTCTTACAAACTTCAGCCCTGCCCAGCCTACAAAACAGTTTGTTTCTTTTTCGATAACAGCCCAACGCCCAATTCCATTATCAAGGTACTGTTGTCTTATAAACTCAATCGATTTCCTTGCATCTTCAACTCTTTTAATAGGTTTGTTTCCTAAATATCTTTGCACATCAGAATCAGAGTCAAGTTCAAATATGCCACTTTCATCAGAAGGCAAAAGTTCTCTTAGTATAAGTCGCTCTGTTTCTACAAATATTTGCATAATGTGTCTCGGGATTAGTTGTTATATAAACATGGCAGTTGTTAGCTGTATTCTAGCTTCACCCCAGCAGCACTCACATGAAGCACAGCCTCTCTACCACACACCAAAGCAAGATTTAGTGGCTCGTGCCCTACTGGAAAGCCATAACAAACAGGATAGTTATACTTGCCGGTATGCTCCAGTATGATCTCGTAGGCTGTTTTACCAAACGGAACAGGTGTATCCAGCATATCACTCATATCGCCAATAATAAGACCGGCAAGGTTGGCTAGCTTTCCGCAGCGGTCCAGGTGTACCATCATACGGTCTACGTTGTAAAGGTACTCGCACAGGTCTTCTAGGAACAGGATCTTCCCGTCGGTGCTGATGTCGGAGCGGGTGCCGGATAGTGTCTGGAAAATAGACAGGTTGCCTCCAACTAACTGCCCGGTAGCGGTGCCTGTGCGATTAAACTCATGAGGTGCAACAGTGTAAGTTACCTCCTTCCCAAACAATATGCGGCGCAGAGTTTCTATGGAGGGTTCGGCGCCTTCTTTGGGGAAGAGCAGTGGCATGATGCCATGTATACTTTCCAGGCCGAAGTTGTGGATATGGCTGAGCAGGGTGGTTACATCACTAAAGCCCACTACCCATTTGGGATACTGCCGAAACTTCGTAAAATCAACCTGATCTATAATGCGCGTGGTGCCATAGCCGCCGCGTGCGCAGATAATAGCCTTTATACTTTCATCATCCAGCATCTGCTGCAGGTCCTGCAGGCGCAGGGCATCATCACCTGAAAAGTAGTTGTAACTGGCACCTATACTTTGGCCGAGCACTACTTGCAGGCCCCAACTCTCGAAGGTGCTGATGGCTACTTCAATTTCGGGCAGGGTTATTCTTCGTGCAGTGGCAATAATGGCAATCTTGTCGCCGGGCTTTAGTGCTGGAATCATAAATGGGATGTATAAATTAAAGGACTAAGAGGCTGTTTTGACTTTATTGCTGGAAGCGTAAATGCCCTTTGCAGCCCAGTGAATAAAATCAAAACAGCCTCTAAAGATATGGCTTTTAGATAAAATTTGCGAGGATGGCTTTTTTTGGCCAAATTCGAAACCTCTTTAAATAAGAGTACACTACCGCGCCGATCTCCAACCTTGGCTGGTACGGTAAAGCTAAATTCTACCTTTTTATGACTGAACTACAGAAGAAGAAATCAGGAATCGACAAATTCCTATCGGTAGTGGAGCGCATCGGCAACGCCCTGCCGCATCCTGCCACACTTTTTGCAGGCTTCGCCTTATTGGTTGTCATCCTGTCGTGGGTTGCCAGCCAGTTTGATATGGCTGTTGTGCACCCGGGAACCGGCGAAACAGTAACACCGGTTAACCTGCTCTCTACCGAAGGCCTGCACATGATCCTGACCAAAATGGTTACAAACTTTACAAGCTTCGCGCCGCTGGGTACAGTGCTTGTTTCTTTGCTGGGTATTGGTATTGCCGAGGGTACTGGCCTGATTGGGGCAGTGCTGCGTTTAGTAGTATTATCGTCGCCTAAGCGTTTGCTTACGTTCGTTATCGTTTTCTCTGGTGTATTGTCAAATACTGCTTCGGAAGTTGGTTATGTGCTGTTGGTGCCTTTAGCCGCAGTAATATTTCTGGCCGCCGGACGCCATCCGTTGGCTGGTTTGGCTGCTGCTTTTGCCGGTGTGTCGGGTGGTTATAGTGCCAACCTGCTGTTAGGTACAGTAGACCCGCTGTTAGCCGGTTTATCTACAGAAGCTGCCAGAATCATCGATCCTGCTTATGCTGTAAACCCTGCTGCCAACTACTACTTCATGTTTGCCTCTACTTTTGTTATTGCAGCCCTGGGTACCTGGGTAACAGAAAAGATTGTGATACCGAGACTTGGGGAGTACGAAGGCGACGAAAAACCACAAAGTATAGACAGGCTTAACCCACAGGAGAAGCGCGGTCTGCTTTACGCTACTATTGCCATACTTTTAATGGTGGCCTTTATACTTGGAGGTTTGCTTCCGGAAAACGGTTACCTGCGCGACCCTGAAACAGGAGAGATACTGCACTCGCCTTTCATGTCTGGTATTGTGGCATTTATCTTCCTGCTGGCTGGTGTTGCGGGTATCGCTTATGGCGTAGGTGCAAAAACCATCAAAAACGACAGCGATGTAATGCGTGGCATGTCAAAATCTATGGAAACGCTGGGTTCTTACATTGTACTGGTATTTTTTGCGGCGCAGTTCGTGGCTTACTTTAACTGGACCAACCTGGGGCTTATACTTGCCATTAACGGAGCCGATACGCTAAAGACAATGGGCTTGAGCGGCATTCCGCTAATGATCATGTTTATACTTGTGGCGGCATCTATTAACATGGTTATGGGCTCGGCTTCTGCCAAATGGGCTATCATGGCGCCGGTTTTTATCCCGATGTTCATGCTTCTGGGTTATACACCGGAGTTTACGCAGGTGGCTTACCGTATCGGCGATAGTGTTACCAACATCATCTCCCCAATGATGTCATACTTTGCTCTGATAGTGGCCTTCATTCAGCGCTATGATAAGAAAGCAGGTATAGGAACGGTTATCTCTACGATGTTGCCATACTCTATTACTTTCTTAATCGGCTGGATTATCCTGTTTATTATCTGGATACTGATGGACCTGCCAATAGGCCCGGGAGCAGGATTGTATATGCCGTAATAAAACTATTATTGGTACGAGAAGCGCCTGAGCAGTAATGTTCAGGCGCTTTTGTTTTAGATCAGGATTCTCAGGATCTGTAAAGATGGACAAGATTATTTTCAGTACTGGCTTCAACCATTTTTTACGCTCCTGGTCAAGCTGTGCCATACTTATTAAATCCTAAAGTATACCTTTTTGCCACGTTGATACACAAAGTATGGCTGTTGGTCCGGAAGTATGGTTAATGATGTTAAAACCTTTTACATTAGTTTAAAACATCCTCCGACTGCCATGAAAAGGCTACAGAAAGAAGTATGGTTGCATGTATTTGTCTGGCTTATCGGGTATGTGCTATTCGTGAGTCCCTTTGTTAACGTAAACGTGTACAAGTTTAGTGGGTAGGACGGCTCTATTATACTGCCTGCTTTTGCATGGATATACTTTAATTTTAGTGTTTTTTTTACTACAACGCACTGGTGCTGCTGCCAAAGTATAAATTGGACCGCAACCTTTAGCCAGGTACTGCTGCTATATGCTGGCGTTATAGCCCTTGAGGTATTGTTAGATGGTATGCTGTGGCGTACCTGTGGCCTGAAAATTACACAGTTCGCAGCGGTATGTATATATATCCTAACCTGGTTATGAACCTGCTGTGCTGTCTTTCTCCTATAGATTTTTAAAAGACTAGGTAGCACACGAAAGGTGCGAAAGGCAACTGGTGCAGGAAAAACTGGAAGCCGAGCTGAAGTACCTGAAGGCCCAGATAAACCCGCATTTCCTTTTTAACACCTTGAATAACCTGTTTTCGATGGCACGCCGCGAAAAGGCACATGGTACTGCTGCATGCGCGGCAAAACTGGCTCATCTGATGCCCCTTAGTGAGGTAATGCTGATGCTAACTCCCAACGATTTTACCAGATTCATAAATCCTACGTCATAGCCCTGCATCATGTAAACCTACAGAAACAGCAACTGCCTATTGGGAAGGTATATACTGCAGATTTTTTAAGCTTCTTTACCAGGGGCTGTAGCGCGATTTAAGCTGAGAAGTGCGTAGAGTGCATAAAAAACAAAAGCCACACCCGAAGATGTGGCCTTTGCCATAAGAGGGCTCTTACTTATATCTCACCTTAAACAAGAATACCCATTGCACCTTAGATGCAATACAAAAGTAATGGTTTAATGGAGGTAAAATTTTTTTTTATACAAAGTGCTGATTTTACTATACAACCACAGCAAAAAACCAGATGAATGCCTTATGTTATCTGCGTTTAAATCGCTTTAGCGTAGTTTAGACACCTGTTTTAGAACACCAAAATTTAGAGAAAAATCTTATACTTCATCGTAAGGTGTGGCCTGTTCATTTATCAGAGTCGTGCTGCTGGCAAGTATAGCCGTAGCCTCAATCTCTACCAAAAGTTCAGGGTTGATCAGGGCACTTACTTCTACCATGGTAGAGGCCGGTTTTATACTTTTAAAAACCTCTCCATGTGCTCGGCCTACTTCTTCCCATAGGCTGATGTCGGTTACATAAATACGGGTGCGTACTACGTCGTTAAGGGAGGCTCCTGCTTCTGTTAATGCTTTTTCGATTTTGCGGAGAGTATATTTTGTCTGCTCATAAGCGTTGCCTTTGCCAATGATCTGGTCACCATCGGTGGCCGTGGTGCCGGCAACTTCAATAGTGTTGCCCACGCGCACGGCACGACTGTAACCTACAATGTCTTCCCAGATAGCGCCGGAAGAAATGTTTTGTCTTTTCATAGAGATGGTAGAGTTTAGAAGTTAGAAAGTTAAAGAGTTAAAAACGTAGAGGCGCAATATCAGTTATTAGTTGTTGGCTATTCGTTATTGGAGAATGTAGAGACGCAATACTTTGCGTCTTGTCACTACGAAGCGACAAAGCATAAACAATTTAACAATCAACCATACTTACAGAGCTTATACTTTACTCAAATTTCCTATTCTCATGTCAAAACTCGTAATTCGTGATTATTAATCGTTATTACCCACCAGATGCGCCTGAGATCGAAGCCTGTACTTTGCAACTACTACGTTACGTACCGCTGTAACGCAAAGTGCTCATTCTGCGACATCTGGGAAAAGCCGTCCCCCTATATCACCCTCCAGGATGTAAAACAAAACCTGACAGACCTGAAAAGATTGGGTGTGCAGGTAATAGACTTTACCGGCGGCGAGCCACTGCTGCATCGCGATATAGACCAGATGCTGGGCATGGCCCACGACATGGGATTTGTTACCACGCTTACCACCAATGGCCTGCTTTACCCCAAGCTTGCAGCACAACTGAAAGGCAAGGTAGACATGCTGCACTTCTCTCTCGATTCTGCTGATAAAACTGAGCACGATACCGGCCGTGGCGTGGCCTGCTACGATTTTGTAATGGAGTCTATTGCGGTGGCAAATCAACTCGGCGAACGGCCTGATATACTTTTTACCGTGTTCAAGAGCAATCTGCACCAACTTGAGGAAGTCTACCAGAAGATCATACTTCCGAATAGACTTGTTCTCATTATTAACCCAGCCTTTGAGTATAACCAGGTAGAGACTGGTGAGCAACTAACAGAGGAAGAACTTGATTATCTTGCTGCGTTTGGTAAGCGGAAACAAGTATACCTGAATGAGGGTTTTATACAGCTTCGGCGCGATGGCGGTAACCACATAGAGAAACCGGTTTGTAAAGCGGCCAGCACTACTTTAGTTATCTCCCCTGAAAACGAACTGGTGTTGCCGTGTTACCACTTAGGCGCTAAAAGCTACCCGATTGATGGCAATTTATATAGTTTATACTTGAGTGCGGAAGTAGAAGCACTAAAGCAGCAGGAGGGGCGATTGCCCGAATGCGAAGGCTGTACTATAAACTGCTACATGCAACCCAGCTTTGCCGTTGAGATGAACAAATACTTCTGGAAAGCCCTACCTAGTACCCTAAAGTATAACTACCTGAAAGGGACGTGGAGGCGGTTAGTTCGTATTAGCTGATTGTTGTTCGTTTTTTTTGAGTAGCATTATCGGGTTAAAATCTCCTTTAAGAAAGGTGTAAATTTTAAGAGTCAGTAGATCATTACGCTTCCGTAAAAGTATAACCTTTTATCTTTACGAAATCTAATAACTAACAACGAATAACTAAACATATGCCAGTTATACTTCCGGTAAAGGGAATAAAGCCACAAATGGGAGACGAGTGTTTCATAGCTCCCAACGCAACACTAGTAGGCGATGTGATTATGGGTAGCAATTGCTCGGTTTGGTTTAACGCCGTCATTCGTGGCGACGTGAACAGCATCAGGATAGGCGACAAAACAAATATCCAGGATGGCGCCGTTATACATTGTACTTACGAGAAAGCAGCCACTACCATTGGCAGTAACGTATCTATCGGGCACAACGCCATTGTGCACGGCTGCACAGTAGAAGATAATGTGCTGATAGGTATGGGTTCTATCGTGATGGATAAAGCATTGGTTCAGAAAAACTGTATTGTGGCCGCAGGTGCGATTGTGCTGGAGAATACTGTTTGCGAATCGGGGTGGATCTACGCGGGTATACCGGCTAAAAAAGTGAAGCAGCTAAGCGAAGAGCAGATACAGGGCCTGGACAATGTAGCCAACAACTATGTGATGTACAGCGGCTGGTTTACGGGGCAAGTTTAGTCGCACCTTTATCCTAGATGCTGCAGTACCATTTCTTGCAGCACTTTCAGTTTTTCATCCGGAAGTTCCTGCTGCAGCTGTTCAAAAAATACGCGTTCTTCGTGGCGAATGTGCTGCTCCAGGAGTTTTCCTATCTCGTCCAGTTTATCTGGCAGCGCTTCCATTTTTACATCAGGCAAGGCAAGTATAAGTTTCTCCAATTCACGATGCTGTGCCAGCAGGTGCTTTGTTTGCTTTGCCAGTTCTTCTGATACTTCCGGAGCGAGTATAAATACAGTTTCCTCCTCCAGTTTAAAATGCGGCCTTAAGTGCTCGTCCAGAAAATCTAAAGTATAGCTACGTTTAGCTTCCGGGGTTGTGGGCATTTCTTTATAAGGCGGAGCGCCGTATTGCAGGAGCCTGGCAGTTAATAAACCACTGTGGTGTTGTCTCGATATGGGTACCAGGCTTTCGTGGCGCTTCATACTTTGCTAACTTATCTCGTCGCGGTGCTCATCTCTTACAACTAAAAGTATCCACTCTACCCGGCGTTCAGATTTTTCCAGTACCCGGATGTCGTACTGGTTAAAAGTGGCTATCTCGCTTAAGTTTTCAGGAATATGCCCGTATATCACGTTCATCAGGCCACCCACTGTTTCGTAATCTTCGCCCTCCGGTAGTGCAAAAGGCAGGTAATCGTTGGCATCGGCTATGGCTGCAGAGCCGTTTACTTTATATTCAAAGTCGTTAATGCGCTCCACAATGGGTGCTTCTTCATCATATTCATCCTGTATCTCACCAACCAGTTCCTCAATAATATCCTCTATGGTTACGATACCGGACACGCCTCCAAACTCATCGGTTGCAATGGCCATGTGCATGTGGCGGCGCTGGAATTGCTTTAGCAACAGGTTAATCTTCTTGGTTTCAGGCACGAAATAAGCAGGGCGCATCAGTTCTTCGATGTTTATGGCCTTGCCCTGGCGTATAATGGCCAAGATGTCTTTTACATAAAGTATACCTACAATATTATCGATGTTGCCGCTGTAAACCGGCAGGCGGGAGTAACCTTCGTTAAAGATTACATCCATCAGTTCGTCTTCGTGAATACTCACGTCTATGGCAACCATTTTGGTTCGGGGCACCAGTATCTGTTTTACCATGCGTTCGTTAAACTGGAACACATTCTCGATCAGTTCGTGATGGCTGTCCTGTAAAACACCGCCCTCTGCGCTTTGCTCAAACAATAACCTGAGTTCTTCTGCTGAGTGTACCTCCGCGCCATGTACTGCCTGAATGCCCATTGCACGTAACACCATGTTGGCCAAACCGTTAAGGAGCCAGATAAAAGGGCTGAATATTACATAAAAGAAGCGAAGCGGGTAAGCTACAGCCAGAGCCGTAGATTCAGAGCGCTGAATGGCCAAAGACTTAGGTGCCAGTTCGCCGAATACAATATGCAGTACCGTAATAATGGCAAAAGATATAGGCAGCGCTATAGTATGGGCTAATGTCTCGCCTCCGCTAAAACCAAAGAATTCCATTACGCTGATTACCATTTTGGCTACCACGCTTTCGCCAATCCATCCCAGGCCAAGCGAGGCTAGTGTAATACCCAGCTGTGTGGCAGATAAATAGGCATCGAGGTGGGTGATCATGCGGTGGGCCATCTTTGCCATATTATTGCCAGCCTGTGCCCGAAGCTCGATCTGAGAAGACCTTACTTTTACGATGGCAAACTCGGCAGCAACGAAGAAACCGTTCAGCAGAACCAGGAAAAGAGTTAACAGTATGTCTAATATCATAGTTATGTGCCCGACCTATTTAAAAGCAAGCTGTAAAATTAAAGTAATTTACGCGCTTGTGCTACAGGGGTAGGTCTAATACGCTAATATATGCTAAACTTTATATTAAAGTATATGTTGCGTTATACTTGGTAATATAGATTTTTTTAATGGACTATAAAACGAAAAGGTGCCTCAGGGGCACCTTTTCGTTTTTGGATACTTTAACAGCTATTCAGAGGGCCATTTGTTTTTGAAACACTTCTGCGGTGCTAAACAACTCGCGAGCGTTGTCCTGAGACAGGCGGTGCTTGAAAATTTTCATCGCCTCTGCCTCAGAGATCAGTTTGTAGGTTTCGGCTGCACAAGTATCCTGGAAGGGATTGCAAAAAGAATAAATGTATTCATCAGAGTACGTTCTGTAGACGATATGAAAATTATGCTTCTCGTCGCGAACCAACTTAATAGCTTTAAATACATTACTGTATTCTTTACCACATTCAGTTCGTAACAACAGCCCTTGCTGTATGTCTGCATTTTTTTTCATAAGTTTTAATTGTTACAAATATTCTTATAGTTGTTATACAAAATGCCTTCCTTTAAAATTCCTTACTTTATAGTAGTAATGCTGTAGAGTCCGCTAAAGTTATAATTTGCGTGGTGTAAAGACGTAAATCAATAGTAAATGAATTAATTTAATTTTTATTTGTATTTATTACGGCATATATATAATAATGGTTTTATTTATATGTAATAATTTAATAATATTTATGATTATTTGTGTTGCTCATTATTTTGATAATATCGTTAAACTGATGTTATAATGGCTTGTAGAGTAATAGAGGTGGTTTTGTAGATTATTTTTGTTATAAAATTGTGTGCTTGTTTGCTGGTTTTTTTCTTGGTGAGCTCGATATTGGCTATTACTAAAGTATAACCACAACCAGATGTTATCTAGAGCGAATAGCTTTGCGTCCGGACTTGCAGATGTGCTGTTTATCTGAAAGCCTGTTATCATTAACCTCTTCCCGACAAAATTCCATACTTTTGTAGTATAAACCTGAACATAAAGTATGTGCAGCCGGGTTATGTATACATTGGCTGCATCTTATTTATAACATCACCCATGAACAAGAAAATAGTAGTAAAACAACTGATAGCTACATGGTTGTTTTTATTATTGGCAGTTAGCTTTGCACAGGCGCAGGTACTAAAGCCTGCCACCTGGAGCTACGACGTATTTAAAAAACAGGCTGCCGTAGGCGAGGAGGTTGAGCTTATCTTTAACGTTCGCATTGATAAAGACTGGTATCTGTACTCTTCTGATTTTGACCCGGACCTGGGGCCAATGGTTACGGAGTTCAAGTTCCAGAAGCATCCTTCATACGAGTTGGTAGGCAAAATAAAGCCTGTTAACCCCAAGAAGAAGTATGACGACCTGTGGGAGGGAGAGTATACTTACTTTGTGGGCACAGCCCAGTTCAGGCAGAAAATACGCGTTTTAAAACCAGACCTGTTGGTAAAAGGCACTTACGAATACCAGGTGTGTACCGATGTTGATGGCCGCTGCATTCCATTTGATGATGACTTTACGTTTACTAATAAACAGCTAAATATAAGAGGTGAAGTAGCGCCAGCAACAAAGGCTGGAACAACAGAGCAAGCACCGGAAAAGCAGGAAGCATTAAACAATACGCAACAACCTGCTGCTTCCCCTGTATTTGGTACCGATGAGGTAACCACTGCGCCTACGGATAATATAACAGCAGAAGAGGCAATTACAGATACAGTTGCCGCTACTACCTCCGATGAGACATCAGAAAAGGTGCCAGCTATTTTAGCTGAGCCAGTTCAGGAAGAAGAGGCAGAAGGGCTGTGGTCTTTTATGCTGATTGCGTTTGTATTTGGCCTGGGCGCCTTGCTAACTCCCTGCGTTTTCCCGATGATACCCATGACGGTAAGCTTTTTTACCAGTAACAGCCAGAACAGAGGAGAGGGTATTTTTAAAGCCTTGGTTTATGGAGTTTCCATTATCGCCATTTATACTTTGGTGGGCACCATAGTAGCCAAGTTGTTTGGGGCTGATGGCGCTAATTTTATCAGTACGCACTGGTTCCCGAACCTGCTGTTCTTTGCTGTGTTCATAATTTTTGCCATGTCGTTCTTTGGCCTGTTCGAGATAACGTTACCGAGCTCGTTCTTAACTAAAGTAGACGCACAGGCTGATAGGGGCGGACTGTTAGGCGTGTTTTTTATGTCGCTTACGTTGGTACTGGTTTCTTTTTCGTGCACCGGCCCTATTGTGGGAAGTATACTAGTGGCATCTGCCGGAGGCGAAACCTTGCGCCCTGTAGTAGGTATGCTTGGTTTTTCGCTGGCGTTTGCGTTGCCGTTTACACTATTTGCCGTTTTCCCGTCGTGGCTTAGCAGTTTGCCAAAGTCTGGTGGCTGGTTAAACTCGGTAAAGGTGGTGTTGGGTTTTATAGAGCTGGCGCTGGCGCTTAAATTTCTTAGTGTGGCCGACCAGGTATACCACTGGGGTATCCTGGACCGTGAAGTATACTTAGCCTTATGGATCGTAATTTTTACCTTGATGGGCTTTTACCTTCTAGGCAAGCTTAAATTCTCTCACGACTCGGACCTGAAGCATCTTACGGTACCGCGTTTGTTCCTGGCTTTGGCAACATTTGCTTTTGTAGTTTATCTGATACCTGGCATGTTTGGCGCTCCGCTTAAAGCATTGTCAGGATACCTTCCGCCACAAACAACCCAGGATTTCGATATTAACAAGATCATCAGGCAGAACGGGGGTGGCACTACGGTTGCAGCCGGTACTGCAAATCAGCTTTGTGAGCCGCCGAAGTATGGCGATTTTCTGCACCTGCCGCACGGCTTGCAAGGCTATTTTGACTTAGAGCAGGCAAAGAAATGTGCAAAAGCGCAGGGCAAGCCAATCTTTATCGATTTTACAGGCCATGGCTGCGTTAACTGCCGCGAAATGGAAGCCAACGTATGGTCTGACCCGGCTGTATTAAAACGCCTGCGCGAAGATTATATAATTGTGGCCTTGTATGTGGACGATAAAACTGAGCTGGCAGAATCTGAGAAATACATCAGCGAGTACGACGGCAAAGAGAAAGCTACCATAGGCAAAAAATACTCTGATTACCAAATCACAAAGTTTAATGTAAATGCGCAGCCGTACTATGTGCTGATGGATGCACAAGAGAACGTGCTGGTAAAACCTATTGCCTACGACCTGAATGTAAACAACTTTGTGAAGTTCCTGGATGCCGGTGTAGCAGCTTATAAGGCAAATCAGAACTAAGATTTTTGGGATTTAAGGAGTTGTAGGATTCTGTAGAGACGCAATACTTTGCGTCTGGGTATTGCGGGATGCAACTGATTTTGGTTATAGCAGGAGACGCAAAGTATTGCGTCTCTACGGTAGTAAAACAAAGAAGCCCGACCATGGCTGATCGGGCTTCTTTTTTATTGTCGTGATACTTAATGCGTGTATCGTGATTCGCTAAATACTACTTCGCGTCGTTATAGCGCTTAGTTACTTCTTCCCAGTTTACCACATTCCAGAAAGCACTGATGTAGTCTGGACGGCGGTTCTGGTAGTTCAGGTAGTAAGCGTGCTCCCAAACGTCCAGTCCAAGGATTGGCTGTCCGCCGCAACCTTCAGCAAACGGCATCAGCGTGTTGTCCTGGTTTGGTGTAGAGCAGATCTCCAGCTTGCCGTCTTTAACGCAAAGCCAGGCCCAGCCTGAGCCAAAGCGAGTAGCCGCAGCAGCATTAAATTTTTCTTTCATCTGGTCGAATGAGCCAAATGCTGAGTTTATAGCATCAGCCAGTTCGCCTGATGGCTGTCCGCCACCGTTTGGAGAAAGCACTGTCCAGAACAGGTTGTGGTTGTAGTAACCGCCACCGTTGTTGCGAACAGCTTTGTTGTCTTCTTTAACATTGCGCATGATCTCTTCGATGCTCATGTTCTCCATGTCAGTGCCTGCGATAGCCTTGTTCAGGTTATCGGTATAAGCCTGGTGGTGTTTTGTATGGTGGATTTCCATGGTGCGCGCATCGATGTGCGGCTCCAGAGCGTCGTAAGCATAAGGTAGTTTCGGAAGTTCGAAAGCCATAGTTTTATGTATGTTTATATGTGAAAAATTATAGGTCGTACACAGTGTTACATGTACGTCTTCGTTTCAAAGTTAGTTAATTTCTTTTACCCGCAAAGAAAGAAGACATTAACTCAGCACACTCCTGGGCCATAATGCCACTCACCATCTCTGTTTTAGGATGCAGCAAATTACCTACATGTCTATAACCGCGCTTGGGCTCCGATGTTCCAAATACGACACGCTTTAGCTGTGCCCAGTAACTGGCGCCGGCGCACATCACGCAGGGCTCTACGGTAACATAAAGGGTGCACTCGTTCAGGTATTTGTTACCCAGGTATTCAGCAGCAGCTGTTAGGGCCAGCATCTCGGCATGGGCCGTTACATCGTTCAGTTTTTCAGTTTGGTTATAGGCTTTGGCAATAATACGGTTGTTGGCCACTACCACAGCCCCAATCGGAATCTCACCTTCCTCAAATGCCTGTTGTGCCTGCAGGTATGCCTGCTGCATGTAATGCTCGTCGCTGTGTATCGATAAAAAGTCTGTTGCCATACTTGCAAAGGTATAAGTTATGGTGGTTTACAAAAGTTATACTTTGGTTTAGAGTATAAAGTATAGCTTACTTTGAGAATAGCCTTCGTAGGGGCAGGTCGAAATCCAATGCCGTCACTTAAGCTTTTTTGTCATCTCGACATGCCTGAGACGAGAGTCGAAAGGGAACAGCGTAGCTGTGAGAGATCTTTATAGAATTCCTTCTGTACTAATTCCAGATAGATTTCTCACGGTGTTCGAAATGACAACATGGATCCTTAAATCCTTAAATTGACGGCATTGGGTCTCGACCTGCCCCTACGAAGCAATGTGTGCTAAAATGAACAGCAACAAAAAAGCCTCCCTTTTGCAAGAGAGGCTTTTCTGAAATATAACTTACGCGGTTATACCTTTATCTTGATAGAACTCATTACGTCGCGCATTGTTGTCTGCCAGTCGTTTTTAAGTATAAACGGGGCGTGCATGGTAAACACCATCAGTTGGTTGCCTTTTATAGTATACTGAATGATGCTATACTTTTGCACAGGAGCCAGGTTGGTAGTGCCACGCTCATCGGCCATCTTAGAGACAAACTCAAAAACAATATACTGCTCGCCCTTTATATCCACGATTTCCTCACGAATAAAGTCTACGTCAGTAAATTTTTCCAATAGGTTGGCCTTATAAATATCCTGCAGCATGTTCAGGTCGCGCGATCTGAACTGTGAACGCTTTTGGGTTACGCTAAAGTCTACCTGACCATTAGGGCTGGTAAATACTGCAAGCGGTTTAGTTGTAGCAGGGTAGCGGCGGGCAATTCCGTCGTCGGGCATAGGTGTGAAATCACGGGGCAGCATAACAGATATCTCTTTGCTGATCTGTGTTTTCTTTAACTTAGTTTGGCCGAAAGTTGCTCCGGCCAGCATTAGGATAACTAAAAAGGCTAAATATCGCATGTTCATAAGTATGGAGGGGCAAAGCTATAAAATAATTGGCTAAAATGGCGAGCCTGCCTGTTTTAGTGCAATTACTTTGCCAATGTTCTTAACGCAAAAGGCCTTTATAAAATTCCTGTCACATATCCTGAAATTCTAATTGCCGTTATACCATACTAGAAAGTATGAATCACTAAAACGCAACTACAATGCTTGAAAACATCATTAACCAGGTAAAAGGACAGCTAACCGGAGAACTGCAGGACAAATTTCAACTGCAGCCTGACACTGCCAATAAATCAGTAGACCTAGCAAAAGATAACCTGATAAACGAGGTAAAAAGCCGGGCAGGCAGTGGTGATATGGGTGGAATCATGAACATGCTGAAAGGCGGCAAAGATGCTGCCGCACAATCATCGGGGACGGATAATATGATAAGTAAATATGTAAGCGACCTGACCACCAAATTAGGCATACCAGAGAACATAGCCAAGCAGGTAGCTCCTTTCGCCATTAACTTTATTATACAGAAAGTATCGGGTAAAATGGCCAATGATAACCTGGCGCATTCTGATATACTTGGTAGCCTTGTAGGTGGTAAGTTTGATGGTACGCTTGGTAAAGGCCTCGGTGATAAGCTAGGTGGAATGTTTAAGTAATGCAGTCTGAGATAGTATAAAAACAAAGAAGCCATACCCAAAAGGTATGGCTTCTCCTCAACGTCACGTAGATTTTTAGTGCGTAAGGCAATTCTTACTTACATCTCACCTTAAACAAGCTTGCCTTATTGCCGGCGCTGGAATCAGCCTACCGGCAATGTCTTTATAATTTATACTGATCTCCAGTATATCATTCCTGTTTCTCAACAGACCTATAAAACTTCTGCCTTTAGTGGCCTTATAATCAGAACCTAAACTGCTGTTATAAAGTTTCTTGCCTCTACTGAATTAAGCTACTTTTACCTTATAATCCTTTGTATCTGTTTTATCAGCACTTTTTACAAAATGCTTAATGCAACTAAGATACATTTAAAAATCGGCCACGAATATACTGCACAATCTTGATGTTACACTAGTATAAAAGTCAACCGGAAGAAATTTTTTTTCATTGTTATACTATTGATTTTCGTCTGTCTGTGTTTTAAATGCGATTATAATACCTTTTATCATGCCCTATCGCCATTTAATTTATGCTATAGTGTTTATAATAAGATAGTTGATGCATGCTAAGTAATGTGCTTTAAGTTGCATTTAAGATAGCAGAACTATAATATCTGTTTTTATAATTTGTTTACGACCTCAGAAAAATGGAGTGCCTAAGCAGGGATTTGTGAAACTACAGATGATATTTTCATTAGAGGCTATCTTCATTGTAATTAAAGTAAACAGCACAATTTATAGCTTTTAAGGTTGTAGGAGTTCAGAACAATGGTGCAGGGGTTGGTACCCTGTACGAAGTATATTACTTTTGCAATTGCTGTTGCTGCTACACCCTTGCAATGGCTAACAAAAGCTGATGTCGGAATACCTGCAAAATCTCTTCTTTAAGTTTCTGAAGTTCGGAACGGTTGGGTTCTCAGGGCTGCTGCTCGATTTTGGTGTTACCTATGTAGCTAAAGAAAAGCTGCACTGGAACAAATATTTGGCCAACAGCTTAGGATTTATACTTGCCAGTGCCAGTAACTATTATTTAAACCGCATCTGGACCTTCCGTAGCCTCGACCCTGAAATTGGCTGGCAGTTTTCTAAGTTTTTAGTAGTAGCTGTTGTGGGGTTGTTGCTCAATAACTTTATTATCTATATTCTTACAGAACGCCTTCGATTAAACTTTTATGTGGCTAAGTTCTGCGCTATCGTTATTGTGTTCTTCTGGAATTTCTCTATAAATTACCTGTATACTTTTACAAGGTAACTTTAAATGAACTAGTTCCTTCTAACTATCTGGGTAAGTGCAATAAGTCATTTCGGACATGCCTGAGACGAGAGTCGAAAGGGACCTGCGTTCGAAATGAAACGATAAAAGTATACTTCTCTACTACCTCACCACTTCATAAATCTGCACACGTTCATCCTTGTGCACGCGCGGGTTCAGGAAGTGCAGCACCTTATCATAAAGTGACGGTGTAATAGTGTGCTCCAGTTTCAGGCTAGGAAAAAGACTGTTGAGACGCGCCATACGTTCGTCCATGTCTTTAGTGCCCACTACTACTACATAATCCGGTTTATAAGGTGTGGATTGAATGGCAGAGTCGAGGGCAGCCGTGGTTTTATCGCCGTTTAAAGTATAGATCATCACAAACTCTTCAGGCAGTGGTTTTTTGCCAGCCAGGTAATCCTCCCACACCATGTCATCGTCTATCGTATAAAAGTCGTAATCGGCGCTGATGCGGTTAAGGTAAAACAGCGGAGGAGTTTTAACGCTGTGATTCCCGAATTCCAGCACGATGGCATCCAGGTTCTGCTTTTCGGATAAGTATACCAGCGGAGCTACGCGGCTTTTCTTGGTATAAGTAAAGGCAAGCCCAACAGCTACCAGAATGTTTAAAACCCAGAAAAAGCCCCACGAAACAGCCAGTAGCTTACGTCGCTTACTCCAGAACGTCGATGTTCTTACAAAGTCCTGCCAGCCAATTACACCCAGTATCATTACAAGGGGCAGCAACGGAAGTATGAAACGTTCCTGCTTGTTAGGGAACAGTGAGTGCGCCACCAAAAAGATCAGGCCTCCCCAGAACAAAGCAGGAGCCAGTTTAACAGTGCGGGAGTAGCCTATCAGTAAAAAGGCACTTACCGGGGGCACTAAAAAGCCAAGTATAGTTAGCAGGAAGCGGTAAACTGGACCTGTGCTGTAGTTATAGGCATTCTCAGTGTTATACAAAAAGTAGGCTACAATAGAATGGAAAGGATAATCAAAGAAGATAACATCAATAGTGCCCTGGATAAGCGTGGCAGCTACAGCAAAGCCAATTAGAAGGGCAACAGCCTCTTTCCATTGCTGGCGGTAAAGTATAACCAGGCCTGCTCCGGCACCGAACAGCACGGTGTGGTACCTGAACGTAAACGACAACGCAAACAAAGCACCTGCCCAGAAGTATGGCATCAGGCGTTTCTGCGTACTTTGATCCTGCTTTAACATCAGGTAAAAAGCGGCCAGGTAAGGCGGAATACACACCATTTCAACCAGGTTGCGCACGCTCATAAAAGGCATAAACCATACCAAGGCCAGCATTAAGCCTACCAGCCTTGCATTAGCCTTGTTAGATAAGCGTTCTGTTATTTTATAGCCAAAGTATACAATAAGCAGTGAGTATATCCCATGCAGCACGCGCATAACCGTCATTTTAACCTCGGGGCTTGCAAAACCCATTGCCTCCATCACATAAAACAAGCCATAGTGCAATAGCACATACAGCATGCTATGGCGGGGCGGCATGGGTTCATTCAGCCACAGTGGTAAACCATCCAGCCAACCTTGTGCAATCGTGATCACATCAAAATGATCATCGCTAAATGCATAGCCCTTCGAGAAAAACGCAGCCAGCATCCTTATCACAAAGGCTACTAATAGTATAGCCGATAGAGGAATCAGGTAACGCTCCTGGGGCTGTTGCCCCAGCGTTTCAGCGTCGGCGGTAAAAGCTTTAGCTACAGAGGTTTTAGTTGTTCCTGGCATAGGGTCATGGTTGTGCAGGTGCAAATTTAAGGGTATTTAAAAAGATTTGGTGTTACCTTCGCTGTATAATTGCAGAAGTCCCCTAAAAATTGAAAACAACAATAGAAAAAGGTAGATTTTATACAAAGCAAAGCCGCAGTAGCCGTTGGATTATACTTATAGCCGGCGTGTTGGTGCTGGGTGTATTCGGTTTCCTGTATTATCCGTTTGGTTTAGGTGCTAAAATCAAATCTGATGTGCTGGTGCTGGGCCACGCCGGTTCCGGTTTTATGTCGCCGCTAAACCCGTTTAACCCGCTGCCTGCCAATAGCATGTCATCTATCGTGAAGGCCATGGAAGAGCACGGAGCAGATGGGGTAGAGGTGGATGTGCAGCTGAGCCAGGACGGAGTGCCTATACTTTACCATGACGTAGACCTTAGTTCCATGACGGAGCGAAGCGGCTTAATAGAAAATCATAAAGCCGATGATGTGGTAGGGCTGAAGTATAAAGGTGGTTTTTTCTATGATCTGTTTCATGATGAGGAAATTATAACGCTGGAGGCCATGCTGCAACGCTTTGCCTCTTACCCGGAGTTGCCTGTGCTGCAGATAGACCTGCGCAACCACAACCCGGAGCGGCATTTATACTATGCACAAACGCTGCTGGCTATGCTGCAGAAGTATGATTACCCGTTCCAAAAGCTGATGTTCATCTCTCCTAACCCAGAGTTTCTGGAGGCATTCCGGCAGGTAAATCCGCAGGCACCCCTTATGCTCGATACGGGTGGTGACTTTGATGCATCTTTGCATATGGTGCTGGAGCGTAATTTCCAGGGCATCTGTGCCGAAGGTAAAAGCGCCTCTTTTGAGCAGATAAAAAAGGCCAAGGAGCAGGGTGTGTTTGTATCGCTGTTCGGTGGAAAGTCACGATCACGGATAACCAAGATGATCAAGCTGGAGCCGGATGCCATACAGGTGAATAATGTGGCCACTATGCGTGACCTGCTGGATTAAACAACTTAGGCTTTGTTAAAGTAAACGATAAGTACAATTTATTACATTTGCATAAAACTATACAAGATACTATGCTCCGATCTCATACTTGTGGCGAATTGCGCCTCGACAACGTTGGTGAAGAAGTTATTTTAACCGGATGGGTACAGCGCCTGCGCGATAAAGGCGGTATGCTGTGGGTAGATATGCGTGACCGTTACGGCATTACGCAATTAACTTACGAAGAGGGTGTTACACCACAAGGCTTGATAGACCAGGCACGTACGCTTGGCCGTGAGTATGTAATAAGAGTAGTTGGTAAAGTTGTAGAGCGCTATTCTAAAAACGACAAAATTCCTACCGGTGCTATCGAGATCGTAGTGCACAAACTGGAAGTACTTAACCCTGCCAAGTTGCCGCCATTCCTGATCGAGGACGAGACTGACGGAGGCGACGACCTGCGCATGAAATACCGCTACCTGGACCTGCGCCGTACCCCTGTGCGCCGTAACCTGGAAATGCGCCACCGCATGATGCGTGCCACCCGCGATTATCTGGACAATCATTACTTTATAGAGGTAGAAACACCGGTTCTTATTAAATCTACGCCGGAAGGTGCCCGCGATTTTGTGGTACCTAGCCGTATGAACCCTGGTGAGTTCTACGCCCTGCCACAGTCGCCGCAAACGTTTAAGCAGTTACTGATGGTGTCTGGTTTTGATAGGTATTACCAGATCGTGAAGTGTTTCCGCGACGAAGATTTACGCGCCGACCGCCAGCCGGAATTTACACAGATAGACTGCGAAATGTCTTTTGTAAAGCAGGAAGATATCCTGAATACATTCGAAGGCTTTATTGTGCACCTGTTCGATAAGGTAAAAGGCGTAAAACTGGGCAAACTGCCCCGCATGACTTATGCCGATGCCATGAAGTACTACGGTTCTGATAAACCGGATACCCGCTTCGATATGCGTTTTGTAGAGCTGAACCACGTGGTAAAGAACAAAGGCTTTAAAGTGTTTGATGACGCTGAATTGGTAGTTGGTATAAACGCAAAAGGTGCTGCCTACTACACTCGAAAGCAACTTGATGAGCTGACAGATTTTGTAAAGCGTCCTCAGATAGGTGCCACAGGTTTGGTTTATGCCAGAGTTAATGAGGACGGAAGTATAAAATCGTCAGTAGATAAATTCTATTCTCCAGGTGATTTGCAGCAATGGGGCAGCGCTTTCCATGCAGAACGTGGCGACCTTATACTTATACTTGCCGGTGACAAAAACAAAACCCGCAAGGCTCTGAACGAGCTTCGCCTAGAGATGGGGGAGCGCCTTGGCCTGCGCGATAAAAATGTGTTTTCACCGCTTTGGGTTGTTGACTTCCCGTTGCTGGAGTTTGATGAGAATTCTAACCGCTGGCACGCCATGCACCATCCGTTCACGTCACCTAAACCAGAAGATATCGAGTTGATCGATGACCGTCCGGGTGATATCAGGGCGAATGCTTACGATATGGTGATCAATGGTGTAGAAGTTGGCGGCGGCTCGATCCGTATCCATGACCGCAGGCTGCAGGAGCAGATGTTTACCTTGCTGGGCTTTTCCCATGCAGAGGCCGAGGCACAGTTTGGCTTCCTGATGAACGCTTTTGAGTATGGTGCTCCTCCGCACGGTGGTATCGCCTTTGGCTTCGACAGACTTTGCTCGTTGTTTGGTGGTTCCGAGTCAATCCGCGATTACATCGCCTTCCCTAAGAACAACTCTGGCCGTGATGTAATGATCGACGCGCCTTCACCAATTTCGGGAACGCAGCTGGACGAATTACACATAAGAATGAAAAATATTCCGCATCAGTAACAGCGGTTTATCAACATAAAAGCAAAGGCCTGCTTCCAGTTTTGGAGGCAGGCCTTTGCTTTTATCCACACTTTCACACTTATCCACTTAGGCTTTGTTGATAACTGTTGATTCTTACACCTCATTTATACTTTGCCATCGGCTTTAGAAAGTATAAACAGGTAACTTTTGTGGATATGTGGATAAGTTAGGTTGATAAGTATGGTGTGTAACCTCATGGGTCTATTGCACAGTTAGTATACAATATTCGGTACTGCTGAATTTTGTCGATTCATTCTCCTGGCGCAGGTCTTAAGCGTTAGCGTGACTTGCGCCGTGTTACGGAGAGAAGTCTTCAGACTTCCGTGAGCCATACTTTATACTTTCAGATGGCTTCTGTTGCGAACTTTTATATACACTACCCTTTAGCAAGCAAGACGCAAAGTATTGCGTCTCTACATGCACGAACAACGAATAACCATCAACGAAAAACGAAACTACGTCTTTACGATCACGAAAAACGAAGAACTAATAATCAACAACTAACATCCAATAACCAACAACCCATCACTTCTTCGGGTAATCAGAAACATTCAAGCCAAGTATAATATCACGGTTTGCTTTCTGCATACCATTCTGCTGCTGAATATTCACAATTCCATTTCCACCAATGTTGTGCATTTGCTTTTTTACCCTGTCTGTGAGCAGCGGGTCATCCTCAAAATGTATATCATCAATGTAATACTCATTCGGGAACCTTGATTCTTTTACCAGCATGTGTATATGTTGCGGATTGTTGCTGTTAGGGTAGGAGCCAGGTCGAATAGTATAGATGGTATACCTGCTTTGCTTATCTGTTTTTAACCAGCCTCTGATATACCCATGCCGCCTTACTTTAGAATCTAAGTCTGGCTTATCTGCATAGATGCCATTTTCATCTGTTTGCCAGTAGTAAAGTATAACATCTTTGGCTGGTGTCTTTTTATCGGTTTTGTAAACTGTACCGGTTAAGATCAGCTTTTGTGCTCCGCTATTCCAGGCAGCGCTGGTGTCTGTAGCGTTTATACTTTTCGGCATACCAACATACATAAGTTCGCAGGTTTCGCAGCGGCCACCTACTCTGGGCCCATCCTGAGGTAGTGCTTCAGCATCTGTTTGCTGGTTTTGAGCGCTCTGGCCGTTGCAACTTGTAAAGGTTAAGAGTATAGGTAAAGCAATTTTAAAGTATAAACAGGCTCCGTACATCTTATTTAATTTTAGTTGGATGGATATTCTGTGTACTTGCCTGCAGCCCAGTTAGTTTAGAGTAGAAGTATAAAACAGAAGCGGCTGCCTTATTGGGGCAGCCGCTTCTGTTTTACATGTAATTATACTTTATAGGATATCGCTCACTAGTGCAGGAGCTATACCAAGTAGTATGGTTAAAACCGTAATAAAAATCAGAGTGAAAGATGCAAAGCTTCCCACACGTATTTTCTCATAATTGTCTGCTGGCTGCATGTACATGGCAATTACAACTCTGAAGTAGTAGTAGATACCCACAGCTGCAAGTATAACTGCAATGATAACCAGCCACATCAGGCTTGAGTCTTGCAATACAGCAGAGAACACGAAAAACTTCGCAAAGAAACCAGCTGTAAGCGGAATACCAGCCAATGATAGCATCGATACCGTCATAGCGAAAGCCAGCAGTGGATTTGTTCTGCCAAGGCCGTTAAAGGCTTCATACTTTTCAGACCCTTTTTGGTCGGCAACCAGCATCAGTACGCCAAAAGCCGCAATAGAGGCAGTAGCATAAGACAGCGAGTAGAAAAGTATAGACGAAGCAGAGCTTTCGTTAAACGCGATCAGCGACATAAGCAGGTAACCGGCATGCGATATACTGGAGTAAGCCAGCATACGTTTTGCACTGCCTTGCACCACTGCGCCAATGTTACCAACCACCAGTGTAAGTACCGTAATGGCGATCATCGTCGGGAACCAGGCGGCGTAAGATGCTGCGAATGCAGCAGCCATCAATTTAAAGAAAGCAGCCACACCGGCAGTCTTTACTACCGTCGACATAAACGCTGTGAAGAATGTTGGAGCACCTTCGTACACGTCCGGAGTCCAGAAGTGGAATGGAGCAGCTGAGATCTTAAAAGAGATACCGATCACTACTAGTAGCAAGCCAAGTATGAACATGGAGTTCATCACACCGCCTGTTGCGATCTGTGCAGCACCGATCTCTGTAATATTAAACGTACCTGTAGCACCGTAAATCATCACGATGCCGAACAGCAGAATGCCTGTAAAGAAAGCACCCATCAGGAAATACTTCAGAGCTGCCTCATTAGAACGTAAGCTCTTTTTATTGCTTCCAGCCACTACGTACATAGCAATAGACAGGATCTCGATACCCACGAAAAGCATTAACATGTTCTCGTAGCTTACCATCATAATGGCGCCTACCAGCGAGAACAGCAACAGGCTGTAGTATTCTGCCAGGTTTGAGTCTTTTTCGTTTACATAGCGCTGCGAGAATGGAACCAGTAGCAAGGTAGTAAGCACCATGATGCCTGTAAAAGCCACCGCATAATTGTCGATAGTCAGCATGTTGTTGAAGTAGCTTTGGGTGTCGTTCCAGCTAAGCAGGTTAACACCAAACACTACTATTAAAAACAATATCGCCAGAGGCAACAGTATCCTCTTAGACTTCATGAAACCTATAAACAGGTTCGCGATGCCAAATACGGATAGAAGTATAATCGAAGTCATGTCGTATTTCTGATAAACTCGTTATTCTTAATTAAGCTGCTGTTATCGTTTAATGATCGTCAGCAGGTTCATTACAGCTGGCTCCGAAATGCTCAGGAACGTATTCGGGAACAAACCGATCCAGAACACCATGATCACCAGTGGAATCAGTACAGCTTTTTCGTTCAACGTAAGGTCTGTGAAGCTTTCAGTAGCTTCAGATTTTGTGCCGAACATCACACCCTGGAACATGCGCAGCATATATACCGCACCAAGTATAATGGTTAAGCCGGCTACTGCGCCATAAATGTAATTAAACTGGAACACACCAGCCAGCAACAGGAACTCACCCACAAAGCCATTTGTAAGCGGCAGGGCTACAGAGCCTAGCAACAGGATCATGAAGAAAATCGAAAGCCCTTTTGCATTTTGCGTAATACCGCCAAGGCTCGTGATTTCTCTGGTGTTGGTGCGTCTAAAAATGATGTCAATGATAAAGAACAGGCCAACTACGTTGATACCGTGGCTCAGCATCTGGATAACACCACCTTGTAAACCTTGCTCGTTCAGGGTAAAGATACCGGCAGCGATCAGGCCAACGTGAGCAATAGAAGAGTAAGCGATCAAACGCTTGAGGTCGCGCTGGCGAATGGCAATGATTGATCCGTACACTATACCAATAATCGAAAGTATAAGCACCAGGTCAGCCCACTGGCTAACGCCCATCGGTACAACCGGTAGTAACCAACGAATCACGCCGTAAATACCCATTTTCAGCATGATACCAGAAAGCAACATCGTAGCCTGCGTAGGCGACTCTGTATAGGTATCCGGCTGCCAGGTATGGAACGGGAACACCGGCATTTTAATGGCAAAGGCAATAAACAGAAACCAGAAGATCCAGCTCTGCTGCCCGCTATTAAGTGCCAGCTGGTAAAATGCATTAACATTGGAAGTATGGGTACCCGGTGTCTGTAAGTATAAGTATACAAAAGCAGCCAGCATGAAAAGCGAACCGAAAATAGTGTATACAAAGAACTTGAACGTAACTCTGATTCTATTCTCGCCACCCCAAACAGCTGCGATAAAGTATATCGGAATCAGCGCCACTTCCCACATAAAGTAGAATAGGAACGCATCCATGGCCACGAACACACCAATCAAGCCTGTTTGCATGAAAAGTATAAGGGCGTAGAAAACGTTCGGGTTCTTGTAATCGTGTTTGAAAGAAGAAAGCACGATCAACGGAACCAGGAACGTAGTAAGCAGCACCATCAGAAGGCTAATACCATCCATACCAATGCTGAAGCTGATACCTGCGCTCTCTATCCAGGGGAAGTTAAGAGCTAGTTGTGTACCGCCGTTTTCAGTGTTAAATCCAGAGAGAGCGAAAAGTGACAGCGCAAATTCTACAAGCGCTGCTCCAAAAGCCACTTTCTTGGCACCTTGTCCTTTTATTAGCAACACCAACAGTGCAGCTAAGGCAGGCCAGAAAAGTAATATAGCTGTAATCATCTTCTTAGAACCTTATCCGATAAAGAAGTTTAAAAATAGAATCAGAACGATGCTGAACACCATTACCATAATATAAAACCCTATGGCTCCGCTTTGTGCATAGCGCATTGAGCGACCACTCTGCATCACAAACTTGCCAAAGCCATTCACGATACCATCTACCACAAGCACATCCAGGAAGCGGTGGAAAGCAGATGACATCCACATAACCGGACGCACAATAACAGTGTCGTACAGTTCGTCGATGTAGTATTTGTTATAGATCAGGTTATGGATAGGAGAAAGCTTAGAGCCTTCGGCCACAGGAACCGTTTTCTTGCTTACATACATTACATAAGCAATGGTGGCGGCAATTACTGCCACTGCCACTGAAATACCCATTAGCATCCACTCCGTAGCATGATCTATGTGAATTGGTGCAACGGCGGCGGCGTTAGCTACCTGGGCATAGCCATAAATAGGAGCCAGGTAGTTTTGCAGCACGTGCATATTCTCGCCAAACACAGCCGGAATGCCAAGGAAACCACCTATCGTAGAAGGTATAGCCAGCACGATAAGCGGTATTGTCATAGACATTGGTGACTCATGCAGGTGACTTCTCTGTGACTCCGTTCCTCTGAACGTTCCGAAGAAAGTCAGGAATACCAAACGGAACATGTAGAAGGACGTCATGAAAGAGGCTAACATACCTAATCCCCACAGTACTTTATTGTGCTCCCATACGTGCGCCAGCAACTCATCTTTAGAGAAGAAACCGGCAAACGGAGGTATACCGGCAATGGCAAGCGTACCAATCAGGAAGGTGATAAAGGTTATTGGCAGGTATTTGCGCAGGCCACCCATGTTACGGATATCCTGCTCGTTGCTCATGGCGTGGATAACCGAACCGGCACCTAAGAACAGCAGCGCCTTAAAGAAAGCATGCGTAAGTACGTGAAAGATAGACGAAGAAAACGCCATCACACCAAGTGCCAGGAACATGTAACCCAACTGCGAAACAGTAGAGTAGGCCAGCACCTTTTTAATATCATTCTGCGCCAGACCGATAGTGGCAGCTAATACAGCTGTAGCCACACCAATAATAGCGATAATCTCAAGTGAAGTAGGAGCCAGTACGTACAGCACATTCGAACGAAGTACCATGTAAATACCAGCCGTAACCATGGTTGCCGCGTGGATCAGGGCAGAAACAGGGGTAGGACCCGCCATCGCATCCGGTAACCAAGTAAACAACGGAAGCTGAGCACTCTTACCCATAGCACCAACAAACAGCAGCAGGGTAATGGCAATCATAATGTTAGAATCTATACCTCCTGTGTAACGGGCAGCCTCAGCGAAAACCTGCGGATAGCTAACCGAACCGAATGTGATAAAGATCAGGAAGATGCCCAGCAGGAAGCCTAAGTCACCGATTCGGTTCATCACGAAAGCTTTCTTGGCGGCATTGTTATAGTTGGTGTTCTTGTTCCAGAATCCGATCAGCAGGTAAGAGCAAAGACCAACACCTTCCCAACCCACGAACATCATCACGTAGTTAGAGCCCATTACAAGCAGTAACATCGAGAACATGAACAGGTTGATGAAAGAGAAGAACTTACCGAAGTTCTCATCGTGGCTCATGTAACCGGCAGAGTACAGGTGGATAAAGAAACCGATACCTGTTACCATCAGCATCATCAGCAGCGTGAGTTGGTCAATCATGAAAGAGAAACCAATCTGCATATCGCCAGCCGAGATCCAGTTGTAGTAATCCACCATATAAGCGCGGCTGCCATTGGCGGTAAAATCAAGGAAAAGGTAGATAGAGATAAGGAACGACGCCAGTACGGTGCCACACCCGATCATACTTACCAAGCCTTTTGCCAGTTTGCGGTTGCCCAGGCCGTTCAGAATAAAGCCCAACAGGGGCAGTATCGGAACCAGCAGACAAAGTAGTGCCATTCCCTGGTTGTTAAGCGGCATTACAATTTCTTGCATCTGTGTATGTGTTTAAGCTAATTCAGAGTTATTTAGAGGCTGTTACCACTTCAGGTAATTCAGCAATTGCACATCGGTAGAGCGGATGTTGCGGTACGTCATCACGATAATGGCCAGACCAACGCATACTTCTGCTGCTGCCACTGCCATAATAAAGAACACGAAAACCTGTGCGCTGGCATCGCCTCTATAAGAAGCAAGAGCCGTTAAAAGCAGGTTCACAGCGTTAAGCATCAATTCAACGCACATAAAAATTATAATGGCATTGCGGCGGGTTAGCACTCCGATCACGCCGATAGAGAAAAGGGCGGCGCTAAAGAACAAATAATACTCTAACGGAATGGTTCTGATTACCTCAGGTATTTGGTTCATCTTGTATGGGACTGAACGTATTACTGTTAAATTACTGTCCAAAATTGAGTCGCAAAGTTACCCCCATTTTTGTAAAATCCATAACTTATTTCCATACTTCTTCTGGTTATAGCTTTATTGTTTTTGTTCAATTTTACATAGCTACTGGTGCCGGATTTATACTTAGCTAAACTGCTTATAGGCATACATGTTTATACTTTTGCCTGCTGTTTGCGTAGCTTAGTTAAACTATCACTCCTGGTGACTATGCTATATAAATATCTGTTTTGCATTGCTTTTGCGATAACGTTCTTGTCGGCCTGTAAATCTAACGAGCCTGTTACTGCTACAACAGAGCCACCAGCACTATCTCGTATGAAAAGTATAAAATTAGAATCTGCTATACTTAACAAGCATGATATTAAGCAAATACCATCAGCATCTGGTATGGAACATGTGCAAGAGAACTACTATGTTTTAAGCGATGATTCTCCTTTCTTATATCAGTTGAACAACAAGTATGAACTGGTTCAGAAGTATACTCTTTTCGATACCTCAAGCTTTAAGGGCGGACGCATACCTAAGTCTGAAAAGCCTGACTTGGAAGGTATGGCTCATTTTACCTATGGCCGCGACGAAATGCTGCTTTTGCTTGGGTCCGGTGCGAGCCAGTCTAGAAACAAAGGTTACCTGGTTAACCTGTCTGATAAAATGAAAGTACAGGAAGTTGACTTTACCCGCTTTTATACTTTCTTGAAGCAGATTCTTAAAATAGAGCAGGAGGGTATATTAAATTTGGAAGGAATCGCTATAGATAACACTTATGCTTATTTGTTGCAAAGGCCCTCCGGAAGTAATACAAATGTGCTGTTTCGATTTAATGCGGATGATTTTAAAGATTTCCTGATGCGTAACGGCGATCTGCCAGTTGCTGCAGTTTATTACTTTAACCTACCTGCCATCGGTAATAACAATGCTGGTTTTTCTGGTGCTTATATCTTAGGTGATAAATTATTTGTGACAGCCTCTGTGGAAGACACTCCCAATGCCATCGACGACGGGGAAGTGCTGGGTAGCTTTATTGGTGTAATAGATTTATTGGCATTGCCTTATGCCATGAACGCAGCAAACCCACTAGCTGTGCCAAGTACGCAAATATTGAATGCTGATGGAAGTACTTACAAAGTAAAAGCTGAGTCGTTGGTTGTTACTGAAACGCAAAAAGATAAAAAGTATAAAGTGGTTGTCGTAACTGATGATGATCAGGGAAGTTCTGAGTTGATTGAGGTGGAGCTTAAAATGGACCGGTGATTAAGGGGATTTAAATAGATTAGAATGTTTTCCCCCAATACCATTTAAACCACCCCTGCACATTCTTCCATGTCGGCGAAATTCTGCTTTTACTTTAGTTAAAATATAGGTTTCATTGCTATGGACATTCCTCAGACAGGTCGCGACCTGTCCCTACAAAGCAGGAATTATACTCTGTAGCTGCTGCTTAACCTCCCTTCTG
Source organism: Pontibacter aydingkolensis (assembly GCF_019443125.1). GTDB lineage: Bacteria > Bacteroidota > Bacteroidia > Cytophagales > Hymenobacteraceae > Pontibacter > Pontibacter aydingkolensis. The sequence continues at coordinate 307,942 of NZ_JAHYXK010000003.1, read as the reverse complement.
CCAAGATCCTTACAGGATGACAAAATAGAGTAGTCTGTTTCAATTGTGATGACATAAGAAAAAGTAAGTAAAAGGTCCCCTCCTTGGACTAGTGAGAACGGGAGTTCGAAACTAGCGAGCACAGCTCTGAGGGGCAGGGGTGGTTGGACCGGGTATTGCAGAAAAATCCCTTTAATACACTTAATCTGTGGTCTTTAATCACCGGTCATAAAAAAAGCGTGCTACATTGCTGCAGCACGCTTTCTATATTTAATAATCGAAACTTCTTATTAGAAGTGCTGTTCTCCGGTTTCTCGCTTACCTAACATCACAGCACCAACCATGGCAACCAGGAACAGCACAGAGGCTAACTCAAAAGGCAGCAGGTATTCTGTGAACAAAACTTTGCCCAGGTTCTCAACCATACCTATCTGAGAGTTGTAAGTTTCCGGATTATAGCCGGCTATTTCTACATCTTTCAAAGCAGCAATCATTACTGTAAAAAGCAATCCTCCGGCTACGGTACCAGCTATCTTGCTCAACGTTGATGTCTTTACGCCCTTTTCAGCGCCTTTGCCCAGGTTCAGGAACATGATCACGAACAGGAACAACACCATGATAGCACCTGCATACACAATGATGTTAACCGCTGCCAGGAATTGCGCATTAAGCAGAATGTAATGGCCGGAGATAGTAAAGAACGTAATGATCAGGAAAAGTACGCTGTGTACCGGGTTCTTTGATATTACTACCATCAGTGCACAAAGCAGCGTAAGCGAAGTCAGGAAATAGAACAGATTCTCTGTCATCGGGTTATTTCGTTTCTGTAGTTTTCAGGGGCTCAACCAAACGGTCTTTGCCGTAAATAAATTCGTCGCGCTCGTAACGTGCCGGCGCAATTTTATCGTCTTGCAGGAAAATAGCCGCTTTCGGGCAGGCCTCTTCGCAAAGTCCGCAGAAAATGCAACGCAGCATGTTTACCTCGTAGGTTACTGCATACTTTTCTTCGCGATACAAATGCTCTTCACCGGCCTTACGCTCACCGGCTGTCATGGTAATAGCCTCGGCAGGACAAGCCACCGCGCATAAACCACAGGCAGTACAACGCTCAGCGCCGTTTTCATCGCGCTTAAGCACGTGCAGGCCACGCCATACATCGCTTCTTTCACGGGTTTGTTCCGGGTATTGTACCGTAGCTTTTTTCCTGAAGAAGTGCTTTAATGTTATTCCAAGACCCTGTGCAATAGCAGGAAGGTATGCCTTTTCAGAAAAAGACATTTCCCTCTTTTGCACTTTCTTGCTTCTATTTGATAGTGGTTTCATCTCTATTTCGATTATGAGTGTTGTTTTGGCTGCTTTATACTTTTAACAGGATACCCGCCAGCAACATTCAAATTTCGGTACTATAGTTTAAAATAAATAGTCTTTCAGCAGAATACCGCCACCTGTTAACAGGATGTTAAGTATTGCAAGCGGAATAAGTATTTGCCAGCCTAGCTTCATCAGTTGATCGTAGCGGAAGCGCGGAAGCGTCCAGCGTACCCACATAAAGAAGAAGATGAACAGGAATATCTTTGCAAACATTACCGCCGTACCGATCAGTGTTACAATGTTATTTGCAGTTATAGCACTTTCAGTTGCATCTACCAACCAGGTTTCTAACTCCAGCATAAATGGGAAGTTGTAAGCGCCAAAGTATAGTGTAGCCATAACAGCTGATGCCACAAAGATGTTGATATACTCTGCAAACAAGTACATGCCTAATTTCATAGAGCCATACTCTGTGTGGTAACCGCCAATAAGCTCGGCCTCAGATTCAGGTAAGTCGAATGGCGTACGGTTCGTTTCGGCAAAGGCACAAATCAGGAAGATCAGGAAGCCAAGCGGCTGGTACCAGATGTTCCAGTTAAATCCGGCCTGCTGTTCGGCAATTACACGCAGCGACAAAGAGCCGCTCAGCATCAGTACTGCGATCAGCGAAAGGCCCATAGCTAGTTCGTAACTAATGTTCTGTGAAGCCGCACGGATTGCACCAAGCAGTGAGAATTTGTTGTTAGATGCCCAACCACCGATCATCAGACCATAAACACCAAGCGATACTACACCAAAGATGTAAAGCACACCAATGTTTACTTCAATAGCCTGTAAGAAGATCTCATGGCCGCCAATGATAAGGGTATCTCCGAATGGGATAACCGCACTCGACATAGCTGCAACCAGCATGGCTATGCCCGGACCAATGATAAACAGCGCTTTGTTTGACTTGGCAGGTATGAAATCTTCTTTAAAGAAAAGTTTACCGGCATCGGCCAATGGCTGCAATAAACCAAGCGGACCTGCACGGTTCGGTCCAACGCGATCCTGGATAAAGGCAGCTATTTTACGCTCAAAGTATGTTGAATAAGTCGCTATCAGCAGGGTGACGCCGAATATCGCCAAAATGTAAATCGCTTTGTAAATTAGGTCTACAGACTCCATGGTTTATTCCTGTGGAAGGTTTTTCTTAGTAGATACTGGCAAGTTAGGTACAATCGGAACGTTAACTACAGGCAACTCATAATGGTTTGCTGAGATAACGGAACCTCTGTCTATGTGACGAGGGCCTTCGATTGTCCAGTCTTTTACCTCTTTCTTATCAAAGCGGCAGGTGTTGCAGATAAACTCCTCTACTTCAGCATACTGATCTTTACGAGCTGTTACTCTCAGAACTTCTTCGCCACGAGTCCAAAGCGTCACTTTACCAGAGCAGGTAGGGCAGTCGCGGTGCGCATCCATTGGCTTTGTAAACCACACACGGTTCTTAAAGCGCCATGTTTTGTCTGTAAGCGCACCTACAGGGCATACATCGATCACGTTACCAGAGAACTCATTGTCTATCACGTTCTCGATGTAAGTACCGATCTCAGCAGCATCGCCTCGTCCCAATACGCCGTGCACACGATTTTCAGAAATCTGATCTGCTGTATACACGCAACGGTAGCACAGGATGCAGCGCGTCATGTGCAGCTGGATGTATGGACCCAGGTCTACTTTATTGAAGGTACGGCGCTCTTCTTCGTAACGGGTTGCGCTCACGCCATGCTCGTAAGACAGGTTCTGCAGGTCGCACTCACCGGCCTGGTCGCACACAGGGCAATCCAGCGGGTGGTTGATGAGCAGCATCTCTACGATACCTTTTCTGGCGTTAAGTACATCTTCGTTAGTTGTATTTTCTACCACCATGCCGTCCTGTACCTGTGTTATACACGAAGCAACCAGCTTTGGCATAGGGCGTGGGTCTTTGGCTGAGCCCTGTGCTACCTTAACAAGGCACACACGGCACTTACCGCCACTGCCTTTAAGTGGCGTATAAAAGCACATGGCAGGTGGCACCACATTGCCACCAATTTTTCTAGCAGCCTGCAGTATGGTAGTTCCTTCTTCTACCTCTACCTCGATGCCGTCGAAAGTTATTTTAACCATCTTTATTATCGTTGTTCGTTTTTCGTTTTTCGTTGATCGCGAAGAACTCAAACGATTTATGCTATACTTTTTAATTCAAACTCCCAATTTGTCATCCTGAAAGGATCTTGTTTGCGAGTTGCGGAAGCTTAACCTCCCTTCGACCTAGTTTCTTCCAGAATGATAGTAATGCCTCTGAAAATCTATTGTCCTTTGTCTTATATCTAATTTAAGCTGTAATCTCAGCAAGCTGACCTCTGTACACTGCACCCGGAGCAGTTGCCTCTTTCGGATGCTTGATGTGCCACTCAAACTCGTCGCGGAAGTGGCGTACGGCACTTGCTACCGGCCATGCAGCTGCATCGCCAAGTGGGCAAATGGTGTTACCCTCGATCTGCTTCGCAACGCTTACCAAAAGATCGATGTCCTGTTGATGTCCGTGACCGTATTCGATGCGGTGCAAGACTTTCTCCATCCAGCCTGTACCTTCACGGCAAGGGCTACACTGGCCACATGACTCATGGTGATAGAAGCGGGCATAGTTCCACGTGTTACGCACGATGCATTGGTCTTCATCGAACACGATAAAGGCACCTGAACCCAGCATAGAGCCGCTCACAAAACCACCGTCTGACAAAGATTCATAAGTCATAAGGCGATCTTCGCCGGCTGCTGTTTTAAGTATAAGGTTGGCTGGCAGAATCGGAACAGAAGAACCTCCCGGCACTACTGCCTTTAGTTGCTTACCTTTCCAGACACCGCCGCAGTACTGGTCAGAGTAGATGAACTCCTCAACCGGAACGCCTAACTCAATCTCGAATACGCCTGGGTTATTGATGTTACCGCTGGCAGAGATCAGTTTTGTACCTGTGCTTCGGCCTATACCAACTTTAGCATACTCTGCACCGGTATTGTTCACTATCCAGGGCACAGAAGCGATAGTTTCCACGTTGTTTACCACAGTAGGAGAGGCATAGAGACCTTTAACTGCCGGGAAAGGAGGCTTATTACGTGGGTTACCACGCTTACCTTCCAGTGACTCTAACAGAGCAGTTTCCTCACCGCAGATATAAGCACCACCACCCGGAGCAACGTGCAGGTCCAGGTCGTAACCTGAGCCAAGTATGTTTTTGCCCAGCAATCCGGCAGCATACGCCTCAGCGATAGCTTTCTCCAGAATGCGAAGCACGAACAACAATTCGCCACGGATATAGATATAAGAAGTATTGGCACCCAGCGCGTAGCTGGAAGTGATCATGCCTTCAACTAAAGCGTGCGGATTTTTCTCCATGAACCAACGGTCCTTGAAAGTGCCCGGCTCCGATTCGTCGGCGTTGCACACCAGGTAACGCGGAACTCCTTCCGGCTTAGCCAGGAAGCTCCATTTCATACCAGTAGGGAAACCGGCACCACCACGACCACGCAGGCCTGATGTTTTTACCTCTTCAACCACTTCATCCGGAGACATCGTTTTCAGGGCTTTCTCTACAGATTTGTAGCCGCCATGCTTACGATATACCTCCAGCGTCTCGATGCCTGGTACGTTAATATGTTCGGTTAATATTTTAATTCCCATTTTAGCAGGATATATAGCTTGGCAGTTGCTTTACCGGCTTCCGCCTGATTATACTTAATTAGTTACTGACAAAGGAATTTTTGACAAAGGACAAAAGAGATAATGTAAGTATAAAGTCTTTTGTCAAGTAGTCTTTTGTCAAGTAGTCTTTTGTCACAAGGTCTAGGAAATTACTTAGCCCAGGTTGGAGTTTCGTGCTCTTTGTTGCGCATCATCTCCAGGAACTGATCCAGCTTTTCTTCTGAATCGATATTCTCGTAGTATAACTCGCGCACCTGCAGCATCGGACCAGAACCGCATGAAGCAAGGCACTCTACTGGCTTCAGGGTAAACATACCGTCCGCTGTTGTTTCGCCTTCTTCAATGTTCAGCTTCTGCTTGATCATGTCGATCATCTGATCGGCTCCACGCAAGCAGCAAGGGCCTGTACGGCATACTTCCAGTACATGCTTGCCAACCGGCTTCAGGTTGAACATAGTATAGAAAGTAGCCACCTCGTATACTTCGATCGGCTTGATGTTCAGTATCTCAGCAACCTTGTCCATTACCTCAGGGCTAACCCAGCCGCCGAACTCCGCCTGCGCAATGTGCAGGATAGGCAGCAGGGCAGACTTTTGGCGTCCTTCCGGGTAGTGGCTGATGTAACGCTGAATTTCGGCCATGGCCGCATCAGAAAACTTTACTTCGTTTATAGTCTCTGCCATTTTTTAATTGTCACTGGCCAGCGGCCAATGTTAAATGGTAATTGATAATTCTAATTAAGCGTCCAGCTCGCCAGCGATTACGTTCAGGCTACTCAGCGTCAGGATCGCGTCAGCCAGCTGGCCGCCTTTGATCATCTCTGTATAAGCCTGGTAGTAAATAAAGCATGGTCTGCGGAAGTGTAGTCTGTATGGCGTACGGCCACCGTCAGAGATCAGGTAAAAACCCAACTCGCCGTTGCCACCCTCTACGCTGTGGTATACCTCGCCAACCGGAGCGTCAATCTCACCCATCACAATTTTAAAGTGATAGATCAGGGCTTCCATGTTGCGGTATACCTCCTGCTTCGGAGGCAGGTAATAATGTGGCGCATCAGCGTGGTAAGAACCTTCAGGTAGGTTTTTGTATGCCTGCTCAATGATCTTCAAGCTTTGCCATACTTCCTCGTTACGCACCAGGAAGCGGTCATATGTATCGCCTTTAGAGCCTACCGGAATTTCAAACTCAAAGTCCTCATAAGAAGAGTATGGGTTCATTACACGCACATCGTAGTCAACACCAGCTGCACGCAGGTTAGGGCCGGTAAAGCCGTAGCTAAGGGCACGCTCTGCAGAAATTGCACCTACATCTGTGGTTCTGTCGATGAAGATACGGTTACGGGTAAGCATTTTCTCAAACTCTGCCCATACTTTCGGGAAGCGCTTCAGGAACTCGTCGATCAGGTGCAATGCCTTTGGCGAAAGGTCACGCTCCATGCCGCCGATACGTCCCATGTTCGTTGTTAAACGGGCACCGCATACTTCTTCGTAAATATCATATATGTGCTCACGCTCCTGCATCACGTACAGGAAGCCGGTAAAGGCACCAGAGTCCACACCCAGGATCGAGTTACAGATCAGGTGATCCGAAATACGGGCTAGTTCCATCATGATCACACGGATGTACTGCGCGCGCTTCGGAATCTCGATGCCTAACAGTTTCTCTACCGTCATATGATACCCCATGTTGTTGATAGGGGATGAGCAGTAGTTCATGCGGTCAGTCAGCGGCGTGATCTGATAAAATGGTCTGCGTTCTGCTATTTTCTCGAAGGCACGGTGAATATAACCGATCGTTGGCACAGCGTCCATGATCTTTTCACCGTCCATCTGAAGGATATTCTGGAAAATACCATGCGTAGCCGGGTGTGTTGGGCCCAGGTTAAGCGTGGTTAATTGTGGCTCTTCTGTCAGGGCAAGTCCGTGGTCTAAACGGAACTGCTCCAGGTCGGTAAGCTCTACTTTCTTATTTTCAGTAGCCATTATATTCTTTTTTGTCGTTTGCTACCATACTTTAAAAGCCAAAGTATAAACAGCATAACCGGCTTATCGTCCGAAAAATGTGTTGATTTTATCTTCCCTTGTCTGGTCTTCCAGCGGATACTGTTTCAGCATCGGGTGGTATTCCATCTCCTCAATGTTCAGGATGCGCGTCAGGTTCGGGTGCCCGGTAAAGATGAAGCCATAAAAATCAAAAGCCTCACGCTCCATCCAGTTGGCTGTGGCGTAAAGGTCTGTCATGGTTGGCATCACCGGGTCCGAAGCAGGCATAAACACCTTAATACGGATGCGGTAATTATGGCGCAGGCTGTGCAGTTGGTACATCATGCACATTTCCTTGTCTTTGTGGTCCGGGAAGTGGATACCGCACATGGTAGTCAGGAAACTGATCTGCAGTTCCTTGTCGTCACGCAGGTATTTGATCAGCTCATGAATCGTTTCGCGGTTGGTGGTAATGGTCATGATGCCATCCGGGTTCAATGCATCCCAGATGTTCTCTTCTCCAAACTCGCTTATGATCTTGCCGAGTACGTTTTCGTTCGTAAGCTCCATTGCTTATTTAATGTTATAAGAGGCTAAAAGCTCCTGGTATTCCGGAGAGTTGCGGCGGCGCAGCGATTCGTTGGCTGCCAGGTCCTGCACACGCATCAAACCATCTAAGATCTGCTCAGGGCGCGGAGGGCAGCCTGGTACATACACGTCTACCGGTATCACACGGTCAATGCCTTGCAATACAGAATAAGAATCAAATATGCCACCTGATGAAGCACATGCTCCAACAGCGATTACCCAGCGTGGCTCCGCCATCTGCTCGTATACTTGCTTTACAACAGGGCCCATTTTCTTGGCGATAGTGCCCATTACCATCAGGATATCGGCCTGGCGTGGCGAAAAGCTTGGACGCTCCGAGCCAAAGCGGGAAATATCGTAATTAGAGCCCATGGTAGCCATGTACTCGATACCACAGCAAGAGGTGGCAAACGGTAAAGGCCAAAGCGAATGCTTACGGGCCAGTCCAATTACTTTCTCAAACGAGGTGGCAAAGAAACCTGCACCAGAAATGCCTTCAGGTGCCTCTACTAAGTTTATATCTTTATTTTCGCTCATTTCAATATGGTTGCTTGTGTCTTAATTTGGTGCAATTGCACCGATAAGAGAAACACAGAAGCCTGGTGAAAAGTTTAGTAGGCTACTCCCATTTAAGGATTCCCTTTTTGATGACGTAGAAGAAGCCTGCAAGAAGCATGCCCATGAACACGAACATCTGCAGGAAGCCATCTAAACCAAACTCACGGAAGTTCACTGCCCACGGGTACATGAAGATGATCTCCACATCAAACAGCACAAAAAGTATAGCTGTCATAAAGTATTTGTAGGAGATAGGCGTACGCGCATCACCCACAGACTCAATACCACTTTCCCAGGCAGCTCCCTTTACATCACTTTTGCGCTTAGGACCTAATAAATGGGTAAGCACAAGTGCAAAAATCACAAACCCGAGTGCAGCCGCAAACTGAATAATTATTGGCAGGTAATCCGACGGTACATACTGATTTACAGTTGGTTCCATAACTACGTAATCGTTTCTACAAATTTGGGAGCAAAATTAGGTATAAATAGCCATTAATCAAAAGGATAACTATAGTGTAAATAGAGGTTAAGTTTGCACTTTTGTGCTGTTACTGAAAAAGTAACAGCAGTTTCCGGTTTGGCCAGTGAGGAGCCAAAAGAAAAAGCCATACTTCAGGCAAGTATGGCTTTCAGGTAAAGGGTTGGGTTATAGTACGGGTGTCTTTATGCGTACAGTTACGGCTACTCTGCTACGTTGGGGCATAGCTTTGTAAGAGAAGTATGGACAAGGTGTTGCTGTTAAGTTTGCCTTGTTTGTAGCGCTAAATCACCTGTAAAGTAAGTCAAAAGGCATGGCATATGGAATACTCCTTTTTGATGATTTTAGTAAAAGAAAATCCCCTGCCAGTGATTAAGCCGGCAGGGGATTTATACTTTAAAACCTGATTAGGTTATTTATTCTCGCCTAAGAACGGGTAACGGTAATCAACCGGTGGGTTAAATGTTTCTTTGATGGAACGAGCCGATACCCAACGCAACAGGTTAAGCATAGAGCCAGCCTTATCGTTAGTACCTGAGGCGCGTGCACCACCAAACGGCTGCTGGCCAACTACGGCGCCTGTCGGCTTATCATTTATGTAGAAGTTGCCAGCCGCCTGGTCCAGTTTTTTGGTTGCGTACTCTACCATGTAACGGTCCTGGCTAAAGATGGCACCTGTCAGCGCGTACGGAGATGTTGAGTTTACAAGCTCTACTGTATCCTCGAAGTTATTCTCATCATACACATAAATGGTGATAACCGGCCCGAAGATCTCTTCGCACATGGTGACATACTGCGGGTTATGCGATAGCAATACCGTTGGTTCTATAAAATAACCCTTAGACTTGTCGTAGTTACCACCAGCGATGATCTCTACTTCGTTGCTTGCCTTGGCATTGTCGATATACTTTGCGATTTTATCAAAAGACTTTTCGTCGATAACAGCATTGATAAAGTTGCTGAAGTCTTCCGGAGCACCCATTTTGAAAGATTTAAGGTCCTCAACCACGTAGCCTTTAACCTCTTCCCAAAGATTGCTAGGGATGTAAGCGCGCGAAGCAGCAGAGCATTTCTGACCCTGGTACTCAAATGCGCCACGCGAGATAGCTACAGCCAGTGCCTTCGCATCAGCAGAACGGTGGGCAAGTATAAAGTCTTTACCGCCGGTTTCGCCAACAATGCGTGGGTATGATTTATACTTGTGGATGTTTGTGCCGATAGTTTTCCAGATGTGCTGGAAAACGCCTGTGCTACCTGTAAAGTGAATACCGGCAAAATCGGAGTGATTGAAGATCACGTCTCCAGCCGTTGGGCCGTCTACATAAACAAGGTTGATAACACCATCAGGTAAACCAGCCTCACGGAACAACTCCATGATCATCTGGGCTGCATAAATTTGAGTATTGGCAGGTTTCCAAACTACTACGTTACCCATCATCGCCACAGAAGATGGCAGGTTACCGGCAATGGCTGTAAAGTTGAATGGCGTAAGCGCAAACACAAAACCTTCCAGAGGACGGTGCTCCATGCGGTTCCAGATGCCCGGCGATGACTCCGGCTGCATGTGATAGATCTCCGTCATGTACTGCACATTAAAGCGCAGGAAGTCGATAAGCTCGCAGGCAGAATCGATCTCGGCCTGATAAGCGTTTTTAGATTGCCCCAGCATAGTGGCAGCATTTAAGCGTGCTCTCCATGGTCCGGCAAGCAACTCGGCTGCCTTTAGGAAGATAGAAGCACGATGCTCCCAGCCCATGGCAGCCCATGCTTCACGCGCAGCTAAAGCAGCATTAATAGCCTGTTCCACGTGTGACGCATCGCCTTCGCTAAAATTACCCAGAATGTGCTTGTGGTCGTGTGGCTGCACTAAAGGCTTCTTGTTATCAGTATATACTTTGTCGCCGCCAATGTACATTGGTACATCGATCCCTTTCGACTTAAGTTCTTTGTAGGTACGCTGTAATTCTTCGCGTTCCGGAGAGCCCGGTGCGTAGGATTTAACAGGTTCATTAATGGGAGTTGGTACTTTAAAAAATCCGGTTGCCATTTGTTTTATAGTTACAGATTTAAAGATGAGGTTTTAATGCTCCATGGGAGACATCTAAACAAAGGTAAGGCTTATTATTTGATTTATGAATAAGAAAGGCCGCTTCAGACTTTAGAGGACATAGTTCTTGGCTGTTAATATGGGGAATGCGTAAACTCTTTAAGAGGAAAAGTATAATGGCTGTATATACTATGACGTTTGCTGTAACTGTGATCCTGTTCTTTGTTCAGGTTGAAAAGGCTGCTTTATATCCAACCAAGCTTTTGCAGATTGCTACGACTGCGATTGTACAGGAAGAAAAAGATGTGATGCGGATGCAGCGGAAGCTACTAGGGCCATATCATGATATCAGAGCAATTACAACCTCTAATATAAGCCATGCTCACGCTATATTTATGCAAAATGTAAGGGCCAGGTACAGCAACTGGACAGAGACGGATTGGGAAAATGCCCAGGCTGTCATGTATCGCCTGACTAGAAAAAGCGAATCTCTGTACAGGATAATGAGTGTAAGTGACAGAGCTAAAATAAAGGCAGTGCAAAATGAGTTCAGAGAGTTGCAGGAAAAAACAAACAATAAAACATGAACCGCTTTACTTTAACATCAAATACACTTGCTTCCGGCTTTGCTTGCCAATAGCTTATACTTGTGTGATCGGTTTTCAAGGAAGCTAAATTCTCAACTCTTAAACCTTGAAGGGTAATTATACTATAGTATATTTTTTAACTCGCTGAGGCACATAATCTCGTAAGTAGGCTTTGGTCGTTTTTTGCTGAGCACTCCTTCCGGGTTAAAGTATACCTGGTCTATGCCGCAGGACATGGCGCCTTCAATGTCACACTCAAAGTTATCACCGATCATCAGGCAGTTTTCCGGCTTTACCTCAATACGGTCCAACAGATGCTCGAACATACGGCGGTCCGGTTTTTTGTAGCCACAGCACTCAGATGTTACTATCTCTTTAAAATAGCCGTGAAGCTCCGACGAGGCCATTTTAATGAGCTGTACCTCTTTAAACCCGTTGGTGATAATGTGCAGGTTATACTTTGGCTGCAGGTACTGTAGCACCTCATACGTATGCGGGAATACTGCTTTTTTAGTAGGGCAGAGGTCTGTGTATGCTTTTGAAATGCCGGCCGGTACCTCGTGCTCCTCCAGGCCCAGGCCCATCAGGGTTTTCTTAAAGCGGTTTTCACGTAGTTCTTGTTGGTTTATCTTGCCTTTGTTGTAGAGGTCCCACATCAAAGTGTTTACAAACTTATACTTTCTGTAAAATGAAGTGCTGTCGAACTTGCCAAAGCCAGCCAGTTCAAACTGCTCGTACAAAGTATAAATAGTCTCTTCGGAGTTTTTCTCAAAGTCCCAAAGGGTATGATCCAGGTCGAAGAGTATGTGTTGGTATGTTTTCATGCAGAATAAAATAAAGTAAAGGGAAATCTCCAGAACGAACCTAAAGCACCTATGTTGCGGTTAAGCTGAAGAATGTAGTTACGCCTTGAATTAAACCTTACAATAAAACAAAGGTTTAATAGTTATAGCATCGGCCCTAAATTAAGGGGCCACCCAACGGCGGGCCTGAAGTTTGTTGATGGCTAGTTCACGGTTAGAATACAATATTTCGTAAGTCTCCTGGTCTTTTTGAAGTACAGCGTCACGTTCGAGGTAATTAAATATCTGGGTCGCAAAATCAGCGGCTTCGTCTTTGATCGTGTAAAATACCCATTGGTCTATCTTACGCGAGGTTACCAGACTGGCATTACGCAGGTAAGCAAGGTGTCGGGATGTTTTTGTCTGGGTAAAGTCGAGCACTTGCTCCAGGTCCGAAGTGCACAGTTCTTTATTGCGCAAAATCAGGTTGAGGATGCGGATGCGCGATTCGTCTGCCAGAGCCTTCAGAATCTGTTCGCCAAAGGATATACTGAAGTGTTTAAGCCTCATGGTTACAGTAGGGTCGGAAACAAAATTAGGCAAAAGCTGCTATTATAAAATAATAAATCATATTATTGTACGAAATGATTTCAGGGATACACGATAACGTTAAGCACAGCAGGTATTTGAAAAAAGCTTTAGGAGCTATCGTATTCCTGCTTTTGCTTTTTGCGGCAATGCCGGAGCAAGCTGCTGCGCAGAGCAAAAAGCGTGTAGTACAATTTTCAGGGTTTGTGGCCACCGGCGATAGCCTGTATGGTGTAGCGGGTGTAAGTGTGTATGTACCCGGCACCACACGCGGCACACAGTCCAATGAGTTTGGCTTTTTCTCAGTGCCTGTAGTGGCCGGCGATAGTGTTATGTTTAGTGCCCTTGGCTATAAAAAGCAGTACCTCATCATCCCTAAAACCTACAGCAGCGAAAGCTATTCTGTTATCATGCAAATGCAGGAAGACCCCACCGAGCTTCCTACTGTAGATGTTTTTCCGTGGCCAACAGAGCGGGATTTCAGAGAGGCCGTTGCCAATGTCAGGCTGCCCGACGAGGGCCGTGCCATGGCTATGCGTAACCTGGATCCTGAACGCCTTGAAGAGCTGTTTAAAACGACCCCGATGGATGGAGCTGCCAACTTCAGGGTTTCGCAGCAACAGCTGATGCAGCAACAGCAGAACCGGGTAATGTACCCAACCATCAGTCCTTTTGCCATTCCGGCACTGCTTAACGCTATATTTAAAGGCAACGGCAATTAACCATTCTGACAATATCCCATCCATTTGATTTTATCTGTTTAAGCCAGCCAGCTGTCAAGGCACATGTATGTTTTGTACAGCTGCTGTTAAAATTATACATGTAATTACTCACCTGAGGCATCACAACAGGTATAAAAGTAACTTACTGCAGCCCCCTGCGTTATTTTGCGAAAGAGGTGTGTATCAAAAATACACGCAAAAGCAGCAGCTAAACCTGCTGATAACCGATCTTAAACAAAATAAACTATGCTTAAACCTGATAAGCTATCGCTCAATATACCCGATACTACAAAACCCCGTGTGGTTATAATAGGAGGGGGATTCGGAGGAATTAACCTCGCCAGGAAAATTTCTGAGAAGCACTTTCAGGTAGTTATGCTCGACAGGCAAAACTACCATGGTTTCTGGCCGCTTCTATACCAGGTGGCAACAGCTGGCCTTGAGCCTGACTCTATTGCTGAGCCACTTCGCAAAATGTTTGGCAGCGACGACTATGCTGATTTTCATTTCAGGCTAGTAAAGGTAACGGGCATTAACCCCCTTAATAAAACAGTTGAGACTATTGTAGGCGAGTTGCCATTTGATTTCCTGGTGGTTGCTACTGGTACTAAAATAAACTATTTCGGCAACGAGCAGATAAAGAAGTATGGCTTTCCGCTAAAGCAGATACCACAGGCTTTAAACCTGCGCAGCCAGCTGCTGCAATGCTTTGAGCAAGCCAGTATGACCGTTGACCCGGAAACGCAGCAGAGCCTGCTAAACTTTGTAATTGTAGGTGGCGGGCCTACAGGCGTGGAAACAGCCGGTGCACTAGCCGAAATGAAGAAGCACATTCTCCCTACAGACTATCCTGGCGTAGATTTCTCTAAAATGAATATTTTCCTGATCGAGGGCATGGACAGGGTATTGCCGCCTATGTCGCAGGAGGCTAGCGAGAAAACGTTAAAATACCTGCAGGAGATGGACATTATTGTAAGGCTTAACACGCTGGTAGAGGGTTACGACGGTGAAACTGTTATTTTAAAAGGCGGGGAGCAAATAAAGACCAACACACTTATTTGGGCTGCCGGCGTATCTGGTGCAGTAATCGAGGGCTTACCGGAAGAGTGTGTAGAGCGCGGCCGTTACCTTGTAAACGAGTTTAACCAGGTAAAGGGCTACGACAGCATATTTGCCATTGGCGATGTGGCCATGATGAAATCACCTGAATACCCGAAAGGCCACCCTGGCGTAGCGCAGCCAGCTATACAACAAGGTAAGCTTCTGGCAAAAAACCTGAAGCGCATTGTAGAGAAACAACCTCTAGAGCCGTTTAAATATTTTGATAAAGGCTCGCTTGCCATTATCGGTCGAAACCGCGCTGTGGCAGACTTGCCAAATAACATGCACTTAGGTGGCTTCTTTGCCTGGGTTATCTGGCTTTTTGTGCACATTATGTACCTCATCGGATTCCGTAACAAACTGGTGGTGCTCAGCAACTGGATCTATAAGTTTTTTACCTATGAGAACAGTACACGCCTCATCATCAGGCCTTTCGTACGCAGGGGGGACAGGGTGTCTCAGAACTTCATTAATAAGTATGGCGGCGATTGATAGGGGGTGCCTTAATTTCTCTGGTCGCAACACTCCCTGTCATCTTGTAAAGATTTTGGTAAAAGGGAGGTTAAGCTTGCACTATGAAAAGCCACAATTACTTTGTTTACATTACTACTAACCCAAGTAAAACGGTGCTTTACGTTGGTGTTACAAATGATTTAAGTATAAGGCTGGAGCAGCATAAAGAAAACCGAAGAAAGGCAGAAACCTTTGCTGGACGGTATTTCTGTTATAAACTGCTGTATTACGAACGCCATACTTTGGTACACCATGCTATAGAACGTGAGAAGGAATTGAAACTGCTGAGTCGGGAGCAGAAGATAGAGTTGGTAAAAATTGACAATCCGTACTTACAGTTCTTAAAGGTTGATGATTAATCTAGCCTTAACCTCCCTTCCTCCAGGATCCTTTCAGGATGACAGGCAGGAGAAGAGGGAGTAAGCAATATGCAAATTGTATTCATTGCTAATAATTGGCACTAAGCCAAGTGTAGGCTTTTTTACATTCTTAAGTTTACTCTACACTAATATCTCGGGGTTTTACCAAACAGCCCCACTCCTGTCATCCAGAAGGGATCCTGGTAGAAGGGAGGTTAAGCAGCAGCTACAAAGTATAAACCAGTTAATGAGCTATACTTCATGTAAAAGAAAAATCCCTCAGGCGAAGCGCCTGAGGGATTTTGTGTTTAAGGTGAGATTGTGTTTTATTGGCCGGTATTGTTCCTGATGCCGTTTCGGCTGGTAGAGCGTTCACGTTGCATCGGGTTTTGCTGTTCGCGCTGCTGCTGCTTATAAATATCGAAGCGGGACGGTGCCAGGCGGCGCGGGAAGTAGTTATTAGACAGTTCCGTATCGGCAGTCTGCAGGTACGGGTCCAGTTCAAAATTCACAACTGGCTTTTCTGTTACAAACACTTTGGTAATGTTTTCGTTGTTGTAGCGCCAGATCTCTGCTGGTATATTCACGATCTCCTCAGAGCCATCCTCAAACTCCATACGCACGATCAAAGGCATTACTAAACCACCAGTATTCTTAAAGCTTACCTCGTAGAAGTTTAGCCCGGAATCCAGGGTTTTCTTCTCTGCTGGTGTCAGATTCTTCAGGAATGCCTGGTAACGCTGCTTGTCAGCTTCTGTGGTTGCCAGTGGGTCGTAAGTGTTATAAAAATCCTTTAGATCAGGTCTTTCGTCAAGCCTAGTTTTAGGAATATCTTTCAGGTTGCGCTGCTGCGATAGGGTTTTTGGTGCCTTGTTTTGTTGCTCACGCAGTTGTGCGTTTACAAACTCAGGATTCTGCGAGTCGATAGTATACCACTTCACGTTTTCGATAGAGATATCGGTGTGGTCTGTAGTATAGAACCAGCCTCTCCAGAACCAGTCCAGGTCAACGCCGGAGGCATCTTCCATGGTACGGAAGAAGTCGGCAGGCATTGGGTGCTTAAATGCCCAGCGGGTAGAGTACTCTTTAAAAGCATAGTCGAAGAGTTCACGGCCCATTACTGTTTCACGGAGAACATTAAGCGCTGTAGCAGGCTTGCCATAGGCATTGTTACCAAACTGTAGTACCGACTCTGAGTTTGTCATAATAGGCACTTGTGTGTTTTTAGCGCTTTTCATGTACTCTACAATGTTGGCAGGCTCACCGCGGCGCGATGGGTAGTTCTTATCCCATTCCTGCTCCGTAAGGTACTGCATAAAGGTGTTCAGGCCTTCATCCATCCACGTCCACTGCCGTTCATCGGAGTTAATGATCATCGGGAAGAAGTTATGGCCTACTTCGTGGATGATCACAGAGATCAAACCATATTTGATTCTGTCAGTGTAAGTGCCATCCGGTTCAGGACGGTAACCGTTAAACGAAAGCATTGGGTACTCCATGCCACCTACAGGGCCATGTACAGAAATAGCAACCGGGTAAGGATAATCAATGGTATATTTAGAGTATACTTTTAAAGTATGCGCCACAGATTCTGTTGAGTACTGCCCCCACAGTGGGTTGGCCTCTTTTGGATAATATGACATAGCCAGCACGTTTTTACCGCCTACTTTTACGTTCATAGCATCCCAGATAAACTTACGGGAACTGGCCCAGGCAAAGTCGCGCACGTTTTTGGCTGCATACACCCAGGTCTTTTTACTGTTTACAGGATTTTTCTCGGCATTAGCTGCTTCGTCCTGGGTTACAATAACAACAGGCTTATCGCTTTTAATAGCCTCAGCCCAGCGCTTTTGCATGGTCGTAGATAACACCTGGCTAGCATTCTGGAGCTCACCGGTTGCACCCACCACATGGTCGGCTGGTACAGTTATACTTACTTTATAGTCTCCGAAAGGTAGAGCAAACTCACCACTGCCTAAAAACTGCTTGTGCTGCCAACCGTTCACGTCGTCGTACACGGCCATGCGCGGGAACCATTGCGCCATTTCGTACAGGTAGTTGCCATCCTCCGGAAAGTATTCGTAGCCGGAGCGGCCGCCAAGTGCTTTCTGGTCGTTGATGTTGTTATGCCAGTCGATGCTGAACGTATAGCTCTGCTTTGGCTTTAGCGGCGAAGGCAGGTCTACACGCATCATGGTGTTGTTGATGGTATATTTTAGGTTTTTCCCGCTTCGGTCTTTTACCTGCTCAATCTTAAATCCTCCGTCGAACTTCTCGCGTGTAAGGTACTCTACCGCCTGCACCGACATCTGCTGCTTTAGCTCACCTGTTTTGGTAAGGTTGCTGGCAGAGTTTGGCTCAAAGATATTCTGGTCTAGCTGCACCCACAGGTAAGTAAGCACATCAGGAGAGTTATTGGTATAGGTTATACTTTCAGAGCCTTTTATAGACTGGTTTTTGTCATCCAGCTCTACTTTAATAGTATAATCTGCGCGCTGTTGCCAGTACTCATGGCCTGGTGCGCCAGAGGCAGTACGGTAAGTGTTTGGTGTTGGCAACTCTTGCTGCAGCTGCTTAAACTTAGATTTATCGGTGTTATCCTGGGCCTGCGCAACAGCAGGGCCGGCAAGTAATCCGATCAGAGCTAAGCCGGTAAGAAAGTTCTTCATCAGAGGGCGAATACTTTAAGGTTAATTTAGTTAGGTATAGTAGATTGTTATAAGTGCTAAAAGATGTTGGTTTCTATCATCAGAATTAGTGCAATACCCGCTGCGGCACTCGATAGCACCATAATCCAGTCGCGTTTTTTGGCGTTAAAAATATTCATGAGTATAAATGCCACTACAAGTAGGATCAAAACAATAAGCAGCTGGCCGAGCTCAATGCCCACGTTAAAGGCAAGCAGTTGCAGCCAGGTATCAGAGCCGCGGCCCAGCAGAGACTTCAGGTAATTAGAGAAACCCATGCCGTGTATCAGCCCAAAGCAAACAGCCAAAAAGTTATGAAACGAAAGTACAGTGCGTTGTTTTGTAGCGGCGCCTTTCAGTTTAAAGAAGTTTGTAAAGCAGGTAAAAAGTATGGTTACCGGAATCAGGAACTCAATTAATGCTGTATCGAACCGAATGATATTAAATGTAGAAAGCGCCAGGGTTATAGAGTGTCCAATTGTAAAGCTGGTAACAAGTGCCAATACCTTTCGCCAATCGTTTAGTGTGTAAATAGCACAGAGCGCCAGCAGAAACAACAGGTGGTCATAGGCCTGCAGGTTAAAAATATGGTGAAAGCCCAGCGTTGCGTACGAAGTAAAAACAGATGACACAGCCTTAGTTTGCGTTAGGTTACAAGTATAGCAATGTGGCAAATTACGTGTTTGCACACTGTTAAGCAAGCATAAGAAGCAGGAAAAGCAGTGTATTTTTGCTTTATTTTGAAATTTCTATGTAGGATTATGACTTGTGTGCAGTATGATATTGGTTGTGTGTAAGTTAGTGGCTGGATGTGGCAGCTTATTCGCGTTCCAGAACCATGCGCGTTTTACCGTCCTTGGTCATGTGAACCATCTTATCTGCATTTATCCAGCTTACCAGCGCGGTATCGGTGTGGGAGCCATACTTTATACTTAAAATATTGTTTTGCCTGTCGTAGTGGTAGCCGCCCTGCAGCCCCCTGCCATCCTCGCTGAGTACAAGCTTGAACTGCCCAGTGCTTTCATACACAAACCTTGTTTTGGACTGTGCCAGTGTTGGGTTAAGCTTTTCTGTCTTCAGTTCTGTGGCTCCGTCTGCATTAAACTGTATATCCGTAAGTTTCCAGCTGCCTATAATAGAGTAATTGTTTTCCTGCTTTGGTGCGGTAAAGCTGGCTAAAGTATAAAATAAGGCCAGGGAGAAAAGTATAAAGTATGCTTTCATAGGCGGCTTACTATAAGCAGAATAAAGAATAAGGAGATGATTAATGAAAGTTTATACTTTGGCAACGGAAGCAAGGTTGTTTAATTGCTGCCCCGGCTGGTGTTTTTAGTTTCTGTATTCCATCGCGCTTTTTGGAAAAACAGCAGGTGATACTCCAGTGCATTGCTCCAATATGCCCAGGAGTGCGCGCCGGGGCGCTCTGTATAATCGTGTGGCACTATTTCGGCTACTAATGTCCGGTGCAGTTCACGGTTATCTTCTATCAGGAAATCGTCTACGCCACAATCAATAATTAGACGTACACCACTTTGCTTTAGCTGTGGTACCAAGTGATTAATGGAGTTTTCCTCAAAAAGCTGCTGATTTGCTTGTTTGGGCCCAAGAACAGCCTCTATACTTTGCAACAGGTTTTTATGATCGATGGCTGAAATATCTACTGTACCACTCATACTTCCTGCAGCCAGGTACAGCTCCGGGTGGCGTGCTGATAAGTATAAGGCGCCATGCCCACCCATACTTAAGCCTGAAATAAAGCGGCCATTTTTTTCTTTTATCGTTTTATACTTGCTGTCTACTAGCTGCACCAGTTCTTTGGTAATAAAGGTTTCGTATTGGCTGCTTTTATCGGTAGGGCTATCTAGGTACCAGCTGCTGTAGCCTCCGTCTGGCGTAACTATGATGAAGTTATACTTATCGGCCATACTTTGTAGGAGGTCTTTTTGTGGTGGCACCTTAAGCCAGTTACTAAAATTGCCGCTGTAGCCATGCAGCAAGTATAAAACAGGGTAGGGCCCGTTCTTTTTCTTTTTGTAGGTTTCAGGAGTTGCCACGCCAGCTTTCAGCGTTTTTTGCATCGATGGGCTCTGAATGGTAAGCGTATCAACTTTAGCCTGGGCAGTAAGTATGGCTAAGGTAAGCAGTAGTAAAAGCAGGCATCTTTTAAATAGCATAAAACCAGGTAAGTCAGCGGATCTAAAGTATAGCGTTTGCCAAAAAACTAAACTACAGATTTTCTAATGAATGTGTGTGTTATCAGCGGATAGTTAAATAAACCGTAACTAAAGCTAGCATCAGGATAGCTATAAAAAGGCGAATATAAAGCTGCTCTTTGTTGGTTTTGTAATAGTTGATACCCAAAAGAATAACCCCTGCTAACTGAAATGCTAATCCAATAATAACAGAGAAATGTAGGTCATTATCTCCAGTGGGCGGATTCTGGTTCAAACCCACAAATAGCATGATCAGGCCCGGAACAAGTAGGCTTATGCCTGCTGTTTTGATTTTAGTTAATGAGGTTGTTTTTAAGCTGTTCATGATAAGATGTGAGTAAATATCTGAGAGCATCAATTTAGGAATAATTTGCTAATTAAATATAGTTGCGCGACAATGAAATATTCATTGATATGGCCCTCCCTGCCACAAGTTACGCTATCGCTAAACTCGCGGAAGAAAATGCTATAACACAAAACCCCGCCACTCCATAGGAACAGCGGGGTTTAAAGCTAATCTATACTTTAAACTAAATCACAATTACTCTCCAGTCGGGATTTCTACATCTATGTTGTTAAACCGGATCTGACCATCTTCAAAAGTAGCCTCTACCACAGAGTCTTTGCTGATCTTGCCTAAAAGGATTTCCTTAGACAACTCGTTCAGCACCTGGCGCTGGATAACACGCTTCAGTGGTCGTGCACCGAACTGCGGATCGTAACCCTGCTCTCCCAGATAATCCAGGACCTCATCGGTTGCTACCAGCCGGATTCTTGCTTCATCCAGGCGGTGCTGAATATGACCGAATTGTATTTCAACGATCTGGCGGATATCCTCGCGGCTCAGCGGACGGAACATCACCAACTCGTCAATGCGGTTCAGAAATTCCGGCCTTACTGACTTCTTCAGCAGCTTGAATACCTCATCTTTTGTGCGCTCAATTACCTCGTCTCAAAATTAGACTGGATAATGTGTAAGCCGATGTTAGACGTCATGATGATGATGGTGTTTTTAAAGTTTACTACGCGGCCTTTGCTGCCGGTTAGCCGGCTTGTACTTCAAAAGCGTTATTGTTAGCTGGCGTAGACATAAATGTGGCATCATCTAAATTGGTCATGCTCGCCATATCGGCTTCTGTGCCGGTTCTGCCAGTTACTGCGGTACCAATTCAAACTACACTAGGGTTTTTTGTCAGTGGTAGTTGTATCGGTACTGGTGCAGGCATAGCTTATAAATAAAGCACCTACAGTAAACACAAAAGTAGTTTTTTCATAGCCTTTCAATTACTAAGTTAAAATCCAGCTAATTATACGCCCAATTAATGCGGGGTTAAGTTCTTGATAGGGAGGGTGTCACGTAGCAC
Organism: Pontibacter aydingkolensis; assembly: GCF_019443125.1. GTDB lineage: Bacteria > Bacteroidota > Bacteroidia > Cytophagales > Hymenobacteraceae > Pontibacter > Pontibacter aydingkolensis. The sequence goes on along the minus strand of NZ_JAHYXK010000003.1, from coordinate 286,353 downwards.
AGTGGAGCCTTGGTTGTAATAAGCTATATGTTGCTGCGGTTGCTACGCTCACTTTCAGGAAGGAGAATTGCATACGTGGAGCTTTTGCCAAATGAAATAAAAATGTTACCGGTTTAGGGGCAGTTTTAACTGATAAACCAAGTGCTTAGGAAATTATGCTTAACTTTTTACTTAATATTTTTATTGTACCACTAGTTTCTGTGTTTGCTTACCTAAAGAGCTCACCAGGCTAATTACATAAATACCTGGTTGTAGGTTACTGGTAGGCAAAATTGTTCTGGTTTCTTTAACTGACTGATGAAATATTGTCTTACCAGCTAAATCAGTCACCTGCAGGGTTGCCTGCGCCCCCTGCGGCATTCCCTGAATGAGCAAGTTTACTTCGCTGCCCTGGCTGGGGTTCGGGTACACACTCAGTATCAGCCCTTGTACTGCCTTCACGGTTACTGATCGCATTGCCGAAAACTCGAAAGTGCCGTCATAATCTACCTGGCGCAGGCGATAGTAAGACGCACCTGTTAAAGGGTTGTTATCAGTATAGGTATAGCTGGTACGAAGGCTTGTGGTACCGGATCCCGTTACACGGCTTACCTCTGAGAAATGCTTGCCATCAGCACTTCTTTCTATTACAAAGTAATCATTGTCTTTTTCTGATGCGGTGGTCCAGTTTAGTCTCACACTGTTCTCATTGGTAACACTGGCTTTAAACTGCACCAGCTCAACAGGCAAGGGGTTAATACGATCCGAGGTTCTTACCCCCATCGGTGAAAAAGAAGTGATGCCAGGGCGGGAGATAGAGTAATAAGTTTTGGTAGTACCATCCGCAGCTGTAAGTGTTGTAGTAGATGCTTCCCCTACTGAATACTCATCCCAGGTGCTGTTTTCGTAGTGCTGCACATAGCATTTAGCAGCATCAAAGCTTGTCTGCGCTTCGTCCTGTGCCCAGGTAAGGGTAAGTGTAATGTTAGAGCCACCTTTCACAGCTTCACTTACAAACCAGGTCTTATTTATATTATGAGTGGTAAGTGCAGCACCGGTTGGTACATCATTAGCATCATATGCCCCGTAAACTCCATCTATCAGGCCAACACTAAATATGTCTTCCTGAGCTCCTTCTGCCAGCTTTATTTTAACAGGGTTATATGTTGTAGCGGTACCTACTGGCAACGATACTTCCTGACCGGCACGTATGCCTTGTTTAAGTTTTCCTTTTCCATTTGGAATAATGTAGCTGCTGAAATCGTTGCTAACCACCTGGCCATCATAATCTATATTCAGATCATAATCACCAAGTTCCACTTTAGAGCCAGCTCTGAGTTCCAGTTTAGCCTTTATCACCAGGTTCTTAGACAGCTTGATCTTTTTGCCTCCAAACACCACAACATTAAAAAGATCTCTGCTAACCGGCACATCTAGTGGTGAGTTAGGCCCCAGCATAATGGTACTTTTTGGGTCCATTGTACCAATATTTGGCCACACCGGAGCGTCGATCAGAAGTACAGAGCTGGCGGTCAGGTCTACCTGGCTACCCAGTATTGATTTCTTATCATACACAGGTAATGTTACAGGAGTAGAGCCGTTGCCCAATATTACTTTGGTGTTAGTTCCGGTTATAATTAAGTCTTTGCTCAACTTTAGTATAGCGTTAGGCGAATAATTTGTTATAAAATAGCTGCGCCCTACGTTACTGAAGGTAGTCGGGGAAATTCCGGTGCCATTCGGGAATACAGCCCAACTTGTAAGGAGTGTCAAGTCTGCGTCTCCGGCTTTGTTGTAAAACACTAAGGAGTAGCTTCTGTCGGCCCCCACAAAAGCTGAACCGCTTGAGATACCTTTTTTAATAAGCTTGTTCGCATTAAAGTCATACTCTACGTCAGTTAATGCGTGGCTAACCCAGCCTAAAGCAGGGGTGCTCTCATTAAAGGTAAAGTTAAAAGCATCTTCTACCAGGGTACCTAGCAAGGCTTCGTCGTAGTGCATTTCAATGTCATAAGCATAGGTACCGGTTGCATTCACAACCTCCATGGAGCTATTCATGTGTTGACCTAAATAAGAAGAGTTTATAAACTGACCTGGTCTGTATTTAAGGGCGAAACCAGTAGGAATGCTAACAGAAGAAGGAGACCATGTAATCACTGCCATTTCGCGTTCTGCAAAACTAAACACCTGGCGCTGGCCCGGTGCCGGTACCAATGCGCCGGAAACCACCATGTTTGGGGCGGTTGCAGTTGGCGTAAATTCAAGTGCGCCCAGGTCCACGCCTCCTGTTGCTCTGGTTGTACTTCTGGCTGCGCCTCTCATGTCCGTTGAAACTGAAGGTAGCTGTACACCTGTACCGTTGGTAAACCAGCTGCGTGGGTTTGCCGGATCAATAGAAAGATCTATAGGAGCATTGGCAGACGTAGTCGTATTTTTAAAAGCAGGCTGCCCATACATAGAGCTTGCATCTTTTAAAGTAACTGTTTTCCAGTCAGAAAGCCTGGTTGCACTGCCATTGCCTGACATATAGCCTAGGTGGTTTATCATACTGGATGCAGCAAAATACAGGTTATAGTTTATGTGGCTGAATGCTGCGTTGCCCGCAAGGGAATAAATAGCGTAATTCGTGGAGCCTGTAGCAGTGCTGCTTTGTGTGTTAGAGAATATATTATTTCGCAAATCAAGTCCCGTAGTGGTAGCGCCTATAGCAAGGGCTGCTGCCATAGACGATAATGTACTTCGTTGGCCGGTCATGGCTACAGAGTTATTGTAGAGCTTGTGGTTGGTGCCTCCATCTACTACAATGCCATAGATGCTGCTACTAAAGTCGCTGTCTTCTCCGGTGAGGCTTCTTCCATTTGCTATAATGCTGTGCACCATGTTATTGGAAAGTGTGTTGTTGCTGCCGTTCTTTATAGATATACCCCTGGCTCCCGTGTTGCCAAGCTGTGCACTGGTTATTGCAGTACAGGCATTAATCGAGCAGTTACTTGACTCATCTATACTGATGGCAACAGGTGTTTTAGAGTTGTTGTTGTTAATGGTAAGTCCGTTTAAATGGACATTGTTAACTCCGTTCAGGTGAAACAGGGGCCCATGATCGGAGCTACCTGTAATAACTGCCGGCACTCCCGGAACGCTTGATTTAAATATTACGGGAGCAGTACCCATGGCCGGGAAAGGGTTGATTTTTATATTAATGTTCCAGTTAGCGCTGCTGTTGCCGTTATCAATCATATAATCTTCGTCCGCGAAGTTAAAAGTAACGGGCCCTGATATACCTCTCTTGTTCAGGTGCGCTGCTGCTGTTTCAGGCTTCACGAAATCTCCATCTTCTCCAACAGTATAAACACCTGTCAGTGCCCCGGTTGCTTCTGTTATTCTTATATCATCAATAGCTAACTCTGCCCTGTCTGTAAAGGATGTAACACCAAAGCCAAGGTAGTAGGTACCTGTAACAGGAACAGAAACAAGTTCTGTAGATTCTATTCCTCCAAATTTAGATTTAGGTAAAAGAACGGTTGAAATTACAGATTGAGACCCGGTTGTAGATGTATGATGTTGAGCCGTATTTAGCAGAACCTGGAAACCAACTGCTCCGCCTCCCTGGTTTTTCTGATAAAAGCTAATGGTGTAGATGCGGCCAGCTGTCAATTTTAGAGGCGCAGAAAAAGTCCAGATATTCAAGCCAGTCTCTTCTCCTGGAGCTTTTCTTTCAAGTCTCAGATAAGAACCTTGGTTACTGCCACCTCTCGAGTTTGGTCCCTGTATTACTTCCCATTTCGTACTGTTGCTGGAATACTGGATCCAGTCTTTAGGAAAGGCTGCCGTTGCGAACGGTTCATAATATATCACCTTCTCAGTTGAGTTAAGGGCGTGCTTTTGTGAGAAAGCCGGGAATGATATAAAAAGCAATATCGTAATAAGGGTGATAAGCTTTAAAGAGTTTAAGTACAAGTGTTGCATTTATTTAAGATAATTTTATATTAAAATATACACCTATTACTCATACAAGAATATAAATGTTTCAATATTTATATATTTAATTAAGCAGATTAAATTATATTTTACCTGTTTTTTAATACAGATGTATAAAAGCAGTGTAAATATTCATTTATACTTATATTTATATTTAGTGGCCACTATGCTGTTACAGGGTTAAAAGCAGGTACAATTATACTTTACTCTATAAAAGTATAATTGTATTAAATGTGAGTTGAAATGGTGTAATTTTTTTTATAGATGATAAAACATGGAATAAAAAAAGCGCCACCCCTGCTGGGGTGGCGCTTTATACATGCTAAACTTTAAACTTATATTATTCTCCGGTAGGGATTTCTACATCCACATTGTTAAACCGAATTTCGCCGTTCTTAAGTGTGGCCTCTACTACAGAATCCTTACTGATCTTGCCAGCCAAAATCTCTTTAGAGAGTTCATTTAGTACCTGGCGCTGGATAACACGCTTCAGTGGTCGTGCACCGAACTGCGGATCGTAACCCTGCTCTCCCAGATAATCCAGGACCTCATCGGTTGCTACCAGCCGGATTCCTGCATCATCCAAGCGGTGCTGGATCTGGCGGAACTGAATGGTAACGATCTTGCGTATATCACTGCGGCTTAAAGGTCGGAACATGACCAACTCATCAATGCGGTTCAGGAACTCGGGTCTCACCGATTTCTTCAGCAGCTCAAATACCTCTTCTTTAGTCTTTTCAATCACCTCGTCGTGGTTAAACTCATCCATCGTCTCAAAATTGCTTTGGATGATATGCGAACCTATATTAGAGGTCATGATGATGATAGTGTTCTTAAAGTTTACTACGCGGCCTTTGCTGTCGGTTAGTCGGCCATCGTCTAGTACCTGCAAAAGTATATTAAACACATCCGGGTGCGCTTTTTCTATCTCGTCGAGTAGTACCACAGAGTATGGCTTGCGGCGCACGGCTTCCGTTAACTGACCACCTTCGTCATATCCTACGTATCCCGGAGGCGCTCCCACCATACGGCTTACAGCATGGCGTTCCTGGTACTCACTCATGTCGATGCGCACCATCGCGTTCTCGTCGTTGAACAGGTAATCTGCCAGTGCTTTGGCAAGCTCAGTTTTACCTACGCCGGTTGTGCCCAGAAAGATAAACGAACCGATGGGGCGTTTTGGGTCCTGCATACCGGCACGGCTTCGGCGCACAGCGTCAGAAATAGCTTCAATGGCTTCTTCCTGTCCGGCCACGCGTTTACCCAGTTCTGCTTCGAGGTGCAACAGCTTCTCGCGGTCGCTTTGCAACATTTTGCTAACCGGTATACCCGTCCATTTGGCTACTATCTCCGCAATGTCTTCAGAGTTTACCTCCTCTTTTAGCATCGGGTTCTCGCCCTGCATCTGGTGTACCTGCTCCTGCAGTTTTTTTAGCTGCTCTTCCGCCTCCTGAATTTTACCGTAGCGCAACTCAGCTACACGGCCATAATCGCCGCTGCGCTCCGCCTGTTCCGCTTCTAGTTTATACTGCTCAATATTTTCTTTCTCTTTCTGAATGCCCTCGATAATCTGTTTTTCGTTCTGCCACTTGGCTTTTAGATCATCACGCTTTGTGGATAGTTCGGCAATCTCTTTCGAAAGTATGGTTTCCTTGTCCTTGTCGTTCTCACGTCGGATGGCTTCACGCTCGATCTCCAGTTGCATAATGCGGCGCTGGATCTCATCTAGTTCAACTGGCAAAGAATCAATCTCGATGCGCAGTTTTGCGGCTGCCTCGTCCATCAGGTCAATGGCCTTATCTGGCAAAAAACGGTCAGTAATGTAGCGGTTAGAGAGCTCCACAGCTGAAATGATCGCATCGTCTTTAATGCGCACCCCATGGTGTACTTCATACTTGTCCTTGATGCCGCGAAGTATGGAAATGGCATCCTGAACACTCGGTTCATCCACCATCACCGCCTGGAAACGGCGTTCCAAAGCTTTATCCTTCTCGATATACTTCTGATACTCTTTTAGTGTGGTAGCGCCAATGGCATGCAGCTCACCACGCGCCAAAGCCGGTTTAAGTAAGTTGGCGGCGTCCATGGCGCTATCACCACCTGCACCGGCGCCAATCAACGTATGGATCTCGTCGATGAAGAGTACGATCTCACCTTCTGCATCCACCACTTCCTTAATCACGGCCTTTAAACGCTCCTCAAACTCACCCTTATACTTGGCGCCTGCCACCAGTAAGCCCATGTCCAGGCTCATGAGTGTTTTGTTTTTGAGGTTTTCCGGTACATCACCGCTTACGATTCTTTGGGCAAGACCTTCTACAATAGCCGTTTTACCTACGCCAGGCTCACCCAGCAATACCGGGTTATTCTTTGTACGGCGGCTCAGTATCTGCAACACACGGCGAATCTCTTCGTCACGGCCAATAACCGGGTCAATTTTACCGGCACGCGCCATTTCGTTCAGGTTGCGGGCATAGCGCTTTAAAGAGTTATACTTTGCCTCTGCATTCTGGTCGGTTACTTTGGCGCCGCCGCGCAATTCTTTTATAGCTTTTTTAAGGTCTTTTTCATTGAAACCAACATCTTTCATCAGACCAGCCACTTTATCGCGACCTGCCAGTATACCCAGCAGCATGTGCTCAATAGCTACATACTCATCGCCGAATTCTTTTAAATAAGAAGTCGCCTTTTGCAGGGCTGCTGCTGCATCGTTAGCCAGATACGGACTGCCGCCGCTTACTTTTGGGTAAGCTGCTACAATTTCATCAAGCTTCGTGTGCAGGATGTTGCCGTTGATGTTAAGTTTCTGGAGCAGGAAGTTTGTTACATTCTCATCTGTCTCCAGTATCGCTTTTAAAATATGCCCGGTTTCGATAGCTTGCTGCTGGTTGCCGCCTGCTATCTCAGTGGCCTTTTGGATGGCCTCCTGGGCTTTGATGGTATAGTTATTAAAGTTCATATCGCTTTGTCTGTTTTCCCTTAGTTTTAGTTCTACGAGGTAAGAAGCAAAGGGTGCACCAATGGTATTTTTAGATGATTATACTGAAATTATGGCAGGTAAAGGAGGTGCTTTTTTAAAGAAATAAGCCAAATTGTCTGAGTCAGGATTTGCAGGATGGAAAAGGATAGACAGGATGCTCAGCACGAGTAAAATTTGATGACTAGGATTTATTTAGATGACTTAAACTGATTGTTAAAGACTTTCTTGTATTGAAGGCTGAGAGCACCAAAATTAATCAGCAAACCAACTGGAAAATTATAGGCAACGGTATAGTTTTTAGCCTGTGCTAAGTGAATGTCTTCTAGATTGACTAAAGCTTTTAGTTCTACAACGACATTACTTTCTACAATGAAATCGGCTCTTCTAGTGCCTACTTCTGCTCCATCGTAATAAATGATTTGCTCCTTTTCTCTTTCAAAGATCAATCCGGCTTTTTCAAGTTCAATAGCTAAGCAACGCTGGTAAATCACCTCCTGAAAGCCACTGCCAATAGTATTGTGCACCTTCATCGCACAGCCGATTATCTTGAAAGTTATATCATCTAATTGCATCACTTGATCTACATTTAATAAATCCCTAAATAACTTGTGCTGAGCATCCTGTTTATCCTTCTCCATCCTGCAAATCCTGATTCACCTCGCTCTTAAACACCGCCGCATAATGATCGGCCAATCTTGTTGGTTCAGGTAGCTTATACTTTGTGGCGCAGGCTAAGGCAATTTCTGTAGCGGATTCCAGGTCCATTAAATGGCCGGGAGACACAAACACCGGCTTTACATTGTCTTTTGTGCGGATTACGTTGCCGATTACTTCGCCTTTATACTCCAGCGGAGAGATGGAGCCTTTAGTCAGATCGGGTTCCTTATACTTGCCTACCAGTACTTTTTTGGCTACACCCATGGTGGGTTTGTTCAGGTGCAAGCCCAGGTGGGTAGCAATGCCGAGGCGGCGCGGGTGCGAAATGCCATGGCCGTCTACCATAATCAGGTCGGGTTTCTGCTGTAGTTTTTCGTAGGCCTTGAGCAGGTTAGGAGCCTCACGGAATGCGAGAAAGCCGGGAATGTAAGGCAGTTCAACAGTGTCGTGATGCCATACTTTCTCGATAACTTCGAGATCGGGATAGCTTAAGAGTATAAAAGCAGAAAGTATTGTATCCTCGCCAATGAAAGAAGAATCGCAGCCGGCAATCAGTTTCAGGTCGAAGTCAGGTTTTTGGATGATAATACGCTGCTGCATTTCGCGCTGCTGCTCTGTAAGCCTGGCAAGTATAGCCGGATCGGGAGTAGGGTAGTCGTAGCGTCGGAAGTAGGCCATGTATTTTAATTGTGAATGAGTGATTGAGCGAATGAGTGAATTTGATTTTACGTATAGGTAGAATTAGGCTTGAAACCTTGTACGTATGTAAAAGAATCCTGATGCCTGGAAAAAATTGTCATAGCCTCGTTAATCTCCACGCTTATTCACTCATCCGCTCAATCACTCATTCACAATTGATCAGGCGCTGCAAGGATAGATGATCTTGGCAAATAGCAGATGCCATTGCCCGTCCAAGTAGCCGAAATGAAACTCGAAAGAGCTTTGGGTGTGCAGCACAGATTTCTGGACAAGCGGCAATGTTGTTTTTACAAGGTGGATCTGGTCAGGCGACAGGCTGGCGTAGTTCCAGTAACCGCTTTTCTTAAACTTCTCCGCATCCCAAACAAAGCAGCCGTCTTCGCTGTAGCCGGTTTTCCCTGCATCATAGTTCATGTCAGCACAGTCAAAGGAGGGAAAAGCTTCCTCGATCAGGTCACATTGCTGCACCTCCTGGGCAATGGTAAAAAAAGACCTGTTCTGGTATTCCCGTCCGAATTTCTGTATAGCAAACACCTGCGTCATTTTGGGCATGGCGCCTGGCTGCTCTATGATCCACAAGCCATGCATTGGATGAATAAACTGATTTATACCGGCTGTGTCGGCATTGTGCAGATCCTCAAAGAACCTGGCAAAGGCAGCATTAAAATCGGTGGTGGCTGAGGCCTGAGGCTTAACCAGAGCAGAATCAGATGCTGTTGTTTCAGGTTTTCTGTCTGCAGTAGAAGTGGATTGCTCTGTGCTGCAGGCAAACAACAGCATCAGAAATAGTGCAGGTAATAGTCTAAGAGTTTGCATGGCCTCAGGAGGTTATTTATACCTGAAGTACGTATGCCGGCAAGTATAGGTAAAGGCCTTTTAAACTTCTAAAAATTGTGGGCGTAATTCAAAACATACACTATGCTGTAAAGCAACCTAAATAAATAGAGCTATGGCAAACTTAAGTATAAACGAGCAGGTAAACATCCCGGTGGGGCAGGAATCGCTTATCGGCGATCTGGCTGTACCTGAAAATGCAAAAGGGCTGGTTATCTTCTCGCATGGCAGCGGCAGTAGCCGGCTAAGCACGCGCAACCGTTTTGTGGCTGAACACCTGCAGCGCTCTGGTTTCGGTACATTGCTCTTCGACCTGCTCACGCCACAGGAAGACCAGAACTACGATAACCGTTTTGATATACCGCTTATTACGCAACGCCTGGTAGATGCCACCAACTGGGTATTGAAAGACAGCCGTCTTACTGATTACAACATTGGCTACTTCGGGGCAAGTACCGGGGCTGCCTCTGCACTGGGTGCCGCAGCTGCTCTGGGCGATATGGTAAAAGCGGTAGTAAGCCGTGGGGGCCGTCCCGACCTGGCCGACACTGTGCTGCCGGATGTGCAATCGCCTACGCTATTAATTGTAGGCGGACTGGATGAGCCTGTGCTTAGTATGAACCGCGATGCCCATGACCGGATGCAATGCCTAAAAGATATGGAGATTGTACCCGACGCGACGCACCTATTCGAAGAGCCGGGAGCCTTGGAGATGGCCGCACAGTTAGCCACAGACTGGTTTCGGAAGTACCTCGAGCCAGGCAAGCAACACCCGTTAAAGCAGGATCAGCCGTAAATATTAATGAGAGAATGAGTGGATGATTGATTGAGTGAATGATTTATGTCAGAAATGGCCGGACATGGAAGTGACCTATCCTTGCCTTTCAAGCGATCAACTAATAACAATTAACTATCAACGAACAACTATCCACCCATTCACTCAATCACTCATTCAAAACTAACATAGTATGGACATGATCAAAAACCGTGAGAGTGCAGCGCAGTTGCTGGCCGAGCGGTTACAGAAGTATAAGGGAGAGCATGGAGTGGTGCTGGCTATACCTCGCGGGGGTGTGCCTGTGGCGGCGCCAATTGCCAAAAGCTTAGAGATGCCACTGGAGGTTACTCTCACAAAAAAGATAGGCCACCCTTCTAATCCCGAGTTTGCCATTGGCTCAGTAAGCCTTAAAAGCGTGGCGGTTGATAAACGTGCCGAAGTACCCGACGAATATATTGAGAGTGAGGTGCAGCGTATCCGGGAAAGCTTGAAGCAAAAGTATGACCTCTTTATGGGTAAAAGGCAGCATATTCTGCTAAAAGATAAAGTAGTGATTATTGTGGATGATGGCATAGCCACCGGCAAGACCCTGGAAGCAACAATTGAGCTGGTTAAAACAGAACAGCCTCGCAAAATAGTAATTGCCGTACCTGTAGCCCCCTTCGAGGCAATAGATCGGTTCAGAGGTATGGTAGATGAAGTGATATGCCTGCTGATACCGCCGTTTTTTCAGGCTGTTGGGCAGTTTTACGAGGAGTTTACTCAAACCTCCGACCAGGAAGTAATACAGCTATTGCAGGAACAGGACGAAGTATAAACTGCTACCTAAGTATAAACCTGGTCTGGAATCTTTCCCTCTCTGTTACTATTTGCACCAAATATAAACCCGCCTGCTGGCCTTGGCTTAATTGAATAATTGAAGTAAAGCTACCCTCTGCATCGCATCGTTTTATAAGTCGTTGTTCTAACTTACCGGCCACGCTGTAAATATTTAGCTCCAACTCGGCATAAGGTTGTTGATTGCTTAGTGCTACTGTAATTCTTTTAAGGCTGGTAACGGTAGGGTATACTTCTAAATCATTCTGCTTATTTATTTCATCCGCGGCGCTTAATACCTGTTCTTTCTTCACATACTCAACTTCAGAATATCTGAAGTTCCCGTCAAGACCAATGTGTTTTAGCCTGTAGTATAAATCACCATAGGGGGCAGTCTCGTCTTTAAAGTCATAATTTAACAGGGTGTTGGAATCACCTGCCCCATTTACGGTGCCAATTTTAGCGAAACTACCTGTACCAGAAGCACGCTCTATTTCAAAGTGTGAGCTTTTTTTCTCAAGAGTTGTTTGCCAATCCAGGTCTACATAACCCTGGTCTGTATTTTCAGCATCAAAATTTTGCAAAGCAACATCAGATGGAGCTGTAACCTGCATAATGGCATCATACCATCGTTGCGCCATCTTTTGATCACCGCTGGCATTGGGGTGTACTCCGTCCCAGGTGTCGGCTCCGGTGGTGGCATCAAAGCCTGTGTACTGGTCTACAAGTATAACCGGCGAGTTGGTGGTATTAAGCTCCTGCACCAGAGCCGGTATCTGCTCGTTTAGGAGCCTGACATTATTTGCTGCCTGATAACCTACTTTTGGTTCGTAGGCTGGTATTAGTTTTGCCAGCAGTATGGTAACGTTAGGGTTGTCGGCCCTTAGTTGCCTGACCACCTCGCGCAGTTCATTTAGTGTTTCACTTAAGGAATGATCGCGGAACATGTCGTTGGTGCCAAGGTGCATGAGCACGAGGTCAGGGGTATAGTCGGTAAGCCACTGACTGAGTTTGCCATTCCCGGGAAATCCGCTGTGTCCGTAAAGAATCTGGTCTGCGCTCCAGCCCCAGTGTCCTTCGTTATCCGCATCAAAACTTTTGCCCTGGTGCTGGGGCCAGGCAGGGTTGCCTCCATTATTTACAGCATGCGAGCCCACAAAGTCTACTTCCATGTTGGCGTCCAGCAGTTTTTTCCAGAGATAATAGCGGTAGCTATAGTTTTCTGCGTTTGATTGGGTGATAGAGTTGCCCAGGGCCATAATGCGCAGCGGTGCCGAAACAGTAGCGGTAGCACAAAGCAGTACCAGGGACAAAATAAAGATAAGCCGATTTCTTGTTTTTGTAAACAAGCGTGCCATAGGCGGATTTGAAATAAGTTACTATACTTTCAAACTTGTGTTAGACGTATTTTCGGACATGTGGTTGTATTACCAAGCTATCTTTTAAGTAAAGTCCCTTTAAGTTAAAATCAGCTATACGATTTATTTAGCAGTGAAAGATGGGTGGTGTCAGTCATGCATTAACTAATATCAATCAGGTTTATGTTGTTTTAGGCGGGTATGAATACTGAGAAGGTGCAAAAGCATAGCAAATATCCTTTTAATGGAGAATCAATAGAACTGCATAGGTCGCATAAACATACTGCGTTAACTAACCTATTTCAAAAAGACTATTATATTTGTTGCCTGATTCAGCCGGACTAATAAGTGTAGTCCTTGAGCTGAGTTTATACTTTGAATTAACCTTAATTACAGTATTTTTAACCTGTAGTGTCTGGCTGAAGAGCAGGGGCTCAGAATTAAACAAAACTTTATAATGACGACAAAAACATCAAAGATCATCTATACTATTACCGATGAGGCGCCGGCTTTGGCTACACGCTCTTTCTTGCCTATAGTTCAGGCTTTTACAAAAGCTGCCGACATAGAAGTAGAAACCAGAGATATTTCACTGGCTGGCCGTATCATTGCTGCTTTCCCAGAGAACCTGACTGAGGAGCAGAAGCAGAACGATGACCTGGCTTACCTGGGTGATCTTGCCAAAACACCAGAGGCAAACATCATTAAGCTACCAAACATTAGCGCATCAATTCCTCAGCTTACAGCTGCAATAAAGGAGTTGCAGTCGCAGGGGTACAACATTCCGGATTACCCGGCTGAGCCTAAAACAGAAGAGGAAAAAGATATTAAAGCCCGTTACTCCAAAATTTTGGGTAGTGCGGTAAACCCTGTTTTGCGTGAAGGTAACTCAGATCGTCGTGTGGCTGATGCCGTAAAGCAATATGCCAAGAGCCACCCGCACTCGATGGGTAAATGGTCTTCAGATTCTAAAACACGCGTTGCGCACATGACGGAAGGCGACTTCTATGGCAGCGAGCAATCTGTAGTAGCTGATAAGGCAACAGATGTACGCATCGAGTTTGTTGGTGCGAATGGCGAAACGAAAGTATTAAAAGATAAGATCGCGCTGAAAGAAGGCGAAGTAATGGATTCTTCGGTAATGCATGTTGCAGAGCTGAACGCATTCTTTGAAAAAGCGATTGCTGAGGCGAAGGAAGACAACATCCTGCTGTCGCTGCACCTGAAGGCTACCATGATGAAGGTGTCTGACCCTATCATGTTCGGCCACGCGGTGAAAGTGTTCTTCAAAGATACTTTTGCAAAGCACGGTGCTACATTCAAAGAGATAGGCGTTGACCCGAACAATGGTTTAGGTGACGTGTACAATAAAATTCAAAACCTGCCAGCTGAGAAGCGTGCTGAAATTGAAGCTGACCTGAAAGCTGAGATGGTGCAGCGTCCTGAACTGGCAATGGTGAATTCTGACAAAGGCATTACCAACCTGCACGTGCCAAGCGATGTGATCATCGACGCTTCTATGCCTGCTGCTATCCGTACGTCTGGTCAGATGTGGGGACCGGACGGCAAGCCGAAAGATACAGTGGCTATCATCCCGGACCGCTCTTATGCACAGATCTACCAGGAAGTGATTCAGTTCAACAAAGAGAACGGTGCTTTCGACCCGACTACCATGGGTACTGTTCCGAACATCGGTTTGATGGCGCAGAAAGCGGAAGAGTATGGCTCGCACGACAAAACGTTCGAAATGGCTGAGGCTGGTACGGTGCGTATAGTTGATGCGAACGGCAATACGCTGATGGAGCAGAAGGTGGAGCAGGGCGATATCTTCAGAGCCTGCCAGACAAAAGACCTTCCGATTCAGGACTGGGTGAAACTGGCCGTTACAAGAGCAAGAATCACAAACACACCAGCTATTTTCTGGTTAGACCCGCAGCGTGCACACGACACTAACCTGATCAAGAAAGTTGAAAAATATTTACAGGACCACGATACCAACGGACTTGAGATCAAGATCATATCGCCGGTTGAGGCCATGCGTTATACTTGCGAGCGCGCCAAAGCTGGTAAAGATACTATCTCAGTAACCGGTAACGTACTGCGTGACTACCTGACTGACTTATTCCCTATTCTTGAATTAGGTACCAGCGCCAAAATGCTTTCTATCGTTCCGTTGCTGGATGGCGGTGGCTTGTTCGAGACTGGTGCCGGTGGTTCTGCACCGAAGCACGTAGAGCAATTTGTGGAAGAAAACTACCTGCGTTGGGATTCACTTGGTGAGTTCTTAGCTCTAGCCGTATCACTGGAAGACCTTGCTTACAAAACTAAAAACGAAAAGGCTGAAGTATTGGCGGAAGCCCTGAACAAAGCCAACGCTGAGTTCCTAGAGAAAGATAAGTCGCCGGCCCGTAAAGTTGGTGGCATCGACAACCGCGGCAGCCACTTCTACCTGGCTATGTACTGGGCACAGGCACTTGCCGAGCAGAACAAAAACCAGGAACTGAAAGACCGCTTCACGAAGCTTGCACAGGAACTGACCGACAACGAGCAGAAGATCGTGGACGAGCAGATCGCAGCACAAGGCAAGCCAGTTGACATCGGCGGTTACTACCACCCAGATAACGCGAAAGTTGATGAAGCGATGAGACCGAGTGAGACGTTGAATGCTGCGTTGAATAACTTTTAAGCAGAAGTATAAAATGAGAAAGGCTGCCTAATTGGGCAGCCTTTTTTGTTACTTCTTTTGAGCCAGTCCTAAGAAAAGTATGATGTCTGAAATTTCGTAACCACCAATCTTATTAAGTAAGAAGATGGAGAAAATTAAGATGACTATTCCTATGAGTCTAGGAATATTGATTGTAATAGATTCAAGTTTTAAGTTAAGCCATCTATTAACTTTGATGGTTTTGCTAGCTCTTTTTGAGTTAGTCTTTTGACCTTGCAGATTGGTCATACCCTTGGCAGGGTTGTGTTTGTGCCTTGGCTTCTTGCTTTGTGGCATTGCTGTTTATTTTAGGATAGGAAATTGAATATTATAGATATTTGATGTGATTCGTTAGGGGTGTGGCTGAATCAAAGTCGTAATAACAATTTGATAGTCAATGCAATGATATTGATAAAAGAAGTTGTAGTTTAGAATTATACCCTTTAGGTATACTAAGCTCTAGAAAATGATAAGCTGTTTGAAATTAAAAGCTTGATGCTTTTAGTAATAAGGTTGAGTGGGTTATATTGAATTGTGCTGACTAAGTTTGATGTCAGCAGTAATGTTCTTTAGCAGATATAAAACAAAATGCTAATATAAAAAGCATTTTAAAGCTTAATGACTAAAATTTATTTATCAACATAATTATTAATACTCTGATTGATAGTGATTTGATGATTTTGTTGTTAGCTACAAAATATAGGGTTTACACCGAAAATGATTAGCAAATGTTGTTAAGGATATTTGAAGCTTAAATTATGAAAGCCCCGCTCTTTCGGATCTGCAATCCGAAAGTTTAATAGCTGCGGATTTGTAATCCGCAATAGCAAAGGCAGAAGCTACTGGCAAGCAGGCGGATTACAATCCGCAGTTAGACGGGTTCCGGATTGTAAATCCGAAACAGCGGTGTGTTGCAATTTTTGAAGGTACATTAAACAAGAACGCAAGTATAAAACAAAAGGGGCAGCCATACTTGGCTGCCCCTTTTGCTATTGTAGAGACGCAATACTTTGCGTCTAAGGTCTATGTTAATACCCAAACAGCGTCTTGAGATCCAACTGCTTCACTTTGCCATACTTCTCGAGTTCTTTAAAGTTCAGCTTGTCTTTAGCGCCGATCACAAGTATAGCCTGCGGCTGGCCTTTCACATACTTCTGCTGGAACTCCTTCATCTGGTCGAAGGTCATGGAGTTGGCGCTCTGATACACGTCCTGGCGGATGTCGTAGTTCAGGCCTAACTTCTTAGCACGCTCGTAATCGAACAAAATGCCAGATTTAGTGATACGCTCTGTAGATATGCTGTTACGAAGCGCAGCCTGTGCGTTTTGGAAGTTAGCATCTGCTAAAGGCATATCCGTTAACAAGGCCTGCATACCAGCCATTGCCTCAGAAAGTTTGTCTGCCTGTGCCCCAATGTATGATACCAGGTAGTTCGCGCGGTCTTTTTTAGCAGCCGTTCCATAGTACGAGTAAGTAGAGTAGGCAAGGGCTTTAGACTCACGCAGATCCTGGAACACGATGCCACCCATATACTCGTTATACAGGCGCACAACAGGTATAATGTCTTTTGTGTAGGGTACGGATTTGCTCACGAACATCATCTCGGCCTGCACCATGTTATAATCTGTAAAGTATACGGTAGGCTGCGTAAAGTCTATCTCCTTGTACACTTTCTCGGCTGGTACCGGCTTAAGTGTGGCAGGCACGTTATGGCCGGTATTAAGGGCTGCTACCAAATTATCCGTTTCACGTGGACCATAGTATAACACGCGGTGCTCATACGTGGGGATGCTCTTGATAATGTTTACCAGTTCCTGCGGTTTCACGGCTTTCAGTTCTTTCTCGCTCAGCACGGTGTTGAAAGGATTCTTAGGGCCATACTTGGCGTAGTTCATCATGGCCTGCTGCAGAATAACACCTTTGTTTTTCTTAGCATCTTCGCGGGCTTTCAGCATACCGGCCACCATATCGCTCAGGGCCTTCTGATCAGCTTTAGGGTTGGCCAGTACACTCTCGAACAGGTTCAGGCCTTTCTCGAAGTTCTCATCAAGTCCGGTTAAGCTTACATATACCTGATCTCCTGAAGAGAACACATCAAACGAAGTGCCCAGCTGGTAAAACTCCTTCTGAAGCTGCTCTGCTGTATACTTGTCGGTGCCCAGGTACTTCAGGTAGTTCACAGCCATGCCCAGCTTAGGGTCGTTGTTGGTGCCCATGTCCAGGATGTAGTATAGCTGTAACAAGCCGTTCTCTTTGTTCTTAGTATAAAGCAGCGGGATGTTCTGCTTTAACTTAGATTCTGTAATGTCTTTTTTGTAGTCGATAAATACTGGCTGAAGCGGCTGTACTTCCTTGGCCATAAAGGCTTTGTAGTAATCAGACTGCACCTCACGGTTTACGGCTACCGGTGTAATGGTAGGCTTCTCAACTTTTGTGGCATTCGGGTCTTTTCCGGTTTTCTTGTACACCAACACATAGTTGTTCTGGAAGTATTTGTTGGCTACATCCATCACATCCTGCTTGGTTATACTTGCAAATTCAGCAGGGCGGCTTACAAATTTATTCCATGGCATTTCATAGATGAAAGACGTTACAAAAGCATCTGCACGGTTGCTGTTTTCTTCATACGCCTTCATGGTGTTGATTTTGTCGTTGTTCACCACCGCCTGTATCAGCGACTCATCGAACTGTCCTTTCTTGATCATGTCCAGCTGCTGCAGCAACAGGTCGCGCACCTGGTCCAAAGTCTGGCCCTGGCGCGGCATACCGGTCATTCTAAAGGTGCCGTAATCCTTCATCGGAGTATCATAGGCGTACGACTGTAGCACTTTCTGCTGCTGGTTCAGGTTCAGGTCTATCAAACCGGCCTGGCCGTTGTAAAGCAAATTGCTGATCATCTGTATAACCAGAGCATCTCTTTCGTTAATGCCCGGCGTACGGAAAGCAATAGACACATTCTCAGCATCTGGACCCAATACTTCTTTCACAATTGGTTTCTGGATAGGCTGCTCTTTGGCTGCGGTAAACGCCGGCTCCGGCTGCTTCTCCATACTTCCCCAGTATTTATCTATCAGACGGATGGTCTGGTCGAAATCGATGTCTCCGCTCATGGCAATAGCCATGTTGTTCGGGATGTAGTACTTATTATAATACTTTTTGATCTCGGTGATAGAAGGGTTTTTCAGGTGCTCTATGGTGCCGATAGTCGTTTGTGTGCCATACTGGTGCGTCGGGAAAAGTGCTGTGTTGATCACCTCGGCTACTTTGCGACCATCGCTGTCCAGGGTGCGGTTTTTCTCTTCGTAAACAGCTTCCAGCTCGGTATGGAAAATACGTGGCACCATGTCGCCAAAACGGTCAGCCTCTAGTTCTATCCAACGCTCAAGCTGGTTGCTCGGGATGTCGTTGGTGTAAACTGTCTGGTCTACCCAGGTATAAGCATTGGTACCTTTTGCACCGATCGCTCCCAAAATCTTATCGTACTCGTTTGCAACCGCATAAGTAGCAGCTACTCCCGAAACTGAGTCGATCTGGGTATAAATTCTTTTTCGGGCAGCTTCGTCTTTGGTGGCTCTATACTTTTCGTACAGGGCTTCAATCTTATCCAGCTCTACTTTCTCTTTCTCCCAGTTCTGGGTACCTAGTTCTGAGGTGCCTTTAAACACCATGTGCTCCAGGTAGTGCGCCAGGCCGGTGGCATCGGCAGGGTCGTTTTTAGAACCGGCGCGCACTGCAATAAAGGTTTGTATGCGCGGTGCCTCTTCGTAATCGGATAAATATACTTTCAGGCCATTATCCAACGTGTAAATGCGGGCATTCAGCGGATCGTTTGGCGCTGTTTCGTACTTATACTCTTTCTCGGCTGTGGCTGATGCCGTAGATGTGGTTGTTTCAGCAGTTGATTGTGTCTGGTAAGCCTCGTTCTTACACTGGGTAAACGCAAAGGCTGACGCAACCAAAAACAGAGATAATCCCTTTTTGAATGTCATAGTTTAGCTTGTTAGTGATGATGTGACTATACGAAGATAGAATATTACGGATTTAAAAATCAGTATCTAAGCCAAAACGCTGTTTTAAATCGACGATTACCGGGAATTTCTCGGCCAGGTAGTTAAACTTATCCTGCGAAGTATAAAGTTTGCGACCTTCGTCCTGCACTTCTACTACCTCTGCCCTCAATTTTATACTTCTGTTGCCGGTTTCTTTTTTTAGCTCGCGGAGTATATCAGGTCGCAAAGCCGTGAACTGGTCCATCATAACGTGGTTTTCTAGGTGGAGTACAACCTCGTTATCCGGCCCAATATGGTACTGGCGATTCAGGAGCGTAAACTCCATCATATTCTCGGCCTTTTTGCGGCGAAGTATAGCATGCCATACTGTTTTCAGACGAGCCTCATCTACAGGTACTGCGGCACCATAATTAGCATCATCTTCTTCTACAGCTACAGCAACATCAGCCACAGCGGCTTGTGCATTGCCTATGTCTTTTAAGCTTGGCAACTTACTCAGCTTTTTGGGCGGAGGCAGCTGTACTTTAGAGCGTGGTTGCTCAGGGGCGGCCTGAGCCTTTGGTGGGCTAAGGTGTGCGTCTAGTGTTACATCCTGATGTTTGGGCGGCTGCTGCAAGCCCTCTGATGGTACCTGGTTTGGCGTATGCGGTTGCTGCATGCGCTCCGACGGTACACTACCTGGTGTAGACTGCTGCATCTGCTGCGATGGCACCGTGCCCGAAGTATGGACAGGCTGCATGCTGACAGAAGGTATGGCACCTGTATTTCCGGTAGAGGCTGGTGCCTGGTCCGCTACCTTAGCTTTTTTTGCTTCTGTTCCGTTTTGTGCAAAGTTTAACGCCGCGTTCAGGTGTGCCAGTTTCATAAGGCACAGCTCCACGTGCAGGCGCTGGTTTTTGCTGCTCTTATAATTGGTGTCGCAGGTGCTTACTAGGTTCAGGCCCGATAGCAAAAACGACACACTGGCTTTCTGCGACTGCTCTGCATACTTCGCCTTAATGCTATCCGATACCTCCAGCAGTTGTATCGTCTGAGCATCTTTGCACACCAAAAGGCTGCGGAAGTGCTCTGCGATACCAATTAAAAAGTTGTGCGCATCGAAACCGTTCTTTAGGATTTCGTCGAACAGCAACAGTGAGCCAGCCAGATTTTGGTCCAGCAGGTGGTCTGTTAGCCTGAAGTAGTAATCGTAATCGAGTATGTGCAGGTTCTCTACAGTAGCCTTGTAAGTTACATTGCTACCCGAGAAGGTCACCATCTGGTCGAAAATAGACAGGGCATCGCGCAAGGCTCCGTCTGCTTTCTGCGAGATAAGGTGCAGGGCATCCGGCTCGGCCTGTATACTTTCTTTAGTGGCGATACTGCCCAGATGGCGCACCATGTCCTCGATCCTGATCCGGTTAAAATCAAAGATCTGGCAACGTGAAAGTATAGTTGGGATAATTTTGTGGCGCTCTGTGGTAGCAAGTATAAAAATAGCGTACGATGGCGGCTCTTCCAGGGTCTTCAGAAATGCGTTGAAGGCCTGGTTAGAGAGCATGTGCACCTCATCTATGATATAGATTTTGTACTTACCTGTTTGCGGCGCATAACGCACCTGCTCCACCAGGTTACGGATATCCTCTACAGAGTTATTCGAAGCAGCATCGAGTTCGTGAATATTGAACGAGCTATTGCTGTTAAAGCTGCGGCACGATTCACACTCGTTACAAGCCTCTGTTTCCGGGGTGATGTTCTGGCAGTTGATCGTTTTGGCCAGAATACGGGCACAGGTGGTTTTACCCACACCGCGTGGTCCGCAGAAAAGGAATGCCTGTGCCAAATGCTTGCTGCTAATGGCGTTTTTAAGGGTATTGGTTATATGGTGCTGCCCCACCACACTATCGAATGTGCTCGGGCGGTATTTACGCGCTGATACTACGAAATTTTCCATTACTACAAAGATAATCAATCTGAAGCTCAGATGGGAGTGCTTTTTATCCAGTAGTTTTCCAGATAGTTATCCACCGGATAGTTCTATAACATATGTGAGGGTAGGTTTAGTTTTTCACCTGCTATGATTAGTGTGTAATGCTGTTTTTGGAGATGGGAGTGGAGTTTTTTTAATCTCACAACATAGGGTGTATATACAAGTAACACAGGGTATATGCAATATATGTGTGCAAGGCTACATTGCGATTAACCTCCAATCTTATAAATGAATCGGACAGAGTATGGATTGAAAATGGTTTTAGAAATTATTTTTTTATTGTACTATACTTATGCGTTCGTTTTTGTGAAACACCGGTGTAAGCAATTGTTTAAACATCCTTTATTTAATAGATTTTTTTAAAAGTAACTGGAAATCAATATATATAAATATTAAATGACGTGATGTAATATATGATTAAAGTATTGTAAAAACAATAGGTAAATTTGTGTTTTTCAAATAACTATTGAGTGGCAATAGGCGTAAATGCTTGCATTGTTCCTTAACCAATATTTACATCAAACATTATGGGCAAAAATCTACGCATTTACATGCAGCTGGCTATTATTGTAGCTATGTTGTTCGGAAGTACTGTTTCCTATGCACAAGGAAACCGGCAGTCCGAGAAAAAGCCAATCCCACAGGTGGCGCTTGACCACATAAAGAAAAACAAACAAGCACTCAAAGTAAAAGACAAAGACATACAAGACCTGGCGCTAAGCAGCGAGGCCGAAAGTAAAAAGAGTGGGGTAAAGCACTATTATATTAAGCAGCAGTATGAAGGCATTGAGATTCATGGTGCTATAACAAATATGAGTATTACCAGCAATGGTAAGGTTGTGAATGTCGGCAACCGTTTTCATGAGGATATTGAAAGTAAAGTGAACAGCAAACAACCTGTACTTGATGCTGAGGGAGCGGTAGCGGCTGCTGCTCGCCATCTAGGCGTTGCTGTTTCTGAGCCGTTAACTGTGCTGGAGAGCACCAATAATAGGAATAGGGAAGTGGTGCTTTCGAAAGGCGGCATTTCACTGGAAACTATACCTGCTAAGCTTGTGTACCAGCCGATGTTCGATGGTAGCCTAAGACTTGCCTGGGAAGTATCCATCTACGAGTTGGATTCGCAGAACTGGTGGAATATCAGGGTGGATGCCAAAACAGGAGAATTGCTGGATAAAGACAATATGGTAGTGCATTGTGTGTTTGAAAACGAGGGTGCAGGAGGCAAATACCTCCACGATGCACATCGGCACACTGCTTCCGTGGCATTGGATGAGCAAATGGATATGACTCCTTATGCGCCAATGGGTGGACCGGTTAATCAAGCGAATACGCCGGGTGTTTATGAAGTATACCCGATGCCATTCGAAAGCCCGAGCCACGGCGACCGTAAACCAATGAATGCTGCAGCAGTGGCAGACAAAATGGCATCTCCGAATGGCTGGCATACAGACAGTAAGAAAAGCTATACCATAACAAGAGGCAACAACGTGTATGCCTACGAAGACCCGAATAACACAGGTCACGTGGCAAGTAATAGTGATAACGGCGCAGATGTGATGCATGGCCATAGCCCTGATGGAGGAACTCAGCGGGTTTTCAAATACCCTGTGAATTTTTCGGAGCAACCAGAGACGTACAGAGACGCTGCCATCACCAACCTTTTCTACTGGAGTAACATCACACATGATGTATGGTATAAGTATGGTTTTGATGAGGAGAGCGGGAACTTTCAGTCCAGCAACTTTGGCAAAGATGGCTTGGGCAACGATTATGTAATGGCTGAGGCACAGGATGGCAGAAGTATACCGAATGTCCGAAACAACGCCAACTTTGCAACCCCTATCGATGGCAGAAGACCAAGAATGCAGATGTACCTCTGGAGCGGTATTCCGGATCCTGACAGGTTCAGGATAACAGCCCCCTCGTTAATTGCCGGAAGCTATCTTGCAGGTACTGCGGCTTTTGGTCCGGCTCTTACTCCGACTCCAATAACAGGAAAGCTAGTGCTGGTAAATAGTGAAGGTGCTAACGCAGTGGAAGGGTGTGGCTCAGTACTTAATACTGCTGCTGTAGCAGGTAATATAGCTGTTGTCTACAGAGGTTCATGTGCGTTTACAGTCAAGGTTAAAAACGCTCAGAACGCCGGTGCTAAAGCGGTAGTGGTTATTAATAATGTACCGGGTGCCCCAGGTGCCATGGGCGGAGCTGATGCCTCTATTACTATTCCTTCGGTGATGATCAGCGATGAAACAGGGGCAAACATCATAGCATTGCTGGATGCAAATCAAGAGGTAACCGTAAGCCTGAAAGATGATGGTTCGGGTCCTGAAATAGATGGTGACTTTGACAATGGCATTATTGTGCACGAATATGGTCATGGTATCTCAAACCGACTGACAGGTGGACGTAACACTACCTCTTGCCTGCCAACGCAGGTGCTTGCCGGCGGTAAGGTATTAACAACTGAGCAGATGGGAGAGGGCTGGAGTGACTGGTTTGGATTGATGATGACCATGAAGAAAGGCGATACCCGTGAAAAGATCAGAGGGATAGGTACTTACGCATCAGGGCAGCCTGTAGAGGGCCGGGGTATCAGACCTGCTCCTTACTCTACTGACTTTAGCGTGAACAATTATACTTATGGTGCCACCAACAATTCATCGCTTAGCGCACCGCACGGCATTGGCTTTGTGTTTGCTACTATACTTTGGGAAATGACATGGGATTTAATTGACAAATACGGTTTCGACCCAGACCTTTACAATGGCAATGGCGGTAATAACATGGCCATGCAGCTGGTTATCGACGGTTTAAAACTGCAACCATGCTACCCTGGATTTGTGGATGGCCGTGACGCTATACTTTTAGCTGATCAGCTGAATTATGGTGGTGCTAACCAGGAGCTGATCTGGAGTGCCTTTGCCAGAAGAGGTGTGGGCTACAGCGCCAGCCAGGGCCTGAGCTATTTCAGATTTGACCAGAAGGAAGCATATGACATGCCACCGGCTGCGGTTATTGCAGGTGGCTCTACTGCAAGTCCGGCACTTACAGTGTCAGAGATAAGCAAAGCAGATGAAATGGTTTTAAGCTATCCAAACCCATTCTCAGAAAGCACTACCATCAGCTTTAAGGCAAAAGAAGCCGGCCATACGCTTTTAAAGGTTTATGATATTACTGGCCGTGAGGTTGAGACGCTTTTCGACGGTGTTGTTGAGATCGGCAATACGTATACTTATAGCTTTAAAGCATCTGAAAAGAAAAGCGGAGTTTACATGTACAAACTTGTAAATGGAAGCACTACACGCTCAGGTACGATGCTACTAATAAAGTAATATAACTTAAACGTTGCAAATTTTAATGCCCCGCGGTAAAATATATCGCGGGGCATTTATGTTTTTAATGTAACGTATAATCTTGTTTTTATAAAATGATGATTTTGAATAAGATTTGAAGTTTGGATAAATGTTATCTAAATGCAAGGATATGGATATTTAAGGCTGTTTATCTTTGGATAATTCTTATTTATATATTGTATGCTGATTATATTAAGGCACTTAATATAAAATAAATTGTATGAAACTGTTGAAGCATTGATGTTACCCTTCTGAATATTCATTCCTGGTTAACCAATAATCGCATTTGTACTTTTATCATACCTAAAGCACAAGCTGATTTGAGCTTTCACTGTAAAATGTTTGGTATGAAAAAGCACGTCGGACCATTTATCAAGCTTCTGCTGCTGCTGGCTTTCCTGTCAAGGCTGGAGTTCGTTTTCGGGCAAGGGGATAAAGCAATTATCTTGCCTCCGACATCAAAAGCACAACAACCCGGTAATGAAAAACCTGTCAGATCTCCGGAAGTAAACTTTGGCAGAGCCTCCTCTTTAGGAGAAGGAATAGGAGTAGAGCGCTTAGAACTGAAAGCATCTCCTAATGTCTTTAACTCAAGAACAGATTTAAGTTTTACTCTTAGGCAGAGTGGCCGCTATAAGCTGGAGATTTTGAATATGCAGGGCAATGTGCTTTCGGTATTAGCTGAGGGTGAAGGCCAAGAAGGTGAGCATTTTGTTTACCAGCTTAAAAAGGAAAAGCTTAATGCAGGGGCCTATATCGGTAGGTTAGTGACAGCGCATGAGATCACTTCAGCGCGCTTTATAATAAAGTAAAATATTCACTGGTTATACTTTATACTTCTTCGCTATGCTGTACTTCACCTTACTGCTGTATACCCTCCTGCGATCCCTTCCCTAGACAATACCAGCTGCCATAGCTGGTTGTTGCGAGCCCTGAACGAGCCGGCACTGGAAAGCAGGTAATACTTCCACATCCTGTAAAAACGTTCGTCGTATTCACCCTGCAGTTGCTCCCAGTTGCGGTTAAAGTTGTAGAACCAAGCCATCAAAGTAGGGTCGTAGTAGGGGCCGAAGTTATGCCAGTCTTCTACTTTGAAAATGTGCTCCATAGCCGCTCCCAGTTGTTTGATGGAGGGGATGAGGCAGTTCGGAAAGATATAAGTATCGGTAAACGGATCTGCGGAGACTTTGGAGAAATTGTGCCCGATAGTGTGCAGCAGAAAAAGGCCATCATCTTTTAAGCAACGTGCTGCCACTTGCATAAACTTCCGGTGATTCCGGTATCCCACATGCTCTACCATGCCTACGGATACCACATGGTCAAATTGCTCGTTTACATCGCGGTAGTCCTGCAATCTTATCTCTACGGGTAAGCCTTTGCACATTGCACGGGCCAGTGCCGCCTGCTCTTTCGAAACGGTTATGCCTACTACTTCTGCGCCACACTTTTCGGCGGCATACTTTGCAAAGCTTCCCCAGCCACAACCGATATCCAGTACACGCTGGCCTGGTTGCAAGTATAGTTTCCGGCAAATAAGGTCGAGTTTATTTTCCTGGGCCTGGTCGAGGGTATCAGCATTTTTCCAATAGGCACAACTATAGACCATGCGCTTGTCGAGCATCAGCTGGTACAGTTTATTGCCGATGTCGTAATGGCGTTGTGCATTTCTGGTGGCTTTGCCCTTAGCCTGCATGTTAAGCAGTTTGGCCAGCAGCACCTGCAGCACCGATCGCCAGCCAAGTTTCGCCTGCTTGTAAAGGTCTGCCCGCAATACCCTGAACACAAACTGGTCTATACTTTGGCAGTCCCACCAGCCATCCATGTAAGACTCTCCCAGGCCTAAGGTGCCTTCGGTAAGTATGCGCTTGTAAAACCGCTGGTCGTGCACCTGCAAGTCCCATGGGTCAGGACCGTTAATTTTTACATCTGCAATAGCTAATGCATCAGCAACCTGCTGCCGTAAGTTCGGGGCACTCATTGTTTGAATAATTAAGTATAATTTAATGAATTTATTAGATTTATACTAGTTATAGGCTTGAACGTGTGCTGAGTATAATTGTTAGGGATTAAACTAAGACCTAGCAGCGTGCGCAGCTACTGCGAGCATCTGGACTGTAGGGCATAGCCAAGTAGTAAACAAGCAGACGCTCGCGGGTCATAAAGACACCATGAGGCCTGTTGCTAAAACAACAGCTTAAAGGTACTGCCAACTCCTTCCTTGCTTTCTACTTGTATGGTGCCTTTGTGTAGCAGTATGATGTGCTTTGATAAGCTGAGACCAATGCCAGAACCCTCTTTGTGTGAGGTAAAGAATGGGATAAAGATATTCTCCAGAATCTCCTCCGGAATGCCGGTGCCGTTGTCGTGTACTTCTATAGCTACTTTTTCGTCCTGTAGTTTGGCCACAAGTATGATTTGGGGAGATTGACGATCCTGGACGGCACGAAGCGCATTTGTGATCAGGTTAATGAGTACCTGCTCTAATAAGTTTACATCGCCTGTCATAGTTAAGTCCGGAGGTGATACTTTGCAGATGAATTCTATACCTGCTTCTTCGAGTTGCGGTCGCATGAGGGCCTCTATACTTTTAAATAGCTCCTGCACGTAAACAGTAGTCAGGTTAAGCTGCTGCGACTTGTTCAGGTTGCGGTAAAGCTGCGTGAAGCGCAGAAGTCCTTCGCTTCGCTTTTTGATAATCCCAATGCCTTCTTCGGTATCCTGTAACAGTTCTATATCCGGCTTGGTTTCGGGTTCTGAAGTATAGCGTTCGCGTTCCATGTGCAGATGCCGTCCAAGCGAGTCAGCCAGCGAAGCGATAGGAGCCACGGAGTTCATAATTTCGTGCGTCATGACACGGAGCAGCTTTTGCCAGGCCTCCGTCTCAGTGGCATCTACAGTGGCGCTTACATTTTTGAGGGCAATCAGCAGCAGGTCGCGGTGCTGCATGGTAAAAGCGGTGGCCGATAACAGCAACTGCGACTGGCCTGTGGGTAATTTCAGTTTGATAAGTATACTTTCGCCGGGCTTCATATTTTGC
This sequence comes from Pontibacter aydingkolensis, assembly GCF_019443125.1. Classification (GTDB taxonomy): domain Bacteria; phylum Bacteroidota; class Bacteroidia; order Cytophagales; family Hymenobacteraceae; genus Pontibacter; species Pontibacter aydingkolensis. The sequence goes on along the minus strand of NZ_JAHYXK010000003.1, from coordinate 259,198 downwards.
AGTGCTTCCTGCAGGGCAGGGTAACGGCTGTCCAGGTTTCTTATGCTTTTAATATGGGGTACCCTTATTATTTTCTTAAACGCATCGTTTACCCATTCCACCTCACCGGTTTTCTGATCTACTGCCATAATGCCGGTATCCACTAACTGCAATATGGTTTGCATATACTGGAACTGCGCTTCGCGCTCAATGTGTAGCTGCTTAAACGTATTGTTGATCAGGTTAAAGGCTTTATGCAACTGCTGTAGCGAGGTGTTGGTTTGCTCGTTAAAACGCTGTGAGAAATCGCGCTGCTTTACCGCCTCCAGGAACCTGGCCAGTTCGTTGTTGCTGCGGGTTACATAACGTGCCATCTCCCATACCTGCGCCAGCATAACCAATATACCGGATGTTACCTGCAGCCAGGTATACTGTGTCAGGTATTGCACCGTGACGAACATTATGCCCAGCAAAAGTGTAAACCGGACAAATAGCCCGAGCTCTAGTCGTTTAAATATCATACTTGTTCAGGCGGCGATAAAGTGCGGTGCGGGTAAGGCCAAGCTCTTTGGCAGCTTTTGAGATATTGCCTTTGTTCTTCTCGATAACATGGCGTATGGTTTCGCGTTCTATCTCGTGCAGCGGCATGCTTGTGTCTGAGGCAAAGACAGGGGTGGCGGCAGCTGAGTCCATTTCCATAGGTGAGAAGCTAAAGTCCTGGGGCTGCAGTACATTACTCTCGGCAAGTATAATGGCACGTTCTACGGCATGTTGCAGCTCACGCACATTGCCTGGCCAGCTGTGTTGTTTCAACTTTTGCAAAGCGGCAGGAGCAAACTCCGGTACAGGCTTATGGTTTTTGTTAGCATAAATTCCAGCAAAATGCCTTGCCAGTAGTTCTACATCATTATCCCGGGAACGCAGCGGCGGCAAGGTTATTTCTACGGTGTTAATGCGGTAAATAAGATCTTTGCGGAACAGGTTTTTAGCAGCCAGTTCATAAATAGGCTCATTTGTGGCAGATATTAACCTGATATCTACAGGTACAGGCGTATTAGAGCCGAGTGGCGTTACCTGCCGGTTTTGCAGCACCGTTAGCAGCTTGGCCTGCATGGCCGGCGATATGTTTCCAAGCTCATCCAGAAACAAAGTGCCACCGTTGGCTGCCTCGAACCTGCCTTTGCGATCTTCTTTGGCATCGGTAAAAGCACCTTTCTTGAGACCAAACAACTCGCTCTCAAACAAAGAATCTGTAAGTGCAGCTACATCCACGCTTACAAACGGCTGGCCGGCTCTGAAAGATTTCTCGTGCAGGGCGCGTGCCACCAACTCTTTGCCTGTCCCGTTCTCACCAAGTATAAGCACATTGGCCTCGGTAGGGGCAATCTTTTCGATCTTGTAAAGTATATCCTGTATCGCCTCTGATTCTCCAAGTATAGAAGCATGGCCGTTTATACTTGCCGCTGATTTGGCGGGCTTCTTTTGCCCCTTTGCCTGTAGCGCGTTTTGCAGTGTCTCCAGCAGTTTATCGTTGTGCCAGGGCTTTACTATAAAATCGTAGGCACCCTGCTTCAGCGATTTTACAGCCAGTTCTACCTCACCATAAGCTGTGATAAGTATAACTGTGGCGTCTTTGTCTTTTTCCAAAATCTGGCGCAGCCAAAACAAGCCTTCATTGCCGGTGTTAAGCGCACTTTTAAAGTTCATGTCCAGGAAAATGACATCGAACTTTTGCTTCGACAGCAGGCTGAGCACGTTTTCCGGGTTCTTCTCGGTTACTAGTTCTTTTACATCCGTTTTCAGCAGCATCTTCATCGCGAAGAGCACATCTGACTCATCGTCTACTACTAAAACACTACCGGTTTTTCCTGTGGCCATTGTGCAAGAATTTCTGATTCAGATACCGAATTTAAGCAATTCAAATGATATTGTCAGAATCAGGATTTTCAGGATACAAGGATACACAGGATTAACATTCTTATAGCTAAAGATTTAAAGTTCGAACTGACTAATTTTATCTCTGCAATCCTGCTCATCCTGTAATCCTGTAAATCCCGATTCTTACTAAAAAAGCTGTGTCATTACCGCACAGGTGTACTTCTAAAATGTGTATCGAAAGCGTACAGTCTTGTGTGTAGGTTGTTGCTTAAATTGCTTGTAATCAGCTTTTTTTAAAATTGGCACTTTAATTTCTTAGCTGTTTTACAAAGAGCAGTGCTATACTTGCTACTGTTCAAAATAAAGATTTTCAACCTGAGCCGATAAATTTCTGAAGCTATGTTAAAGAACTACCTCAAGATGGCTTACCGCAACTTAATGCGCCATAAGGTCTTTTCGCTGATCAACATATCAGGTCTGGCGCTTGGCATGACATGCAGCATACTTATAATGCTGTGGGTGAAGGATGAGCTGAGCTTTGATCGCTTCCATGAGAATATTGACGAGCTGTACATTGTGTACAGAACTGAAATTTACCCAGGTGCCGATAACCTGACCATCGCTGCCCAAACAGGTCCGTTAGCCCCTGCCCTTGAGCAACAACTGCCTGAGGTGGAGCATGCTGTTCGGGTGAGTTTTGATGAGGAGGAGTTGTTTAGCTTCGGCGACAAAGCTATAAAAGTGCTGGGGCACTATGCTGATCCTGAATTTTTTGAAGTTTTTACATTCCCGCTGGTATATGGCGATGCAGCACAAGTGCTTCAGAACCCAAAATCAGTTGTTTTAAGTGACAGTGTTGCCTTAAAGATTTTTGGCTCTACGGATGTGGTTGGCAAGCTTGTTAAGCTGAATAACGGTGAAAGCTATAAGGTAACCGGTGTAATCCAAAAAGTGCCTAAAAACTCATCGCTTCAGTTTGACTTTATAATGCCCTATGAAAACTATGAAGCTAATAATGAGTGGTTGAAAACCTGGGGCAACAATGGCATTCTGACTTTTGTGCAGGCAAAGAGGGGGGCTGATATTGCGGCGCTTGACGCGAAGATGAAGCATTTTCTGACAAAACAGGACGAAGACATAAACTCAGAGCTTTTCCTGCATGCCTACAGTAAACAGCATCTTTACTCTGACTTTAGAAAAGGCAAAACTGAAAGCGGCCTCATAACATATGTGCGTTTGTTTTCAGTAGTAGCTGTGTTTATCCTGCTTATTGCCTGTATCAACTTTATGAACCTGGCCACCGCGCGTTCGGCAAAGCGGGCAAAAGAGGTTGGCGTTCGCAAAGCCATAGGTGCAGACAAATCGATGCTGGTCGGGCAGTTTATGCTGGAGTCAGTTTTAGTAGCACTACTGGCTCTTTTCGTGGCCATGAACTTAACTGGTATTTTACTGCCGGCCTTCAATAGCCTGACAGAAAAAGCGGTGCAGTTTGACCTGACAGATCCTGTACTTGTTGCCATGCTGCTGGGAGTGGCACTGCTTACAGGGCTGATATCCGGCAGCTATCCGGCGTTCTTTCTGTCAGCTTTTGATCCGGCGATAGTGCTGAAAGGTGCGGTGAAACTTAATTATAAAGCGGCCTATTTGCGAAAAGGGTTGGTGGTATTCCAGTTTATACTTTCAGGGTTGCTTATTGTGAGCACATTAGTAGTATACCTGCAGTTAAACTTTATCCGGAATAAAGATCTAGGGTTGCAGCGTGAGCATGTGGTGTATGTGCCGATAGAAGGTGCCCTGGCCGAGCGTTATGAGACAGTAAAGCAGGAGTTGCTTTCGATGCCGGGTATTGCTACAGTGTCAGCGGCTAACCAGAACCCATTGCGGATCAGCTCCAACACAGGTGAAGCAAACTGGAGTGGCAAAGAACCAGAGGAAGTGGTATCTATTGATGTAATGAATATAGAGTTTGGACTGCTCGAAACGTTAGGGATCAACTTAAAAGAAGGCCGCGACTTGTCCAGAACCTATGGTACCGATACGGCAAATTACCTGGTAAACGAAGAGGCTGTAAGAGTAATGCAACTTAAAGAGCCTGTTGGCGAGTGGATAGACCTGTGGGAGAGAAAAGGAAATATTGTTGGAGTAGTAAAGGATTTTCAGTCGAGAAACATGCACGGTGGTATCAGGCCGCTTATCATCCGGATAGACTCTAAAAATGTAAACCGTCTTTTTGTGAAAACAGAACCAGGCAAAACTAAAGAAGCGCTTGCCTCTATGGAAGCTGTGCTGCAGAAGTATAACCCTTCCTTTCCGTTCGATTACCACTTCCTGGACGATGACTTTGAGCAAATGTATAAGAGCGAAGCTGTGATTGGGAAGCTTACCAACTATTTCGCCGGCATCGCAATTTTTATTTCCTGCCTTGGCCTGTTCGGATTGGCACTGTTTACGGCAGAGCAGCGCAAGAAGGAGATCGGTATCCGCAAAGTGTTAGGGGCATCGGTGTCCAGCATTGTGTTCATGCTTAGCAAAGACTTTTTAAAGCTAGTGCTATTAGCTAATGTTATTGCACTGCCACTGGGCTGGTACCTCATGAGCGGCTGGTTAGATGATTATGCCTACCGCACAGAATTAAGCTGGTGGATTTTTGCGCTGACGCTTGTTGCTACTATCATCATTGCCTTGGTTACACTGAGCTTCCATGCTGTTAAAACAGCCATCGCTAATCCGGTTACCTCAATCAGAACAGAATAATCAAAAGTATAAAGTATAAAATAAAACTATGAAAAAGCTGCTTCCTCTTTTGTTGATCCTGATAGCACTTGCATCGAAGGCACAGGTGCCAAACACACTTAGCTCTGCTGATAAAGTATATGGCCTGTCTAAATTCTGGCAGGAGGTAAACTATAATTTCGTGTACCTGGATAAAGTGGACCGCACCAAATGGGAAAACGATTACCGCGAAGCCATTACAAACGTGCAGAACACCAAAAACGATTACGAGTATTACCGTGAGCTGCAAAAGCTTTGCGCTACCTTAAACGATGGCCATACCAACATCTATTTCCCGAAAAGTATAGACTCGCTCGTTTATAAAAACATGTTCGGCAAGTATAGGATTTTCTTGTCCAATATAGATAACAAAGCTATTGTTACCAGAACCAACTTAAGTATAAAAAGCGAAGTGCCGGTTGGTAGCGAAATTATAGAAGTAAACGGTAAGCCAACTGCAGAACACTTACAGCAGAATGTGCTGCCCTATATTTCCTCATCTACGGATTATGTGCTGATGGACTGGGCCATCGAAAACATGCTGAGAGGCCTGAAAGGGGAGACGTTTAACATAAAGTATAAAACCCCCAAAGGTAAAGTACAAAGCCTGGCTTTAACTGTTGCCAAAACCACTGAACAGGAACTATACCCAACTTTGGAAAAGCGTGATTTGCTGGAACTGAAGTGGTACCCGAATCAAACAGCTTATCTGGCTCTGAATGCCTTTCATGACCCTAAGATAAATGAGATGTTTCTGCAGAAATTGCCAGAGTTGCGCAAAGCCAAAGCAATGATAGTTGATCTGCGTTACAATGGTGGTGGCTCTACAAGTATAGGCCGCCAGATACTCGATTACCTGAGCCCTGATACACTGCTGTATGGTTCTAAAAACTCTACCCGCCAGCACCTGGCCAGCTTTAAAGCCTGGGGCGTGTTTACAGAGCCTAAAGACACAGTGAGTAATGAGTTTGCCACAAGATCACTGAATGCTTTTCAGGATAAACTGATGTATGAGTTCGACTACAATCCAGCTCAGAATAAAGTGCAGCAAAGTGAGAAGGTAATTGTGCCCACAGCCATACTTATCGGCCATAAAACTGCCTCTGCCGCTGAAGATTTCCTGATTTACGCCGATAACCAAAAGCACATGACCAAAATAGGCGAAAACACCAATGGCAGCACCGGCCAGCCTTTTATGTTCGACCTGCCTGGAGGCGGCGGTGCCCGCATCTGCACCAAAAAAGACACTTACCCGGATGGCCGTGAGTTTGTGGGCTATGGCGTTAAACCGGACATTGAACTGAAAATGACGCTGCAGGATTATATCCAGAAAAAAGATCCTGTGCTGGAACATGCCCTGAAGCACCTGAAAGGACAAAAAATAGCTGCTAAATAAGACCTGAAATTCAGAATAAAACTATGAAAAATTTACGAAAGTATGCACTGACGCTTATGTTAGCTACAGTTGCATCAGCCTGCTATGCGCAAAAGGCAAAAGAACTGCCAGGTATAAAGTCGAACTCCGACAGCTATACTTATGTAGTAAATGACACCGACAGGCGCTCTGACTGGAGACTATCTTCAGGTACCAAGCCAGCCAGGTTAGAGGTGGAGTGTAAACAGAAGGTAAATAAAGTAGGTCTCATAACAGATATAGATTCTATCTTCTTTGATATCAAGGTCGGTGAAACGGTGCGGCTACATATACTGCAGGCGGGTAAAGAAAAAACACTTGCCGAGATTGTGGGAGTGCCGAAGAACGTGAACTTCACAAAGAAGTATATAAGCGAGCATCAGGGCAAGTTCAGCGTGGAGGTGCCGGAAGTACATGAACTAGCAAACATACTGGTAGCTATATCCAGGGTTGGGCAGCTGGACTCTAACATGGTGGATATGACCACGCCATACTATAAAGAAGTAATGGCGCATTTCTCTCGTTACAAAAACCACCCGGTAATGGATGTGGTTAACAAGCATATTATCGAACCATTCGATACCGATAGCTACTGGTATTACTATGGCATGAAAATGAATGCCTGCGCCTATGTGTTCGATAAGAAAGGAAACATCAAAAACGAGGGTGTAATACGGAAGATGGGCTTTAACTATCCTGGAGATCCAATACTTGCTAACCTTGCATTGATCGAGGACTTTGCCAGAAAGTCTGGCTTCAGAGAATTTTACAAGCAGCACCAGCCATACTATCATGAGCTTGTACAGCTGTATCGCTCTCAAAACCCAATAGACCAGCAGCAGGAGTGGCTGGAAGAAAAATTCGGGTTCAAGTATGGTAACTACCGTGTTACATTCTCGCCGCTGGTAGGGGGCGCTCACTCAACCATGAGTTTTGAAGACAATGGTTTCAGCCAGACAGTAATGTTCGTAAACCGGGCAAAACTCAGCTTAAAGTATAACGCGAAAGTAAATGAGATGAGCAATACGCGTGTGGTATTTACAGAGATAGACCACAACTTTGTAAATCCGGTTGCAGAAAAGTATACTAAGCAAGTAAACCAAGCATTTGTAGACAGAGCAAAATGGGTAAACGATGATATTTCGGGTGCCAGCGCTTATGCTTCTCCTGACCATGTTTTTCAAGAATACATGACCTGGGGCCTATACTCACTGTACTGCCTGGATAAGTTCTCAGCGGAAGACAACGCCACCTACATACCCAAAATGGAGCGCCAGATGGAAAAGAGCAGAGGCTTTATTCGGTTCGGTGATTTTAACCAGAAGCTGATCTCACTTTACAAAGAGAACCCGAAGATAAGTATAGATGAGTTATTTGTTGCCATGCTGGATTGGAGCAAAAACCTGCAGGCAAAACTATAAACAATTGAAACCTGACACTACTTTTTAATGTTACTAAGCTAGAAAACAGATAGAAGTATGCCGGAAATTACATACATTTGTGGCATACTTCTTGAAATATAAACAACAAGAATTCGTTCTTTATTTATTGGGGATGACCGGAATTGACAGCTTGTGCAGATTGCGTGTAAGCATGTCGGGTGATGAACGTGCCACCTGTTAAAAATTCGTTCGAACAATAACTGGCGAATCTAATTACGCCATGGCTGCTTAATCTAGGTATTAAGCAATTGCCATAGTCTCGTGCAGGTTTCGTGAAACTGCTTGCACATCAGAGGCTTCGATCCGTTTTACTAGTTTGTGTAAAGGTGCGGTGCACAGGCGAAATTAAGCATCTAAGGAGTGCGCATAGGCTTGACCTAGGCCCGCAAGCTCCCGACAACCCAACTAGCGTCTAAACATGTAGAAGGCACGACGGTTTCCTTGTCTGGACCAGGGTTCGAATCCCTGCATCTCCACTATTAAGTATAAAAGCGCCAGCTGACATTGTGTCGGCTGGCGCTTTTTTGTGCTCAAGCTAGTTGATACAATTATTTGAAGTATTACTTGCGCTTTAATTTTGTTGCTCAATGGCTGCCAGGCCATATGTTGCAAGCCAATTTATTTATTTTGAATTTACCACGTTTGTAGTAACTTAATACATTGGGAGCAAGTATTGTATAAACTCATTCAAAAGCCGATTACAATACCCTTAAGAACACCCTATTATGATGAGTTTAGTAGAAGACAAGCAAACGCTTTTTAGCGAAGTTGAGAAAGATATTTCGAGCCAGGGTTTTACCATAGAAAATAAAGACCTGAGCAGGCCTTGGGGTGGCTTTTTTGTTATAGCAGAAGAGCAGGCTCCGCGCTTTGCCGAAGTATACTTTAGCCAGGTACCCGTTGAAGATTTGAAAATAGCAGGAAAACTAAGCCCTAAAATATTGGTAGTTGCCCCTGATAAAAGGCTTTCGTGGCAGTACCACCACCGCCGCGCCGAAATATGGAAGGTTTTACAAGGCGAGGTAGGCGTAGTAGTAAGCGACACCGACGAGGAAGGCGAACTACAGAAATTAACGCCTGACAATATGATTACCCTTAAGCAGGGAGAACGTCACCGTTTAGTAGGCTTAAATGACTGGGGTGTGCTGGCAGAGATCTGGCGCCACACCGACGCGCAGCAACCTTCAGACGAGGAAGACATTGTGCGTGTGCAGGATGATTTTGGCAGATAAACACAAAGGTATACTAACACAAAGGGCCTCTGATTTCAGAGGCCCTTTGTGTTTTATATGCTTTAAGAATACTACAATCCGAATATGCCTGGTAACCAAAGACTCAGTGCAGGTATATATGTTACCAACAGCAAAGCCAGTACCATGGCAATAAAAAGCGGCACCAATGGCTTAATGACTTTACTAATGCTGATATTAGCCACGCCGCAACCCACAAACAATACCGAGCCAACCGGAGGCGTGCACAGGCCAATACACAAGTTAAGCACCATCATAATTCCGAAGTGAACAGGATCAACGCCTAATGCCGTAACTACCGGTAAGAAGATCGGTGTGAAAATAAGCACTGCCGGTGTCATGTCCATAAAAATACCCACGAACAGCAGGATCAGGTTGATGATAATGAGCACGATGATCTTATTGTCACTAATAGAAAGCAAGGCTTCACTTACACCCTGCGGAATATTCTCAAAAGACATTACCCACGACATCCCCATTGAAGTACCGATCAGCAGCATTACGATAGAGGTGGTGATCACCGTGTTAATAAGGATCTCGGGCAGGTTCTGGATTTTGATCTGGCGGTAAACCACCATCGATAGGATCAAAGTATAAAGTACAGCTATGGCCGATGCCTCTGTAGCCGTAAACACACCAGCTATAATACCTCCGATTACCACAAAAAGCAGGAATAAACTTGGCAGGGCATCAAAAAACTTCTTGATCACTTCCTTAAGAGAAGTTCTGTCGCCAACCGGGTAGCGCTGCTTAAACGAGATAAAACCAGCCACAAGCATTAGTGCTAATCCTAAAAGTATACCTGGCACATAACCAGCCACAAACAAAGCAGCAATAGAAACGCCACCGCTGGCAAGCGAATAAACGATCAGGATATTGCTTGGTGGGATGATCATGCCTGTAGTCGCAGACGTGATGTTTACCGCCGCACTAAATGGCCTGGAGTAACCCTCTTTTACCATGCGCGGGCTCATGATACCGCCAATGGCAGAGGCAGCAGCTACAGCCGAGCCGGATATAGCCCCGAACAGCATACAGGCAATAATGTTAACGTAAGCTAAACCACCTGGCAGCGTGCCAACCAGTGCCTTTGCAAAATCAATAAGTCGGGAAGCAATGCCGCCCCGGTTCATAAATTGCCCTGCAAGTATGAAAAAAGGTATAGCCAGAAGTGCAAAACTATCCAAACTGGTGGCCATTCGCTGGGCCATGGTAGTAAAGGCGGCGTCGGGGGCTATACTTACCAGCATAGTCAGCAAGGCCGCCACGCCAATAGAGAAAGCAATGGGCACACCAAGTATAAGGAGTACTACAAAGCTGAAAACCAAAACGATTACTTCAAGAAATTCCATAATGAGGTTAGTAGTAGGCGAGTGTAATGAGAACAGGTTTAGGCTTGTTAGTAGTCTTCTTTATCATCTACCTCAACCAGATCAGGCTTGATCAGGAGGTTTGATATGCTATAGTATACAATCAGAAGTCCGCTGAGCGGAATAGCAGTATAAATATAACCCAATGGAACATTTAAAGCTGCCGATGTCTGGTTTAGCGTAAGTGTGATGTATACAAGTTTAGTGCCTCCCCACACCATAGCAAACAGCGCAAACAGCGCCACTACAGCACTGATCAATATGTTCAGTCTGGCTTGTTTTACACCTTCCAGCTTTGATGGCAGAATATCAATAGCCAGGTGCATTCTTTTGCTGGCAACATAGCTGGCACCCAGTAATCCTACCCATATAAGCAGGAAACGGGCAATCTCATCGGTATAAGAACTTGGCGACTTTAAAACATACCTGGATGCCACCTGCCATAACACGTTTATCACCATGGCAGACATGAGCACAATCAGCAGGGTGAATAAGGCCTTGTCTATAGTTTGTCTAAGTTTCATAATCAGGGGATTAGGTATTAGCGTTTGCCTAACTGAGTCTGGTTGTTGGTGCCTCTTATGCGCTGGATCAGTGAGTATACTTCTGGCTCGCTTTTGTAGCTTTCATACAGTGGCTCTACCAGTTTGGCGAAAGGCTCTTTATCAGGAGTAGTTACTGTAACACCGGCTTTTTTGATCTCAGCAAGTGCATGTTCCTCGGCTTCCTGCCACAACTGGCGCTGCACTACCGCAGACTCATCCACGGCTTCCTGCAGCCATTGCTGCTCCTGCGGGTTCAGGCTTTCCCATACTGTGCTGCTGATCAGCAGAATATCGGGGACCATGGTGTGCTCATTAAGAGAGTAGTACTTGGATACTTCGTAGTGGTGCGAAAGGTAAAAACTTGGGGTGTTGTTTTCTGCTCCGTCAACCACGCCTTGCTGTAAGGCCGTGTAAAGTTCGCCCCAGGAGGTTGGGGTGGCGGCGCCGCCAAAGCTTTTTACCATGTTAATGGCGGTAGGGCTGGCCTGCACTCGTATCTTAAGGCCCTTCAGGTCTTTTGGCTCGTTTATCTGCCTGTTGGTAGTATAAAAGCTTCTGCTGCCGGCATCGTAGTAGCAAAGGCCCTTTAACCAGTAGGGCTCACCTTCTGTAAGTAAAAACTGACCTACTTCTCCCTCCAACACATTGTAGTAATGCTGCTTGTCTTCGAAAATGTAAGGCAGGCTAAGCACTTTAAAGTTAGGAGAGAAGCTTTCCATAACAGCAGCCGATACTTTGGTCATACCCAGGCTGCCAATTTGTAACAGCTCCACGCACTCGCGTTCACTGCCTAACTGCCCGTTGGAGTAGATATCCACCACCAGCTTACCGCCGGATTTCTGCTCTACTTTTTTGGCCAGCTCCACCATAGCAAGGTGTACCGGGTGAGTAGTTTCCAGGGCATGGGCCAGTTTAATTTCCTTCGTATCCGATAGCTCTCTGCACGACTGCGTAGCCAGTACAGAAAACAGAGCTACAATGCCCAGGAGTACTTTTTTATACTTTGTAGTAAACATATGCTTACTATATTTTAAGGTTAGTTGCACACTCCAGGCGGAGTGTGCTTAAAGTTTAGTAGTAGTTTGTAAGGTTTATATTATGCGCTTACCGGAGTTCTGCACTCCTGCACGAGGGTTATTGCCTCCTGCGTTAAGTTGTATAGTTCGTCGTACTGTTGGCCAGCCATTATTTCTTTACTTATAAGTTTGCTGCCCATGCCTACTGCGCATACACCGGCTTTAAACCAGGTACTTATGTTCGTTCTGTCTATCTCCACGCCGCCTGTTGGCATAAACAACTGGCTCGGGAACAGCTCTTTGATAGAAGAGATGAAAGCAGGGCCCAGAATATTTGCCGGGAAGATCTTGATCAAAGCTGCGTGGTGCTGTTGCGCTGTATGCACCTCCGTTGGGGTAAAGCAGCCAGGTACCCAGAGCAAGCCCGCCTCTTTCACTAAATCTCCTACAGCAGGATTCACTATCGGGCAAACAATGTAATCGGCACCAGCCTTAATAAAGTTATTAGCCTCTTCTGTGGTTTTAATCGTGCCGATACCCAATTGCAGGTCAGGGCAAACTGTCTTTAACTCAGCTTTAAGGTAAGTAAAATTATCTAAAGCGGAGGCACCACGGTTGGTATACTCCAGCGTGCAGATGCCAGCTTTGTAAAGCGTTTTAATGATCTCAAGGCTTACCTCCGCGTCCTGGTAAAAGAACAGGGGTAGTAGGCCTTGCTGTAGTATAGCCTGTAGTGCTTCGTCTTTCTTTTTCATACTTGCGAATTTATACTTTATCGCTGCAGCCTTCCGGAAGTGTCTCCGTTCAGCAGTGTCTCTACCTCTTCAACTGTCGCCAGGTTTGCATCCTCTAGTATGGTATGCTTTAATACAGAGGCTGCCACACCAAAATCCAGAGCTTTCTGGTTGTCCTGATACTCAAGCATGCCGTAGATCAAGCCGGCCATAAACGCATCGCCGCCGCCAATTCTGTCAACTATCGGGTTAATATCGTAGGTGGTAGTGTGAAGCAATTGGCTGCCGTCGTACAGCATGCCGGAAAGGGTGTTGTGGGATGCGCTTATACTTCCACGGGTGGTGTTCACGATCTTCTTCACCTTAGGGAAACGCTCCATGATCTGGCTGAACACATCGATGTAAGAAGTATCTTCGTCAGGTTCATTAGAGGTTATTTTCAGGATATCCTTTGCATCGCTTTTACCGGACACAATCAGGTCGCAGCCGGCAATTAGATCAGGCATTACTTCGCTTGCTTTTTTGCCATACTGCCACAGGTTTTTGCGGTAGTTGATATCGGCAGACACGGTAATACCTTTGCTGTTGGCAACCTCAATGGCTTTTTTGCAACTGGCTGCCGCGCCTTCTGAGATGGCCGGTGTGATGCCTGTCCAGTGAAACCAGCTGACGCCATCCAAAGCGCGTTCCCAGTCGATCATTTCTGGCTGCAGATCAGCAAAAGAAGAACCAGCACGATCGTAAATTACTTTACTGGCTCTTACGCTGGCGCCTGTCTCCAGGAAGTATAAACCCAAGCGATTGCCGCCGTATACAATGTGCTGCGTATCCACGCCATACTTACGCATCAGGTTAGTAGCAGCGCGGCCTAGCTCGTTATCCGGGAAACGTGTAACGTGGGCAGCACCCATGCCAAACTGAGCCAGCGACACGGCCACATTTGCCTCGCCACCGCCATAGGTCACATCAAAGGCATCAGACTGTATAAACCGGGAAAAACCAGGCGTAGACAATCGCATCATCACTTCTCCGAAGGTTACTACTTTGTTCTCCATCTTAGAAGTTAAAGTATGATTTAGCGTTATTGTAACAGATATTCTCCACCATCTGGCCGAGCCATTTCATTTCGCTTGCCGGTAATTCGCCGTTCTCCACGTCGTTACCGATCAGGTTGCATAGAATTCTGCGGAAGTACTCGTGGCGTGGGTAGGAGAGGAAGCTGCGTGAGTCGGTAAGCATACCTACAAAGCGGCTCAAAAGGCCCATATTTGATAGCGCGTTCATCTGGCGCTCCATACCGTCTTTCTGATCGAGGAACCACCATGCAGAACCGTACTGTATCTTACCTGGTGTGCTGCCGTCGTTAAAGTTACCGATCATGGTAGCGTAAAGCTCGTTCTGGCTCGGGTTCAGGTTGTAAAGTATGGTTTTGGCTAGTTGATTTGAGTTATCCAGCTTGTCCATGAACTTGGCCAATGAGCTTGCCACATCAAAATCGCCGATAGAGTCGAAACCGGTATCCGGGCCAAGCTCGCGCATCATACGGGTATTGTTGTTGCGCAACGCTCCCAGGTGGAACTGCTGTGTCCAGCCTTTCGAGTGATCAAGCAGCGCCAGTTCTACCAGCATCGCCGATTTATACTTTAGCGCTTCTTCTTTTGTCAGGGATTGGCTGTTCAGCGCCTTCTCAAAAATTGCACTTACTTCTTCTGTAGTATATTCTGCAGTATAAATTGTCTCCAAACCGTGGTCAGATAAACGGCAACCATTCTCATGGAAGAAATCATGACGTTGCTTAATGGCTTCGATCAGGCTGCCATAGCTGATTATCTTTACACCTGATGCTGCTTCCAGCTTCTGTAGGTATGGCAGGAACACTTCCTCGTTGTCGATAAAAACAACTTTATCAGCGCGGAATGTTGGCAGTACTTTTACCTCAAAACCATCGGCTTTAACTTTCTGGTGATGCTCCAGTGTATCAATCGGGTCATCAGTGGTGCAGATGATCTCCACGTTCATTTTGCGCAGGATGCCTCTTACGCTGAACTCGTCTGTCTGCAGCATCTCTGAGCAGTAGTCATAAATTTCGCGAGCAGTTTCCGGCTTCAGGATCTTTTCGATACCAAACGGACGCTTCAACTCCATGTGTGTCCAGTGGTACAATGGGTTGCGCATGGTGTATGGCACTGTCTCTGCCCACTTCTGGAATTTCTCAAAATCAGGTGCATCACCGGTGCAGAATCTTTCTGGTATACCGTTGGTGCGCATGGCTCGCCACTTGTAATGGTCACCTTCGAGCCAGATCTGGGTCAGGTTCTTAAACTTGCGGTCTTTGGCAATATCTTCTGGCGAGAGGTGGCAATGGTAATCGATGATGGGCATGTGCTTAGCATGCTCATGGTATAGCTTGCGTGCCGTCTCTGTTTCTAATAAGAAGTTCTCATCCAGAAACGTTGTAGCGGTATATGTTTCTTGTTCAGGAGTAATCATGTTGTATTATACTTTATACTTGACCTAGACTTTTTAAAGCCGGCCATCAACTACCGGAGGTAGCTGATGGGTTTTCAGGTGGTCGAGGCCTGCGGCTTTTATACTTTATACTTGTGTTGTCTCTTCTCTTTTCTCTGCTTGCTGTAGCACTTCCAGTTGCTGAGTTACCAGCTCTACCAGGCCTTCTATCTGCGTTAGATCTGTGCCCCAGAAATCAGTTTTAGCCAATACCGCTTGAGTTACCTCTTGTGCGTTATCGCTTTGCCATACATTCTCAAAGAAGCTAAGTACCTCCGGCGTATCGTTCAATGGAATTACCTCACCATTATACTCGCCTTTGTAGAAAAGTATAAGCGCCGCTAATGCATGCAACAAGCGTTGCGGCAACTCATTTTTTCGGTTGATATACTCTAGCACAGATGGCAGCACACGCACTTTATACTTTGACACCGAGTTCAGTGCTATCGTGATCAGCTCGTGGCGGATAAATGGATTCTGAAAACGCTCTATTACATCGTTGGCAAACTGCTCCAGCTCTTCTTTAGATAAATCAAGCGTTGGGGTAATCTCTTCGAAAATAGCTTCGCGTATAAATTTGCCTGCCTTAGGGTCTTCGACAGCCTCACGAACAGTGCGAAGTCCTGCCAAGTAAGCAACAGGCACTAAAGCAGTATGAGCTCCGTTCAGTATGCGAACTTTGCGGGTACGATAAGGTGTGAGGTCTTCTACAAACTTCACATCCAAGCCAGCTTTATCAGTAGGGAAGGCTGTTTGGACTTGGGTCGGCGCCTCTATTACCCACAGGTGGAATGGCTCTGCTTTTACTACCAGGTTATCTTCAAAACCCAGTTCCTCTTGTATCTCTTTAATGTTCTCTTTCGGGAAGCCCGGCACAATGCGGTCAACTAAGGTATTGCAGAAGGTGTTATGAACATTGATCCAGGTGCTGAACTCCTGCGGCAGATTCCAATGCTTTGCATACTGAAGTATAGCTGCTTTCAGTTCCTCACCGTTCTTCTCGATCAGCTCACACGGAATAATGTTCAGCCCTTTATCAGTTGCTCCATTAAAGTGCTGGTAGCGGCGGTACAATAGCGCCGTTAACTTACCCGGAAAGCTAGCCGGTAACTTCTCCATACTTTTATCTGCTGCATCAAAGGCAATTCCGGCCTCTGTTGTGTTTGATATGACAAACTCCAGATCCGGGTTTTCGGCTAATTCTAGGTAAGCATTATAATTTTTATATGGATTGGTGACTCCTTCTACGCAACTGATGAGGCGGGTAACCTGTGTTTCTTTACCATGCTGTATGCCGTTCAGCAAAACATGGTATAAACCCTCTTGCTGCTCGAGCAGGTGCACAATACCAAACTCCAGAGGCTGTACTATGTGTACGCTTCCGTTAAAGTTTGTCTGCTCGTTTAAAACGTCGATCATCCAATCCACAAACCCGCGCAAAAAGTTGCCCTCTCCAAACTGCAGCACTTTTACAGGCTGCTTCATCAGTATACCTGCTGTGTTTCGATTCAATGTCCTCATCATTCTGTGTAATTAATCAGATTACCTGTAATATGTCTTTTGTTAGGATCGCCGTTAAAACAGGGTTTATACTTGCTGTGGTTTCTTATGAAATGTAAGTATAAATTTCTGAATCTGTGCAATCGATTGTACAACTTTTGAAAAATATTCCCCCTGTTGCATAACTTTTCAGATTATGGTAAAGGGGGAAAGTATAAAATTAGGTGTTAACCTTTCTTTAAAGAAGATTTCCGGATGATGATCTCTGGCATCAGTACAGTGCGTTGCGGCACAAATTTTTTATCTTTCAACTTAAACTGCTCAAAGAAAAGCTCTGCCGTAATATTACCCATTGTTAAGCTAAGCTGGTCTACAGTGGTTAAAGGCGGATCGGTAAACGAGGTAAAAGGTTCGTTGGAGAAACCCGCCAGGGCTACTCTATCCGGTATGGCTACGCCTCTTTCCTTTAGTACCTGCATGGCACCCATGGCGCCGTAATCACTTGCCGAGAAAATAGCATCAGGCAGTTCTCCGGCCTCGAAGAGCTTTTCCATACTTTGGCGGCCGCCTTCTAATTGCAGGTTACTTGATATCACCAGGTTTTCATCGAACGGAATACCATTGTCTTGTAAAGCATCGGTATAACCTCTTAAGCGCTCCCTGAAAATGCTGATCTTTTTTGGGCTGGTAAAATGGGCAATACGTGTGCAACCCTCCTTAATTAAGTGCTCTACAATTTTATAGGATGCCAGGTAATCGTTAATACCTACCTGGCTCACGTCCAGTTGATCGGTTGTTCTATCGAAAAGCACCAGCGGTAATCCAGAAGCCAGTACTTTTTTGTAGTGGCTAAAGTTCTCCGTGTTCTTGCCAATAGAAGCGATGATGCCATCTACGCGCGCGCTAAGCAGGGCGTCAATGGTCTGTACTTCCTTTTCGTAGCTATCGTAAGTCTGGCAGATGATAACCTTGTAGTTCAGTTTGTTTGCTATTTCTTCTATCCCCCTTACCACCGAGGCAAAGAATGTTCTGTCAGCAGTTGGCACAATCACACCTATAATATGGCTCTTACCGTTACGCAGGGCAGCGGCAATGTTATTTGGCTGATAGTTCAACTGCTTGGCAGCTTTCAGGACAGCTTTGCGGGTTTCTTCGCTGATTCGCGGATTATTGTTAAGCGCACGCGAAACCGTAGAGGCTGTAATGTTCAGCTTCTCTGCGATGTCCTGTATCGTGATTTTTGTTTTAGTAGCCATTGCTTTTTATATAGGCTGGGGAAGAAGAAACGTTAAATTAATTATTCGTTTGCTGGTTTCCCAATTGTTGCTAAAATACCTCCATCCACATAAATAATCTGGCCATTTATAAAGTTGCTTGCTTTGCTGGCAAGAAACACAACGGTCCCACCTAAGTCGTCGGGGTCGCCCCAGCGTCCTGCCGGGGTTCTACTAATAATAAACTCATTAAACGGATGCCCGTCTACGCGTATCGGAGCTGTCTGGTCGGTGGCAAAGTAGCCCGGGCCAATGCCGTTTACCTGTATGTTATACTTAGCCCACTCTGTTGCCAGGTTACGCGTCAGCATTTTTAAACCGCCCTTTGCAGCCGCGTATGCTGTTACGGTATTGCGGCCCAGTTCGCTCATCATAGAGCAGATGTTAATGATCTTTCCTTCTTTTCGCTCTACCATATACTTGCCTACTGTTTTGGAAAGTATAAACGGTGATGTCAGGTCTACATCAACTACTCTTCTGAAGTCGGCTACATCCATTTCGAGGGCTGGAGTGCGCTGTATCATGCCGGCATTGTTCACCAGTATGTGTATCGGGCCTACTTCCTGCTCAATAAGGTCAATGTTTTGCTTCACCTGGGCCTCATCAGTAACATCAAAAAGGTAGCTGTGCACATCAAAACCATTCTGCCTGTAGTTCTGTATTGCCAGTTCCATTTTAGCAGGCGTATTGCCGTTTATTACCAGCGTAGCGCCTGCTCTACCCAGAGCTTTGGCCATGGCCATGCCCAGGCCGTGCGTGGCTCCGGTTACAAGGGCTACCTTTCCGGTTAAGTCAAAAAGCTCTTTCATACTTCAGGCTTACTTAAGATCAGTTGGGGCAACTTTATCCATATCATTGTAGTCCAGGTTTTCGCCGGCCATACCCCAGATAAAAGTATAGTTAGAGGTGCCCGCACCGCTGTGAATTGACCATGGCGGAGAAATTACTGCCTGGTTGTTCTTTACCCAAAGGTGCCTTGTTTCGTCTGGCTCGCCCATGAAATGGCAAACCACCTGGTCTTCCGGCAGTTCAAAGTAGAAGTATGCCTCCATTCTTCTGTCGTGGGTGTGGGCCGGCATCGTGTTCCAAACGCTGCCGGTCTTTAACTCTGTAACACCCATTTGCAGCTGGCAGGTTTCCACCACCGAGTTTATAAGCACTTTGCGAATAGTTCTGTGGTTGGAGTTCTCCAGGGCGCCAAGCTCTACTGTCTCAGCTTTGGCAAGCGATACTTTTTTAGTAGGGTAGTTGCGGTGTGCCGGGGCCGAGTTAAAGTAAAATTTAGCCTCGCCGTTTGCCGCCGGGTGAAACGTTACATCCTTCACGCCCATACCTATATATAAGGCCTCTTTCGGGGCAAGTATAAATTGCTGCCCGTCTACCGTTACGGCACTCTCCGGACCCACATTAATAATGCCCAGTTCTCTTCTGTCCAGGAAGTTTTCGGAGCGAAGGCTAGGGAAGGTTTCCAGTTTTACATCCTGGCTAACCGGGTTTGCCCCTCCAATTATCAGCCGGTCATACATAGAGTAAACCACATTAATGCCATTATCCTGGAAAAGGTCCTCAATCAGAAATGTTTCACGCAGTTTTGCCGTGTCATAAGATCTGCAGTCGGCGGGGTGGGTTGCGTGCCTTAAAGTGTACTGTATACTCATCGGGTTATGCTTGTTTTACTCCTTATTATATATGATATGCGCAAACGATTACACAAAGTTTGAAAAAGCTACTCCTGTCGCCTGTTAAATTGTAATAAACAATCATTCCAGCTCTTAATCTTTTTGCAAGCTGGAAAGTCTGTTTATTGGCAAATTGATAAGTATTTCATCACTTCAATGAAGTATTAACAAAATGCGGTGATCGGCAAGGCTTGGCTGTAATGATTTTATAAATCTACGAATTATCGAACTGTAAACAAATAATTAAAAATTTTTTATGCAAACGTTTGCACAAAGAAAATTTTATTCCTTACTTGATTAGGCAATAGGAGTATTGTGGCTGATCTGTGTCTGGAGTGCTTGTGGTAAAACAGGCAACAGGCGTGCAAAACTAAGACCACAGCATCATGCTCTTATTAAAGTGTAAAGTGAATAAATAGTGCCTGTAAGGGTGGTGTAGTTTGTAGCCGGCCTGCGGAAATAAAAAGTGTAATCGCAAATTCTGTTCTAAACCTCAAATATAACTGGCCATTTATGAAAGATATTTTACTTAAAAGGATGAAGTGCCTGCTTATTCTGCCTTTGTTCTTTGTCGCGATCACAAGTGTGGTAGCCCAAAGCCTTACTGTTACCGGGAAGGTAGTAGATGAGAAGGGTGCTGGGTTGCCAGGCGTAACTGTTCTCCAGAAAGGCTCTGCTACTAATGGCACCGCTACTAATGTTGATGGTAACTACACGATTACTGTGCCGAACAGCGGTGCAGTTTTGGTTTATACTTTTGTAGGTTACCAGCGCCAGGAAATTCAGGTAGGCACTAAAACCGCCATTAATGTAACGCTTGCCCCGGACCAGAAGGTGCTGGAAGAGGTGGTGGTTATCGGTTACCAGGAAGTAAACAGGAGAGACCTTACAGGTTCTGTGTCTTCTATAGGTTCCAAGCAACTAAAGGATATTTCGATCAACTCTGCTGCTGAGGCGTTAGCAGGTCGACTGGCGGGTGTGCAGGTTACTGGTTCGGAAGGTACGCCGGATGCTAATGTGCAGATAAAGGTACGTGGTGGAACATCTATTTCCCAGAACAACACACCATTATATGTAGTGGATGGTATTCAGGTTGAGAACGCGCTAAATGTGCTTTCTCCGCAGGATATTGAGTCTATCGATGTGCTGAAAGATGCATCGGCTACTGCTATTTATGGATCACGAGGTGCAAACGGTGTTGTAATCATTACCACAAAAGGTGGCAGAGAGATGAAGACCACAGTTAACTACTCTGGTCTTTTTGGCGTTCGCCAACTGGCAAACAAGCTGGAGGTGATGAACCCTTATGAATTTGTGATGTATCAGTATGAGCGCAGCCGCGGAAACTCATCTGCCGAGACTTCTTTCAGAAATACATACGGTATATTTGAAGACCTGGAATTATATAAGAACGCTCCGTTTGTAGATTGGCAGGACCAGGTTTTCGGAAGAGATGCCATGATGCAGACGCACAACATAAGTATAACTGGTGGTACATCCGAAACGCAGTTTAACCTTAGCCTTACCTCTAATAAAGAAGAAGGTATCATGCAGGGCTCAGACTTCGATAGAAAGTTAGTTAATTTCAGATTTGACCATAACCTAAGCAAAAAAGTAAAAACAGGCTTTAATGTTAGGTATAATAACACTGATGTAAACGGCGCCGGTACTGCTACAGCAGGTTCATCGTCTGTAAACAGGTTGCGCCATAGCATAAAGTACCGGCCTATGCTAATGGGAGGGCAGGGTTTGTTCGATTTTGACCAGGATTATGCTGAAGAAACCAACGCTAACAGTTTAGCTCTGGTAAACCCTCTTTTGCTGACTCAGGCAGAGTACAGGAATAACAGAAGAAACACAACCAACCTGAATGGTTACTTAAGTATTAACCTGACGAATTACCTTACAATTAAGAGTACGCTTGGTATAGATATGAATAAGTTTCGTACCGATGCTTTTAACGATTCTATCACTTCAGCTTCTAGGCAAAACGGTGGAGGGCTTCCGATTGCCTCTATTGACACACGCGACAGAAATGTTCTGACAAACTCGAATGTTATCACGTTCTCTAACAGCAAGCTTAAGTCTGATTTTCATACACGGAACAATATCAACTTCCTTCTTGGCCACGAGATCGTGAATGAGAAAAGTAACAGCTACTACATCGAAAGCCGCGAATTCCCATCTTTCACTCCTGTAAAAACGGCCTTAGCTAATATGGTGTTGGGTGCAAACCCGCAACTGCCAAGATCATTTGAAGAGGAAACCAAATTACTTTCTTTCTTCTCAAGATTAAACTATGCTTTTGATGACAAATATTTGGTGACGCTAACTATGCGAGCAGACGGATCATCGGTATTCAGTGAGGATAACAGATGGGGTTACTTCCCGTCAGCATCAGTTGCATGGCGCGTGCTAAACGAGAACTTTATGGAGCGTTACAAGTCTGTGTTTAACGACTTAAAGATAAGAGCTAGTTATGGTTCAGCTGGTAATAACAGAATTGACCCAAGCTTATTCCAGACACTATTTGAGCCAGGCGCCTTTTATGGTTTAGGTAACCAGCCTGTAACTGCTTTCAGACCTAATGAGCTAGGGAATCCATACTTACAGTGGGAGACTACAGTGTCTAGAAACGTGGGGCTGGATATGGCTTTCCTGAACAACCGTGTACAGGTAACCATTGATGCGTACAAAAACACTACAAAAGACCTGTTGGTACGTGTGCCAATAGACCCTACATCAGGGTATTCAAACCAAACGCAAAACATTGGTAACACTTCTAACAGAGGAGTTGAACTTCAGGTAACAGGTGTGCCGGTAACGAACAAGAATTTTACCTGGAATACTAATTTCAACATCTCATTTAACAAGAACAGGATTGATAAATACGGAATGGCAGACTTTGAGCTATTCCAGTCTGGATGGGCCGGATCAAATGCTCCTTTCGATTATGCGGTAGTTGTAGGTAAACCTGTCGGTACTATCTGGGGGCTTGTAAACGACGGCTTCTACGGAATAGATGACTTTAACTACGAAAATGGCATTTATACTTTGAAAGAAGGTGTTGCAAACAACAAGTCTGTTACGGCACTGGATCCGAAGCCAGGTGTTATAAAGTACAGAGATCTGAACGGTGATGGTATCGTTGATGATAAAGACAGAACAGTTATCGGGGATACCCAGCCAGAATTCTTTGGAGGTATAAACAACCAGTTAACTTACAAAAACTTCGACCTGAGCATATTTGTGAACTTCCAGTACGGCAACGATGTGTTGAATGCAAACAAGCTGGAGTTTACAAGTGGTTATACTGCAAATTCTAACCTGCTTAGCATGATGAATAACCGCTGGAGAAACGTAAATGACCAGGGGCAAGTAGTTACTGACCCAGCCGAGCTAGCAGCGCTTAACTCAAACGCATCCCTGTGGTCTCCGCTTACAACATCCACATCGTTCTATGTTAACTCATGGGCCGTAGAAGATGGTTCTTTCATCCGAATCAACAACATTTCACTGGGCTATACTTTACCTGCTAACCTGTTGGCTAAGGCCAAAATCAGCAAGCTGCGCGTGTATGGTACAGTAAATAACCTGAAAGTATTTACAAACTACTCTGGTTACGACCCGGAAGTGAATACACGTCGCAGTACGCCTATCACATCAGGAGTAGATTACTCGGCATACCCAAGAAGCCGCGCCTATATTTTTGGTGTAAATGTTACCATTTAATTTAAAAGTCTTTTCATATATGAGAACTACTAAAATATCTAAATTTATACTTAGTGCGCTACTCGCCGGTGGTCTTACCTTTTCGGTATCATCGTGTAAAGACTACTTAGAGACGGAGCCGGTTTCGCTGTTTGGGCCAGATTACGTTTTTAGTACCGTAAGCAGCGTTCAGAAGCAAGTGCTGGGGGTATATGCCTCACTTGCCGGAGATAACGGTTACGGAATCAGACTAAGCATGTACTATACTTTGGATGATGACCTAATGATGGGGCAAGGCGCTACGCCTTTCCCGGATAACGAAAGACGTGATATCGCACACTATACAGTGCAGCCAAGCAATACACAGTTGGCGAACCCTTTTAAACAATTGTACCAGGGAATAGAGCGAGCCAACAACAGTATCTACTATATTCCTAAAATGGAGTTGTACACCAATGGTACTGAGGCGCAGAAAAGAGAACTTCGTAGATTGCATGGCGAGGCCCTTACACTAAGGGCGCAGTTTTACCTGGAGCTAATCCGTAACTGGGGAGATGTGCCTGCCCGTTTTCTGCCTGCAAGTGTAGAAACAGAATTATTTTTCGGCAGAACTAACCGCGATGAGATATATGACAAGTTGCTGGCAGACCTGGAAGAAGCCGCTACACTGGTGCCTTGGAGAAGTGAGGTATCTGCTAAAGACGAGAGAATCACACAGGGAGCAGTTCGTGCATTGCGTGCCCGTATGGCTCTTTACAGAGGAGGATACTCTTTGAGGCTTAACCGCCAGATGGAGCGCGGTTCCAATTATCTGGAATACTATAAAATTGCCAGAGACGAGACTAAAACCATCATCGATCGCAACGACCACCGTCTGAACCCAAGCTTTGAGGCAGTGTTTAAAGACAACATTGCCGCCCAAAGGATAGAGCCAAACGGCGAAGTACTTTGGGAAGTAGCCATGGCCGGAGGTAGCAGCGCATTAGGCGATAGTAAATTAGGTTACTACAATGGCCCAAGGTTAAATGGGAGTATAGGCAATGGCGCTTTAACAATTCTGCCAACTTATTTCTACTCTTTTAACCCGAATGATTTACGCCGCGATGTAACAGCTGCACCTTACAATATCAGCGCTGCATCTATCATACAGCCTCGCACGCTGCAGACTATGGTAGACGGCAAATTCCGCCGCGACTGGATTCCGGGTATGCTTGCTTCCAATGCGCAGTATTTCGGGGTTAACTGGCCAATGATACGTTACTCAGATGTGCTGTTGATGTTTGCCGAAGCAGAGAATGAACTGAACGGGCCAACAGCTGATGCTTACGAGGCAGTAAACCAGGTAAGAAGAAGAGCCTTTGGGAAATCAGCAAATACACCGGATGTAACCGTAGACCTTGCAGGTGGCTTAGGAAAATCCGATTTCTTTAACGCAGTTGTACAGGAAAGAGCCTGGGAATTTGGCGGTGAAGGCATTCGTAAGTATGACCTGATCAGGTGGAACATGCTGGGCCAGCGCCTAAGCGAGACAAAAGCTGCATTGGCTGCCATGGTTGCTAAAAAGGCTCCTTACGAAACACTGCCTTCTACGATGTACTTCAAAAATAATTCGACGAAAGTAGAGTGGGTTAATTCGCTTTATGCTCCTGTTCCAAGCCCTGCTCCATCTGGCGCTGATATCGGAAGTATAGCATGGGTAGGCAATGGTATCACAAATACCATACTTACTTATTATGCAGTTGGCTTTACCCCTAACAAGAGCGAACTAATGCCTTTGCATACAACAGTAACTGATTCGAATCCGAGCTTGAAACAGGAGTATGGTTACTAATTAATTCATGATGATTACGGATATGAAAAAAAGATACAACAACACAGTACTGACAGGCTTGTTTCTAACACTCCTGGTTTCTTTCACTACGATATCATGCAAGGATGATAAAGCCATGGAGGAGTTTCAGCCAGAACGTGTATTTACACCGGTAAATGTAAGAGCCACTAATGGAGAAACACAGGCCGTAATTCTCTGGAACCCGTCGCTGTTTACACAGGGTAAGGGGGCGACGTATACCGTAGAGGTATCTAAAGACCAGGAATTCAGCGTTATCGCTTTTACGATGCAGACAGATACGGCCCGCGCTGTCATCACTGATGAAAACGTAGAGATTAAGCAGCCTTATTTTGCCCGCATCAGGGCAAACGCTTTAGGCACGGCGGCGCCTTCTAACTGGATCATTAGCCCTGAGTTTAGAATAACCGGTGAGCAGATCTTCACAGCAGTGAATAGCCCTGACGTTAAAGACAAATCGGTTGTGCTGCGCTGGAGACAGACTGCAGGTTTAACTAAAATTGTGCTAACTACAGCGGGTGGAGTTGTAACAGAGCACCCTATTATTGCAGATGAAATTGCCGCAAGAGAGAAAAATATTACAGGCCTGACACCAAATACGCTTTATACAGCAGAGATTTTTGCCGGCACCAAAAACAAGGGCACAGTTACTTTTACCACAAAAGAGCCAAGTGCGTTTACTGTTACAGTAGCTACAGCTGAAGAGCTTATTGTCGCTATTGAGAATGCTGCAACAGGTGATGTTATTGGTCTGGAGCAAGGGGTTTATGATATCTCAGAGAACAGGACTATGATAACCAGTAAACACTTAACAATACAGTCAGTTTCTGGTAACCCTGCGAATACAACCGTGCACTTTAAAGAGATCACTTTAAAAGGATCTGGAGCAGGTGTTAAATTATCCGGCATCGCCTTTGACGGCACTAAAGGTAACGCTGATTATTTCTTAAACCTGACAGGCCTGAACTCTGATGGCGAAGCAGCCGATTTTACCTCTATTTTAGTGGAGAACTGCACCGTGAAGTATACAAACAATTGCTTTATGCGTGCAAACCGTGCGTCTGCCAACGGACATAAGATCGAAAGTATAACCGTTCGCAATACAGTGGCTTCAGTAAACGGCACAGGCTCGTACCATTACTTTATGATCGACAAACTGGAGTTCAAGAAACTGGAGATCGAAAACTCCACTATCTATAATTCTGGCAGGGCCCTAATCAGCTGGGCAACAAACATGAGTGTTCCTGCAAAGCCAACGATCACCATTAACCAGACCACGATCAACAACTTTGGCTTTAGCGGCAGAAATAACATACTGATGGATGCCAACGCAAATGCAATAAACTATACTTTACAGAACAGTATAGTAGCCAATGCGCCTAAAGACGGTACTGTGGGTACAAGCCTGTTGCGCGCTTCCACGGATGGCTCATCAAACATTACGGTTAACAATAACAACTTCTTTAAGTTAGTGGATGGTTCAGCGACACCTGTCGAGCTTACATTTCCGGCTTATGTGCAGCTGGTAAATAATAAATCTATTGATTTAGGATGGACTGGCAGCACGACAAACTTCTCGTTGCCAACTAACCCGGAAATAAGAACAGCCAGTACGACCAATGGTCCGATTGGTGACCCGAGATGGTGGTAACAAACTTTAAACTACTAGGGCAGCAACTACGGCTGCCCTAGTAGTTTACTTATAAGTTAATCCATTTTATACTTTGATTACAGTTTTCTGATTTCAAAATGAATATCGATAAATTGAAACTACGTGTGGCTTCTTTAAAAGTATGGTTAATCCTACCAATGCTTTACGCCGGTTTGGTTAGTGGGCAGAACCTGAAAAAGGAATTTCCGAAGTCGTTTCCAGTTAGCGTAACAAACCCACTGGCTGAAGCGCGTGAGAGTGTAGCCGTATTTATACCTGAGCAGGACATTAAAGCAGCAGGCGCAAACTTTAACCCGAAAGCATTTGTCGTACTGGATGGCAAAAAGGAAATCTCAAGCCAGTATAATCTGAAAGATGCCGAGCACAAAGGCATGGTGCTGGTGCTGGATAAGCTGAACGCAAAAGAGAAGCGCAATTTAACGGTTCGCTACAACGAAAAGGGCGAAAGCCAGCGCAAGTATACCAAACGTACGCAGGCAGAGATCTCACACAAAACAGGCGGCGAGTTTAAAGACAGGAAGTATATCGGTGGTGAGTTTGCTAATGTTGACTCATTGAATGTACCTGCCGAGCATACTGATCATTCTTTCTACATCCGTTACGAAGGCCCGGGTTGGGAATCGGATAAAGTAGGTTACCGTTTTTACCTGGACTGGCGCAATGCCACAGATGTGTTCGGGAAAACCACTCCGGATATGGTGCTGCAGAAGGTTGGATTAGACGGCTTTGATTCATACCACGAATACCAGGATTGGGGAATGGATGTGCTTAAAGTAGGCAAATCGTTGGGTGTCGGATCTCTGGCTATTGTAGACAAAGGCCAGGCCATACGTGTAGATAAAACAGACAATGTGGTAAGCAAAGTAACCGAGAATGGCGCTGTTTATTCATCAATACAAACTAACTACGACAACTGGAAAGTAGCAGACTTAACACTGGATGTACAGTCGCAGTTAAGTATACATGCAGGCACCAGGCTTACAGATTACCAGGTAACCGTAACTGGTGGCAAACCGCAAAACCTGAGCACCGGCCTTAACAAAGACAAAAACGCAAAGGTGTTAAACCATAAAGGCGACGCAAACAGCTGGGGTTACCTGGCAAGCTACGGCAAGCAAAGCCTGAATAACGATAACCTGGGTATTGCGGTGCTTTTTAGGCCGCAGGATTTCCAGGAGTTTACCACCGATGATAACAGCCATATTGTAAAGCTAACCCCAACAAATGGAAGGCTGCAATATTACTTTTTGTCAGCATGGGAGCTGGAGCCGAATGGTATCAAAACAGAAGAAGAGTTTATCAATTACCTGAACAAAACTGCCCGTGAGCTGGCCTCGCCGGTACAGGTAAGAGTTGCAGGCGGCAAACAGGCAAAACGCTAGCTTGAAGCCCTGATTTAAATGATTTAAAGCACAATTTAAGGTGAGTAAATTGATTACAAGTAGCACATTGTTTGGTTTGGTATTTCAGCTGATATGTACTGCTGGTTGCGCACCGCAGCCGGCAGGCATATCTTCTGAAACCACTGTGGCAGTTGCAACAGACAAGCCTTTGGCTTTTCCGGGGGCAGAGGGCTTTGGGAAGTATGCCACAGGCGGCCGCGGCGGGCAGGTAGTGTATGTTACTAACCTGAATGACGACGGCGAAGGCAGTCTGCGTGATGCGATACAGAAAAAAGGGCCGCGCATTATTGTGTTTGCCGTGTCGGGTACTATTGCTTTGGAAAGACCCCTCGATATCAACAACGGCGATGTAACTATTGCAGGCCAGACAGCGCCAGGCGATGGCATTACACTTCGGAACTATCAGGTAAGTATAAAAGCAGACAATGTTATACTTCGTTACCTGCGTTTCAGGATGGGAGACACTGCTGCACAGCAGGCCGATGCTTTGGGAGCGAACAAAGGCAACAGCAACATTATTATAGACCATTGCTCCATGAGCTGGGCTACAGACGAATGTGCTTCTTTTTACAGAGGCAAGAACTTTACCCTGCAGTGGAGCATTATCTCGGAAAGCCTGAACCAGTCGGTACACGAAAAAGGCGACCATGGCTATGGAGGTATTTGGGGCGGAGAAGGCGCAACGTTTCACCATAACCTGATTGCCAGCCACAACAGCCGTAACCCACGCTTCAGCGGCTCGAGCAGCACACAAAACACTGCGAACGAATTGGTAGACTTCCGGAACAATGTAATCTTTAACTGGAAGAACAATAGCATTTACGGTGGTGAAAAAGGCAAGTATAATGTAGTAAATAACTACTTTAAAGCCGGACCTGCCACAGCCAAATCTAAAAGAGACAGAATTGTAAACCCGTCGCAGCCTTACGGTAAATTTTATGTGAATGGCAACTATGTGGATGGCTTTCCTGAAATAACAAAAGACAACTGGGCAGGTGGCGTACATGCCGATCATCCTGATTCTGCCAAAGTAACCTCAGCTTATAAAGTGCTGGAGCCGCTTACACAATCTGCACAGGTGGCATACGAGCAGGTACTGGCCCATGCAGGTGCAAGCCATAAAAGAGATACCGTAGATAAACGCATTGTAAGCGAAGTAAGAAGCGGCAACCCAACAAACGGAAAGAGCAAAGACGGTATCATCGATTCTCAGCAGGACGTAGGAGGCTGGCCGGAGCTGAAAACCGCAGCAGCGCCTAAAGATAGCGACAAAGACGGTATGCCTGATGCCTGGGAGGTAAAGCATAAACTTAACCCGAACAGTGCCGACGATGCCGCAACGTATACGTTGGACAAGCTGTACACCAACGTGGAGGTTTACCTAAACAGTTTAGTTGCAACCGATCCGCAGTTAAAATAAAGTATAGCCGTGAAAAGTATAATTACCATATTAGTTCTGTTTTTCTCATACTTCCAGTTGCATGCGCAGCCGGTAAAGTTGGTAGTGGCGCAGGATGGCAGTGGTGATTATACTTCGGTGCAGGCTGCTGTAGATGCAGTGCCTGCCTTTCCGGTAAATGGGGTTGAGATATTTGTTAAGAACGGCACTTACCGCGAAAAGCTGATCATCCCATCCTGGAAGACAAATATTAACCTGATCGGCGAAAGCAAAGAGAATACCATCATCAGCTGGGACGACCATTCGGGCAAAGGCGATATCAACACCTTTACTTCCTATACCGTGCTGGTGCAGGGAAACAATTTCAGGGCTGAGAACATCACCTTCGAGAATACCGCAGGACCAGGAGTAGGCCAGGCAGTAGCGCTGCACGTAGAAGCGGACCGTTGTGTATTTAAGAACTGCCGCATCATCGGTGATCAGGATACGCTTTATGCAGGCGTAGCCAACAGCCGCCAGTACTACATTAACTGCTACATAGAGGGCACTACCGATTTTATTTTCGGACCTGCTACAGCGGTTTTTGACAACTGCACCATCCACTGCAAAAAAACTCTTACATTACAGCCGCCTCCACGCCACAGGATAAAAATTACGGTTTTGTGTTCCTCAACTGCAATGTGACTGCCTTGACTGATGACCTGAAAGTATACCTGGGCCGCCCCTGGAGACCTTTCGCTAAAACCGTTTTCATTAACACAAAACTAGGGCAGCATATTCGTCCGGAAGGCTGGCACAACTGGAACAAACCAGATGCGGAGAAAACTACCTTCTATGCAGAGTATAAGTCGAAAGGGCCTGGAGCATCAGCAAATACAAGAGTAGCATGGGCCAGGCAACTTAACAGCAAAGAAGCTAAAAAGTATAAACCGGAGCTGATTTTGGCAGGGGATGATAAGTGGGCGCCGAAAAAATAAAAGAGCAAAGTATAATTCTTTACTAACATGAAATTTACCAGGTACGCGTTTGTAGCCATTGCCTTATTAGCAGCTTCCTGTAAAAACGGTGAGCCCGTTGCTACGACATCTTCTGTAAACCAGCCTACTGCAAAAGCGTGGTCGGTACGTATGGCCGATTCGGATATAAAGCGCAACCCGCAGGGCTGGATGATCGACTTTAAGGACAAGCCAAAGTGGGATTATACGCAAGGTTTGTTTGCCTCTGCTATCGAAAGGGTTTATGAGAAAACTGGCGATCAGAAATACCTGAACTACATACAGGCCTTCGCCGACACCATGATCAGCGAAAACGGCACCATCCTTACCTATAGGAAAAGCGACTACAACATTGACCGCGTGAACCCGGGTAAGTTCCTGATGGAGCTGTACAAGGAAACCGGTGATCAAAAGTATAAACAGGCCTTTGAAAACCTCCGTGACCAGATGCGCACGCATCCACGCACAACAGAAGGCGGTTTCTGGCACAAGAAGATCTATCCGCACCAGATGTGGCTCGACGGCCTGTACATGGCCTCTCCGTTTCTGGCACAGTATGCCATGGAGTATAACGAGCCGGCCATTTTTGATGATGTAGCAAACCAGATTGTATTAGTAGACAAGTACACCTGGGACGCTAAGAAAGGCTTGTGGCGACACGGTTGGGATGAGAGCAAAGAGCAAAAGTGGGCAGACCCGGTAACTGGTCAGGCACCCAATGTATGGGGTCGTGCAATGGGTTGGTATGCGATGGCTTTGGTTGATGTGCTGGATTACTTCCCGAAAGACCACCCGCGCAGAGCTGAGATACTGCAGATTACTCAGAAAATGGCCAACGCGCTAGTGAAGTACCAGGATGAGAAGACTGGCTTATGGTATCAGGTTGTAGACCAGGGTGGAAGAGAAGGTAACTATCTCGAAGGTTCAGCATCCAGCATGTTCACTTACTTTTTGGTAAAGGCTGCCAAGAATGGCCACATCGACCAGAAGTATTTGAAAGTTGCCAGGAAAGGGTATAACGGTATACTTACTAACCTGATTAAGGAGAACACGGATGGTACCATCAGCATTACACAGGTTTGTGCGGTGGCTGGTCTAGGTGGCACACCTTACCGCGATGGCACCTACGAATACTACATTAACGAAGAGCGCCGTGACAACGATCCGAAGGCAGTAGCACCTTTTATTATGGCATCATTGCTTTTTGAGGAGTTAGGTACGGCAGCGGCTTTGAAGTAAGAAAAATTAGCATGGCGCGAGGATGCACCCTCGTGACTGGCTATAGTGTGGGCCTCTGGCCCAGCTTTTCCAATTATTGAACTTAGACTGTGATCATCCCCCTGCTCCCTTCAAAGGGGGACATTCAGCACAAGTAGTTTTTGATTGATCTACAATTGCAGAATAAGACCCTCTTGGAAGGGGGCAGGGGGATGAACAGCTGGCAAATAAGAATAGCTTAAACTAAGAATCAAAAAAATGAAATCACGCATCACCTATACGTTATACTTCACAGTTATACTTTGTGTACTGGCACTACACGTGCAGGCGCAGAAGTATGATTTTGTAGTGGCTACAGACGGAAGCGGGGATTTTAAAACAGTGCAGGAAGCCATAGACGCGGTGCCTGACTTCAGAAAAAACCAGACCAGCATCTTCATCAAAAAAGGGGTTTATAAAGAGAAGCTTACTCTCCCATCTACAAAAACCAATGTAAAGTTTACAGGCGAAGATGTGAAGAGTACGATCCTTACTTTCGACGACTACGCTTCTAAAAAGAACCGCTTTGGTGAGGAAATGGGCACAACCGGCTCTACCAGCTTTTATGTGTTTGGCGATGGCTTTACAGCAGAGAATATAACTTTTGAGAACAGCTCCGGCCCGGTGGGACAGGCGGTAGCGGTGCGTGTGGATGGCGACATGGTCATGTTCCGGAACTGCCGTTTCCTGGGTTTCCAGGATACGCTGTACCCGCACGGCGAAAAGAGCCGCCAGTACTACAAAGACTGCTACATAGAAGGCACCACAGATTTTATTTTTGGCTGGTCTACGGCTGTATTTGATAACTGCGAGATCTACAGTAAAAAAGGCGGCAGCTATGTAACGGCCGCATCTACACTCCCCGAAACTCCCACAGGCTTTGTATTTCTGAACTGCCGCTTAACAGGCGATGCACAGGCTGAATCGGTGTACCTGGGTCGCCCCTGGAGACCCTATGCCAAAACAGTGTTTTTCAACAGCTATTTAGGCAACCACATTAACCCGGAAGGCTGGCATAACTGGAACAAACCCGATGCGGAGAAAACAGCCTTTTACGCAGAGTATAATTCCAGAGGCCCGGGGGCAAGCCCAAAAACAAGAGTAAAATGGGCGCACCAACTCACTGCAGACGAGGCCCAAAAGTATACGCTGGAGCAGATCTTCGGCGACTGGGTTCCGGGCACAGTAACAACCTCAAGCAAATAAGATTACAACCTTAACAAGACTAAACTTTAGCTGACCTATGGCCTCAATCTCTACAAAAAATAAAAGTATAAACTTAGCCGGTTTGCTTCTGCTGCTGGGCTTTATACTTTGCTCTGTCCAGCTACAGGCACAACAGCTGGCTTTTCCGGGGGCTGAGGGTTTTGGCCGGTTTACAACCGGTGGCCGTGGTGGCGCAGTGTACGAGGTAACCAACCTGAACGACTCCGGCGTGGGTAGCTTCAGAGATGCCGTGCTCAAGTCAGGAACCAGAACTATTGTATTTAGAGTGAGTGGTACGATCACGTTGCTATCACCATTAACCATTAAAAACGGCAACCTGACCATTGCCGGCCAAACGGCCCCCGGCGACGGAATTTGCATCAAAAACAACACGGTTACCATAGATGCCGATAATGTGATTATCCGATTCATGCGTTTCAGGTTAGGCGACGAAGCTCAGGTAGAGAATGATGCTATGTGGGGGCGAAACCGCCAGAACATTATGATAGATCATTGCTCACTTAGCTGGGCTGTAGATGAGGTTGGCAGCTTTTACGATAACAAGAACTTTACCATGCAGTGGTGCATACTTAGCGAAAGTCTTTACAGATCGGTGCACAACAAAGGCGACCACGGCTATGGCGGTATCTGGGGTGGCCAGGGAGCAACATTCCACCACAACCTGCTGGCACATCACTCCAGCCGCAACCCACGTTTTAATGGAGCCCGCTACAGCAACCAGCCAGCGCTGGAGATCGTGGACTACAGGAACAATGTGCTGTACAACTGGGGAGGCAACAGCGCGTACGGCGGCGAAAGAGGCAACCACAACATCGTGAACAACTACTACAAATATGGCCCTGCCACCACCAGCAGTTCTAAGCGCAACCGTATTTTAGATGCCAACGCACCTTCAGAGGCTGAATTGGGCAGGTGGTATGTAAACGGCAACTATGTGCATGGCTACCCTGCAACTACGGCAGATAACTGGAACGGTGGCGTACAGAATGTTAGTAGTGCGTGGCTTGCCATTGTCAGAGTAAACGAGCCGTTCAATTTTGCTCCGGTTCGTACGCAAACCGCAGAAGAAGCTTATCTGGCGGTACTAGATAGTGCCGGTGCCATACTTCCGAAACGCGATGCCGTGGATGCCCGCATTGTACACGAAACGAGAACCGGAACAGCCACTTACGGTGGCGCATACGGAGCAGGCAGAGGCATTATAGACACGCAGGCAACAGTTGGCGGCTGGCCTACACTTAACTCTGAGCCAGCCCCTGCTGATACAGACAAAGACGGCATGCCTGATGCATGGGAGACAGAAAATGGCCTGAACCCGAACGACGCAAGCGACAGAAACGGCGACTTTAACGGTAATGGCTATACAAACCTGGAGAAATACCTGAATTCCCTTACCCGCAACTCTGTAACCAGCTTGCCCGACCACTCTCAAAAGTATAACGTGACTGTATATCCGAATCCGTTTACCAGCCATACTTTCATTTCTTTTACAGTAAAGCAGCTGGCAGAGGTGTCAGTAAAAATATATGATGTAACTGGCAGGCAAGTAACCAGCTTGCTTGAGACAAAGGCAGCACCAGGCGCTTACGAGGTAAATTGGGATGGAAAAGATGCTGCAAAGAACAATCTTAAAGCTGGTTTATACCTGTGCGCGATTCAGGTTGGACAGGATAAAATTGTAAAAAGAATAGCTCTGGCAAGAGAGTAAAGTATGAGCATAAAGTATAAAATAGTTTCTACAGCATTAGCGGCTCTTACCTGCTGCCTCACGGGTTCATGTGTAGCGCAACAAAGTATAAAAACCGCTGCCATCCAACCTGATGCGCAGGTATCTCAGGTGTGGGTAGCCGATAAAGGCGATGGTACCTATCAGAATCCTATACTTTATGCCGATTACTCCGACCCTGATGTGTGCCGCGTTGGGGATGATTACTACATGACCTCGTCGAGTTTCAATGCCATACCAGGTTTGCAGATTCTACACTCAAAGGACATGGTTAACTGGAAGATCATAGGCTATGCGTTGGACCGCCTTCCGCCTTACGAGCATTTTGCAAAGCCGCAGCACGGTAATGGCGTGTGGGCACCATCTATAAGGTACTATAATGGCGAGTTCTACATTTACTGGGGAGATCCGGATTTCGGTATCTACATGGTTAAAACCAAAGACCCGGCAGGAAAGTGGGAGAAGCCGGTTCTGGTGCAGGAAGGGAAAGGACTGATTGATGCCTGTCCGCTTTGGGATGAGAATGGAAAAGCCTACCTGGTACATGCTTTTGCAGGTAGCCGCGCAGGCATAAAGAGTGTGCTGGCGGTGCATGAGATGAGCCCTGATGGTACAAAGCTGCTGGATGAAGGCACGTTGGTATTTGACGGTCACGATGAGCACCCTACAGTAGAAGGACCGAAATTTTACAAGCATAACGGCTACTACTACATTTTTGCCCCAGCTGGTGGTGTAGCTACAGGCTGGCAGCTGGTACTGCGGTCCAAAAATCCCTATGGGCCTTACGAAGAGAAGATCGTGATGGAGCAGGGCAAGACAACTATAAACGGACCACACCAGGGTGCCTGGGTAAATACTCCATCCGGTGAAGACTGGTTCTTTCATTTTCAGGATGTGGAAGCCTATGGCCGCATTGTGCACCTGCAGCCCATGAAGTGGAAAAACGGATGGCCTGTGATCGGCGAGGATAAAGACGGTGACGGTAAAGGTGAGCCGGTGCTGAGCCACAAGAAGCCAAATGTAGGCAAAGTATACCCTGTTGCTACACCACAGGAGTCGGATGAGTTTGATGGAAACAAACTCGGCTTGCAATGGCAATGGCATGCAAACCCTAAAGTAACCTGGGCATTTGCAAACCCAGGTAAAGGAAATCTGCGCCTTTTCAATGATAAGGTGCCAGAAGGCACCAAAAACCTTTGGGATGTACCGAACCTGCTGCTGCAGAAGTTTCCGGCAGAGACATTTACCGCCACTACTAAGCTGAAGTTCACGCCTAACCAAAAGCTGCAGAACGAACGAACCGGTTTACTGGTGATGGGAGAAGATTATGCCTACATTGGTTTGGTAAGTAAAAAAGACGGGGTGTACTTAACTTATACTTCAGTTGATGATGCCCACAAAGGCACGCCCGAAAAAGAAGAAGTGATCGGGAAATTAAACAGCAGCGAAGTATACTTTAGAGTAGAAGTAGACAAAGGTGGCAAGTGCCAGTTCAGCTATAGCGAAGACGGACAAAAGTATAAATCCGTTGGCAGCACCTTCACCGCAGCGCCAGGCCGATGGATCGGAGCTAAAGTGGGTGTATTTGCTACACGCCAGGATAAGATTAACGATGCCGGATTCGTGGATGTTGATTGGTTCAGGATAACACCTAATACAAACTCTGCTGCATCAATTCAAAGCAAGAAATAACAGACGAAGCATATGAATATCAGAAAAATAACTGTTAACCGTTTCCTGGCACTAGTTGCCCTGGCAGGTATGCTGCAGGTGTCTTGCCAGCAACAGCCAATTGCACAGACTAACACAACTGCAAGCTCAGAAGCAAACACAACTACATCTGCCGGTGCCACCACAGATACTACAACCGACGTGTACGCCGGAGTAGAGTTTGATATGCCGCGGGTGCAGGAGCCAACTATCCCGAATAACAGTGTAAGTATAACCGACTTTGGTGCGGTAGGCGATGGCTTAACCAAAAACACAGAGGCTTTTGCAAAGGCAATTGATGCCATGGCAGCTAAAGGTGGCGGTAGAGTAGTTATCCCGCGTGGTATCTGGATTACCGGCCCTATTACCTTAAAAAGCAATATCAACCTACACGCAGAGGCTGGTGCTCTGGTTATTTTCAGCGCAAACTTCGACGACTACCCACTTATCTATACCAGCTTTGAAGGTCTGAACACCTACCGCAGCATTTCTCCGATAAATGGCAAAGACCTGGAGAACGTGGCTATTACTGGTAAGGGGACATTCGATGGATCTGGTGATGCGTGGCGCCCTACCAAGAAAAGCAAGTTAACTGATGCACAATGGAAAAACCTGGTGAAATCCGGTGGTGTGGTAAGCGAGGATGGCAAAACCTGGTATCCGTCTGCCAAATCGATGAAAGGCGACAGCAAAGACAACTTTAACGTGCCCGATTTTAAAACAAAAGAAGAGTTTGAAGCCGTAAAAGACTACCTGCGCCCGGTAATGGTGAGTCTGGTAAACTGCAAGAAAGTACTGCTGGATGGCCCAACATTCCAGAATTCTCCGGCCTGGAACATTCACCCGCTGATGTGCGAGGATGTGACTATCCGTAACCTGAACGTACGCAACCCATGGTACTCGCAAAACGGTGATGGTCTGGACCTGGAGTCATGCAAAAACTCCGTTATCTATGATAACACCTTTGACGTGGGTGACGATGCTATCTGTATCAAGTCAGGTAAAAACAAAGACGGTCGTGACCGTGGCATCCCGACTGAAAACGTGATCATTAAGAACAACATCGTGTACCATGGCCACGGCGGTTTTGTTGTGGGCAGCGAAATGTCTGGTGGTGTTAAAAATGTGCACGTTTCTAATTGCACATTCATTGGTACTGATATCGGTATCCGCTTTAAGAGCACGCGTGGCAGAGGCGGTGTGGTAGAGAACATTTACATTTCCAACATCGACATGATCAATATCCCGACGCAGGCCATCAGCTTTAACCTGTTCTACGGCGGTAATTCTCCTGTGCTGGACGATACGCAGAGCTCCGAAACAGAGAAGCGTGACGAACGCCTGTTACCTGTTACAGAAGAAACGCCTTCGTTCAAAGACATCTACATGCGCAACATTACAGTAGCTGGTGCCGATGAGGCCGTGGCACTGCAGGGCTTGCCGGAGATGAACCTGAAGAACGTGAGTATCGAAAACTCTATACTTAAGGCTACCAAAGGCATTACGGCTGTAGACGCCGATGGCATAAAGCTGAAGAACGTGCAGGTGATCACAGAAAAAGGCCCGGCATTAACCATTTACAACAGTAAGAACATAGCTGTAAAAGGCCTGAAGTATAAAGACGGTCAGGAGCAGGTAGTACGTGTGCTGGGGCCGCTTACCAAAAACGTGACGCTGGAGACCAAGGACTTTAAAGACGCCTCGAAGCAGGTATCCAAAGGGAAAGACCTGAGTGCCTCAGCGCTAAAAGTAGAATAACGATCTTTCATTTGAATATACTAAGCATGGCTCCCTGGGCCATGCTTTTTTACTCAAACCCTAAAGTATAGATGATATGAAAAAGCTTACTTTCCTCTTCTCTTTGCTGGCGATATGCTTTTTAGCAACTGCCTTTGTGCCTTTCAAAAAGAAGATTGTAAAAGTATACCTGATCGGCGACTCTACTGTAGCTGATTATACTGGCGATTATGATAGCGATGATTACATGACCACGCGCTATCCGGTAGCAGGTTGGGGGCAAGTGTTTCAGCCATTTATGAGGCCTGATAGTCTTAACCATATAAAGCACCTGATCAAAGCGGATAGCGTGCAGGTTCTGGATAAAGCCAGGGGAGGCAGGAGTACCCGTACTTTTTTTGAGGAAGGCCGCTGGGCAGAAGTTTATAAAGCCCTGGAAAAAGGCGATGTGGTGATGATGCAGTTTGGCCACAACGATGCAGCAGAGAGTAAGCCGGAGCGTTACACAAATGTGACTGCCTACAAGGAGTATCTGCGGCTGTACGTAAACCAAACCCGCCAAAAAGGTGCCATACCTATTATCTTAACCCCAGTTAACCGCAACTATCCCTGGAAAGACGGCCAGCTGAGCAATGTACACGGCGAATACCCACAAGCAGCAAAAGATGTAGCCAAAGAGCTGAATGTACAGTTTATCGATC
This sequence comes from Pontibacter aydingkolensis, assembly GCF_019443125.1. Lineage (GTDB taxonomy): Bacteria > Bacteroidota > Bacteroidia > Cytophagales > Hymenobacteraceae > Pontibacter > Pontibacter aydingkolensis. The sequence continues at coordinate 220,450 of NZ_JAHYXK010000003.1, read as the reverse complement.
TGACCCAGCTATCAATTGATCACTTCACGGCCAAAGGCAAAGACTACGTAACAGACAACTACTTCATGAACCTGCCAGCCGGAAAGTATAAAGCTTATCCTGAAGGGCTAAAGGATAACACACACTTTCAGCCGGAAGGCGCTGCTGCTGTGGCAAAGCTGGTGTTTAACGGGTTGAAAAATCTTAAGTATAGCAGTGCCTCGGGTAGCAGCAGGAAGTAAATTCTTGTTACGAGAAGTATAAGTCTGAATGCCTGTGTTTCAATACAGCACCTTTAGTTATCACTGTTAAAAAACATTTTGATGTTACCATAATAAAAGCCTATATTGTTGAAGGTAAAGTATAGAGCGTAAGGGTTTTGGAGGGGCTTTGTGAAACTTTGCTTTACTGCCTGATCTAGTATGTCCTGTTACTAATTCAATAACTTAAGTATAATTTAAACGAGGCAATATCAGGCATAAAAAATCATACCTTATTAATGAATATATTTTTTTATATGAATGTGCAATCGATTGCACACATCAGCTTAACTATTATTTAACCCTCTATGAAGCTAACCCTTACCCTTAAAAATTTACTTGCTACATTAGTTGTGGCTTTAATTGCAACGGTTCCTTTTAGTGTGGTAGCACAGGATCTCACAGTTGCAAAAGATGGAACCGGCACGCATATTACGGTTCAGGCGGCCATTGATGCGGCACCTACAAACAGGACAACCCCCTATGTGATCTACATCAAAAACGGGGTGTACAAAGAGAAAATATCCATCGCTTCTAACAAGACCTTTATTCACCTGGTTGGGGAGAGCGTGGCTAATACCATACTTACCCACGACGATTACTCAGGCAAGGCAATGCCCAGTGGCGGTACTTATGGCACATCTAATTCAGCTTCGGTAACTGTTAGCGGAAACGATTTCTTTGCAAAGAACATAACCTTCGAAAACACTACAGGCGATGCACCGCAGGCATTAGCAATAAACGTAAACTCAGACAGGGCTGCGTTTAAGAACTGCCGTTTTCTGGGTGGCCAGGATACGGTGCTCGCTAACGGCGACGGTAAGCGCCAATACTTTAAGGACTGCTACATTGACGGGGTGGTAGACTTTATATTCGGTAGCTCCAGGGCTGTTTTTGAAGATTGCATTATCTACGCCAAAGACAGAAAAGACAACCTGAGCGGAAGCTACATTACAGCTGCCAATACGCAGCAAGGTCAGGAGCATGGCTATGTGTTTAAGAACTGCATTATACCTGCCAACAGGGGTGTAACTACCTATGTGCTGGGCAGGCCGTGGCAAAACGACGGCACGCAAACCAATCCGGCGCATAACAAAACGGTATTCCTGAACACAATTATGAGCAGTGCGGTGAAGCCGGAAGGCTGGGCCAAATGGACTGCGCAAACCAACACCGATATCATACTTTACGCAGAGTATAAAAGCAAAAATTACGATGGCAGCCTGCTGGATGTAAGCCAGCGCGTAGCCTGGTCTAAACAACTGACAGACACAGAAGCGGCAGCCTATACAAACAGTAACCTTTTTGGCGACTGGGACCCTTGTGGGATCGAATCCGGGATGTGCAGCGCTCAGACTCCGGATATAGCTGTATCAAACTTTGGGGGCACCAAAGGCAGCACCAACACCACCTTCCGCTGGAACATCAGCTGGCCGATTGCAGATGTAAAATATGAGCTGTTCCGCTCCGACGATAACAGCACTTTTACCAAAGTAGGGGAGGTACCTGCAGCAGACGCACAGAACATTAACTTCCAGTTAACAGATGCCTTGCCTGCCGCAGGCAGCAAATACTATTATTACCTACAGGCTTCTAAAGATGGATTAGCTACACACACTACCCAGACAGTTGAGATTAGCAGGGTGCCAACTATAACAGTAACCGGCTCGCTTAGCAGTTTTACCCAGTACCTGGATGGCCCTTCCAGCGCAAAGATTTATACTTTGTCAGGCATCAACCTAACAGATAACATTGCCATTACGCCGCCTGCACCATTCGAGATTTCTACAGACGGAACTACCTGGCACGGTAACACTTCTCCGGTTGTGCTCACGCAGACAAACAATGCCGTTGCCAACACCACCATTTATGTAAGGTTAAACGCAACTGCCACAGGAATTTTTAGTGGAAATATTTCGCACAGCAGCACTGGGGCAAACACGGTAAATGTAGCCGCTGCCGGCGAAAAACTAAGTGAGTACCCGCGCAACTCTGTAGTGCTGCAGCAATGGCCGCTAACAGAAAACAACCAGGACAATGCCAGCGTAAGATCTGCAGGTGTGGTAGCAAGTGTACCAACTTTCAAAAAGCTGTATGTGTCTAACGGTACAACCGTTCCGGCTTTCCCGGCTTACTCTGCTTCGCATGGGCAGGCATTTTCGGCTGCTGCAGATGGTAGCGGCCTTTGGGGTACAGCCAGCGGTGGTCCCGGTGGCAACCTGAACAGGGCTTTTTTCGAGGAGTTTAAAGTTACAGCAGCTTCAGGGGCATCCGTTCGTGTAGATTCTATACTTGTAACATCTGCATTTTACAACACAAGCAGCAACACTAAGCTAGGCATAGTATATTCTAAAACCGGTTTCCAGACTGCAGACTCTACCAATGTGACAGGTGGCAAGGGGCCAGCTGGCATTTTGCCTAGCACAGCAAACGGAGCATTTGCAACCCCTATTATACTTGCTAACCAGAATACAGGCACTAACCACCGCTTTAGAGTGGCCCTGAACGATGCAGACGGCGTGATGCTGGAAGCTGGCGAAACATTAAGCATCAGGCTATACTTTAGCTGCGGCAGTTCAAGCGCGGGCAGGTATGGTTTATTAAAAGATGTGGAGGTAAAAGGCGAGAACATGAGCCTGCTGTCCAGTAAGCTACCAGTTTCAAAAGAGCAGCTAATTGCCTACCCTAACCCTACAGAAGGCAGACTTACTGTAGTACACCCTGCCGCAGTTAAAGGGGCAAGTATAGCCGTTTATACTTTATTAGGGGCAAAGTTGGCAGACTTTGCAACACAGTCAGGCGTTACCCAAACAACTATAGAGTTAAATAAACTGGTAACAGGAAACTACGTGGTTATTTACAGCGACGATAAAACACGCATAGCATCAAGAATAGTGAAGCAATAGGTTGATTAAGGCCACCTGCAAAGTATGGTTTATACTTTGCAGGTGGCAAACTTATTAAAGCATATATTTTTTTACCTGTTGTGCAATCGATTGCATAAATTATAGTTATGTTTGGCGATAGAATAGGCACATCAAAGAAATTAATTGTACAGTAAATTATAAGTTAGACAGTAAAGCAGCGGAACGCATGATCCGCTGTTTTATACTTCTATCAAGGCAACTATCTACTACTATACTTTATCCAACTAACCTTATGAATAGAAGATTACACACCTTTTTTTGCTTAATGCTCCTGGTAAGTTGTAGCACCTTTGGCTTTGGCATGGCAGGCAACACAAGCTCACCGGATTATAGCATGAAAGGCTTCGCCACTGTTAACGGCGGGGGGTATGCCACTACAACAGGCGGTGCAGGCGGCTCAAGTATTACCATCCGCACCCTTGCTGAGTTGGAGGCCTGGGCCTTAACCCGCGAGAATAATAACACGCCTCAGATAGTATATATCTCTGGTAAGATCACGTCACCTTCCTCTACCATTGTAACTATTAAGCGTGGTGCCAACCTTACGGTGCTAGGCCTCGGAAACAATGCGGAACTGGAGAATGTGGGGCTAAACTTCCGGGAGTACAACAACCTGATCGTGCGTAACCTTAAGATACATGAGGTCCTCTATCCGAACGATGCCCTTACCATTGATGAGTGCCGCCACGTATGGGTAGACCACAACGAGTTTCACAGCAAAATTGGCGCAGGCATAGGCGTAGACACCTACGATGGCCTGCTGGATATTAAAAAAGGTTCACGCTATGTAACCGTGTCCTGGAACTACTTTCATGACCACATGAAGAATGTGCTGATAGGCCACACCGATAATACCGGCGCAGAGGCCGAAGACAGGCAGATACGCGTTACGTTTCACCATAACTTTTTTGAGAACACCGATGGCCGCAACCCGAGCTTACGATGGGGGGCGGTACACTTTTACAACAACTACCTTAAAAACATTACCGACTACGGTTTTGCCGTGCGCCAGGGAGCCTACGCCAAGATCGAGAACAACGTATACGAGAACGTGAAAACGCCTATCACCACAAACAAGTTTGACGGTGAGGGGTATGCCTGTGCAACGGGCAATATTTTTACCGGCACATCAGGTAATAACTCCATTACCCAAACCGGCTGCGACTGGTGGGATGCTACCAACCTGCCCTATACTTATACTTTAGATGATGTAAACGACATTACAACCATTGTTCCTGCCAACGTAGGTGTAGGCAAGATAACCGTTGCAAATAACCAGCCTGCTACTTACCAGCTAACCACGACAGTTGTTGGGGAGGGCAGCCTGAGTACAATAGGAGGTGTTTACACAGATGGCGAAACTGTTACGGTAACAGCAATTCCTGCGTCAGGCTGGTTATTTAGCGGATGGAGTGGAGCAGCCACAGGCACGACAAACCCGGTTACCATTACCATGGACAACAACAAAGCACTTACGGCGACTTTTGTAGCAGAAGGCTCGGGTGGCGGAAACGGCAGCAGCCCAACCGTACAAATAAAAGCAACCGACAATGCAACAGTAGGCATGTGTAGTTTTGATGGCGCTTTGCGCACAACAGGCACTGGCGGCGATGTAATAAACCTGCCTAACACAGCCGGCAAAGGTATAAACTGGAAAGTAGAGGCACCTGCAGCAGGCAGCTATACTTTAAAATGGAGCTATGCCGGAGGCGGCAGCTCTGCTGCAGAAACTGCAAAAGTCCTTATTAACGGAAGCACCGTTCTGGCCAGCGTAACTTTTCCTAAACCAAAAGACAGCAAGACCTATGCTGTAACTACGCCTGTAAGCGTGCAGCTGGAAAAAGGCGTGAATGAGATCAGGCTGGAAGTGCTGGAAAGTCTTGCTTTTGCCGACATAGAGTGGATTGAAGTGACCGGCGAAAGCACTATGGTAACAGACTGTGCCAACCCGATAGGCTACTCAAGTGTAGTGGCGGGTACTAAGAAAGATGCCGGAAATAAAGGCCGCAGTATAAAAGCGCTTCCAAATCCGGCTAGTGATAACGTAACATTTGAAGTAACGCTGGCAAAATCTGAGAAAGCTAAGATCAGCCTGTATAATGTAAATGGAGTACGCGTAGCTGTTGCGGCAAATCAGCAGTTTAGCGCCGGAACAACACAGGTATCCTTTAAAACTTCTGGATTAAAGGCTGGGGTGTACATGTATGCTATTGAAAGTGATGGCGGTGTAGTAAAAGGGAAGTTAGTTATCAAGTAAGTTTTATCAAAAAAGTTAAATCCAAAAGGGGAGGGGCCTTGCCCCTCTTTTTTAACACTTTACCCAAGTACTTTTTATACATTTAAGTATGAGCAAAGCGATAATTAAAAGCGCAACAGGCATACGAACCATACTTATAGTTATACTTTTGTTAAAGCTAAGTATAACTAGTTTTGCGCAGCAGGCAATCTCGGATGTGGGTAATTTTTACCCTGTGCTGGATACCTATGCCGCAAAAGACAACAGCAGTTTATCTTACCTGGCCAAGGATCGAAAGAAAACCGAAAAGTGGCGCAGAAAGGCAAAAGCAAAACTTCACGAGTTGCTGGCTTTTGATCCTGAGCCAGCGCCGCTTGATCCGCAAATACTGGAAACTACCAAACGAGACGGCTACACCCAATATCTTGTAAAGTATAACCTGAACGCCCTGCAGCAAACAGAAGCTTACTTACTGATCCCCGACAATCTTACCAAGCCTGCACCTGCCGTTATAGCCCTGCACGACCACGGCGGTTTTTACTTTTACGGCAAAGAAAAACATACTTTAACAGACGATCAGCCGGTTATACTTAAAGAATATATTGATAACCTTTATGAAGGCCGCACTTATGCCGATGAGCTGGCCAAAAGAGGCTTTATAGTTCTTTCTCCGGATGCCGTATACTTTGGCTCTCAGAAACTGGATCCGGCTCAAACAAGTCCCAACAACGCCAAAGCTTATTACAGCAATGTAACGGCTAACGAAAGCGAAAACATCAGGGCCTTTAACAAGTTTGCCTCTGCCCAGGAAATCCCTATGAACAAAACAATACTTACAGCCGGCACCACCTGGTTAGGTATGATTGCGCAAGGCGACAAGGTAGCCATTGATTACCTGCTTACGAGGCCGGAAGTAGACCCTGAAAAAATCGGTTGCATAGGTTTGTCTTTAGGAGGCCTTAGAAGTACCTACCTGTTTGGCCTCGACAGCAGAATTAAAACCGGGGTGGTGGCTGCTTTTTCTACCACATACCAGCACATGCTTAAAGAACATGCCCGCCATACCTGGATGATGTATGTGCCCCGGCAGTATGAGTTTCTGGACCTGCCAGATGTGGCCTCGCTGAACGCACCACGGCCTTTAATGGTTATGAACTGCAAGCAGGACAAGCTTTTTAGCATGGAAGGTATGCAGGCGGCAGAAAGCAAACTAAAGGCCATCTACACAAAAATGATAGCACCGGATAAGTTTGCCTGTAATTATTATGATGTGCCGCACTCCATGACGATCCGGATGCAGGAAGATGCCTTTGCCTGGCTTGAGAAATGGCTTAAACAAGACAAAGAATAATTATAAAGTATGAAATTAGAACATTTTGCATTGAACGTTGAAGACCCGATTGGCATGTCGAAGTGGTATGTGGAACATTTGGGCTTGCAGGTTGTAAGACAGCTAACTGATACGCCTTTTACTACCTTTTTGGCAGATGACAGCGGGCGAGTAATGATAGAGGTATATGCAAATCCTGATGCCGAGATCCCTGAGTATGAGAGTATGCACCCCCTGATCGTGCACCTGGCTTTTGTATCTACAAACCCGGAATATGATAAAGAACGCCTGGTAAATGCTGGTGCAACGTTTGCATCAGAGCAGTTTCTGCAGGATGGTTCGCACCTGGTAATGCTGCGCGACCCCTGGGGCCTTAGCATACAGTTTTGCAAACGTGGCGTGCCCATGCTGGCAGAGCGGGAACTGACGAGTAGTAACGGTTTTTGTTTAAACAAACTGGTTAAAATGTAATGATAAGATTTTTAATTGTAGCAGCTTGCGGTTTGCTGATGTCCTGTGTGATGATGCAGCAAAAGAAGCCGATAAAAGTATACCTGATAGGCGACTCTACTATATCAATTAAGGAAACCAGGGCCTATCCGGAAACAGGATGGGGTATGCCCTTTGTATACTTTTTCGACCAGAGCGTTACAGTGGATAACCGGGCAAAGAACGGCCGTAGCACCCGCACTTTTATTGAAGAAGGTTTATGGCAGCCAGTAGCAGATAACCTGCAGGAAGGTGATTATGTGTTTATACAGTTCGGCCACAATGATGAGGTAGAGACCAAAAAAAGCTATACACCCAAAGACCAGTATGTAGCAAACCTGAGCCGTTTTATCACTGAAGCCCGAAACAAAAAAGCTATACCTGTACTGCTAACCCCGGCTGCCCGGCGTAAGTTTGATGGCAACGGTAAAATAGAAGGCACGCACAACGAGTACTCGGCGCTGGTGCGCGGGGTGGCCCAAAAGTATAAAGTGCCGCTTATCGATCTGGATTTAAAAAGCCAGGAATTGCTGCAGCAGTTCGGAGCCGAAAACTCAAAGCACCTTTTCCTGCAACTAGAGCTAGGCGAGCACCCTAACTACCCCGAAGGCAAAGACGATAACACACACTTCAGTGAGTTGGGAGCCAGAAAAGTAGCGCAGCTGGTTTTAGCCAGTATAAAAGATCTGAAACTGGAACTGGCAGATAGAATTGTGAAGAAGGAAGTGAAAGCGAACTAAAGTATTTCTTCATCCTGATGCAGGCCTTCATCAAAAGAATTCTTCCCTTAAGGGGGAAACCATCATGGAGCGAGCGTCCTCGCTCGTGACCAGCTATAGTGTGGGCCTCTGGCCCAGTGGGGTTACAAACCCAACATCGTAGTAAGGCACGGGTTGCAAACCCGCGCCAGCGAAAGGTAGAATCATACTAACAACAGCCAACTGAAAATGACATACCAAAAGTATAAATCTATACTTGGGCTACTTGCCTTTCTTTTCTTTTTATGTGGTACAAGCCACGCACAGCAGAAAACCGAAGTATGGCAATTAAAATCACGGAAGAAAGTAGGCAAGTATAAGGCAGCTATACTTGGCAACCCCAAGATTGTAAAAGCAGATGGCGGTAAAGCTATAGCTTTTAATGGGCGAGAAGACGGCCTTTTGGTAAACGCCAATCCCATTGCCGGTGCAACTGCATTTTCCATCGAAGTTAAGTTCAAGCCCTATGCTGCTTACCCTGAAAACATAGAACAACGCTTCCTGCACATACAGGACCCGGGTAACCCGAACCGCCGCATTTTGATTGAGCTCCGGTTAAACGATAAACAGCAATGGTATGCAGACTTTTTTATGCGCACTGACTCTACGGCGCTTACTTTGATAGATTCTGCGAAAACACATCCTGTAAATGAGTGGGCAACTATCACTTTAACGTATAAAGATGGGATGATGAAAGGCTTTGTGAATGGAGTAGAGGAGGTGTCAGGAGAAATTGAATATATGCCGATCGCACCATCAGCCAAAACATCTCTTGGCACACGCATGGATAAAAGGTCGTGGTTTAAAGGCGAGATCAGAAGTGTTTCGTTTAGCCGAGAAGTTAAATAGCTGTATCTGCTGGTAAGCAAGACGCACTTCCTGGCGCAAGTCTTTAGCGCAGCGGTGACTTGTGACATGCAATGGAGGGAAGTCTTCAGACTTACGTGAGCCATACTTCATACTTTAAGAAACCAAAGTATAAATCTGCGATGACCTCACAGCGTCTTCCAGACCTGTGAGCGTCTTGTCTCAACGAAGCAAAGGCTACTGGCACAGACACTCACAGGTTTTTAAACACTGTGAGGTCTTTTGAGCAAGCCTTCTCTACATTTATACAAAAGACGCAAGGTATTGCGTCTCTACATTTCTTTCAACGATTAACTAGCAACAAATAATTAGCAATCAATAAGTCGGAAACAAAAAAGCCTTCCGATCTCTCAGAAGGCTTTAAGGTTAGATAGTAGTAGTTTAGATAGTGAGTGCTATTAAAGCGATACACCTCGTTTCCAGGGTATAAAGTCATCCTGACCAAGTTGGTCGGCTTTGGTTTTGATATTACCGCTGGCCACATCAATAATGTAATCCAGGATATCCTCGCCCATTTCTTCAATCGTTTTCTCACCGGCAATAACGGCACCTGTGTCAATATCAATGATATCAGGCATGCGCTGGGCCAGTTTGGTGTTAGACGATAGTTTGATAACCGGAGTGACAGGGTTGCCGGTTGGCGTACCAAGGCCAGTTGTGAAAAGTATGATATTGGCTCCCGAACCTGCCATAGCTGTTGTGCTTTCTACGTCGTTGCCTGGTGTGCACAATAGCGTTAAACCGGGCTTGGTAACATACTCTGTGTAATCCAGCACATCTACTACCGGAGAAGTACCGCCTTTTTTAGCCGCACCCGCCGATTTAATGGCATCCGTAATCAAACCATCTTTTATATTGCCCGGGCTAGGGTTCATATCAAACCCAGAGCCTACTGCCTCGGCGGCACGTGCGTAAGAGCGCATTAAATGCACAAACTTATCGGCAGTATCGTTGGCCTGGCAACGGTTAATCAGTTCCTGCTCTACACCGCAAAGTTCCGGAAACTCCGAAAGTACAGAGCTGCCACCAAGTGCAACAAGTAAGTCGGAAGTATGGCCAATAGATGGATTTGCCGAGATGCCCGAGAAGCCATCCGAACCACCACACTCCAAGCCGATTACCAGTTTGTTAAGCGGGGCCGGTTTGCGAACCTCGTTGTTTGCCTCTACCAATCCCAAGAAAGTTTTTCTGATAGCCTGTGATAGCAATTCCTGCTCAGTGCCTTCTTTCTGCTGCTCCAGCACGATAAGGGGTTTAGAGAAATTCGGGTTTAAGGCTTTGATCTTCTCCTCAAGTATACTTACCTGCGCGTTCTGGCAACCAAGGCTAAGTACGGTAGCACCTGCCACGTTCGGGTTATGAATATAACCAGCCAGCAAGCCGCAAAGCATGTCGGAGTCCTGGCGAATGCCGCCGCAGCCGCCTTCGTGTGTCAGGAATTTGATGCCGTCTATATTTTCGAATATGCGTTTCTGGCCGTTTTGCGATTGCTCCTGCAATTGCAGCTGTGCGATCTCGTCGGTTTTACCGGCCTTGTAAAGTTCCACCATCTGGTGCACATACGATTTGTACAGATCCTGATGTCCGAAGCCAAGCTCATCCAGAAAAGCCTGTTTGATAATGTTTACGTTGCGGTTCTCGCAGAACACCAAAGGTATAACCAGCCAGTAGTTGGCAGTTCCCACCTGGCCATCCTGGCGATGAAAGCCCATAAAGGTTTTATCAACGTACTTGCTTACATCCGGAGCCTGCCAGGTAAAATCAGCAGTTTTAGCGCCGAAGGAAGATGCCTGGTGCTTTACGTTTACAGTACTCAGGATGCCCCCAGCAGGTATGGTGTCCACTGCTTTGCCAACCAGCGTGCCGTACATAATGATTTCCTGGTTAGGCACCATCTTGTATTGCGCAAATTTATGCTTTGCCGGCACATTCTCGGCAAGGTTAATTGTGGTATTGTTATACTCCACTGTTTCACCTGCCTGCAGGTCGGTAAGCGCTACCAATACATTATCTTTTGGGTGTATTTTTAAGATTCTTTTAGCCATACTGCTTATAATAACTGCGCAATCGATTGCACAGTTACAAATAATGTGATTTTTTTTGACAAATCAGAATCTATTGCCATTTTTTTAAGCAGACAAAATTGATTTAGTCTATTCCAATAGGTTTTGTTATGGCACCAGATACATATTAAAGTTGTAGGTAAATTTATTTTGTACTTAAAGTAGTTGCTTTGCTTATTAAGCAAGAATACGGAAAGTGTGGTTGTATTAATATAATAAAGAATCTAACTTGCCGTTTAGCTGAACTATAGAATATATCAGATTCAAATGAAATTTACATTTAGCAAAGGGGTATTAATATTAACCATGGCAGTTGCCATGGCATCTTGTTCGTCATCCAAAAAAAGTACAGGCAGCAACGGGCGTATAATTGTGATAGATGGGAAACAAGTGCGCATAGAAGGCGCACGAAAAGACAACGGCTTGCACAAAGGCTGGACTAAAAACCCGAACAACCCGCATCACCCCAATACAACAAACCCAGGACATACCAAGCAGAAAGGTAAGTCAGCAGTTAATAATAATGGGAAGCCAGGCGGGAAAAACGGCAAAAAGAAAAAGTAGAATACTAGCTATTGCTTTTGAAAAAGAACGTTAATGCCTTAGTGTGTTAACGTTTTTTTATGCTTAAACTTTAAATAGGAGCTAATCCGGTGGTAAAACATAGAAAATTTTAAATAGGACAAAACCATTGTAAAATAATAAAGTATAAATACCTTATTCAATAGTATCTGCGAATCACCTCCGGAGCGAGGTAAATTTTAAATTTAAGGTATGCGTATTTTTACAAAAGGATTACTTATGCTGGCAATCGGGGCAATGGTAGCCTCATGTTCACCTCTCAGCAGAAGCAACAAAGCTATTCTGGTTGATGACGATGGCAGAAGCATGCGTTTTAACAACGGACGCCAGGAAAGCAAAAACAAAAAATGGAACAGCTCCAAAAGCCTGGGTAAGCAGCAGAAAAAAAGAGATAAGGCTTTTAAGAAAAGAAGACGCAACTAAACTGCAGACTGGCATAAACCAAAGCGAATATCCCTAAATAGAGATATGAAGGTATATCCTTAACTGTAACAACGCGTATATGCGCTTATGGTAGAACACAGCAGCCACTATACACGCACACCGCGCAGCGAAAAGCTGAAGTGGGTGGAGCACATGGTTAAGGTAATGGATAACCAATTCAGGCTTCCGGGTACGAACTTCAGGTTTGGCCTCGATCCTATACTCGGTTTTGTGCCTGTTATCGGCGACCTGGCTTCCTTTGCAATTTCAGCTTCTCTGGTGATGACGATGGCCCGACATGGAGCAAGCGGCAAACTGGTGGTACTGATGTTACTTAATATTTTCCTGGATGCACTGATCGGAAGTATACCCTTACTTGGCAACATTTTCGACTTTGTGTTTAAAGCCAATGAGCGTAATGTACGTTTGTTAAGGGCGCACTACGAAGAAGGCAAATACCAGGGCAGCGGCAAGAAAATTGTTATTGGCGTTTTAATAGGCATTGTGGTTCTGTTTATACTTTTGCTGTGGGCACTTTGGGAACTGGCAGAGTGGGTTTACCATTTAATTGCCGGCTTGTTTTAAGCACGACCCATTTCCCTGGCCAGCTTTAAGGCTTTGTGTGCGCTTTCTTCCTTGTCCTTTATTTCCAGCATTATGTCCATATCGAGGCCCTCGGTTTCGGCCAGAAAATCGTGGAAAAGCTGCTGTTCTATACTTTGGGTATGCTTGCCTTTACGCTCCCCTAAAGCCTGTGAGCTGTAGTCCATCATCAGGATACCGTCTTTTTCGGGTTGCCAGGTAGTCGCTGCCATTTCCACGGCTTCGCGCATGGGTTCTCCGTTGTTCACGCACTCGTGGTGCAGGTTATCGAAAATAATGGGTACTCCGGTAAGTTCGTGCAGGTAAAGGCAGTCCTGTAAACTATAGGTGCGGTCGTCGTTCTCTACACAAAGGCGAGCCTTAACTGCATCGGGCAGCATGGTGTGGTATACTTCGGCAAAACGGCTAAGAGCAGATGCTTTGTCTCCGTATGCTCCGCCGCCGTGTATCTGCAATTTAGCTGTAGTATCCAATCCCATCAGATCGAGTACGCTGCCTTGGTACACCAGTTCGGCAATGCTGTTCTTTACTGTTTGCTCATTCGGTGAGTTTAGTACTACAAACTGGTCAGGATGCATGGATATACGCAGATTATTGCTTTTTATGTAGTCGCCCAGCCGCCGGAAGGTCATCTTAAAATGCTCTTGCCAGTTATACTTGTTTACCTCGTGCGAGGCAAAAGGAACAAGGCCGGATGTAAGCCTGAAAAACAGCAGTCCGTGCTGCACATTATACTCCAGTATGCGGCGCAGGCAAACAAGGTTTTGTGTTACTGTTTCTATCAGGCGTTCTTCTGAGTAAGAAGCCAGCCTGAAGGTACGTGCCGAGGTGCAGTCCAGCGACTCGTTAATGCAGGGGTATCCGATCTTCATGGCAGGTTATTTTGTTTCTCTTAACCTACGCAAATGAGAATTGTTTGCTTACTCGTACCCTTTGTTATCTTTAAAAAACCTGTTGTAATTTTCCCGTTCCTTCTGCTGCCTCTCCAGTTCTTCGAGTAGGAGCAGCTCTTGCAGCTTGCGTTTTTCCTTACCTTCCCTTGAAAGCAGGTCATATAGCAAAGTGGCTGGACTCATAATGGTGGCAGGTGCTGCCTCGCCAGGAGGTGGTGGCTCTAAACCGGGTATATAGCCCGGCTTTTTAACCTGGCTGGTGGTGTTTTGTTTCATGTTGCGCAGGGCGCGCTGTATCATCTCCGGAGAAGGGCGGCTGGTTACTTCTACTTCTCCGAGCATCACGCTATCTTCCTGCAGCACAATGTTTACCCTGATCTCTGAAACAGGCACAGGCTTAGGCAAGTATAAAAGCGGCTTAAAACCAATGGCGCGTATCATCAGGGTGTCTTCCTGGGCCACATCTATCAGGAATTTGCCATCCATATCAGAGATAACTCCGAGGTTAGAGTTTATTTTAACAACGCTGGCCCCGGGGATAGGAGTTTTCTTGTCGGCCTGCATAATTGTTCCGCTTACCCGCAACGTTCGCTGCGCCTGGGCATGAAGGCTAATGCAAAGCAGCAAACATGTAAAACAGAAGAGTAACGAGAAACGGAGCATTTACTTTAGGTTGATGGGATGGCCTGTTAAACAAGGCACTTATTATTACGCCCAAATTTGTTAAAAAGTATGCCAGCTCCAAAATATTCTTTCAGAAAGATAAGCCAGCCTGGCGGAAAATAAAAATGGCAGGCCGTGATTCTAATCTCACGGCCTGCCATTTCTGTACCTGAATTATACTTACTGTTTTTTATTCTTTTCGCCTGTTTGCTGTTCTTTAGAGTTACCGCCACTAGTGGTTTTAGTGCCTTGTCTTTTATCTTGATCAGATCTTGCATCGGCATTATTTTTAGCGCCTGTAACCACGTTTACACTATCCTGTACTGTTGTCATACTTTGCTGTTCCATCGGATCGGTTGCACTGGTTGCGTCTGTTGTATTTTGGGTCTGGCCACCCATGCGGGCAGTTTCGTTAAGGTTAAACTGTTCTACTATATCCGTTATGTCCTGACCAGGTTTATAATATACTTTTACCATTTCTGTGGCTAATTGCCCGTTTGTTGGTATAGTAGCAGTGGAGTTTGTAACTAAGCGTGCAATTGAGTCCAATCCGGAGTATGCTCTGATATGATTAGGATTTACTCTCTCATCTTCGTTAGATTCTTGTGTCTCGAAAGAGGTGCCACTGTCTTCAATACATGAGGTTACAATAAACAAGGTGCCTGCCGCAAATAATATATTCAATGCCTTTTTCATGGTCTAAGTTAGTTTTTGTGTTACCGTTAGCTTACGAATTTTGTAAGCATAATTGGTGTTATGCTTCAATTGGCTTACGGTTGGTATGCAGGTTATGTTTAAAGCTGATTAACCGAGCTATACATCAGAAAGCTGCAACAGCAATATTCAAGAAGATAAAAAAAAGCCGGCACAATGGCCGGCTTCTATCAAAGTATAAATTATACTTGTTATGCTCGTTTAAGCTCAAAAACAGTGATTTCAGGTAAAAAGCCCACTCTGCCCGGATACCCGATAAAGCCCAGACCAGTGTTTACGTATAGGTGCTGCTGTCCTTTTTTGTAAAGGCCGGCCCACTGCTTGTACACGTACTGCACCGGACTCCACTTAAAACCAGGTATATTTACGCCAAACTGCATGCCGTGTGTGTGCCCAGATAAAGTAAGGTCGATGTCGTTATAGTTCTGGTTTACCTCGCCGTCCCAGTGCGATGGGTCATGGGAGAGAAGCACTTTAAATGGCGTGCCTTCCGTGCCTTTGTAGGCATCTTCCAGGCGGCCATACTTTGGAAAGCCAACGCGGTTACCCCAGTTCTCTACACCAAGTACGGCTATTTTTTCACCGTCTTTCTCGATGATGCGGTTCTCGTTTAATAGCAGCTGCCAGCCCATTTGAGAGTGTGTGGCTATCATGCGCTTCAGGTTCTCAGCTTTGGCATTTGGGTGTGGCCATTCGCGTACATAATCGGCGTAATCATGGTTGCCCAGCACCGAGTATACGGCATCCTTTGCCTTTATTTGGCTTAAGGCCGGAATATGGTTTTCTACCTCTGAAGCCAGGTTGTTTACAAGGTCGCCGGTAAAAAATACAAGATCGGCCTCCTGCTTGTTTATTAACCTCACAGCTTCATGAAGGGGCTCCGTAGAGGTAAAACTGCCTGTGTGCAGGTCTGATATCTGCAGCATTTTGTAACCGTCGAAGGCCTTCGGCAAATTAGGGAAACGAAGTGTTACACGTTTAACGCGGTAATCGTAAGCGCCTTTAACCATACCATAAATAAAAGCCGACAGCGGAATTGCTGCTACAGCCAGGCCCAACTGGCTTATAAACCTGTTGCGCGACGGGTCGTAGGGCGTTTCCTTGCTCAGTCCGTTTAAAGCTACTTTGCCCACACGTACCAGATCATCTACCATCAGGAAAGCTACTACTACCAGTTTAGAGGCAAACACAATAAACAGCGTGCTAGCCAGGTAGGTCTGAAAGGTGCTTGGCGGCGTGCCGCGTGTGGCAGAGGCAAGTATAAAAGTGCCTGCCGTTATGACAAAAATAAGCCAGTAAGCAATGTGTAAGATGCGTTGGGTGGTTGGCGCCAGGTTCTGCGTTACAGCTCTTACCGCCTGAAAGACATACAGATTAACCAGGAAGAGTATAAGGATGACGATGCCAAAATTTAAAATGCGTTGTATCATGTTTATCGTGTCGCTGCAGGGCCTGTTAGCGCTGCCTGCGCGGGAGTAACCGTTTTAGTTAAAAGATGTTTTGGATTAAAGCACTATTGCTGAACTAATTTATCTTAAAAATAATTGCACTAGCATCTTCTTATTATCAAATTCTATACCGTAAGTGAAAGATACCGAAGCTACTGCCATTGCGTCTTATTTGCAGCCGTTAAATATTAAAACCTGGGCCGAGGAGGACCGTCCCCGCGAAAAACTCTTGCTAAAAGGCAAAGCTGCCCTCAGCGACGCTGAACTGATTGCCATACTTATTGGCTCCGGCACCCCAAAACTTACCGCTGTAGACGTAGGAAAGCTTATACTTGGTGCCGTTAGTAACGACTTAAACGAGCTGGCAAAGCTTTCGGTAAAAGAGCTGATGAAGCATAAGGGGATTGGCGAAGCGAAGGCTATTACCATAGTAAGTGCTTTGGAGTTAGGAAGACGCCGGAAAGAGACTGCCGCTGCTGCGCGTACTCAAATAACTTGCTCTACAGATATTTATAATTACATAAAGCCCCAGTTGCTCGACCTGCCCCACGAAGAATTCTGGATCATACTTTTAAACCGTGCCAATGTGGTGATGAAGAAAGAAAGTATAAGTTCTGGCGGTGTGGCCGGCACTGTAGCCGACCCAAAAATCATCTTTAAAAAAGCGCTGGAGCAACTGGCTAGTTCTATTATACTTGTTCATAACCACCCATCCGGTAACATCAAACCCAGTGCTGCTGATATTTCTTTAACTAAGAAGATGAAAGAGGTCGGGCAGTTTCTGGATCTGCCTGTGCTGGACCACATCATTTTCACAGATAATGATTATTACAGCTTCGCTGATGAAGGGATGTTATAGGGGTATAAAATTTCTGAGTTACCCCTTTGCTCATTTGTTTCTTTTAGAAGCTTATAGCCTTGAGCTTGTTTTTCGCCTTGCCGGCTGGGCCTCACTTTTCTCCTTGATGAGAAAAGTAAGCAAAAGAATCAAGACGGACCAAACTTGCTGACCGCTCTTTATCGAGGGCCCCTTCCCCCAACAGTGGACCGTCGTAAAGTGCACCTGGCAAGAGCCATGGTATCATAGCAAAAGTATAAAACCCACTCCTCTCCTTTTGTCATCCTGTCAAGGATCTTGGTGGAAGGGAGGTTAAGCGGCTGCTATCATGAAACCCACCCCTAGTTTCAAGAGGGGAATTGCCGCTACTGCACCTTGTAAAAGCCGTTGTTTCATAGCAACTGTTAAACATCCCCCTTCGCCCCCTTCAAAGGGGACTTTCTGCCTCTGCTTAAGCAGAGGCAGAAAGTTTCATTGCTGATGCCATTCCTCGGACAGGTCGCGACCTGTCCCTACGAATCAGAATTTATACTTTGTTTCAAATTGCAATAGCCGCTAGCTAAGAAGTGTCCGTCCCAGTCCATGGGTTGAGCGCCTCGAGAGGTTCCGTTGACGAGCTTTAGCGAGGCATTGCGACGTAGGAGCAAAGGAAGCGAAAGCAGCGCGATGCCCGAGGACGAGGCCTCACGGCCTGAGGGCACCAAAGCTAAAGGTGAAAGTATAGGCAAGTAAGACTGAGGATTACAGAGTGTTAGTAAGAATAGCGGAGTTAAAGTATAAATCAGCAGTATCAACTGCTAAAAGCTTAGCTACTCTTCCTCCAAAATCTCCTTCACCCTACCAACTTCCCCCGTCTCTAACCTAACCTTAATCCCATGCGGATGATTCGGAGAATTGGTCAGGATGTCCTGCACATAACCTTCGGTGAGGTAACCGGTGCGCTGGTCTTCTTTTAGCACAATGTTTACCCGAAAGCCGGGTTTGATGTTTGATCGTTTTCTGCCGTCCATAGTTTTAGATAAAGTAGCAAGTTAAGTATAAAGCTGATTTAATCTCTTGTTCTTTGGTGCGCCCCTACATCCAGACGTGCCTTTCGGGGCAAAGGGTTAAGGAAGAAATCGTGCTGGCCGGGTGTAAACTTTAGCTGCTCCGGCCAAACGCCTTTGCCGCGTAACGGAGATCGTGCTTTTAGCTTACACGCTTTTAATAACGCCACCTGCCCGGGATATCCTATCGTTTTACCTTTGCCTGCTTTCTTAAGCCTTGGCTTCTGCATGAATAGTTCTGTGGCAGTTATCATACTTGTATGCTGCTGTAGCTGTTTTAAGTTGTTAAAGGTTTTATCGGCCCAGATAAACCCAGGTGCTGCACGTTTGCTGTAATAATTGTTATTATGAAAGCTGATGGTGTTGCTGGTATCCTCTATTGCCAAAAGTATAGCCCCATTCTCAGTGTAAAAGATGTTATTCCATACTTCAACGTCTTTTAGGCCGCTGCTCATGATGCGCAGGCCGCCACCGGTTGGTACTACATCTTTATCGGCATAGATCGTATTGTTGTGAATGTAAAGCTGGCTAATGCCGCCGTTGTTATTGGAATCTGCTACCCACAAACTAATGCCTTTGTAGTTGTTTTTGCGTCCGTCGTTTTGCGAGATATTATACCGGATAGTATTGTTTTGCATCGGCCTGGCCCACTCAAACTGCGCTACTAAGAAGCCTGGGCCGTCGTTGTTGTGGGAGTAGTTGTATTGCAGCACCGAGTTGGTGGTGCCCCCATCCAGGTCAAAGCCACCGCCATCGCAGCCACTACCGGCCTGCATGTTGTATACTTCATTAAACTGTATAGTTACTTTGTTTGCGTCCCAGGCCCAGATACCTACCGGTCCGCCGCAATGTATGTTATTGGAACCGCTGCTATGTACCACCGAATGCTCGATGGTGGCCTCATCTACATCAGATAAAACTATGCCGCTGCCGCTGTGCTTGTCTTTTTTAGCCAATCCGTATACGTTGTACACATGGCAATTGCCCACGTAAATGTTGCGGTGCGAATATCCCTTTTTAGATTGATCAAAGTATCCCCATGTGGTAATGCCTTCCGAACCTATATCGTGTACAATAGCTTTGGTTATACTTATATTACTGTAGCCACTGTTGCCATTCCAGCTGCCAATAGTTATACCTGCATCCCTGAAACCGGATATTTCCACATCATTAATAAGCACATGGCTGAGTTTTGTGTCACCGAGCAAATCGTTGTAGAACAGGATGCCGCTGCTTTGATTGGTTTGGTAGCCGCTGCCATGTAGCACAAGTTTACTTATTTCGAGGTTGGCTATATTATGCGCATACAGGCCGTAACTGGTGTCTGCTGCTATCGTGGCTTTACCCAGGCCATAGGATGTGATACTAACTGGTTGAGTACCCTGCGCCAGATTGCCTTTATGAAAGTACAAACTGCCCTCGAAAACCTGGCCGCCCTCAAAAAGTATGGAGTCGCCGGGGATAAAAGTATGGCTGTTTACTTTACTGATGCTGTGCCAGGCGCTGGCAGGAGAGAGGCCAGTATTTTGGTCGTTGCCAGTACTGCTAATGTAATATGTTTTAGCGGTTACACGCATGCTGAAGGTAATCAGCAAAAGTATAAGCGCTGCTGATTTTATACTTGCCATGCAAAGCTGTACGCTTTCAGGTATGTGGCTGGTTTTATTTTGTTATGAGGTTCAGGTATTTTTCCTCTCCGCCCTCTACAAAAGGATTATCGGCAGTTGCTACCTGTACATCCTTAACAGAGGCAAGCTCAACTAACAGCAGCTCCGGCTTTTGTACTACTTTACCGTTTATAGCCACTTTTAACTGTTGCTGCGCTGCCGGTACCTTAAAGTGAGCATATACTTTTGGCAGCCTGATCAGCTTTTCCTTTAGGGTTATGACCACGGCTCCTTCTTTAGCTTTGTTGCCATACTTCACTGTGGCTTTCTCACCCTTCAAAATATCAATATTATTGATTTTGTCCGGCTCCAGAATAAAAGCGCCCATTGCTGTTTGCTGTCCTTCTACAAGTATAAGCGGGTCGGTACTCTGGTAGTTTTTAGTAACTATTATTTCTGATTTTGATGGTGCTTGTGCGTAGGCTCCAAAGCTGCAAGCAAGTGTAAAAAGGGCGATCAGGTATCTCATGACAGGCATTCTAGTTGTTTTCATATTGATTTGCTTCTTCGCTGTGCAGCTTGTTCTGGCTTTCCTTGTTGTTTTCATACTTCATGTACAGCAAAATGGCGGCTACGCCAGCCACATGCCCTGCAAGTATAAGGTATAAACCAAAGTCGCTGTCCGGGGAATGTATAAATTTAACAAAGGCTCCGATAATTACAAGTAAAATGGCTGCCTTGTAAAGCAACTTTTCAAGCGTTCTCGATCTCATAATTGTAAGCTTCGTTGAACAAATCTTTACTAAGCGTAATTACTAATTTATACTTTTAAAGTATATAATTAGTACTTTACAGGGTAAATATATGTATAAAAACTATAAAGGTTTAGATTATGTAGCTGAAATTCAAAAAGATGTGGATTTTAGGCTAAATAACGCATATGTGGTGTTACCTTTAATGTGCCTTTCTTACACCTGCAACTCAGACACATGCAGGCTGCGCAGCATAGAGGTTTTTTTATTCTGATGCTCCTGCATGCGCACCAGAATGTCGTGCAGCATTTCAATGGCCTTGATCACATGGGGGCCTTTGTTCAACATAACGCAGTCTGCTCGCTGGGCCATGGCGGCATCGGTAATCTCGGCTCTTGAGGGGCGGCCTTTTTTTGCCAGCGTTTCGAGTACCTGTGTAGCCCATACTACGGGCATGTGCGCAGCCTCGCAGAGCCACAGAATTTCTTCCTGCACTTCGGCCAGCCGTTCCCAGCCACACTCCACGGCCAGGTCGCCGCGGGCAATCATAATACCGGCAGGGTAGCATTTCATGGCAGAAAGCAGTAACAGGGGCAGGTTCCGGAATCCTTCTTTTGTCTCTATCTTGAGCATCACGCCCAGTTTTTGTGCCTTTAGTTTTTTAAGCTCTTGTTGCAGGGCCTCCACATTTTCTACATGGTTTACAAACGACAGGTTTACAATGTCGGCATGGCGGGCTATAAAGCGCAGGTCTTTTTTATCTTTCTCGGTAAGCCCTTTGATCTGGATATGGCTTTCGGGTAGGTTTATACCCTGGTCGGCGCGTAGCTTGCTGCCGGTTTCGCTGGCGGAGGTAATCTTTACAAGCAGTTTTTCTTTGCTGACCTCTTCTATCACCCCGCTTATTTTACCATCGTTAAAAAGTATAGGCTGCCCTTCTTTTACCTGCGAAAATATCTCAGGCAAAGTGCATGCAATATGCGCAGGTTCTACAATATGGCCTGTTTCGTCATACTTTGCCGGCTCACCGGGAATTTGCTCTTTGGTTAAAACCAGCAGGCTATCGTTTTTAAGTATAAGCGGAGAGAAAACAGCAGGCAACTCACCTACTTCTGTTACACGGTCCGGCACGGCTTTGCTTTTAGCTTTAAGCTTTGTGCCCGTTATAAGGTAAGATGTTTTGAAAAGGTGCGCCACACAGCCGTTGTCTTCTTTGCGGATAACAGTAAAGGTGCGTTTGCGGCCACGCGTATCGGTAAAGTTTATTTTGTCTTTTTCCTGCAGCTGCGCTACCCATTCGCCATCTACCGGAAGTACAGCATCCATGTTTTTCGGAGGCTCGGCTCCTGCTGCAGCCAGCCATACTTTAGCAGCCTCGGTAATCTGGCCAATGTCGTTCTGTACCGGGTGTATGGCGCGCATTTTGGGTCCTTCTTTTAAGGGCCCAGTACGGAGCTTTGGTCCCATCAGGTCGATCAGGATTTGGCATTGGGTGCCTGTTTCTTTCTCTGCCTGCCGGATAAGCTGCACCATTTTTAGCCATACTTTCTCGTTGTCGTGGGCGCAGTTTATCCGTGCACAGTTCATGCCTGCCTTCAGCATCCGGAGTATCAGTTCGTAGCTTTCTACAATGTCGGCGGCCAGGGTAACCATAATGCTTGTGTTGCGCTTTTTAGGCTTTGGGCCAAGCAGCGCTTCTTTGTTTCTGGTTAGCAGTTTTCGGTTTTCGTTAAACGATAAGGCCAGGTGTTTAAGAGCTGCCTCGCAGACAGATAAGTAACATAACTGTTTGCGCACGGCCTGCAAGCTTGCCAGCACATGCCCCTCTGCCCGCCCCAAAGACGATAAACCCAGTTCAGCCAATGCTGCCTGCAAGTCCCTGATATCGTGTTGGCGGAGAGCAAGGTAATGCAACAGGTTTTTGGCACTCTTTTTAAACTCCGGGGCGACTTTCTCAAGCGTAGGGGCGAATTTTTTCTCCAGTGCTACCGCTTGGTCGTACAGTTGTTCCAGCTGCTCTATTAGATGGTTGTAGTCTGTTTTCTGTTGCTTGGCCATGGTTTGTAAACAGCAATGCTATATGCTTACAAACTGAAGATAGGGGTGGAGGGTTGTGGGGAGGGATAGAACGTGCTAAGCTTTGCGGTAGCCCAGTTACCGTAATGGTATAGTTGGTACTTATTTTTATTTATACTTATAGTTCTTGAAATCCACTCCTTTTGATTCAAGCTTTTCTATAAGTTTCATTTTCTTCCTATAGCCTTCTGACTCTTCTTCATAGTCATAAATCTCTTTAGATAGTCCTGTATGTAAAGACTATCGTTGCTCCTCATCCGCATCGGCTGGTGAACATCCACTTTCAATGAGTCGATATAATTATTTATAATCGAAAGTCAATTCGACTTATCTGTGGATTTTAATAGATAAATTGAATCTCCATACTAGTTACAACTTTTAAGTAAAAAGTGAAAGCAGAACCCTGTGTTCAATTTATCCTCCCATCCTCATCA
This sequence comes from Pontibacter aydingkolensis, assembly GCF_019443125.1. Lineage (GTDB taxonomy): Bacteria > Bacteroidota > Bacteroidia > Cytophagales > Hymenobacteraceae > Pontibacter > Pontibacter aydingkolensis. The sequence goes on along the minus strand of NZ_JAHYXK010000003.1, from coordinate 197,462 downwards.
AAAATTTCCGACCTTTGCAAGTATAAACATTGCCTATTATGAAACGAGCTCATAAGCTGATCATATTTGCCGGCGTAGTGCTGGTGCTTTTCTATTTTATGAAGGATGCCTTTTTTAACGAGGAGAACTACACCAAACCCTTGTTAAAAGAGCGCGAAGACAAAGACCTTTCATTCAGAGGCCAGGCCAATTCCCCTTTGAATGATGATGAGCGCCGCAATTTTAAGAACCTGGTATACTACGAGCCAAACCTGGATTATCTCATCAGGGCAGAGGTGGAGCCGCTTGCCAAACAAGATACCTTGCTGATGCCACTAACCAATGGCAGTTACGAGCCATACCTGCGCTACGCCTTAGCCAAATTTGAAGTACAGGGGCAACCGCAGAAGCTAACACTCTACAAAAAACTAAACGAGGAAAAAGACCAGCTGTTTGTGCCGTTTACCGATAAAACCAACGGCTTCGAGACCTATGGCGGCGGCCGCTACATGGATGTGCCCTTTGAGGAAGGAGCTAAGACTGTAACACTTGACTTTAACCGCGCCTACAGCCCTTTCTGCGCTTACAACCCAGACTACGTTTGCCCGGTGCCACCAAAGGATAACTTTTTAAGTATAGCCATTCCTGCAGGGGAGAAGACGTACGAGAAGTAATTACCCCTTCCCAGCCCTCCCCTAAAAACAGGGGAGGGTGTTTTTTTGCTCCTGATACTGGCGCGGGTATCCAACCCGTGACTTTGGGTGGGTGCGGGTCTCCAGACTCGCCTATCTATAATACAGAATTAATTTAACACTGCTGTTCGGGACTTCCCAGTCCCGAACAATCTGCAGGGGACATCCTTTTACCCACGTCTGCAGCGCCAAGCATAACTGCGCTCTCCCGCTATCTCCTGCCGCGAGATTCCATCTTGTGGCTAATCATAAGGTAAGCTTTAACTACGGAAGTATAATTTTCTCTTTTACTGTCATCCTGTAAGGATCTCGATGGAAGGGAGGTTAAGCAATGGCTATGAAATGGAAACCCTGCTTAAAAATACTAAATTCTTCGTAGCAGGCTTTTCGCCTCGCCGGCTGGGCCCTACTTTTTGTCCCCGAATCAAGTTCGGGATATTCTACTTGACACAAAAAGTAGGCAAAAAAGTCAAGTGGCACATCCCGAACTTGATTCGGGGACGCTCCTTTCTCGATGGCCCCTACCCCCACTCGCTGAACGCTCAAACAGTGGAGCGTCATTTATGCACCTGGCAAAGGCCTTCGTTTTATAGAATCAATGTTATATGAATTACTTGCCAGTTGCAACAGCCACTAGCTAAGAAGTGTCCTTTCCAGTCCTTGGGTTGAGCGCCTTCTATTGTTGCGGTGCTGAGCTTGCTCAGCAGCCCGCAGCGGAGCGAGGAGCAGCTTCAATAGACAGCGCGATGCCCAAGGACGAGGCCTTGCGGCCGTGAGCACACCAAAACCAGAAATGAAATAAGACGCAAGTAAGACTGAGGAAGAGAGCCTGTTAGAAAGAATAGCAGAAAGTATAGGCAAGTAAGACTGAGAAATAAAGCCAACTCAATAAAAAGGCGAGAAAGGACCAGCCTGAGCAACAAGATCAACTAAAGCAGCACAAAGTATAAACCATCATCATAATTTACCCTCCCATGCAGCACTAAAAAGAATAATGCTTAATTTTGGAGAACATTGGCTTTTATTACAAAGGCTATACTTTAACAGACACAGAACAACAACATGCTGATATCATTCGACTGGCTTAAACAACTTATACATACAGATAAAACTGCAGATGAAGTAGGGGCGTTACTAACTGGCGCAGGCCTGGAGGTAGAGGCCATTCATACTTTTGATCAGGTGCAGGGCGGTTTGGAAGGCATTGTGCTGGGCGAGGTACTTGCCTGTGAGCGTCACCCTGATGCAGACAAACTCAGCCTGACCACAGTAGATATCGGAAACGGAGAGCCAAGCCAGATCGTGTGTGGTGCGCCAAATGTGGCAGCTGGTCAGCGCGTGGTAGTGGCAACCGTTAACAGCACGCTTTACCCTTCCGGCGGAGAATCCTTTAAGATCAAGAAATCCAAGATTCGTGGTCAGGTGTCGGAAGGTATGATATGTGCCGAAGATGAAATTGGTATTGGTACATCCCACGCAGGCATTATGGTGCTGGACACTGATTTGCCGAATGGAACACCGGCTGCCGAGTTCTTTGGTTTGGGCTCTGATAAAGTTTTTGAAATAGGCTTAACACCAAACCGTGCCGATGCCGCTTCGCATTTTGGTGTGGCCCGCGACCTACAGGCTTTATTAGATACGCCGGCTGTACTTCCGGCTACAGATACTTTTAAAGTAAACAATACCGCTAAGCCTATTGCAGTAGAGGTAGAGAATACAGAAGCATGCCCACGTTATGCAGGCGTTACGATTACAGGTATAAAAGTTGGTCCGTCGCCGGAGTGGCTGCAGAAGCGTTTGCGCACCATCGATCTTTCCCCGATCAATAATATTGTAGATATTACTAATTATGTGCTGCATGAGTTGGGGCAACCACTTCACGCTTTCGATGCCGATAAGATCAGAGGCGGTAAGATTGTAGTCAAAACCTTACCGGAAGGTTCTATACTAAAGACTTTAGACGGAGTAGAGCGCAAACTGAAGGCAACTGACCTGATGATCTGCGACGCAGAAGGTCCAATGGCGATTGGCGGTGTTTTTGGTGGCGAAGAATCGGGTGTTTCTGAAGAAACAACCAGCATTTTCATCGAAAGCGCATACTTCTCTCCGGACTATATCCGCCGCACAGGTATGGCGCACGGTTTAAAAACAGATGCATCTTTCCGTTTCGAGCGTGGCACAGACCCGAACATGGTAATTACTGCCCTAAAACGTGCTGCTTTGCTGGTGCAGGAAATTGCGGGTGGTGAGGTGTCTTCTGAGATTGTGGACGAGTATCCAAACCCGATCAAAAACAGCGAAATCATACTTAATATCGAGCGTGCTCATACTTTAATTGGTCAGCACATTGGCGTGGCACGCATCACAAGTATACTTACATCACTGGGCATCGAGGTTACTGCAGAAACTGAAAACGATTTAACCCTATCGGTGCCGCCGTTTAAAGTGGATGTTACCCGCGAGGCTGATGTGGTGGAGGAGATTCTGCGCATCTACGGCTTCAACAACATCGAGATGGACGAGAACCTGGCTACTACTTTCCTGGCCAAGTTCGCAACGCCATACGCCGAAGACGTGACCGACACGATCATGAACTACATTACGGCCAACGGCTTTAACGAGATCATCACCAACTCCATTACCAACTCCAACTACTACAAACCAGCTGGTGAGGCTGAGGTGGACAGCCTGGTAAAGGTACTGAACTATAACTCTGAAGACTTGGACGTGCTGCGTAAAAGTATGGTGTTCTCAGGCCTGGAGGTGCTGCGCCGCAACATTAACCGCCGCCAGCGCGACCCTAAGCTGGTAGAATTGGGCAAAGTATACGAGCAGGTGGATGGTGAATATAAAGAGAGCCGCAAGCTGGCTTTATACATGGCAGGCAATGCCACAGCCGAAAGCTGGAAGCAGCCAAGTATGAAAACAGCTTTCCACGACCTGGCAGGTGTGGTGCAGAACGTGCTGCGCAAGCTGAACGCCGGTGAGTTTGAAGTACAGAACCTGGAGCAGAACAACTACATGCGCCAGGGCATCTCTTATCTGAAAAACGGTACCGAAATAGCACGATTAGGTTTACTGGATGCTGGACTTTGCAAGTTTATGGAGGTAAAGGAGCAGGTATGGTATGCCGAGCTTAACTGGGATTACCTGCTGAAGAAGTATAAAAACAAGCTGGTAGCCGAGGAGTTACCAAAATTCCCGGAAGTACGCCGCGACCTTTCTTTAGTGCTGGATAAAAATGTAACCTTCGACCAAGTAAAACAGATTGCCCTGCGCACCGAGCGTAAGCTGCTGCAGGATGTGAACGTGTTCGATGTGTACGAAGGCGATAAAATAGAGGCAGGCAAGAAAGCCTATGCCGTTAGCTTTACGTTGCTGGATAAACAGCAAACCCTGACCGATAAGGTGATCGACAGTGTGATGAATCGCCTGATGCAGCAATTTGAAAAACAACTGGGAGCTTTTATCCGCAAATAGTAATATGGCAAAAGAGGCGCAATTACAACATCTGCAGCAGATTGAAGATAAACTTCGCAAGCTGATCTCCCGCTATACCGATGTGCAGCAGAAGCTGGCGCAGGCTCAGGAAGAAATTAAGTTCCTGGAAGGTATGGTAGAAGAAAAAGAGCTGCAAATAAAAAATTTTCAAAATCAGGATAATATTGTTAAAATTGTAGATGCGATAGCAGGAAATACTGCAAATTCGACAGAGTTAAAGCTCAAACTAAACGAATACATTAGAGAAATCGATAAGTGTATCGCTTACCTACAAGACTAAGCATCAGGTAATAAAGCTCCTTTAGAGCCAGCCAGTGAAGCAAACAGCAGGTAAGCAGCACCATAAAAAACGCAACGGATGAGTGAATTATCTATAAAGATTCGCATCGCGGAACGCGAGTATCCGATGCGGGTAAAAGAGGAGGAAGAGGAAAGATTAAGAGTTGTTGGAAAATTACTGAACGAACGCCTGCGTTTTTATAAGGACCAGTTCGGTATACAAGACAAACAAGATCTGCTGGCTATGGTAGCTTTTGAGACCATGGTAGAGAAACTGAAGATGGAGGAAGAGAAATCTGCTCACCTCGCTAAAGTGGGCCAGCAGCTTAATGTACTCGACGAACTCCTGTCATCGACAAACAAATAGGCTATCTGAGAAATTTATACTTCGGAAGATAACTTATACTTCGTTTAGGCCCTGAGCCTTTATCCCTATCATTTTGCAGGTACCGGCTATACGTTTTTATACACCATAAAACTTATAGTTATGCCCACTATTCTTTATATTATAGTAACGGCTGTTGTAGCGCTCGGAGTGGGCGTGTACATTGGCCGTTCGCTGTTACAGAAAGTCTATAAACAGCAGGAAGACGCTGCCCGCCACCGTGCCAAGAACATCATTCGCGAAGCAGAGCTTAACGGCGAAAGCATCATGAAAGACCGCATTCTGGAGGCCAAGGAAAAATACCTGAAGCTTAAGTCGGAGTTTGAGGAGGAGATGAACAAGAAAAAGAACATCATCATCCAGAACGAAAACAAAGTGAAGCAGCGCGAGCAGCACGTTTCCAAGCAAATGGAAGAAGCCAAGCGCAAAGAAAACGAACTGAACAAAGAAAAAGAGCACCTGAACACCCAGCTGGAGCACCTTAAGAAGCGCAAAGAGGAGGTAGAGCAGCAGCACGAGGAGGTAGTAGGCCAGCTGGAGAAAATTGCCGGACTTACCGCTGCCGAAGCCCGCGAGCAAATGGTAGAAGCGCTTAAAAACGAGGCGCAGTCGCATGCATCGTCCTATGTGAAGGACATAGTGGCACAAGCTAAACTCACCGCTACCAAAGAAGCCAAGAAAATTGTAGTAGAGACCATTCAGCGCACGGCTGCCGAGCACGCCATAGAGAACTGTGTGTCTGTCTTCAATATCGAAAGCGACGACATTAAAGGTAAGATCATTGGCCGCGAAGGTCGTAACATTCGTGCTTTAGAGGCAGCAACAGGTGTAGAGATCATCGTTGACGATACTCCTGAAGCCATCATTATCTCCGGTTTTGACCCTGTTCGCCGTGAGATTGCCCGTTTGTCGTTGCACCGCCTGGTAGCCGACGGCCGTATTCACCCGGCCCGCATTGAGGAGGTTGTTACCAAAACCCGCAAAAACATTGAAGAGGAGATCGTGGAGATCGGTGAGCGTACTGCCATTGACCTGGGTATTCACGGCCTGCACCCTGAGCTGATTAAGATGGTAGGACGTATGCGTTTCCGTTCGTCTTACGGCCAGAACTTGTTGCAGCACTCACGCGAGGTAGCCAACCTTTGCGCCACCATGGCTGCAGAGCTAGGCCTTAACGTGAAGCACGCAAAACGCGCCGGCTTACTGCACGATATTGGTAAAGTAACGCCAGACGAACCGGAACTTCCACACGCGATTATCGGTATGGAGCTTGCCAAAAAGTATAAGGAGCATCCGGATATCTGTAACGCTATTGGTGCCCACCACGACGAGATCGAAATGACGGCGATGATTTCTCCGTTGATTCAGGCTTGTGACGCCATATCCGGTTCTAGACCAGGTGCCCGTCGTGAGATCATGGAATCGTACATCAAGCGTTTGAAAGATTTGGAAGCAGCTGCTGTTTCTTTTGAAGGTGTTAACCAGTGCTATGCTATCCAGGCTGGTCGTGAGCTTCGCATTATGGTTGACGCTGATAACGTTACCGATGAGAAAGCAGCACAGCTGTCGTTTGATATCTCTCAGAAAATTGAGAAAGAAATGCAGTATCCTGGCCAGATCAAGATCACGGTTATCCGTGAGATGCGCGCCATCAGCTACGCAAAGTAACTTTTTAGCCAAAGTATAAACTGTAAAACCGCCTGCTACGTTTGTGGCAGGCGGTTTTTATTTGACCACGGCTTAAGGACCGGTGATTAAGGGGATCTTGACCACAGATTAATGGGGATTTAATTGATTTGATAGATTTCCTCTTATGCAGTACCTGGTCCAACCACCCCTGCCCCTCAGAGCTATGCCCGCTAGTTCCGAACTCCCGTTCTCACTAGTCCAAGGAGGGGAGTCTGCTACTATTGCTTCTTATGTCATCACCATGGATTGGCCATTCCTCTTTGTCATCCTGTTAAAGATCTTGGTAGAAGGGAGGTTAAGCACATACCATAGAACTTATACTTTTATTAAAGCTATATCAGAAGTTCCTTTATTGGATAAGGAGGGGCAATTGGACTTGGTGCAGAAAAGTCTTAATAATCAATCAAGTCCCTTTAATCTGTGGTCCCACTGCCACTACCTGCTCTTTTTTTCTATTTCTGATCTCCTCCGGTACTGCAGCTATAATTTCCTGTTGTAGCGCTTCTATCAGCTTCTTTTTTAAAAAGCTACGGTGTACCACCAAGCTAACCTCGCGCAGGGGCTGCGGTTCCTGAAAAGTATGCACCAGTGCGCGTTTTTGCTCAGGCATCTCCAATACCGAGAGCTCTGGGAGTAATGTAAGGCCGTGCTGCGTTTCTACTATACGTTTAAGGGTTTCCAGGGAGCCGCTTTTATAGTCGAGGTTACTATGTTGCGATGCAGTGCTGCCGCCACGGTTACAGATGTTCAGTACCTGGCTCCGGAAGCAATGGCCTTCGTTTAATACCCACAGTTCGTCCAGATCCAATTGGTCGGGTTTTATACTTTTATACTTTGCCAGCGGGTGGTTTGGGTTAATGTAGCTTACAAATGCTTCGTAGAACAGTGGTATCTCCTTTATACTTTTATCTTCGAGGGGCGTAACCAGCAGGCCTACATCCAGGATCTCATATTTCAGTTTTTCTACTATCTCGTTTGTGAGCAGCTCCTGCACTACTACCTGCACATTAGGGTGCTTCTGCAGAAAGTTTGTAATGAACAGCGGAATCAGGTAGGGAGCCAGGGTAGGTATCACGCCAATCTTCAGCTCACCGGATAGTTCAAGCTTCTGGCTTTGCACGATCTCCTGTATCTTTTTAGACTCAGCAATTACAACGCGTGCCTGGGCAATGATCTCTTTTCCTATTTCGGTTGGGCGAACCGGTACACGGCTGCGGTCAAAAAGCTGCACACCTAATTCCTCTTCCAGCTTTTGCAGCTGCATGCTAAGCGTTGGTTGCGTTACAAAGCAATGATCTGCCGCAGTTGAGAAATGGCGGTACGTATCTACTGCAATTAAATATTCTAGCTGTACTAATGTCATTTTTTTGGATACAGGTGTATAGTATATTAGCGTCAGGTAACAGTAGAACAAATATAGTTTATAAGTGTTATCAATGTAAGTATAAACTATATCAATTTGATCTATATTTTAATATCAACCAATTTTGTAAAAACCAACATCTAAAACCATGGCAACTATGAATAAGTTAAACCAGATTGGACTACAGAAAACTGACAGTAAAGAGATAGCTGATAAGCTAAACGAACTGCTGGCAAACTATCATTTATACTATCAGAACCTACGTGGCTTTCATTGGAATATTAAGGGTGTACACTTCTTTCAATTGCACGCTAAGTTTGAGGAGCTGTACAATGCTGCCTTAACCAAGATAGACGAGATTGCAGAACGCATTCTCACGATAGGGCAAACACCACTACATACTTTCTCCGACTATGTGCGGGTGGCAAGTATAAAAGAGGCTGGCAGCCTAAGTGGCGATACGGAAACCGTTAGAGCTACCCACGAAAACCTGACCGTGCTGCTTAACCTGGAGCGTGAGATACTGATTCTGGCAGCAGAAACCGGCGACGAAGGTACAGTAGGGCTGATAAGTGAGGATATAAATGAAAATGAGAAAACGCTATGGATGCTGAATGCCTTCCTGAGCTAAATTGACTTTGTGACAAAGGACAATTTGATAAAAGACAAAGGAGGGAAAATTCTTATGCTCTTTCGGACTTCCAAGTCCGAAAGCTCTCTGCCGGGGACTTCCTGGTCCACAAAGATTAACCTCAACGTTACGCGGACTAAGAAATTTGGGACAGAATAAGTTACGGACAAGTATGCCTGAAACAACAGTTTGGCAACCTTACAGCTAGTGTAAAAGCACCAGCAATAGCGTTAAAAGTATAAAGTATACTTTAGGTAAGGCAAGGTATAATCCTGACAAAAGTAAAAAGGCTGCCTTTGCGGGGCAGCCTTTCTTATGGTCTATACTTTAAAGTATAAGTGCTTTGATTAAGCAGTGATGCCGGCCTGCTGAAGTGCAGCTACCATGGCTTCACCGATCTCTGCAGGAGAATCTACCACATGGATACCGTTCTCACGCATGATCTTCATCTTAGCAGCGGCAGTATCGTCAGCACCGCCAACAATAGCACCAGCGTGGCCCATACGGCGACCAGCAGGAGCAGTCTGGCCTGCGATAAAACCAACTACAGGCTTCTTGTTACCAGACTCACTGATATACTTAGAAGCCATTGCCTCATAGTTACCACCAATCTCACCGATCATTACAATCGCATCTGTCTCAGGATCTTCCATCAGCAACTGAACCGCATCTTTTGTAGGCGTTCCGATAATCGGGTCGCCACCGATACCGATAGCTGTAGAGATACCAAGGCCAGCCTTCACGATCTGGTCAGCGGCCTCATAGGTTAACGTACCAGACTTAGACACGATACCAATACGACCTGGCTTAAATACGAAACCTGGCATGATACCAACCTTTGCCTCGCCTGGCGTAATAACACCCGGGCAGTTAGGTCCGATAAGTGTAATGTCTTTTCCTTTCAGGTAGTTTTTAGCCATTACCATGTCTTTTACAGGAATACCCTCTGTAATAGCCACGATCACCTTAATGCCAGCGTCAGCAGCTTCCATGATGGCGTCTGCAGCGAAAGCAGGCGGAACGAAGATGATAGATACATCAGCGCCGGTTCTTTTAACGGCCTCTTCTACTGTATTAAAAACAGGAAGGTCTAAGTGGTTGTTGCCACCTTTGCCCGGAGTTACGCCACCTACTACGTTGGTGCCATACTCGATCATTTGAGAAGCATGAAAAGAACCTTCAGAGCCAGTGAAGCCCTGCACGATCACTTTCGAATCTTTATTTACTAAAACACTCATGTGTATCTTTTTTAGTTTGTAAAAACAGGTCGAACTATAAGGATGTGCAAAAATAGGCTTTTTTATGGCGCTTACAAAAAATAGTTAAGGCTAATATAGGAACAAAGTATACTAATTACCGGAACAAGATATGCCTATCTGCCTGTTGGTTAAGTATGCATGCAGGTTTAGAGTAGCAGTTTTTTTGCTTATGGCATGCTAATGCGGTGCTAAACCTTGCGCAGGAGGTAATAGGTTGTAACAGGCATAAGCTTATTACCTTAACCTTCTACATTTATTTAAATTTCTTACCTTTGCACCAAAATCAAAATTGAGCTTGATGAAATATCTGAATCATATTACCGAGGCCATCGGTAACACACCCTTAGTAAAGCTAAACAACGTAACAAAAGGCGTTAAGGCTACTGTTCTGGCTAAAGTAGAGTACCTGAACCCGGGCAACTCTGTAAAAGATCGCATGGCTGTCAAAATGATAGAAGATGCTGAGAAAGCTGGTATTCTTAAGCCGGGCGGTACAATAATAGAAGGTACCTCAGGCAACACTGGTATGGGCCTTGCCCTGGCTGCTATCGCCAAAGGTTACAAATGTATCTTTACACTAGCTGATAAGCAGAGTAAGGAGAAAATGGATATCCTGCGTGCGGTAGGAGCTGAGGTTGTAGTATGCCCTACAAATGTGTCTCCTGACCACCCGGATTCATACTACTCGGTAGCAAAGCGACTGAACGAGGAGATCCCAAACTCGTTTTACCCTAACCAGTACGACAACATGTCTAACTGGGCGGCTCATTACGAGAGCACCGGCCCGGAAATCTGGGAACAGACGGAAGGTAAAATAACGCATTTTATAACTGGTGTGGGTACGGGCGGAACTGTTACCGGTATATCCAGGTATCTGAAGGAAAAGAACCCGAACATAAAAACAATCGGTATCGATACGTATGGTTCTGTTTTCAAGAAGTATAAAGAGACTGGTGTTTTTGATGAGAACGAAATCTATTCATATGCCACAGAAGGTATCGGTGAGGATATTCTGCCAAAGAACGTAGATTTTGACGTAATCGATCAGTTTGTAAAGGTAACTGATAAAGACGGTGCCGTAATGACAAGAAGACTGGCAAAAGAAGAAGGTCTTTTTGTGGGCTGGTCTTGCGGTACGGCTGTGTACGGTGCGTTGGAGTACATCCGCGAAAACAACCTTACTGAGAACGACGTAGTGGTAGTGTTGTTGCCTGACCATGGTACCCGTTATCTTGGCAAAATATACAACGACGACTGGATGCGTGCGCAAGGTTACATTGACTAAGTGCTTACGCTAAAGAAACTAATAAAAGCCTGAATTAACATTTCAGGCTTTTTAATTCTATCTAAAGTAATTTCTATCTTGCTTGATATCAGGTTTGATTTTTCATAATTATGTATAGTTTTGCTTTACTATTTGCAAACTGGCTCTGCCTGGTCTTTTAAAATGCAATAGGTAGTAGCACCATTTTTTAGTATTTAACCCATCATGAAAAAGTTATCAGGAGTCTTACTTATAGACGACGATGAAACTACCAATTTTCTGAATCGCCGCCTGCTCGAGAGGTTGGGAGTAACAGAGAACATACGCACTTTCGTGAACGGGAAGCAGGCTTTTGATTATCTGTATAACATCAGCAACAATAACTACGACGCCGATACAGAAAATTACTTTAAGCCACAGTTGATTTTTCTGGACATCAATATGCCGGTAATGGACGGATTTGAAATGCTGGATCTGTATGAACGACTCGACGCCGACTTCAGGGAAAATATTGTGCTTGCCGTGCTTACCAGTTCCACGCATCCGCAGGATACAGAAACCTCAAAAAAGTACTCAGCCGAATATCTTACCAAACCCTTAAGTATAGAAAAGGTAAAAGACCTGCTGGATAAGCACTTTAAAGTATAATAAGTAAAACCCGGGTTTTAAGAGGCCAACTGCTGCAGCGGTTGGCTTTTGTTTTTAAGGTGCCTCAGGATAGCTTCCTGCAAAAGCACTTTACATTTTAAGGCCTGTTACATCTTTGCTCATACACTGCCACGAATTGAAAGCTCGCGGCAGAGTGATGCCAAACGTCTGCAAAACAACAATAGATGCAGCTTAAAAAGAGAAACCGAAATTTGACTTGATGGCCAGGTTAAGCAACACACCAGCACCAGCCAGAAGTAAGCCTATCCCGATCAGTTTTTCCATTTTTAACCCCTGAGGCCCTCTTCTCTTTTTTACCAGATTGCCACCTAAAGCACCCAGGGCAAAAGCAGCTACAAGGGGCAGGCTACGGCTCCACATCACGTTGCCTAATAAAAAGTGGCTTATAAGCCCGGTAAAACTTGTGATCACAAGTATAAACAGCGAGGTAGAGGTGGCTATTTGCGGTGGTATCCGGAATAGTTTGATCATGGCAGGGGTTTGTACAAAGCCGCCCCCGATCCCAAAAAGGCCCGCCATAACACCGGAAATAAAACCAAATGTAGATACCAAACCGCCGTTGATTCTGTAAGCCAGATGCTTTGCCCGGTTCTTGCGGATAAACGATGTAGGCACCCGGCGCATGCGGTACATTACCCCGGAACGTTTAGATCTGGTCTTTTTCTTTTTGGGGGTGAACATGGTAGCGCCTATGGCTACAACAAACATCGCAAAAATAAACTGCAGCTTAAACACTGGCATAAAAGCTACCATAAACGCCCCCAGTACGGTACCCACCACGGCAGGCAACTGTATCAGGGTACCTACCACATAGTCTATACTTCTATCGCGGAGGTTAAAAACGGAGGCGATTACAGAGGCCGGAACCAGCGCAGCCATCGTAGACCCGATAGCGATTTCGATGTTGTATCCAAAGAAAATGATAAGGATAGGCACCATGAATACACCACCGCCAAACCCAATGATCGTACCAAACGCGCTAACCAGAACGCCAACAAGAAAAAGGATAAGCTCCTCCATTAATTGCAGCCCAGCCTGGGCTAACTAGGTTTATACTTTGCTATGATGCAACAACTACTCTGCTACTGGTACGAACTGAAACACATCTCCGTTAAATAAACCTTTATCGCTGAGTTTAAGCGAAGGTATAACAAGCAGCGCCATAAACGAAAGTGTCATGAACGGAGACTCCAGTTTGCTGCCCATCTCTTTGCTCATTTTGTCTATAGCCGAATAAGCTTCTGCTACCTTATACCCGTCCTGCGCCGACATAATGCCGGCCACCGGCAGCGGCAGCAACTCTTCTCTGCCCAAACCTACAGCAGCCACTCCGCCTTTTGCCTGTATAATTAAGTTAACGGCTCTGGCTAAACTTTCATCATCCACACCTACGGCAATAATGTTATGCGAATCGTGGCCAACAGATGAGGCAATGGCACCTTCCTTTAAACCTACGTTTTTGATAAATGCCACAGCCGGTATCGTGTTTTCGTAACGGTTTACCACGGCCAGTTTCAGCACGTCTTTCTCCACATCTCCTTCAATAAAGCCGTTTTCAATTTTAGCTTCTGCCCATACTTCTTTGGTTATCAATTGCCCGTCATACGCTTCTATAACCCGGATTTTAGTGGCGTCGGCTGCCGCAACTTTAAATTGCTCTGCGGCTTTCTCGTCGGTGTCGAAGTTATTGATTTCTTCGCTTGGCGTAAATTCTATTTTAGATTTGCCCTGTTCTGCTACTAGTTGTCCGTTAATGTAGGTTGCCTTAATGTTGAAGCTTTCCGGGTTATCGATAAGTATAAAATCGGCCGGGTCGCCTTCGCATAGCAGGCCCACATCCAGTTTGTAGTGCAGTACCGGGTTAACACAGGCTGCCCGCAGCACATGAAACAGGTCATTGCCTTTTGCCAGCGCGCGCTTTACAAGTAAGTTGATGTGGCCCTCTACCAGGTTGTCGGGGTGCTTGTCGTCGGAGCAGAACATGATGTTCTGGTAGTGCTCAGGCAAAAGCGGTATCAGGGCTTCAAAGTTCTTGGCAGCGCTGCCTTCGCGTATCAGTATCTTCATGCCAACGGCCAGTTTGTTTAAAGCTTCCTCAGCAGTAAAGCACTCGTGGTCGGTGGTAATGCCGGCTGCTGCATATTGCGCGGCTTGCTCGCCTCTTAAGCCAGGAGCGTGTCCGTCGACAGCTTTATTATACTTTTGCGCCAGGGCGATCTTCTTCATCACATCCGGGTCGCGGTTAAGCACGCCAGGCCAATTCATCATTTCTGCGAGGTACTTTACTTCATCGCGCTGAAATAATTTCTCAATGTCTGCAGCCGTTATCTCAGCGCCTGCTGTCTCGAAAGGAGTGGCCGGAACACAGGACGGGGCACCAAAGTAAAACTTAAATGGCACCTTGTTACCGTTCTCTATCATGTACTCTACGCCCTCAAGGCCAAGCACATTGCCAATTTCGTGGGGGTCCGAAACGGTAGCCACGGTGCCATGCGGAACAGCCAGTCGTGCAAACTCGCTGGGTACTAACATAGAGCTTTCTACGTGCACGTGAGCATCTACAAAGCCCGGTAAAATATAATTGTTGGCATCTGTTGCCTCACGAACTATTTTAGAAATGCGGCCGTTTGACACATGAACAGTGCCGGTGTAGATATCTTGCTGCTGTATATCGATGATATGTCCGGAAACGGTAAAGTCTACGTGCATGGTGCTGTGTTTTGTTATGATTTATTGCCTTGCCATAAGGCTTAAAACGTTAAATTACTTTATATTTGCATTAAATTCAGTCGTTTTGAGAAAGTATATTTCATATTTGGTTTTAGCGTGCTTCCTGGCCACTGGTCCGTTGGCTGGTTGTTCCACTAAGACTCCTCAGCAGAAAAAAACGGCTAAGTACCAGAAAAAGAGCAAGCGCGGTAACCAGCCTTGCCCTTGCGACTCTAACTAATTTCCTTTTTATTTTCTCTCTATGAAGAAGATCGTAATCGCACTCGACGGCTATTCCTCATGCGGTAAAAGCACTACGGCAAAATTAGTGGCAGCAGCACTTGGCTATGCCTACATTGATACCGGCGCTATGTACCGTGCGGTTACATTATACTTTCTCGATCATCACGTGTCGCTTACCAACCCTAAAGAAGTTAAAGAGGCGCTTAGTAACATTGAGATAGATTTTCACTACAATCCAAAGACCAATCGGAACGAAGTTTTCTTAAATGGCCTGAATGTTGAAGATGAAATACGCAAGATGTATATCTCTAACCAGGTAAGTGAGGTAAGCGTAGTAGCTGAGGTGCGCCGTGCTATGGTGTCGCAGCAACAGAAGATGGGCAAAAAGCGCGGTGTGGTAATGGATGGGCGCGACATTGGCACAGCTGTTTTCCCGGATGCAGAGGTAAAGATCTTTATGACCGCCGATGTAGATACACGTGCCAAACGCCGGCAGGTAGAATTGCTGGAAAAGAAGCAGTTAGTTAACTTAGGCGAAATTAAGCAGAACCTGCAAAAGCGCGACCATATAGACTCTACCAGAGAAGAAAGCCCGTTACGTCGTGCCAAGGATGCCGCCTTGCTGGATACATCGCACATGACGATAGATGAGCAGGTAGATTTTGTGCTGGAAAAGGTAACATCTGCGCTCATCAGCGAAGAAGAGAAGGCCGTAAATCAGGTTTGAAGTAAAAGATCATGAAAGTAACCATCGATAAAAACTCAGGCTATTGCTTTGGCGTGGAATTCGCCATACAGATGGCTGAGGACGAAATGGAGAATTGCGAAGAACTATATTGCCTAGGCGATATTGTGCATAACAGTATGGAAGTACAGCGCCTTTACGAAAAGGGCCTGCGCATTATAGACCGTGAGCAACTAAAAGAGCTGCGCGATTGCAAAGTACTTATAAGAGCACACGGCGAGCCTCCTGAAACGTATAAGCTGGCGCTTGAGAATAACATAGAGCTGGTTGATGCCTCTTGCCCGGTAGTATTAAAGCTACAGAACCGCGTAAAGCATGCTTACGACAGCGGCCTAAGCGAAGCCAGCCAGATCGTAATATACGGGCAGGTGGGGCACGCAGAGGTTATCGGGCTGGCAGGCCAGACAGGCGATGAGGCCATTATCGTAACTACTGAAGAAGACCTTGACAAGATCGACTTTACTCGACCTGTTACCTTGTTTAGCCAGACAACCAAGAGCACCAAAGGCTTTTACCATATTAAAGAGCTGATAGAAGAGCGTATAAAGCAGGCAAACGCGGATAGTACGCAGCCGCTGTTTAATGCCAACGACAGCATCTGCCGCCAGGTATCTAACCGTGAGCCACAATTGGCGAAGTTCTCTACAGAGCATGATGTGCTGGTTTTTGTAAGTGGCAAGAAAAGCTCGAACGGGAAAGCGCTTTACAGCGTGTGCAAACAGCACAACCCCAACAGCTACTTTGTAGAGAACGAGCAGGAACTGCAGCCAGAGTGGTTCGCAAATGCTGCAAGTGTTGGCATCTGCGGGGCAACTTCTACACCTATGTGGCTGATGCAACGGGTAGCTACCTATATAGAAAACCTAAGCCTGGCAACAGTATAAAACATGTCATTTATACTATAAACCATTTTTGCTAATTTAGGCTTTGCTTCGGCAAAGCCTTTTTTGTGACCATAACAATATGAGACGTTTATTCGGATATTTCCTCAATGGGTTATTAATTATAGCCCCTTTTACCCTTACTGTTTGGATAGTGGTAGCCATTATAGACTGGCTGGATGGGCTATTTGATATAGGTATACCAGGACTGGGCATTTTGCTGATGGTGGCTCTACTAACACTGGTCGGGTTCATAGGATCATCTTTCCTTGTAAAGCCGTTTTTCATTATCACGGAGCGGCTATTTCATAAAGTGCCGCTGGTAAGTATTATCTACTCCAGTATAAAAGACCTGTTTGATGCATTTGTAGGCGATAACCAGAAGTTTAACAAACCGGTGATGGTAAAAATGTCGGAAGATTCTGATAACCATAAATTCGGATTTGTAACCCAGGAAACCATTATAAGTGTAGACTGCCAGGACAAAGTAGCTGTGTACTTTCCGCACTCCTATAACTTCTCAGGTGAGCTGTTCCTGGTGCCGCTTCGTAATGTTACGTTTCTGGACGTGCCCAGCAGCGAGATCATGAAGTTCATCGTATCAGGAGGTGTATCTAAACTCTGAAAGAGTTGAATGAGTTAGAGAGTTTGGGAGTTAGAAAATTAAAAAGTTAGGATGATGTGACGGTTGATAGAAACGCTTTTGGACCTGCTTTTAAAATTTGCCTCCATCTACTAATCTAATAACCTTTTAGCCTTAAAGCTCAGTACAACTCTTTAACTTTATAACTCCCAAACTCTCTAACTTAAAATGCCTTTTATTCTTAAAGACAGATCTAAGCTACATTACCGGGTTATCGGGCATGGAGATAAGGTACTGCTTGCTTTTCATGGGTACGGGCAGAGCAGTGCCTATTATCAAAGTATGGAACGGGCACTGGGCAGTGACTACACTATTTACGCTTTCGACCTATTCTTTCATGGGGGCAGCACTTTACACAAAAACGATCTCCCGCTTACAAAGTCTTACCTTTACGAGATAGTTACCCACTTTCTGGGAAAGTATAACATAGCTAAGTTCTCGTTGATGGGATTTAGCATGGGAGGCAAATTTGCACTTACGCTTGTAGAAACGATGCCTGATCGAATTGAAGAGCTTTTTCTGATTGCCCCTGACGGAATCAAAACGAGTTTTTGGTATAACATTGCTACTTACCCTGGTTGGCTGCAACAGCTGTTTAAACGCACAGTAGTAAAGCCAGAAATGTTCTTTGGTTTACTGCGGATGCTCGATAAGTATAATATGGTGCACAAAAGCCTTATCAGATTTGCCCATTACCAGATGGACAGCACCACGAAGCGCCTGCGTGTATACCGTAGCTGGATCGGTTTCCGGGAGCTAAACTTCGACATCCGGCACATTGTTAAACTGTTAAACAAGTATAAAATTCCGGTTACAATGTTTCTGGGGGAGTATGATCAGATCATCTCTCCGAAGCGGGTTGGTGTATTTGTAAATGCCCTGGACCAGGGCGAACTGGTAGTGCTAAAAGCCGGGCATTCTAATTTGCTTAACGATGTAGCCGAACTGCTGCACCGTAAACGAACGACTTAAATTACAATGTGTTTTATGCTCTAACAAAGCCGCTTTTTATACTTTGGCTATAACCTATAGCCGTTTTATACTTATACTCTTTCATAACCTCCTGCAAACCATGAAAAATCCACTAAGCCTTTTGTTATGCTGTTTTATACTTCTAAGTCTTACAGTTGGCTGCTCTTCCGATAACACTGCCGGTGACACTGAAAATGCAACCGAGCTTAAAGCCGTAAAACAGGATGCTGCTGCCAGCGCTGAAGAGCCGGAACCAACAGACGCCAACCTTAGTAAGATAAAATTGCCAGCCGGCTTTAAGATCTCATACTATGCCAGAAACGTAAAAAACGCACGTTCAATGGCATTAAGCCCATCAGGTATACTTTTCGTGGGCACACGGAGTAACGATAAGGTTTTTGCCATTGTAGATAAAAACAAGGACGGCAGGGCAGAAGAGGTAATTGAAGTAGCCTCTGGCCTGAATACTCCAAACGGCGTGGCCATCCGCAACGGCGACCTGTATGTGGCTGAGATAAATCGCATCCTCAAGTACCCGAACATAGAAAATAACTACCGCAAGAAGCCAAAGTATGAGGTGGTAAACGACAAACTGCCCACAGACCTCCACCACGGCTGGAAGTATATCGCTTTTGGGCCTGATGGGAAGTTGTACGTGCCTGTTGGTGCGCCCTGCAACATCTGCGAAAACAAAGACAAACCCATTTATGCCAGCATTGCCCGCATGAATGCCGATGGATCAGGGTTGGAAGTATATGCGCAGGGCGTACGCAACACAGTAGGCTTCGACTGGCATCCGCAAACTAAAAACCTGTACTTTACTGACAATGGCCGCGATATGATGGGCGATAATATTCCACCATGCGAGTTGAACCGCGCTACGCAAAAAGGCCAGCACTTTGGTTACCCATACTGCCATGGCGGTGATATAGCCGATCCGGAATTCGGCAATAAGCGAAATTGCAGGGAGTTTGTAAAACCGGTGCAAAACCTGGGAGCACACGTAGCTCCGTTGGGAATAAAATTCTACACCGGCAACATGTTTCCGCAAGAGTATAAGAACACAATTCTTATCGCAGAGCACGGCTCCTGGAACCGCTCCGAAAAATCAGGTTACAGAATAATGCAGGTTAAACTGGATGGTAACGGAAACGCTACATCATACGAACCATTTGCCGAAGGCTGGTTACAGGGGCAGGACGACTGGGGCCGCCCAGTGGATGTGCTGGTGATGCCGGATGGCGCCTTGCTTGTATCTGACGATAAAAATGACGCTGTTTACAGGATCAACTACAATAAATAATTACAAATGATGAATTATTAGTGTATAAATGATGGTTGCCTCATAAGTGAAGGTGTAACTTATTTATACTTTTATTCTGAAAATTCTCATTAATATTTCATCATTCATGTTACAGAATTGCTAATTTGCCTTAATGAGAAAGGAAGCATCAGATAAACCAAAGATTGAAAAGAAGGTAATAGGCAGGCGGGAACTTGTCTCTTTTCCGGAGTTGGATATTGAAGAGATTGAAGCTAAGGTTGATACTGGTGCTTATACTTCTGCCATACATTGCTCCGACATACACGAGGAAACAAGGCCTGATGGTACCAAAGTAATATGCCTGGATCTGCTGGACCCGTCTCATCCGCAATACAATCATAAAAAACTGTGGTTTGCCGAGTATGAACTGCGCGAGATAAAGAGCTCGATCGGAGAAAAGCAGGAACGTTATGTTATCCGTACCAAAATTAGGTTGTTCGACGAAACTATCGAGGCCGAATTCTCCTTATCAGATCGCAGTGACATGAAGTACCCGGTACTTATCGGAAGAAAATTATTGAAAGGGCGGTTTATCGTTGACGTTTCCCGTAAAAACGTTGCGCAAAAGTATAAACTTAAGCAAAAGCAGAAATAAACATTATATGAAGATAGCCATACTCTCCCGTAACCCAAAGCTATACTCTACCCGCCGCCTGGTAGAAGCAGCCGAGCAGCGGGGGCACCAAGCCGTTGTGCTAGATCACTTACGCTGTGACCTTGTAATTGAGCAGGGCGACCCGCACATACTTTACAAAGGTGAGCGCCTGACCGATTTCGATGCCGTTATTCCGCGAATAGGGGCCTCGGTTACCTTTTATGGTACAGCAGTGGTGCGCCAATTCGAGATGATGAAGGTTAAAAGTGCCGTGGATTCCCAGGCCATCGTACGCTCACGCGACAAACTTCGCAGCCTCCAGATCCTTTCTCGCGCCGGGTTAGGAATGCCAAAAACAGCCTTTACCAATTACTCTAAAGAAACCTCAGAACTTGTAAAAGAAGTAGGAGGCGCCCCATTGGTGATTAAACTGCTGGAAGGTACGCAAGGGCTTGGCGTGGTGCTGGCTGAAACAAGAAAAGCCGCAGAATCTGTAATTGAGGCTTTCCATAACCTAAAGGCACGTATTATTGTGCAGGAGTTTATTGCAGAGGCTGGTGGTGCCGATATCCGTGCTTTTATCGTAAACGGCGAAGTAGTTGGTGCCATGAAGCGACAGGGAAAAGAAGGAGAGTTCCGCTCTAACCTGCATCGTGGTGGTAATGCCTCGCTTATTAAGTTAACGCGCCAGGAGAAGGCTGCCGCTTTACTGGCTGCCAAATCACTGGGTTTAGGTGTAGCTGGCGTAGATATGCTACAGTCCAAGCGTGGGCCGCTTATTTTAGAAGTAAACTCCTCGCCTGGCTTGGAGGGCATAGAGCGTGCTACACAGAAAGACATTGCTTCAAAAGTTATCGAGTACATGGAGGGGCTTACAAAAAAGACGCCTAAGAAGAGAGTAAAAGAGTAGTATGCCTGAAACAATTAAGATCAACGGCAGAAGTATTGACCGTGGAGAAAAAGTGCTGACAAAGCTGGTGATCAGTAAGCTGCCAAGCGGCACCGTAATAGAAATACCAGTATATGTTTTCCGCTCAGTAAATGATGGCCCAGTAGTATTGCTGATGGCCGGCATGCATGGCGACGAAGTAAACGGTACTGAGATCATCCGTAGGATGCTTTCTAAAAAGATGCTTTACCCGCTTAAAGGTACCATTATAGCTGTGCCTATACTTAACATCTACGGTTTCCTGAACTTCTCCAGAGAGGTGCCTGATGGCAAGGATGTAAACCGCAGTTTTCCGGGCAACCGCGACGGTTCGCTGGCCAGCCGCGTGGCACATCGCTTTATGAAAGAAGTAATGCCATACATAGACTATGGCCTCGACTTCCATACAGGTGGCAGCAGCCGTGCCAACTACCCACAGATTCGCTGTGTACTCGGAGACTATAAAAACGAGGAACTGGCTAAAGCTTTTGCTGCTCCTTTTATCATGAATGCTCCTTACCGGCAAGGCTCGCTACGAAAAGAGGCTGGCAAACTGGGTAAATCTATACTTGTGTATGAAACAGGAGAAAGCCTTCGCTTTGATGAAAAGGGTATCAACATAGGTATAGAAGGTACTTGCCGTGTATTGCACCACCTGGGCATGATGGCCAGCCATACAGAGCCAACCGAGCCAAGTATAGTATGCATGAAAGATATATGGCTTCGCGCAAAAAATGCCGGCTTGTGGCGTACATCCATCGGAATAGGAGAGTATGTTAAAAAGAACCAGCAGATAGGAAGTATAACCGACCCCTACGGTGAGATGGAGGTCAGGCTGAATGCGCCAGCATCGGGCTATATTGTAGGTTTAAACAACATGCCTGTGGTTAACCAGGGCGATGCGCTGCTGCACATAGCTTATTAGACCACAGATTAATGGGGATTAGATTGATTAAGTATGATTATGCCTACCGCAAATTTAGCGGCAGCGTAAATGTGGCTATGCATGAGGCCAGTTTGTAACTGTTTTCTGCGCAAGCAGAAAAGTGTACTTTGTGAGAAATTCCCCTTTGAGAGGGGTAGGGGTGGGTTAATCAGTAACAGCCAAAGCATAATGTGTGCTCAGGCCATCTTAGCCATATTTACGCTAACCTTACTGCACTATCGTTAAAAGTATAAAGGCCTTGCTAAACTCTAGCAGGGCCTTTATACTTTTATAATTTTTGGCTAACAATTTAACAATCCAGCCATTCAACAATTTAACAATTAAAACACATAACGCACATGCAGGGCGCTGTCCCAGAAGCCTCCGCCGTAAGGTATGTTAATGTACGGTTTAATATCTGCACCGATGGTAAACGGAATATCTCGAATGTAATACTCTAAGCCTAGTACACCGTCTACGCCTAAAGCTACTACACGATCATCGTAATAATGCTTGTGGCCGCGATCATAGTAATGTCGTCCGTCATGGAAACCCACGTGCCCACCTAAACCATAATACCACTGCAGGCCCCTGGCATTAAAGGCTGGTGCGTGTTTCTCATAAAGCACTGTGATTACAGCACCTCTATGCCTGAAATTGGTGCTAATGATACCCTCGATGGCAGCATCGCTTTTGATGAAATGTTTGATGGTAAGGCCTGAGGCAACACCGCCTCTTAAACCAATACCTGTAGAGTAACCGCTTTGCGCGCGTGCTCCCATAGAAACACACAGCATAACAGCCAATGCAAAACTAATGCGTAATAAATTTTTCATTTAAGTATAAAAATATTGAAAGATTATAGTTTGCCTGAACCTCAAGAAAGGGTTACGGGTAGGCAAAATTAATACTTCTAACGGAGTAACTGTTGATTATTGTATGCTACTCTGATTTTTAAGTTCAACTTTATAGTCCTGCAAATAAACAGTTTTTTTGGTACGTTGGCCTATTAGCTTAAAAAAGGAAATAAAGTGTTGCTTATCAAGCTCTAGCGCTTTTGCAAAGGGATCCGGTTCTTCAGAGTCTTTAAAGTCTTTAATGTAGTTTTCGCGTACCAGGTCGGCTTCGTTCAGGAGTTTTGCCGCCTGAACCTCAACTAATCCTGTTTTCTCCCACAACTTCTTCCACCAGTCTATGGTGTGCACAAAGTACCAGTAATTCTGGAAGTCCTCTCGCAGGAAGTCTGGTACTTGGTCCAGGGTTTCTATCTCTTTTGTAAAACACACATCCACAATGGCAATGTAGCCTTCTGGCTTTATAAAACGGGCAATATAAGGCAGGTATTTTTCGTCAGTGCCAAAGTAAGTATATGAGTCCACTACAATCACAACATCAAAGTACTCTTCGGCAAAGGGCAGGGCACGCGCATCGGCCTCAATCGGAATAACCAGGTCGTCGCATTCTTCTTCTTTAACTCGCTGGTAATTGTCGCTGGCAGAAACGGCTTCGTCTACGGCCCATACTTTAACGCCAAACTCTTTGGCCAGGAAAATAGAACTGATGGCCTTGCCGCAACCCAGGTCGAGCACCCGCATGCCAGGTTTCAGGTCAAGGGATTTGGTGAGGCTTTCGAGGTTAAATAGTACATTCTCGCCCATGGAATGCTTGCGCACCCACTCCGGGTCGTATTGAGAGGCTTTCGGGAATATATGGTGTAAGTGCTGTGAGTGCATATGTCAAATATATGCAAGCAAATACGGCAACGCACGTGCTACAGTTTTGAACCTAGTCTGGCTATTTCGTCGGATTGGTAGATATGGGTACCTTTCTGATGCTGTGCTGCCGCATACAGCATGGCTTTGGCTACTGTTTCGGCTTCGATGGGTTTATACTTTTCGAGGGGGCCTATCATCAGGCTGCTTAAAGGCTTCATTATTTTGGAGGCCAGTTCTTCGCCGGTTCTATGTTCGGTGCGTTCTCCGAGCAGCAGCGATGGCCTGAGAATGTGAACTGCCTCAAATCCCTGCTGTTGAATGTCGCGCTCCATCTCGCCTTTTACCTTATTGTAGAAAACCATAGAGCCAGCGTCGGCTCCCATAGCCGATACTACTATAAACTGCGCTGCACCTTTATTAGCGGTTATTTTCGCTAACTCCAACACATAGGTGTGGTCTACTTTGTAAAACGCTTCTTTAGACCCGGCTTTTTTAATGGTAGTGCCCAGACAGCAGAAAACATCGTCTGCGGCCAGAGAGGTAGCATAGCTTTGCAGTTTATTAAAGTCTACAATTTTCTGTTCCAGTTTGGGGTGTATCAGGGGTAACTCACGGCGACCCACAGATATCACCTGGCTATACCTGTCGCTTTTAAGCAGGTGTTCCAGACAATGGCCGCCTACCAGGCCGGTGGCTCCGGCTATAAGTGCGAATCGTACTTTCTGCATATTATTGGCTTATGCAGAAAGTACGTTTTTTATGGCTATATAGTCTATAAAGTATAATAACTTAACTGAGAAATTATTGTTCTGCGGCGCCTGTATGGTGCGGGACAGATTATCAAAGTATAGGGGGCTAACGGTATTGCTTCTTTCCTGAATTGCATTTTTCCATACCACGCGCAATTCACTACCCGGAGCAAAACGCCAGCTGTATACCAGGTCTATGTTAAAGGCATTGTAATTAATGTCTTTAAACCTGCTCTGATTAGGGTCCTGCTCTTCTGTGATACGCGTAATATCGCCATCCTTCTGCAGTGCGTAAAGCCAGTTGTTCTCTGCCTTAGACCAATAATGACGCATATTAAGCGTAAGGCCGGTACGTTCGTTAAATATATAAGCCCCGGATAGGGTAGTAGTTATTGTCACTACATCCCTATCTGCCAGGATATTGGAAGGCTTGCCCGGCAGGTTAGGATCTGAAATGTAACCGATGCTGTGCTTATTAATGCTATAATTGTTGCCATTAACGAGTAGGAGCTTGTCGTTTACCCTAAAGCGTGGGTTAAAACTGCCCCACCAATTGCTCTGGTTATACTTATTCGATTCCCAATGGCCTAAAGATGCGTCGAAAGCTAGTCTTTTACGATAGTCTGTGGAGATGCCACCGCTAGCCTCGAATGCCGGAGGCTTTATAACTACCTGCGGAAAATTACGTGCCTCAAAGTAATCGTAGGCGTTGCCCGGCCTAACAGACCAGTTAAAGTGGGCGCTCGTAAAACTCCTGAACTTTACAGAGTGGCCACCGCCAATATTCATACTTATAAACTCGCGTGGCGCATAAAGCATACTATGGTTCACATTCAAGCGATTGTTCCAGCTAAGGAACTTCCAGATAGGCTGGTAAAAGTTGTAGTTCACTTGCGCCGATGTGCTTACTTCATTGTTGTTTCTAATGAAGCCCAAATCGTTTATATCATACTTATCGGACTCTACGCTATGGTTCAGGTTATACTTAAAGTTGCCGCTTACCTTTGCCAAGTTAATGTTGTACTGGTGGCCTAGCGTTACATCCTCGCCTTCAAATTTACCAAACAACTGGCTTACATTACCACCGGCACGCACTGCATAGGTATTTGTTTTATCAGCAAAACGCAACTGTATACCCGACACGTTGGCGTCGTAAAAGCTTTGTGAACGTGTAACGTTGGTATTGGTAAATGTTACAAAAGAGTTGTTGCGCAGCGTTTGGTCCAGTACAAACACATTGTAGTTTGTGAACGGGTCAGTCAGGATCTCTCGCGTTTCGCCTTCTTCGTTTTTGGCAGTGGCAAACATGTTTCGGGTAAGGGCGTTAAAAATACCAATACCTAAGCCCTTACGTGTTCTGCCTGATACTTTTGCAGCATTTACCAGGCTACTAACACTCGGGTTTTCTTCCAGGGTCTCACCGGCAGTAAGTTGATTTCTTGCTTTACTATACAAAAGCGGGGTTCCTCCAATACGGCGGGAGTAGAAAAGGCCGGCCTTGTTAAATAGCTCGGTGCCTTCGGTAAAGAACTGACGGTTTTCGCTAAACTTTACCTCAAATGGTGACAAGTTGAGCACCTGGTTATCAGACTGTGCCTGTCCAAAATCAGGTATAAGTGTTACATCTAACGTAAAAGCATCATTTATACCATACTTCACATCCATTCCTCCGTTTATAGAATGGCTGTAATTGCTCTTGCCTTCCAGATTAGAAGGATAGTGGTTTACGTAACCCGAAACATATGGTGTGAACTGCAGCCTCACCGGAGATTTTATACTTTCTATGCCAATGGCGCGGCCTTCCTGGTTCACAAAACCTGACACAGAATTATCAACGTGGTTCCAATACGATTTTTCGCGGGTGCGGCGGATGATGCGCATGTAGTTGATGCCCCAGGTTTGCACAGCTGCTTTCGGGAAACGAATGGCGCCATAGGGGATGCGCATTTCTACGACCCAGCCCTGCTCGTTACGCTTTACGTTACTTGCCCACACGGCATCCCAGTTGCGGTCTTCGCTGCCCTGCGATATTTTAATATCGGTTTGCACACCTGCTGCCGATACTAAAAAGGCAAAGGCATTTTGTTTGTCATTGTAAGTGTCGAGGTATACCCCAAACATATCGGAGTTATTCTCGCCAGAGTCGCGTTCGCCTAGTTGGGTAAGTATAGAATCGGGGGCGGTGTCATATAATTGCGCACCAATGTAAATGGCATCGTTGTCATACAGCATGTATACTTCTGTTTTCTGCGACGAAGGCTTTCCGTTATGCGGTTCGTAGCGCACAAAGTTGGTTGCAGGTACAACGGTTTGCCATACTTCAGGTTCCAGTACGCCATCCAGCACGGGGGCTTGCATGGTGCGAAAGGCTTGGGTTGTCTTTACTTTTGAGTTAGCTTCAGGGTTAGTTTTATCGGCTAAAGCATAAAAAGACAGAGTACAAAGTGTAAGTACGAGTGGTAATAATTTGTAAAACATTATATTGGCTACGACAGGTGAGAACGCAGCTGTTAGAGTAAATTATGGCGGGTTGGTTTAAAGTATAGCAAAAAAAATGTAGAGATTGGAGTTTACGCCTTTGTAAGGCGGATACTGTCTTCTGAAATAGTAATGAGCCCTGCTTTGTACAAACCACCAATGGCACGTTTAAATGTTTTTTTGCTCATGCCTAGTAGCTGGTAGATCTCCTCAGGAGTGCTGTTGTCGGATAACGGTAACCAGCCGCTGCCCTGCTTTAACAGGTTCATGATTTTATCAGATGCCTCATCAGATTCTGTTTTCTGGCTTGCCCCAGGTTTACGCAATGTTACGTCTATCTTGTTGTCCGGGCGAATGTGTTTGATGTAGCCTGTTTCAGTGTTGCCAAGGCGCAGATCCTTAAATACTTCGTTCCTGTAGAGCATGCCCATATAGGCGTTGTTGATAATCACCTTAATACCCAGGTCTGTGAACCCTGCTACCAGCAGTTGCACTTCTTCGCCTTCTGTTAGTTGTATATGCTCGTTTTGAAGGTACTTGCCCAGTTTGGAGGTGCCTACTACACGGTCTGAGGTTTCATCTAAGTATAAATACACGCAGTACTTTTTACCCACCTGCATTTTATCTTTCTGATTGTTTAAAGGTACCAGCAGGTCTTTCTCCAGTCCCCAATCCAGGAAGGCTCCAAAAGGCGTTACGTCGGTGCAGGTAAGGCAGGCAAACTGACCAACTGTGGCGTAAGGCTCCAGGTTGGTGGCGATCATGCGGTCTTCGGAGTCGCGGTATATGAAAACACGTACTTTGTCTCCTATGCGGGCACCTTCCGGAACATACTTCATTGGCAGCAGGATATCGCCGTCTTCTGAGGTTAAATAAAAGCCGAAATCTACTGCGCGTGCAATTTCCAGTTCGTTGTAATCGCCTAGCTCTACCATAATTTTTGTTTGATTGAAGTATAAAGTGCTGCTTTACAAAACTAACAAAAAGAGGGGTGGGTTAAAAGCTTCCTAATCCGATAAGTAGAGCATAAGTATATTGAAGCTGTAAAGTATAAATAAGAGTGGGTTAAGTATAATTTTGTGAGAGTAGTTAGTGTGGAAGAGCCTTCAAAGTATAAAGGCAACCCACTTTGAATTGCCTTTATACTTTGAAGGTGTTTTTAACTTAAGCTTTTGACTTTGCTTTAGTAGTTGCCTTACCAGAGCTGGCGCGCAATGCTGGCTTTTTGCCTGGTGCAGGTTTAGTATCCTCCTCCAGTATATCCTCTGGTCTGGTGGTTAGTCCTATTGACAAGCTGTCTTCTCCCAGGAAATGCTCAATGTGGTGGCATCTGTCTTCTGTTTTAAGCAGGATACCTTCTAGTAAAGCCTTTGTGGCAAAGTCGTCGTGCTGAAATGCCAGTTTTATACTTTTTCGCAACTCTACGGCTATCTGCTTTTCATCTTCCATGTCTTTCTGCAGCATTTCACGTATCCTATACACACCTTCGTCTTCGTGTTGGATATAAGAAAGCTCCATTTGTTTGGCCGGGTGGCAGGTTGGGCAATAGCCCATCACGGTAAGTCGCTCAGCAATGGCATCGTACTGCTCGTGCACTTGCGTGTAATGCTCTTCCAGGAAAAGGTGCAGGTCGCGGAACTGCGGCCCCTCTACAACCCAATGGTGCTTGTGGTACTGGTTATAAATCGTGATAAATGATGCAAGGTGCCTGTCAAGTTCTTTGGCCATTTTGGTGGCTGTGTCTTTTGATAAACCAACCGGGTTGCCATCATATTCAGATTTCTCTCTAAGTTTTTCCATAGTTACTATGTACTCTATAGGTGCTTGTATAAGCGGTTAAACATACTACTTTTTTGCAGATCTTAACCGGGAACTACCCGTGGCTGGCTTACCTGAAATTGGCTACACCGGGGCGGGTGAACCGGAAGTCTGTAAAGTCATAGTACGGGCGCGATGACTCAAGGATTCTGAAATTGTCGAAATCCTCGTTTGGGTGCATCTTTGGGTAATAGCTTATTAGAAGCTGTATAGTGCTGAAAGAGAGGTACTCGTTGCGGAAACGGACGCCGATGCCGTAACCACGGTAAGGGGTATTTTTAAAGGGAGAACTTTTGTTACCTGTAGATAGCCATGCAATATCTGTAAAAGCCACTGCAGCCAGCCTGAAGCCCAGCAGTGAAAGAGGCGTGTACAGGTTGGCCTCATAGTTTAACGTGACACGGCGAGACCCACGCAGAAGATCTGACCGGAAGCCGCGCAAACCGCTCTCGTTATTTATGGCCAGCAGTTCTTCAGGGTTGCGGTTAATGCCAAAGGTAGCCCTGCCCTGGACATAGTGTCGGAGCTTCCAGTTGCCCCACTCCTTAAGCGGGGTAAAGTATAGTGTTTCAAGTTCTAATACCCCCTGTTCCCACCTGTCGTCGCGGAGGAACGAGCCCCAGGTAGCGCTACCGTAAAAATAGCCGGTTTCGGTACGGTATCTTGCATAGGATGTAGAGGCTGCAAAGTACCGTCTTTCCATTACATCGCCTTTTTCGTAGCCGGTCGTAAACGATACCAGAGTGCCTGCCGGAATGTCTTCTGTTCTACCAAAACCAAACAGGTAGCGGTCTTTATAATACTTACGTACGCTGTAACCTACACTTGCAAGCATCAGGATGTTATTCTGGAAGTTATCGGTGGGTATCTGGCTGTAATCAGTGTCAATCATCCGGAGGCCGACAATTAAGCGTCCGCGTGGCTCGTAGCCCAAATGGTACGATTTAAATTTAAATGACCTACCCAGCCATACATCTGTCCGGTTATACTTCAGGTCGCCAAAGCGGGGAATGGTATCTTCGGGTACCGGGGGCAGTAGCAGTTTCTCTTCTATATCGGCATAGCCTACAGCACCGGCATACTTTGTGGTAGTGGAGAAGAAGTCCCGCTGCAGGTATGCGCTTTTTTCCTTATAATAGTTCTCGTTGGTGTAAACC
The DNA here is from genome assembly GCF_019443125.1 of Pontibacter aydingkolensis. Classification (GTDB taxonomy): domain Bacteria; phylum Bacteroidota; class Bacteroidia; order Cytophagales; family Hymenobacteraceae; genus Pontibacter; species Pontibacter aydingkolensis. The sequence goes on along the minus strand of NZ_JAHYXK010000003.1, from coordinate 167,869 downwards.
AGGTCGGCCCCCACGTAGGTTCTGCCTATACTTTCTATGGAATACGCGCCGGATGCTTCCCAGGGGCGGGGGCGGTCCATGTTAAACCTGTAAGTGCCGCGTACCTGGTGCCCCCGTCCCAGAAAATTAAGCTCTCGTAAAGATATTTTTCCTCTGCCTGAAGATGGAGAATAAGAGCCGGAACCGCCTAAACTGAACACATCCTTGGTTATTACAAAGACATCAACGCTGTCGTCGGTGGTGGTAAGTTCATTAACAACAATGCGTGCGTCCAGTATATAATCTGTCTGGCGAAGTAAACGCTCCGACTCTACCAGGCTAAGCGGCTCAAGGGGCTGATTCCTTCTGAACAGTAACTGATTGCGTACCAGTCCACGGCTTGTTTTAACATGCAGGGTATTGCCGGCCTTTTCAAAAAAGTTGCGGGGTACCCGGGTCGAGTCGTTGATAGAATAGCCAAAGGCATCAAGCGTTACAATATCCAGGCGCCTTACAATTTTGTAGTTGTGCTTTTCGTACTCGCGCTGTATCAGTTCAGCATCCAATCCATATACTTCCTGGTCTTTCCGGTCAAACACTAGGATGGCATCCAGCAACTTGCCCATAATAGTTTTCCGTTCCGACATGCGGCGTAGGTTATCCATCAGGCGTTCGTCAAATTTCTGCTTAACTGTATCCTGCTGAATGGCAGTGGTGTCTGGCTTGAGCTTTACAGGATCCTGCGCATGACACACCTGTGCAAGCAACAACAGCACACTAACCAAAAGGCAGTGTGGCAGCAGTTTTATGAAAGGGTGTGTTGGGTGCATTGTAAACTGGTCAGGCAATATAAGCTTCCTAATATAACGATTAATCACTGTAGATGTGTTCGTCAGGCTATTTTTAGCACCTTATGCTTGTACAAAAGCAAAATCTAACTACTAATTATATTAGCATATTTAGGGTGTTGAAAACATGGTTGATAAATAAATGCTAAAAATATTGGGTTTGCTTAGGCAAAAGTTGTACCTTTAAACCGTCTTACCAACAAAGAGTTAAGCAAATGGATAGCAGAATTACGGAGAAACTAACGATATTAGCAGATGCTGCAAAGTATGATGTTTCCTGCTCATCTAGCGGTGCTAAACGAAAAAACGAGAACAAAGGCTTAGGTAATGCTGAGGGTATGGGTATTTGCCATAGCTATACTGAAGATGGCCGTTGCGTTTCGTTGTTAAAGATACTGCTTACCAACCATTGTATTTTTGATTGTGCCTACTGCGTTACCCGCAAAAGCAACGATATAAAACGCGCTGCCTTTACAGTGCAGGAGGTGGTAGATCTTACCATAAACTTTTACCGGCGCAACTATATCGAGGGCCTGTTCCTTAGCTCCGGTATTTTTAAAGATGCCGACTATACGATGGAGCGCCTGGTGCGTGTGGCAAAAAAGCTGCGTCAGGAGCATAAGTTTAACGGATACATCCACCTGAAAACCATACCTGGAGCCAGCGACGAACTGATAAAAGAAGCAGGGCTGTATGCTGACAGATTAAGTGTGAATATTGAGCTGCCTTCCGAGACGAGCCTGCAGCAACTGGCGCCTGAAAAGAACTATAAAGAGATTTTGCTGCCTATGGGTAGTATAAAAGATCAGTTGGTACTGGCAAAAGAAGAAAAGCAACTGTTTAAGTCGGCTCCTGCTTTTGCACCGGCAGGGCAGAGTACGCAGCTAATAGTAGGAGCTTCATCGGAGAACGACCATCAGATTCTGCAGCTCTCTAACCAGTTATATAAAGAGTATAGCCTGAAGCGTGTTTACTATTCCGGCTACGTGCCCATTAGCAGCGATAACAGGTTGCCAATTATTACAGAGCCGCCTATTATCCGGGAGAACCGCATTTACCAGGCCGACTGGCTGATGCGCTTTTACGGATTTAATGTGCAGGAAATTGTTGATGAACAAAACCCGCACCTGGATCTGGATATTGACCCTAAACTGGGTTGGGCCTTACGTAACCGGCACATGTTTCCGGTAGAGATAAACACGGCAGATTACGAGATGATCTTGAGAGTACCGGGCATAGGAGTAAAGTCGGCAAAGAAGATCGTATCGGCCAGGCGTTTTACACCTTTGAATTTTGACAACCTGCGCCAGATGGGAGTAGTGCTTAAGCGGGCAAAATATTTTATTACCTGCCAGACCAGAACTATGTACCGTCAGGATTTTGATTCGCAGACCCTGAAGCGACGCATCCTTTTCGGCGACGGCTCTGTGAGAAGCGCATTGTTAACACAACAGTTAGACCTGTTTAAGCAGGTAGGCTGAATTTAAGTGCAGTACTATGGCCTCTACAAAAAAGAAATCAGCAAATACGAACCAAAACATACAAGCTAAGAAAGTTATTGTTATGAGAAAGAACCAGAAAGTTGCCCGTGTATCGCTTTACTGCAAACTGAACATGCTAGTGCCACAGCTTAAGAACCTATCGGCCAGAATGCAGACGGAGACAAGCGAGAAGAACAGAGCGGCGGCAAACGGCCACAAATAAACAACGCTGGTCATGTGTCTTTATACTTACGACGGCACTTTTGAAGGACTACTAACTGTGGTGTTTGAGGCGTATGAGCGCAAAGCCTGGCCTACTGCCATTGAGCAGGAGAATTTGGCGCAGCCTATTATGTTTGGCCAGACCATAGCCATTGCCACCGGCGAAGAGAAAGTGAGCAGGGTATGGAAAGGTCTTCAAAAAAAGTTAAGTGTAACGGCGCTTAAAGCTTTATACCATACTTTTCTGTGGGAACAACCCGGTTTCGAGATGCTCATCTTCAGTTACATAAAACTGGCCTTCGATTCAAGCCAAAGTATAGAAGATAACTACGCCGCCTCCTGTGTACTGCAGGTGCAGCAGGCTGCAAAGCAAATGTTCCGGGAAAAGCACCGCATGGAGGCTTTTGTACGATTCCAGAAAACAGCCGACGGTTTATACTACGCAACCATTTCCCCGGATTTTAACGTATTGCCCCTGATCATACAGCACTTTGAAAAACGCTATGCAGACCAGCGCTGGGCCATTTATGATACGCAGCGTAGATACGGCGCCTACTACGATCTGCATACTGTCTCTCTCGTTAACCTTGATCTGCCCCAAAACCAACGGCACGGAGCAATGCCTGTAAATGCATTTGCCGAAGAAGAAGATAAGTATAAGCAACTGTGGCAAGTATACTTCGATAATGTGAACATACCTGAGCGTAAAAACCCAAAGCTGCACTTAAGGCACATCCCCAAACGCTACTGGAAATACCTTTCAGAAAAACAGCCCAGAGGGCTTCAGGCGCGCATTAGCCAGTAGAAGAACAAAGATTATAGCGATTACCACAAAATTGCACCACCTGCGAAACTATTCCTCCAAAAAATACGTTTAAAACAATATATAGATCTTTTATTGTACAAATAGGGAACGCTACAAGACCCAAAACCTGTAGCCATAGGTAACCTATCTTAAATTAAACCATTTTCCGCATTATGAACACACGCGTACGAAAGAAACTAATTCAAGTAGCTCGCGGCAGGGCTAACCTGATGACCTTCCAAAATCTTATTTACGAAGCAGAGCTGGGACTAAACCTCGATAATTCACACGAGAAATCAATGCTTACTGAAGTAATTGATGAAATTTCGGAGAGCGAGTATAAGAACGGCCGGCCCCTACTGAGCAGCCTTGTTCAGGTTAAAGGACAGAAGAACCAGGGAGACAATTTTTTCAGGTTATGTGAACGTCTTGGCCTCGGTAACTGGAAGGAACTGAAGCGCGATGCTAAATTTATTGAGGAGCAGCGCGAGGCATGCCGCAACTTCTGGACAAACAAAGTAAATTATTCATCCTTTCTATAGTAAAGTAAAAACCTTTCTATAGCAGTAAACGGAGCAGTTGTACCACACCCTTAACAACTGCTCCGTTTTTTTGTGTTACTCCACTACTACATTTTCAAACTTACCCTCTGTTACCATACTTTCGTTAACCCAAATCTGGTACACTAACGGAAAAATTACACCTTTACCTATCGGCTGATAATCCAGTTCATCAGCATAGTATGTATACTTTCCGGTTTTATCGTCGGGTCTGGAGGAGGTAAGTATACTGCCGTTCTTGGTATCAACAAACATATCCATAATTAGAGTTTGCTTGTCTGGCATGTATACTTGCAGTACATCAACCTGCCTGCCTTTATACTTTGTGCGCATTTTATACTTGTAAACCAATGTGTCATTCTGGAGCATGGGAAGAAAGTTGGTATAAAATGTTCGCTGTAGCCTCTGCTTGTCTTCGATAGGCAGAGGCATTTTTACGCCAGCTTTGGTTAACCAGGAGCTACCTGCGCCAATTTCCTTTATTATGGTATCGGTTGGAGTGTAACTTGTTTCGGTAATAAACCTGTTGTTTAAATCCAGGACAAAGTATGTGCGGGTAACTGTAGTGTCGGTATTGTAGGCAGTTCTATTTATACTATAATTAAAGTAGTCCACACCTTTTATTGTTTCCTCTCCGCCCATGGCTTTCAGCATAGCAGCCTTAACACGCATAGCTTTTACAGAGGCGCGGTTTTGCTGTGCCTGAACTGCTGTGCAAAAACATACCAGAAACAATAGAGAAATTTTTTTCATAGGTAGATTTGACGATCAAAGGAGAAAGGTATGGCAAATTATAGGTAAGTGCAAGCTATCAGATGCAAGTACGATAACCTAAGCCTATAGTACGGTGCTGCAGTGGCTGCGCTATTCTACTACTTTTTACCAACTAACTAATGCGATAGGATAACTAGTTAATTCACTGAAATTATATTCCTATTGCTAGAACTAACTGAGTAGCGTGTTATCAACGACGTGCTGGAGAAGTTGTTCAGTAAGCCATTGCAATTCCAAACATTCTTCAAAAGATTATCTTACTTAAATAATTATTCTGCAGCCCTTTGTAAATTTTTTTGCAAAGGGCTGCGTCTTTTTAAAGGCGGCTCCGTCATCAGGGTGTAATCGAAAAAGAAAAACCTTAAAGGAGATAAGCCATGAAAAGATTTCACGTTAATGTAAGAGTAAAAGAGCTGAATGAGTCTGTTGCATTTTATACTGCCCTTTTCGGCACTACGCCCACTGTGCAAAAAGAAGATTATGCCAAGTGGATGCTGGAGGACCCAAGAATAAACTTTGCTATATCGCTGCATCCTGAAAACGCAGGTATAGAGCACCTGGGCATACAGGCAGAAAGCGAAGAGGAACTAACCGAAGTATACGGCAGACTAAAAGAGGCAAAAGGCGCCATCCGTGAAGAGGGAAAATGTACCTGCTGCTATGCCAAGTCAGAAAAATCGTGGATAACTGATCCGCAGGGCGTAGACTGGGAAGCATTTTATACTTTCGGAGATGCCACAGTATACGGCGAAGGCGCAAATGCCAGAACCACAAAACCAGAAACAGCACCCGCCATTTAGTACAAAATAAAACTAAGAGGCAGCAGCGGCAGGTTATTTATACTTGTAGCTGCTGCTTTATTTTTATAATTTTCGTTTATTTAAGTATGGAAAACTGCTGTACCACCCCAAACGAAAATTCAAAGCCTGCCGCTGACAGTTGCGCTGCAGTGGCCCCTGTGTTTCTGGCGTATGAGGCCCAACTGAAAGGCTTTGTACAGAAGCGTATTCTGGATAAAGATGAGGCTAACGATATTCTGCAGCAGCTTTACCTGAAAGTATACAAGAACTGTGAGCAGTTGGAGGAGGTAAAGAATACCAAGGCCTGGCTGTACCAGATTACCCGCAACGCCGTGTACGACTTTTTTAGAGAGAACAGCCGCCGCGAAAGTATAGCCGACCTGGAGTTGACAGAGGGGGAACTGCCTGAAGACACCCGCCACGATGTGGAAGCGCTGGTAGAACCCCTTATTAACCTGCTGCCACAAGAGTATGCCGAAGCACTGCGCCTGAGCGAACTGGAAGAGATCAGCCAGAAAGAAATTGCTGAACGGTTGGGTATATCCTACTCCGGGGCAAAGTCGCGGGTGCAGCGTGGGCGCGATAAATTAAAGGCCTTGTTTATGGAGTGCTGCCATCTGGAGTTCAGCCACGACGGGCAGGTAATTGGTGCCAGTGTAAAAGATAGTTGTAAGCCGTTAAAGCATTTGGTAAAGTAGTTTAAACAATTACTGTAGAACGGCTCAACCAGCTCTGCTTGGTAAAACAGCGGATAAGCAACAGCTTTAATTAAAAGGTGTATATCTCAAAACTTATACCTTGCCTGAGCTCTTACATCCGATCTTCTGGAGCCTTCAATTGTCTCTAATCCTGATCCAATGCTATCCTGGTTGCGGTAATGCGTAAGGCCATACTTTACCCATACATCCATATCCCTGGAAATACTGAACTGAAGCAACGTATATACCCTGGTGCCTTTGCCGCTAAAAGCTGGTATTGAGAAAGCATACAGCACATCACGCTCATAAGCATACTGGCGTGTGTCGTAGCTGTCTGTGTCGAAAATTGCGTAGCGGTTGCTGAGGCGGATGTTCCCAAAGTTGAAGTTAATATCCTGGGCAATTAAGTAGCCTGTCTGCTGCGGCGATTCCTGCTCGTAACTGCTAAACTGCACCCTCGATTTTAAGGAGACAGTTTTGGTAGGCGCAAACTCATAGTATAACAGGTAATTTCTGCGGAGCACCTGCGCTACGTAATCTATACTTGTTGTGTTGTTGGCTGCATTTAATCCTTTGGTTTCAGTGCGAAACTGGGCATACAGGCTGCTCTGGCGGTTAGGTTTAAAGTATAAACGCACCAAGTATTCATCGCCGTGGGAAGGTGCATCTACACGGTAGCGCAGCCAAGGAAACCGGAAGCGATCATAGTAGGCGGTCAGTTCCCATTTGGCAAAAGGCTTTAACTTGATGCCAGTGTAAAAGCCGCGTTCATTAATATTGCGGGTAGCCTCACCAAAGGCTCCGCCATAAAACGTATGGAAATTACGGGCGTAGTTACGGTACACCATCGCCACTTCCACCTTATTGGATAAGTTCGCGATAAGGCCGTTTACAGTGCCCATGCCCCCGCTTTTACTCATAGCTATTTCTCCGAACAGGTACACATTCTGCCAGGTATAGCTGTAGTTGGCACCAAGGTTATAGTTGCTGGTACCCCCAAACTCAAAGCGCTGGTAAGGTGCGCCGGCTTTTTGTACAGGCGAACTATAATGAGTACCTAATGCCGTAATGCCAACAGCCACCGATCTGTCCGGGGACAAATAACTGGCGTTGGTGCCGTAGATCTGCTCGCGTACCTGGTCTTTGTTAGCCAGCTCGGTTGGGGTGCGGTGGAATCCTGTAGTTTGAAAACCGGTAAAAAAATCGCTGAACTGGCTTAGAGTATCTAACTGTACCTGCAGGTTGGCATCTACCAGCTTGTTGGAGTAAAAGCCTGTCACATCTACCCGGTTCAGAGTATACGTAACAGCCGCGCCTCTGAAAAAAGCATACTCAAGCACTGAACTGTAAGGCCTGATTCCCAGGTTTGCCCTGCTCACTGTTGTTATGGTTTCGCTGCCTTTGCCCACACTGTATCCCGACGATAGTAATAACCCTTGCCCGATCTGCAACTGATAATCACCAAGAGCAATCGCTTTAAATTTGCCTTTATTGTAAAGTTGAAGATGTGCCGAATAAAAATCAAAACCATACCTGCGGGTGCCGGGAGACCAGGTAAATTCTTCGCCGGCATCTTTTTCGGCAGTAAAACCCATACTGTAATCGCGGGTGTGGCTAACACGGTAACGCAGAAGTACCTTATCCGGAGAGCCTAGATAGCGGCTGCTGGAGCGGCCATTGGTGTCTGGAGGCATGTAGCCGCGGCGCTCCTGCATGGTGCGTTCATATCTAAGTATAAGCGCGTTGTTGTCTTCTCCTATTACCCGATGCCACAAAGGCCGCTGGTCTGCATTAAGTCCGGCATCATCAACACGCACAAATGGTACCAACTGGTAAATGGTAAGCAGATCAAAATCGGGAATGGCCTGCAGTTCGTAGATGCTTAGCAGTTTGCCGTTTTCAGTAATATGCTTAAAAAAGGAGGCGATCTGGGGGCGTGAAAGTATAAACAGCGAGGCCAGCTCTTCGGGTGTGGTGTTGTTTAGGTTTATAGGGCGTTGGTAATATTGGAAAAGTGTTTCGTAAAAGTCTTCATAGGGTATATCGTCTTCTTCCTGCTGCGCGAAAAGCTCCTGCACAAACAAGTCAAAATCTATACTTTGGCGCGGGTAATCCTGGGCCTGGGCAGGGAAGTAGAGCAAAAGTATAAGCCAGGCATACTTTCTCATAGCTTTTCTTTTGGCTGCACACGATAGGTAAGAGACAGGTGATGGCTGGTGCCGAGCAGCGTGGTGGAGCCAAGTGCATAATCTACGAGCAAGTGACGTGCTATAAACCCGGCTCCAAAAGTGGCTTTGCTTGTAAGAGAGTTAAAACCGGATCGGAGCGTAAATTTATCTGTAAGAAGCTGGTATTCGATTCCTGCCTTGAAGGTGGCGTCGTAGTCGATGTTCTTTTCTGTTTCGGCGGCTAGCAGTAGTTTGTAATAAGGGCGATATGCTAGTCCCGCTTTCATAATGGTAGGCAAACGTTCGTCTTCGTAGGCAGCTAGTTTTGCCTGGTTCAGATTGTAAGCGTAGGCTCCAAAATATAGATCGGGAATCACTTCAGCCTGGCCACCTATAGATAGTGCCATGGCTTTCTGGCTGCCATAGCCTTCTACTGCAATCTGCCATACATCTAACTTGGCTCCCAGACTAAACTGACCAAGCTTATGCGCCACACCCAACCCGGCATGCTGCTGACTGTACAACTCATCTCCAAACCTGCTAAAGCTTAACCCGTAACTGCCATACTTTGCTGTAGGGATAACACCCAAAAGCGCAACGGTTGTTAACTCACGCATCCCAAAACGATTCTCTACATAAGCACCAAACTGAGGTTGTAACAAACCGGCTATACCTGCCACATTGTTGTGCAGTGCCCACAGGTCAGGCAAGGTAACAGAGGCATTGCCCAAGGCGGCGCCACGGGCACCCACAGGCATATCGGCCTGCGCAAAGGCAATGGCAGGAGAGAGGGAAAGTATAAAGTATAGATAAAAGCGTAAAAGTTTGTTCCTCACATTCGGGTAATTGAGTTGCACTTTTTCTGAAGTATACCTTACGAATGATCAGGGCCTTAGGGTTTGTAATGGAGATGGAATAGTACAAACCCTATGGGTTATCTGTTGTGCTTAAAGTTTTCTGTTTAATAGGAAGCTGCAGCGTAAAAGTATAGTTCTTGTTTTGTAGGGACAGGTCGCGACCTGTCCGAGGAATGGCAGAGGCTATGAAATTATAACTTCGGCTAAAGCAACAGCAGAATCTTTGACTCGTGACTAACTAAAGTATGGGCCTCTCCGGAACAGGCTGGTCCAGTCGAATCTAAGATTCGACATTATTACAAGTCACGGAAATAATTTCCGCGCCAAAGGATTTCACCGGCAGATTGGTTTCAAACAAGGAAGCCTGATAGAGCCCAAGAAATATTAAAGATCTAGCAGTGTGCGAAGCTCCTGCGAGCGTCTGGCATAACAAACTTTTTATAAGACAAGCAGTCTGGAGACTCGCACGCACCTTACGTCACCAACTGGATGCTGGCGCCAGAAATATAAATTTCGGCCAGGGGCAGGCACCAAAAAAAGGCGCTGGAGAAATCCAGCGCCTTTTCTAAAAGTATAAAAACTAAACTTAGTCTTTTACCTGAAGCTTAACTTTTGCTTTGCCTTGCTTCTTCTCTATTTTGAACTCTGTTTTACCGGCACGAAGCTTCTCGTTGGCTTCCTGCATAGCTGCATCCAGTAGTTCTGCCTGTGGGGTCGCAGGAGCAGCTGATGCTTCTGCAGCATCACCAACTCCTGGGCTATCGGTTTTTACAATCGTCATTTCGCTTATCAGGTTGCTGGCACCGGCATACTTGTCGATGATGAACAGGATATAACGCGAGTCCATGTTGATGCAACGCTTGTAATCCGGGTCGTATACCAAGTCACCAGTCATAGCTTCCCAGTTACCGTCGAATGCAAGGCCGGTTAACTCACCTTTACCGTTTATTACCGGAGAACCAGAGTTACCACCTGTAATGTCGTTGTTGGTGATGAAGTTTACAACAAGTTCGCCCTTATCGTTTGCATACTGGCCATAGTCTTTCTTGTTATACAGCTCTTTTAGCTTAGCTGGTACGATAAACTCCTCGTTGGTAGGGTCTTCTTTGGCCATTACGCCTTCCAGGGTAGTATAATAGTTATACATTACACCATCCTGCGGACTGTAATCCTGGATAGAGCCATAGCTTAAGCGCAGTGTAGAGTTGGCATCCGGGTAAAACACTTTGTCAGGGTTCATCTGGCGCAGGCCAGCTACATACAAGCGGTTAGCTTTGTCCAGTTTTGCGTTACTTTCGGCAAGCTTTGGAGCAATGTTATTTCTATAATTGTCAATGATAGAAGATACGATCTGGTAAGCAGGATCATTGTCCAGTTTCTTCTGTGTCGGGTTGTTCAGGAAGTCGCGCAGTTTCTGCTCCGTTACTACCACCGAATTGCTGTAGACATGGTCGGCAAGTTTTTCGAAGTTGCCGTTAAACTTCTTCACCATCGCTTTGAAAGCATCAGGCTGCTGGTCTTTAGGGATGTCTTGTGAGTAATACTTCATCAGGGCTGCAAATACCTTCTTATCAGCTGGCATGTAGTAATCCTTAAAGAAAGCATCTACACGTGGCTTCAGGTCCTCTACAGCTTTCTTGGCAGCGGCCTGATCGCCAGACTTAAGCGTGCTGTAAAGCGGCATTAAACGGTAAGCCATCATCAGAGACTCCGTTCCAAGTATAGCCTCATTCAGGTAAACAGTGCCTAAGTTATACTTTTCAATGTTAGTATAAGCCTCGTTGATATCGTTTAACAGGTTGCCATAGGTAGCTTTGCGTGTTGCATCGGCATTAGCCCAGTTCTGGAACTTATCCTCGTCTACAATTTTGCCCTCGATGGTGCGCATGCGCTTGATGCCTTCGTTCTGGCCGATGGAGTATTTGTAGTAGTTAGACGTAGAGGCATACTTAGACGCATACTTGATGCGGGTGGCATCGCTCTTGTCCATTTCCTCTTTCCAAAGGTTCAGTTTGTCGTTGCGCAGTTTAATACGCGACTTATTAAGCTGGTCTACCTCCAGCTTAAGGCCGTGCGATGTCATAAAGCGCTTGGTACGGCCAGGGAAACCGAATACCATAGAAAAATCGCCGGGCTCTCTGTTGCCGATGTTGATTGGCAGGTGATGCTTAGGCTTATAAGGTACGTTCTTGTCTGAGTAAGCAGCAGGCTTTCCGTCAGGGCTCATGTACACACGGAACATAGAGAAGTCGCCGGTGTGGCGTGGCCACATCCAGTTGTCGGTGTCGCCACCGTATTTGCCGATAGATGATGGAGGAGTACCTACCAGGCGAACGTCGTTAAAACGCTCATACACAAAAAGGTAAAACTCGTTGCCGTTAAAGAAGTCGCGCACATAAGATACATACTGACCGTTGTTGCTAGCCTCTTTGGCAATGGCCTGCATGCGCTGGCCTACCAGTTGTGCACGCTCCTGGTCAGAAGTGTTGTTGCTGATTCCTTCCAGCACTTTGCCTGTCACGTCGTCCATGCGCACCAGAATGTCCACAAACAAGCCCTCGTTAGGAAGCTCTTTGTCTCTGGAGGTGGCCCAGAAGCCATTTGTTAAATAATCGTGCTCCGGTGTAGAGTGTGATTGTATCTGGCCGTATCCGCAATGGTGGTTTGTAAGCAATAAACCTTCCGGAGAGATGAACTCAGCAGTACAGAAACCACCGAATTGCACGATGGCATCCTTTAAACTAGAGTTGTTTACAGAATAGATTTCTTCGGCAGTAAGCTTTAGGCCTTGCTTCTGCATGTCTGTATAGTTCAGACGCTTGATAAGCATCGGCAGCCACATACCTTCGTCGGCTTTAGCGGCAAAAGGCACACTTAGCGAGACTAATAACAGGAGTGAAAGGATTCTTTTTAGCATGAATGTTTGTTTAGATAAGTTAAACTGTCGCTAATTTAGTAAAAAATTGTATTACCTAACGTATGTTAGGGTAGTTTAGCTTTTCGCAAAAACCTTACCATGACCTGGATATTCAAAAAATTGATGCTGGGGTTAATCTGGGTATATCAACACCTGATATCACCGCTTAAGCCTGCAACCTGCCGTTATACACCTACTTGCTCTACGTATGCAGTTCAGGCTATTAATAAGTATGGCCCTTTTAAAGGCGGCTGGATGGCACTGAAACGAATTGGCCGATGCCACCCATGGGGAGGTAGCGGGTATGATCCTGTGCCTTAGCCGTACTTTAATTATAATGGTTTTATCGGTAATTCTGCCCGGTAAGTATAAATTTATCCTGTGTTAGTCTAATTAACGGTAGCGTTGGTTGAGATTTGGTGAGACTTTAAGTATATTGTGAAAAGTATATACTTCTCCTTCTCCATTACCTATGATCCTGACGCTACTTACCCATCAATGGAAATCCGAACTGCGATCTTCCGTTTTTAAGAAAAGCCTTGTACTTAATATTATCCTTGGACTGCTTATTTTATACTTTGGCAGCATTTTTCTGTTCCTGGGGTTTTACCTGGATGATATCCTGCTAAAAGTTTTTCCGGGACAGGATGTGGTTGCCGTGTTTAACGGGGGGCTGCTGTACTATTTTCTAATTGATCTGTTTTTCAGGTTTTTGCTGCAGGAGATGCCTGTGCTGGCAGTACAGCCGTACCTGCACCTGCCTGTCAGAAAAAGCAAGTTGGTGCACTATCTGCTGTTAAAATCAATACCGAGTTTCTTTAACCTACTACCTTTCCTGCTGATAGTGCCTTTCATGGTATCGGCGGTAGTGCCGGCGCATGGGCAAAGTATGGCTGTAGTATGGCTGCTTGCGCTTGTTGCCATAACACTGCTTAATAACTACCTGCTGCTATACTTTAAGCGGCAAATGAGCACCAAGCCACTTTATACATTGGCTTTTGGCCTTACCATTGCACTGCTAATGCTGCTCGATTACATTGGCGTGCTACAACTGCAGGTTGTATCTAAAGCTATTTTCGGAGCAATGCTGCAGCAGCCCTGGTTACTGGCAGTGCCAATGCTTTTGCTAGTGGGTGCTTATACGCTTAACTATGGCTTCTTAAAAGGCCATACTTATCCGGAGGAGCTAAAAGTGCATAAAACGGCGGCAGTTACTGGAGCAAACATTGCTTTCCTGAACCGCTTCGGAGAGATCGGTAAATTGATAGAGCTGGAGTTAAAGCTGATCTGGCGACACAAGCGCACCAAGTCAATTATAACCATGTCGGTGTTTTTTCTCTTTTACGGTCTTATCTTTTACAACAAAGGCACTTACCTGGACGGCTTCGGGTTTCTGATTTTTGTAGGAATCATACTTTCCGGAATGCCGATGTTTAACTACGGTCAGTTCTTGCCGGGCTGGCAGAGCGCACACTTTGATGGTTTACTAACGCAGCGCATTTCGCCTTACCAGTTTTACAGAGCCAAGTACTGGATGGTGGTTCCTGTTATACTGCTGGCTTACGTGCTCACGCTGCCCTACGGCTTTTTTGGGTACAAGATCATTCTTATAAACACTGCTACGCTGCTGTATAATATTGGCGTTAATGTATTTGTTATCTTCTTTTTCTCGGTGTATAACAAAGACAGGCTGGACTTGAGCAAGGGCAGTGCCTTTAACTGGCAGGGAGTAGGAGCCTCTAAGTTTGTGATGATACTGCCGGCCATGGTGCTGCCTATACTTATTTACCTGCCTTTTGGGTTGCTGGGCGTGCCTTATGCCGGTATAGCTGCTATTGGCGGACTTGGTTTGCTTGGTGTTATTTTTAAGAAGCAGTTGCTGCAATTTTCTGCCAATCGCTTTTTAGAGCACAAGTATAAACTGGCAGCCGGCTATCGCCAATCAGCTTAATTATCTTTAACAAGTATAAAACGCGAACAATGCTAACGATAAACAATTTACAGAAAGTATATAACGGCACCACAGTAGTTAATGTGCCTGCACTAAACATAGCAGCTGGTGAGTCGGTGGGGCTTGTGGGAAATAACGGAGCCGGTAAAACCACGCTTTTCAGAATGATACTGGACCTGATCAGGCCAAGCAAAGGAGAAGTGCTTTCAATGGATGCCAATGTGATGCAGTCGGATGATTGGAAAGTATACACCGGCTCATACCTGGACGAAGGCTTCCTGATTGACTACCTGACTACTGAGGAGTACTTCAAGTTTATCGGCGACCTGCATGGCCTTACTGACGGTGACATTACAGAGCGCCTGCTGCCTTTTATGGATTTATTTAACGACGAGATATTAAACCAGCGCAAATACATCCGCGACTACTCCAAAGGTAACCAAAAAAAGATCGGTGTTGCTGCCGCTGCACTCTCTAACCCGGAATTACTGATTCTGGACGAGCCTTTTGCCAACCTGGATCCGAGCTCCCAGATACGCCTGAAAAACCTGCTTAAGAACCTGAGAGAGAACAATGGCATGACCATGCTGATCTCCAGCCACGACCTTAGTCATGTAATAGATGTTTGTGAGCGAATCATTATTCTGGAGAAAGGGCAAGTGGTGCAGGATATGCGGACTACTGAGAACACACTACGCGAATTGGAAACATACTTTACGGTTTAAGTTCATAGAACATTAATTTTTACATTAGCCTAAGATGTAGCTCAAGTAATATTCTCTAAGTATAAATACTTACTTATAAGTATAAAAACTTACTTTGGCTTCATTCGTAAGAATTATTTTGTTAAACTGCACATTCGTCAGTCATATGTTTGGCTGGTGCCTAAGTTTTTCAATAGTTTAACATAGGCAAAATGAACGTCAAAATTCCAGCGCCACACGATTGTAATGGCATTTCTTTATCTCTCGCTGATGTTATCCGCATCGAGAAACGCTCTCTTTCTTTTTTTGAGTCATGTGCCCACAACCTGTATATTGTAGTAAGGCAGCACCATAACCAGGAAGTGTTTTCTTTATTCTGTTATAAGAATCAGGTAGATATGTTGCTTGCTTACGATACCATTTCTTCTCTCCTGAAAAAGGCCTCTCCGGAGGATGTTACCTTGGAAATGGAGCCAATGCCGGCTTAGCATATGTTAAAGTCAATAAACTGTCTGATTTATAAAAGCATTCTCGTTTAATAGAGACTGAAGCCGTAGACGGGAATTTATTAAACGGAGAAAAAACTTTAAATTAATCTGGTTTGGCGATGATGCACCTAATGTTTTGTTTGTCAGAAGGTAAGGTGGAGTTGGTTGATGTTGGTCGTACTAGATAGGGCAGTTAAAGGCAGAGTAGCGGAACTATTTATATCCTGTATTTGTAATATATAAGTGGCTATATATTTATATGGCTTTTTTTAATATTAATGATTACCTATGATTGATACAAAAAGAACGAACACACCTATTACTACTAACACCCTCAAAAACACCATCAGCTACATGCAGTATCGTGAGCTAATCGATAAACTGCTGGCTGAAAATAAAACTACCGGGCAAAATCATTCTGAAGCTATGGTAGAATACACCCGCATGAACATGCAGCGCATGCGACGGGTTGAAAAAACTACTGTACTGCAGGACGAGCTGGTGCAGAAAATGCTGAGTCTCCAGACACCAATGATCTGGGTTATACTTACAGAGGCCTGGTGCGGCGATGCAGCTCAGAATATACCATCAATCGTTAAAATCGCAGATGCCTCGCCTATTGTAGAGGTAAAGCTGCTGCTCCGCGACGAGCACCCGGAAATCATGGATGCTTATCTGACCAATGGTGGCCGCTCTATTCCAAAATTAATTGCCTTACATGCAGATACACTGGAGGTACTTGGCACCTGGGGCCCCCGACCTGCACCTGCGCAACAACTGGTAATGGAAGCAAAACAGCATGATGTGCCTTTCCAGGAGATGGCAGAGAAACTGCATGGCTGGTACGGCAAAGACCGTAGTTACACTTTGCAAAAGGAGTTTACACAGTTGATTACTTTGTGGGGCAACCTGGTAGCCCCGGAAGAGCAACTGGTTGAGCGCTGTTCTTAAACTTACCCTCCTTATAAAAGTATAAACTAAAAGCGGCGACACCTGGTGTCGCCGCTTTTAGTTTATACCCGCTGCAGGCATTAACACTACCCGCCAGCCATCAGGGTCTTCAACTGTTACAGCGTGTTTTGTTTGCCAGTAGGGGTTCTCAGGGGGTACTTCCGGGTAGCCAAGGTTTAGCAGGCGGTTGGTTATCCGTTTTATACTTTCCCGGTCGGGTATGTAGAGCACCAGCAGGTTATCTTTGGAAGGGGCAGGGCAGGGGCTCCCGGCCTTATGTTGCGTAAACTCCAGGTGGTAACTGTAACCGGGTAACCCGATCATGAGACCGTCATAGCCATTATGGTTTTCAAAAGAGCCTAGTTTCTGCAGTCCGATACCCTCGCAGTAAAAGTATTCAAGTTCCTGTAATTTAGCTGTAGGGCGGGCAATACGCACCTGCGCTACAGGCAATTCAGCGGGCCATACTTTGCTCATACTTTATGCTACTTAAGACTTACCTCTATTATTTTATCGCCTACTTCCAGTTGGTGAACTACCTCCATGCCATCAATTACCTTAGCAAAAATAGTATACTTGCCATCCAGGTGCGGGGCAGGGGAGTGGGTGATAAACCACTGGTTACTTTCAGTGTCTTTACCCGCTGAGGCCATCCCGACAAACCCTTCGCGATAATGTAAAGGCGCAAACTCTGATCGGATGGAGTAATCGGAGCTGCCCCAGCCGTCGCCGCGCTTATCGCCGCCCTGCGCCACAAAGTTTGGCACTACCCTGTGGAAGTATAGATTATCAAAAAACCTTTTATCGATCAGTTCCACAAAGTTGGCAACAGAGCCGGGGGCATCTTCTACAAACAACTGCATCACTATAGTACCCTTTTCTGTTCTCAGAAGCACCTGTTGCCCTTCTGGTATCGATTTAACCAAAGTCCAGTTAATAGGGTGCGTGAACGGGTTTTCCGGAGTTATACTTTCTCTTTTGCCGCTCAGGTAATCTAGTGTTCGCTGCAATTCTATGTTGGTTTCCATGTCGCGGGGCAACTGTAGCTTTTGCTGTGCCTGTGTTAAAAAGTTATACTCTTTATACTGGCTGCGCAGGTTAAATTTAGGGTCTCGTATGGCTGCCGCCGCCATGCCTACCAAAGCCACGTCACCGGAGCTAACGGCTCTCTTAAATATCTCTGCAAAGTCGGCATCCAGCCTTCTCGGAAAATCCCCCTGCTGGCGCATGGTAATAATGGCATCCATGCCGGTAGTGGCAATAATTGGCTGCTCCGCGCCGAACATCTGCTCAGCTATAAATTGATAATTTTCGATGTAGCCTGATAAAGCTTTTAGAAGATAGGCTTTGTCGTATGGGTTTCGGACATTTTGGTATTGCTGCTTATAACGGTTGCTTAAAAAGCTTTTGCTTTGCGGCTGGCTGTTACGCAATATTACCCAGATCACACCACTTCGCACACGTGCATCCTGTATAGCAGGCAATAACTTTAGCAGCGTATCAACCTCCACACCAGCTGGGTTTGTCTGTATAAACTCAGCGGTAGCTACTGCGGCGTTTATATTTTTATCTTGTAATGTAGCAAGTATGGCTGGCTTTACCTGGGCAAATTCAAGTCCGGCCATGGCGCGTATGGCGCTTAACCTTACCCTGTAATCGGGGTCGCTTTGCGCAATTGTAGATAGGAACTGGGCCTTATCGGAAGCTTTTACTTTTCCAAGGGCCTGTGTTACTGCCATGCGTACTTCCGGGGCTGCATCAGAGGTGGCGGCATTAAGCAAAGGCTGGCGGTATGGAGTTAGGTCGAGCCTTGGTGTGCGGGCCAGAAAATGTGCGGCAGCCAGCCGAGCTTCATAAGGCCTTACCGATGAAAGCAGTTTTATGGCCAGTTCTATACTTTTAGGAGTGTGCTGTTGTCTTAAGCCAGCTCTGTAAATACCCCAGGCCTGGCCAGCCAGGGCGAGTTGGTTGGTGGCATTATAATTAGCCAGGTAATCTGCGCCAACAGGTGTGGCTAGCTTACCCAGGGCTTCCAGCAACTCAGCTTGTACTCCAGGTTTGCCTTCGTGAGGCATGTGCTTTATAATACTATCCTCCGCTTTCTTGTGACCGATCTGGCCTAGTGCATAAGCAGCTGCTTTGCGTACACTGGTGGTGGTGTCTGAAAGCATGCCCAACAGATCAGGAATGGCAAGGGTGTCTTGTACCGATGCAAATGCAAGCGCGGCTTCTGTACGGTAAGCAGGTTTGTTATGGTGCAAAAATGGCAGTAACTCTGCGGTGTTTCGCTCATCCTGCAGGGTGTATATTTTTTGTAATGTAGTATCTGAGAACTTGTTAAGGGCAATTTCCGGGGTTTGCTGAGGCAGTTGCTGGCAGGCAGCTAAAGCCAAAACGGCTCCGGCAATGATGGAAAGCTTTTTCATGGATATTTTTATTTTGCACCTCAATATACTCAAAATCATCTACAGGTTAAAGTATAAAATAAATGTGCCCTGATTGATATATCTTTAAACTTTACTATATTTATACCTATGCTCCTTTTTAAGGGAATAGGCATTATTTAATTGAATTATTTTTAGTTTGACACCATCTTCAACTAAGACATTAATTGCAGTAATAAAGACAAGTATTCCTTGAAAAAGAACTAATTGTGTTTCAGGAACTGTTTGGTTGTAATCCGAAATTTTTTGGCAAACCTCCTGATTATCAACAAGTAAATAAACTAATAAAGTATAGCATACAGAGCAATGGGGCAAAAGACCAGGCTATTTTACCTTTAATTAGAATACATGTACGTTAACCTTTTTCCACAGAAACAACTGATGCAGACCAGAAGGTATATGCTGATGTTTGGACTTTTTCTGATTGCCGGCGGGGCATATGCTTTATTCAGAGAATTTTTCCTCCAGGATGCGTTTCGTTTAGGTTGGGCAATAAGCAATGCTCTAGTTTTTAGTGCGGGTGTAACTTTCTGGCTCATCGCCGATAAAAGCCTTGCCACTAAAGAAGCATACTTTTCGATGAACCCCGAACGCATAAAGTATAGGCTGACACTTTTCGCACGAGAGCAAGCTGTGCACTGGAAAGAGGTAGATGCAGTAGATATCTCTGTTCATAGTGTTGTTTTCAACCTTACTTCCGGAAAAAGTGTAACAATGCGCCTGGGTAATATTCAGCAACCCGAAATAATACTGCATGTTTCCAGAAGTATACACCTGGCCGCTATGGAAAAAGGTATTATGGTAAATGGGGTGCAAACGGTGCAGCAAAGCTCTGTGGCATAATATTCTCTTCTCATTTTATCTGAGCTGCTTTAAGTCATACTTTTAATATATCTTTTGCTGGTATCAATGCCCAAGCTTTGCCAACTTTGCAGTCTTATCGATAAAGTATGGCAGAGCAAATTACGCGGGTTTATGGTCTTCAGTTTGGTTTGCTGTGCCTGAGCTCTTTCCTTTTCTTTGCCAGTTTTAACATGATTATTCCGGAGCTTCCGGATTATCTTACCAGTTTGGGAGGCGCAGAGTATAAAGGCCTTATTATTTCCCTGTTTACGCTTACCGCTGGCTTGTCGAGGCCCTTTAGCGGCAAACTTGCCGATAAGATAGGTCGCATACCTGTTATGATGGTGGGCGGGGCTGTCTGTATACTGGCTGGTTTTCTGTATCCTGTAACCGGCTCTGTAGCGGCTTTTCTGCTGTTACGTTTCCTGCATGGCTTTTCTACGGGCTTTACGCCAACAGGTACCTCAGCTTATGTGGCCGATGTGGTTCCGATGCAGAAACGCGGCGAAGCAATGGGCCTGATAGGGCTTTCGGGTAGCCTGGGCATGGCTGCCGGTCCAGCATTAGGTGGAGCCATTGCCAATCAATTCTCCGTAAACACCATGTTCTATGCATCGTCTTTTGCAGCCTTCCTGTCGGTGGCGGTGCTGGTGCGCATGCATGAAACCCTTGATAACCCGCACCGGTTCAGGATGGGCTTGCTGCGTATTTCCAAAAAAGAGCTCTTTGAGCCGCGTGTATGGGGCCCATCTGTTGTAATGCTTTTTTCTACATTTGCTTTTGGTACTATACTTACCATCATCCCAGACTTTAGTGCGCATTTAGGTATACAAAACAAAGGCCTCTTCTTTACTAGTTTTACGGTGTCGTCGCTGGCTATTCGTTTTCTGGCCGGGCGTGCTTCTGATAAGTACGGCCGCATTAATGTGCTGCGGGTAAGTACAGGCTTACTTACAATAGCCATGCTTGCCATAGGCCTTTGTACATCGGCTACGCAACTGTTGCTGGCGGGAATGCTTTTCGGGGTAGCAGTTGGCATGAACTCGCCCACTGTTTTTGCGTGGACCATAGACCTTAGCCACGAAGCTCATAGAGGCCGCGCTATGGCAACCATGTATATTGCACTGGAGGCAGGCATTGGGCTAGGAGCACTCAGTTCAGGATGGCTCTATAGTAACAATGTGGCAAATTTTACACTTACATTCTGGGTATCAGCCGGCTTTGCTGCTGTGTCTTTTCTTTACCTTGTCCTGCTATCTAAAAAGCAACTGGATCGCCCTTCTTTTTTACAGAAGTATAACCAGTAATATTGTACTATCTATATATGATAACTTGTTTAAAATGTGGTTTTACTATATGTTAGACCATTTTTTGATATGAAAAAATTTCACTAAAAAAATCAAAAAACAACGAACACCTTTTGATCTTCGCCCGTAAACACCCTCAATACAGTTCTTACACTTCCCTTCAAACTTACCTAAGCTTTTATAGCCGGATTATTCAGCAGACTTTTGACCTAAAAAGTATAGCAGGTGTAAGTATGATTTTACCAATTGAGTGGAAGAGCTGATAGTATGTGTTAAAATATCTAAAGTGTGTGAGTATGGAAAAGTTTACTTTAAGATCGCTGTGTGTTTTTGCGTTAGGTTTTGTATTGATGAGTTGTGAGAATGAAAGCGATGCGACGTCTCCATTATCGGCAAACGGCAGTAAAAACTTTGGTACCGCCCCGGGTACCTGCGAGATAATTGAATTTGATGAATATAATGAGGTTGAAGCCATAGCAGGTGCTATAACAACAGTATACAGCGAAGGCACGCCTGTACGAGTATCAGCTAAATTAAGGTCTGCAAGAGGTAATAACGTTGCTACTGACAGAGGTAACTATCTTAATAATAACGCGGCCATACTTTACAATACATCACAGCCAGACCCAAAAAACAAAAACTTTGTTACCCCTAACAAAGACGCCGTAAGGCCAATGGGTAATGTGCTTACCGCCGGTAAAGTGCAGGGAAACACAACCTCGATCTATGACCAGGGCAGCCAGCTGGAGATGGATTTCTCAGCAATGGGAACAATCACTTTAAAAGCCATTCATGTGCTGGATATTACTGCAGATGAGGCAGATTCGAAACTGGAGTTGTTGGACAGGAACGGAAACGTGATCAAAACTTTTAACCTGCCTGTAACGGGGGCTTTTGGTGCCACACGCCTGAACACATTGGATACACCTGGCGTAGCTAAAATACGCGTTACGATCGGAGGCGAAGGCAAAAGAGCAGGATCTGGTGCCATTGATGTGATCGAGTTCTGCAGAAACTAAGAATAAATGTAATTCAATACTGCCTGTTAGCGACACTAAACAGGCAGTATTGAAAAATAAATTAAATAATCTTATACTTTACTTAACTTTTAAAGTATAAATAGAGTGCCCTAAGCCTGGTAGCCTTCTGTTTGCCCGGCTTCTGTTTTTAACATCAGCAGGTAATCACCCTCCTATAATTGCAGCACGCACCCAAAGCTGTAATATCACCCTTAAATATAATATTTAGTTATTCTGTGCCGTATGTCATGGACTTCACTGCTATGCTCAAGCGGTTGTGGTAAGTGATAAATATTTTATTTTAACTATGAAAACTGTGAAAATTATGAAAAGAAAATTAAACAAAATTGGTGCCTTGTGTCTGGGTGCCATGTTCATCTTCGGCTGCGAGAAAGAAGATGATATGATATCATTAAATTCTTCAGCTAGCCAGGATGCGGTGGTTCAAAACTGTTACACCATAAACTTCGAGAACTTCTCAACCAGTAATTTCCCTATTACCCAGGTATCCGGAGCTTATGGTACAGTGGGTATTATGGCCATGAAGAGAGAGAAGGGTAATACAAGCGACGTGTACACCAGCACAAACGTAGCAAGAGTATATGATGCCAATAACCCAACAGGAGACGATTGGCATGACTTGGGGTTAAGAAAAGAACTAGGCAAGATGTTGATGGCTAACATGTATACACCTGCCCAGGTGGCTGCTACTCCTAATGCCATAGGTGAAGATGGTTTCAAGTACTCGGAGCCAAGCGATAATGCCTGGGGAGCAACTATAGAAATGGACTTCTCATCCATTGCACATCCTGTTACGCTAAAATCTATTGTAGTGGTAGATGTTGACAACAATCATGTGGTAGAAAATCAATCTTATGTACGGGTACTAGATGCAAGTAATGCAATTCATAATTTCCCGCTTCAGATGTTCGCAGCAGAAGGTAGCGCACAAACTGTAAACATGAACGTAGCCAACGCCAAAAAGCTTATCGTTGTGTTTGATGGCGTAGGAACTTCCGTTGGATCAGGAGCTATTGATAATATCATGTTCTGTGTAAATGTACCGGAAGTGCCAAGAGGCTGTACCAGAACTCAGGGATACTGGAAAAACCATGCTCCGAACAGTAAGAGTAATAAGAATGGCAAGACCAAAGTAGATCCAGCCTGGGGTAGCCTGTATGATGATTCATTCTTCAGCAGTGGTAAGAACTACATGGAAGTACTTAACACGCCACCTAAAGGAGATGCATACTATATCTTAGCGCATCAATATATTGCTGCTAAACTTAATGTTGCTGCAGGTGCATCTATACCAGCTAATGTATTAACAGTGTACAATAATGCTACGCTATATTTTGAAGGCAAGTCTAGCCCAAGCAGAAGTACCTTAATTCAGTGGGCTGAAATATTGGATGCCTATAATAACGGTAGAATGGGAGTGCCTCATTGCAATTAAGCATAAAACAGGCTTTAAACCCTAACAAAGTTAAGCGCTCGTAGTTAATGCTACGAGCGCTTATATTTTTACAGCAAAATGCCATCTGTTGGATAAGCGTATACAATAAGTTCAAGGTAGTACTTATTTAAGACTATACTTAGCTATAGCGAGTATAGTCTTAAAAGCAATCCAGTACAGAACATCTTTATAGTTTTAAAGTATAAAAACAACTGTAATCAGTATAAATGATAGCTTATGCTTACAGACAAAAAGAACTTTATAGAGCACTTGGTAAATAGCCACCTGCACACTGCCCATGTAGTGCCGCCATCTGTAAGCTGTGCATTTCTTGATGGTTTGCTTCAGTTGCTTTTCCCGCCTTTATCTGAGCAGGTTATCAAATCCGGTGATGAAGTGGAGCACCACCTGCGTGTGCTGGAATCTGACCTGGAATTAATTCTTGGAAAGCTTCAGGAACGTCTTCCTGATTCCCCGACAAGTATAGTAAACTCCTTTTTTAATGCCCTGCCAGAAGTATACGAACAGATAATGGATGATGCACGCGCCATCGAAGCAGGCGACCCGGCTGCCGTAAATACCGATGAAGTGATCCGCACATACCCAGGTTTTTATGCAGTGGCAGTGTACAGAATTGCTCATTTACTTTATCAGTTAGATGTTCCGTTGCTTCCGCGCATTTACTCAGAACATGCACATACTAAAACCGGTATAGATATACATCCAGGGGCAAAAATAGGCACTGCTTTTTGCATAGACCATGGCACAGGTGTTGTAATCGGGGAGACAGCCATTATAGGCAATCATGTAAAAGTATACCAGGGCGTAACCTTAGGGGCTGCCAGTGTAGATAAAGCCATGGCCAATACCAAGCGCCATCCAACCATAGAGGATAATGTGGTTATTTATGCCGGGGCAACCATTCTTGGCGGAAAAACAGTGGTGGGCAGGCACAGCCTGATAGGAGGTAATGTATGGCTCACAGAAAGCGTACCTGCCTATTCAAGAGTATACCATCGCCCTCAGATTAAGGTTAGCCAGAAACCCGACCCGTCTTACCTCATCAACTTTTCAATCTAAAAACACAACATATGAAAGCAACTACTATACTTGGCACCATTGGCAACACACCGCACGTGCGCATTAATAAATTATTTGATGATAAGGCAGAAGTATGGATGAAAATGGAGCGCAGCAACCCCGGCGGAAGTATAAAAGACAGGATCGCTTTGTCTATGATTGAGGATGCGGAGCGAAAAGGAATTCTGAAAGAGGACAGTATAATTGTAGAACCGACTTCCGGCAATACAGGTGTGGGCCTGGCTATGGTAGCTGCCGTAAAAGGATATAATTTAGTTTTGGTGATGCCGGAATCTATGTCAATAGAGCGGCGCAGGCTGATGGCTGCCTATGGTGCTAAACTGGAACTTACCCCACGCGAGAAAGGTATGAAAGGGGCTATCGAAAAAGCACAGGAATTAGTGAAAGAGAATGAAAATGCCTGGATGCCCATGCAGTTTGATAACGAGGCCAACGTGCAGATACACATAGATACAACGGCCCAGGAGATACTCGATGATTTTCCGGAAGGCTTTGATTATCTTATAACTGGCGTAGGTACAGGAGGTCATATTACCGGCGTGGCAAAAGTACTGAAAAGCCATTTTCCGGAGCTAAAAGTATTTGCTGTAGAGCCTGCTGCCTCGCCTGTGCTTAGTGGTGGCCAGCCAGGTCCGCACCCGCTACAGGGTATAGGTGCAGGGTTTATCCCAAGTATAATGGACACCACGTTGCTGGATGGTGTGATACAGGTGGAGCGTGATGACGCTTTTGACTTTGCCCGGCGTGCCGCACGCGAAGAAGGCTTATTTATTGGGGTATCCTCGGGAGCATCCCTGGTTGCTGTAAATAAGCAGTTGCAGGAAGGCTTACCTGATGGATCCAAAATTCTGACCTTTTGCTACGATACAGGCGAAAGGTATCTGTCTGTAGAGGATCTGTTTGTGTAAGAGTTAAAGTATAAAACGACATACTGCCAAAACGAAAAAGGCAACCGTATAGGTTGCCTTTAAGTGGGGAATATCGGAGTCGAACCGATGATCTTCCCGTAAGCATTCGGGACGCTCTAGCCAGTTGAGCTAATCAATTGCTCAATATAGTTTCGGTTTTTTTTCTTTTTTATTTCTGCTTCTCTTTTTCTGGCTTCTGAGTTTGTTTCATATTCCTCGATGTGCTTTAACAGCCAGGGTGCACCAGCTTTTGTAGATTTACTATACCCAGCATTATGTCTGGCAAGTCTGTCGTTCATATCCTGGCAGCTGCCTATATAGTAACGGTCAGTTTTATGTGAATAAAGTATGTAAGTATAACATGGCATGCTGACAAAACGAAAAAGGCAACCATATAGGTTGCCTTTTGTGGAGAATATCGGAGTCGAACCGATGACCTCTTGCATGCCATGCAAGCGCTCTAGCCAGCTGAGCTAATCCCCCGTGTGAGTGTCACAAAAATAGAGGTTTTTTCTGAATTGCAAAATAAGTAAGTATAAATAGTATAAAAGAAAAGGGGCAGCTACTGCTGCCCCTTTTTGTGTTTAAGCAAATGATGCTTAGTTGAAGATGTAACGAATACCTAGCTGCGCTCTCCATCTAGAAGATTCACCTGTGTTATCACGGTAAGTCTTTGTAAGAGGAGTAGATGTGTTCTTATCTAAATAAGGGAATGAAACTTTCGGAGTGCCATCAGCTTCATAACCTACAAAGTTAAGTAAACCGGTTCTGTTAGGCACCTGAACAATGCCCCAATCGCTGTTTAACATATTACCGAAGTTGAATATGTCAAAGCTCAGCTGAAGCGTGTTTTTCTTACCACCTACGTTGGCGAAAACATCTTGAAGGAGACGCACATCTATGCGTGTTGTCATTGGAGCTGTTGCACCATTACGCTCTGCATATTGACCTCTTCTTGAGTTAAGGTAAGCATCCTGAGAGATATAAGCATCTAACTGATTCCAAATTGTAGTGGGATCACGCTTGTCATCTTTATCAGCAGGCACTAATCTGATTTCACTAGCATTTCTAGGAATGTAGATTAGGTCATTTGAAATCTGTAAGTCGCCATTGATATCTCCAGAATAAGTGTAAGAGTAGTTAAATCCAGAAGACGCCTCAACAAAAGCTGATACAGATGTTGCAAGGTGATTGAAATATTCTTTCTTATAAGATAAAGCAAGTATAGCTCTATGCTTTGTTAAGAAGCTAGAATAAGAAAGTGCTTCAGCATTAGGATCTCCAGAAATTTGTCTGTCTCTCCAGATTGATTGTGCAATTGAACCACCATCATTAACTGAACGTGCGTCAGAGTATGTATATGCTATGCTTGCAAATAGGTTATTAGTAAAGGATTTCTGCAACTGACCTGTTAAAGTATAAGAATAACCTTTACTGGTGTTCTCCATTACGATGGCATCTGTAATATCAGGATTGCTAGTGTGGATTTTGCTGTTAGGAATAGCATTTCCTTTAGAGTCAAATTTGATGTTACCATTCGCATCAAGTTGATAGAAGATAGGGCGGTTATCAGCACCTTTAGCCATTCTAGTAGCATGCGGAAGGTTTACGTTTTTGTGATAAACAGCATTTACATCTTTTGTGAAGATACCTTCTAAAGTAGCTACTATACCAAATGGAAGTTGCTTGTCGATAGCAAGGTTGCTACGGAATACCTGCGGGAACTCAAAGTCCTGAGCTGTAACTGCAAGGTTGTAACGAGATGCTGCTGCTGCATTAGTTGGTACATAAGCAGCCACATTAGGATTAAATGGACGTACAGCTGTTCCTCTGTCTGTGAATGAACCGAATAAAACACCATTGTTTGAAGCTTGGTTAGAAATCCAAACAAATGGAACACGGCCGGTAAAGATACCTGTACCACCACGTACTTGTGTAGTCTGGTCACCTTTCACATCCCAATTAAAGCCAAAGCGTGGAGACCAAAGAATTTTGGTGTCAGGCATTTTGCTTACATCAATTTTCTCGCCATCACGGAATGTTAAACCTTCAACTTGTGGGTTACGCAATAGGTCAGTGTTAAAAATTGGCATATCAGCACGAACACCAGCAGTTAATTTCAGATTATTTGTTACTGTCCACTCATCCTGAGCATACAATCCTAATTGCATTGCTTTAATTTCAGCAAAAGGGAACTCGCCGTTTGGAAGAGCAGAGTACTGTAACTGATATTCCTTTGCTTTGGCTGTGCCGTTGTTTACGTCATCATAAAAGTCCTGAAGTGAAGCATAACGGTAACGGCCATAGAAGTTAGGAGCGAAACCATTGGTAAATTTATAAGCTTCGTTAGAAGTACCAAGGGTAAGCACATGCTTGCCAGCGAAGATAGAGAAGTTATCGCTGAACTGGAATACATCAGAATTCAACTTATTGTTTGCAGAGAATGGCTCATAACCAAAAGTTGTGAATCCTACGCCATTGCCATTTTCAATATCAACAAGTGGAAAAATACCGCCACTGCTCTCACGGAAATCACGGAATGCAGTGTAACCTAAGATCATGTTGTTAGCAAATTTATCACCGAATCGGCTGTTTAATTCTGCTATATATGAGTTCAGGTTGTTATTAATAATATAAAAAGAAGATTTAAATGGCAGCGCGTTGATACTAGGCTGACGGCCTCCGCTTGGTGCACCAGAGTTAGATGCAGGAATGTCTTTCCAAGATTTTAAGTAATTATACTTGAACGAGAATGTGTGGTTCTTGTTAATGTTCCAGTCTAACTTCGCATTGACCTTGTCATTATAAGTGTCCATGTTGTAGGCCTCATAAGGTCCAGTTTCATAGTTAAACTTATCTTTTAAGAATTTGCTAAGAGCATCAAGTTTCTCAGCGTCAGCTGATGATACGTTAGAACCAGTTAAACCTGGACGCGTAGCTATGAAGTTTGCACCTGGAGCTGACATTCTTTCTTCTTCATAGTTTACAAAGAAGAATAATTTGTCTTTCAAGATAGGGCCGCCGATACGTGCACCACGCTGTGAAAGAGTAAAGTTTTGCTTTGGCATTTCAGTATCGCCAACTTTAAGGCCTACAAGGTCTTCGTTACGACCAAAAACATATGCAGATCCGCTGAATTTGTTAGTTCCTGAACGAGTGACAGCGTTAATACCTGCACCGGTAAAACCACCTTGGCGAACATCATAAGGAGCCAAATTTACTTGGATTTGCTCAACAGCATCCAATGAAATTGGTTGAGCACCAGTCTGAGAACCAACATTTGCCTGCAGACCGAAAGAGTTATTAAACAAAGCACCATCAATAGTAGTGTTGTTAAAGCTGCCGCTACGTCCGGCAAAAGAATTACCATTTGCTTGCGGTGTAAGACGAGTAAAATCCTGAATACTGCGGCTAAGAGTAGGTAACTTCTCAATTTGATCGCGCGCTACGTTAGTGGCAGCTCCTGTACGATCAATATTGATTACGTTGTCTTTTTTGCTTACAATCTCAACCTCTCCTAAGTTCACATTACCTGAAGTCAGTTTGAAATCCAAATTAAGCGCTTGGCCGAGTTTCAGGTAAACATTTTCTATGCGCTGTTCCTGATAACCAACATAACTGGTTTTGATGGTGTAAGGTCCACCTACACGCATGTTTTGAAAGTTATAGCGGCCATCAGTATTTGTACCAGCTACATATTGTGTGTTTGTTGGTGTGTGAACTGCAACTACTGTTGCGCCTGGTAATCCCATGCCACTTTCATCGACAATTCTGCCGTTCATAGCGGACGTGGTGCTTCCTTGTGCCCAGCTGTACTGAACTGTCAGTACCATTGCTAGGGCGAGACATAATGCACTATAAATGTTTTTCATAAATGGGTTGATTGATTTTGGCGCAAATGTAAGTTGCCGTTTCCATATATCAATCATGCCTTGTGTTATTTATTTGTTACTTGTTGTTGCGTGCAACCGTTTAGGCAGGTTTATTTTTTTTCTTAAAGCAACATGATTTGTAATATTTTAATTATCAGTTTTTTATGTTGGATTTAACAATGCTGAATGGAAGGGGCGCAGGTGCGTGGCAGAGAATATTATCAATGTTTAGCGATTGATTTTTTTCTGCATTTGGGCAGCAGGGTTTATTGGGTGTTTATACTTTGTGCTGAAATGATTTATGTGTTCTACTTTAATTTTTGAGTAAGCGAAATTAGAATCAAGATTTTAAGTTTACATGCTTTGTATAAGTTAGTAGTGGCAAATTCATTTTATTAGTCAGGTTCCTTTTTCCGAAGTATAACAGCAGATGTAATGTTAATTGATAAATAGAATAATTTAGGCTGTGAAGTTAAAGTCTGCTAATAGCTGATAAGCTACTCTTAAACTTAAAGTGCTGCTATTGGTAGGGCAGAATACTAATTTAAGTGATTTTGAAAAACAGATTTGTAAAAGTGTGGCAATCTTTTATTAGTATTATTTTAGATTAGTTGCCAGTTATTTTTATGTTAAAAATTTGCCCGCCCTTTTACGTTTTTTTAACCCATATGGTTGTGATTTAGAGGTTACTAATTGTATCTTCGCGTCGTAAAATCAACCAACCATCTTTAATCACAAAAAATGAAGTACAATTTACTCAGTCTTGTTGTGCTTGTGCTGTTTTTAGGCATGGCGCCAGCAGAACTATTTGCACAAGGCACAGTGAGAGGTAAAGTTGTGGATGCAACTACTAAAGAGCCCTTACCAGGTGCAACTGTAATCCTTAAAGGTACGAACCAGGCAGTCCCAACTTCTGCTGATGGTACTTTTTCGATGAAAGTAGACGATGCAAGCGCAACGGCTATTTTAGTGAACTACGTTGGATACGTTCAGAAAGAAGTATCTGTCGCAGGTATCAATGGAACTAAGGATGTAGGAACAGTAGCATTAGCTGCTAACGCCAACTCCTTAAACGAGGTGCTTATCACAGCAAACAGCTACGCCATCGACAGGCAAACACCGGTTGCGATGTCGTCTATCACCAGCGAAGTAATTGTTGAGAAGGGTGCTCAGCAGGAATTCCCTGAGTTGCTTAAATCAACTCCTGGTGTTTATGCAACTAAAGGTACAGGCGGTGGTTACGGCGACTCAAGAATTAACCTGCGTGGTTTTCAGAGTGCTAACATTGCTGTAATGATTAATGGTATCCCTGTAAACGACATGGAAAACGGTAGAGTTTACTGGTCTAACTGGGCTGGTTTAAATGATGTTACCAAGTCTATGCAGGTACAGAGAGGTTTAGGTGCTTCTAAAGTGGCCGTGCCTTCTATTGGTGGTACGATCAACATTATTACTAAAACCACTGATGCTACAAAAGGTGGTTTTATTTCTCAAGGCATAGGTAACAATGGTTTCTCTAAAACTGCCTTCTCACTTTCTACAGGTTTAACTGAAAATGGCTGGGCTGTTTCTTTTGCCGGCTCTAAGACAGAGGGTGAAGGCTGGTTCGAAGGCTTAGGTTTCGAAGCTTATAGCTATTTCTTTAACGTGTCTAAGCAGATCAACAGCAAACACACGCTTTCTTTAACTGGCTTTGGCGCACCGCAGGAGCATGGTTCAAGATTTGAGCGCAAAGGTATCCAGTATTACAGAGATGCTCCGCAAGGCAGAAGATTTACTCCTAACTGGGGTATCCACAATGGCGAAGCAAGAACGATAAGCGGTAACTACTATCATAAACCACAGGTTTCATTAAACCACTACTGGAACATTAACGAAACTTCATTCCTATCTACGGCACTTTATGGCTCGATGGGTATTGGCGGTAATGCATATCCAAACAACTCTACCTTATTCCTTGGCACAAGAACAGGCGGCGAATACTCTCCTGTAGATATAGATGCTATTGTAGACATGAACGTAGAGGCACAGGATGGCAGAGCATTAGCTTACATACAGTCTAACAGAAACGAGCATAAGTGGGTTGGCGCACTAAGCACTTACCAGAAGTCAATTAGCGAAAAGTTTGACCTGTTGGCAGGCTTAGACCTGAGATACTACCAGGGTATGCACTATAACTCTGTGAGAGATTTACTAGGTGCTGAGTATGTACTTGATAACGGTGATGTTAACAACCCTAACAAGAGAGCAAAGAACGGAGACAAGATAGGTTTCAATAATGACGGTATCGTAAACTGGCAAGGTGGTTTTCTTCAGGGAGAATATAAGTCAGGTCCTTTAGCGGCATTCGTATCACTTGCGGCGTCTAACACTTCTTATCAGCGTATCGATTATTTCAGATACAAAAATGATGATCCACTGCGTGAAAGCGATGTTGTAAATTTCCTTGGTTACCAGACAAAGGGTGGTGCAAACTATAACCTGACTGATAACCATAACATTTTCGCTAATGTTGGTTACTTCGAGAAAGCGCCTTTCTTTAATGCGGTTTTCATTAATAACCAGAACATAGCTAACAAAGACGCACAGAATGAGAAGATTCTTAGCTATGAGCTAGGTTATGGCTACAGAGCTTCTAACCTTTCTGCAAACGTAAACCTGTACAGAACAACCTGGAAAGACCGCTCTTTTACAAGAAGAATACCTGGCCAGAATGTTAACGAGCCTCTTTTTGCTAACCTTTTGGGTGTTGATGCACTTCACCAGGGCGTTGAGATCGACTTTAGATACGAGCCTGTAAGAGCAATTACATTAACAGGTATGGTTTCTCTTGGCGACTGGACCTGGTTAAATAACCTGGACGAAGTATCTGTGATTGATCCTCAAACTGAAAAAGTAGTAGAAACAATAGGACCAATAACGATGGCAGGCCTTAAAGTAGGTGATGCGCCACAAACAACAGCTGCTATTGGTTTGGATGTTAGAGTAATTGAAGGACTGAAGCTTGGAGTTGACTATAACTACTTTGCCAACTTTAACTCAGAGTTTAACCCTATCAACTTGCCTCAGAACAGAGAAACTGATCCATGGATGGTTCCGAACTATTCTTTGTTTGATCTGAATGCTGTTTACAAATTTAAAGTGGCTGGCCTAAACGCATCTCTTATTGGTAACGTGAATAACCTGTTTGACACCGAGTACATTTCTGATGCGCTTGCAAACTACGAGAAGCGTAATCCAAACGCCGACAATAGCCCACAGTTCAGCAATGCCAGCAACGCATTCGTGTATTTTGGTACAGGCAGAACATGGACAACAACTTTAAGAATCAACTTCTAATAAATACTTAGATGAAAAAGTTATTATATCTATTGTCCTCTTTAATGCTGGTATTCACAGCATGTGACCCAATGGAGGATGTTTATGAAGAGCTGGATGCTCAGAAGGGGCCATTTAACAAAAAAGACATTGAAGTTGCTTTAGTAAAGGCTGATTACGACAATGCTAAAATGAAGGTGACCTATTTCGGTTCTAATGAGGAGGCGATCTCCACTATTCCAGCAATGCTGAACCGTAAATACCCTCAACTTGAAAACGGATCTTCGGTAATAGTTAAGTATAACCTGGTTCCTAGTGTTGGTATAAAGACTAAGATTGATTATACAATCACTGAGAAGTCTGATTATGAGCTTGGTGGTGCCAGATTTACAAACTTTGATAGCTGGTCACAGATAAAAGCGTTTTTAGAAGCGAAATTCCCTGCTGAGCAGGCAAAAGCAAATGGCGCGCCAGTAGAAGGAAGAATGGTGAACTTAACTTATACCCGTTACGATGGTAGTGGCTCTCCAACTTCTAAAACCGTAACAGATGCTTTCTATTTCATCAACGGTGAGTGGGTAAAATCATACCTGGTAACTGAAGCTGACTATGTTTCTGTGAACCGTAACCGTTACAACAACTTTACTGCTGCTGACCAGGATATGTTAGGCACGTATTTCAATCGTTTCTTGATCGAAAATGATATCAGAGCAGAGGTTGGAGGTGTGTACTATGTAGCTTATACATACTTTGAAAGTGGCAAAACATCTCAGGCTGTAACAGCAATGGTTTACAATGGCTCTAGCTGGACAAGAGCTACTGCAACATCTCCTTTAGTTGTTACTGCCAAATTCTCTAAGAAGAACGGTGTTTGGGTACCAGACTTAACTAAGAGCTACACGCTGGCAGCTGCAGATTATACCTGGATATCACAACAGCCAACCTTAGGAACAGTAGCTCAGCTTAAAAACCTCGGTCAGTATGGTAACTTCTACCAGAGCTGGGAAGGTAGCGCTAACTATTGGAGCAATAGTAATATTGTTAATGCGCTTGCTGCTTTGATCAAAAACAAATTCCCTAATGAGGAAGTTGGTCAGAAGTTTGGTGTAAGCTATACATACTTTGCCGGTGGCAATAAAGTAAATACTGTTATTCTTATAAAAAGAGAGACAGGTGATTACGAACTTGCCCAAGAAGGAGAATAATCATAGACTTTATACTATTTAAAAGGCCTGTCGGTAACTACCGACAGGCCTTTTTTGCTACTAAAGGGTAAATGTCAATCTAGTTAAATATATACCTTACTCCCAATTGGCCTCTCCATCTTGAAAGAAAATCATTTACAAAGTATGGATTACCATCGGTTAGGCCTCTGCCCGTATAGTTAAACCGAGGTGTTGTAGTACCAGATTCATAACCAACAAAGTCAACAGCCTGGAAGGCGTTGAATGTAGCAGAGTATTGTCTGCCCCAGTCTTTGTTTAAAAGGTTAGTAAAGTTAAAAACGTCAAAGGTTATTTGTAGCCTGTGTGCATTGTCTGACTGTTCGAGCTTAAATTCCTGCATTAACCTAAGGTCAATCTGGTTGGTCCATGGCAGGCGATCTCCATTTCGTTCTGCATACTGTCCTCTTCTTTCGCTCAGATAGTCGTTGCCAGATATAAATTCATCTAACGCCTGCCACTGTTCCGCTGGTGTAGGAGAGCCAGGCACTACATTACCACTCCGGTCTGTTATAGGTACCAGATTTATTTCTGACGCATTTCTAGGAATGTAGATCAAATCGTTAGTTCTGCCTGCATCACTGTTCACGTCACCATTGTAAATATAAGAAAGCGGTGCGCCAGACTGGCCATTGTAGAAAGTTGAAACAGTGGTGGAGGCAAAGCCTAAATAGTTTATAGTATAAGTTAAACCTGCTACAACCCTGGAGCGAATATCATTATCAGCAAATGCTCTCTCTATACTGTTAAGACCGTTTACCTGGTTTACATTTATCCAGTTAGACCGTGCTTGGCTGGAGTTGCCTGGGTTTACATCTTTGGCACGTGAGTAAGTATACGCTACAGAGCCGGATAAGCCAGTGTCATACGTTTTTTGAAGCTGTCCTGTGAAACTATAGGCATATCCATCATTGGTGTTTGTTAAATAGATAATATCCTGAAAGCTATTACCTGGTATTCTTCTGAATACAGGGCGGTTATCTGCGCCATTCAGGGTGCTATTCTGTTCCAGGTTTAAGTTTTGGTAATAAATGTTATTCAGGTTTTTAGAATAAATACCTTCCAGTGTACCTACGAATCCGCCAGGTAGCCTGTAGTCGATTGCTGCATTTACCCTGAAAAGCTGCGGGAATTTAAAATTAGGGTCTGTGATGTTTATCTCGGCTGTTCTATCAGAAAGGCCAAGGTCTGTTGCGTTAGGCTGAGCAGCTGCATTAGGCTCAAAGCGAATACCTGCGAGCGTATTGCCAGATGTAAGGGCAACGCTTCCCAGCAGAAGGCCTGTATTAGTGTATTGGTTTGCAATCCAAACGAAAGGCGCTCTGCCAGTAAAAATACCTGCACCACCCCGAACCTGTGTGTTACCGTTATCAAATACATCCCAGTTTACCCCCAATCTTGGCGAGAACATATACTGAGCGCCAGGCGTTCTGTCAGTTGCGAGGCCACGGTTGGCAAATGCTTCATTAAACTCAGTATTAGCAGGAGGGTCGTCGTTAAATGTCGGGATATCTAGTCTTAATCCGAACGTTAACTTAAGGTTATTCATTACAGAATATTCATCCTGTGCATAAAAGCCAAGTTGGAAAGCAGAGAACTCTGCCCCTTGCTGGCGTTCAGCTGTTCTGGAGTAATTTCTGAAGAAGGCGGAAGGCGCCTGCTCGTCCGGTGTGCCTATTGCTTCAAAAGCATCGATAGAGTTATACTCGTAAGCGCCAAACTCCTGTCTAATGAAAAGGTTAAAGGTCTTATAAAACTCGTTATGCGTACCTAAAGTGAAAGTGTGCTTTCCAAGAAAGATATTGAAGTTGTTTGTAATTGTAAGTACGTCCTGGTCCAGTTGGTTTTGTACAGAGAAAGGCTCACTGCCTAAAGCAATAGTACGTCCGCCAGAAAGCCTTAATATGACACTGGGGAAAGGTTCCCCGATAATATCTCTGTCGTCACGTACCCTGGTATAGCCTATAATAGCCTCATTGGCATACTTGTCTCCAAACTGGCTTCTTAGCTGCAACACGCTTGAGTTTGTAGTGCTGGGGAAAAATTCGGCATTATTGGAGAATCGCAAGGCGTTAGGATTTCTGCTATTATCAATGTTCTCTGCCGATACATAGCTATGTCGTAGTGTTAGTTGGTGATTATTAGTGACATTCCAAT
This sequence comes from Pontibacter aydingkolensis, assembly GCF_019443125.1. Classification (GTDB taxonomy): domain Bacteria; phylum Bacteroidota; class Bacteroidia; order Cytophagales; family Hymenobacteraceae; genus Pontibacter; species Pontibacter aydingkolensis. Next base: position 132,018 of record NZ_JAHYXK010000003.1, on the reverse strand, counting down.
CTAAGCGAGCAAATATCTTTTCGCTGGTTGTCTCATCCTCAATGCTTGTAAAGCTGCCCGGGTTATAGCCAAGCCTGTTGGCTACTGCTAAAACTCTGTTTGCTTCTTCCACGGTAATGTTTGAGCTTGGTGTGCCCGGTTCAAACAGAAGAGGGGCGGTTCGGTTAGTTTTCTCGCCGTTCACAAAGAAAAACAGCTTGTCTTTAATGATCGGTCCGCCGATTCTTAGGCCAGCCTGGTAATCCTTATACTCCGGCAGTCGTGTCCTTTCCTCGTCAGGGCTTTTACCTACCAGGTTCTCATTGTTCCAGAAATAATAGGCAGACCCTGTAAACCTGTTAGAGCCGCTTCTGGTAATGGCATTAATTCCACCTCCGGTAAAACCACTTTGACGTACATCAAACGGTGCTATAACCACTTGAATTGCCTCAATTGCATCTAATGAGATAGGTTGCACCCCAGTTTGGCCGCCGTTGGTGCCTGAAGCTGAGAGGCCAAACACATCATTGTTCACTGTGCCGTCTATAGAGAAGTTGTTAAAGCGGTTATTCTGACCGGCAAACGATATACCAGCACCAGAGGTTGAAGCCTGCGGTGTGATCCTGGTAAAGTCGTTAAGGCTTCTGGATATGGTTGGGAGCGACTGGATTTGCTCTGAGGAAACGTTGGTGGCGGCACCTGTTCTGTCAGAGTTTATCACTTTGTCCTGGGTCGCGGTTACTTCTACCTCGCCCAGAGTCGTGGTGCTTTCGGATAGGGTTAAATCCAGCCTGAAGTTTTGGCCCAGCGCTAAGTTGATGTTCTCGAACCGCTGTTCCTGGTAACCTACATAGGAGGTTCTTACCGTGTATGGCCCGCCCACCCGCATGTTCTGGATGTTGTAACGGCCCTCTGCATTTGTACCTGCCACATACTGTGTATTGGTAGGTGTATGAACAGCAATAACTGTAGCGCCCGGTAATGGCACTCCGCTCTGGTCTACCACCACCCCATTCATAGCAGCTGTAGTTGTACCCTGCGCCCACGCCACCTGTACCTGAACCAAAAGGGTAGCGCAAAGCGCTAAAATAAAGTATAAAGATTTCATAGTACTTATAACTAGTTGATAAACAATCACTTTTACTAGTTTTTAAGTACCTATGTTATAGTTACGCTATATTAAATTTCGGTTATGAAGACGAGGGTTTGATTCCCTAAAAAAAAGTATACCTTAACCTAGAAAACTGGTGGTCTTACTGCTTTTATGAATATCTTCTGATAATGATCAGAAAACAGGTTATTCTCAATAACTCCCAAAGAAGTAGATGCATGTATAAAGCGGATTTCATCGTTGCTTACAACTTCCGTAACCATTCCTACATGGGTTATTTCGCGGCTGTTTTTATTTGCACCAAAAAATACCAGGTCTCCTTCTTTAAGATTCTTTATTTTCACCTCATCACCAAAGCGGCTTTGTTCGTTTGAGGTACGAGGCAGAATAACATCTATACTTTGAAAAGAAGTGCACAGTAGGCCGGAGCAATCCATGCCAACACGGGTAGTGCCGCCCCACCTGTAGGGCGTACCTGTATAGGATCGGGCTGTCTTGATTACGGTTGCTACCTGCTCATCAAGGTTACCGGGCATGCGGGTCCGGCTGGTGCGGTCTTTAGAGGCAAGGGGAGCGTCTTTGCTACCGTTCTTATTTGCCAGTTTTCGGGCTTTTCGCTCCTGGCGTTTTGCTTCCGCAATCTCGCGGGCAGAGCGGTAATCTTCGCCACGCTTGCTAAAAGTAGGCTGTGAGGTTTGGCAAGAGACCGCCAGTACCAGGAAAAAGATAAATAAGGCAGAAGTAGTAAACAGTGACCTCAAAGCGTATTATAAAAAAAGGGTGACTAAAATATAAGTTAATGCTAATTTACAGATTAGCTGTTCTATTTGAAAATGAAATTTAACAAAGTAACTCCTAAAGTAGTGGAAGCGCTTTTGGCCATTGTTGGTCCGGAGCATATTGTGTTGCCTGAAGCAACTGATGCTATGCTGCGCTACACCCACGACGAAACCGAAGACCTGCGCTACTTGCCGGAGGTAGTTGTTAAACCTGTTAACGCGGAAGAAATCAGCCGTATTATGCAGTATTGCCATCAAAATTTTATTCCGATTACACCACGAGGGGCGGGTACAGGTTTAAGCGGAGGCGCTTTGGCTGTGCACCAGGGAGTTATACTTTCTACAGAACGGTTAAACAAGATAATCAGCATTGACGAACGCAACCTGCAGGCTACTGTTGAGCCAGGCGTAATTACCCAGGTTTTTCAGGAGGCAGTGATTGAGCGTGGGTTATTTTACCCACCCGACCCCTCTAGCCGGGGCAGTTGTTTTTTAGGAGGTAACCTGAGTGAGAGCAGTGGCGGACCAAGGGCTGTAAAGTATGGTGTTACTAAAGACTATGTGCTGAACATGGAGGTAGTACTACCAACCGGTGAAATTACCTGGACAGGAGCCAATGTACTGAAGAACGCTACAGGATATAACCTGACTCAACTGATGGTAGGCAGCGAAGGCACATTGGGAATTATCACTAAAATCGTATTTAAACTTATACCTTACCCACCGCAGAACCTGGTAATGCTGGTGCCTTTCCGCGACGAGGAAGAGGCCTGCGCTGCCGTATCCAGAATTTTTATGGCTGGCATAGTGCCCTCTGCATTGGAGTTTATGGAACGGGATGCCATTTTATGGGCCTCAAAGTATATGAACATTGCTGTAGACTTACCCGAGGATATATTGGCGCACCTGCTGATAGAGTTGGATGGTAAAGACATGGATTTACTTTACAAAGATGCCGAGGAAGTATACCAGGTGCTGGAAAAGTATGATGTAGGAGAAATACTGGTAGCTGATACCGAAAAGCAGAAAGCTGACCTTTGGCAACTTCGCCGAAACGTAGGCCATGCTGTTAAGAGCAACTCGATCTACAAAGAGGAAGACACGGTAGTGCCCCGCGCCGAGCTGCCTAAACTGCTAAAAGGAGTAAAGGAGATAGGTGCAAAGTATAACTTCAAATCTGTTTGCTACGGACATGCCGGCGATGGCAACCTGCATATTAATATTGTAAAAGGTGATATGACGGATGATGATTGGAACAACAAACTGCCAGAGGGTATCAGGGAAATTTTCAGGCTTTGTGTTTCGTTGGGTGGTACCATATCCGGGGAGCATGGTATTGGCCTTGTGCAAAGGCCATACATTGGCATTGCGCTAAATGAGGTTCAGCTACGCCTGTTAAAAGGCATAAAACAGCTTTTTGACCCGCATGGCATACTTAATCCGGGCAAAATATTTTAGAAACAGAACAGGCGCAGCTTTAAACGTTGCACCTGTTCAATTTATACTTTGTATGTCTGTCTTATTTCTCCTTCTCAGAATTTTTCTGACCACGCTTACCTTCAGCAAGGTTCTGGTCCAGGCCTCGTAAGTTTAACCATGACCTTAACAAGTTTTTGTGGGTCTCTACTACAGGCGTATTATCAGTATCGGATGCAGATGTTGTGTTTTCCGACTGCTGTTTTAAATGCAGCAGCTTTTCCTGGTCCTGGGTGTTTTCCTTCTTGGTAGGGTAAGCGCGAAGTATAGCCTCTTTGTATGATTTGTTTGTTTTCATGATATCCGGTTTAATTAATAATACTAGGAGTGGTGTACTGTCTCGTGCTTCTTTTCTTCCTCCTTTATAAAGTTGCTTACATAGCTGGCAACCTCATCGGCATTTTCTTCAAGCAGAAAGTGACCACTGTCCTCAAAATGAATAACGTAGCACTCATGGAAAAATTTTTTCCAGCGCTGTAATGCCTCTATCTTGATCAGTTTGTCCCGCTCTCCCCAAAGTATAAGCGTAGGTATATCCTGGATCTGTTTGCGCTGTTTCCAGAGCTCTTCGTACCATTTGGTTACGCCTACCAGTTCGCGGGCACAAGCTAATTTTTTGACACGCTCATTCGGGCTGCCCAATGCCTGTACATAGTGTTCTTTAATTGGCTCGGGAAGGTTTTCTTCTTCACCGAAAAGCTCGTTAACCAGTGTTTTAGCAGAAACATTTAACTTTGAGTGCAGAAACTTGCCAAGTGGCCCTACCAGGTATTTGCTCGTTTTGCCAAAAGTCTGATGCTTGGATAAAGACCAGGTCCAGGAATTGAGCATGACAATGCGTTTAACATTGTCTGAATGGTTGATAGCGTAGGCAAAGCCAATTGGAGCACCAAAGTCATGCACTAAAAGTGTAACATCCTTTAACTTAAGATGGTCCATTAGTTGCTCAAAGTTGGCAGCGTGGGCACGGGGCTTATAACTAAAGTTGTCCGGCTTATCCGAAAGTCCGAAGCCGATCAGGTCCAAAGCAATACAGCGATATTTTTTTCGTAATGTTTTAATAAGGTTTCGGAAGAGAAAAGACCAGGCCGGGGTACCGTGTATCATCACGATCGGCATGCCTTCTCCTTCGTCTATATAATGCATTTTACCAGCGTCAAGCTGAAGATAGTGCGATTTAAAAGGATACTCTTTCGTATCCAACCATTCTGGTTTCATAGAAAGTATAGGGTGTATTTACTTAACTATACTTTGATTGAGAAGGCAGGTTGTTAAATTTACCTAAAATAAGGTTAGCTGTACGGCAAAACTTAGGCAGGGGTATAGTTAAATATAGCCAACTATAAACCAGTATTATCAATAACTGAAAATATACATGTGCGGATTAGCGGGAGTTTATGCCTTTACAGATACAGGTTACAAGTCACTTGATTTGTTGCCTGCTGCTTCTGCTTCAGTAGCGCACCGCGGCCCTGATGCCAAAGGCGCTTTCCGGCATGGGGCAGTTGGGCTGGTGCACGCCAGGCTCTCTATACTTGCCCCATCGGCAGCAGCCAATCAGCCCCTTGCCGATGCCACAGGCCGCTATACCATCATTTTTAACGGAGAGATATTTAACTACACAAAGCTGCGGGAAGAGCTGATTGGCAAAGGCTGCGTTTTTACAACAGACTCTGATACGGAAGTAGTGCTGCAACTGTACATAAGAGAAGGGCAGGAGTTTTTAAAGAAGTTAAGAGGCTTTTTTGTACTGGCTATTTATGATACCTACGACAGCAGCTTGTTTATTGCCCGCGACAGGTTCGGTGAAAAGCCGCTTTTATACTTTAAAGATATCGATAAGCTTTTGTTCGGGTCAGAACTGGGGGCTATGTTTGCTTTGGGCGTTCCACGTGAATTAGATTATACTTCGCTATACCAGTACCTGCAGCTTACCTATGTTCCGGCACCGGCAACTATGCTGGCAGGTGTTAAAAAGCTGTTGCCAGGACACTCACTTTACATTAAAAACGGCAAAGTAAAAATTAGCTCGTGGTATAAGTTGCCATACGATGCCAGAAAAGCATCTCAGAACCCATTATCCTACACCCAACAGCAGTCAAAACTAAAGAGTTTACTAGGTAAGGCTGTTACAGACAGGATGGTGGCAGATGTACCGGTTGGGGCATTCCTGAGTGGAGGCATAGATTCCTCTATCGTAACGGCGCTTGCTGCTGAGCAAACTCCAGGCCTGCAGACATTTTCTGTTGGTTTTCCGGAACACCCATATTTCGACGAAACAAAGTATGCCCGATTAGTTGCAGCTAAGTATAACACCTGTCATACGGAAGTAATGCTTACAGCCAACGACTTAGGTGACAGCCTGTTTGGGATGTTGGAAAGTATAAGCGAGCCTTTTGCAGATTCTTCTGCACTGGCAGTGTACGCGCTAAGCAAAGAAGTTAGCAAATCTTTAAAAGTGGTTTTGTCTGGTGATGGGGCTGATGAGCTGTTTGGAGGCTATAACAAGCATCTTGCTGAGTATAAGACTATAGCAGGAGGGCTAGAGGCAAAGACCGTTAGTCAGTTAGAGCCTCTCTGGAAACTTCTGCCTAAATCCAGAAACTCTTTTATCTCAAACAAGGTAAGACAGTTACAGCGTTTTGCTACAGGCTCCGGATTATCTCCGCAGGAGCGTTACTGGTATTGGGCTACATGGCAACATGAAACGGAGGCTTTGCAGTTTATAGCTCCCAGGCACCGCGCTATAGCAGCCAACAGATTATATACTGCACGCAAAAGTCGTTTGCTTGACTGCATTAACAACCACCACGACCTGAACAACGTATTGTGTGCCGACTGGCACCTGGTGCTGGCAAATGATATGCTGCCAAAGGTCGATTTAATGGGAATGGCCAATGGTTTAGAGATCCGAAGCCCTTACCTGGACCATCGGGTAGTGAAATATGCCTTTTCTTTGCCGGCTAAATCTAAGATAAATGGGGCTGGACAAAAGCGAATCCTGATTGATACGTTTAAGGATATACTGCCTGTTGAGCTTTTGACAAGACGCAAAAAGGGATTTGAGATACCCCTGCAGGATTTTCTGGCGACAAAGGGGCAAGATTTGGTGCAGGAGCTTTTATCAGATTACCTTATAAAAGCACAGGGTATATTTAGCTGTGAAGAAATAAGATTGCTGCGTAAAAGTATAGCCGATAAAAGAGGCGGCGGAACGCAGCAAACGAAATTATGGAGTTTGCTGGTATTTCAGTATTGGTGGCAAAAATACATGGCTTAGCGCTAAATGTATGGCAGATGAGTTTTAAACCATCAAATAATAAAAAAATAATATAGAAAGGTTAAATTTGTAATCTTAACGAAAACATTTACTTATGAGAATATCTGTAGTTGGTACTGGATATGTGGGCCTGGTAACGGGCACCTGTTTTGCTGAGGTGGGGATAGACGTTACCTGCATAGACATCGACACAAAGAAGATAGAGAACCTGAAAAAGGGGATTTTGCCTATATACGAGCCTGGCCTGGAGGAAATGGTAGCGCGCAACGCACAGAAAGAGCGCCTGACCTTCTCCAACGACCTTGCCTCCAGCATTCAGGGTTGCGGCTGCGAGGCTGCCTTCATCGCCGTTGGCACGCCTCCGGGCGAGGACGGCTCGGCGGACCTGAAGCACGTACTTGCCGTGGCCCGCGCCATTGGCCAGAACATGACCGACTACATGGTGGTGGTGACCAAGAGCACCGTGCCGGTGGGTACTGCGCAGAAGGTGCGCCAGGCCATTGAGGATGAGCTTGCCGCCCGCGGCGTAGACATTCCGTTTGACGTGGCCTCCAACCCTGAGTTTTTAAAGGAGGGCGCCGCCATTGAGGACTTTTTAAAACCTGACCGCATTGTGGTGGGCGTGGCCTCTGAGCGAGCCGAGCAGGTGATGAGCAAGCTCTACAAGCCTTTCCTGATGAACGGCCACCCGCTTATCTTCATGGACATCCCCTCTGCCGAGATGACCAAGTACGCGGCAAACGCCATGCTGGCCACCAAGATCTCGTTCATGAATGACATCGCCAACCTGTGCGAGATCATGGGCGCAGACGTGAACATGGTGCGCAAGGGTATCGGCTCGGACGCACGTATTGGCAACAAGTTCATCTACCCGGGCATCGGCTACGGCGGGTCCTGCTTCCCCAAGGACGTGAAGGCGCTGATCAAGACGGCCGAGGAGAACGGCTACCAGATGCAGGTGCTGAAATCTGTGGAGAACGTGAACGAGAACCAGAAGTCAGTGCTGTTCAACAAGATCATGGCCCACTTCAACGGCGACATCGCCGGCAAGACCTTCGGCATCTGGGGGCTATCCTTTAAACCAAAAACAGACGACATGCGCGAGGCACCATCACTGGTGATCATCGAGAAGCTGCTGGCCCAGGGCGCTAAGGTGCGCGCCTACGATCCGGTGGCCATGAAAGAAGCCCAGCACACGCTCGGCGACACGATCGAGTACGGCAAGGATGAGTACGAGGCCCTGATAGACGCCGACGCGCTGCTGCTGGTGACAGAGTGGCCTGAGTTCCGCTCCCCGAACTTCGCGGTGGTAAGCAAGCTGATGAAGGAGAAGGTGGTGTTCGACGGACGAAACATCTACGACGCCTCCGAAATGGCCGACAAGGGCTTCGCCTACTATGGCATCGGCGTTAAACAACTTGTACAGCAGGAAAAAGCAATCGTATAAATGGCAAATAAAAGAGTATTAATTACAGGCGGGGCCGGTTTTTTAGGTTCTCATTTGTGTGACAGGTTTATAAAAGAAGGCTATCATGTGATTGCCATGGATAACCTGATAACAGGTAACCTTGAAAACATTGAGCACCTGTTTAAACTAAAGGAATTTGAGTTTTACCACCACGATGTATCTAAGTTTGTGCACGTGCCGGGTAAGCTCGACTATATTTTGCACTTTGCATCGCCTGCCAGCCCGATAGATTACCTTAAAATTCCGATCCAGACGCTTAAAGTAGGGTCGTTGGGTACGCACAACCTGCTTGGCCTGGCTAAAGCAAAAGGTGCTCGCATGCTTATCGCGTCTACTTCGGAAGTATACGGAGACCCGCTGGTGCACCCGCAAACAGAGGATTACTGGGGCAACGTGAATCCTGTTGGTCCGCGCGGCTGCTACGATGAGGCCAAGCGCTTCCAGGAGGCCATGACAATGGCCTACCACATGCACCACGGCCTGGAGACGCGCATTGTGCGCATCTTCAACACCTACGGCCCTAGAATGCGACTGGATGATGGCCGTGTGCTGCCGGCATTCCTGAGTCAGGCATTAAGAGGTGAGCCGCTGAGCATTTTCGGAGACGGAAGCCAGACGCGTTCTTTCTGCTACGTAGACGACCTGGTAGAAGGAATCTACAGACTGCTGCTTAGCGATTACCATTTACCGGTAAACGTAGGTAACCCTTCTGAGATCACGATCAAGCAGTTTGCAGAGGAGATATGCAAGCTTACTGGCGTAGAGCTAAAAGTTGAGTACCAGCCCTTGCCAAAAGACGATCCGCAGATGCGCCAGCCAGACATCACTAAAGCAAAAGAGATACTAGGTTGGGAGCCACAGGTAGACCGAGCCGAGGGATTGAAAAGAACCCTGGAGTATTTCAAAGAGAAAATCCCTGCCATATCACCGCAGGAAGTATAAAAAGAAAGAGGCCGCATTTGTGTGGCCTCTTTTGTTATGGCTTAGTACTTAAAAGTATATCCCTGAGCCTTTCCCCGCTTTTGCCATCAAATTTATACATCCACTCTTCTGTAAACCTGACTTTGTTGGGCAGTTGCCGCTGGTGCAGCTTTTCAGGGTCAGGTAGTATAATATTAAGCTCTTCTAAAGTATGGATTGGATGAGCCACGCCGGCATCAACAAGAGGCTTTGATAAAAAGTACTTGCCTGCAGGGTGCTTTTCGTAGGTTATCACTGTGGTATGAGTATAAGCTGCAAAGGGCATTAAATAGGTGGAGTAAAAACCTAAAACTACAGGTATAACAGGTGCAAGTTGCCTGAGTTTTTCATCATCAATTACTATACATTGCCCTTGCCTCTCTAATTTATCCCATAAGCTTGTCTTTTGTTTCGGGTGAGGCTTAATATAGAGTTGATAACCTTGCTTTATGCATATCGCAGCAAGGCCTGCAGCAAATTCTTCTTTATACTTCTTGGTCCATTGCAGCAGGCCCTGTTCTGCCAGGGGCTGGTCTATTAAAAGTATACTTTTGGTTTGTGCCTCCGGTTTAAGTAAAGCCAGCTTATCAAAGTATGGGATACCGATTAGATTAACATTGCCTCCAAAGTATGGCGCTTCATGTGCTTCAAATGCTTCGAGTATTTTGGAGCTAAAGCCTATGTAATTATCTGCCAGCCGCTTTTCGGAGTGTATTTGCCTGAAGGTATCCAGGTAGTTGTGCTTGCTTCGGATTTCTATAAACTGATTAACAAACTGTTGGTCGTTAGGAGAGAGTTGTTTTATACTTTGGTTCAAAAACCGTCTGGATTTGATCCGTGGGATGAAATCGCGTGCAATCTGGTAGTAGCGGGTGGCCTGATTGCGTAAGGTGTTTTCTTGGCCTGGGCTTATTTGAGGATCAAAGCCAAACACATAGTCTGCACGTAAGCCATGTTCCAGCAGGTAAGTAGGCACTCCCGCCGATCTGCAGGCTAGGTTAAGCACAACATGATTATAAGATTCGATGTAAAGTAAAACAACTTTGTCAGGAGAGATAGCTTTGAGAAGTTGCTGTGCGCTTTTAAAATCTTTCCAGTAAATGGCTTTCCCGTAGGCTTTGTAAAGGCTGCTTTTTTCCTCGTTAGCAGAAGCGTAGAACAGGAAATAAAACTCACAATAACCTTTTGCAGCTTCCAGCAATCCTACATAGTCTTCTCTGCTGTAGTCACCCACAAATATTATTTTTGGCTTGCTTAGCATCTGCTGGTAAATAGATTAATAACTATCTTTAGTAAATTATTTCTGCCAGATCAATTTGAGAAAAGCTGCGGACCAAAAGCCAGGCGTTGTTTATGTTGTGCCTGCCATTGCACATGAAGGTATCTCTAAACAGGTGCTTTTACAAATTGACGCGCTCTTAAATAAGCAATACGATGTAAAGTTAATTGTTTTGACTGCAGTTGACAGGTCTGTACTAGCAACATTTGCTCCTAAGCTTTGTCCTGAACATGTGTTGGAGCTAAAGCAGCCTGATGCACACTTATCTGTTAGGTCGCTAAAATCATCGGTTTCTGTTGCCTTACAGATTAGGCGTTTTTTGAGAAGAGAGCACCCGCAAGTTGTTTTTGCACATGCGCCTTATGCCCATTTTATAATGCGGCTCACGATGCTTTTAAGCAGAGGGAAAATCTCAAGTATCAAACTATGGCAATATTTTCATATCACGCAGTATGCCGAGTATCCTCTCATCTCCTGGAGGCGGAAGCTTATCAATAACCTGAATAAATGGCTGGCTAATAGATTTGACTTTGGACATATTTTCGTGTCTGAGTCAGTTAAGGCAGATGTACAGGCGCATTTGATCAAGGCAAAAAATAGTAAGGTGGTCTATAATGCCATTTCACGGCCAAGTATAGAAACTGCACAAGCGAGTTATGCTACAAGTGTGTTTCGCATACTTTTGCCTGGAAGAGTTGAATCATCTAAAGGACAACTTTGGTTTATAGAGCCTTTAAAGGAGTTTATAAGGCAAGAGCAATTAAGCCCGGACCAGATGCAGATAGTTGTGGCCGGAGAAGGTAGCCAGTTGGTTAAGCTGCAGCAGGAGATAAAGCTTCAAAATTTACAGGCATTTGTTAAGGTGGTTGGCAAAATTCCGAACAGTGAGCTGATGCTTTACATGCAGCAAAGTAACCTGGTGGTAGTGCCGTCTTTCGTAGAAGGATTACCGCTGGTTATTCTGGAGGCACTGCAACAGAAGTCAATTGTTCTGGCATCTGATATAGCGCCAAACCGTGAAGTGATCAGTAGTAAAGAGATCGGTTATTTATTTAAAGCAGGTAATATCACTGATTGTGTAGACAAACTACAGTTTATTTATCAGCACAGAGAGCAGCAGTTGGTAGACAAAACGGCCATAGAAGAGCATCTTAATAGTAAATTCTCTTTTGAGAAGCATATACAGAACCTTATTGCTGTAGTTGAAAGCGCCTGACAATATGAAAAAGCTGCGGATCGTTTTTATTGGCTACTGGAGTATAAACGATGGACTAACCATTGCAACTATACTGCCGTGGTTAGGTGTAATGCAGGCATCTAATGCTGTTGAGGAAATTATACTTTGCACGATTGAGCGCGATAGCACGCAAGTTAAAAGTATAAATACTGTTGCCAGTTTGTCTAAAGTGGAACATCAGCCTTTATACCCACTTAAAAGCAAGTACCCACTTTTAACCAAAATAAGTGACTTTGTGCAGTTTCCGAGAGAGATATCTGAGGTTGCAGCTAAGTATAAAGCCACTACACTTTTTGCGCACGGTGCGCCGGCAGGTGCGTTAGCCTACAAAGTATGGAAGCAGGTAAAGCTTCCGTTTTACGTCAGTTCTTTTGAGCCGCACGCTAGTTATATGGCAGAGTCAGAGGTTTGGAGCCGTACAGGGTTAAAGTATAATTTCCAGAAGTATTGGGAAGCGCAGCAGCTTAAGTTTGCCTCCGGGCTTATACCTGTATCTGAAAATTACCGCAAGCATCTTATAAGTAAAGGCGTTGCAGGCAGCAAGATAAAGACGGTTTCCAGTCCTGTACAGGCTGAACACTTTGTTTTTGATGCAGGCCAAAGAGGAAGCATACGTGAAAAGCTAAACTGGCAAAATAACCTGATCGGGCTTTACACAGGCAAGTATGGCGGGTTATACTATCAAAATGAGGCTTTTGAGATTTATGCAACTTGCTTTAAAATGATCCCATCCTTCAGGCTTATCATACTTACACCCCATCCTAAGGACGAAATTTATACTTTGTTAAAGGCGCAAAATATAAATCTGGAGCATGTGCTGGTAAAGCAGGTGCCACACACAAAAGTGCCCCTATACTTGTCTGCCGCAGATTTTGCATTTGCCACTTATAAACCCGGACCTTCCAAAAAATATCTTTCTCCGGTTAAGATCGGCGAGTATTGGGCAAATGGCCTGCCTGTGCTACTAACCGAAGGCATCGGCGATGACAGCGATATAATTATGAATGAGGGAGGAGGCGCTTTATTTGATATGGAGCAGGAGGGAAGTCTACAGCAGGCAATCCGGCAGATACTGGAAATAATAAAAGATCCTCAGCACCGGCAAAAAATTCCAAAACTTGCTTTAAAGTACAGGTCACCTGACAAGTTGCGGGAGGCATTCGAATATTTTCTGGGTGAACCTGATCAGGAGGTGAAAGTATGAAAGTGCTTTTTGTAGTGCCTTACCCTATAGGCAAAGCAGCTTCACAGCGGTTCAGGGTAGAGCAGTTTTTCCCTGTTTTAGACGCGCAAAGTATAAAGTATAAAGTTGCTCCTTTCTGGGATGGTAAAACCTGGGCCATACTTTACAAAAATGGAAATACGCTACAGAAGGTAATCGGCACTATTAAAGGCTTTGCAAAAAGAAAAGCGCTGCTGCTGCAACTGCACAAGTATGATTATGTTTTTGTACATCGGGAAGCCACGCCAGTAGGGCCGCCCTGGTTTGAGTGGCTGGCGGCAAAAGTGTTTGGCAAAAAGCTGATCTTTGATTTTGATGATGCCATCTGGCTGGATAACACATCCGAGGAGAACAAGCAGGTAGCAAAGTATAAACAACATGGCAAAACAGCCAATATCTGCGCCTGGAGCTATAAAGTGAGTGCCGGCAACAGCTATCTGCAAAAGTATGCCATGCAGTTTAACAGCCAGGTAGAATACTTGCCCACAACCATAGACCTGGCAAAGTATAACCGATTAAAGAATCAGGATACGGAAAGGCTTGTGATCGGCTGGACTGGCTCGCACTCTACTTTGTCTTACTTAAAACTCATAGAGCCAGCGCTGCGGCAACTGGAGCAAAAGTATGATTTTAATTTTGTAGTGATTGCCGATAAGGCCCCTGACCTGAACCTGAAATCATTGAGATTCATACCTTGGAAACCTGAAACCGAGATAGAAGATCTGTTGCAGTTAAACATTGGCCTTATGCCATTACCTGATACAGAATGGGCTAAAGGCAAGTGTGCGTTTAAGGCACTGCAGTATATGGCGCTGGGTGTTCCGGTTGTGGTGTCGGGGGTGGGGGAAAACCAAAATGCAGTGCCTGATGGCAAAGCAGGATACACCTGTTATACAAACCAGGAATGGTTCGCAAGCTTGGAAAAACTGCTTTTAAATACTTCGTTACGAACGCAAATGGGAGAAGCTGGCCGCAAATGGATTTCAGAAAAGTATAGCCTGAGGGTGCATCAGCTAACATTCTTACAGCTGTTTACTTAGCTTTCTTAAGGGTTGTTTTACCTGCTTTCTTATTGTCTTTCAGGTACTTTTTAGCCTCTTTGTAGTTAGCCGATTTTTTGTCTTCAGACTGCTGCAGCACAACAGTATAGTAACGTTTGGCAGTTACCACGTCTTTTTGCTGATCTGCAATGCGGGCAAGATTTAGATAGGAGTTTATAAAGTAGCCGGACTCACGCTCATTGCTCATCTCAGCATACATAATAGCATCCTGGTAGTGCTTTTTCGCTTTCTCGAAATCGCGATACTTGTTCTGGTTAATATAAGCCAGGATATAAGAAGCATAGCGTCCGCTTACGGCTTCGTAACCTGGCATGTCCTGTGCAATCTTAGCTAATATGTCTTCTGAAATTCGTTCTGCCCTTGTAAAATGGCCCTGCACAAACAGCAGGCGTGCATAAAAACGCTGGAAATAGGCATTGTCAGGATATTTTAAAGCCAGGTCCTGTGAAACCTTCAAGGCTTCATTTAAATTACCCTCTTCATTAGAGTAGATCTTCATCAGAAACGTTTTGGACTCTGTACCGGTGTAAAAACCAGTATTGGCCACGTAACGCAGTTGTTTTAAGCCAAGGCGCTTATCTCCGTCCGGGAAGAAAGCCAGCACAGGGCGCAGCATAGTATAATTCTCATGTATCCAGACAGCATAGTAGTTAAATAGCGCCTCACCGAACAGGAACTCAGGACTAAGGCCATTACCAGCTTTCGCGCGCTCCATGTACTCCAGCGAACGCTTGCTGGCTACAGTGGCTTTGCGCCAGTTGCTACGCTCAGAGTGCAGGCGGGCCGTAAAACCATAAGCCGCAGCCATAAAAAAGGATGCCTCAAAATCTTTATTATCCTGGTCATACATCTTTTCTGCCTTTTGTATGGTAGAGTCCATGTAGGAAAAGAAAAGGTCGTCATACTTTAACGTCTGTATATTGGTTGGCACGATTTTCCACCACTGGCTCAGGCCCATTAAAAAGTATGGCAAAGGATGCTCAGGGTAGCGGCGGCGGATAGATTTAAACTGTTTTTCAGCCAGCGCATACTTAAAGTTGTACATATTGTCAACAGCACCCTCCAGTTCATACTGCACGTCTTTGTTCAGCAGCAACATGCCTTTTACCCTGGTAGCTTCCGGTATTACCTCAATAGATCCGATAGTAACATGGCGCATAGCCGTGGTGTCGGTAGGCGATTGTGCGAATGCAAGTAACGATGAACTAAGTGCGAAGACTGTAAGTACTAACTTCTTCATGTATTAAGTATGATTTTCTGTGCTGCTATACTTAGGCTCTTTAAGTATGTAGCCGTAGGTTCTAAAAGTACAACAATTATATTAAATTTGAATTCCATAAATGGAAATAACTTATGAAGCTCCTAGAACAACTCTGCCGGATACATGCTCCTTCAGGTAACGAAAAAAACCTTTCAGAATTTCTGCTCAACTATATAGAACAGCATAAAGTTCAATGGAAGGTACAGCCAACCGTAATATCTGGAGAAGGTTTTCAGGATTGTATTTTACTTATATTCGGTGAGCCCCGAACGGCTATTTTCGCACACATGGATTCTATTGGTTTTACAGTGCGTTATGGCACGCAGCTGGTAAAAATTGGCGGACCAAGTATAATGTCGGGCTACAAACTTGTAGGCGAAGATAGCAAAGGTAAGATTGAATGTACACTGGAAAGCAATGAAGAGGAAGGCGATCTGCATTACGATTTTCATCGGGAGATAGAGCGCGGCACAGAACTGGTTTTTAAATGTGATTTCCGGGAGACGGAAGAAACGGTACAGAGCTGCTATATGGATAACCGCCTTGGTGTATGGAGTGCCCTGAAAGTAGCTGAAACTTTAGAAAATGGAATAATTGCCTTTAGCTGCTGGGAAGAGCACGGCGGTGGATCTGTGGCTTACCTGGCAAAGTATATTTATGAGAACTATGGCGTAAAGCAGGCTATTGTTTCGGATATAACCTGGGTTACAGAAGGAGTGCAGCCCGGCGACGGTGTGGTAATTTCGATGCGCGATAGCCTGATACCAAGACGTTCTTATGTGCAGAAGATTATAAGCATAGCCAAAGAGTCCGGTGTGGCTTACCAGTTAGAGGTGGAGGGAGCAGGTGGCAGCGATGCCAAAGAGCTGCAGCACAGCGCCTACCCTTGGGACTGGTGCTTTATTGGCGCCCCAGAGGATAATGTGCATACACCTGATGAGATCGTGCATAAAAAAGACATTGAAAGTATGGTGGCACTCTATGAGGTGCTGATGCAGAAACTGTAGTTTATACTAATGATTTGAAATGATTTATAAAGGCCGGTTCTGATTAAGAATCGGCCTTTTTTATGTACATAAGGTGCTCTAAAGGTACTAAGGGCTTGCCCATCATTTAAATTGTTGGCGTATTGCGGTGTGTCAGGCTATTGGCAATGGCGCAAAAGGCCCTTCAATATTTGGAAATGTCTATACAAACTACTTTCTTTAATAGTTATATACCTATATTCTCTAACCTTAAACAATTTAAATGGAACCTATTCTTTACGCAATTCCTGCATTGGGACTGGCAGCCTTACTCTATACCTGGATAAGGTCTGCGTGGGTTGTTAAACAGCCTGCTGGCAACGAGCGCATGAGCAGTATTGCACGCCACATCGCCGATGGCGCCATGGCCTTTTTAAAAGCAGAGTATAAAGTGCTCACTTATTTTGTGATCATCGCTTCTGTGTTCCTGTTCTACCTAGGTTATACAGGCGAAAACTCACACTGGACAATCGTAATCGCATTTGTTATTGGTGCTGTTTTCTCGGCTATAGCTGGCTTTATAGGTATGCGCATTGCTACCAAAGCCAACGTGCGTACTTCCGAGGCTGCCCGCACCAGCCTCTCTAAAGCGCTGGACGTATCTTTTGCAGGAGGTACTGTAATGGGTATGGGTGTGGCTGGTCTGGCTGTGCTGGGCTTAGGCTCGCTGTTTATTGTGCTGTATTATTCTTTTGTGTATAGCACAGGTGGCAACGTAAACGGCCATGAAATGGAAGTGGCCCTGGAGGTACTTACCGGTTTCTCGCTTGGTGCTGAAAGTATAGCCCTGTTTGCACGTGTGGGTGGTGGTATTTATACCAAAGCTGCCGACGTTGGTGCCGACCTTGTAGGTAAGGTAGAGGCCGGTATTCCGGAAGATGACCCGCGTAACCCTGCCACTATTGCCGATAACGTAGGCGATAACGTAGGCGACGTGGCTGGTATGGGCGCCGACCTTTTCGGTTCTTATGTGGCTACTATATTGGCAACGATGGTGCTAGGCCGCGAGGTAGTAGCATCAGATAACTTTGGCGGACTTTCCCCGATCATACTTCCGATGCTGATTGCCGGGCTTGGTATTGTTTTCTCGTTGATAGGTATGCTGTTTGTGCGTGTAAAAGAAGGTGGCGATGTACAGGCTGCGCTTAACCGTGGCAACTGGATATCGGTTATACTTACAGCAGTGGTGTCATACTTTGTGATACAATGGCTGCTACCTGAAAACCTGATGCTGAGAAACTTTGAGTTTACGAACAACGGCGTGTTTATGGCAGTTATCGTAGGCCTGGTAGTAGGTACTTTAATGAGTATCATAACAGAGTACTATACAGCCATGGGCAAAGGCCCTGTTAACTCTATTGTGCAGCAGTCTTCTACTGGCCATGCGACCAATATTATTGCAGGTTTAGCGGTAGGTATGCACTCTACGGTAATGCCGATCATTGTGCTTGCAGCTGGTATCGTACTTGCCTATGCCGCAGCCGGCCTTTACGGTGTGGCTATTGCTGCCGCAGGTATGATGGCTACTACAGCTATGCAGCTTGCAATTGATGCCTTCGGACCTATTGCCGATAATGCAGGTGGTATTGCCGAGATGAGTGAACTACCTAAAGAAGTGCGTGAGCGTACCGATATACTTGATGCCGTAGGTAACACAACGGCTGCCACCGGTAAAGGATTTGCCATTGCTTCTGCTGCTTTAACATCTCTTGCCTTATTTGCCGCCTTCGTGGGTATAGCTGGTATTTCAAGTATAGATCTTTATAAAGCGCCTGTACTGGCCGGTTTATTTATTGGTGCCATGATCCCGTTTATCTTCTCTGCGCTTGCCATTGCGGCGGTAGGCAGAGCGGCTATGGCCATGGTGCACGAAGTACGCCGCCAGTTCCGTGAGATTCCGGGTATTATGGAGGGCACAGGCCAACCAGAGTATGAAAAGTGCGTGGCTATCTCTACTAAAGCCGCTATCCGCGAAATGATGCTGCCGGGTGCTATTGCCCTTATTGTTCCGCTTATTATTGGTTTCGGTTTTAAGGGTGTGTTTCCGGATACTTCTTCAGCTGAGATACTGGGTGGCTTGCTGGCCGGTGTAACTGTTTCGGGTGTATTAATGGCCATGTTCCAGTCAAACGCCGGCGGCGCCTGGGATAATGCTAAAAAGTCTTTCGAGAAAGGGGTGATGATCAACGGGGTGATGGAGTATAAAGGCTCTGAGCCGCACAAGGCATCGGTAACCGGAGATACCGTAGGCGATCCTTTCAAAGATACATCTGGCCCAAGTATGAACATCCTGATCAAATTAATGTCTATCGTGTCGCTGGTAATTGCGCCGCATATTGCCCTTGACCGGGAACCGGCCATACCAGAGGCACCAATCGACCTGGACCAAATTAACATGAACGAACAGATGCTTACCCCGGAAACCGGAAAAGCTGAGCTTGACTCTGAGAATACGGTGGTTCTGGGCCACATTGCACTCAAATAGTAAAATTTAAAAATTAAATATTGTATAAGCCCAGCCTTCGTGTTGGGCTTATTTTTTACATACTTACTCCGATCAAGAGGTCTGGCATAGGCCAAGTGCACGGTTAGTCCTTACTTTTTCTAATATGACCTTAGTCGGTTTATAGCAATTGTCCGTAGTCATAATTTCTTTTGTCCGAGTACTTACTTACCTTTGTCTAGGCACAACCCACAAACCGCATGGATCCGAGAAATATACAGCTGCACGATTGTGAATTCAGACCTTATATCAGCGAGGAAGAAATTATTGCCCGTATTACCATGCTGGCAGAACAGCTTGGGCAGGATTACGCCCACAAAAAGCCACTTTTTCTGGCTGTACTTAATGGCTCGTTCATGTTTGCGGCAGATCTGTTAAAGCGTGTAAGTATACCATGTGAGATTTCCTTTATCCGCCTTTCTTCTTACCAGGACATGTCCAGCACAGGCAACGTGAAAGAGGTTTTAGGGCTTACAGAAGATATTCATAGCAGGCATGTTGTGGTGTTGGAGGATATTGTGGATACAGGCCATACAGTGCATGCGCTACTGCAGCAGCTCAAAACGCATAGTCCTGCCTCTGTGGAGGTAGCAACTTTGCTCATGAAGCCAGAGTGCCTGCAGCATCCTTTGGATGTAAAGTATGTTGCCCAGACTATTCCAAATGACTTTGTAGTTGGCTATGGTCTGGACTATAACGGCCTTGGCCGGAATCTGAGAGATATTTATAAAATCGTGTCGTAACCCTTTTCGGGGCGAATTGCGTTAGCAGGCCTTTAGTATGAATGGCTTTGCCAGCATCAAAAATAGACTTACAACATTTTTATACTTACATTTGCCTTTTATTTAGCTATAAGATATGCTTAACATCGTATTGTTTGGTCCTCCAGGAGCCGGAAAAGGTACCCAGAGTCAGAAACTGATAGATAAATACAACCTGATACACCTTTCTACAGGCGATTTGCTTCGCTCTGAGATAGCCGCTGGCACCGCCCTTGGCCTGGAAGCTAAAAAGCTAATGGATAATGGTCTGCTTGTTCCCGATGAAGTCGTGATTGGTATGATCGAGAACAAGGTGAAAGAGAATCCTCATGCTGCCGGCTTTATTTTCGATGGCTTTCCGCGCACTGTTCCGCAGGCGCAGGGGCTGGACAAACTACTGCAGGACAATGGCACCGAGATATCGTGCATGATCGCCCTGAAAGTGGACGATGAAGAGCTGACCAAACGATTACTGCTTCGTGGCCAGACTTCAGGTCGCCCCGACGATCAGAACGAAGAACTGATTCGTAAGCGTGTAGAGGAGTATAACACCAAAACCCGCCCGGTGGCAGACTATTATGCCGGTCAGGGTAAATTCTGTGCCGTAGAAGGTATCGGAGAAATTGAAGATATTTTTCAGGCCCTGTGCAAGCAGATTGACAGCCTGAAAGAAAAACAGGAAGAAAAGAAATAAGCATACTTACGCTTACCCAATTTGGCTCAAAGCAACTTTATAGATTACGTTAAGATCTGCTCACGATCTGGACACGGCGGTGGCGGCTCAGCCCACCTCCACCGTGACAAGCAAACGGCAAAAGGTGGCCCCGATGGGGGCGACGGGGGCCGTGGCGGGCATGTCATACTTCGTGGAAACTCACAGCTCTGGACACTGCTGCACCTGCAGTATCGCAAGCACATTATTGCGGAAAACGGCCAGAACGGAGGACCAAGCCACTCATCGGGTGCGCAGGGCCACGACGAAGTGCTGGAGGTACCACTAGGTACCATTGCCAGAAACGCTGAAACCGGCGAACTGATGTGCGAGATCACAGAAGATGGCCAGGAAATTATACTTACCCCAGGTGGTCGCGGCGGTCAGGGAAATGCACACTATAAATCTGCTACTAACCAGACACCGCGTTATGCCCAGCCAGGCGAACCAGGTATAGAAGAGTGGGTAATTCTGGAGCTAAAACTGTTAGCCGATGTTGGTCTTGTGGGTTTCCCGAATGCGGGTAAATCTACGTTATTGTCAGTTGTATCGGCAGCTAAGCCTAAAATTGCCAATTACGCTTTTACTACTCTAGAGCCTAACCTGGGGGTAGTAGCCTACCGCGATTACAGGTCCTTTGTGATGGCCGATATTCCAGGTATCATAGAAGGAGCATCTGAAGGCAGAGGTCTTGGACTGCGCTTTCTGCGGCACATCGAACGGAACTCCATGCTGCTGTTTATGGTTTCCTGTGATAGCGCCGATATTGCGGAAGAGTATAAAATACTGCTAAACGAGCTAGAGACATACAATCCGGAGTTGCTGGATAAAAAACGCATACTTGCTATTACCAAATCCGACATGCTGGACGAGGAACTGGAAGAAGAAATGCGAAAAACGCTGCCAGAAGGCTTGCCAACAGTATTTATCTCAAGTATAACCGGTAAAAATATTACTCAATTGAAAGATTTGATCTGGAACGCGCTTAACAGCTAAGCAAAGCCCGGATTACTTAATATCACAGATCGGTAGGGGCTGAAAAGCTTGCTACCGATTTTTTTTAAATGAGAGAATTAGTGATTGACTTTTCCCCTCTTGTCATCCTGTAAGTGGCACATCCCGAACTGGTTTCGGGAGATCTTGGTGGAAGGGAGGTTAAGCCATAACTACGAAGAATAGCTTAAGTGAATCATTATTCACACATTCACTCAACCACTCATTCACAATTAAACAATGCCATCTTGGCACAAACAGCGGTTTGGCAAGTTAATTGAAAAGACAAAACGGACTTAACAACCTAAACTTTTAAGGCATTATGTCAGAGAAAGACACTAAGAAAGCACAGGAGAACGAGGAACTGCAGGATCAGCCTGTCAATGCGGAAGCAAACGAACAGGAGGAGGAGCAGACCCAGGATGAAACTGCTGAGACTACGCAGGAAGATAATACAGCCATTGAGCTGGCTGAAATGAAAGATAAATTTGTGCGCCTGATGGCTGAGTTTGAGAATTTCAGACGCAGAACGGCGAAAGAGCGCCAGGAACTGCTAAAAACAGCCTCGCAGGATGTAATGGTAGAGTTGTTGCCTGTACTGGACGACATGGAGCGTGCCCGCCAGTCTATGGAGTCTACCAAAGATGTAGATGCTATGCTGCAAGGTTTGGAGCTGGTGTTCCATAAACTAAAGCATGTAACGCAGCAAAAAGGCTTGAAGCCGATGATGCTACAGGCAGGTGACGATTTTGATCCAGACATGCACGAGGCAGTTACGCAGATTCCTGCCCCGTCAGAAGAGCTTAAAGGCAAAATAGTAGATGTTATAGAGAAGGGTTATACTTTGAATGATAAGGTAATCCGTTTCGCAAAAGTTATAATTGGAGCGTAAGCAATGGCTAAGAGAGATTATTACGAGGTTTTAGGTGTAAGCAAGAGTGCAAGCCAGGAGGAGATTAAGAAGGCTTACCGTAAACTGGCCATCAAATATCATCCGGATAAAAACCCAGACGACCATACTGCTGAGGAAAAGTTTAAGGAGGCTGCAGAGGCCTACGAAGTACTGAGTGATCAGCAAAAACGCCAGCGTTACGACCAGTTCGGCCACCAGGGCATGAACGGTGGCTTTGGCGGTGGTGGCATGAACATGGAAGATATTTTCTCTCAGTTCGGCGATATTTTTGGCGGTGGCGGCAGCCCGTTCGAAAGCTTCTTTGGAGGCGGCCGTTCTGGCGGCGGACGCCGTGCCCGTAAAGGATCTAACCTGCGCATCAAGCTTAAACTTAACCTGGAAGAGGTAGCCAACGGTGTTGAGAAAAAGATAAAGGTTAAACGTTATGTAGCCTGCGGCACCTGTGGCGGCAACGGTGCCAAAAACGGTACTGATATGCAAACCTGCGGTCAGTGCCAGGGTTCAGGCCAGGTGCGAAAGGTAGTAAATACTATGTTGGGCCAGATGGTTTCTACGGCAACATGCCCAACCTGTAACGGCGAAGGCCGCATCGTAACGCACAACTGCGAAGTATGCCATGGCAGCGGCAGAGAGCTTCAGGAAGAAGTGATCAGCATTAACGTACCGGCTGGCGTAATGGATGGCATGCAGCTGTCTATGAACGGCAAAGGCAACGTGCCGGAGCGTGGCGGTATACCAGGCGACCTGCTTATCCAGATAGAGGAGGAGCCGCATCCAACATTGAAGCGCGACGGGAACAACGTAATCTTCGATCAGTACATCAGTTTTGTAGATGCTGCCCTAGGTGCCGAGATCGAAGTACCAACCATTACCGGTAAAGTTAAGATCAGTATTAAACCAGGCACGCAGAGCGGAGAGATTTTCAGGCTTCGTGGCAAAGGTGTAAAAGACATAAATGGCTATGGCACAGGAGACCAACTGATACACATAAATGTATGGACGCCGAAGTCGTTGAACAGTGAAGAGCGCGCTGCGCTTGAAGGCCTGCGCGATTCCAGAAACTTTGCGCCGCATCCGGGTAAAAACGAAAAAGGCTTCTTCGAGAAAGTAAAAGACTACTTTCAGTAACAGAGGCTGATAAGAACGCATCAGGGCCGCTTTTCCACGTGAAAGGCGGCCCTTTTGTTTTATACTTATTCATCTTCTATACTTTCTTCTTTGTCCGGCGTATATGCAGCTTAGTCGATAATCCATTGGCTATACTTAAGATAAACTTGTCCTATACATAGCATAAAGCTATATTTGAGTACATCAAAAACAATCCGACGTTGAGCATCCTTAAAATAGACGGCGTAACTAAACGCTACAGTAACCATACCGCCCTCGATAATGTGAGCTTCGAGATTCCAAAAGGCTGTATTTTTGGTTTGCTGGGGCCAAACGGTGCCGGTAAAACCTCCCTTATCCGAATTATTACCCAAATAACCGGAGCCGACAGCGGCGAAGTATACTTTAAAGGCGAACGGTTAAAACCAAGCCACATAAAGGATATTGGTTACCTGCCCGAAGAGCGTGGTCTTTATAAAAAGATGAAGGTAGGAGAGCAGCTGCTATACTTGGCGCAACTTAAAGGTTTAAGCAAAGACGAAGCCAAGACTAGAATTAAAGAGTGGGTGGATAGATTTGAGATAAGAGAGTGGCTAGGAAAGAACATTGAGGACCTCTCGAAAGGAATGCAACAGAAAGTACAGTTTATCGCCACTGTGATGCACGAGCCGTCTTTAATTATACTTGATGAACCTTTCTCCGGCTTCGACCCCATCAATGCCAACTTGATTAAGGATGAGATTCTGAGACTGCGTGACCGTGGCGCCACCATCATTTTCTCGACGCACCGCATGGAATCTGTAGAGGAACTTTGCGATTACATTGCTTTGATAAACCGTGCGCACAAAGTGCTGGATGGCCCCGTAAAAGAAATAAAGGATGCCTACAAAACCGATACGTTTCAGATAATAGGCAACGGTCAGCTTATGATCACTTCTCCTGATTTTGAAGTGCTGGAGCAACACGACACCCACGGTGTTTTCAGGGCAAACGTTAAGTTGCTGAACGAAACAAAACCTAACGACCTGCTGGCCTACCTCATCAAGCGCGTAGAGGTACACTCCTTTGTAGAACTGGTGCCAAGTATAAATGATATCTTCATCCGAAAAGTAACCGAAACCCATCATGCATAAAATCTGGCTAATAATACAGCGTGAGTACCTGACCCGTGTGCGTAAGAAAAGCTTCATTATCATGACGCTGCTTACCCCGCTGTTGCTGGCTGCCTTTATGGTAATTCCTGCGTGGCTGGTAACGATATCCGATAGTGCCGAAACCGTAATGGTATTAGACCAAAGCGGTTTGTTTGCCGATAAGCTGGAAGACAAAAAAGACCTGAAATACCTGCCACTGGCGGGTTCTTTGGATCAGGCTAAAACTGTATACCGCGAAACCGATAACACTGCTCTGCTCTATATCCCAAAGGAGTTTGACATCAATAAACCTGAGGGTGTAGTAATTTACTCTAAAAAGAACACCAGCCTGCAAACACAGGTGCGGTTAGAGAATGCGCTGGAGAAAGAGATAGAGAACCAACGTTTTGTAGCCTCGGGTATGGACCGCAGCACCCTGGAAAAGATGAAAGCCAATATTTCGCTTACAGCTGTAAGCATCAGCGATGAAGGCGAAAAAGATAATAATGCCGTTGTTACCTCTATTGCAGGAGTGGCCGGTGCGGTTATTATATACTTTTTCATCTTTTTGTATGGTGTGCAAATCATGCGTGGTGTAATTGAGGAAAAGACAAACCGTATTATTGAGGTGATGATCTCTTCGGTTAAACCGTTTCAGCTGATGATGGGCAAAGTAGTTGGCATTGCTGCTGTGGGCTTAACGCAGTTCCTGCTCTGGATCGTGCTCTCGCTGATAGTTGTAGGAGGTGTACAGTCGGCATTTGGGGTAAAGCCGCCACCAACACCGATAGAGCAAATGGCCAGTGGCCGTGATGCGGCTTATGGCGAAGAGTTAGACGCTGAGGCACAGGCACAGGAGGATAATAAAGCCGCCAAAATGGTGAGTGAAGGTATGACGGCATTCTCGAACCTTCCTATTGCGCTTATACTTGGTTGCTTCCTGTTTTACTTTTTAGGAGGATACCTGCTATACGGCTCCTTGTTCGGTGCCATAGGTGCCGCCGTGGATAACGAGACGGACACCCAGCAATTCATGTTCCCGATCACAATCCCACTGATCATCTCCTTTATCATGTCTTATACGTTGGTGTTGAAGAACCCTGATGGGCCAGTAGCATTCTGGATGTCGATTATCCCGTTAACCTCTCCGATTGTGATGATGGTGCGTGTGCCTTTTGGGGTGCCTGCCTGGGAGTTACTGCTATCAATGGCGCTGCTGGTACTGGGCTTTATATTTACCACCTGGATTGCGTCGCGCATTTACCGTGTAGGTATTCTGATGTACGGTAAAAAGATAAATTACAAAGAACTATCGAAATGGCTGTTTTATAGAGTATAGCCACAAGTATAAAAGTATAGAAAGCCGGTGCTCTACAGTACCGGCTTTTTTGTATCTTGAAGTATAAACCACACCCTGATGAAAAAGATAAAACCTGCACTAATCCTGTTTTTGATGATGACAACGCTAACAGCATTTGCGCAAAAAGACAAGCCGGCTTATCAGCTGTTTACCAAAAGCGGCAAAAGTATAAAGTATAGTAAAATGCTGGATGAGTTGAAGGAAGCGGATGTGGTGCTGTTTGGAGAGCAGCACAACGACCCGATTGCACACTGGTTACAGCTGGAAGTGGCAAAAGACCTGCATAAAAGACACGGGCAGAACTTTGCCTTAGGTGCTGAAATGTTTGAATCTGATGTACAGCTGGTACTAAACGAGTATCTATCAGGGCAGGTGCCTGAAAGCAATTTTGAACAGGAGTCGCGTATCTGGACCAACTACAAAACCGATTATAAGCCGTTGGTGCGCTATGCAAAAGATAACAAGCTGCCCTTTATTGCCACCAACGTGCCCCGCCGCTATGCTGCTGCAGTTTCTGCTGGTAGCTTAACCGCGTTGGATAACATGTCATTAGAAGCTAAAAAGTATATTGCCCCACTTCCGGTAAAAGTAGATATGGAGTTGCACGGGTATAAAAACATGCTGGCCATGTTCGGAAACAGCACCCACGGCAATACCAAAAGCCAGAACATTGTACAGGCACAAGCATTAAAAGATGCCACCATGGCGCATTTTATACTTGGTCAGGTTAATGCTGGTAAAAAGGTACTGCACTTCAACGGAGCATATCACTCTGATAATTTTGAAGGCATTGGCTGGTACCTGAAGCAAAGCAAACCGCAGTTAAAAATGCTCACCATTACCACAGTGTTGCAGGAAGATCTGGAAAAGCTATTGGATGAGCATAAAAACAAAGCTGATTTTATACTTGTAGTACCGGCAAGTATGACGAGAACGTACTGAGATGAAGCTGTTGCCGAAAACTATGGTACATAACTTAAATGAGTAATTATGCGTAATTTTTATAATTATTTGTATTTTATTAAACAAGTATAGTACTATATTTATCACATCTATCTGCTATGAATAAGCTATACTTACTCCTCAGCTTATTAATAATACTCACTGGCTGTAGCAAAGAATCTGGTACTCCTGCTCCTTCTCAGGAGAAGTATGTACAGTCCGTTACGGCTTACATGCATTACCTAAATGGACAAAGAGTCAAGTGGAGCAGCGAAAGTTACACTCCTGAGGGGCTAATCAGTAAAAAGGAGTATCGCGGGGACAAGCGCGTGGAAGAGCCATGTTTCTGTAAGGTTACTGAGGTTAACACCTATGAGAACGAGGTGCTGAAGGAGCGAACAGTTCAGAAAATGTTTGACAACTCCTTTACCAAATATACCTACTCTTACAGCAATAACCGTCTGGTTGAGATGAAGGAGTATGTCAACTCGGAGTACAGCGGCACTTATAAATACGAATATGATGGGGCCAATCATCCCTCCCGTATGCTGCACTATGTCGCTGATTTAACTGAGCCTTATCTTACCTACACTTACACCTATAACGGAGCTGGAAGGGTGGTTGAGGAAAACTCCGTTTATTTCAACGGCGTAGGTAACACAATTAAGCGGGAATACGATGAGCTTGGCAATCTATCCAGAGAAACCAGTGAAAAAATGGGAGGGGGTTATCTATACGTCCGTCATGTATCCTACTACACCTATGATGCCAAGGGGAGAATTTCAGAGCGTGAGTTCTCCACGTACACAGATAGGGAGTTTCAGAAATGGGTTTACCATTATGGTGATGATAAGCAGCCGGGAAGTAAAGGCAGATTATATTCTGTAGACGTATATGAAGCTACCACACCAGACGGCAGAGAATATGAGCTGAAGGGGGTACTTCGATATGAATACACATTTCTATGAGGATAAGTTAACACATTTGCTAATCTTAAAAAAACAGCAAAACCCGACTATATAGCCGGGCTTTGCCTATTCTAAAGAGAAAGAAGGTTTCTGTTATGCTGAGAACGAGCTGCCACAACCACAGGTACTTGAAGCCTGAGGGTTGTTAAAGACAAAACCACGTGCGTTCAAACCATCCTGGAAATCAACCTCCATGCCAAGCACATACATGGCATGCTTCTTATCCATGATCAGGTCAACGCCTTCCAGTTTGAAGATCTCGTCAGAATCTTTTGCCTTGTCAAAGCCCAGCAGGTAAGACATGCCAGAGCAGCCGCCGCCTTGCACACCAACGCGCAAACCATATTCTGCTGGTACGTTCTTTTCTTGCATTATATTTTTAACCTCAGCTAAAGCTCTTTCCGTCAGAGTGATAGGTGCAGTTTTAGTTTCTGTTGCCATAGTATAAGCTATTCTTTATTTGTAGCCACAAACTTAAGCATTTCTTCTTAAATATGCTTGTGGCAAACTGTTCTAATAAGTAAACAGGTAAAGCGTATAAATGATTCATGGGTATTAGATTAATTTTTTGCGATATTTATAGCTTAACTAGGAACAGATATGGAAGAAGCAACCATCTTAATTATAGAACTTTTAAAAATAGCATTACCTGCACTGATCGTGGCGGGAGCCATGTATTACCTTGTAAAAAAACACTATGAGCGCGATTATAAGCTACGATTACTGGACCTGCGGAAGAAGAACTCTGATACTGTTTTGCCGATCAGATTGCAGGCTTACGAAAGAGTAGTGCTGTTGCTGGAGCGCATCACGCCAAGTAATATGCTGCTGCGTGTTGGCGCCGCCGGTCAGACAGCCGCTGAATATCACCGTTTGCTTTTAGCCGAGATCCGTAATGAGTTTAACCACAACATGTCGCAGCAGGTGTACATGACGGAGCAAGCCTGGCAGCAGGTAAAACACGCTCGCGAAGAAGTAGTAAACCTGATAAACAAAACATATCGCGAACTGCCCGAAAATGCCCGAGGCACTGATCTGGCTAAGAAAATTCTGGAAACTATTCTTGCCGCTGAAAGCGACCCTACCGCACGTGCCATTAGTTTTGTAAAGCAGGAGATAGGGCAGGTGTTCTAAAGCATACTTTAAAGTATAAAAGAAGGGCCGCAGCTATACTTAGTTGCGGCCCTTTTTCTTGTTAGCTCTAATACAGAATTCTGAACTTGATGGTGTGCGGCACTTTCTTTAGGTCGCTTACAACCTGCTTGTCGTACACTTTATCTATGTCCGTAATCACGTAGCCGATCTGCTCATTGGTTTTAAGATATTGGCCAAGTATATTTACCTCATTTCTGGCTAAGGCATTGTTGATGTTGGCAAGCACACCTGGTACGTTAGTGTGTATATGTATAAGGCGATGCGCGTTTTTGAGCTCCGGCAATTGTATGTTCGGGAAGTTAACGCTTTGGTAAGTGTTACCGGTGTTAATGTATTGAATAATGCGGTTCGGTACGAAGCGGGCAATGTTTTCCTGGGCCTCGGTAGTGCTGCCCCCAATGTGCGGTGTAAGTATAACATTAGGTAAATCACGCAGTTCATTTATAAACTCCTCGTTGTTCGTGGCGGGCTCGTAAGGAAAAACATCAACGGCAGCACCACCAAGTTTACCCGATTTTAAAGCCCCTACCAGCGCCGGAATCTCCACCACATGGCCCCGGCTCAGGTTCAGGAAAATGGCACCGGGTTTCATGGCGTCGAATTCTGCCTTTCCAAATATATTCGTGTTGCTCTTGCTGCCATCAACGTGCAGCGTCACAAAGTCGGCTAATTGTAGCAGTTCCTGCAGCGATTCGCATTTGCGGGCATTGCCCAGTTGTAGTTTCTCCACCACATCGTAATAGTATACCTGCATTCCTACTGCCTCGGCCAGCACCGACAGCTGTGAACCAATATTACCATAACCCACTATGCCCAGTTTTTTATCCCGCACTTCTATACTTCCTGTAGCAGACTTATCCCAGGTGCCCTGGTGCATTTTTATACTTTTATCAAAGATCCTGCGCGAGAGCATAATGATCTCGCCAAGTGCCAGCTCTACTACACTTCGGGTATTGCTGAATGGGGCATTAAAAACAGTTATACCGGCTTTAAGGCAAGCGTCCAGGTCTATCTGGTTAGTACCGATGCAAAAGGCTCCGATGGTCATCAGGCGGTTGGCATGCTCCAGTACTTTGGCCGTTACCTGTGTTTTAGACCTGATCCCAAGTATAGATACATTCCTGATCTGCTCGCAAAGCTCATCCTCGCTTAAAGCGCCATGTACAGTTTCTATCTGGTAACCCTCTTTCCCGAAAAGCTCTAAAGCATTAGGGTGTACATTCTCGAGTAGCAGTACTTTAATGCGGTTTTTGGGATACGAGATTGTCATGGGGAGCTTGTTCTGATACAGAAACTCATCCATAGTGGGGGCCACGTGCTCTGCTTTTTCTACTACTTTGTCGCGCACCACGTTTTCGGTAAAGGCGTAAAAGCGGTTGGCAAGGCCTGCTTCTTTTATCTCGTAGTCGGTGTAGCCATCTCCCAGTACATATACATCTCCGCTTAGGTTAAGCTTATCCAGCAGCTTTATTTTTCCCTTGTCCTGGCACAACACATTATCTGTATCATACCCAACAATATTACCCTGCTTATCGAAGGTAAAAGTGTTGGCGTGCACATTCTCCTCTTTTATACCATATGGCGATACAATTGGAAGTATAAACTCTTTAAACCCACTTGATACAATTAAGACCTGGTCTGCAAACTCCTCAAAAAAAGCCTTGTTGCGATGAATGGAGTCGGATACTTTTTCCTGAAGTATAGCGATGAGCTCCTGCAAATGAGTACGGTTTGCCTTGAGTAAGTCCAGGCGTTTGGTCAAACCTTCCGAAAAAGAACTGCTCCCGTTCATGGCGCTGTTGGTCAGGTTCTTAATTTCCTGCAGTATATCTTCTTTGTTGGGCTCGTTGCGCAGCGATATTTCTCCTAGCTCATCCAAGGCCTCTACTTTGGTAAAGGTGCTGTCGAAGTCAAGTATAAAGTATTTGTCTTTGTTCATAGTGCGGGTGTAAGGCAAAGTATGATACGAGCCATTATGGCGGTATAGCTAAATATAAGTATAAAAAAACCGGTTGCTTACGCAGCAACCGGTTTTTTTTAAGCAAATAAGCTGATAATTAGAGTAATGCCAGCTGTTCGTTTATTATTTTCTGATAAAACTCCTCGTATTGGGGCACAATCTTGGCAATGTCAAAATCTCTGGCTCTATCCAGGGCATTTGCTTTAAAGCGAGACAGGTTTGCATCGTCCAGTATGATCAGGGCGTTTTGCACCATCTCGTCTACGGCACCAACAGGGCTTGTAAATCCGGTTGTGCCATTAATATTTAATTCTGGTATACCACCTGCGTTAGAGGATATGACTGGTACTTCGCAGGCCATTGCCTCCAGGGCGGCCAAGCCAAAGCTTTCTTTTTCAGATGGCATCAGGAACAGGTCGGCAATCGAAAGAACCTCCTCAACAGCATCCAGTTTACCAAGGAAACGAACGTCGTTGCAGATTTGCAGCTCACGGCAAAGTTTTTCCATTTTAGGACGCTCCGGGCCATCGCCTACCAGCAACAGTTTACTAGGCATCTTTTGGCGCACTTGAGCAAATATCTGTATTACATCCTCTACACGCTTCACCGACCTGAAGTTGGATGTATGAACCAGCAGCTTTTCATCGTTCGGGCTAATGGCCATCCGGAAGTGCTCTTTTTTCTGGCGCCGGAATTTTTCGAGGTTAATAAAGTTGGGAATAACCGCTATGTCTTTCTCTATCTGGAAGTATTCGTACGTTTCGGTGCGCAGGCTGTCAGATACGGCAGTTACTCCATCCGACTGGTTTATACTAAACGTTACCACTGGCTCAAAAGAGGCATCCTTGCCTACCAGCGTAATGTCGGTACCATGCAGTGTTGTAATTATAGGAATACTAATACCTTTTGTTTTTAGAATCTGCTTGGCCATATAAGCGGCTGATGCATGAGGTATGGCGTAATGCACGTGCAGTACATCCAATTTCTCAAACTGCACAATATCTACCATTTTGCTGGCTAGTGCCAGTTCGTAAGGCGGATATTGGAAGAGCGGGTAAGTAGGAATGTATACTTCGTGGTAAAACAGGTTCTCGTTAAACACATCGAGGCGGGCAGGCTGGCTGTATGTAATAAAATGAACCTTATGGCCTTTTAAAGCAAGCTCTTTGCCCAGTTCTGTGGCTACCACACCGCTACCGCCAAAGGTAGGGTAACAAACTATTCCGATTCTCATAGTTATGCGTGCTGTGTAAATAACAAGTGCAGCCAAGTTAAATGGCTGCACCTGCTAAACTACATAATATCTTTTATGTTTTAGGAATTATCGCTTTATATATCACATCGTGTATACGGGTGCGAATATTATAAGTAACCAGTTTGTTGTTTCCTCCGTCAGGGTATACCCTGTTAGACAGGAAGATGTAGATCAGGTTATTCTCTGGGTCTACCCAGGCGCCTGTACCTGTAAAACCGGTATGGCCAAAAGTGCTAAGCGATGCCATGCTAGATGTAGGTCCTCCGCTTTCCGGCTCTGGCTTATCCCAGCCAAGGCCGCGGCGACTGTTCTTAAATTGCTTTTTAGAGAACTCCGGTACCACATCGGTATTGAAATACTTATGGCCACCGTAGCTACCGTTCTGCAGGTTCATTTGCAAAAGTATGGCCAGGTCGTTGGCATTGGAGAACAAACCGGCATGGCCTGCCACACCGCCCAGCATAGCCGCTCCCTGGTCGTGTACGCTACCCCAAAGTAGATTGTGACGGAAATATTTGTCATCCTCAGTCGGTGCTATTTTCTCTTGCGGGTGCTTTAGTAATGGCTTATACGTCATAGTACTTAAACCAAGCGGCGCGTAGAAGTTCTGGTCCATGAACTCATCTAAAGCCTGGTTTAGCATACGTTCTGCCAGTCGCTTCAGCACATAGAAATCAAGGTCGCTATACTTGTAGTCGTAGCCTTTGCCATCTTTGCGTGGCGGCAGCATCTTCGATTTTACCGTCCACGTCCACAACGAATCTTCCATACTTTTAATAGAGTAAAAGCCTGGCACTACTTCATTCGGGTAGATATCATTTTGGCGGCTAGCGTAGAACATCTTCTTGGTTTCTACTGATTTAAGCGTGTTCTGCCATGCCGGCAAGCCTGCCTGTAAACCTGCCTGGTGTGCCAGCACATCGCGCAACACAATGTTCTGCTTGTTAGTGCCTTTCAGTTCAGGTAGGTAAGTAGCTACTTTTGCATCGAGGTTGATCTTGCCCTGATCTTTCAGGAACATGATTGCCTGCAGCGTAGCGGCAACTTTGGTGATAGAGGCCACATCGTAAACTGTGCTGTTTGTAACCGGCCTGGTTTTATCATAAGTATAATGCCCGTACGATTTATTGAAGATCACGGTGCCATCTTTTACTACTAGTACCTGCGCACCAGGGGTAGCTGCATAAGCAATAGCTTCACGGGCAACATTATCGATCTGGTCCAGCACCTTAGAGTCCATGCCAACACTTTCCGGAACGCCATACTTCAGGCGGCCCAGTGGTACTGTGGTGACGCCAGTGCCAGCTTTAAATTTAGCAGATGCTGTTACAGGCAATTTGCCGCTTGCTGGTCTTGCTCCAAAAAGTACCTGTGGCACCAGCGACTGGGCAACCGGGTGGTCTTCGTAGCCGCACAGCAGCCAGTTGGTTTTCTCGAAGTGCTTTAAACTGTAGGCATTGCCCATTACAGCTACAATCACTTTTTTATCGGTGCGCTCCTGCAAGTATTGGATAAAGGCTCTGGTGCCCAGGCCGATGCCATAATCTTTGGCAGGGGTAGAGTTCATGTTATGGATACTTACTACCACCACATTGTTATCCTTTAACTTTGGTATTAACCTGGCAAAAGCAGAATCCGGGGCAAAACGATCGGATATAGCATACTTGTTTACAGGAGCATAATAACCCAGTGTTTCCTGGAATTTATTTATCTCCGTTACGCCCACAGCCACTGAAGCGATGCGCAGCGTATCCAGCGTGCGGAGGGGCAACAGGTTGTCCTTGTTCTGTACCAGCGTAACCGCATGGTTATAAAGTTGTTCCTGTACTACAGAGCTTATGGGTCTCTCCATTTCTTCTGAAAGGTTATCCAGCGAAACAGGTTTTGGGTTATTTAAGCCGGCCCAGTACTTGGTATGCAATATTTTACGCACGTGATGGTCTACTTCGGCCTGTGTTAGCTGGCCGGTTGCAATGGCGCCCTTAATCTTTTTAATGGCCATTGGCACGTCCTCAGGAAACAAAAGCACATCGTTGCCGGCCATTAGGGCTTTCAGGTCTACCTCGCCAGGCTTGTAATATCTGCTTACGCCTTTCATGTTCAGGGCATCAGTAAACACCAGGCCTCTATACTTCATTTTTTCCTGAAGCAGGCCTGTTACAAGCGGTTTTGATAAGGTAGTAGCCAGGTTGCGGGTGCTGTCTATTTTAGGCATGTACAGGTGCGCTACCATAACACCCATTACACCGGCCTCAAAAGACTTATGAAAAGGATAGAGCTCTACTTCAGTCAGGCGCTTTATGTCGTGCGGTACAATAGGCAGGGCATGATGAGAATCGGTGTCGGTGTCGCCGTGGCCGGGGAAGTGTTTGGCAACGGCTACTACACCATGGTCCTGCAAGCCTCTGATGTAGGCTATGCCGCGGCGGCTAACTTCTTCTTTAGACTCTCCGAAAGATCGGTTTCCGATTACAGGGTTTTTTGAGTTTACGTTTACATCCAGCACAGGCGAGAAGCTTACGTTAACACCCAGGCGCTTCATCTTAAGTGCTATCTCTCGGCCCATCAGGTAAACGTACTTTTCGTCGTTCATGGCGCCCAGCGTCATCTGGCGGGCAAACTGTATGGTACTGTCCAGGCGCATGCCCAGGCCCCACTCGGCATCCATGGCTACCAGCATGGGTACTTTGGCCTGGCGCTGGTAACGGTTAGTAAGCTTTGCCTGGCGCATAGGTCCGCCTTGCATAAACATAACACCACCAATACCATAGCGGCTTACAAGAGTGTCTATTTCGCGAAAATGCTTTTCGGTTTTGTTTGAGTAGGCGGCCACCATAAACAGCTGCCCAATGCGTTGTTCGGGAGTAAGAGAAATCATAACGCTATCAACCCAGCTTTGCTCTTTGGAATTCACAACAATGTTGTCTGACGACTTTAAAGACATCAGTGGTCCCATTCCGAGAAAAACTAAAATCAATAACCCTAAGCTAAAACTCTTCAACATCCGCAGTACTATTTATTAATTGGAACAAGTAAAAATTAAGCCTAATTTTGCATAGACGGTTCAGAAAAAACAGGCTACTAATCAGATGCATTGCCGCAGGCAAAATGCTGATCGGGAAGAGAGGATTGCCAAAATGCCAGCCTGAAGCTTTCGTGGCACCAAGAGTAGCTGCCTATTTATGCTAACGCCACCAGCCCCTTCACCGATACAAGAATTAATTTCTTTTTTTAGGAATTAATCAATCATCGTACCTATTTAGCAAATTCAGAACACCTGAAATGAATCAGTCTGTAAATTAGTAATAATTTTAATACTGAATAAGTTCTGTTTTTACATTTAAATAAAAGCAAAAACTTAGCCGGGTTGCTGTAAATAGCTGAATTTTAGTAAAAAAATATAGTAAAAGAGTATATTAACTACCGGATGCCAGATATCATACATTTATTGCCTGATTTCCTTGCCAACCAGATTGCCGCCGGCGAAGTGGTGCAACGCCCGGCTTCGGTTGTAAAAGAACTGCTCGAAAATGCCATCGATGCCAAGGCCTCAAGTATACAGCTGATTGTGAAGGAGGCCGGTAAGCAGCTTATCCAGATAGTAGACAATGGCACAGGAATGTCTGAAACTGATGCCCGCATGTGTTTCGAACGTCATGCCACTTCCAAGATCAGCACGACAGAAGACCTTTTCAAGATCCGGACGATGGGTTTCAGGGGAGAAGCTATGGCCTCTATTGCTGCTGTGGCCCAGGTAGAGATGAAGACAAAAAGTAAAGGCTCTGAAACGGGTACAAGGCTGCTGATAGAGGGGTCAGCCATTGTGCTGCAAGAGCCTGTTGCCACCCCGGAGGGTACGTCTATTGCTGTTAAGAATCTTTTTTATAATGTGCCTGCCCGCCGTAATTTCTTGAAAACGAATGCGGTAGAAATGCGCCATGTGCTCGATGAATTTCAAAGAGTGGCATTGGCTTACCCGGAGGTGGCCTTTAGCCTATACCACAACGATGTGGAGGTGTTTAACCTGCCGGCAACCAAACTTAGCCAGCGCATTGTTGGCATACTGGGCAGCAACTACAAAGAACAAATGGCTTACTGCGAGGAGGATACTTCGTTTTTGAGCGTGCGGGGCTACATTGGTAAACCCGAGCATGCCAAGAAAAGCCGTGGCGAGCAATTCTTTTTCGTGAACAACCGTTTTGTAAAAAGCGGTTACCTGAACCATGCTGTGATGACTGCCTTTGAAGGACTTTTGCCTAAAGACAGCCACCCGTTTTATGTGCTGTTTATAGAGTTGGAGCCTGAAAAGATCGACATCAATGTGCACCCTACTAAAACGGAGATCAAGTTCGAAGACGAAAAAACGGTTTATGCCATTGTACATGCAGCGGTAAAAAAAGCACTGGGTACTTATAATATTGCGCCATCATTGGATTTTGACGGTGACGTAAACTTTGCGCCTTTGCAACCTATTCGTGTGCAGGGCGGCTTTAATGAGTTTGATACCGAAAGCAGACCAGCATCTGGAGGGGGAGGCAGTACCGCTTTTCCGGGTTTTACCCCGCCTGCATCGGCCAGAAGGGCCACTTCCAAAGGTTGGGAGCAATTGTATGAGCCTATGCGTGAGCAGCCGGCACAGGAAGAACGTATGAGCTCCGCCTCGTCAGGAATGGGCTTGCTGGATGACGCCTTTGCAGCAGAATCGATAGGAGCAGGAGCATCAAACAAAGCCATACAGATACATCAGAAGTATTTGCTGGTGCAGGTAAAGTCAGGGATGATGATTGTGGACCAGCAAGCAGCACAGGAACGTATACTCTACGAAAAGTATAGTAACTCGCTTCAGAAAAAGACAGGTGCTTCGCAGGCATTGCTGTTTCCACAGACCATAGAATTATCGCCGGCAGATGCCATACTTGTAAAAGAGCTTGCTGCTGAGTTTAAGGCTATGGGTTTCCAGTTTGAGGATTTTGGAGGCAACACCATTATACTTAACGGCATACCTGCCGATGTGCACGCAGCAAACGAAAAAGAGTTGTTGGAAGAGCTGGTTGAGCAGTACAAAAACAATTCGGCTACGTTAAAGCTTGATAGAAGTGAAAATCTGGCCCGTGCCATGGCCAGGCGACTGGCATCGCGCTCACTGGCACGTATGTCGGATCTGGAAATGAATTCGCTCGTAGATAAACTTTTTGCCTGCCAGGTGCCAAACTATACGCCAGGCGGACAGAAAACGTTGGTTATTATGGAGCTAAACCAGCTGCACGAGCTCTTCTTGAAAGGTTAGTTTAATTGCTAGATTGTTGATTGTTTAATTGTTGTTTCCGGATATTTGCCTGAATTTACAACACTACTATTGATCTAAAGTATAAGCTTTGAGCGCTGAAAGTTCAGGAGCTATACTTCCAAAACAAAAAATCGCATGTTCAATATCACCCCTATGGTCAGGAACCTCCTGATCATCAACGTGGTCATCTTTATACTTCAGGACAGGCTGTTCTCTACGGGGCAGTTTGCCTTGTACCACTTTAGTTCAGAATACTTCCAGCCCGTACAGCTGTTTACGCACATGTTTTTGCATGGCGGCTGGGCACACGTGTTCAGCAACATGTTCAGCTTGTTTATTTTTGGGCCAATGCTGGAGCGTTTCTGGGGACCCCAGCGCTTTCTGGCCTTTTATCTGATTACAGGTTTAGGCGCCAGCTTGCTTTACTCTGGCGTACGGGCTTATGAGCTTAGCGAGGTACGCGAAGATGCCGCCAAATACATAGAAAGCCCATCGCCAATGGCGTTCTACAATTACCTGGAAAATCACTTTGAAGGAAGATACCAGCGCCAGTTTGTTGTAGAGTACAGACGCAATCCGGATAACCAGACGTATATCGAGGAAAGCAAGAGCGCTGTAAGAGAAGTATACAATGTTTTGGAGAATACACCTATGTTAGGTGCATCAGGAGCCGTGTTTGGTATTCTGATGGCTTTTGGTTTACTATTCCCGAACCTGGAGCTAATGCTGCTCTTCTTCCCAGTACCTATTAAAGCGAAATACTTTGTGTTACTCTATGGTGCCTACGAGTTATATGCCGGGTTTAACCGCATGCCCGGCGATAACGTAGCACACTTTGCACACCTTGGCGGTATGCTGTTCGCGTATATACTCGTAAAGATGTGGCAACGCAGCGATTACCAGGACAACTACTAACGAATAATGAGCATTCTAGAAGATATAAAACACTCTTTTAAGCAGCCGAACAACACACTTAAGCAGCTCATCCTGATTAATGTGATCGTGTTTGTGGTGCTGATCGTTACGCGTACTATTCTGATACTGACAGGCGGATCAGGTGTTTATAATATGCTGATGCGCTTTATTGCGCTCAACTCCGATCCATTTATTTTTATTACCCGCCCCTGGACGCTGATCACCTATTTTTTCACACATGAGGGGTTTCTGCACATCATCTTCAATATGCTTAACTTGTACTGGTTTGGGCAGTTGATTAGAGAATACCTGGGAGAGCGCAAGCTGCTGAGTTTATACTTGTTAGGTGGTATTGCAGGCGGTGCGCTGTACATGCTTAGCTACAACTTAATTCCATACTTTGCCGACAGGGCTGCTTTCTCGTTCATGATTGGGGCCTCTGCGAGTGTGCTGGCTATTGTGGTGGCTGCAGCCTCGCTGCTGCCTAACTATACTTTCAACCTTATTCTGATCGGGCCGATACGCATAAAGTATATTGCTGCGGTATTGGTATTGCTTTCTATCTCGGGAGCAGTTGGAGATAACGCAGGTGGTAACATTGCCCACTTAGGGGGAGCACTAATTGGCTGGATCTTTATAAAGCAGTTACAACGCGGCAATGATATGGGACGCCCTATACTTGCGATAACAGATTTTTTTGCAAGCTTATTTAAGAGCAGACCAAAACTTAAAGTAACGCACCGCACCAGCAACCCTTTCTCCAATGGCCGCAGCACTACTACCGCTACCCAGCCTGTAGGCAAACCAAGCCAGAAAGAAATAGACCTTATCCTTGATAAGATATCCAGCTCCGGGTATGAAAGTTTGTCTAAAGAGGAGAAGCAAAAGCTGTTTCAGGCTAGCCAGAAGGAGTAGGGAAGACCTCGCAGTGTGCGCAGCTCCTGCAAGTGTCTGGGAAGAACCAAAAGCTAGTTCTAATCAGAGCTGGCTTTTGGTTTTTGCATAAGTATCCAACCACTCCTGCCGCTCCTTATCCAAGGCAGGGATCTCTGACATTACTCTAGTAAAAGTATGGGTTTCATTGTTGCGGCCATCGCGCGGACAGGTCGCGAACTGTCCCTACAGGATACATTATAGTTACTATTGTGATGGCAGAAGAAGCCGTAGTAGCAGGCTCCCCTCCTTGGATAAGGAGGGGCAGGGGTGGTTGGGCCCGGGGCTGCAGATAATCTCTATAATCAATCTAATCCCCTTAATCTCCGATCAATAAAAAACGGCGCTCCGTTTCCGAAGCGCCGCTCTTAAATCAATAAGTATACTTTGTAAATTAAGCTTTGGCAGCGTTGATGTTGTCAAGTGCTTCCATTACTTCTTTTACGTGTCCGCGAGATGTCTCAAGCAGTTGCTTCTCATCTTCGTTCAGGTCAAGCTCAATAATTCTTTCGATACCGTTCTTGCCAAGTATAACTGGTACGCCCAGGTATACGCCGTCGATGCCGTACTCGCCTTCCAGCTTCACGCAAACCGGGAATACACGACGCTGGTCACGAACGATAGCTTCTACCATCTGGGCAGCTGCTGAACCCGGTGCATACCAAGCAGAAGTACCCATCAGTTTCACTAGTTCGCCACCACCGTTCTTGGTGCGGTCAACAATAGCGTTCAATGTTTCTTCGTCGATAAGTTCTGTTACCGGGATACCGCCAACTGTAGTGTAGCGCGGAAGCGGAACCATAGTATCGCCGTGGCCACCCATCAGTACAGCCTGGATGTCTTTTGGAGATACGTTCAGGGCCTCAGCCAAGAATGCTCTGTAACGGGCCGTATCCAGGATACCAGCCATACCCATTACTCTTGTGCGTGGCAGCTTAGAAGTAATGTGTGCAGCGTATGTCATCACGTCAAGTGGGTTAGAAACTACGATGATGATCGCATCAGGAGAGTGCTTAACAATGTTCTCAGTTACTGATGTTACGATGCCCGCGTTAGTAGAAATAAGGTCGTCGCGGGTCATGCCTGGCTTACGTGGCAAACCAGAAGTGATTACCACTACATCAGAACCAGCAGTTTTGCTGTAATCGTTGGTCACACCTACAGTGCGTGTGTCGTATAGGTTGATAGGGGCTTTCTGCCAGATATCAAGCGCTTTGCCCTCAGCAAAACCTTCTTTAATATCCACTAAAACTACTTCGTTCGCGATTTCGCGGTAAGCAAGCACATCGGCACATGTTGCACCTACGTTACCAGCTCCAACTACAGTTACTTTCATTATCGGATATACTTTATGTTAGTTTGAGAATTCGGTTAACTCCCGTAAAATTAGGAAAATCTATTATTAAAACCGTTGGTTTTCGGACAAAAGACTATGTGACAAAGGACAAAAGATTTCTCATACACCATTTAGTCCTTTGTCTTTTGTCAAACAGTCTTTTGTCAAGAAGCCGAAGGCTTCGCCTGCACGCTTATTTCCACCACCCGTTCCGTCTTATCAGTTACCTTAAAGCGGTTATCCAGGCGCTGGTTCACGATCCAGGCAATCGACTGGTCGGATACTAATACCAATGTTTGGGGTTTAAGGTTGGCTGGTACCTTCTTATCGATTAAAAAATCGCTTACTTTTTTCTTGCCATTCATACCAAGTGGTACAAACCAGTCGCCTTCCTGCCAGCTGCGCAGCTTTAGCGGGAATTTAAGCTGGTCTGCATCCAGGGCGGCCACATGCGGTTTGGTGTTCAGTTTATACTTGTCAGCCTCTGCATACTTTATCTTAAATACCAGGTTGCCTGCCTCTGCTTCTGTGTCACCCTGGTTAATAAGTATACTTCCGAAGCTGCTAAGGTTGCGGGGTGTAATCACCAGCTGGTCGCGGTCTTTTACCAACGTATGGGTCGGTGAGTCGAATTGCTTACCCGAGATACCATCCAATGCATCAACTAACTCCAAAACTACAGTGTAGCTAAAACTAAACGGACGAAGCAGTTCATGCAGTACCACCGGCAGGCCTGTGGCATTTTGCAGCGGCACCAGCGATATATACCATGCATTTTCGGCTTCTTTTATACTTTGTGCACGCAGATCATCAATGTACGCGGCTACTATACGTTCGGCATGGCTTACGCGCTCAGCGGTTTGCTGCATGGTTTCTTCCAGGCTCGGGTTTATCTCCTTTAAAACCGGAATTACCTCGTGCCTTATTTTGTTACGCTGGTACTTGGTGGTTTCGTTAGAGGAGTCTTCGCGCCAGATAAGTTTACGACTTGTAACCAGGTCATAAATATCATCTTTAGTAACTGTAAGCATTGGGCGGATGATATTGTCGTTTTTAGCCGGGATGCCGTGCAGGCCTGCTATACCGGTGCCTTTGGTAAGGTGCAGCAATATGGTTTCAGTCAGGTCGTTGCTGTGGTGGGCCGTGGCGATATAATCGTAGCCCTCCTGCTGGCGCACTTGTTCAAACCACTCGTAGCGTAGCGTGCGGGCAGCCATCTGTATCGAAAGCTTTTCCTGCTCGGCAAAGGCGCGGGTGTTAAAGTTTTCGGTAAAAAACGGCACATCATACTGCTTGGCAAGCTTTTTGGCGAAGAGTTGGTCGGCTTCTGCGTCCTCGGCGCGTAGTCCGAAATTGCAGTGGGCAACGGCAAATTCATACTTTAGCTGGTGCAGCACTTCGCAGAGTACCACCGAATCGATGCCACCGCTAACGGCCGCTAAAATTTTACTGTCGGGCTGGCAAAGATTTTGCGCTTGTATAAAACCTGAAACTTTCTGTAGCATAAAGCAGCGGCTGGTAAATTTTTTATAATTTTGAAGTATAAATTAGACGAAAGACTGTTAGATGAAAGGCGAAAGAAATAAGTCCTTTGTCTCAGCGTCCTTTGTCCTTTGTCAAGAATCTAAATGAAGTATACAAAAATACTGTTTTCTATTGTCTTTACGCTGCTTTCGGTGGTGGTTTTCGGACAGAGTCAGCTAAAAAGGGCTCCAGGGACAAAACCGCAGGCTCCTAAACAACAGCAGCAGCCAAAGCCACAGCAACAAGGCGATAAAGTAGAACTGCAGAGTGCCGATTCGCTGGTAGGCGGAGTTTTTAACGGGCAGCGCATTGATAAACTGATCGGCAACGTGAAGTTTAAGCAGCGAGACGCCGTGCTGTTTGCAGACTCGGTTTACCAGTACAAAGAGCGAAATTTTCTGGAGGCATTTGGCAATGTGCGCATTAACCAGGCCGATACTGTAACCATGCGCAGCGATCGTGCCATCTATGACGGCAATAGCAGAATAGCAAAAATGGTAGGGAACGTGGTGATGAATGACCCGCGCATGACGCTTACCACACCAAGTATGGACTACAACCTGAACGAGAAAACAGCCTCGTACACAGAGGGCGGCGTTATTGTAGACCCTGAGAACCGCCTGGAAAGCCGACGGGGTACGTATGATACCCGATCTAAAATGTATACTTTTCAGCAGGATGTAAAAGTAGCTACTCAGGATTATAAAATTACGGCTCAGAACCTACGCTATAACACACTAAGCAAAATCGTGTACTTTCAGGGGCCAACCTTTATCCGGGGACAGCAGGGCGATCTGTATGCTGAAGAAGGTACATACAATACGATAACCAAGGTCTCAAACTTTGGGCGAAACGCTTATATCCTCACAAAAGAGTATAGGCTGGGTGGCGACAAGCTATACTATAACCAGAATACCGGCTATGGCTTTGCCGAGAAAAACGTATCGCTCCGAT
Source organism: Pontibacter aydingkolensis (assembly GCF_019443125.1). Taxonomy (GTDB): domain Bacteria; phylum Bacteroidota; class Bacteroidia; order Cytophagales; family Hymenobacteraceae; genus Pontibacter; species Pontibacter aydingkolensis. The sequence goes on along the minus strand of NZ_JAHYXK010000003.1, from coordinate 89,169 downwards.
CTTTAAAAGATGATGTAACTATTAGAGGACAGGTAGGCCGCTATTGGCGCGACAGAGGCGAGGCCAAAGTATACGGCAGCCCTGTAATGGAATCTATACTTGATAAGGATACTTTATACTTGTCGGCAGATACGCTTTACTCCAGGGAGGCAAGTGCCGGCAGGACAAAAAGTATGCTCTTTGCCTATCCTAATGTAAAGATTTTTAAAAAAGACCTGCAGGGTAAAGCCGACTCACTAAGCTACAATCGCACCGACTCTGTGATGCACTTTAACCGTAAACCTGTGCTCTGGAGCGAAAACAGCCAGCTGGTATCCGATACTATTCATGTGCAGCTGCGCAACAAGACCATCGACAGGATGTACATGTACAGCAATGCCTTTATCGCTTCTGAGGATTCCATCAAAAATTATAACCAGGTAAAAGGCCGCAACATGGTGGCATACTTCCAGGAAGGCAACATAAGAAGGGTGAACGTGAACGGCAATGGCGAGAGCTTATACTTTGCCCTTGAGGGCGATACTGCCTTAACCGGCATGAACAAAGCTATCTGCAGTAATATGGTTTTAAAGTTTGCAGAAAATAAACTGAAGACAATCTCGTTTCTGGTACAGCCGGATGCAAGTTTTATCCCGCCGCATGAGTTGCCGGAATCGGAAAGACAGCTGGAGGGCTTTACCTGGATGGCAGATTTAAGGCCCACAAAGAAAGATGTGTTTGCTGTACGGGTGCCTGAAAAGAAAAAGGTCACAACTCCGGTAAAAAAAGCGCCGGCCTCAAAACCCTCAAAAAAAGGAGCTAATAAACCTGCTGTTAAAACAGAGCCGCTTAAAAAGAATAAATAACTTACGCTTACTCAGGCAATACCTGGCCTGATATTTCAGTTTTGTAAATCACATAGATATTGTATAATTTTGCCCGTTCATGAATAGAGGCTTTTTACATACCGTCGTAATAGTAGGCTTGTTGCTAGTTATAAGTGGCTGCAGCAATTTTCAGAAGCTTTTAAAGAGCGACGACGTTGACAAGAAATACAAGGCTGCCCTCGAGTACCACCAGAAAGAGGACTACTACCGCGCCAACCAGTTGCTGGAGCAGGTATCGCCATTGCTTACTGGCAGCGAGCAAGCCGAGCAGGCAAAATTTTACCTGGCAGATACATACTATGAACTTGGTGATTACCTGCTAGCCGATTTCCATTTCAGATCATTTTACCAGACATACCCACGCAGTCCGCTAGCAGAGCAGGCAATGTATAACCAAGCACTTTCGTTGTACAACCAGTCGCCGAGCTTTGAGCAGGACCAGACAGCTACTATCACAGCTATTGAAGCACTTCAGGAGTTTTTAGTTCGTTATCCGAACACGGATCGCCAGGCTGAGGCTAATGAGTTGATTGAAGAACTGCTGGTGAAGCTGGATAGAAAGGCTTTCGATAACGCCCACTTATACTATAAGCTTCGCTACTGGAAATCAGCAGTGGTGGCATTTGATAACTTTCAGAAAGAGCATGCTTCATCGCCGTATAGTGAGGAGGCAGCTTATTTAAAAGTAGATGCTCAATATCGTTTTGCTCTGGAAAGTATACCGAGCAAGCAGGAAGAGCGCTTTCAGCAGGCAGTAGAGTATTATCAGAGCTTTATCGATCAGTATCCTGACAGCAAGTTTACCCGTAATGCCCTGCAGGTGTACGAAAACACACTGGCAGAACTGGAAAAGGTTAAAAAAATAAATCAAGCACAAGCAAATTCTTAAGTATAAAATATATGGCATCAGTTCCATCAACAATCGTTACGCGCAACATGGCCGACTTTGCAGAGCAAACCGGTAACGTTTACATGTCTGTGTCTATTATTTCTAAAAGAGCGAACCAGGTTGCAGTTAAGATAAAGGAAGAGTTGAACTCTAAACTGGCTGAATTTGCAACAACCGTAGATAACCTGGAGGAAGTATTCGAGAACCGCGAGCAGATCGAGATCTCTAAATACTACGAGCGTTTACCAAAGCCTACCAGTCTTGCTATCGAGGAGTTCCTGGAAGGAAAAGTATACTTCCGTACACCAGACGAGGAAACTTCAGAGGAAATTTCCCTGTAATACGGGCAAATGCTCCGGCATAAAAAGATCATATTAGGAGTTTGCGGAAGTATAGCTGCGTACAAAGCGGCCTTACTGGTTCGTGAACTCATAAAAGCAGAAGCAGAAGTGCAGGTTATCCTGACCACTTCTGCTTCTGAGTTTATTACCCCCCTAACCTTAGCCACACTTTCTAAAAGGCCGGTGCTCACCCAATTTGTGAAAGACGAAACCGGCACGTGGAATAACCACGTAGACCTTGGCCTATGGGGCGATGCGATGGTAATAGCCCCGGCAAGTGCCAACACTGTGGCTAAAATGGCTAATGGCTTCTGCGACAATCTACTAACAGCTACTTATCTTTCGGCACGCTGCCCTGTTTTTGTAGCTCCTGCCATGGACCTGGACATGTACCAGCACCCATCGGTACAAAATAACTTTACAAAGTTACGCGGCTACGGCAACCATATAATAGAGGCTGGTTACGGCGAGTTGGCAAGCGGCTTAATAGGGCAGGGGCGCATGGCAGAGCCGGAAGAGATTGTTCAGGTACTTCAGAAATATTTTGCAGGTGACCGAAAACTCGTTTAAAGACAAAACTATACTTCTTACAGCTGGCCCAACCCACGAGCCTATCGATCCGGTGCGCTTTATCGGGAACCACTCTACGGGTAAAATGGGTTACGCATTAGCCGAGTGCTTTGCAGCACGCGGAGCTAAGGTGCAGTTGGTTTCTGGCCCTGTAAATATTAAGGCAGAAAGCCAAAGTATAAATATTACCCCGGTTACTACTGCCGACGAAATGTATGCCGCTGTAAAGCAGCTGGCGCCAAAGGCTGATATTATAGTATATGCAGCAGCTGTGGCCGACTACAGACCTAAAATGGTTGCTGATAAAAAAATCAAAAAAAGCGGCGACGAACTGACGATAGAACTGGTTAAGAACGTTGATATAGCAGCGGCCCTCGGCAAAGAGAAAAAAGAAGGCCAGTTTTCGGTAGGCTTTGCCCTGGAAACGCACAACGAAAGTGCAAATGCCCGCGAAAAGCTGCAGAAAAAGAATCTGGACATGATCGTGCTGAACTCGCTGAATGATCCGGGGGCTGGCTTTAAGCACGACACAAATAAAGTAACAATTATTGAAAAAGACGCTACCACCGCTTTTGAGCTTAAGCAGAAAACGGAGGTAGCCGAAGATATTGTAAACCTGATCTGGGAACGAACACATGGTTAAGAAGATACTTGTTATGCTGATGTTTTGCCTGACAGCTTGGACAGCCAATGCCCAGGAGCTGCAGTGTGATGTTGTGGTTAACAGCGAGCAGGTACAGTACACAGACAAGCAGTTGTTTACAGACATGCAAACGCGCATTTTCGAGTTCATGAACAACCGCCGCTGGACCGACCAGGCTTACAGACCAGACGAACGAATTAAATGCCGCCTATTGATAAACCTGACGGAGATGCCGGAAATCGGGGTGTTTAGAGCAAATGTGCAGGTAGTTTCTGTGAGACCAGCTTATGGCACAGGCTATGAATCCACGCTCTTCTCTTTTATCGACAAAGACTGGACCTTCCAGTTTAATACCGCCCAACCACTTGACTTTGCAGAGAACAGTTATACTTCCAACCTTTCTTCGATGCTGGCATTTTATGCTTACATGATCATAGGCATAGATAACGACAGCTTTGGCCGTTTGGGTGGAGCAGCTGCCTTTGATAAAGCAAGGGGCATAGTTAACCTGGCTGCCTCGCAAGGGCCTGGTTACCAAGGCTGGAAAGCTTTCGACAGCAACCGCAACCGCTATTGGCTGATCGACAACATGCAGGACCCGCAGTTCTTGCCTTACCGCGAAGGACTTTATAACATGCACCGGCAGGGGCTAGATATTATGGTGGAAAACCCGGAGAAGGCACGCCAGTCGGTAATTACGGTTCTGGAAAGTGTGCAGCGCCTGCAACAGCAAAAGCCAAACTCTGCAGTTGTCCGTTCTTTCTTTGATGCCAAGGCCGATGAACTTGTAAATATGTTCAAAAATGCTACACCTGCACAAAAACAGCAGGCCTTCACATTACTCTCCCAAACAGACCCCACCAACAATGGTAAATACGAAGTTTTGCTAAAACGCTAAAATTTTTAGAATTTCGGTAAAAGAGCGTAACTTCACGGCAGCAGAACAATCTGCCTGATATTATACTTTATACTATGGGCAAACGCCAGGTCCGCATTTTTCAGAAAGATTTAGAGCAACGTTTACCCGAACTACTGCAACAACCTGTTGTGCAGGTCGTGTTGCGCACTAAAGCCGTGCTAGCTGGTTCATTATCAAGTATAAACTCAAGTAGGTTACAGCTGAAAGACTTTCGTTTTAACAAGCATGAGTTTACGCCAGATGAGGTGGAGGAGATCTTTTATGATATAGAAGCGCCTTATTAAAGTATACTTTAGGTGCCTCATCCTAAATCTTATCTTCCCATTTTGTCATCCAAAAGGTTCTTGGTAGAAAAAAAGAGGGCCCCTACGCCCGGAGGTTAAACTAGTTATATTAGTAAAACTGAATCTTAATACTGGAGGAGAAGAAAAAATCCTTTATCTTAACCAGCAGTCCAAAGTATAAATTATACTTTAACTACATCAAAAATATTTACAGAAATACCGAACTTTAGCATAGGCAAAAAGTCTTACATCTTATGTCTATAGTCTCGAGACTACTTATATGCTGATAGATCTTAAAATTAAAAATTACGCCCTGATCGAGAAGCTGGAGATGAACCCTTCTCCGGTGCTTAATATTATTACAGGCGAAACAGGTGCCGGTAAATCCATTATGCTGGGTGCCATTGGTTTGTTGCTGGGCAACCGTGCCGACTCTAAACTGCTGTTCGACCAGGAGCAGAAGTGTGTGATAGAAGGTGTTTTTGATATCTCGTTGTATAACCTGAAGGAAATCTTTATTGCCGAGGACCTGGATTACGACGACCAATGTATACTTCGCCGTGAGATAAGCCCAAGCGGCAAGTCACGTGCCTTTGTAAACGACACACCGGTAACGCTGGACGTGATCCGTAAGATAGGGGAGAACCTGATGGATATCCACTCGCAGCACGACACGCTGCAATTGGGAGACACCAGTTATCAGCTTAACATCCTGGATGTGTATGCCGGGAACACCTCGCTTGATATTTACGCTGGCAACCTGTCATACTTAAAGGACTACAACGACACGTACCGCAAGTATAAAAAGCTGGACTCCGAATTTAAGAAACTGGAAGACCAACTGGCACAAGCACAGAAAGAACTGGATTACCATACTTTCCTGCTGAACGAACTGGAGGAGGCAAACCTGCAGGAAGCAGAGCAGGAAGAAATGGAGAACGAACTGAAGCAATTGGAGAATGCCGAAGATATAAAAGTTAAGCTAACGCAGGCTGTTCAGTACCTTACAGAATCGGAATTTAACATTACCTCAGCTTTAAAAGACACAGCACACCTTATCGCGCAACTGGCACAGTTCTCTCCTAAGTACGACGAATTGCGTACCCGCACCGAAAGTTGCATGATAGAGCTGAGCGATATTGCCGGTGAACTGGAAGACGCGGAACGTAAAACAGAGGCAGACCCGGAGCGGACTGTAGAAGTGCAGGAACGCCTGAACATGATCTATACGTTGCAGCGTAAGCACCAGGTACAATCTAATGCCGAGTTACTTGAAATACAGCGCGACCTGGAAGGCAAAGTAGGTAGTGTTCTTAATCTGGACGCAGCCATTGCCAGCACTAAAAAAGCGATGGAAGAAGCAGAGAAGGAAGTGCTTGGCAAAGCAGCCATACTTTCAGAGCGTAGAAAATCATCCTTCGGCCAGTTTGAGCAGGAGCTTTATACTTTGCTTGCCGAACTTGGTATGCCTAACGCGCGCATCGTTATTCAGCATGCCAATACAACACCATCTGCCACGGGTACCGATGAGATAAGTATACTTTTCAGCGCCAACAAAGGAGCGCAGCCGCAATCGCTGGTAAAAGCAGCATCCGGTGGTGAGTTCTCGAGGTTGATGCTAAGCGTTAAGTATATGCTGGCTGATAAAACTGCCTTGCCAACCATCGTGTTCGATGAAATTGATACAGGTATATCCGGAGAGGTAGCTGTGAAAGTAGGTAAGATGATGCAGCAGATGGCGCAGAAGCACCAGATTATTGCTATTTCACACTTGCCGCAGATCGCTGCACAAGGCAACGCACATTACTTCGTGTACAAGCACGATACCGAAGACCGCACCATTAGCCGCATTAAAAAGCTAAACAAAGAGGAACGCGTAAACGAAATAGCACACATGATAGCCGGTGCCAACCCGAGCGCCAGTGCTTTTAAAAGTGCGAAGGAGTTGCTGGCGATGTAAGACCTCCCCTGCCCCCTCCTAAAAACAGGAGGGGGTGCTATTATGCTGTTTCGGACTTTCTTGTCCGAAACCTCTCTGATGGGGGGACATCTTTGTCCCCGATTCAACTATACTGGGTCCAACCACCCCTACCCCTCCTTATCTAAGGCGGGGAGCCTGCTATTACTATTTCCACTGCCATCATAATAGTTAAAGAAATTCCTTTTTGTCATCCTGAAAGGATCTTGGTAGAAGGGAGGTTAAGCAAGAACTACAGAACTTATACTTTTGCTAAAGTAATAGCAGAACTCCCCTCCTTGGATAAGGAGGGGCAGGGGTGGTTGGACTAGATACCACATACGTTTACTACCTGTTCACCAGAATGTACTACCCTTGCATCTTGAGTTATACTTAGTTATTGCTATATTGCCTGCTCAAATCTTTGAAAGTATAAAACAACGATAAAGACATGTCTTATAATCTGCTTAAAGGAAAGAAAGGAATAATTTTTGGAGCGCTGGACGAAAAGTCTATTGCCTGGAAAGTAGCGATGCGTGCTAAAGAAGAAGGTGCTGAGTTTGTGTTGACGAATGCTCCGCTGGCTATGCGTATGGGTGAGATCAATAAACTGGCAGAGCAGTGCAATGCACAAATTATACCTGCTGATGCAACTTCTGTGGAAGACCTGGAGAATTTGTTCTCTAAAGCACAGGAGATCTTAGGCGGTAAGCTGGATTTTGTACTGCATTCTATCGGTATGAGTCCAAACATCCGTAAAGGCAAAACCTACGGCGATCTGAATTATGATTGGTTTATGAAAACGCTGGATATTTCTGCTTTGTCTTTCCACAAGGTAATGCATGTTGCCGAGAAGCAGGACGCCATGAACGAGTGGGGTTCTATTGTAGCCCTTTCTTACATTGCAGCGCAGCGCGTATTCCCTGATTATACCGATATGTCGCAGGCGAAGGCGGTGCTGGAGTCTATTGCGCGTAACTATGGTTACCGTTTAGGCCGCAGCAAAAAGATCCGTGTTAACACGATCTCTCAGTCGCCAACTAAAACAACGGCTGGTACTGGTGTAGGTGGCTTTGATGCGTTCTACGATTACGCAGATAAAATGTCGCCGCTTGGCAACGCATCTGCAGAAGCATGTGCCGATTACACTATCACATTGTTCTCGGACTTAACACGTTACGTAACTATGCAGAACCTGATGCACGATGGTGGATTCAGCAGCATGGGTATATCTGAGGATATAGTGGAGATGATCAGCAAGTAATTTGAAGATGTGAGGATTTGAAAATGATCTTCTCAGACTCCTATAATATAAAAGCCCCTGCTAAAGTTTAGCAGGGGCTTTTATATTATAGTTAATGGACTCTCTCGCCAGAGGCGAGCGAGAGTTACAGTTCATACTTGTAAGACTTTTTCATCTTCAAATCTTCTCATCTCCAAATCTACCAATCAACTATCTTCGCGGTTTACTTTTTCAAAATCAAAAGCCGGCACGCACACAGACCAGTACTCAGTTTCTTCGTCGTAAGGGTTGGCATAGCGGACACGTGTTCCTGCTTTTATAAGAATAGTTTCGCCGGCTTTTACTTCCACTTCCTCTCCGTCTATCTCTATTAGCTTGCGGCCTCTCAGCACAATGGTTACCTCATCGAATTCTGGTGTCTGGTGCGGCTCACCCCAATGAGGAGGGGCAACCATGTGTGCCACGCTAAATCCTGATGTGTTGGTGGAGGCTTTTCCAAAGTGTTCCTCTATCAGTTTGCCGTCGGTGGTAGGTACCTTAAATGGCTTGTTTTGCTTAAAGTATTTTTTTTTGCTCATCTCGGTTAAAGTATAGTTTAGTTTTTATCAGCACATTCGCCTTTGGTATAAGAAGTAACACCGGCGCGGTCTGCTTCGCAGTTGTTGCCATACGTTTTGCCGTCGCAACCGCAAACAGGGTCGTATTGCATGGTGCAGATTTTCTCAGGGTCTATTTTGCTTTTATCGATACAGGCTGTGGCATCTTGCACAGGTTTTGTACAAGAGTTGCTCATTAGCAAGGCAGCCAGCGGAAGTATGGTCAGAATTTTCTTCATAGTTTTTATACTTTAAATTGATAGGATGTTATACGTTACCACACTGTTTTGCGTCGCTAACTAACCAACTAGGACTGCAACCGTATGATACTTGAAGCGCAAAAATATCTAATTTTATTTTAATCAGGCTTTCTCCTGAACAATGAAAACGACGATGGGCTGCGCTAATCTGTAAAACTATAAACTATAATAAAATAACATGCGCACTGATAACATGAACAATGACAATGGCAAAATTCTGATGGCAACGCTTGCAGGTATTGGCGCTGGCATTGCAGCCGGTATTTTGCTTGCACCTAAAAACGGACAGGCAAACCGCGACGACTTGAAACGTACTTTAACCAAAGCAGGAGATGATATAAACACCACGCTAAAAGGCTGGACGGAAAACCTTAAAAGCAAGATGGGTAAAAACGCGCATCAGGATGATGACCAACTGGTGATGCATGGTTCGTGGGAGGACGTGAAGCGCCAGTTAAGCCAAAATTACGCAGAGCTAACCGAAGAAGACCTGAGCTACCAGCAGGGCAGTGAAAATGAATTACTAAGCCGCTTACAGGCTCGCCTTAACAAAACAAAAGACGAGGTGCTAAAGCTTTTAGCTGATTTGAGAGGCTAAACCGCCAAACTTCTTATAACAATAATGAAGAGTATCTTAAACAATTTTTATACTTTTAACTAAAGTATAGTAGTATTCTGTTGTATAGATATAACTTAATGCTGCAGACTAACGTTATTAGTACTCAATCAAAAGATACATCAAAAATTATTAATTATATCAACTATGAAAGACAATAGCGGAAAAGTGCTTTTAGCCCTTTTAGCAGGTGCAAGTGCAGGTGTGATTGCAGGCTTGCTTATGGCACCAGATACTGGCGAGGTTACTCGTGGCAGTGTAAGAAAATGGGCTGGTAAGCTTAGCAAAGATCTTGAGAAGAACCTGCAGGCTGGCCTTGATGAAATCAAAAACATGAGTGGAAGCACATTTGGCGGAGCTGGTTCTGGATCTGAGAACAAAGGCGGAGGCAATACTGGTAAAACCGGCGGATCTGGTTCTACAGGTGGTTCTGGTTCTACAGGTGGCAGCACAACTAGCAGCGGCTCTGGTACTTCTGGTGCCGGCGGAGCTGGTTCTTCTGGCAGCAACGCTTAAATTATAAATTTATGAAGGCAATACTAAAAGAGCCCTAAAAAGCTCTGTAGCCGAAACTATTGTAGAAGTATAATAGTTGCTGAGGCGGCCACAAAAAGTTTGCCTGAAAAACGCCAGTTGTTTAACTACAACTGGCGTTTTTGTTTTATTTGCCTATGTTGTTTTTTAACCTTGAGCGCAGGTATACCGTTACTAAAAGTATATCAGAGCACAATAATAGGCTTTGATTTTAAGTTTAAACTGTAAACAAAATACAAATACAACTATGAGAACTAAAATGGAAACGAGATCACTTGGAGAAGATAGATCAACTTACACGACGAATGCATCTGTGCGCCAGATGAAGCAACAAGAAACGCCATCATATAAAAAGAATAAGAGTGGTAGCGGTGGTGCAGTAGCTCTGGGCTTATTGGCAGGTGCTGCGGCAGGTGCTATTGCAGGTATTTTGCTGGCACCGGATAAAGGTACTGCAACTCGTAAAAAAGTAGCCGACTCTGCCTCTAAGTTAGGTGATCAGGTTAGCAAAGGATATTCATCTACCAAATCAAAAGTAGACTCCTGGACAGGCAAGAAAAAGGAGCCTTACATTAATCCTAACCTAAGCAAAAACCAGAACAGAACTACTACTGCATCTAGCACCGGTGAAAACAAGAACTGGGACGATACAGAAGTAAACCGCATGATAAACGACTCCCGCAAAACTCCGGGTTTGTAAAGTATAAAACATAAAAAGAAAGGGCTCTGCAGTATTGCGGGGCCCTTTCTTTTTATACTTGGAGTAGGGTGTTAGCCTACTTTTTCCTCTTCTTTTTTGTCTTGCTTTTCCGGCTTCATCTGCGGGAAGAACAACACATCCTGAATCGAGTTGGAGTTAGTCATGATCATGCTCAAGCGATCTATACCAACGCCTAAACCTGCTGTTGGCGGCATGCCATACTCCAGGGCACGCAGGAAGTCTTCGTCAAGGGCCATGGCTTCTACGTCGCCGCGGCGAGCCAGTTCCAACTGCTCTTCAAAGCGGGCACGCTGATCAACAGGGTCGTTAAGCTCAGAGAAGGCATTGCAGATCTCTTTACCGTTGCAAATTGCCTCGAAACGCTCTACCAAACCTGGCTTGCTGCGGTGCTTCTTAGCCAGCGGGCTCATCTCTACAGGGTAATCAGTGATAAAGGTTGGCTGTATTAAATATGGCTCTGCCGTCTCACCGAATATCTCATCAATGATTTTTGCTTTACCCATAGTTGGGTCTACGTGGATGCCTAGTTTCTGAGCAGCCTGGCGCAGTTCAGGCTCATCCATGTTAGAGATATCGATCTTCGTGAAGTGCTCAATAGCCTCAAACATAGTATAACGCTTCCATGGGCGGGCAAAGTTGATCACATTCTCACCTACCTGTACTTCTGTTTTACCGTGCAGGGCCAGGGCCACTTTCTCTACCATTTCCTCCACGAGGTCCATCATCCAGTTGTAGTCTTTGTAGGTAACATAAAGCTCCATTACAGTAAACTCCGGGTTATGGAAGCGGCTCATGCCCTCGTTGCGGAAGTCTTTGGCAAACTCGAATACACCGTCAAAACCACCCACTATCAGGCGCTTTAAGTATAACTCGTTGGCAATGCGCAGGTACAGCGTCATGTCCAGGGTGTTGTGGTGCGTTTTAAACGGACGTGCCGCCGCGCCACCATGTATAGGCTGCAGTATTGGCGTTTCAACTTCCAGGTACCCTTTGTCAGAAAGGAAGTTGCGCATGGTGTTTACCAGCTTAGTGCGCTTCTGGAAAGTTTCGCGCACATGCGGGTTCACGATAAGGTCTACGTAGCGCTGGCGATAACGCAGCTCAGGGTCAGTAAAGCCATCGTGTACGATCTCGTTGCCGTTATCGTCTATCTCACGTTTTACGATTGGCAGTGGGCGCAGTGATTTTGCAAGTACGATAAGTTCTGTAACATGCACAGATATCTCGCCAACCTGCGTTACGAATGCATAGCCTTTGATACCGATAAAGTCACCGATGTCGAGCATTTTCTTGAACACGGTGTTGTACATGTCCTTGTTCTCGCCCGGAGCAATATCATCCCTGGAAACATAGATCTGGATACGGCCCGTGCTATCCATCAGCTCCGCAAAAGAGGCTTTACCCATAATGCGGCGGCTCATCAGGCGGCCTGCCAGTGTTACTTCCTGGTAGTTATTCTTCTCCTTATCGAAATTTTCCTTTATCTCTTTGGCAGTAGCAGTAACTTCAAATGTTTCAGAGGGATATGGGTTGATGCCCATTTTCTCCAACTCTTCGCGCTCATGGCGTCTGCGTAGTTCCTGTTCGCTCAGTTGCATGCAATTATCGTAAAAGTGTGTAGTTTATATCAAGGTGCAAAAATAAGGAATAATTGTGAGTTAGAAAGTTAAAGCGTTAGAGAGTTTGAGAGTTAGAATGTTTGAAAGGGTAGATATTGAATAATTCTTTATTTTAATCAGGATTGCATCTGGTAGTGGGCCCAACCACCCCTGCCCCGAAGTAAGTCCGGGATCGATGACTTAACCAGGGAGGGGAGTTTTACTTACTCCTTTTTCTTAAATCATAATAGTTTAGCTACTCATCTTTCTCTTTGTCATCCTGTTAAGGATCCTGACAGGAGGGAGGTTATGCCAATACTACATAGTAAAAACACACCCCTACCCCTCTCAAGAGAGGAATTCCGGAAATACGAAAATTCCCCGCCTTAGGCTAATCAAAGATCCCGGATATAGTTTGAGAGAGGGGTGGTTGGACCTGGTGCTGCAAAAAAATCCCTTCAATCACTCAAATCCCCTTCATCACCGGTAAACAAAAACTCCTGCAAGTATAAACCTGCAGGAGTCTGAAGTATAAACAAGGGTATATTTTAAGCCGCTTGCCCCAGCTGATAATCTTCGTCGCCGAAAAGCGGTTTGATGTGCTGTTGCAACCTGGCTGCCACAAAAGAGTTTTGCAGGTAAGCCGGCAGTTCTTTTACATACGCCTCGTACTGCTGTATGCCTATGGCCTGTGCCACATAACTTTCGTGTATGCCGTTCAGGTAACTCACAATCTCGAGTAAAGACTCATGGAAAAGCTTAAAGTCGATGTCGGCCTGCACAAAACGATCTATCTCGCGGTGCGAAGACGAAATACGCAAACGCGCCAATAAGTCGAACAGCGTAGTATAGCCTACGCGCCAGGTTAACTGCTGCCAGTGCTGTGGCCCGAACTTCTGCAATACCTCACCGGTTTTAGCGCTACGGATTGCTATTGCTGAATTAGCCTGTACCTGCTGCCGTATACTTTTAGCTTTCTGGCGGCGGGTAGTGCGCAAAAACTGACCTATCTGTGCCTGTGCTTCCAGTTCCTTGCCTGCTATCTGCAAACCCGGCTTGTAATGCGACAAAGGCAAACGATGAATGTTAAAATCGTCGTAGTGGCCAGATGCGTAGAAGCCAATTGCCTTCGGGTAAGCATTTTTAACTACCAGCCTGCCAGCCTCACGAAGTATAAGTGCCTCGTTGCTGGACTTTACACCACGCGTATACAGGAAAGCCTGTAAGCCCGAGAACACAGTATAGTATGCCTGCGGGAAGGTCCAGTAAAGTGCGTTACGCATATAGGCTTCGTCACCTAAGGCTGCTGTTGTACGCAGGGCATACTCAGTGCTCCAGGAGTTTAACAGGTAGCGTTTTATTCTTTCTGTGTCTTGTTCACTAAGCTCGGCCTGTGATTCTTTCAGGAAAGCCAGCTGCTCCACACCACTTGTTTCGCCGTGCTGTAAATGATAATTGATAGCGAAAAAGTAGTTCAGAAACACCTGCGCCGGGATAGACTTTTGCCAGTCTTTATCCTGCTCAACAGGCTCGTTTTGGTTAAGCTGAAATACGTTATCTTCTTCTTTCTCTTTCATGTTTTATAAACAATTCTGAAGCGGTTACAGTTGCAAAAGTGGCTAAAAATTGAGGTTGTTTTATGTTTTTAAACTATTGTAAATCAGGCGCTTATACATGCTATTAAAAACAATTTATACTTTATGCAGATACAGAATTAAGTAGTTGAAAGTATGGAGGTTATAATAGCCAACAATCCAGCATTTAGCTGTTGCAAAAGTATAAAGGTGGCCTGAGTTCAAGATGAAGTATGGCCGGTTCAAGCATTTAAAACAACAGATACAAAATAGGAGTAAGAGGAGGAAACCGATACCAGAAACTATGGAGCTATCTTATATACTAAATGAGCTAGGTGAAGACCGGGAGCTATACTTTAATGCTGTTGCTCCACCCATTCTACAGACGAGTAATTTTGCAGCCAGCACCGTAGCAGATCTCAGGCGCATGCTACAAAACGAGGCCGAAGCGCACCTGTACACCCGCGGCAATAACCCAACCGTAACCATACTGGAGAAAAAAATAGCGGCCCTTGAGGGAGCGGAGCATGCCATCGCTTTTGGTAGCGGCATTGCTGCGGTATCAGCGGCCATACTTTCGCAGGTTAGTGCCGGAGATCACATTGTATCTGTTAAAAAACCATACTTCTGGACCAATGCCCTGATGAACAAGTTTTTACCAAGATTTGGAGTGGAGGTAACAATGGTAGATGGCACAGATCCGGAGAATTACCGAAACGCCATAAAGCACAATACGCGCCTGCTGTACATGGAGAGCCCCAACTCTTATACTTTTGAGCTGCAGGATATTGCCGCTGTGGCGGCTATTGCCAAAGAACATAACTGTAGCACCATCATCGACAACAGCTTTGCCAGCCCTATAAATCAGAACCCGATTGCGATGGGAGTAGACCTGGTAGTACACTCCTGCACCAAGTATATTGGCGGACACTCCGATGTAATGGGTGGTGTGATCTGTGGTCGCCGCGAAAGTATAAACAGGATATTTGAGCGTGAATTTATGACGCTGGGTGCCATACTTCCGCCACAAGATGCCTGGTTACTCATACGCGGCCTCAGAACACTGCCCCTCCGGATGGAGCGGATAGCAGCCTCTACAAGGCAGGTGGTTAGCTTTCTGGACAGCCACCCGAAGGTAGAGAAAGTATACTTTCCGTTTCTGCCATCGCATCCGCAGTACAAATTAGCTCAAAAACAACTGCGCAATAACACAGGACAGTTCTCTGTTTTGCTTAAGACGGATGACATAAAAAGGGTAGAGGCGTTCTGCGATAAACTGCAACATTTTCTGATGGCAGCATCCTGGGGTGGACACGAATCTTTAATTTACCCGATAGCTGCCTCTTATACCGAGGGAGGTTTAAAATCCAGTTTGCCATTTAACCTGGTGCGCTTCTACATTGGCCTCGAAGACCCGGAATACCTGATCAAAGATATTGCGCAGGCACTGGAACAAATCTAGAGTATACGCTTAACTAAGGGAGGATGTTGAAAACTAAGGCTATAACACAAAAAAATTAATATATAGATAACATAAAATATTAAAAATCAGGTTAGATTTGTAATGAGATGTTTACCTATTGCAGGAGCTTAACTACCTACAGCCTACTCATCTCTTTTGAAGTATGAAAATCAACCAAATCTAATCCAAACTTTTATGATTAAACATTTACAAAAAGTTTCTGCCCTTGCGCTGCTAGGCTTTGCTTTCCTGGCGAACACAGAGGCGAATGCTCAGGTTAATTTAACAACTCTTACCTACACCCAGAATTTTGATGGCATGGGTGCTACTGGAACTACTTTCCCTGATGGCTGGAGCGCTGTGAGGTATCATACCACTAGTACTTCAAGTACCCCACCTGCAATCGGCCCGATTGATCTTGTTGTAACTAATGGTTCAGCAAGCTCAGGAGCGATATATAATGTAGGAACTACTGATGCTACAGATAGAGCATTCGGCAGCCTGAGCTCAGGTTCTACTTATGTTAGATTTGGTGCGGGTTTCACAAACGGCACAACAGCTACTGTAGGTACTATCAATTTTGCTGCCGTAATGGAGCAATGGAAAACAGGTTCAAATAACACTCCTGAAGGAAATGAAGTTACTGCATTTGAATACAGTCTTAATGCAACGGGTATAAATGATGCTAATGCAACATGGGTTCCAATGACATCTATGGATTTAGTAGAGTTAGAGGTTAACAGAACTACAACAACAGCTGCAGCAATAGATGGTAATACTACTGCGAATAAGCAAAATATTAGCGGTCAGATAACAGGAATAACATTAGCGCCTGAAGCAACGCTTTGGATTAGATGGAGCGATCCAGATAACTTTGGCTCTGATGGACTATACGCTATTGATGACTTTAGTTTGACAATGGTTGCTGCTACTACCACTGGCATCGCTGACGCTACAAAAGGCATGTTCAGTATCTATCCTAACCCAATGCAGAACCAGCAAGTAAGATTCTCGCTTCCTGGCCACATCGGTTCTCAGAAAGTTAGCCTTACTGTTTGGTCTGTAGAAGGTAAAGAGCTTTTCAAGACTACTGGTTCTCAGGCACAGGTACAGGAGTCTCTTAACAGCAAAATGTCTTCTCTATCTAAAGGTATGTTCTTCGTGAATGTAACAGCCGGTAAAGAAGTATACCAGACTAAGTTGTTAAAGAACTAGTAATACAAATAAAGTATTTAAGAAGCCTGCTACTTTTAAAGTGGCAGGCTTTTTTTATGGTCAGTGGCTAAGCTTATACATCAGTTACAAATAGCAGGTTTATACTTCTGTAAAACCTGCTATATTAGAAAAGCTATATTAATGAATATATGAAAAGATGCCATAACAGAGGCTATAAGATTACTTGTGTTATTAGAAGATAATTCCAGTGTTAAGTCGTAAATTATTGTAAAAACTTAATACTTAATATTTTATTAATAAAGCATTAAGTAATTGTTGCTAGTTTTGTATAATGAAAAGTACAAGGCCATACCTTCCGTTTCATCATCCGCATACCACAGGCAGGCCGACTTGTCAAGGCAAATCAATCCAATTCATAGTTACTTGTTATTATGACCAAACAATTACAAAAGCTCACAGCTCTTGTGCTGGTTTGCTGTGCCTTTTTAGGTAGCAGCAATGCATGGGGCCAGATAAACCTTCAGCAATCTCCTTATACAGAGAATTTCGATAATCTCTCCAGTGGCTTTCCTTCAGGCTGGACTGCGTTACGCTATGCAGGTACAGGCAGTGCAGGGGCTGTACTTTCACCTGTAGATACGGATGGAAGTGCAAGTTCTGGCGGTATATACAGTGCTGGTGCCGGTACTGATCGTGCCTTGGGTACTTTGGCCTCCAGCACAACTATTCCGGCTATGGGTGCTGCATTTACAAACAATACCGGAAGTACGCTCAACCTGATCAAAATATCAGCTGTAATGGAGCAGTGGCGATCTGGCAGCAGAAACGACCACGATGAAGTTGTAAAGTTTGAGTATAGCTTAAACGCTATAGCCCTTAACGATGCAAACGCTACCTGGACTGCCGTTTCAAGTTTAGACCTGAATGAGATATTAAAATCATCGACATCGGCAGGGCCGGTTAATGGAAACGCAGATGCAAACAAAACAAATATTGCTGCAGACCTGACAGCTCTTAACTGGGCCAACGGAAGCAATTTATGGATCAGATGGGTAGATACTGACAATGTGGGTTCGGATGGTATTTATGCGATTGATGATTTTAAGATTGAGTTTGCCTCTAACAGCACAGCACCTTCCATCTTTATTCCCAGCTCACTTAACCTTGGCGAAACGTTAGTTGGCAACCCTGTAGTTGCTGATTATACTTTGTCAACTTCTAACCTTACAGCTAACCTGAACATCACTTCTCAAGCTCCTTTTGAAGTGTCTAGGTCAGCGACAAGTGGCTTTGCAACCGCCATTGCGTTTACTCCTGCAGAACTGGCGTCTAACCCTAAAGTATATGTTCGTGTAACCCCTACTACTGCAGGCGTTATAAGCGGAACAATACTGCACACCAGTACAGGTGCCACAGATACAGAGTTGTCAGTTTCTGTTTTAACTTTCAGCCCTTACGTGCAGGATTTCAACAATTGCGTAAACGGCGCTGACATAGTTGGCGGCTGGATGCAGTACAGTGTAACCGGAGCACAAACCTGGGCTTGTACTACTTTTGGCAGAGATGGCAACGGGGTGCAAATGAACGGCTACACAAATACAAGCAACGAAAACGAAGACTGGCTTGTCTCGCCTGCCATGGACTTCAGCGCATTCTCTATCCCGTTAATGTCTGTAGACTACAGAACCAAATTTTCCGGCGCTGGGCTGGTAATTAAAGTGTCAACGAATTACAGTGGCTCCGGCAATCCTGCTGCCGCCACCTGGACAGATCTTCTAACACTGCCTGCCAACAACGTAGACGCTTGGGAAACACTGGCAAACCTGAGCCTTGCGGCCTATAAGTCAGCGAATACCTATATCGCGTTTGTTTATACTTCTACAACAACAGCCTCTGCCCGCTGGACACTGGATAACTTTGAGGTGCAGAATGTAGAGAACTTTGTAACAACCGACCTTGTGAAGCTGAGCTTTGCAGAAACGGCTGTAGGGAACACTACTGCAGCGCAGCAGTTTACTTTTCAGGCAGGAGGTTTTACAGAGGATGTAATCGTAGCAGCACCAGCTAACTTCGAACTATCTAAAGACGGAACTGCATTTGCCACTGCATTAACCTATACTCCGGCAGAAGCTGCCGGCAACAACACAGTTTATGTGCGTTTTAAGCCACTTACGGCTGTGGCCATGAACGCAGGCCCTGTTAGCTTTACAAGTGGCACCAGCCCTTCTGTAGCGCGCGGGCAGCTATCCGGCTCATCTATACTTAAAGCCAAAACACTTGATGTAGTTACCTGGAACATAGAGTGGTTCGGGTCTACCAGCAGTGGCCCTACAAACGAAGACTTGCAATATGAGAATGCTAAAAAGGTAATTCAAGATCTTAATGCTGATATTATAGGTGTGCAGGAGATTGTAGACGAAAACAAGCTTCGTGCACTTGCCACCGAAATTGGCTACGCCTACGAAAGTATGACCATGTCGTGGCAGGCCAGTTCTGAGCAGAAAGTAGCTTTCTTGTACAAGCCGGAAGTTGTTACGGTTAAAAAAGAGAAGGTAATACTTTCTAAGCTGTACGAGGATATCAGAGCCGGCAGAACTACATTAACTGATTACCCTGGTAGCAGCTCTTTATTATGGGCAAGTGGCCGCCTGCCGTACATGGTGCAGTTTGAGGCAGATATAGACGGTGTTAAACAGCTATACAATGTTGTAAATATACACGCCAAAGCCAACACAACTAACCCTACAGAAGATTACAACAGGCGTGTATATGATGCCCGGGTACTTAAGGACTCTCTGAACGCGCAGTATGCCAATACGAACCTGATCATACTTGGCGATTACAACGATGATGTGGATGTATCAGTTGTGGGCACAAATCAGCCATCCTCTTTCAATACATTCGTATCGGATAACAACTTTATAACCCTTACATACAGCCTGAGCCTGACTGGCGCTGCTACCTATGAGTCTGGCTCGTTTAATAGCTTTCTGGACCACCTAATCATTAACAAGGCGCTGGAAGATGAGTACATTGCCAACTCCACCATGATCGAGTCGCAATTACTGGAAAGTGTTGCGAATTTCAGAACGACAACTTCGGATCATTTACCGGTGTCGGCACGTTTTTACCTGAGTACCGACAACACAACAGGTATTGCCGATGCCACAAAAGGTCAGTTTAAAGTATACCCGAACCCGACTGCGAATTACGTAAACCTGGTGCTTCCGGATAGAGCCACCAAGGGCAACGTACACTTAAGCGTATGGTCCGTGGATGGCAGAAGAGTTTTCGAGACAAGCGGAAATCTACATGATGCAAACCAAAACCTGAACAGTAAAGTAAGCAGCCTGGCCAAAGGTGTTTACATCATTAAGATCCATGCTGGTAACGAGGTGTATCAGTCGAGGTTAATGAAGAACTAAGCATAGGATATACTAAAAAGAGCCTGCCGCATTTGCGGCAGGCTCTTTTGTTTTTATACTTGCTACTGGAGTTGTAGGGAGTTATAAGTATAGGCAAAGTATAAATTGGTGTATGCTATACTTTCTAGTATCCCATGGCAGAGTCATCTCCGCGTGGGTCAGCCCCGCCCTCTAGTTTGCCGTTTGGCAGTATGAGTATGGCATCTATGCGGCCATAGGTGCCACGTTCCTGTAGTTTATAGCCTCTGCTTTGTAGTACAGCCCTTACTTCCGGGCTGATGGCTTTTGGCTCGTGCTGTATTTCATCGGGTAGCCACTGGTGATGGAAGCGTGGTGCGGCAACAGCCTGCTGCATGGTCATGTTATGCTCTGTCACGTTCAGGATGGCCTGGTAAACAGAGGTAATAATAGTTGAGCCACCCGGTGTGCCCACTACCATAAACAGCTTGCCATCCTTTTCCAGTATAGTTGGCGTCATGGAGCTAAGCATGCGTTTGCCTGGTGCAATGGCATTGGCTTTGCCGCCAACCAAGCCATACATATTCGGTGAGCCCGGCTTCACGCTAAAATCATCCATTTCGTTGTTAAGTAAAAAGCCAGCACCCTCTACCACTACTTTAGAGCCATAGCTTCCGTTCAGGGTGGTGGTAACAGATACAGCATTACCGGCTGCGTCTACTATACTTAAATGCGTGGTCTGCTCCGATTCATACACAGGCAGGGCACCTTCTTTGATTTCCACAGAGGTAGTTGCGCGAGCCAGATCAACAGATTTCATTCTGTCTTTCAGGTACTCCGGGTCGAGTAATTGCGTTACGGGAACTTTTACAAAATCAGGATCACCAAGATAAGCGGCACGGTCAGCGTAGGCACGGCGTTCGGCTTCTACCATAAGCTGTATTGCCTCAGAGCTCTGCCAGCCATACTTACTAAGGTTATAAGGCTCTACCATCGTTAACAGCTGCAGCAAAGCCACACCGCCACTCGATGGCGGCCCCATCGAAATAATTTTATAGTTTTTATACTTGCCCACCACCGGCTGGCGCCATTCCGAAGTATAATTCTCCAGGTCCTGGTGCGTGATAATGCCATTGCCGCGCTGCATTTCCTTTACAATGAGGTCTGCTGTTTCGCCTTTGTAAAAACCATCACGGCCCTTATCGCGGATGCGCTCCAGGGTGCGTGCAAGGTCAGGGTGCTTAAGCGTGTCGCCGGCACTCCAAATAGTTGTTGCGGCCAGGTAGGGGCGGTGCTTGTTATACTCTATAAATCTGCTTCTATTGTTATTGAGTCCGGCGGCTTCTTTCTGAGTTAACACCACTCCGCTGCGGGCAAGGTCTATGGCTGGCTGTACCAGTTCTGACCACGATAACTTACCGAATTTCTGATGTGTTTCATACATGCCGGCCACACTGCCCGGCACACCCGATGCCAGGTGCCCTGACAGGCTTAGGTCTTCAATTACTTCTCCCTGCGCATCCTGGTACATTTTTTCGGTAGCTGCGGCAGGTGCCATTTCGCGGTAATCCAGGGAGCCGATACTGCCGTCTGCACTGCGATAAACTAAAAAGCCGCCGCCGCCAAGGTTACCGGCTGCCGGAAAAGCAACAGCAAGTGCCAGCTGCGTAGCAATGGCTGCATCAAATGCGTTGCCTCCTTTCCTGAGAACCTCCAGGCCAATTCTTGTTGCATCGGGGTGGGCAGATACCACCATGGCTTTATCCGAAGTATAGCCTAACTGGCTGGTTTCCGGGGTTCTGGTTGTTTTACCGCATCCGCTAAAGAAGGCAGGAAGTATAGCTATCAGAAGCAGCCATACTTTACGTGTACCGGCAGCTAAAGTATGGTTAGTGTGATGGCTTATTTGGTTTTGCATAGTATAAGAAGAGGATTAGTGCAGGTAATATAAAAAAAGCACCCGCTATGTTCAACATAACGGGTGCTTTAAGTATGATTTATCTTTCTTATTTAAGGTCGCTCTGGATAACAGCCATAGCCTCTTCGATGTAAATATCTTTGCGAAGGCTCTTCAGGAACTCCTTATTTCGGGCTACCTGTGCTGTATCTGTACCAATGGCTTTAAGGTCTTGAGGCAAGCGGCTAACGTTTAGCACCGGTACTTCTTTCTGGGCTTCTTCGTATCGCTTAGACTCTGCCTCGGCTTTTTTCTCCTCGGCTACATACTTAGCAAACTGTAAAGAGCGAACCGTATTCTCAGACTGCTTTTTAAGGCGCTCACCACTCTCTTTTATAAGTGAGAATGATTTATTCTGTGCGATCCTGTTCTTGCTGTTTGCCTGTATCTTAGCTACGTTCAGCCTGTTGTTCATCCAGGTTTTATAGTTGGCCGGAGCAATCTCATCAAACGGAAGCGGGTACTCCTGCTCCTTCTCACCAAACTCCATGTAGCTGTACATGTCCGGAAGTATAATATCAGGTGTTACGCCACGCAATTGAGTAGTACCACCGTTAATTCTGTAAAACTTCTGGGTAGTTAACTTAAGTGCGCCAAACGGTTTGTAGGCATTAAACTGCGCAGGAAGTGCTTCATCAAGCTCAAAAAACTGCTGTACAGTACCTTTGCCATAAGTCGGGCTACCAATAATTACAGCACGTTTGTAATCCTGCATAGCCGCTGCCAGAATTTCAGAGGCAGATGCACTGTTAGCGTTTACAAGTATAGTAAGCGGTCCGTCGTACTGCACCTTAGGATCGCGGTCGTCAAGTACAATGGCTTTTCCGGATGCTGTTTTTACCTGCACCACTGGCCCTTTATCTATAAACAGACCCGCCATTTCTACGGCATCGCCCAAAGAGCCACCACCGTTATTACGCAGGTCAAGTATAAGGCCTTGCATGCCGGCAGCTTTCAGTTTCTCGACTTCTTTCTTAACATCGGCGCCACTGTTACGGCCACCATTGCGCTCAAAGTCAGCATAAAAGCCTGGAAGTTTAATATAACCAATCTTCTCTTTAGCATCGATTATAGCAGACTGCGCATAGGTCTCTTCAAAGATAATCACATCACGCACGATCGGAATTACTTTATTGGATCCGTCCGGCTTTTTAACAGTAAGGCGTACTTCTGTTCCTTTTTTACCGCGTATCAGCTGTATAGCATCATCGATGCGCATACCCATTACAATAACCGGCTCTTCTTTGCCCTGGGCAACTTTCTGGATAACATCGCCAGGCTTAAGGTCGCCCTGCAGGTAAGAAGGGCTGCCTGGTACAATCTCGTTTACTTTTATCTGGCCGTCTACTTCAAGCAAAGAGGCTCCAATGCCTTCCAGCCTTCCGCTAAAGTTAATGTCAAAATCAGACTTGGCTTTAGGAGGGAAATAACCAGTATGCGGATCATATACATTGGCAATTGCATTGATATACACAGCACGTCTGTCTTCCTTATTGATCTTTGAAAGACGATCGTACAGGTCTTTATAGTTCTTAGTTAGTTTTTCGCGGGCTTCTTTTTCCATCTGCTCAAAAGTCTTTTTCTCAACTTTTTCACCTTTGGCAATAGCCTGCTCCTGGTCTTTCTGCATGTCGGCCAGTCGTACAAGTGCCTGGTACTTTAACTGCTTGCGCCATTCTTCTTTCAGGCCGGCTTTGTCTTTAGCATACTTAAGCTTTTTGCTCTCCAACTCTATAGACTCATCGGTGTTAAAGTCAAATGGCTGTGCAAGTATTTCTTTGTAATAAGCTTCCGACTCTTTTACACGTTGCTCAATAAGCGCGGCAGAAACATCAAAAAGCTCATAACTGCCTTCACGCAATTGATCGTCAATGGCTGTTTCATACTTGCGCAACTGTGCTACATCAGACTCAAGTAAAAACTTCTTGTTGTAGTCTAGTCGGTCTAAGTATAAACCAAACGCTTTCTTAGAGAAAGAATCGTCTATTTTCTCAGGTCGGTAGTGGCCCTGGTTAAGGCCCTGCATCAATGCCTTGATCAGGATCTCGTTTTTCCCTTCAGGCACATCCGACGCCCTGTAAAGAATAAATGAGCCTGTCAGTAAAACAACTGCAAGTACCGACAATATTATTTTAATTCTGGTTGTCAATGATAGCATCTAATTAAGTTAGTTGAACCTATTATAGTCTGTGCAAAAGTGATGCCGCTTATAGCGGGTATCTTAATTTATTTGTGCGTGTATTAATGCGTAATGTAGCACAATTAGAAATCAAATCATAAGCCAGGCCGCAGCCTTTATACAGGTTGCACTATTATTCAGACAAACGGCCTGTTTATCTATACCATACGGTGGCGGTATACGAATATTATAACTATACGCTTGTTTTTTTCGTTTCCGATTATAGAAACAAAATTTAAAAGCTATGAATAATAATGAAAAAGCAGTAGATGTTTTACAGGAGTTAAACCAGTTTGTAAACGATAGAATTGAAGGTTACAAACATGCAGCTAAACTAACAAAGGACCCTGCGCACCAATCATACTACAACGACCTGGTAAACCAGAGTTCTAAGTTCTCTAACGAGATTAACAGTACAATTAGCAGCATGGGCGGTACTACAGAATCAGGCACAACTGCTAAAGGTAAAATTTACCGTGGCTGGATGGATGTTAAGAACACAGTTACAGGCAGCGACGAAGAATCTGTTATAGAATCAAATATCTACGGCGAGGAGTGGGCGCAGAAAGCCTATAACGATGCGCTGGACCATAGAGGTGAATTACCACCAAACGTGGTGCAGATGGTTGAAAAGCAAAAGAATGCCTCTATGGCTACTTGTGAGCGCCTGCGCCAGATGAAAGACTCTGCTGACTAATTAAATAGTAAATAAAAAGAGGGTTGCCTGGATAAGGCAGCCCTTTTTTTATTTAAAAATCTATGCTTTGCAGTTTGCCTTATACTTTTTGTAGCATGAAGAATATATTGTTTTTAGGAGACAGCTTAACTGCAGGGTATGGCTTGCCTGCTGCACAGGCTTATCCGAGCCTGATACAGAAAAAATTGAGCGAAGAAGGATACACCCGGTACACTGTTCTAAATGCAGGGCTTAGCGGCGATACATCCTCCGGGGGACTGTACAGATTAGATAGGTGGCTGTCGCAACCAATAGATATTTTTGTGCTGGCCCTGGGAGCCAATGATGGAATTAGAGGTATACCAACCCGCGAAACAACGCAAAACCTGCAGAAGATAATTGACAAAGTAAAACTGCACTACCCAGAAGCAAAAATTATACTTTCCGGTATGGAAATTCCAGACATTGTGCCTGGCCGTTATGCTGCAGAGTTCAGAAAACTTTTCAGAGAGCTGGCACTTACAAACAACATTGCTTTTGTGCCATTTTTGCTGGAGGGTGTGGCCGGCATGCAGCATCTTAACCTGCCTGATGGTTTGCACCCAAACGCTGAAGGGCAAAAAATACTGGCTAAGCATACCTGGGATGTACTTAAAGATATGCTTGAGCCATGAAAAAGTCAGCTGTTCTACTGCCCTTAAGTTAATTATTTATATCCTCTACTATTGGTTTTGAAATGCCACCTCTGTCGCTGCGGTTTTTAAGTTCCAGCTCATAAGCTGCGGCCTGCTCCATACGGGCTCTTAATTCTTTTAAGGTATTGCGTTCCCAAATGGCAAAAGCCGTGGCATCTGTCTGTTCAATGTCTTTTGAATTATCGTCGATGTGTTTAATCGCGTCTTTCTGAGCCTTTACAAGATTATCCCAAAGCTCTGCATCAAACTTGTCAGCTTCAGTTTCACGTGGCTTCTCAAGGTATTCCTGTTCGTCCTCTGTTAGCTGTTGTGGTAATGATAAACTGTATTGTTGCTCCAGGTCCTTAAGCTCATTTAGTTTTATAGTAGCCCAGTTATTGAGATCCTGAGCGTAGCGCTTTAAGCTGTCAGTCTGAGCTCTTTGTTGTGCCAGTGAGGCAAGTTCTTTTTGCAGCATCATGTGGCGTGATGTATAGGCAAGCAGTTCCTGCCTTTCTTCTGTTAAGGTTGAGTCTGCAGCGGTTTCTGTGGTACCGTTAGCTTGGCCGTTACTACCAGAATCGCAGGCTGGCAATCCAGACAGGAAAGTGAGGCAAATTACGCCTATCAGGTATTTTTTCATAGGTTTATTTGTTTGATACAATTGTGTCTATCATTTGCATACGCAACAAGCGTAAATTGTTTGCCTAAGCAATGTGTAAGGTTTAGTTGGCAGTAAGTGCTGAAATGAAAAACACCTGCCCTAATGTATTGTAGGGCAGGTGTTTTAAGCATTTAAGCCGAAGCTTAGTAATAGATGTGTTCGCCTCTATGCTTCTGGAAATGCGACTCAAAGTAGCGCGCATCTTCTGCATTATGAGGTTTAAAGCCAAGTACTATATTACCTTCTTTAATGCCTGTTTCGTATACTTTGGCACGCTCTTCAGGTATGCCTGCGCCTACTAGGGCACCAATTAAGCCACCAGTTAATCCACCTGCGCCTGCACCGGCTAAACCAGCTGCCAACGGACCAGCAACCACCAGTCCTAAGCCTGGTATCGCAATCGAAGTACCAATAGCCGCAACTGCACCAATAATAGCGCCTAAAGTACCACCAATAGCAGAACCTGCGCCAGTACCCTCCAATGATTTGTTACCTAATTCTGTATCGCCACGCTCATCAACGTCATCACCAAAGTGGCGATCACGGGCTTTATCCGACATCACTACGTTAATATCATCTTTATCGTATCCGCGTGCGCGCAATTCGTTATATGCACGTTCTGCGCTTTCTCTGTCACGGAACATGGCAGTCATCATGCCATCGTTATCTCTTTTGTCCATCATAGCTTTTATTTATTGTTTTGATCAATTATAGAAATATAACAGCTATTGTTTTTTTGCTGTTGGTTTATAATAACGGCTCCAAATGCTTTTAGTTACGATAGGAAAGCAGTACTGAATGTGGCCATAGTACTTAATACCTAGCATAAGTATCAGTTCAGTAGCCGCCTAAGTCCTGCTCTTAATGCTTATTCTTTTGGCGGCACAAGTACCTTGTCTATTATGTGCACCACACCATTCGATGCATTTACATCAGCAGTTAATACTGTGGCTCCACCCACCGTAAAAGTTTGTCCTTTTCTCCTTGCAATCACCTCTTCTCCCTGGGCTGTCTTCATTGGCATATTATCACGTATATCTGCTGAGGTAATTCTGTTAGGAAGAATATGGGACTGTATCAGCCGCCTTAGTTCCAGCTCGTTGCCAGGTTGTTTAAAGGCTTCTACTGTACCTGCTGGTAATGCTGCAAAAGCCTGGTTTGTGGGAGCGAACACGGTGTAGGGTGCAGGACTTTCTAAAGTTACGATCATGTTCGCCGCCTTTATAAGTTCCAGAAAGGTAGACAGATTTGGATTCTGCTGTACAAGTGCAACTATGTTCATCTCCCTGCCAATCTGATTGCTGGCCGATACATTAGTATCTGTAGTATCTTCTGCCGTCATATCTGTGTCTGGGTCCATTGCCTTCTTAGAACCTGAGGTGTCTTCCTTTATTTCGCTTTCCAGTGTAGTGCCTGTGGTTGTATCTGTATTAGTATCAGAACTGGCACACCCCAGCAGTGACATTGAGGCTATAGCAATTATAAAAAGTGGATATCCATGTTTTGTTTTCATAGTCTTATTAGAGTTATGTCTTTTAAGCTTTTACTACGGTAAACTTATGTTCAGGGGTATTTCACATAAAAAAAAGCCCTCCCTGCAGAGGAAGAGCCTTTAATATCTAATCTTGTTGATCGCTTACTTATTTGTCTATTGCATCCTGGCTAGGTATGATTACGCTGTCCACAACGTGTATGTAACCATTAGATGCTTCTACGTTAGAAACCTGTACAGTGGCGCCTCCTAACGAGATAACATTATTATCTACACTAACAGGTATGTATCTGTTGTTTGCCAATGTAATACGCTGGCTATTATTAAACATAGTAGAGGATACTTTTGAAGGAAGCACATGAGTCTGCAGTACTGCAGCCAGCTTAGCTTTGTTTTCCGGTAGCAACAACATTTCCAGATCCTCTTTTGATAACTTAGAGAAAGCTTCGTTTGTCGGTGCAAAAAGTGTAAAGTCTCCATCACGCATCAAGTCATCGGAAATACCTGCTGCTTCTGCCAACTGAGTAAAAGTGCTTAGGTTCGGACTCATCTTAGCCAGTTCAATCAGGTTATACTTCTCAGAATCATCTATGTTCTCAAACATATCACTTACATCCTCTGTATTAGTGAGGGATAACGTAGCAAGAGTTATGGTGGCAACCGGTACAGCTACCTCTCTTTCTACTACCACACTTTCTGCGTCATCCATATCGGCCGTTGTACCTGCCATGGTTTGCGTTTCACTCATAGTAGTTGTGTCGGCTGTAGTATCAGAGCTTGCACAACCAAATAGTGCTGTAGATGCAAAGGCTGCTACAGCTAAAGGTTTTATCATTTTCATAATTCTAAATTTTAAGTTAAAAATTGATCAGCCGGACAACTTAATTGTCCGGATAAGGTTTTAGACTACACTTTATTATTAGCAAAGTATAGGCTATTTAATAAATGCTTTTCGGGTGATTACCGGGTTATACCTGTGCCAGGAGTGGTGGTTATTACACCATTTATTACGTGTAAAACCCCGTTAGATGCTTCTATATCAGGTCGCATGATGGTGGCGCCTCCTATGGTAGCAGCACGGGTGTTACTATCCACATTTATAGTGATATACTGATCCTCGCCGGCTTTAATGCGCTGGTTGTCTGATAGGCGGGTAGACGCCACCTCGTTAGGCAAAATGTGGAGCTGAAGGACTTTGATTAGTTCAGCCTTATTCTCAGGCTTTGAAAGCCTTTCAAGTTTTGCTCTTGGCATAGAACTGAATGCCTGGTTTGTAGGTGCAAAAATAGTGTATTTACCATCCGCGGTAAGTGCGTTGGCTATGCCTGCTGTTTCTGCCAGGGTGGCAAAAGTTGATAAGTTAGGGCTGATTTTGGCTAAGGAAATGAGATCATATTGCTTTGTATCATCAACATTGGTAAACATCTCATCATATTCCTCCTCGTTTGTAACAGATAGGGCAGGAGAGGTAGTTGTCTCCATCTCGGTATCGCCAGCCATTGTTTGCGTTTCGCTCATGGTAGTAGATTCCATGGCTGTGGTCTCACTGGACCCTGCGCAGCCGAATAGTGAACAAGATACTATTGCAACTGCAATAACCGGTGTTAATAATCTCTTTTTCATAGCTTGTATTTCTGGTTCATAGTGTAAGTTAAATAATCCATACACCTATTGTTTAACTGAAATAGCAAGAAAATGTTAGCCTAAATCCTTGTAAGGGCTCTCAAGGAATATAGCGGAAACATAAGTTTACTAAGAAGAAAAGTATGTTGACAGATCAATTATAGACCTTAACCACAAAAACGTAGTCTTTTAGTTTTTTTAGCTGTTGAGGTCTCGAAACTCCTAAAAGTGAATTATGCTTAGAAAGAGACATGGGCGCCATAGTAGTAGAAGCCGGCAATTCGTGAATCATTTGCAACAGGTAAGCCGACTTAACTGCAAAAGCTGCACCTTCCTGACCTGCCTGTTTACCACTGATAACACCGATCAGGTTGCCTTTGTCGTCGAGTAAGGGGCCGCCGCTGTTGCCTGGGTTTAATGGTATAGAAACCTGATAAGAGGTTGTGTCGCCTTCAAAGCCGGAACCGGAGCTAAGGGAGCCTTCGCCGAAAACGATGTCTTCGCGCGGGTAGCCTAACGTGAAAACCTTCTCGCCAAGATCAGACTCGTTTGTTTTAAAAGTATAAGGCAGCTTACCGAAACCAGAAAAGGCAGGGTCTGAAACCTTAAGTATAGACAGGTCATGAATTTCGTCGCGGTATACTTCGCTTACTTTATACTTTAAACCAGCTTTGTTCTCGATCATGATAGAGTCGGCGCCTTCCACTACGTGCGAACTGGTAACCAGGTAGCCGTCAGCAGAAATAGCAAAGCCGGTTCCGCTAAATGCAGCCGCGCGGGGTGCTGGTTTAGAGGCGTCATTTATACCATTGATAATAGCTGTTTGTGTTTTTTTGAGGCGCTCTACTTCACGGCGAAGCTCTACGTAGCGCGCTGTTTGTTGCTGTACTGGTGCCTTTAGTTGTTGTACACTCCAAAGTGTACCGAAAACAGATAATAAAGATACGCTTGCGGCAACGGCAACAGTTTGCATGTGGCGGTTCCAGAATACTTTCCAGGCGCCTGGCGAGGCCTGCATGGTTTCAGCCTCCATATCTGCATGAATATTTTGTAACTGCTGTTTCAGCGCCTGTCGCCTGCCATACTTTTGCATGGAATCGAGCAGTTGCTTGTGCTCACGTACTTGCTCGGCAAGGCGCACATCAGTATGCAACAAAGCCTCAAAAGCCTGCTGCTCCTCTATTGCCATTTCTCCGTTCAGGTAGCGTTCAATCTGTTCGTAAGCGCGGTACTCTAACATCTTTGTTTAAATATGGCCAAAAGCCTCGTTATTATTTAAGCTTATATTAAACACCTGGCTTATAGGTGGCAAAAAATATCTTTTTAAGGCGTTGCAGGCATTTATACTTTTGGTTTTTAGCGGTATCAGAGTTGGTGTAACCAAACTTCTCCGTAATTACCTGCATGCTTTGAGTATTAATGTAATAATCCTCTAATAAAGAGCGGCAGGGTTCCCCCAGTTGGCCAAGCGCCTCACCCATCACGCCAAACTGCCTTTCCTGCTCCTCGTGCTGACTGGTGTCTTCCTCAACCTGCACAAAACTGTCTGTTTCTTCCAGTTTAGAGGCGTAGCGTCCTTTTTCAGCCAGTCTTTTCAGCCATAGCCTTCTGCAGACAGAGTACAGGTACGTTTTTATCTGGCAGCTAAGTTCCAGGCTGTTATCTCTTGTTTTTTCATAGAACACGATAACGCCTTCCTGGTAAATGTCCTTGGCCTCGTCGTCGGTTCCGCTGTTGCTCAAAATAAAATGAGAGATCATCGGGAAATAAAGTTTGTACAGATAAGCCAGCGCGCGCTCGTCGTCGCGCCGGATGCCTTCTATCACCGCCTCATCCGTCTCATACAAACTCTTCTTCATTCCAGTCAATTTTTAATACATTAAAGGCAGGATTGTAACCCACAAAAAAAATATTTTTAAATTTTTTAAAAAGTCGGGTTACCTATCTACGGTTCCGGTATAAAGTTCCAAAATCGAAACCAAAACACTTAAACACAAACACAAAATGAAAAATTTATTCACTTTCGCTATCGTAGCTCTTGCTCTTTCTTTCACAGCTTGCAACAACGAAGAAGCAACTACTGAAACTGAAGCAGTTGAGACTGAAGTTGTTGAAGAAACTCCAGTTGTGGAAGAGACTGTAGTAGAAGACACTACTGCTGTTGAGGCTGACACTACTGTTGCTCCAGTACAGTAATTAAAGCAAGAACTTCAGCGAATAGCTTATAGTTCGAAACACAAGGCAGGACCTCGTACTTAAGTGCGAGGTCCTGCTTTTTTTATGGCGTTTATGTTATTATTAGAGTTGATGCCTAATTAAAAAGGCCAGCTTGTAACTGGCCCTTCTGATCATTTCTTCTTATTGCGGCGCTCTATCTCGCTTTTTATAAGCTGGAACTCACGGCTGCTCTGGCCTGCGATAGCAGTGTTCTCGTTTGCCCTACGCAGCAAGTATGGCATTACTTCTCTAACTGGTCCGTAAGGTACGTACTTGGCTACATTGTAACCGGCGTTTGCCAGGTTATAAGACAGGTTATCACTCATGCCATACAATTGTGCAAAGTATACATGCGGGTCATTCGGAGCAACATTATACTTGTCCATCAACTCCATAAGCAAATAACAACTCTCTTCGTTATGGGTGCCGTTGCAAAGCGAGACCCTGTCGAGGTGCTCCATGCAAAAGCGCAGTGCATTGTCGAACAGTTCATCAGAGGCCTGCTTGGTTGGGTTTATCGGGCTTGGGTATCCTTCCTGCTGGGCACGCTTACGCTCTTTTTCCATGTAGGCGCCGCGCACTAACTTAGCACCCAGGTAATACCCGTTCTTTATCGCATTTTCATGGTCGCGCTGTAGTACATCCAGGCGGTCGTGGCGGTAAAGTTGGTATGTGTTGTAGATGTTGGCCTTCTCTTTATTGTAAAGCTCCATCATCTCATATGTCAGGTTATCGATGGTGTCCTGTATCCAGCTTTCCTCTGCGTCCACAAAAACACGCACATCTCTCTGGTAACATCTTTTACAGATCTCGTTTACACGATCACGCCCGCGCTCAAAGGCAGCACGCTCATCCGCAGAAAGCTCTTGCTGCTTCTGTACCTTCTCCAGCAGGTTAATGTCGATCAGGCCTGTAATCTTAAAAACCGCAAAAGGAATGTTCTTATTGCCATGGGCTTTTTCGATGGCACGCAGCAGTTCGTCGCGGGTAGCGTCAAAGCTTTTCTCATTGCCTTCTCCTTCTACAGAGTAATCCAGGATGGTGCCGATGTTATACTTACTCAGTTGTTTAATAGCCCTCTCAGATTCTTCTATTGTTTCGCCACCGCAGAAGTGATTAAAGATGGTTGGCTTGATCAGAAACTTAACCGGCAGATGCAGGTTTATTGCCATGTTAAGAAGGCTGCCGCCTACTTTTACAAAGTTGTTGCTGTTCATTGATTTAAACAGCAGGTACATTTTGTATAATTCGGCGTCGGATTTCGATGAGAACGCAACGGCTGTATCATCGAAAGATACTTTGGTAATCGGGTTCATGTAAGAAAATTTTGCGCTGCAAAGATACTGCTTCGGGTATAGTTCACAACCATTTAAGGGAGCAATTACGGCTTTATTTGCTCAAATCCCAAACCAGAAACAGTTGTGTCTGCCTACGTGTTCAGTATACGGAACAGCCACATCTTGCAAACTATGATTTTGTCCATAATACGTTTGAGCGTCAGATATACGTAATCAGTAGTCATTTGTCTAAACAAAGGTTAACTTTACAGGAATTAGAGTTAAGGATGAAGTTTAATAATAAAGAGTCTTTTTTTACGAAGCTGCGTGTAAAGGAGCAAGGCCCCTTAATTATTGCCGGACCTTGTAGTGCAGAAAGCGAAGCGCAGGTTATGCTTACAGCACAGGCACTTGCAAAACAGGATGTACATATGTTCAGGGCAGGTATCTGGAAGCCGCGCTCCAGGCCAAATACATTTGAGGGTGTAGGGTATAAAGGACTGGAATGGCTGAGCCGGGTAAAGCAGGAACTTGGCTTAAAAGTAACTACAGAGGTTGCCAATGCAAGACACGTGGAGGAAGCGTTAAAGTATGGTATTGATGCTCTCTGGATCGGGGCCCGCACTACAGTTAACCCTTTTGCCGTACAGGAAATTGCCGATGCTTTGCAGGGCGTACAGGTGCCGGTTATGGTTAAGAATCCTATAAACCCTGATCTGGCGCTTTGGATTGGCGCATTAGAGCGTATTTATAATGCTGGCGTTACCGATCTGGCAGCCATACACCGCGGGTTTTCATCTTATCAAAAGTCAAAGTATAGAAATGTACCGGTGTGGCAAATTCCGATAGAGTTGAAGGCTCGTTTCCAGAGCCTGCCTATTATTGTAGACCCAAGCCATATAGCCGGTAACCGGGACCTGATTTTTGCGGTATCGCAGAAAGCGCTGGATTTAGGTTATGACGGTGTAATGATAGAAACGCACCCGGACCCGGAAAATGCCTTAAGCGATGCAGAGCAGCAGGTAACACCAAACGCCCTGAAAGATATACTTGAAAGACTGCAGGTGCGCAAAACCGCTTACGATGATGCGGAGCTGGAAAACCGTGCCGAAGAACTGCGTCTGCAAATAGATGCTGCCGACCATGATATAATTGCCGCACTGGCTAAACGCATGGCGCTTGTAGAGCAGATAGGAGAGTATAAAAAGCAGAATAACGTGCAGGTGCTGCAGCTGGAACGCTGGAAAGAGATTTTCAGGAGTCGTGTTGAGTGGGCTGAGGAAGCAGGCATTAACCCTGATTTTGTAGCTGAGCTTTACAAGCTAATCCACGTGGAATCTATCCGCAAGCAAACTCAGATACTAAACGAGGACCGGTGATTAAAGGGATTTGACCGGTATTAAGTATGATTTCCTGATTAGATAAAATAAAATATAAACCTTGAATGCGCCGGGAATTAAATGGGTTAAGGATATTTTATAGATTTCCTAATCAATTTAAATCTATAAAATATCCTTAATCACCGGTTTTAATCTGTGGTCTTATGAACGAAGCTATATACATTGGGCAGGACGTGCTACAGGATCTGTCGGACTTTTTGCGGAACCGTGCTTTTAGCAAGGTGGTTGTGCTTGTTGATGAAAATACGCTGTACCACTGCTATCCGGCTATAAAGCCATACTTGTCCGAGCATGACCTTATTCAGGTAAAAAGTGGCGAAGAACACAAAACACTGCAAACCTGCGAGCACATCTGGCAACGCATGACGGAGCTTAACCTGGACCGGTGGGCGGTACTTGTAAATCTTGGTGGTGGCGTAATCGGAGACATGGGTGGTTTTTGTGCGGCTGTTTTTAAACGCGGTTTATACTTTGTGCAGGTGCCTACTACCTTACTTGCACAGGTAGATGCCAGCGTAGGCGGTAAAACCGGTATTGATTTCCATGGCCTTAAAAACCACATTGGCGTATACCAAGAACCACAAGCTGTATTCATCAACCCTGCCTTTTTGCAAACGTTACCACCAAAGCAGCTTAAGTCAGGCTATGCCGAGATCATTAAACATTGGTTAATTGCCGATGCAGATGCTTTCCAGACACAGCGCCATGTGGGTTTATTTACCGAAGACTGGGAGGACCTTATTCGCCACTCGGTAAGTATAAAGTCCAAGGTAGTGGAGGCAGACCCATTGGAGGGCGGTTACCGTAAGGTACTTAACTTTGGCCATACGGTTGGGCATGCTGTAGAAAGCTATCTGCTTGAAAAACCGGGGCGGGAACTTCTTCACGGCGAGGCAGTGGCGTTAGGCATGCTTTGCGAAGCCTGGTTATCGGTTAACCATAAACTGTTGCAGCAGGAAGAGCTGGATAAAATTGAAACATTTTTAGTGTCAGTTTACGAGAAAGTGCAGCTAAGCGAGGCCGATATTCAAAGTATAGCCCAGCTTGCCCTGCAGGATAAAAAAAATACACGTACTACCATTAACTGTACATTGCTTAGCGGAATTGGAGAGGCGGTGTACAACCAGCCTGTGACGGTGCAGCAAATAGTGGAGTCGTTACGTTACTATACCCTTATATGAGTAAAAGCCTTACCCTAACGCACCCTACAGGTGTTTTACACACAAGTATAAAGTTGCCGGCCTCCAAAAGCGAGGCTAACCGTGCGCTTATTATTTCAACTTTATCCGGAGGAACAGCAGAACTACATAATTTATCCGAAGCCAACGATACACAGCTGCTACAGCGCCTGCTTAAAAGCGATGATGACACCATAGATGCTGAGGATGCCGGCACGGTAATGCGGTTTTTAACAGCTTATTATGCCGTTACTGGCCAGCAGAAAGTTTTAACCGGTACAGATCGTATGTGCCAGCGGCCTATAAAAGTGTTAGTGGATGCTTTGCGTGAGCTTGGAGCAAGTATAAATTATCTCGGCGAAGAAGGGTATCCTCCCTTAAAGATAGACACTTTTAAGGGCAATGGTAAAAAGCAGCTTAAAATACGCTCCGATATCAGTAGCCAGTACATTTCAGCTTTGTTGATGATAGCGCCTCTGCTTCCGGATGGTTTAGCGTTGGAGCTGGAAGGCAAGATCGGCTCGAAGCCCTATATCGACATGACGCTTTCCATTATGCGGCACTTTGGCGCAGAGGCTACTTTTAAGGGCAATACCATTACTGTTCCGCATCAAAAGTATAAACCAGCGAGCTTTCACGTGGAGTCAGACTGGTCGGCGGCTAGTTATTGGTACAGTATGGTGGCTTTGGCCAAAGAGGCTGATGTTACCCTTCTGGGGCCAAAAGAAAACTCGTTTCAGGGAGATAGCGCTGTGGCAGACATTATGCAGCACCTTGGCGTGTACACCACCTTTACCAGCGAGGGAGTCAACCTGATTAAAAAGCGGCACGAAAAGCACCTGCTCTACGATTTCTCCGATTGCCCCGATCTGGCTCAGACGGTGGTTGCCCTTAGCGCCGCGCTTGGTGTAACCCTGGAGATGACAGGCCTTGAAAGTCTGCGCATTAAAGAAACAGATCGGATTCAGGCGTTGCAGATAGAATTGCTGGGGATGGGATCTAGAATGGAGGAGGTAACACCCGGAGTATTTAGGGTACAACCGGGAATCATCACTAAAAAGAGTCTCAATTTTCGCACGTACCAGGACCACCGCATGGCTATGGCTTTTGCCCCGCTTTCCTTGCTTGCTCCCGTTGAGATTCAAGAACCTAGTGTTGTCAGAAAGTCGTATCCAAGATTTTGGGAAGACCTGGAAAAAGCTGGGTTTAATATAAAGTATAACGATTAAAGCTAATGGAAGAGCGGAGGCTGTATGGAGAGGGCAGGCTTATAAATGAGTTGCTGAACAAAATGCAGCTGATGGAGGAGGCAGCTGGGGGCTGGGCAGCTGTTTACAAAGATGTTGCCTCTGGCAGGTTTTGGATGAAATGTTATACCACTGCCGGCGAACAAAGTAGTGGTGGTTACGAACTGCTGATCAGGCTTCCGTTACCTACTACAGAAGAGTTAATCACCGTTGCCATAGAATCTCCTTTTGAGGATGAAGCTGTGGCTGCAGTTATGCGCTTACTCGATGAAGAAGCACTGGAGCAGAAAAATTTTCGGCATGTGTTGGTGCAGCAGTTGGAGGATAAAGAGTTTGAAAGTATAAGTTCAGATAAAAAGCAACGAATACGAAAGATCATTACTCTGACCTCACTGGCAGACCCTATGAATAAACGCGAGATAAAGGGCAAAACAGTAGCGCAGCTAAAGGCTGATGTCGCATACTTTGAAGACGTTTCAGAGAAGGCGCTACTACTGTTGGATAGGTTGTAAGTGTATACATTCCTCAAGTTTAGCGAAGTGTAAATGTGGCTAAGTCCGACAGCAGTTTTTAACTGGCTTTCTGCGCAAGCAGAAAAGTATACTTTATTTGATTTATACTTTTTGGGAAATTCTCCTCTTGGGAGGGGTAGGGGTGGGTTAATCCACAGTAGCCAAAGTATGAAGTATAGCTTAGGCCATCTGCAGATAGGTCGCGACCTGCCCCTACAAATCAACGCCAGTTTCAGCAGATTTTATACTGTAGCAGATTTGTAGTCAAAGTATAGATCCAGCCACTACAGCCCTTGCTTTTTCAAAGCAAAGCAGTTGAGAACTGCTGCCATACTTAGCCATCCCGAAAGCTTTCAGACGGCGAGATACTTAGGTTTTACCTAACCTCTTCAATTACCTGCTGCAAATAAGCCGGAGCTTTAAGTAGCCTGCTGCCATACCAACTAAACATCTCGCCATCTACTATTTTTATACTTGCCTGTGGGCAAATCTCCTGAAACTCCTGTATGTGCTTTTCTTTAAAAGGGTAGGGCTCCGATGATAAAAGTATAAGTTGTGGGTTGGCTTGTTGCAGTTGTTCAGCGGTTATTTCGGGGTAGCGAGCCATTTTATTAAAGACGTTATCAAAACCACACCGCTGCAACACGTGATCTATAAAGTTATTGCTGCCAACGGCCATGTAAGGTTTTCGCCAGATAAAGTATGCTGCTTTAATTCTTGGTTCCAATGGGCGTAGCTGTTCGAAACCAGCATTTATACTTTGCGTAAGTTCATGAGCTCTGATTTCTGAACCGGTTACTTGCCCCACCTGTAGCATCATTTCCAGCGCATCATCTAAAGTATAAATATCACTCATCCATACTTTATACTTCTGTTGCAGTTGCTCTATGCCTTCTTTATAGTTCTCCTCCTTATTACCGATGATCAGGTAGGGTTGCAACTGGTCAATTACATCAAAGTTGAAATTTTTGGTGCCGCCAACTTTACTTTTCTGCTTAACGTGCTCTTTGGGATGTATACAAAACTTGGTAACGCCAACAATATGATCTCCTAAACCTAGATCAAAAAGTAGCTCTGTTTGGGAGGGTACTAACGATACAATACGTTGGGGGACTTGTTCGAGCAAAATGCTGTTGCCCATTTGATCAGTGAAGGTCACTTTCAGGAATTATGAATAATGAATTAAGAATAGCTATGAACCTCATAGCATCTTTAAAACTGTTGGTATTTAGGGTTTGGTAAAGTATAAACGCTTTCGTTCTTCCCAACCCCAAAAAGGAATCTGTGCTTTTAAGGTATCTATAACTGAGATTTTTACAGTTCTTCTCCTTATTTCAACTACAGTAATAAGGTAAAGAAACAGCATTATAAAAATTGCAGTTGTTATCTCCGTCTCAGCAGAGGATTTCAAATACATTGTTAAAGCTATCCATGGTAAAACCATTAGTATCCAAAACAGGTAGCGGTTCATAAGTATAAGGCTTGTTTCAAGTATAAGATACGGATAGCATGCAAATAAAGCAAAAGCCTCACAAACCAAAGCGGCATGTGAGGCTTTTAAAGTATAAAGTATAAATCTTAACTCAGGTAACGGAAATCCTGCTTGTCCTGAATCTTAAGTACAGTTTCGTAAATCATCTTGATCACATTATCCACGTCGTCTTTGTGCACGGTTTCTACGGTGGTGTGCATGTACTTGAGCGGCAACGAAATAAGGGCAGAGGCAACGCCAGCGTTAGAGTAAGCAAACGCATCGGTATCTGTGCCTGTGGCACGCGACACGGCAGAACGCTGGAATGGGATGTCCTTCTCCTTCGCTGTACTGATGATCAGGTCGCGGACGTTGTTCTGTACTGCCGGGCCATAAGCGATAACCGGGCCTTTGCCGCAGTGTATGTCGCCGCTGGTTTTCTTATCGTACATCGGTGACTGCGTGTCGTGGGTAACATCAGTAATGATGGCTACATCCGGGTTAATGCGGTGTGCGATCATCTCGGCCCCACGCAGACCAATTTCTTCTTGCACGGCATTAACCACGTACAAACCAAATGGCAACGTTTTATTGTTCTCTTTCAGCATGCGCGCTACTTCGGCAATCATAAATCCCCCAATACGATTGTCTAAGGCACGCCCAACGTAGTACTTGTTGTTCATTACCGTAAACTCGTCTTCAAAGGTAGCCACGCAACCTACGTGTATGCCCATTTCTTCCACCTCTTCGCGGTTGCTGGCACCACAGTCCAGGAATACGGTTTCGATGGTAGGTGCTTTGTCGTTTTCAACTTTGCGAACGTGGATGGCCGGCCAGCCAAAAACAGCTTTTACAATGCCTTTGGAAGTATAAATATTTACGCGTTTAGAGGGAGCGATTAAAGCATCAGAACCGCCGTTGCGTTTTAAGTAAATGTAGCCTTCCGGTGTTATGTAGTTTACAAACCAGGAGATCTCATCAGCGTGGGCCTCAATAACTACTTTATACTCTGCATTTGGGTTAATAACACCTACAACAGTGCCGTAAGTGTCCACAAAATACTCGTCGATGTATGGCTTTACGTATTCCAGCCACATTTTTTGGCCTTCCGACTCGAAACCCGTAGGAGAAGAGTTATTTAGGTATTTCTGTAAAAAATCAAAAGATTCTTGTCTCATGTTTAAGGTGAGGTTGTTGGTTAGTGTTAGAATCTAATAAGCCTGTGCCTTTGGCTGAGAAACCCTGGCACAGGCTGTAAGTATAGTATATGTGTTTTTAAAGCGGAATGTTACCGTGCTTCTTACGCGGAAGCGACACGGCTTTGTTTTCCAGCATCTTAAACGCTTTAATTAACTTGGTTCGGGTTTCAGACGGCATAATTACCTCATCAATAAAACCACGGTGCGCGGCACGGTAAGGCGTTGCAAACTTGTCTTTGTACTCCTGTACTTTTTCGGCTAGTTTGGCAGCCGGATCTTCGGCAGTAGCAATTTCACGCTTAAAGATGATCTCTGCTGCACCCTGTGCACCCATAACGGCGATCTCGGCAGTTGGCCAGGCAAAGTTCATGTCTGCCCCGATGTGTTTCGAGTTCATTACATCATAAGCTCCCCCATAAGCCTTACGTGTAATTACAGTAATACGCGGAACCGTAGCCTCACAGAAAGCATACAAAAGTTTGGCCCCGTTAGTGATAATGCCTCGCCACTCCTGGTCAGTACCCGGCAGGAAGCCTGGGACATCCTCAAGTACAAGCAAAGGCACATTAAAGCTATCGCAGAAACGAACGAAACGGGCTGCTTTCGTGCTGGCATTAATATCCAGTACACCGGCAAGTACAGCAGGCTGGTTGCCTACAATGCCTATACTTCTGCCTGCCAGGCGGGCAAATCCTACTACGATGTTCTCTCCGAAGTTCTTATGTACTTCAAAGAAAGAATCAGCATCGATTATACCTTCAATTACCTCGCGTATGTCGTAAGGCTGGTTTGGGTTTTCAGGGATGATGGTATCCAGTACATCACGCGTTTCGTCGCCTTGTGTCTCGTAAGGCAATGCTGGCGGCAGCTCTTCGCAATTCTGAGGCACGTAGCTCAACAGTTTTTTGATGTAGT
Source organism: Pontibacter aydingkolensis (assembly GCF_019443125.1). Lineage (GTDB taxonomy): Bacteria > Bacteroidota > Bacteroidia > Cytophagales > Hymenobacteraceae > Pontibacter > Pontibacter aydingkolensis. Next base: position 48,856 of record NZ_JAHYXK010000003.1, on the reverse strand, counting down.
TGATACACTCTACCTCATTTGCGCAGGAGAAATGCGTTACGCCGCTTTTGGCGCTGTGCGTGCTGGCTCCTCCAAGCTCTTCGGATGTTACTGTTTCGTGGGTAACGGTTTTTACTACGTTCGGGCCTGTCACAAACATGTAAGACGTATCTTGTACCATCATGATAAAGTCTGTGATAGCCGGTGAGTATACAGCACCACCTGCGCATGGCCCCATAATGGCAGATATTTGAGGGATAACGCCAGAGGCAAGGGTGTTGCGGTAAAAAATGTCGGCATAACCGCCCAGCGATACAACTCCTTCCTGAATTCGGGCACCGCCAGAGTCGTTCAGGCCAATTACCGGCGCACCGTTCTTCATGGCCAATTCCATTATCTTCACGATCTTCTCAGCGTGAGTCTCAGAAAGCGAACCTCCCAATACCGTAAAATCCTGGGAAAAGACATAAACCAGGCGGCCATTAATCGTACCATAACCAGTTACTACGCCATCGCCTAAAAAGTACTGCTTGTCCAGGCCAAAGTCTTTGGAGCGGTGCATTACAAACTTGCCGATCTCTTCAAAAGAGCCCTCATCCATCAGCAGGTGAATTCTTTCGCGGGCGGTTAGTTTGCCTTTTTTGTGTTGGGCTTCTATTCGGTCTTCTCCGCCACCCAGCAGGGCTTCTGCGTTTTTGCGCTCAAGTGTTTCTATTTGGGCTTGTCTGATTTCTCCGGCCATGTATGTGTGGTATAACTTATGTAAGCGATTCGGATTGATTAATCCTCAAATTTAAAAACTATGTACCTAAATCCGTTACAATTGCAGCATTTTTTGAATATATAGATTACCAGTCTATTAAAAATGAATCTGGCAGCCTCTTATGTTACAGAAACAGATAGCTTAGATAAAAAAGAAGGGCTGCCTGATGCAGGCAGCCCTTCTACTATACTTTAACAAATGTTATTCTTTTTCTTTGTCCGGTGTCTTATCCGTTCCTGATGACTTGGAAGCTTCTTTTTCTTCCTCTGTCTCGTCAGAAGCACCTTTGGCTTTTTTGCTGTTACTCTTCTTAGACTTAAAGGTTAACTTTTCTTCGCCTTCCTTATAGTCTACCTGAATAACGTCGCCCTGGTTTACCTCAGCTCTCAGAATTTCCTCAGCAATCGGATCTTCGATATACTTCTGAATAGCGCGGTTCAACGGACGGGCACCATACTTTGGATCATATCCTTTTTCGGCCACAAAGTCTTTTGCCTCTTTTGTAAGCTCGATCGTATAACCCAATGCCTCCACACGCTTGAACAGCTTGCCAAGCGAAAGCTCGATAATCTTGTGCATGTCCTCACGGTTAAGCGAGTTAAACACGATCACATCATCCAGGCGGTTCAGGAACTCAGGCGAGAACGTCTTCTTTAAAGCGCTGGCAATTGTGCTCTTCATGATATCGTCTACGTTCTCTTGCTTGCTCTTCGACATGAAACCAATACCAGCTCCGAAATCCTGTAGGTCGCGGGCACCGATGTTCGATGTCATGATGATGATTGTGTTACGGAAGTCAACCTTGCGGCCCAGTCCATCTGTAAGTATACCATCATCCAATACCTGTAAAAGCAGGTTGTATACATCCGGGTGCGCTTTCTCTATCTCGTCCAGTAATACTACAGAGTATGGCTTACGGCGGATCTTCTCGGTAAGCTGGCCACCTTCTTCGTAACCAACATATCCCGGAGGCGCTCCTACCAGGCGAGACACACTGAACTTCTCCATGTACTCACTCATGTCGATACGCACCAGCGAATCTTCTTTATCGAACAGGTAAGTAGCCAGCACTTTTGCAAGCTCTGTTTTACCAACACCAGTCGGACCAAGGAACACAAACGAACCGATTGGCTTCTTCGGATCTTTCAGGCCAACGCGCGTGCGCTGAATAGCTTTTACTAACTGTGTAATGGCTTTGTCCTGGCCGATCACTTTGCCTTTTAGTTCATCGCCCATGTTTAGCAGCTTAACGCCTTCTTTCTGAGCGATACGTTTTACCGGAATACCTGTCATCATGGCAATAACCTCTGCCACATTTTCCTCTTTTACGGTATAACGCTTCTTCTTAGTCTCCTCTTCCCAGCTTTTCTTAGCACTTTCAAGCTGGTCAATCAGTTTTTTCTCTTTATCACGCAATTGGGCAGCCTCTTCATACTTCTGGCTCTTTACAACGCGGTTTTTCTCTACCTTGATGTTCTCAATCTGCTCTTCCAGCTTCAGGATATCATCCGGTACAATAATGTTGTTGATGTGCACACGCGCACCAGCCTCATCCAAAATATCGATGGCTTTGTCTGGCAGAAAGCGATCACTCATGTAGCGGTCACTTAGCTTAACGCAGGCCTCGATTGCCTTATCGGTATAGTTTACATGGTGGTGATCCTGGTACTTGTCCTTGATATTGTTCAATATCTCGATTGTCTCTTCCGGTGTGGTAGGGTCTACCATTACGATCTGGAAACGACGGGCCAAAGCACCATCTTTCTCGATGTACTGGCGATACTCATCCAAGGTAGTAGCACCGATGCACTGAATCTCGCCGCGGGCAAGCGCAGGCTTGAACATATTAGAGGCATCCAGTGAGCCTGATGCACCGCCGGCACCAACAATGGTATGCAGCTCATCAATGAACAGGATTACGTCCGGAGACTTCTCCAATTCATTCATCACCGCTTTCATACGCTCTTCAAACTGACCTCTATACTTTGTGCCGGCAACCAACGATGCTAAATCCAGAGTAACTACACGCTTATTGAAAAGCACGCGGCTTACCTTTTTCTGGATAATGCGCAGGGCAAGACCTTCCGCGATAGCTGTTTTACCAACACCCGGCTCACCTATAAGTATAGGGTTGTTCTTTTTGCGGCGGCTAAGTACCTGAGCTACACGCTCAATTTCTTTTTCACGGCCAACAATAGGGTCCAGTTTGTCATCTTCAGCCAGCTTGGTTAAGTCGCGGCCAAAGTTATCGAGTACAGGCGTACGCGACTTTTCGCCAGGCTTTTTGCTTGAGCTGCCAGAGCGGGAAGACGAACTGCCCAGGAACTTGTCGGAATCATCGGTATCGTCTGTATCAGACGACGCAAGTGGATTATTGCTATGATAATCCAGGGAGTCTCTTATTGCTTCGTAGTTCACGTTAAATTTCGCTAAGATTTGAGAAGAAATATTGTCTTCATCCCTTAGGATGGATAATAAGAGGTGCTCTGTACCAATGATATCACTCTTGAAGATCTTAGCCTCCAGGTATGTTATCTTGAGCACCTTCTCAGTCTGCTTTGTAAGCGGGATACTGCCGGTAATGTTGCTGCTTTGGGTAGCTGTATTTCGGGTAGCTTGTTCTAAAGCGTACTTTAATTCATCTATCGAAACGCCCAGCTTCTTAAGCAGAGCAATGGCTGTACCTTCTCCTTCCCGAATCATGCCCAGCACCAGGTGTTCGGTGCCGATGTAATCATGACCAAGTCGAATAGCTTCCTCACGGCTGAGCGAGATTACCTCTTTCACTCGGTTTGAGAATTTAGCTTCCATGTATACTGTTTATAATCTTAAAAAAAGTCAAAAATTGATAATTGGCTTAGGCTTACTTAGAACTCTACCTTTAAACAAGCTGTACAGTATTTATGTTCAGTAATCACGAACCCTTACTGCAGATATGAAAGCGATGCTGGCCCTTGGGTAAACAACAAGTCAATTATACTTAGCTCTGGTACAAAATGTTTGCCAAATACTTGTGTATAGGGTTTTACGTGCAAATTGTCAGGATAGATTTTTGGATGGATTTTATTTCTAAGATCCAGTACGTTTTCCGGAGCATGTTCGCTGTAAAACGCTGTAAATTGATGTGGCTTATTTAGCTTTAGTAATTTAAAATAAAGCTGTAATAAATCAACGTTTAATTGGAATAAAAATTTTGGCTGCCTTTCGTATACCTCTTTTATATAGTCACTATAAAATTCAAAATAGGGTGCCCGGCCATACGCTGCCTGTATAGTGCGCCAATGCACGTTGTACCATTTCTGACTATAATCTATCTCTATATCAGTTATTAGTGTTTTGTCTTTGCTGTTGCCTTTAAGTATGGGCACACTTAGTGGTTGCACGCCCTGCGTCGTTAACACATGGCAACGGTTGCGGTAACTTTGCTTTACATAATTTTCATGGGCCTCTATCAAAGTTCCATCGGCATGCAAAGCATGAGCAAAATACCGGGCAGGCGGGTTGTACATTATTTCAGTAAGGAGAAGCACTTTTATAGTTAAAGCGTTAGAAAGTTAGAGAGATACAAGTATGACAAAGACATTTGAGTAGCACGAATCAAGTATCACGACTTCTTCAATAAACAATTTACAAATAACTGCGAGACAGATAAGTTTATGCATCGTGTTTTAAAACTTTACCTATATAATTAATATCTGGTATAGTCGTGATACTTGATTCGTGCTACGTGATACGCTTTCCTGCTAAATAAGCATGAATTATGAGATTTCATAATGCCGGCGGTTGGTTGTACATTTGCGGCTGCTGTTTAGCTAATGGATAAAAGTATAAAAATACCGCCGCTTTATTACCCGCTCTGGCTGTTGCTAAAGGGCTTGTCTATATTACCGCTTTCTGTACTGTACCTGCTTTCCGGCTTTTTATACTTTGTAGTATACTATGTGGTTGGCTACCGCAAAAAGGTTGTGGTAAATAACCTGCGCAATGCCTTTCCGGAAAAAACCGATGCAGAGATACACCAAATTACAAAAGACTTTTACAAGCAGTTTATGGATGTGGTGGTAGAGACGCTAAAGCTTAGGTCTATGAGTGCTGCAGAGATGGACCGCCGCATAACTTTCCCTAACCAGGAATTGCTGGACAATTTTGTAAAACAAGGCAAAACGGTTATTACGATGGGCTCGCACTCTGCCAATTGGGAGTGGGTACTTTCTGCGGGTGCTGTGCAGTTTAACTTTCCAGCCTACGGTATTTACAAGCCTTTGAACAACCCGTTTTTTGATGCCTTTATGCTAAAAACGCGAAGCCAGTTAGGGGCAAAATTGATAAAAATGAAGGATACACTACGCGACTTTGCAGCAAACCGCAACCAGCCGCGCGTAGTAGCCATGCTATCAGACCAGACTCCTTTAAAAAGCGAGATTACCTTCTGGACAACTTTCCTTCATCAGGATACGCCCTTTTATGAAGGTGCCGAAAAGTTAGCCACTCGCTTTGGTTGCCCGGTATTGTTCCTTGATGTAAAACGAACCAGCCGGGGACATTACACGCTTACCTTCGAGCTTATTTCTGATGGGACTACTGCTGCTCTAGATCAACCCTCTATTACGGAAATATTTGCCCGAAAACTGGAAGCATCCCTCTGCCGAAGCCCTGCAGATTACCTCTGGACCCACAAACGCTGGAAACACAAGCGGCCTGTGGGCGCTGAGGTTGAAAGGTAGAAAGGTTGCAAGTTAGGAAAGTATAACTGTAGAGACGCAATATTTTGCGTCTATCTATCTGCCACAAGTTGCGCTATCGCTAAACTCGCAGCAGGATTTCATTTAAAAACACGTAATAATATTACCTCTCTAACCCCCTACCTACCAAACTAACTACAAAAACTCTTCAATATCCCCGGCGCCCTGGCGCAGTACTTCAAAATTGTTGCTGGTATCTACTACCGTAGAGGCAATGTTGTTGCCATAGCCGCCATCAATCACACAGTCAACCAGGTTTCTATACTTTTCATAGATTAACTCGGGGTCGGTGCTGTACTCTATTACTTCGTCTTCGTCGCGGATGGAGGTGGAAAGTATGGGGTTGCCCAGTTCTTTCACGAGCATCAGCGCTATTCTATTATCTGGGACACGAATGCCCACTGTCTTCTTTTTGCCGCCGGCATATTTTGGTACGCTGCTCGTAGCATCAAGCACAAAGGTAAAAGGACCGGGCAAAGCCTTTTTCATGACCTTATAAGTGGGCGTGTCTATTTTGGCGTAGTCGGAAATGTGCGTGAGGTCTGAGCAGATAAAAGATAGATTTACTTTATCAGGCTTAACTCCTTTTATCTGGCACACACGCTCCACGGCTCTGTTGTTATGAATATCGCATCCAATGCCGTAAATCGTATCAGTGGGGTAGATAACGATACCTCCGTTTCGCAGGATCTCAACAGCCTCCTGTATTTTTCGCTCTTGTGGGTTATCAGGATGTATCTGCAGGAAAATAGCGTTGGCCATAGTTTTGGTTTTAAGTGTGCAAGTATAAAATAGGCATACTCTTTTCGGGAGCCAAACGTTATGGTGAGGCTGTATTGCAATATATGCTATACTTTTGCTGATGCCGTGGCAAAGATAATTCTCTCATTCACACATCCACTCATACACAATTAAGAACATAAGTATTATTTTTGCTGCCTGAATACAGTTTGGCCCGGAACCTAAAAGCTTTTCCAGGCCTTTTAATTACACTATGGCTGAAAATCCTAACACACCCAGAAGAAAGAAAAAAGAGAAAAGCATACTGGTGCCGGGCATTATCGTGCTTGGCCTGTTTCTTTTTGTAAGCTTCTCTTACTACGCTTTTCAGATTGTATACACCCCTAACGTAGACACTAAAAAGCGCGACACCTTTGTAACCATACCTACCGGAGCAAGCTACGAGCAGGCAATGGATTCTATTGAAGCAACCGGGGTTATTATAGACAAGCTTTCGCTGCGCTTTATGGCAAAGCTCATGGATTACGATGAACTTGTAAAGCCAGGGCGTTACAAACTGGAACATGGCTGGGGCAACCGTCAGTTAATTGGCGTGCTCCGCATTGGTCAGCAAACTCCCGTTAACCTTACCTTTGCCAACATACGTTTGCGCAGCCAACTGGCAACTAAACTCGCTACAGAGATTGAAGCAAGCGAACAAGAACTGGACAGCCTGCTAAATGATGAACAATACCTGGCCACACTAGGCTTCGACACCACTACCATCGTAAGTATGTTCATTCCGAATACCTACCAGGTATACTGGACTACCACTGCCCCGGAACTGTTGAACCGCATGAAAACGGAGTACGACAAGTTCTGGACGGCAGAGCGTAAGTCTAAGGCAGATCAGTTAGGGCTTAGCCAGCAGGAAGTAAGTACACTTGCCTCTATTGTACAAGCCGAAACCATTAAAAACGACGAGAAGCCCCGCGTGGCAGGTGTTTACCTGAACCGTTTACAGAAAGGCATGCTGTTGCAGGCAGACCCAACCGTTGTGTTTGCGGTGCGTGATTTTACGATTCGCCGTGTGCTTAATGTACACCTGCGCCACCAGTCGCCTTACAATACTTACATTAACAAAGGCCTGCCTCCTGGCCCGATCAATGTGCCTACCATTTCAAGTATAGATGCGGTTCTTAATCCTGAGCAGCACGAGTATATTTACTTCTGCGCAAGAGAAGACTTCTCGGGCTACCATGCTTTTGCCCGTACCGTAGCTGAGCATCAGGCCAATGCCCGCCGCTTCCACGCAGCGCTGAATGCCCGGAATATTCTTAAGTGATGTTTAATTGGACAAAAGACTTTTAGACAAAGGACGAAAGAAGCGTAAATTTAAAGTCCTTTGTCTTTTGTCTATCAATCCTTTGTCAAAAAAGCTATGTTTGAATCAGAAGTACAGATACGGGTGCGTTATGCCGAAACAGACCAGATGGGGTATGTTTACTATGGTAACTATGCAGCATACTATGAGGTTGCGCGCACAGAGGTTTTCAGAAGGCTGGGTATCCATTACAAAGAGATGGAAGCAACCGGTACCATGATGCCTGTACTGGAGCTAAAGTGTAAATACCTGCGCCCTGCTAAGTATGATGACCTGCTCACGATCAAGTTGTTACTTAAGCAGAAGCCAAAGGGTTCTCGTATACTTTTTGAGTATGAAGTATACAACGAAGAGCAAACCCTGTTAAACATAGGGGAGACCACGATGGTTTTTGTAGACATGAACTCTGGCAGGCCTACTGCAGTGCCGGATCTGATTCACGAAAAACTGGACGCATACTTTAGTGCATGAGGCTTAACCAGCAATACCTGAAGCGCCGCAGAGCGTACCGTAAGTTCATCGTTTTCTTAAAACGATGGCGGTTCAATAATGGGCAGTCTTCAGTGTTTGATGTTGCCGATGTGCTGATAGGGGAGTTGCGCCTCGACTCTGTTACAAAGCGGGCCTCTTACATGGCATTTAACTTTACGCTGGCCATTTTCCCGAGCATCATCTTCCTGTTCACACTCATCCCATACATCCCTAACATACTTTCCCTGGATCTTGGCGAAAGTATACTGGACTTTTTAGGCGATTTTATGCCCGAAGAGATGTATGCAGCGGCTTATACTACCATCGAGGATATTGTGAACAAACCGCGCGGCGGATTGCTGTCTTTCGGTTTTTTGTTTGCGCTTATACTTTCCACGAATGGCATTATGTCGTTGATGGATGCTTTTGACAAAAAATACCATACGTTTTACAAACGCAGTTACCTTAAAAAGCGACTGATTGCCACAGCTTTAACTGTTGTGCTATCGCTTATACTTTTCACGGCGGTGGCGGCTATTTTCTTTGGGCAGTGGATATTGGATGTGCTGGTGTTTTATGAGGTGGTAACGGAGAGTTATACCTATACTTTGATCGTAATACTTAAGTACATCGCCATTATACTTTTGTTTTTGCTGGCTACATCCATTGTGTATTACTTTGTGCCGGCAATAGAGGATAAATGGCCCTTCTTCTCGGCGGGGGCTGTGGTGGCAACCGGTCTTATCTTTCTGGTGTCGATGATCTTCTCCAGTTACATCAGCGCTTTTGATACCTACAACAAATTCTATGGCTCCATCGGGGCTCTTATCGGTCTGATGATCTGGCTGGACTTTGTATCAATGATCCTTATACTTGGCTTTGAGATAAACGTGAGCATTGATACAGTTACAAAACGTCTTGTGCGTGCAGGCGGAAAAGCGGTTCATGTTCCGGCTAAAGTATAGATCATAGCAATCCATTTCCCTTAACATAGCATTTCTGCTATTTTACACGATTTATACTTATCTTGGAATGAGCTGTGCCATTCAGGGCAGCAAAATACGAAGTAAGCTATAAACAAACATGTCACTTTTTAAGAACATTTCGCTGCAGCAACTCTGGCAAGTCGCCCTGCACACCTTTTTTCGTTTTCCGATGGTGTTGCTCTCTGCCATTACAGGCACTGCCATTGTTATACTACTTATTGAACTGGAAAGCAGTGAGCCGAAAGAGTGGTTAATAAAGTTGGTTTTAATAAGCTCTGTGGGGTTAATCCTGTTCTTTACCCTGGAGCTGCTGGTGCGGCGGTACAAACTGGCGCAGCGGGGCAGGATGCTAACCTGGCTGGGCGGTTTGTCTTTTCTGGTACTATACTTTTTCCTGCTGCCTGAGGAACCTGATTTTAAATCTATGTTGCGCCACCTGGCACTTGTATTTGTCCTGCACTTAATGGCTTCTTATGCTATGTTCCTGAACCGCCGGCAGGAGAACGCTTTCTGGCAGTTTAACAAATCCCTTTTTCTGCGGGTGCTTACTTCAGTGCTTTACTCTGGAGTGCTGTATATTGGTCTTGTTGTAGCTATAGTTGCTTTAGATCAGCTTTTTGCCATTCAAGTTGATGAAAAGATATACCCGGAGCTATGGGTATTTATGGTAGGTGTATTCAATACCTGGTTTTTCCTGGCTGGCGTGCCGCTAAATGTAGAGGAGCTGGAGGAGGCGCAGGATTACCCCAAAGGCCTGAAGGTATTCACGCAGTTTGTGCTGCTGACGCTGGTTACTATTTACCTTGTTATACTTTACGCTTACTTCGGGAAGATTGTGGTGCAGTGGGAGTGGCCTGAGGGTTGGGTATCTGTGCTCGTGCTGGTATTTTCTATAGTTGGTATTTTATCGCTGCTGCTTATTCATCCCATTCGCAACCTCGCTGGTAACACCTGGATCCGTACATTCTCTAAATGGTTTTACAGGGCATTGTTCCCTCTTACCATTCTTTTGGCGCTGGCTATTTGGCGAAGAGTATCAGAATATGGCATAACAGAAGAACGTTACGTTGTGCTGGCACTTGCTGTCTGGTTACTGATCGCAGTTTTATACTTTCTTTTCAGTAGTGCTGAAAACATTAAATTTATACCTGTTACACTAAGCATAGTTACCCTGCTGGCTGCTTTTGGTCCGGTGAATATGTTTGTGGTTTCGGAATGGAGCCAGGTAAGTCGCCTGCAAAACCTGCTGCGGGAAAATGGCATTATGGAAGCTGGTAAGGTTAATCCAAAGCACGGACCTGTAGAACAGGAAGCAAAAGCAGAGATCAGCGCCATTGTGGATTACCTATCCGAAAATCATGACTTTGATAGTTTGGAAGACTGGTTTACAGTAGATTTAAGTACAGCCATAGACACTGCAGCCATTAATACTGACAGTAAGTGGGGGAGACGCGCAGTTACCCGTGACCTGGTTTTGGAGTTGATGGGGCTGGATTATACTACCATAAGTAAGGCTCCTGTAGAACGCTACTTCAGTTTTACGATGAATGGCTATGCCTACGAAGATAAAAGTGAAGTTTATACTATAGCAGAGTACGATTATGTGGCTGAGGTTCTATTTTCTGGTAATGGTGATGGACGTCAGGAACTAAAGCTGGGTAAAAATCCACTGATCGTTTCGATGCGGGATAACAGTTTATACTTCCAAATACAGCAGGAAAGCCTGTACCTTAACTTAGAGCCGATAATTAAAAAGCTAAATAAGATGTCGGGCAGCATCCGTACTAAATCTGAGCTAACCTATACTTTGCAGGGTAAACAAGCCCGAATACAAGTGGTATTGCAAGAGCTAAGCGGCAACCAGAAAGGTAAGAAGTGTAAAACTACCGATGCGAAGCTATTGCTTTTTGTACAAGTGCCCTAATCAGATAAAATTTTCAGCTTCAAAATCAGAAACTTATACTTTGTGAGCGCCTAACTGCTGAAAAATTTTCGAGTATAGCTTTGATAATCCAGTGCGGTGCCATACTTTTGTACTCGAAATAATTAGAGAGTTGGCGGAGTGGTCGAACGCGGCGGTCTTGAAAACCGTTGACTGTAACAGGTCCGGGGGTTCGAATCCCTCACTCTCTGCTGGTAGCCATACCACAATCAAAAAAAGCCTGCAAATACTTGATTTGCAGGCTTTTTGCTTTTATAAGTTTACCAAATTCGCCACTTTTTTGCAAAGTTTAGGTGAGTGATTTGGTGAGTTTGTGAAAGCAATAAATTTACTCACCAGATATCACGTAACTGATTGATTTATAAGGTGTACAATCGATGTGCATCTTGACAGCGGGTGACTGCAAGGCTACATTTGTTTAACCTTCAATGTCACAGTTATGAGCATCAACTTCAAACTCCTCTTTTATCTTAAAAGCTTAAGGGTTACCAGTTTGGTCCTGTATCCATTTTTTCGCGTTATTGTTGCCGGCAAGCGTACTAAGTGGGTAACTGGTAGGGCTGTGAATCCGGCAAACGGTTTTCAGCTTCTGGCAGGGAAACTGGAATGAAAGAAACCGTTAAGTGCCTGAATAGTTACCTAAACACCCTGCAGGTAAAGGTATACGAGGCGCATCGCGAGCTTTAATCTGAATATCTAACTGAGTTTCGTTACTTTCTGTTGTTATACATGCAATAAAGTATATTGTATGAAATCTCAATTATGGGTTAACAATACATTCCTCTCAACTTCTTTCCACATCCACTATCATACAGGGTGAGCCAAGCCTAGACATTTCACATCGTAGCTAGTCACGTTCTTAGTCAACTTATCAATCCTTTATTTGATCTATTGAAGCTAAAAGTCGGGCAAGTTGGAGGTTGGCTACTTCTTATATGTCGGTTGCAGGATCGTGATAGGGTAATCTGTCGTATATAGCCTAAATTGATGCAGGATAGTTGACTATATGATGCTATTTGATCTTAAAGATAGGCTATTGTTGTAGCCTAATATTCAAGACTTTATGGTAGTAATTAGTTGCTTTGGCTTTAATGCCGTAACTTGCGCTTAGCTGATTTGCCCTGCTATCCGATTTCTGTAGTTAATGATCTTGGGATATAAGCTTACTAATACAGAAGACCATGGTAATTGAAGAAGAAAGAATAAGTGCCTTGCACCGCTACCAGATACTGGACACTCCACCCGATGGCAGCTTTGACCGCATTACGGCTCTGGCAGCCAAGATGTTCAACATGCCCATCGCCCTGATCACGCTGGTAGACCATGACAGGATCTGGTTCAAATCTAAAAGCGGTTTAGAAGGTGTAACACAGATCGACAGGGTCCCTGGGCTCTGCGCCTCTGCGATCTTCTCTAAAGAAGTGTATTTGGTTGAGAATGCTATTGAGGATCCCCGTACACTTACAAATCCTCTTGTATGCGGAGAATTTGGGCTGCGTTTCTATGCTGCCGCACCCTTGCACACTCACAATGGCTATAACCTTGGAACGCTCTGCATCATTGACAAAAACCAACGCTACATCAACAGGGAGCAGATGGAGATGCTGCAGGAATTGGCTGGCATTGTGATGGATGAAATGGAACTGAGGTTATCGGCACGCAACGCTATTTCGGAAAGTAAAGAACGTATAACCCAACTCGAAGAGGAGATAAAAATTCTAAAAAGCAATCAATCTGCTTAAACAAATTGTCTATAAATTCAGTAATAGGTTTGCTGAACTGACATCATGAGAGAAGAATTAAAGAACGCTTTCGGTAGAGTTTTCCTGGAAGTAGAAGTTGATACTAAGAATAGGTGGGTGCATACGAACTGGATTGGGTATCTCACGAAGGATAACATCATGACAGGTGCGCTTGCCTATACCAAGGCAGTGAAAAAGTCAGGTTTTTGCTGCGTGCTAAACGATACAAGTCAAGTACTCGGTGGGTGGGATCACTCGCTTGATTGGGTAGTGAATCAGTGGAGTCCGCAGGCAGCCAATGCTGGTATAGCGCACTTTGCGATTATCACCAAGCCCGAATCTTTTGCAGATTCAACCGCAACAAGCTTTTATGAGAGCCTGAAAGCCTTTGAAGTAATGGTCTTTGACGATATAGCGGATGCTAAAGACTGGTTGCGCCAGTACTCCTTAAACCAAAATAGGATAAGCAAAATTAGCAGGTAAGGAATCGTAGAGAATGGAACAGAAGATAGAGTTAAAGAAAGTGTTCGGAGATGTGTTCTTTACTGCTGAGCGAGTGGGGGAAAATGCCTATGTCAATGCACAGTGGTTTGGCGTGCAGTCTGTGGAAACAGTGAAAGAGGGAGGTTACAAGATGCTTGAAATGATGCTTGAGAAGCCTTACGCAAAGCTGTTAAACAGCAACAAGCATGTGCTTGGGTCTTGGGATATGGCACTCGAGTGGGCAGAGAATGAGTGGGCGCCACAGATGAAAAAAGCAGGACTGCGATACATAGCGCAGGTCGTTCCTTCCAGCATTTACGCCACGCTGACTATTGAATCACTGATACATAAAATAGATGATCAGTTCGAGATCAGGACATTTGAAGATGATGAAGATGCCAAAGCATGGCTGCTTTCGGTGGAGGCAATGAAATCCACAACCTAACAGTACTGCTACGGCATCTTGTTTAAAATAAGATAGTTAACTCTTATTTCTCTATCTCTTCCATCACCACTGCCGCAAGGCTCTCGAGCATCTTCTGGTCTGATTCGGGGAACTTACGTGACGCTTTATCTACGATGCAGACAGCCCCAATATTAAAACCATCTTTTGTGGTCAACGGTGCGGCGGCATAAAACTGTAATCCAAACTCACCAGTTACCATCGGGTTTGCCAACAAACATGGCTCTTCTCTGGCATTTTCAAAAACAGTTACTTCTGACCGCAAAATGGATAGTGAGCACAGGCTGATGCCTCTTTCCACTTTTGTTATTCCATCCATGCCTGCCTGCGCTTTGGTTACAACAAAATCTCTGTCCACTAGATTGACAAGGGCAATTGGGACGTTGAACATACGGGAGGCAATAGCAGCGATATGCTTAAAAGTGCCATTTTCTTCGTAGGTATCTAATAGGTTAAGGCTGCGCAGTTTCGCTAGCCTCTCTTCTTCATTATCTGGAATGATAGGCATTCCGAAACTATTGTTTTTCATTAGGAGGTCTTGAGTTTAAGGCAGAACTGCTTTTAAGCGCATGATATACCAACTAAGCTAACAAAGGTTTACTACACATAGTTGCATACCTTACATATTGTCGGCTTTAACTGCCAACAGTAAGCTTTCGCTAAGGCAAAAAATTCACTCTTATCTGTACTCTTTCCTGATCAGCAGGCGTTACACGAGTGATCTCCACTAAATCGCTTTCGTTAAAATATCGGGCGATCCCTTTAATGATACCTACCGCAACACCTGCCATCTTGCGTTTCGAATAATAATCAATAATAAGCTGTTTGCTGCCCACTTTCGTAATCAGCAGCTTTGGCGGTGTAGTTCTGCTGTCTTCTTTTCTTACCGCTTCATGCATGGCTTCTTCGGTGTGCAACAGCATCTCATACGTACGCCACTCGGGCTTTACGTATTTCGTGTATACCAGCATCAGGTCGGGCACAATAAATTCACCATACTTCTCCATGAGTTCATACGTCGAGATTCCCGTTAGCTTGGATGCGCTCTCTATAATGTCGAATAACTCTTGGGTTGGATACATCTCCTGCATCTGATAAGTGCTGTGTTGCACGCCTGCTTCTCCCAGCAGCTTTACCCAAGTACTGTAATCATGCTGGTACTCTACGAAACGCTTGAGTAGCACAAACAGCGAACCATGCATCACATCTATCTTTTGAGGTTTATCCATTCTTAAATATTATAACTCCTTTTACTAAAATGTATTACGGGCATTGTGGTATGATAAGTTAGTTTGTCGTTAGCCAACCACAGGCTTCTTTTCGGCTTGTAAAGTTGCGTAGCACAAACGGAAGATGTAGATGTGTTTCTATGTGTTTGATGTTACTTTGCGCAGTTACTTCTACGGTTGAGTCAGGCGACTGAAGCCTTGCCAGCTTTTGCAGCCTTGTTTTACAAAGACTGGCTGCCAAATATGAGGTAATCTCCCTGCTCCTTTCCCCATTCACCGCAATCACAGTACGGGATGAATCAAGCAGCAGGCGTTTTACATCGTAGTTATTCACATTCTCGATTAGCTGATCGATGCTGTATTTGATTTCTACCAGAAGAAAGTCGTGCAGGTCAGGGTAAGCTACTTCCAATATGTCAGTGGCGGGATCGTAATCTAATTTTAAGATGCTGTTGTCGTAGAGTATCACAAGGTATGCTGTTACAGAAATTTATAAAACTCATAAAGGTAATGCCTTTTATGCAAAATGCACAACAGGCTATCACTTTCATTATGTCATGGCAATAAGCCAAGCCATCGCTGTTTCTTTGCTGTCAAACGTGGTTGCGATAACTCCTTTTATGCCATAAGAGAGGCTTTTGTCTGTCGATAGCTTGCTGTATAGGTTTGGGGAGTATACCCACGCAAACAACCTGCAGCCAGCCAGGTGCATACGGGGAAACCAGTCCACCGCCACCCACTTCGAGGCATCATCCCAGATGCTGGTTACGTGGGTGTTATCGTTGAGCACTTTGCTGACTTTATAGGTATTAAGGTAGAATAACATCCGCTCACAGCCATCCATCACGCTCTCCTTCGTCTGATCGCCCGTCCAATCCACCATCAGGATATCATATCCAATGGTAATGTGTAGTTTTTTTAATAAAATCCTGCCTTTCAATGTACTATGTTTTGACAAAATACTTTCTTTTCAACACCGGAAGCAGTATGCTTATGTTAGCGTCAAACGTTGCTCCATCTGATCAAGAATAGAAAGGAACCGCTCTGACTGCTGGTTGATACTTTTGAATGCTTCATGCGCTTGCTCTATCTCACCGTTGCTGTACTGGCGGTGGAGCGCACGTGCCGAAAAGATAAGTTCTTGGTGCAGCCTTGCCAGTTGGATGATCTCGGGAGAGCCTGCATACCGTTGCTTCCCTGTGGTATCAAACCATACGCTTAAGGGAGATTTATCAGAGAAGAACTGCTCGTCAAATCCCACTCCATAGAGTAGTGCCCTTACCTTGGTCTTAAAGTAGATGTGCTTTACCCGAAGCTGCTGAAAATCAATCTGGCTTATATCCATTGCCTGCCATGCCCTCTACACTCTTATGTTATATGATTTTCGCCTATGCTAAACTGATTCCTAAAGCTTTGGCTTTGTTTATGAGCAACGCCTGCTCTGTTACGTCATGCCCGAAGACAAGAATGCCGACAATCTCACCATACTCGTTGCGCATTGCCTGATAGATGAAGGTAACGTACACGTCTTCCAGCTTGCCTGTGTTGTAACGGTCAAGCTTCACAGGCATATTTTCGGCAACAAACTCTTCACCTGTCTGATACACCTTGTCCAGTATTGCTATAAAGCCTTGCTCCACTACCTCAGGCAATGCCTCCACTACTGTTTTGCCGATCAGATCCTTTGCAGGCATCAGTTTCTGGTAGTTTTCGTTAGCCAACTCAAAGCGATGCGCTGCACCTTTGAGGATGCAGCAGAAGAAAGGAGCTTTCTGAATTAGTTGCTCCATTATCTTGCGCTCTGCCTCGGCTTTCTGATACGTTTCTTGAAGTTGGTCAGCCATGGTTACCATTTGCTCGTTGGATGAAAGTAGCTCTTGTACCAATAGTCGTGTTTCATGAATGTCTGTGGAACTGCCCACCCACATCATCACTTTGCCATCTTCACCACGCATTGGAACGGCTCTTGTTAAGTGCCAGCGATACCTGCCTTCAGCATCCTTCATGCGTACTTCGGCTTGAAGCGGTGTAACAGAGCGCTGTGCCTCTTTCCACTTGCTTTTCAATACTTCCAGATCATCAGGATGAATGGACTTTTCCCACTGCAAGTCAGAAGCGCTGTTCCCCGTGTAGTCAAACCAGCGCTTATTGTAATAAGTAATCGTGCCGTTCTCGTCTGTCATGTAAATAAGTTGAGGCATGGCATCCGCCATAAACCTGAACTTGCTCTCCTGCACGGCAAGCGCATGTTTGTTCAGCTCTCGCTCCGTTATGTCCGATGTTTTCTGTATGATGAAGCTCACGTTGCCAGCTTCATCCAGTACGGGGGTGTGTACGGCTTCCCAATACCGCACATCAAAGCTGCCATCTGACCTGGGAATGTCGTAGCGCAGCACATCCAGGTTGTCTGGCTTCTTGGTGCGCAGAGCAGTTTCCAAGGATTTTCGAAGCAGTTGCTCGTTTTTGGATTCTGGCTCCTTCGGATTGTCTGGGAACTCTTTGAGAAAATCTTTGCCAATTAGTTGCTCTCTGCTGCGAAGCGTTACCCGAAGGTACTCGTCCGTGGCTTCCAGTACTTTGAGGTCTGGGGAAAGCAGAACAACGGCATCAGGAAGGTGAACTAAAAGTTTATATAAATCCAGCATAAGATGCTTTTCAAAGTCAATAATACGCTACAAAGCTAACCAATATTACTTTGCCTGAGAACTGTATACTCTTTATATTAAAAATTGATCAGAGAATTTTCTGAGTCATTTTCGCTATGGATGATAATCTCGTGGAATTACTGTTTTCATCTGTTGAGAATGTACTGCAAATGGTAAACTGGAAAGATTTAGATGGCTTAACGCAGACATTTAAAGAGCACCGAATATCTAATGCTAACTGCTATGAAATAGCAAGATGGGAAGAAGTATGATCAATAAATATAGTTCTAACAATGTTGATGTGTTTTGTATAACTATTTGGCTATGTATATGATACATTGAAGTAAATAGAAACTTCTGTTCTATTTAGAGTTCAGGAACGATGTCAGCAATAACTCTCTTCAACCGTGTAGCGTGTTCATGCACTTGGTGTATATCTTCTTTTGAGATTAGACAAATTAGCAGGTTTTGTTCATCATCTAAAACATCTAAGACAAAAATATCTGATGTTGGAACCACAGTGTTAGTCAAGAAGTTGCACAGATAATTTTTTGTAAGCTTCCAAAGACCAATGAGCGCCTGTCTGAGTGGTTACCAGCAAGAGAGTAGTTATCCACTTCTTGATACTGCGCATATTTACCACGCCATTCAACTACCCATACCCGATCCACTTTCTTTAAGTATTCTCTGTAAAATTGCATCAAGAAAACCTTAATACACTTGTTGTATTTCCCATCATTCATATTAAGATTGTAGCTGTTCTTTTCCAGCAATTATACGATTGTCTAGTTGGAGGTGAGCAGGAACCCGGCATTGGTCTTCTTCGCTTTTTGTTTCCCAGTTCAATATGGTGGCGTTTTATGTTGCGTAAATCTGATATCCTGTTTGCAGTAAGTATGCTGACTATAAAGTAATCTTTAGCCCGTACCAACAATTACTTTGACACGCCTATTTCAAGTTCTTTCCCTTTAGAGTGTTCAATGTAGATGTTATCTTGAGAAGCCCTTTACTGATTCCGAACTGGCCTATATTATGGATGATCTGAAGATGCGAGCCAACAATTAAGCTGTATTTAACGCTTTCCCACCAACGTATGCCTGATGCTTAGTAGACCTTGAATGTAGCGTAGCTAATCTTTTATAAGCTTTAGCCGGCTAACTACGTTATTAAACTCCGTGGTTAGCATGTATATGCCCGGAGAAATCTTATTATACATTTCCAGGCTTATACTATTTTCTCCTGCGTATATGAGAAGGTTTTGGATGTAAACTTCCTTGCCACTCATATTAAATACCCTGATCTTAACTAAACCATGTTCAGTTGTAAAAATAGTTAGGCGGGTAGATGGTTCTATGGGGTTTGGGGCTAATAAGATCTCTGACGTGCCCGTAGCAGGTGCTTCCAAAGCTACAATTTTGCTATAAGTATAAGTGCCATCTATATCAACCTGCTTCAGGCGAAAGTATAATGTCTCTGCCTTACCGGTTAATAAGTGCTGATAACTGTAGTTTGTAAGTATATTGCTGTTGATGTTTTTGCTGGTTACCCGGCCTATACTTCTAAAGTCATTTGCCTCAGCTCTGGATAGCTCAATTTCAAAATGCGAGTTGTTTTGCTCAGAGGCTGTAGCCCAGTTCAGAACGGCATACTTGGTTTGAGTAACTGCTTTAAAAGAAATGAGTTCTACTGGCATTGGGCTAGTGGCATTTCCTTCTAGGGTGAGAGTCTTGGATTCTGCGCCATCACTTGCATGAAGTATTGTGGCAACATGGTTGCCGGGCTCTTTGGGCTCATACTTCACAATTATCATCTCTTCGATTCTTTTATCAATGCCAGCTTTGACTTCTATAGTGGTGCTGAAGTCATCTGCGTTGCCAGTGGTAGAGAGTAAGAAAGCACCAGATGGGTCGCTTAAGACAATCTGGACTACCTGCCCTGGAGGGAAATTGAAACCATCAACATAATAGTAATCAGGATAAGGTGGCTGCTGTTGGGTGCCTGCCTCTGCACTGAACGTTCCTATTTTGCTGTCCAGTATAATAGTAGGGGCTTCTGAAATCAGAATTGTCGTAATCAGGTTGTCTGCACATGCCTGAGGTAGGCCGGTGTCGGTAACTGCCAGCGCCTGTAATGGGGTGGTGTTGCCTGATATTTTGCCAGGGGAAGCAGCTACCACAGTTGTCTCAGGATTGCCAATAAATATGCAACCCAACAGAAAGCCTTTAATGAGGCAGGTAGAAAGTATGTTCATCTTCTTTAGTAAAGTTTCTTTTACATTTCTTAAAGTTGCATGGTTGTTAAATAAAATTATTTTGGGTATTTAACTCCCCCTAAATACCCTTTGTGATTAGATAAAACATAGCTTATGACTAATATATAGTGTAAAAACAGATTAATAAACAGGCTGTGTTAAGATTCATGATATAGTGATAGTCTTTCTTTTTTAAGTTTGATTGCATTTGGAATAGTTATATTTTGTAAAGGCGCTGCCTGTGCTGTGTGAATGTTGAGTTGCTGCCTCTTTCGTGCTAAGAGTAATAGTGTATTATACTGTTTTTTTAACAGGTAATGAGTTTGTGGCTATAAACAGGGGTTTGTGGGCAGGGTGGTGCAATTGGCTGGGATAGTATTTAGGTGCTTTATTGAATTGATGTTAAAGTGTTGTAGTGATTGGTTTGTTGTTAAAGTTCAATAAATATTTAAACCAGAGGAGGTTTAGTTGTTATTTGCAAACTATTTTTTGCAGATATTTAACAATCGCTATGTTTATGTAAAAGTACAATATCAGGTGTATTGCTTTATGATTGAATTTATTTTATACTGCTTAAGAATTTGTAAAATAATATATTCATATGAAGAGAAATCTACCCTGCATCTTTTCTGATAATGTAGCTAAAGGTGGTAAGCCGCAGACTGCTTTATTGAGTATACTTTTGAAAGTTTTTCAATCACGGGCTTTACTTGTTTTACTGCTTTTAGGGTTAGCAACTAATATGGGATTCGCTTCTCATTTTAAGGGAGGGCACATGTCCTATAAATACCTTGGAGGGGGCAAGTATGAGTTTCTTATTAAAGGATACTGGGATGTGAAAGAAGTGGGATCTATACTTCCCCGATACCAGGGCTTTCCGGCATTAAGCGGCGCACCCGTTACGGTGTCGCAAACGCTGTTGCCTGATGGTAGAACTGTAGAGCATGTGCAAAAGCAAACAGTTACGTGGTCTCAGCCAGGGACTTATGAGGTTTCCTGGAAAACATGTTGCAGAGGCGTTGGTTCAAACTTCGATAATAATTCAAACGGGCTTTTTGCCTCAGTCAACTATAACCCGAATTTACCCAGTTCATCGCCTCACTTCTCTGATTATCCAATTTTTAGTTTTAAAACAGGGCAGGCAATAAACCATAGTATAAATGGCGGCGACCCGGACGGGCATGAGCAGGAATATACGCTACAACTGCCCTACGGCTTATCTACAACAGCGTATGATGCCATGCTGGCTACAGGTTTCCAGGTAGAAAAAGATGGGACCGTTAAGTGGCAAAACCCTTTGGAGGGAAAATGGCTGGTAAACATCAGACTGCACGAAAAGATTGGAGGTAGTTATACAGGAGCTTACGTTGACCGTGAATTTATCATCAGTGTCAGCTCCTCTGACGGCAGTGATGCTCCGGTGTTCGTGCCCGTTCAGGATAAAACCATAAGAGAAGGGCAAACTTTATCTTTTGAAGTAGAAGCTTCGGATACTGTAGGGCAACATGTAACATTAACTGCTTATGGTGCTGCGCTAACAAATGGTGCTTCGTTTATTCAGACAGCACAGGGCAATCCGGCTAAAGGCACCTTTACCTGGACTCCGGGTAAGGGTACAGCAGGCTATTATAGTGTACAGTTTGTAGCCACTGATAATCAGCAGCCACCTGTTTCTACGCAGGTAAGTATTGGTATAACTGTAGAGCCATGCAGGGTTTTGGTAACTTACAGCACTACTGCCAAACCTTGTATGGGTAGCAGTAATGGCAAGGTTGTACTTAGTGCCACAGAGGGTATTATGCCCTATTCCTATTCACTAGATAATGGCGTAACCTTTCAAAGTACCCCTGATTTTAGAAACCTGTCTGCAGGAAATTACACTGCTATTGTAAAGGATGCGATAGGGTGCCTTAGCGAACCGGTTAGTGTTACGCTGGAGGCAAATCCTCTGCCGGATGTAACTCTAAGCTTACCAGCCGCACTTTGTGTTAATGCCGGTGCTATAACCCTTTCCGGCGGTTATCCGGCAGGGGGAGTATACTCTGGAGCAGGAGTAGAGAATGGAGTATTCGATCCTGGTCAGGTTGGGGTTGGCTCCCATACATTATACTATACTTATACTAACAGTAACGGCTGCAGCAACACCGCATCCAGCCAGATAACAATTAACGAAACCCCAATAGCCAATGCAGGTCCGGACCAGGATGTTGTAGGGGGCCGCGGGCAGCAGAGTTGTGTTACATTAACTGCTAACGCCACTGCCGGAAGCTTGCCTTATACTTTTAGCTGGAGTACCGGAGAGACGTCACAAAGTATAAATGTTTGCCCAACTGATACTACTACCTATACAGTTACTGTAACCGATGCACTGGGCTGTTCAAGTGTAAGTAAGGTAACTGTAAACGTACTAATGCAGAATAGTAACGGAGGCAAAGAGAATAAGCCAACTGAGCCGGGTGCTCCAACATCCCCAGGGCCGCCAACAAGTCCTGGTCCGCCTGCATCCCCGGGCCCGCCATCTCGTGCGGGAGGCCAGGGTACGGCTACAAATACAACAACTAGTTTGTCAGCAACAGGAACCAATAAAGCAATAGCTGATTATTTGGCCGAAGTCAAATTAGTAAGTACCACAGACATTGTCGTTTTTCCAAACCCGGTCACGGAAACTTCTCAGCTTATTGTCCTACTTAAGGAAAGCAGTTTTGTGACTATTGAAATTGTGGACCTGTCAGGGCGTGTTGTAAGAAAGCTTTATTCCGGCAATGCTGAAGCTAACCGTGAGTTGTCTTTCACAATAGATAGAAGTATAGGGCGTAAGAGTATGTATATGGGTAGGGTAACTACTGCCTCAGGCGTGCAGGTAGTAAAGCTGTTGATGCGGTAAAACTGCCAGGTCATTAAAAGCCTGCTATCTACTACCAGTTGTATAGGGTATACTTTAAAAAGGAACAGCCCACTTCATGTCTGTAATGAAGTGGGCTGTTCCTTTTTAGCTTATAATTACTGCATTCTGCTGTCTATCTCGCAGGTAGTATTAATACCACCTCGTACATTGTATACAGTAGTTACTTTTATGTAATCAGCGTCAGTCAGTATTCTGCTCAGGTCTTCAAAAACATACGCTGTAATGTCTTCCTGTGCCGAGCCTATGTTTCTCCACGAAAGAAGGTAGTATTTCAGGCTTTTCAGCTCAAGTATATCAGAGCCTGGTACATACTCTACGCGCAGCGTTCCAAAATCAGGCAAACCTGAAAAAGGGCAAAGTGCCGAGAACTCACCTGGTTCTGTTTCATATACTACTACCTGCTTCGCCTTATGCTTGTAAGGCATAATGTGGATTTCCTGCTGGCGGGTGTCCGGAGAAAAAAACAGTCCGAACTTACCATCTGGCTTAATTCCATATTCAGCCATGTAGTCAAGCGCGCTGCTTGTGTGCTCTAATGCTTTTTTGTAAGAGTCTTTAAGTTGTTCTTTAATATCTACCTTTTCTGTACTGTTCATCACTTTTACTTGTCATGATTTTTTTGTGCAACAAAGGTATTACATAATTGGTGCTATTTGTATAAATATCTAAGCCCAAGGCAGGAAAGATTTAAAAACACGGGCAAATAATGACAAACTTGCAAGGTAAAAGGCGCTATTAATTTTAAATGAAATACCTTTGCAGAAAATTAAGCACCCGCTTTATATCGGTTAACAGCCAAGTATAAAGTAAGAACATCAGCCCTCATAAGAAATTTATAATTCAGGATTTGTGTTGTGCCAATAGTAAAGTAGTGATGAAAGTAGCCAAAAGATTTAGATGGGAGGGAGCGCACAGGCTTCCGTGGCATACAGACGGATGCCAGAACCTGCACGGGCACTCGTACCAGTTGTGGGTTGAGCTTAGCGGACCGACAGGTGAAAACGGCATGCTGCTGGATTTCAAGGATATCAAAAAAGTGCTGGCTCCGCTGGTAAAAGCCTGGGATCATGCCGTGCTGGTGGCTGAAACAGATACCGAATTGCTCAAAGCAATGGAGCTGCTTAAGTCCAAGCATTATACGTTGCCTTACGATACCACCTCGGAGAACATTTGCCGGTATGTGATAAGCTACCTAGCCGAGAACGCATTAGACTTACTTTTGCAACAGCAGGTAAACTCCATCCATGTAAAGCTTCAGGAAACTGAAAGTTGTTATGCAACGCACGAGGTAAGTATAGCCGAATTGCAGGCAGAGATAAATGAGAAACGTGTTGCGGAGGCATTCACTCTTTAGCACAACGATATAAAGATTATCAATACCAATATGTCATTAACGACAGATAAAGCACTCGTACTTTTTTCGGGAGGTCAGGATTCTACCACATGTTTGTTTTGGGCGAAAGAGCAGTTTAAGCATGTAGAGGCGCTTGGCTTTAGGTATGGCCAAAAGCACGAAATAGAGTTAGAGCAGGCGCGCCTTATTGCTGGGAAAGCACAGGTGCCCTTTAATGTGATAGATATCAGCGGCATGTTGCAGGGGTCAGCCCTTACCGAGCATGATAAAGACATGTCGGCACCGCATGAATTGAACGAGGATCTTCCTGCTTCTTTTGTGCCAGGCAGAAACGCTGTGTTCCTCACCATTGCCATCAGCCACGCCTTTACCCGCAACATTACTGATATAGTTGGAGGCATGTGCCAGGCAGATTACTCTGGTTACCCTGATTGTCGCCGCGTGTTTATAGACTCCCTGCAAACCACTATGTCGCTGGCGCTGGATAAAGATGTGCGTATACATACTCCGCTTATGTATAGGAGTAAGGCAGAAGCCTGGAAACTGGCCCATGACCTGCAGGTGCTGGATATTGTGCGCGATATGTCACATACCGATTACAACGGCGACCGGACAACTTACAATGAATGGGGATACGGAAAGCTGGATAACCCAGCATCTATACTTCGGGCAAAAGGCTACGAAGAGGCAAAAGCAAATGGCTGGTTAGGTTAAAAGAGAGTTGGCACCATGGATGTTAAGATCGTAAAAGAGACAAAGTATAGAGTAAAGTCGGTTTGGAAAACGCTGCAGGGCGAGGGCTTGTTTGCGGGACGTCCGGCTGTGTTTGTGCGTATGGTGGGCTGCAATTTGTGGTCTGGCTACGCAGATACCCGAGAGCGGGATGCTGCACGCACAGGAGCAAGCTGCCCGATGTGGTGCGACACCGATTTTACCAAAGAAGGAAGCAAAGCCTACACAGCCTCAGAACTTGCTAAGGAAATGCGCAGCAAAGGCGGCGATATTAACTTCTGCGTTGTAACCGGCGGCGAACCATTACTGCACCTGGATGCCGCTTTAGTAGAGGCACTGCACCAGGCAGGCTTCTTTATCGCTATCGAAACAAACGGCACCGTGCCTTTGCAGGAAGCCTGCTGGAGCGAAACGCATGGCAAATTACTAGCTCCGGACTGGATCGTGTGCAGCCCTAAACTGCCACAAGAAGAGCTTACACTGGAGTATTTTGACGAGCTAAAACTTGTGCTGCCTGATTACCATCCCAAAAACTACCAGGCTTTCGCACAGCGGCAGCGATACAACGAAGTACAAAACAATCCACTGCCCTTGCTGTGGCTTCAGCCTGAGGATGGAACAAGGCTGCAGGAAGCAACGCAAATGGCAATCAACTACGCCCTGGATAACCCGGAATGGCGCGTTTCAGTGCAAACCCATAAAATACTGAACGTAGAATAACCAGGCTCAACTTAAGGGAAGGCTGCAAGTATACCATGGCAATCGTCAAAGTATAGCACATCAGGTAAGTATAAAAGTATAGGCAATGGAACTACAGGCTGGTGGACGAAAGACGAGGAGGGCTTTATGGAGTTCGAAACGTCGCAGTTGCAGCGTATTTATGAAGCCGTAACTGCTAAATACCACCAGGTTTACAACCAGTACTTGGATGAGTTTGACGACGACGAGGCCTATTACAAAGCATTGGAGGATGGCTGCGAAATGGTAACAGACTACAAAACCATTGACGGAACCCAGCAGTTTGCCACAACCTATATCACACCGGATTTTGTGGCTGATATCTGGTACAATGTGGACAAAGAGACTGGGAAGAAAGTATACGATAATGGCTTTATCCGAATTAGTCGTAAGTAAAAATCTCCATGGGTTTCATGCAGCATCCAGCCGTTAAATAACAAGCTTCAAAAATTCAAGTAACCATAACTTGGAGGTTAAAACCAGAGTCTCTTCTGATCATTTTATTTTCATGGCATAATTATGTCGTTGCTATACCTGTACTAAAACAGTGAAAGGTTAAATTTTCTTCGAAATAATTAATAATCGGTAAATTCAAGAGTCAAAAAAGATAAAATCTTCTCTTCATTTTATAATCCTCTTATTGCCTGAACTATGAAATTGTGGCTGAACCCTTTAACTGCAGATCTTATTTAGGTTTTTAAATTTTAATAGGATTAATAGTACTAATATTTGTGCATCTGAAAAATGCTAACTATATTTTTGAACTGAAACTATAGTAAAAAGGAATATTTTAAATCAGAGTGAAATAAGTACTTCTATTACTAATAAATATGCTGCATCTGTTCTGAAGTAGCTGTTAATTTTTCTGTTTTTGATTGACTGTGTTAAAGCAGTTTTCCTGTATGCTATGCGAAGGTGCGTACAGCAAGGCGGTATCGCTTTGCTGTATAAGTATTTGAGACACTATTACCTATACTACAAATGAAGCAAATTTACAAAAATGTTCCTCAGTTCTTGAGGGGAGCATTTACTTTACAATACTTTTCTATTTCATTCAAAAAGAGTATTACCTATTTTGTTGTACCTTTTTTCGTTACAGCCTTATCCTGCCTTCCAGCTTATCCACAACTAAATAACCATACTCCTGTTGCAAGCAATGTTGTGGCAAACACCATAACGACTATAGGGCGACAAGCTATAATTGCGCCAATCGCTTATGATGCTGAGGGGCCAATTCCTTTATTCTCTCTGACTAGCGTGCCAGGCGAAGGGAAGTTATACATTGGGAGCAGTGGGGGAAGTGCTCTTGCCGCTGGTGGTACGCTTACTGCTGATGAAGCCTCCAATCTGTATTATGAGCCGCCAACCTCTATAGATTTGCTGTTATTACGAGTCCTAAAGTCAGGTATTTATACTTTTACCTTTAGAGCTACAGACAGTGATGGGGCTGTCTCTAATCCTTCCACCTATTCTATACCTGTAGGTAGCTTATATGCTCCTTCTACTCCTACTCCTGCTACTGTTATGTCGCAATGGATGCTGAACTCAGGTGGCGAGGTACAAATCAACAGCTTAAAGGCAACAGGCACAGCGATTGGAAGTTATAGGCTTACCAGCATTCCGCCCTCTGCAGAAGGTGTGCTTTATACTATAAGCTCAGCAACCGGTTTACAAACAGCAATCACAGAACTACCTGGAGGTTACCAGGAACTGACAGTGGCAGAAGCCGAAAATCTATGGTTTGCTCCAGTTACAGAGTTTAAAGGAACATCAACATTTACTTATACAGCTCGCAGTACCACAAGTAGTACCAATTCTGAGAACGCATCTTATTATGTCCCAGTAGTATCTGAATCTGATGTAGAGCCGCTGCCCGTAGAGTTGCTTCGTTTCAGTGCCAATAGTCTGAATAACGGTAATGTATTATTAACCTGGGAGACAGCCTCAGAAGTAAACAATGCCTATTTTATAATAGAAAGAAGTACCGACGGACAAAGTTACGCAGCAATTGGAAAAGTAGATGGGAAAGGCAATAGTAACAACCTGCAGAAGTATATGCACAAAGACGTTATCTTGAGCAGCGGTATTTATTACTATAGACTAAAGCAAGTTGATTTGGACGGATCTTTTATATACAGCAAAATAGTTGCAGCTAATGGAGTGGTTAACCCAACTGATAAAGTTGTTATTTACCTGAACTCCTCCAGAGGAAATCTAACTGTTAAAGTAAACACTATGGCATGGGGGACCATATCAGTTCAGGTTCTCGATGTGCAGGGGCAGGAAAATCTACGTAGAAAAAGGGGTTGAAGTAGGCGAAAATCTTGTGGATCTACAATTAAAAGAAATGAGTGCAGGGCTTTATTTGGTGCGGGTAGAAGGAGAAGAGTTTAGTATTACGAAGCGTATACTCTTCAGGCTATAAAACAATTGGTTTATCTGTTTGCTACCTAACCTACTTAAAAGATGATATGCTAAACCCAGCAGGCCACATCCAAAGCACTATAAGCCCCCCAGCCAGCACGATTCCAAACAAAAGCGCTACCCTTACAAATACCTTTTTGTTCCCCAAAAAGCCAACCAGTGCGCCTTTAAATACTAAGTTCGATAAAGCTGCTACCAGTATAACCTTCCATCCGCTTTGCTCCTCCAGGTTTCCGATGTTCATGAGGCGTGCAGTGGATAATGTTATGGCATCTACATCGGTAAGGCCGGAGATAATGGCTACAATAAATAGCCCTTTATTGCCTAGTTGGTCTTTAGCAAAAGCAGTGGCAAGTATAACAATGGCATAGATAAGTCCAAAAACAAGCGCAGTTTTAAACTGGGCAGGATTGCCCTGCGCGGGCATAATATCATGTTCTTTGTTGCTGAACATATACGTAATGCCGCCTATCAGTAGCATCAGTATTAACAGGGCAGCAAGCGGCGGTAAAACAACAGTTAAAGCCGCTGGAGCCACAACGGCTACCTCAGTAATAATACGGACCACAGAAACAATACTGGCAATAAAAATAACAATGGCCGCCAGGCTAACGCTGGTGTCGGCACCTTTGCTGCGGCGCGCATAACTAACTGTGGTTGCTGTGCTCGATATCAGCCCGCCAAGAATGCCCCCGAGAATAATGCCCGCCCTGCCTCCGAATATCTTATAGGCAAAGTATCCCAGCAGGCTTATCCCTACAATCAGCACGACCATCAGCCAGATATTATGCGGATTCAAAACTTCATAAGGACCGTAAGTTTCGTCGGGCAATACCGGTAGTATAACCAAAAGTATAACCACAAATTGCATGATCGCTTTCAAGTCTTTTTCGCCGATGCGTTCTACAATGCGGTGCAATGTTTCTTTCAGGTGCAGGAGAACGGCGGTGGTGGCTCCTATGGCAATGGCAACAGCACCACTGCCCAGCATAATGTAAGCGCCTACCACATACATCAGGAGGGCGGCTGCCTCAGTAGTTAAGCCCGGATCAAAATGGGGGTTTTTTCTCTTTAGAATGTTTGCAATGGCGACAAGCAAGGTCAGGCTAAGTAAGCCGGCCGCAATAACCCATCCGCCAAATTCCTGCGAAAGCAAAGCTGCAACGGAACCAAAAAGTGTGATAAGCGGAAATGTGCGAATGCCGGCTAGTTCAGACTTTTCGTGCTGCCGCTGTAGTCCCACGAGTAAACCCAAGCCAAGAGAAATAGCTAATTTCTGGAAGAGCTCTGTCTCCATAATGTAATGTTTATGCGCTTAATTTACTGCCATAAACGATAAAAGTATAGCCATGGCTATACTTTTATACTTATATTAGATATAGGGCTAAATGTGATGCAATTACAGCTGGCTTTCCTGAAGCAACGTGCTGCTCAGGCGTTTCAACTCTGTCTCAGCGGTTTTAGCTTCATACTTTATGTCTATCAGGCGATTTTCTGCTATAAGCTGGTTTCGTTGCGCCTCGCGCAACTCAATAGCCGTAAGCAAACCCAACCTATAACGTTCTAAGGCAATGTTCGCATTCTCCTGGGCCAGTTTCACGTTAGACTCTTCCAGTTCGAGTAGTCTTAACCGGTTGGCGTACTGGCTATAGGCTCTGGCTACTTCAGACTGCAGGCGGTTCTGTTCTCTTTGCAATTCCAGGTTGCTTGTTTCTAATGAAATTCGGGCATTCTGTGCCTGACGATTAATATTAAAGCCATTAAAAATAGGGAGGCTTAGGGTTAAGCCATAGTTGTAGCCATAGTTTCTGTTAAACTGCGCCTGGAATTCATTTAGCGGCTCGGCCTCAGAACGTGAGAAGTTATACGCGCTTGTAACCCCTACAACAGGGAACCGACTCGCTCTTACAGCTTTAACATCCAGGCTGGCAATATCGCGGTTCAGCTGCAGGCGCTGTAACAACGGATTGGCAGCGAGTAAACCATTATCAACCTGGCTATAGTTAAGCGTGTGGTCTACCTGTATGGAGTCTGTCGGAACAAAAGCTATGTTCGGTGCACGGCCCAGCAACTGGTTCAAGTCTATTTTGGCATTTTGCAGTGCCTCTTCCTGCCTGAGCAGGTCCGAACGGTCTGCATTGTAATCTACCTGTGCCCGAAGTATCTCTACCTTTGCGCTAACGCCTACCTCATATTGCGCCTGTGCCAGGTCTATGCGTTGCTGCGAAATGGCTATGGCATCCTGCAAGGCCTGAATTCTGCGGCTCTGGCGTACCACTTCAAAGTATGCATCAGAGATATCAGCTACAGTGTTTTCTACAGTTTGTCTCGTAAATAACTTCCCTGATTTTTCCAGTGCCCTCAGCCTGTCTAACTCAATGAACATGCCCATGCCATCGAAAATGGTCCAGTTAAGGTTTACGCTGGTGTTTATGTTGTTAAAGCTGGCCCCGGAACGCACAACCGGCGGTCTGGCCTGGAATTCCTGCCGGGAGTTATTCTCGCTGAACAAACGGGTTGCCCGGCCATCAACTGCCGGCAGAAAACCGGCATTCCCGAGGGTTACGTTATTGGCTGCAATATCGTCCTGCCTGTCGGCAATTCTGATATCATAGTTCTTTTCCAGTCCGATACGGATAGCTTCCTGAAGCGACAGTTGCTCCTGGCTATACGAGGTTACAGGCAAAAGCAGCGCTGCCATGGTTAGCAGTAGCGCTGCAACTTTTAATGGAGACATTAATCGTTTGTCCAAAATTGGTTCTTAAACGGAAAGTTTCTTTATACTTTATTTGCTAAAGGCAGGCTCTGGCTGCTGCTTTACTTTTGGTGCTTCCTCTTCGTCATTGTCCTGCATGCGTGCTACGTTGGCCTCTGCAGATGAGAAGTATGAATAAACAGCCGGAATTACATAAAGCGTTAAACCAGTTGAAAAAATAAGGCCTCCTACTACGGCAATACCCATCGACACCCGGCTTTCTGCACCAGCACCTAAAGCCAAAGCAATAGGCAAGGTACCAAGTATAGTTGACATGGATGTCATCAGGATAGGGCGGAAACGCTGTACGGCTGCATCAGTGGCTGCCTCCAGCTTGCTAAGGCCTGCTTCTTTGCGCTGGTTGGCAAACTCCACAAGCAGGATACCATTCTTGGTCACAAGGCCCACCAGCATGATCATACCGATCTGGCTGAAGATGTTAAGCGTTTCGCCAAAATACCAGATGCTTAGTAAGGCTCCTGCCAGGGCAAGCGGTACTGTAAACATGATAATAACCGGATCTCTGAAACTCTCGAACTGCGCCGAGAGCGCCAGGTAGATCAGGCCAAGGGCAAGTATAAACGCAAATAGCAAACTGCTGGAGCTTTCTGAGAAGTCACGTGACTGGCCTGCCAGGGATGTCTGGTAAGTTTCGTCGAGTACTTTATCGGCGATGGTCTCCATTGCAGTGATACCATCGCTGATGGTTTTTCCTTTTGCAAGCGAGGCACTGAAGGTAGCAGAAGCGAAACGGTTAAAACGGTAAAGTTGCGGTGAGGCACTTTCTTCGCTCAGCTCTATCAGGTTATCCAATTGTATTAACTTGCCCTGGTTGTTTTTTACATAAAGGCTGCGCAGGTCAATCGGTGCAGAACGGTTTTCGCGGGCTACCTGGCCTAATACCTGGTACTGCTTTCCGTCTTTTATAAAGTAACCAAAACGTTGACCGCTAAGCCCTGCCTGTAGTGTTTGCGCCACATCGCGTACGCTCACACCCATGGCCTGTGCCTTTTCACGGTTGATGTCAACGCGCAGTTCAGGTTTATTAAACTTCAGGTTAACATCTACAAAGCCAAAAGTTGGGTCCTGTCGTGCTTCATCCATTATCTGCGGAATAATGTCACGCAGTTTAGAGCCATCCGGCGACTGTACCACGAACTGTACCGGTTGTCCCGATCCGCGTCCGCCGCCAAGGCCTTTGTCTCCTGAGCCAAAAGCACGGGCACCGGTTAGCTGGTTAGATAACCTTCCGATCTCGTCCACGATCTCTTGCTGTGTCTGGCTGCGTTTTTCCGGGTCAACTAATCTTACACGTAAGAAGCCGGAGTTAGAACCACCACCACCAAAGCCCGGAGAGGTCATGGCTACCATATTGTCAATGCCTTTAATGGAATCGTTCACAAGTTGAGTTAACTCACTCATGTATTCATCCATAAACTCATACGACGCACCCTCAGGACCAGTAACACTTACACGCAGCCCGCTTCTGTCTTCATCCGGCGAAAGTTCGGATGGCAGTGTTTTCATGAACATGAAAATAGCGCCAGCCGATACAACAACGATGATAAAGGCAACCCAGCGAACACGCATAAAGCTTTCAAGGCTGCTTCTATAGCCATCTGTTAAACCGGTGAAGAATGGCTCTGTTTTCCGGTAGAACCAGTTTGGCCTTTCGCGGTGCTTTAGCATGCGCGAGCACATCATCGGAGTTAGCGTAAGCGAGACAAAGGATGATATGATAACAGAGCCTGCCACTACCAAACCAAACTCACGGAACAGTCGGCCGGTTATACCTTCCAGGAAAATAACGGGCATAAATACAGCAGCCAAAGCCACTGTAGTAGAGATAATGGCAAAGTATATTTCCTCTGAGCCTTTTTTGGCAGCCTTCATCGGTTCCTGCCCATTCTCTATCCTGGAGTAGATGTTTTCCAGCATTACAATGGCATCATCCACTACCAGACCAATAGCCAGTACGATACCCAGCAATGTTAGTACGTTAATGGAAAAATCCATCAGGTACATGATAAAGAACGCACCAATCAACGATACCGGAATAGCAACTACAGGTATAACGGTAGAACGCCAGTCTCTCAGGAACAGGAAGATGATGATTACCACCAGTCCGAAGGCTACGAAGATGGTTTCTTTTACCTCGGAAATAGAGGCCTTGATATACTTGGTATTGTCGAAACCGATAACTACTTCAATGTCTTCGGGTAAGTCTTTCTTGATCTGCTCCAGGCGTACATAAAACTCATCTGCTATCTCTACCTGGTTAGAGCCCGGCTGCGGTATAAGCACCACACCCACCATTGGTATACCATCGCGGCGAAGTATGGATTTCTCGTTTTCTGGGGCAAGCTCAGCATGGCCGATATCGCTGAAGCGGATAAGGCGGTCTGCATCTTCGCGAACAATTAGCTGGTTAAATTCTTCAGGAGTAGAGATACGGCCCATGGTACGAACCGAAAGCTCTGTAGTGGCACCTTCAATTCTACCGGATGGCAGCTCCAGGTTTTGGCGGACCAATGCATTCTGCACCTCGATAGGGGTAACCTGCAGGGCAGCCAGTTTATCAGGGTCAAGCCACAGGCGCATGGCGTAGCGTTTCTCGCCCCATATATCCACAGAACTCACGCCCGGTATGGTTTGTAAACGCTCTTTAAATACGTTCTGGGCAATAGCAGAAATATCCAGCAAATTACGGGTGGCACTCTTAATACCCACAAATATGATCGGGTTCGAGTCTGCGTCGGCTTTGGAAACAGTAGGAGGGTCTGCGTTGTCAGGGAGCCTGCGCTGGGCACGGGCCACACGGTCACGTACATCGTTTGCTGCCGCCTCCATGTCTACGCCCAGGTTAAACTCTACGGTAATGTTGCTACTTCCCTCGCGGCTGGAGGAGGTAAGCGTACGGATACCCGCAATACCGTTGATAGATTCCTCGAGCGGCTCTGTGATCTCCGACTCAATAGTTTCGGAGTTAGCACCTGTATAGCTCGTGGATACGTTTACGATAGGCGGGTCTACGCTTGGGTATTCGCGCACACCCAGCATGGAGATGCCAATGATACCGAACACGACAATCGTGATACTCATCACAATTGCCAGCACCGGTCGTTTTATACTTATGGATGATAAGCTTGCCATACTTTTTCTAGATCAAAAATAAACTGCGGATGGGTTAATAAGCCAAAAGAGCCTCTGGCATCGTTACATCCAATAACTATTCTCCTGACGATTTTACACGTCGGATGGTCAGGTCAGAACCTGGACGCGCCTGCAGCACGCCAGACTGAATAATGGTATCGCCGGGTTGCACACCCTCCAGAATCTGGATAAGGGTTTCGGAACGTTGCCCGATTTTAACCATTTGCGGTACTGCTTTGCCACCTTTTACCAGGAACAGCTTGTGCCCAGCTGCCTCAGGTATGATGGACTCTGTTGGTACAAGTATAGCTTCCTCTACTTCTTTAAGGCCAATGTTTATTCTCACAAAAGCACCCGGCCTTACTTCCTCGTTCGCGTTTGCATAAAGGGCACGTACCTGCAGGGTTCGCGTAGTAGGGTCAATGTTAGGCTGAATCGCATAGATCTTGGCTTCATAATTCTCAGGGCTGCCCTCAGCTGTAAATGTTATTTTATCGCCTTCCTTTATCATCTGGCTGTAACGGCCCGGAATAGCGAACTCTATCTTAACAGGGCTAACATCAACAATGCGTGCAATAGGAGTAGTGGCAGTAACATAGCTGCCTTCACTTACCTGGCGCAGGCCAACCACACCGTTAAACGGCGCACGAACATACGCTTTATCGAGGGTGGCTCTTAGTGCCTGTATGTCTGCTGTGGCAGTAGCCAGTTGGTTGCTTACCTGGTCATACTCCTGTCTGCTGATGTAGTCTTTCTCCAGCAGGGTGCGCTGGCGTTGTTCCATATCGCGGTAAAGCTTCTGGTTAGACTGCAGCTTCTGCAGCTGAGCCTGCATCTCAGCGGCATTTACAGTTAATAACAACTGCCCTTTGCGCACACGGCTGCCTTCCTCAAAGTTAATATTGGTTACCCGGCCAGCTATCTCGCTGCGTAACTCCACATCCTCGTTTGGTAATACTGTACCTGTCGATACGATTTTGTTCTGATAAGCTGTTGGCGATACCACGTACACATCTACGGCCACTTTCTGGGCCATTGGGCCTGCGACGCCTTGTGCCACTTGTTCTTCGCCAGTAAATATTTTTGAATAAAGGAGGTAGCCTACAGCCACAACTGCTACCAGAATTAGTATGGATTTGACAGGTTTACTCATCTGAGTTTTTTCCGGGTTTTTATGTATAGTTCTAAATGCTAAAGCCTTAACAAGGCTAGTAGCGTATGGTTCGTACTTAGACAGTCTAAATAGTAAAACGTTTAAAATTACTAACTTGGTAGGTATAAGAAAAACATGTACACTACATCCTCTGCAAACAGGTATTTTAGCACGACAAACAGTTAGTTTCTGTGTTTTAACAGTAGTACAGCGAAATTAGTCCCGTTATGAGCGAAAACAGTACGAAGCGAAATTTTTTCGAAGATGTGTATGAAGTAGTCAAGCTGATACCTAAAGGCAGGGTGACGTCTTACGGTGCCATTGCCAGTTACCTGGGGTCTAAAGGCTCTGCGCGCATGGTTGGCTGGGCATTGATTGCCTCGCATCCTTTTACCAAAATACCGGCACACCGTGTAGTAAACCGTATCGGGATGCTAACAGGTAGCCAGCATTTTGATGAGCCTAATGCCATGCAGGAAAGGCTGGAGCAGGAGGGAGTAAAGGTAGAGAACAATCAGGTGGTAGATTTTTATAAACTGTTCTGGGACCCGGCCAAGGAGCTGATTTAAGTTAGAGAGTTTTGGAGTTAAAGTATAGTAAACCGAAGCAAAGTATACTTACCTGCTTTCCAGCAATTCCTTCAGCTTCTTCAGGTCTTTTTCGTTGGCCCGCCGCATCGCTGAAGCCATAAAAGGAGAGAACAGTTTTGAGAAACCTGAAGGCTCTCCTGCATTTCTTAACGTCATTCGGGTCTGCCCATTTCCAAGGTCCTCCCAGGTATAAGTGGTTTCCATAGGAAAGGGACCCTGCACAGTTCGCATCATCAGTTTTTGACCGGGCACATACTCTACTATCTCATAAGTATAAGCAAGCTCCCGGCCCAGAAATTTGGCAATAAAAGCTATTTGTGAACCAACCTGCAAGGGCTTTGGTGTTTTCCATTTCACAGCCTTGATGTTCACATACCACTCTGGTGCGTTATCCGGGTTGGCTGCATAAGCTGCCACCTCATCGGCAGGACGTTGGATAATAGTTTCGGTAAGTATATTAACGGCCAACGGTTAATTACAATATTCTATTTTTACATCAGGAGTGTCGTCTGTAGTGTTACTGCCAGGGTAGATAGCTAATACCCAAGTGCCATATTCAAAATATTCAACATAATCCCATGTATGTTGTCCGTTGTAGATAGATGAATTGTAGTCCCAAGGAAGTACTAACTCCCATTGGTCTGACTTGTCTCTTTTTATATAAAAGTTCTTGATGTAACTGTTTGCTGGCAGGTAAGAAAAAACATTAGATATGCTGATCTGAGTGTACCAGGGGTGGGTCCATTTTAAGTCTTTAATGATTACTTCTTTATTCGCAGTGGTACAGGTAGGCTCAGCAATAGTAACCTTTACCGTATCTGCCGATGATACATTATAGGCATTGGTCACAGTTAGTTCGAATTCATAAACACCAACTTTCACAAGCCTGTCTACAAATGTTTTAGGCTTATCAGAGGTGCCATAATTTATTGTTTCCTGCTGAGAAGGGCTTTTTATCAATTTCCATGTATAAGAAACAATGCTACCTGTACTTGCTTTACCATTTAGGGTATAAGTGCTAAAAGGAACATGAATGGTTGTATCGTTGCCAGCTTGGGCGACTGGTGCTACATTACTAACAGGTGGTGGAGGTGGAGGAATGGAAGGAGGCGGCGGATTAGGTGCAAAGGGCGGTGGAACAATTGTCTGACCAGGTTGAAGAGGGCTGACAGCGTCATCTTTTGAGCAGGCTGCAAGTATCAACAAGAAAATGAACACTGTCATTGTCAAGGAATGAAATCTCTTTTTCATAAACCTTGTAATTAAATCTAAATAGGTGCATGTAATGTACAGTTAAACTAGGTACAGATCTTTGTTTTGATGTGTAACTCACTTGTAAGTTCCTTTAAGTATGTACGGCCTTGCTGCAGGTAATCTTTCCTTGTATCAGGATATTTAGCAGAGATATTAAAACAGGAGGTGAATTTACAATTGACTTTACTTTATTAACTCAAGTTGGGTAATACATCTTATTCAATAGCACAGCTCACGGAAAGTAAATTCTATAGCATACAAATAGACCTATTTTAGCTTGTAATTTCACCCAGTTAATTTTAGCCGTGGCACCTATTATTCAAAATATTTCTAATATTTAAATTGGGCTGTTTTAGACAATATTTTATTTGTTAGGGGTAGAGAATAACCAGGTGGTGGAGTTCAAAAACTGTTCTGGGATCCGGCGAAGGAGTTGCTGGAGCTTGAGAATTCAAAATCCGGGGTTGCTGTACTTACTGCTTAATGTTGTATGCGATAGGTACGAATATGGTGACCAGCAAAAATGCCATAGCCATTCTGTATGTGGTTATGTACTGTGGTAGGTGAGTGTGAAAAACTATCAACAGTAGCCTGCTTAGTAAGCGTTCTTACATAGTGGTAATAATCAGGACTAGCCTGCGCTATGTTGAAGTATAGAAGTTTGCCTTTCCCAGGGTATCCATATCGTACTTTTAGTGTAACAGACTTGCCATCTATCAATTTATCGCTGAAAAAATAGAGCCAGCCTAAGCTGAATTCATGCTCTATAGGCGCCTCAAAGTTTATACTAGTGTAATGTTTAAAGGCCTGGTTATTATAATAACTGGTATCATTGTGAAAGGCGCTAATAAAATAATAGTTCTGTAAGTCCGGCACGTCATTCAACACAAATGTTAACTCTACTTCACGTGAACCATCAGAAGTATTAATTATTTTACCTCTAAGGTTGCTAACAGCAGGCTTGCCTGGAGCAAACCCTGTGGCTTGAACTTCAGGGTAACCTGGCGCAGAAGCTTTGAGTGTGTAGTGCTCTAATTCTTTTGGCGTGCTTTCTTCGGCGTTATACTTTCCATTTCCTGTATGAGTCAGGTTGTACAAAAGTCTATCGCCTTGGTACACTCCAACTGTTGCATGCTGTACCTGCTCATAGGGCTCACTGGAAAGAGCATTCTGACTGCCGCTAATATCAATGCTCCAGGTGCTATCCGGGTTAAAGATGCCGTTTATTACAAGGCGTTGCTTATGCTCAGGTAGTTCAAGTTCTATCACATTGGTACAGTTCCACAGCAAAAGTGCAGAACTAAACAAAAGGCATAGGTTAAATGTGCTCTTTCTCATGGTTGTAATAACTAGAATTTGAAGCCATAACTAAAGGAAGGCAGAATTGGGAACAGGGAAGTCTGATACAGGTAGCGTTTGCGTGAAGAGCTGCTACCATCATTGCCAGTACTCTCCCTGCTGTTTTCACTTAGCTGCAGGAAGTAAGGGTTTTGCCGGTTGTAGGCATTGTACACTGATAAATTCCAGTAACGCTCTCCCCATTTTTTCTTTTTTGTGTGGGTTAGGTTTAGGTCCAGACGGTGATAAGAGGGCATGCGGTAGTTGTTCCGCTCTCCCACATGGTCCACGTTAGCGATGTAAGGTGAACTTGAGCCAGGCTGGTCTTCAAATTCATTGTAAGCTTTATAGCGGGTCAGAGGGAGGGTCGTAACATAACCTGTCCGGTAAATCCAGCTTCCCCCGACGCTCCACTTCTCATTAAACTGGTGGTTGATAATCACAGAACCACTATGCCGGCTATCGTAGGTGTAGGGATATTTCTGATTAAAGTTGATGCTGTCGAGCTGGCGCCACGACCAGGCTAGGGTATAGCTGACCCAGCCTGTCGTTTTACCTTGCCGTTTACGCAACATCCATTCAGAACCATAGGTCCATCCTCTGCCGCTAACTACTCGGGTTTCGTATGGTGGGGCAACAAAATTAGCGAAATTGGTTTTAGGCCCACTTCGCATAAAGTCCGTTATAAAATCTGCACCATCTTTGAATTCAGCTACATCCTTCATCTCTTTATAATAGAGGTCCGAGGTAAGCTCCAGTTGGTCCTGCTTTAGTAGTGCAGCTGCCCCTAAGGTGACCTGCCATGAACGCTGCGGCTTAACCTTATCGGTGGCAGGTGCCCATACATCGGTAGGAGTGCCTGTAGATGTATTGCTTAGCAGGTGCATGTACTGCGCCATGGTAGCATAGGAGCCCCTGATGCTAAATCCTTTTGGAAATGTATAACCCAGGCCGAGGCGCGGCTGCAGTGACGTAAAAGTCCGGCCATTTACAGTGAAACCTGAGAAATGTAGCCCCAGGATTGCCTGTAGACGCTCGCTTAACTGAATCTGGTCGTCTGCATAAGTATAAAACTCATGAGCCATTATTTTTGAAAAGGAATCTGATGTGAGCGTTAAGGTATCAGTCTGCAGTAGAACAGATTCCGGTCTGAAGTTATGGTAGGTATAGCTGGCTCCAAACCGCATTTTATGTTGATTTGAGGCTGCAAAATCAAAATCTGCCTTGGCTCCCCAGTCTTTTATACTGGAGGAGTAGTCTACTACCCGTGATGTAATATTATCAGGCTGATTTCGCTTCACTTCACTGAACTGGTTGAAACTGTAGCGGCTGTGTGTAAGGGTAACATTGCTGAACAACCTTGGGCCAAATACATGGTTCCAGCGCAGAGCGCCAGTTGTATTACCCCAGTGCATCTTAAAATTTTGCACCTCACTCTCCAATAGGCGTTCAAAAGTGTAGTTGTCGGCAAACTTGTCCTGCCCTCCATACAGGCTGAGATATACTCTGTCTCTAGATGAAAAAGTATGGTTTATTTTGGCGTTCAAGTCACCAAAATTATAACGCGGTATTGACTCCCCGCTCATGGCTGCTGCAGCCATCGCCAGCAGGTCGAGATAGGTACGGCGGCCTGCAATCAGAAAAGAGGTTTTATCATTTTTAATCGGGCCTTCCAGAAGTAGTTTAGAAGAGATAAGCCCGATAGCCCCTTCGCCTGCAAAGTGCTTATTATTTCCTTCTTTTAGCTGCACATCTATCACCGAAGATAACCTGCCGCCATAAGGGGCAGGAAACCCACCTTTGATCATATCCACATTCTTAACGGCATCAGGGTTAAATACTGAAAAGGTGCCTAATAAGTGCGATACATTGTATACAGGCACTCCATCAAGCAGGATCAGGTTCTGGTCAGGACTGCCGCCACGCACGATGAGGTCAGAGGAACCTTCTCTGCCGCCCTGTACTCCTGGCATTAGCTGGAGTGCTTTTACGGCATCGGACTCTCCCATAAAGCGGGGCAACTGCTTTATCTCTTGACTGCGCATAGAAAGGCGGTTTGCCTGCTGCAGGTCAGTTATTTTTTCAGCCGTTACTGCTACCTCGCTAAGGTTATTTGCTTGCGCCTGCAGTTTCCATATAATGACCGTGTCCTGGGTTAGAGGTGCAAGTTTTACCTGCAGCGGTGCATATCCTAAATAGCGGATCTGGAGCTGTGGCTGCCCTGCGGCCGTTTGTAAGCTGTAAAAGCCATAGGCGTTACTGGAGGTGCCTGTTACACCTTCTGTTATGGTGGCACCTGCCAGGGCCTCGCCAGAAGCCTCATCAATCACATGTCCGCTGATAGTATACCACGCTTTCTCTTTTTTATCAGCCAGTGGTTTTGCAGGTTGCAGGACAATTTGGCTCCCAATTAGGCTATAGCTCATATTAGTGCCGCGCAACAACTCATCCAGCACATGGCGCAGCTGTCTTTGCCCGGTTTGCAGGTTTACTTTTCGCTGCAAAGGCACCAGGTTATTGCTGTACGAGAAGCTGATCTTATACTTCTCTGAAAGTTCTGTGAGCACCTCCTGAATGGTGGCATTACGCTGGTGTACCGTCACCTGTTGGTCCAGCACTGAAGTCTGAGCCAGTACAGAAAGGGCAAAGGCAAGCCACCCCACGCTAAAGCATAGTAAAAATTTACTCATCGGCTAATAAATCTGTTAAGTTTGTTATTTGCAGCCCTGTCCGGTCAGGGAATAACCCTGCTTATCCTGCTCAATGTATTTTAACTGCATGGTTGCTGCCAGCACTTGTAAAACCTCCTCCAGTTCAGCTTGCTGAAAAGTACCTGTAAAGCGACAGGTGCCTAACGTACCGTTCTTTAACTCTATTTCTGTGTCATAATATCGCTCCAGGATGGGCAGTATATTTCTTAGTTCTTCATTTTGGAATTGTAGTTTCTCTGTTTTCCAGGCCCATACATTTTCTCCCGCAATCGCTTCTTTTCTTAACTCGTTGCTCAGAGTATTGAGTTGTGCCGCAAAGCCTGGTGTTACAATAACTTCGTTTCTTTGCTTCCTCGAACTAAAAGCAACTTTTCCTGTTGCCACAGCTAATTCAACCAGCGGTTCATCCGGATAGGCCCGCAAGTTAAAGGAGGTGCCTAATACCTTAGTCCGTGCTTCATTTGAATGAATAATAAAAGGCCGCTCCACATCACGTTTTACATCAAAGAATGCTTCACCCTCTAACTGCACTTTCCGTTCATTCCCATCAAAATCTTTATCATAAATGAGCTTACTGCCTGTGTTTAGCCATACCTGGCTATTATCTGGTAATACAACTGCTATTCGCCTGTTACCTGATTCCACTACCTCCATACCAAAGTGTGGGAAGAGAAAGTACTTGGCCAGCCAAAATATACCAATCAACAAAATAACAGAAGCAGCCACACGCCAGACATTGTGGTACATCGGGATTACTTTAGCAGGTTGCTTATCTACCAGCTGGCTTTTTACTTTTTTCCAGGCTGCTTCTACGTCTGTGTCATCTACGTCTGAAGGAGGTGTTAACTGCCAGAGGCGTTTTTGCGCCTGGTATTCAGCCTCATGTTCCGGCGACTCTGCTAACCAATCCTGGAGTTCCTGTAGCTCTGACGCACTGGCCTTGCCGGCTAATTGTTTAGTTACAATGTCCCAATATTTACCCTCCATATCTGGTAGCGCTTGGTGTATTAAAGTTTGTTTCTAGCTTGGAGGCTTTCGCCAGGGGCACCTTATAGTTCGTGTTATTCATATAGATGACAGGTGAGAGTTGCTTTACCGCTAGTCTCTCAGGAAAAAAAGTGAAAATAAATTTCAGATAGTGCCATAGACATACTCAGGAGTACTTTCCGCAGTATGGCAAGCGCTTTTTTAATATGGTTATCAACGGTGTTAGGGGAGATGTTAAGGAAGTTCGCAATTTCTTTATGGGTCATTTCTTCATAACGGCTCAATAGAAATACTTTCTGGCACACAGGGGGCAAAGCCTCTATTGATTGTTGTATCTTTTGCTGGAACTCCTGATCAAGTATTTCCTGCTCAATGCTGTTGCCTGCTTTAGACTGCAACTCCAGGTACTGTGCGTTTATTTCTAACCGGCGTTTCTGGCTGGTGGAATAGTTTAGTGCTTTATTGATTACTGCAGTGTAAAGATAAGCTTCAGGCGTATCTATTACCTGATACTCTGCATTGTTCCAGTAGTTTACAAATACCTCCTGTACAAGGTCTTCCGCAGCTGCCATGTCATTTGTGATGCGGCAGGCCCGGCTGCACAGCTTTTGATAATTACTCCGGAAGAGGCTTTCGTATGCTTTAAGTTTGTTCTGCTCGTCAGGCATAATGCCATGTTAAGGGTGGTATGGTGCATAAAAGTATAGAATTTTTAAATGTCGAAGCCCCGTTCAGAGTGTTTTTTGTTCTTGTAAAGGTGAATTAAAGTTTAGTCCGATCCTGTAGTATTTAATGATTAAGAGTGCTGAAGCTTAAGGAACCCGCGTCTGGGCAGTTAGACAAGGCATTTTATTGAAGTGAAGCATGGCCAAGCTAAAGGATACTGCAACTGGTAAAGTAACGCGTGAGATTTTTTGCTGCTGCTAAACTCAGGCACGGGTATCAGGACCATTCCTCAAAAGCTGTTGGACCTGCAATTGCTGTTTCCTGGCTAATTTTTGCAGTTACCTGTCTAAAACAAAGTATAGCACACTAGCACACAGCAGTATAAAGTATAACTTTGTAGTATGGAGATAAAGTTGGGTACAGCAAGTGCCATAGAGCCGAGAACCTGGAGTTTGCCGGAGGTGCGTAATATTACGCAGAACCGCTTGTTGCTGCACGTGCTTTTCTGGGCAGCCTATGTGCTGTTTTTTGGATTACTTTATGGCAGCTACATAGACGACTACTACAATGCTTTTATGGTGGAGCTGGTAGAGCTTCCTTTTAAAATGCTGTTGGTATACTTTAATATGTACTACCTGATGCCGCGTTACCTGCTGGAGAAGCGCTACCTAGAGTTTGTTGTATACCTTTTGCTGATGATGGGAGTCATTACATCGATAATGCAGTTTGTGCTGCTACCGTTTCTGATCCACCCGCTCTTTTGCCCTACTACCTGCACCAAAGATAATCTTACGCTTTACCGCTTTATTAGAAACGGAGTAAACATAAACTATGTAGTTGCCATAACAGCGGCAATTGCCCTGCTTAAGAACTGGTACCGGCATCAGAAAGCCGCCCAGAACCTTACGCAGGACAAACTGGAGGCCGAGCTTAAAGTGCTTAAAGCCCAGATCCACCCGCACTTTTTGTTTAACACGCTTAACAGTTTGTACTCGCTTACTCTAAAAAAGTCTGATAATGCCCCGGAGGTAGTACTTAAGCTATCCAGCCTGATGGACTACATGCTTTACGATGCCAACGCCGCCAAGGTGCCGCTTGAGAAAGAACTGGCTTACATAAAAAACTACCTGGCCCTGGAGCAGATGCGTTACGGAACAAGGGTAGATGTGCAGTTTACAGAGTCGGGAAGTATA
Organism: Pontibacter aydingkolensis; assembly: GCF_019443125.1. Classification (GTDB taxonomy): domain Bacteria; phylum Bacteroidota; class Bacteroidia; order Cytophagales; family Hymenobacteraceae; genus Pontibacter; species Pontibacter aydingkolensis. The sequence goes on along the minus strand of NZ_JAHYXK010000003.1, from coordinate 5,103 downwards.
GCAGGCAAGCAAATTGCGCCTATGTTGTTGCTGCCATTTGTAGAGAATGCCTTTAAGCACGGTGTTACCACCGAAACCGAAAACGCCTGGGTGCGCATAGATGTAAAGGTAACAGACAATGAGCTGGTGTTGCTGGTAGAAAACTGTAAGTGCAGTGTAAAAGCAAGCAGCAGCACCCGCGACATGGCTTCCGGTATAGGTCTTAAGAACCTGCAGCGCCGCCTGGAACTCCTTTACGATGGCAAATTTGAGCTGGAGATAGAAGACGAGCCAGACAGCTATTCTGCAAGGCTGGAGGTCATACTTGATTAAGTATAAACCTACGTATAAAAATTATATCTCGGAACATTGGTAACAACTTAGCCCTGGTTAACCTTAAAATAAAAACTATGAAAATTAAATGCATGATAGTAGACGATGAGCCGCTGGCGCTGGATGTGCTGGAAACGTTTATCGAACGGCTGGACAACCTGGAGTTGGTATGCCGTTGCAATAACGCCGTAGAGGCTTATAATTGCCTGCAAACCCACGATATAGACCTGCTTTTTCTTGATATCCAGATGCCAAAGCTAACTGGCATTGATTTTCTGAAAACCTTATCTAACCCTCCTAAAGTTATTTTTACCACTGCCTACCGCGACTACGCCCTGGAAGGCTTTGAGTTAAACGTCGTGGATTATCTGCTTAAACCCATTTCATTTGAGCGGTTTTTGAAGGCCGTTTCTAAAGTAAGCACCTTTGAAGCTACAAAACCGGCCAGCACGACTACTCCTGCCACTTCATTGGCCGGCACTACCACTACAACCGACTACAAAGAGGCTTTTATTTACTTAAAAGCTGACAAGAAAATGGTGAAGGTCATGCTTGCTGATATACTTTACATTGAGAGTCTGAAAGACTACATCCGGGTAAAAACTGAGGGTAAAGAAATTATCTCATACCAAAAAATCTCCTTTCTGGAAGAAAAGCTGCCAACAGATAAATTCCTGCGCGTACACCGGTCTTTTATCGTAGCCCTGGATAAGATACAGGCTTTCTCAGCTACTGCCGTAGATATTGGCAAAACCGAGATCCCGATTGGCCGCTTTTACAAAAACGAAGTGCTGCAGGTACTGGGCAAAAACAACCTGCTCGAAGCGTAGTTGGCTGAATTATGAATGTTGAATTATAAATTAAGAGTTAAGGGAAGTTTAGATTTATACTTTGATTACCTAAATTGGTAGGTATAAGCAAAACTATAGCAGTCGTTCAGAAGTATAGTTTTCTGCCATACCACCATTCATAGTTAATAATCCAGCATTTATAATTCCTGAAAGTGTACATCTCCAAAAAGAAACTGTTTTACTCCATCTCGAAAGGGCTGCGCAAGTACCTGCATAACTACGACCGCGAAACACAACTGCCGGTAAAGTATGAAGACCTGCTGCATTACTCCGATGCATTTCCGTACTACGATAAGCAGGGGCACGACACGCTGTGGGAGTCGGTGATGTTTGACCAGCAGGCCCAGCAGGAGCTTAACCGTGGGCTTACCATGATCTACGCGTTGCTGAAAACAGACGGAGATATGTCAGTGATGGAGCACTTGTATGTGTCCAGGATAGATTACTGCACCTTTGGCAACTCCAACCCGTTCAGGGTGCAGATCATGAACCAGCTGAACGATAACTACGATTATTTTTATGTTAAAAAGGCCGATGCCTCTCGTGTATATGGTCTGGAGCTGGAGCACATCTTGTCGCCTAACCGCATTAACTACTTAGTTGACGGCGACTCTCTGATAGAAGAACACATTGCAGGTATACCAGGCGATGCTTTTATAAAAGATTACCTGAACCGGAAGAGCGCTAACAAGGTGCGTATTGCCAAAGAGTTTGTAAAGTTTAACGAACGCTGCTTTATCCGTTTGCTAGGCGATATGCGCTCTTATAACTATGTAATAGATGTAACCCCAGACTTTGAGGACGAGCAGTATCGGGTGCGCCCCATCGACTTCGACCAGCAGTCTTACGAAGGCAAGAAAACCATGTACCTGCCACAGTTTTTTAAAGACAATAATGTGATTGTAGAGTTGGTGCTAACGTTGCTTAAACCTGATGTGGTAAAGCAGTACCAAAACGAAGAACGCACGCTTATTTTTCGTAGACTTAAATCAGCGCGGTACCGCTTAAAGGACCTGATAGACTGTATGCGCCAGGACACCATTTCGACTCCCGAAAAAATTGAACAGCTAAAACAAGAGCTGGCCGAACATCATAACTCCAAAGAGTTTCTAAAGTGTAAATGTATGGGTGACCTGGTTCGCCTTAACCTTAAAACCATACTCGTAAAAGTGCCGAAGATGGTGTGAGGCAATTAATAACCACCAATTAAAGCCTTTCCAAATCCGTTCTGGTGCGCTCGTTGTCTTGCAAATTGCCGGTGTTTACGGTGCTTGCAGGTTCAAACATCAGCACATCGGCTTCAACAGGGGCTACAGGTTTGTGTTCTACGCCGCGCGGTATCACAATACACTCTCCAGGATTTAACACTACCACTTTATCGCGCAGATGCATCTCGAACTGGCCGCTTATAACCAGGAAAAATTCATCTTCGTGCTCGTGGTGATGCCATTCAAACGCACCCTTAAACTTGGCCAGTTTTACCTGCTGGCCGTTTAATTCTCCTGCAATTCGCGGGTTCCAGTAATCCTGAATCAGGCTGAATTTCTCTGCCAGACTTACCTTTTCTATACTTTCCATCGGGATGATCATTAATATCAGTTAAATTTATTTGGACTTATTCTAAATAGCATGTAGCTTTGTGATATTAAAAGCAAGCAGCTACAGCTAAGTTAAGACACAAGATGCATACATCTATTCAATTAACCGATATTTATACTTCAGAAGCAGGGGCAGTTTACCAGTGCGACCGCCGTAACAGGCTTATAATTGATTTTGCCGGAGAGCTTACAGTTTTAAAAGTAGATGCTTTTCTGCGTTTGAAAACTGCTGTTGAAAGTATAGATCTGGTTGAAATGGCTGGAAGTACATCCCGTGCTTCAGATTTTGAGATTATATCAGTTTGTGGTTGCGACAAATGCTACGTACTTACGCTGCCGCAGCTGTATGCCTTTAAAGAATTGCTTGCGCAGGCTAAATTTGCACTTGACCTGAACAGTATGTTGCACGAATGCCTGTATACACAGATGGCTTAAAATTAAACTTTACTTTCCTATTTCAGCACAGCCCAACCTCTGTGCCTTTTTATTTAGACTACTTCCATATTTTGACTCAGTAGCCGGATTTAAAACAATTCTCTGTATTTTGGGTATGTATAAGGAGGCCCATTTTACAAGAGCCTGCCAAATCTAATCTAAAAACTACCCTAACCCAATGAAGGATTTACTCAGACTAAGAACATCACTTACCGAGGATATAGAAAAAGCCCTGAACGACCAGATCAAAATGGAGGCAGAAGCTTCTGCAATGTACCTGGCTATGAGTAGCTGGTGCGACCGCAACGGCTTCGATTTCAGTGCTGGCTATTTTAAGAACCAGTCGGATGAGGAGCGTGAGCATATGCTGCGTTTGTTTAAGTATGTGTCAGATATGGGAGGCCGCGCTGTTTCGCCGGATATTACTGGTGTGCAGGTAGAGTTCGAGTCTTTCAGAAGTGTATTTGAGCAAGCCCTGCAGCAGGAAATTTCTGTAACGCAGTCGTTTAACCGCATGGCTGATAAGTGCCAGAAAGCAAAGGATTATGTTACATTCACGTTTCTGCAGTGGTTCCTGAAAGAGCAGATTGAGGAAGAGTATGTAGCAAGGCGTGCCCTGGAACTGTTTGAGATAATAGGCGAAGAAGGAACCGGGCATTATGAGATTGATAAGCGCGTACCGAAGATCAAGTACGAAGATACCTACGAAGGTTAACAACGTTATAATTGCTTAAAAGTATAAAGCCTTTGGTTTCGCACCAAAGGCTTTTTTTATAGCTAGAATTTTTCGGCGGGAGGAGTCTTTTTCAAGATATACTCTTCAAAAGCCTGCTTTGCCTGCTGATCTGTGACGTGGTGCATCCAAATATTTTCAGGCTGAAAACACATAACTGGGGCAAAGTCGCAGCGATCAGTGCAGTCGGTTTTGACTATTTCAACGCTTCCCTTCAGGCCTGCATCCTTTATCATGTTACGCAGCGTTTTACCGTTTTCTTTGCCGCCCTTTTTTTTGCACTTGCTGCCTGTGCACACATAAATTACTTTATCTGGAGTTTTAAATGATTTGCTCATGAGGTTTAGTACGGTATTACATAGCTCTAAAGCCTAAAACAGGAAAAAATGTTTCCTGATAACTTTAATTAGAAGTATAGGCTATCGCTTTAACCTAAAACAAAGACCTGGTAAGTTTACTTTTCACAACTGCCCAGCCATTGTTTTGCATCGTATATATCTTTAAAAATACGCATTTGAAACTGGCCGTTAACTCTGTTAAGCATGTCAGTGGCAGCTGCAGCAGCAAAAGCGTCCTGGTCTACTACGTGAGCAAAACATTTTAATCCGGCCTCAACAGCGCGTGGCATCCATTCCTGCTCAATCCAGTCTACTGCCTGGTCCCAGGGACCAACTAATTCTCGGTTATCGTTTAAAGTATGCGGTGCTTTAAATGTATCTATAAAATGCAGCACAGCCATTGCGCCTTGCCTAACGTTTTCGAGGCTTAAATATCCAAGCCAATTATTATGCACGCACCTGTTTTTTTCATCATAGGTAATGGTAAGGTATACTTTACCGGTAGATGATTTTAATTCCTGGTGTTTTGCTGTGTACTCCATTATCTGTGTTTGATAATCAAATATACATTTTTTTCAGGACAGTTAGCAGGTTATAAAAAAGCCTTAAGAGCATTAGGCATAGGGCTATGATAAAGTATAAACTCCGTCTGATTGAGAGGCTTGTCTCGGCTTTGGAAGTGGCTTGTGGGATACAAAATATAGGCAACTTACTAGAAGCTATCTCAAAAATACCTTAGCATGATTTTCATGCAGGCTAGCAGGACAAAGGCGAGATAGTTTTCAGCCTTGTGCTCATGCCTGACCAATGTTCTTCTAAAGTTGAATAGCCAGGCA
>NZ_JAHYXK010000029.1 GCF_019443125.1 Pontibacter aydingkolensis | reverse complement strand
TGGTCTGTTCTGTCATGGCTGTTACGAATTAAGTCTGCAAACTTTAAAACGTACAACAGCCGCTGGCAGAACAGATTTTTTGTGTTAAACCGCGTGTACTATCACGCAACTTGAGTTAATTAGCTTATGACATCACACCTTTTTACAGGTTTTTCAACAGCTCTATCTGGTCATCGTTTAGCAAAATGTACCGGTTGTTAAATGGGTTGGCATAAAATTTTTCACAGATCACATACTCGCCGGTTTTTAGCTTGTGAATATTATAACTAAAAAGGCTGTTAGAACGCTCTATTACCAGCTCTGTGTTACTGAGGTCTAATTGCTGGCCACAAGTGGTTGTAATAATATCAGAGTTAATTGTTGAGGTAGACATAAACGTAAATAAGGTGTGAACATTTCATTACGCATAAACTCTATGGGAGTGACACTCCTGACTCACAAAAAGCAATATTTTTTTTTACTGTATATACATGGTATTACCATTCATGCAAATCAGGGGGATTTTAAAAAATATAAAATTGTGCTATAAGATTAAAGTATAAACTGATATGTCTGCCAAACGGGTAGACTGGTTGTGATAAATAAAATGTACAAGCTTACCATTAAACACAAATGCTGCGCAAATTAATGGCGTGAATTTCATACAATTAGGTAAGGCACTAGACCACTTCTGCCATAGAAACAGCACTTAGTTTGAAACCCTTGTTGTTGTCAAAAAGCATTTTGACATAGCGTTAGAGCAGATTTCCGACTAAATTTTTGCAAATTTTTTGCAGCATTTGTTTGCAGTTTAAAATCGTCTCTCTATCTTTGCATCACCAAACGACGAAGGGGCTTCCACCCAGTAGTTTAGTAGGGAGATTGTCCGATGGTGTAACCGGCAACACGTCTGATTTTGGTTCAGAAGAGTCCAGGTTCGAGCCCTGGTCGGACAACATAAAAAGCCCTTAGATCTGATCTAAGGGCTTTTTCGTTTTTAATCCATCATGGCAGATGCTCCTGAGCCATATTCCTTATAAATTACATATCAAAGTTTAACCTGAAGTATAGCAACCCACACCTATCTACTACAGATTAAATCAGGCTTAATCATTATCAAGGAGAAAATTATCTCACGATCTCAACCCAGCCCTTGTAGTGCTCATCAAGCTTTTTGATGTACAGTTGATAAAAGTATACACCTGACACCACGTTTTCCCCGTTCCAGTTCCCCTGATAGCTTTCTTTGCGGTACACTTCTTTCCCAAACCTGTTAAGTATAACAAGTTCATTATCCGGGTAAAGCTCCAGCATCGGAACAGAAAAGGTGTCGTTAATGCCATCGCCATTAGGGGTAAAAATATTTGGTATTTGATCTCTTGTTAGCGATGCTCCTTCATGTAGGGGAAGTATGGTTATATTCACTTCATCTGATTGGGCGCAGACTCCTTCACTAACATAGAGTTTGTAGGTTAGTTCTAATTTCTTGTTTACGGTTTCTGTGTACCGGAACGTAGGATTAGGGGAAGTTGGATCACTTAAATAGGTTGCAGGCTCCCAACGATATACTGTATTTTTATCGTAAGCCCCACCTAATACTACCTCCTCCCCTTTATACAATTGTTTATCTGCCCCCGCATCAAGGTTTTCGGTAATGGAATATAGAAAGTTGGCAGAGAAAGCAGGTAAGCTTCTAACAAACTTATTAGGGAAACTAATGGCGTTAGGAGATACTTCACAGGCCAGGCCTTCACGTTCAGGATAATTAATAACTCCTAGTGCCATTTGATTTTCTACCTGTGAATAATAAATTTTACCGTTAGGTGCCGGCTGGCCCAAATCTAAACTCACTGGCCCGTCATAAACAAGTTTTTTAGAAGCAAGTATATCCTGCTCGTTATCAGAACTAATATCAAACTGCCATATTTTTTTAATTGCGCTATTGTTACTATTAAGGTATAACTTTTTACCTGAAGCAGAAAAAACTGCATACCAGTCGGCTCCTTCTACTCTGATAGACTTTGACACCTCTCCTGTCAGGGTATTAAAATTGGCTAGTCCTAACCCTTCGATATCCTCATAACCCCTGTAAGCAAAGACAAGCTTATTACCTGCAGGTGAGAATTTTAAAAATTTAGCGTTACCAATTAAAACCGGCTCTGAGCGCACAGGCTCTTTTGATATACCCTGATCTGTTATCTTAAAAGCAAACAACTGGTCCGTACCCAATTTAATATTTGTATTAGCCTCTCCCACTAACCAATAGGTATTATTTCCACAATTACCTGAAACCGTAAAATACCCATGCGTATCCTGGTAAATGACTTTATCTTTCTCCAGTACTTTACCAGCTCCATTGTTGGCCGCAAGATCAACTATAGCATAACCAATTGCTTGTTTATCGGTCCAGTTCACACCACTTATTACCTCTAAAGTATAAAATACATAAAACAAAGAGTTTGAGCCTGGTTTTGGAATAATGTACATATCAAACCCTAAGTTTCGTGCTGCCCATCCGCCGTTCTCGATGAGTTTCCCATCCTTATTGTACATACCATACAAGTTCACAGATAGTATTACCTGCCCTGCCTTGTTAGAATAAGTATAGGTAGTAGAAGTATTAGCGGGACCAGCGTTTATTACTTCTGCTGCGCCCTTTCGAAATTTTAAACCATATCCATTCCCAAAATACCAGGTATTGGCTTCGTTTTGAGCAATGCTGAGTAGCGGAAGAAGTGCAAATACACAAATGATAAGCAGGCAGTAGAGTTGTTTCACAGCAAAAAGTATGGGCAAGTGTATGATGTGTTAAGACATAACAAATATAGAACTTAATAGAAAGTATCAGGTAATCTGAGGGAGTTTAAAAAGAACATTTATAATTTTCAGAAACCCGAGAAACTTTTCTATAGTACTTTGTCTGCTTACCTATTACCGTTCCTCTTTATTTAAACTTCATAAATAACAGAAAGCTATAGAACTAATTTTGTAGCTTTGCAGGCATAGTTAACCTAAACCCTAATACTCAACACTTAGCATTTAGTAGAATTATGCCACAGGTAAAAATCTTCTCCGGTTCCGCCTCACAGTATTTAGCTGAGAAAATAGCTACCGCCTACGGTACTAAGCTCGGCGATTTAACCATTTCCCGTTTCAGCGATGGAGAGATCGGCGTACACTTTAACGAGTCTGTGCGTGGTGCAGAAGTATTCATTGTGCAGTCTACTTTTCCGCCGGCCGATAACCTGATGGAGCTTATGTTACTCGTTGATGCTGCAAAGCGTGCATCGGCTCACAAAGTAATTGTAGTGATGCCATACTATGGTTATGCACGCCAGGACAGAAAAGACAAGCCACGTGTTTCTATCGGGGCCAAAGTATTGGCCAACGCCATACAGAGCTGCGGTGCTGACCGCCTGATGACCTGCGATTTACATGCCGGTCAGATTCAGGGTTTCTTCGATATTCCGGTAGATCATCTGGATGGTTCGGCTATTTTTGTGCCTTACCTGCGCAGCCTCAACCTAGGCTCAAACCTGATCTTCGCATCTCCTGACGTAGGAGGTGTGGTAAGAACGCGCAGCTTTGCCAAGAACTTCGGAGCAGAAATGGTAGTATGCGACAAGCACCGTAAACGCGCCAACGAGATTGCCTCTATGCAGGTAATCGGTGACGTGGAAGGTATGGACGTAGTACTGGTAGACGACATGGTAGACACTGCAGGCACTATTACTAAAGCTGCAGAGCTTCTAAAAGAAAAAGGTGCCAAGTCTGTGAGAGCTATTGCCACCCACCCAGTACTATCGGGCCCGGCTTATGAGCGTATCGAGAATTCAGTTTTAGAAGAACTTGTTGTGTCGGATACTATTCCGCTAAAGCATGAGAGTTCAAAGATAAAGGTGCTTTCTTTCGCTGACCTGTTTGCAAGAGCTATCAACAATGTGGTAACGCACGAATCGATCAGTTCATTGTTCATTTAATTGTTAATATCTGATTGTTGATTGTTGTTCGCAATAATTAACAATCAGATAGTACATATAATATCATAGTAGGTTCGAAAGGTAACTGAGAGTCTGATTGTTAGATTGATTTTTCAATACAAGAAAAAAACAATCAACAATTTAACAATCAACAATTAAATCCATACCTTTGTGGCTTCAAAATTTTAACGAATTCATTTTTATGAAAACTTTAGAGATTATAGGGTTTAAAAGAGCAAATCTCGGCAAAGCGCAGACGAAAGAGTTGCGCAATGAGTCTTATGTACCAGGTGTACTATATGGCGGTGCTGAGCAGATTCATTTCTATGCACCAGCTATCCTGTTCAGAGACTTAGTTTATTCTCCGGAAGTATACGAAGTAGACTTGAACATCGAAGGCACGCACTACAGAGCGATCATGCAGGATGTACAGTTCCACCCAGTGAACGAAATGCTTCTGCACGTTGACTTCCTTGAGCTGAAAGAAGACAAGCCAGTTAAGATCGATATTCCTGTTAAGATGGTAGGTAACTCTCCAGGTGTTATGCTTGGTGGTAAGCTTGTAATTAAGCTGCGTAAGCTTAGAGTAAAAGCGCTTCCTGCTAACCTTCCAGATTATATCGAGGTTGATATCTCTGATCTTGAGCTTGGTAAATCAATCAAAGTTGGTAAGATCAAAGCAGGTGATTTCGAGATCCTGAGCAACCCACTTGCACCAGTAGCTACAGTTACTATTCCTCGTGCTCTTAAGAGTGCACAGATGGAAGAGGCACGTGCCGGTAAGAAATAAGCTAACACAGCTTTTAGCTTTAAATCCTGTCCTGCCTCAGCAGGGCAGGATTTTTTGTTTTTGATTAGAAGTTAAATGGTTAAATTGTTGATTGCTAAGCTCATTAAAACGCGTGCTATTCTATTTAGCAATTTAACCTTTAACAATTCAACCGTTAATTACTTGAGCAATTCAACAATAGAAAGTATAAAACAGTGGCTGGGGCTTTCAGCAGCAGCACCTGCCCTACCCGAAAATACAAGTATGAAATACCTGATTGTGGGCCTTGGCAACATAGGTCCGGAATATGCCGAAACACGGCATAACATTGGTTTTATGGTGCTGGATTACCTGGCAAAGAAACACGACGCACAGTTTGACACAGGCCGCCACTCCTTTGTGACCGAGATAAAAACCAAAGGCCGCACCTTTGTGCTGGTAAAGCCAACTACCTACATGAACCTGAGCGGTAAAGCGGTTCAGCATTGGCTAAGTAACCTGAAACTGCCAGTAGAACAGATGATGGTGATCACCGACGATATTGCCATACCTTTCGGAAAGATTCGCATCCGCACTAAGGGAAGCGCCGGAGGGCATAACGGTTTAAAGCACATTGAGCAAACGCTTGGGCATAACAACTACCCTCGCCTCCGCTTTGGTGTAGGAGACTCGTTTCATAAAGGCAAGCAGGTAGACTATGTGTTAAGCAAGTTCAGCGACGACGAAAGTATAGAACTTCAGACGCTGATCGAAAAAGCCGCTGACTCCGTGATAGCCTTTGGCACCATTGGCCTGGAGCGCACCATGAACCAGTATAACACCAAATAGACTTGCACCTTATTGAGGCATACTACTGATAATTAAAAATGTAGAGACGCAAATTATTGCGTCTCTACATTTTTAATACAAAACTGAACGTATAAATTTGCTTTTTCGCCACCCATTTGCCTATACTTTACAACTATGAAAAAAATTCTCCTCCTCTACAGTAATGCCTTTGGCGGCCTCTCCAAACCAGCCTGGATGCTTTCGCTGATCATGTTCATCAACAGAAGCGGCGCCATGGTAATACCTTTCCTGGGAGTATACCTTACAGAGGCACTGGGTTATACGTTAAAAGAGGCCGGCGCCATACTTAGCATTTATGGTCTGGGCTCTGTTTGCGGCTCCTTTTTGGGCGGTTGGCTTACAGACAGGATTGGGCACTTTAAAGTACAGTTCTTCAGCCTGACAGTTGGAGGCAGTTTGTACTTTATGTTTCTGTACCTGGAGCAGTTTAAGTATATGGCGGCAGCTGTATTTATACTTGCCCTTGTAAACGATACGCTTCGCCCTGCCAATGCTTCTTCTGTAGCCTCCTATGCCAGGCCGGAAAACGTTACCCGCGCATTTTCACTAAACCGTATGGCTCTTAACCTGGGCTTTTCTGTTGGTCCTGCGTTGGGTGGTTTGCTGGCGGCTATTTCTTATAAGTGGCTTTTTGTTGCTGATGGTGTTACTTGTATCATGGCTGGCTTGTTCTTTTTTGTATACTTCAGAAACAGGCAGGGCCACAGACCACAGAAGAAAGACCCGGCAGTTGCTGCGCCAACACAAAAAGCGCGCTCCCCTTACACCGATGGGATTTTTGTGATCTTTGTGCTGCTCAACTGCGGATTTGCCATCATTTTTTTCCAGCTGCTTTCAACGTTACCTTTATACTATCGCCAGGTATATACTTTACCCGAAGAAAATATTGGACTATTGCTTGCACTAAATGGGCTAATCGTTTTCCTGTTCGAGATGATCCTGGTATACTTAGTAGGTGACAAAATCAAAAAATCGGTGTTGATACCAGTTGGTGTTCTGGTAATGGGACTTTCGTTTATAGTTCTTAATATGACATTGCACATAGCAGTGCTCTACATTGCCATGATCTTGTTAAGCTTTTCTGAAATTCTGGTGATGCCTTTTATGGCAACCATCACCGTTGAGCGCTCCGACGACAGCAACCGCGGGTCATACATGGGTCTGTATACTATTTCGTATGCGGCAGCGCATGTTGTAGCGCCTTACCTGGGCACTACCATTGCATCAACCTATGGCTTTGATACACTTTGGTGGGTACTGGGTGTGCTTGCAATCTTTGTTTGTTCTGGTTTATACTTTGTTGTGAAAAAGGTGGAAGTATTTTCCCACAAGCCTGTTGTAGCTGCCGGTGAGCCTGCGGTAATATAGAGACACGGTGTAGGTCCTGCGTAACTGGAAGCAAGAGGCCTTGCAGTTCATTCAGGGCTGTGAGATTTTTTTTGTAGAGACGCAATACTTTGCGTCTTCAAAGGCGCCGGAAAAATTCGTACCATCTGCTATAGAAAATAGACGCAAGGTTTTTGAGACATAAAATATTGCGTCTCAAAAGGCCAAGCTTTCCGTATACTTGCCCTATGGATAAGTATAAACGTACCTTCCGGATTCCACCAGCTCGATTGGACAATTGGGACTACGGTTCGCATGGTTTATACTTTATAACCATTTGCACAAAAGAGAAAGAGCATTATTTTGGTGAGGTAGTTTACTCCGCTGAAAATACTGAGCAATTTGAAACGCCTTTGGAGACGCAAAGTATTGCGTCTCTACGGTTAACTGAAATTGGAGCGGTAGCAGCTAACTACTGGGAGCAGATACCTTTATACCATCCGTTTGTAAAGCTTGATGGATTTATTGTGATGCCCAATCATATTCATGGCATCATATTTATCAATAAGCCTGATCGTGAAGAATGGCAACCTAATAAATTCGGTCCACAGTCTGGTAACCTGGCTTCGATTATCAGAGGATATAAAACTGGGGTTAAGAAATACGCTACTATAAGTGGAATTGAGTTCTTCTGGCAGAGCAGATATTTCGATAGAATTATCCGCTCTGAAAAAGAACTGCAGAACATCAGAAACTACATCTTCAACAATCCGGATAAATGGGAAGTAGAAAAGAACAACCCTGAAAATTTACTGATGTAATACCGGTTGCTATTACCAATGTAGAGACGCAATACCTTGCGTATTCAAAGGCTGTTCAGGTTGTCATGGGCGTGCTAAAAGAAGGCTACAGAAATATCAATCAGCACATAATCTGCTACTGACACAATGTTTTCCTTAGCAGCTGGTATGGATTATCCTCCTGCCTTTGAAGACGCAAAATATTGCGTCTTCAATAGCCTACGAAAAAGGCCTCGTAGTTCTGAATGAACTACGAGGCCTTTTATCAACGGCTACTACAGGAGGCGCAAGGTATTGCGTCTCTTCTACATAAGAAATTTACGACACAGTTCCGCCGTTTGTAATTTGCTTGCTTGGCTGCACAAAAGCTAAAGAACCATCAGCATTTTCAGCCATAAGTATCATGCCCTGGCTGGTGATGCCTTTGATCTCGCGTGGAGCAAGGTTTACAAGTATACTTACCTGCTGGCCAATGATCTCCTCCGGGTTAAAGAACTCTGCAATGCCGCTAACTACCGTACGCTGATCTATACCGGTGTCTATCTTCAGTTTCAGGAGTTTCTTGGTTTTAGCTACTTTCTCAGCTTCCAGAATGGTACCAATACGAATATCCATCTTAGAGAAGTCTTCGAAAGAGATATTATCTTTGGCTGGATCTGCTACAGCATTTGCCATTTCGTTTGCCTTTTTAGTATCTAATAATTTCTGCACCTGGGCCTCTACAGCAGCATCCTCCACTTTCTCGAACAACAGCTCTGGCTTACCGATTACGTGGCCGGCTGGCAGCATTTCGGCAGAGCCAGCATCAGCCCACATCGCTGGGTTCATACTTAGCATATTGCGCAGTTTATCGGCAGATGTTGGCAGGAACGGCTCCATAAGTATAGCCAGGCTACCAGATATCTGCAGCGCAATGTTCATGATGGTTTTTACACGCTCCTCGTCTGTTTTGATAAGCTTCCAGGGCTCGGTGTCTGCCAGGTACTTATTACCCAAACGTGCCAGGTTCATCAACTCACTTAATGCATCTCTGAAGCGGTAACGCTCAATATAAGTCGCAATGACCATCGGCATACCTTCCAGCACGCCCAGCACTTCTTTGTCGTAGTCAGTTAGCTCGCCGCGAGCAGGCACGGTGCCTTCGTAGTACTTTTGGGTAAGCACCACGGCACGGTTAATAAAGTTACCAAGTATGGCCAGCAGTTCGTTGTTATTGCGGGCCTGATAGTCTTTCCAGGTAAAGTCGTTGTCTTTTGTTTCAGGGGCGTTAGCGCACAACGTATAGCGCAAAACATCGCCTTTGCCCGGGAAGTCCAGTAAAAACTCGTGCAGCCAAACAGCCCAGTTACGTGAGGTAGATATCTTGTCGCCTTCCAGGTTCAGGAACTCGTTGGCAGGCACGTTGTCCGGAAGTATGTAATCACCGTGAGCCTTTAGCATGCTCGGGAAAATGATGCAATGGAACACGATGTTATCCTTACCGATAAAGTGTACCAGTTTGGTTTCCTCGTCTTTCCAGTATTTCTCCCAGTCAGGTGTAAGCGCTTTGGTAGCCGAAATGTAGCCAATTGGCGCATCAAACCATACATACAGCACCTTGCCTTCTGCTCCCTCAACCGGTACCGGCACACCCCAATCCAGGTCGCGGGTTACGGCGCGTGGCTGCAGGCCCTGGTCTATCCAGCTTTTGCACTGGCCGTACACGTTTGGTTTCCAGTCGCTTTTGTGACCTTCCACGATCCACTCGCGCAGCCATAGCTCATACTCGTTAAGCGGCAGGTACCAGTGCTTTGTTTCGCGCATTACCGGCACAGCACCACTCAATGTGCTTTTCGGGTTGATCAGGTCGGTAGCATTCAAGGTAGAACCACAGGCTTCGCATTGGTCGCCGTAAGCATTCTCGTTGCCGCACTTAGGGCAGGTACCAACTATATAACGGTCCGCTAAAAATTGCTGGGCTGTTTCGTCGTAGTACTGCTGCGTGGTCTGCTCTATAAACTTGCCATCGGCGTATAGTTTCTTAAAGAAGTCGGAGGCTGTTTCGTGGTGTACCTGCGAAGAAGTGCGGTCATACACATCAAACGACACCTTAAAATCCTCGAAAGACTTTTTGATCAGTTCGTGATACTTATCTACAGCCTGCTGTGGTGTAATACCCTCCTTCTTGGCACGTATCGTAATCGGAACCCCATGCTCATCAGATCCGCAGATAAACTTAACATCGCGGCCCTGCAAGCGCAGGTAGCGCACATAGATATCGGCAGGCAGGTATACCCCGGCCAGGTGCCCGATGTGAACCGGACCGTTGGCGTAAGGCAATGCAGCCGTAACAGTATAGCGTTTTGGTGTAGTGGTCATGTTTCTTCTTAAAGATGCAAATATACAAATACAGCGCGATTGCACCGCGCTTAACTGGCAAATGGTAAAATCTGTAATCTCTCTGACCTAATCGCATTTTTTGCGTAAGACAAAGCATCACCTTACCTATACTTTGAGATGAAGAATAAAGATAACTTTCGCACTACAAACGACGCAGACAAACTGGGTGAAGGCGCGCCAAGAAAAAATATAGACAAAAACCCAGCACCCAGAGAAGCAGACCGTGAGTCGCTTAACACACCCAAAGAAAACGAAGTATACGTTGACCTGGAGCCGGATGAACTGCATGTAGGAGACGAGCCCGTGGAAGAGGTCGAGGAAAAACAAAAGAAAAAGAAATAAGCACCACTAAAAAATGCCCCGTTCATACTTAAATGACGGGGCGTTTTTTTGCTATTGTTAATTCTGGTTTACCCGGATAGGCCTTATAACAGGCCTGATGGGCCAGTAAATATTGTGCCTGGTAGAGTCTACAGGTGAAATAGGCAGCATTTGGGGCCGTAGCGCAGGTGGTGTAGTGGCAGGGCCGTTTCTGTCAAACTCTTCTATGTTTCGTTTGCGGTTTATCTCGCTGGCCTGTTCGTCCATCCGCTCTCTCAGGTTCATATCTATGTCCCGGGTATAGTGCACTCTTCGCTCTGTAACTGCACCGGGTGGCAGGTTCTGCTGCCCCTCCGATAGCGATGTGCAGCTTGCTATACTCAGTACCAGGGCGCCTGTTATATATTTTATGTTTGTCTTCATTATTCCAGCTATTATACTTTTAACTACACTTATACTTTTGACTTATAAGTATATACGTGCTATAACAAGAGTTAAACAAAGTATAATAATTAAAAGCAGCAAAGGCGACAAGTAATAAGTAACCAGTCGCCTTTGCCCCAACTTAGCGTTAACCTGGGATATCTTAGCTGTTCTTGTAAAGGTTTGCAGCACCAACTTGGGTCAGCATCAGGCCGTCCGGCGCAGGGTTCACAAAGCCCGCTTTAGACAAATGCTGCTCTGCCTCTTTCTGCACATCTTTATAATGCGGATAACGCTCCTGCAAGTATGGGTACAGTTCCTGGTATTGCAGCGTTTCTCCCTCGTTTATGTTCATGGATTTAAAAGCATCCATGATGCACTGGGCCGTGTTCTCAATATTATCAGCGTCGGAATGTAGTTCTACCATCTTTTTTTACTTTTTAGGTTTAGAGTTTAGTACGACGGAGAATGGTGGTTAGTTAGTAGTTATTGGTTATTGGTTGACCGTTGTTCGTTGATCGTGTTTTGTAGAGACGCAATATTTTGCGTCTTGGCTGCTACAGTAATAAACCTGACCTAGCGTAAGTCTTAAGCGAAAGCGTGACTTGCAATGTAGGAAAGTCTCCCCTAAATGCTCCGGGACAGGTCAGACTTGCGTGCGCCATACTTTATACTTAGAGATGTCTGCTATTGCGAATTTTAAAAGGCACTGCCCTGTAGCAGTCAAGACGCAAAATATTGCGTCTCTTCATTCACCAGCAACTACTAACTAACAACTCACCTTACTTACGTTCCTCAAAATCTAGGGCCACGGAATTAAGGCAGTAGCGCAGGCCTGTGGGCTCAGGTCCATCTGGAAAAACGTGTCCGATATGAGAGCCGCACCGTGCGCACTCTACCTCGGTTCGTACCATACCCATTGTCCTGTCTTCTACTTCCTTTACCCGCTCTATAGAAATAGGCGCGTAAAAACTTGGCCAGCCGGTGCCGGAATCAAACTTGGTGTTGGAAGTAAACATGGGGTTGTGGCAGGCAGCGCAATAGTAAATACCCTCCTTCTTGTTATCGTTGTACTCATTATCGAAAGCACGTTCGGTGCCATCTTCGCGTAGTACATAGTACTCCTCCTTTGTTAGTAGTTTACCCCATTCCTCTTCTGTGTGCATCACTGTATCTTCCAGGGTTTCGCTGTTAAGTGCCTGGCGCACATAGTCTGGCAGTGGCTCCTGCCCACTAGTGGCTGTGGTATAATCAAGGTCTGTGGTTTTGTCTTGCTGGGTGCAGGCAGCCTGGCTGAGCAAGACAACCAATGGAATAAAATAGATTACTTTCATAGGTATACTTACGGCCATACTTCCTACTTGGCTTTAACCGATATTAAAATTCTTAAGTGCTTATGAAACAAAGTATAAGCTGTCTGTGTTTGCCCATAAGCCGGTAAAAATGCCGGTTAATTAAAATTAATAGTATCATAACCTGTTTATTTCGAGCGAACTACTAAAAGTCTGAAGCCTTTTTTGTACCTTTGCGGCTCGAAAAACCTATTCAATGCAAAATATTCGAAATATTGCGATCATCGCACACGTAGACCACGGCAAAACAACGCTCGTGGACAAGATCATCCATGCTTCTAAGCTATTCGCAGAGCACCAGCAGTTTGACGACCTTATACTGGACAACAACGACCTGGAGCGCGAGCGTGGTATCACGATCGTTTCTAAGAACGTGTCGGTTCGTTACAAAGACGTTAAGATCAACATCATAGACACGCCTGGTCACGCCGACTTCGGTGGTGAGGTAGAGCGTGTACTTAAGATGGCTGATGGTGTACTGCTTTTAGTAGATGCCTTTGAAGGCGCCATGCCACAGACACGTTTCGTACTTGGTAAAGCTATTCAGCTTGGCCTGAAGCCGATTGTGGTTGTAAACAAAGTAGATAAAGAAAACTGCCGACCTGATGAGGTGCACGAGCAGGTGTTCGACCTGATGTTTAACCTGGATGCTACCGAAGACCAGCTGGACTTCGTAACGCTTTACGGTTCTTCTAAGCAGGGCTGGATGAGCACCGACTGGATGCAGCCAACCGACAACATCACACCATTACTGGATGCTATTATTGATGTGATCCCTCCTGCTCCTTACCGTGAAGGTACGCCGCAGATGCAGATCACGTCGCTTGACTATTCTTCTTTTGTGGGCCGTATCGCGATTGGTCGCGTTCACCGTGGAACATTAAAAGAAGGTATGCCGATCGCGCTTTGCAAAGCAGACGGTACTATCAAAAAAGGAAAGATCAAAGAACTTCAGATATTTGAAGGCCTTGGCAAGAAAACAGTTCAGGAAGTATCTGCCGGCGAAATTTGCGCTGTAACAGGTATCGAAGGTTTCGACATTGGCGATACTATTGCTGATGCGGAGAATCCGGAGCCACTTCAGCGTATCTCTATCGACGAGCCAACGATGAACATGTTGTTTACGATCAACAACTCTCCTTTCTTCGGTAAAGAGGGTAAGTTCGTAACATCACGTCACCTGCGTGATCGTCTGTTCAAAGAAACTGAGAAAAACCTGGCCCTGCGCGTACAGGAAACTGACCGTGAAGATACTTTCTTAGTATTCGGTCGTGGTATCCTGCACTTGTCTGTACTTATCGAAACCATGCGCCGTGAGGGGTATGAGCTTCAGGTAGGTCAGCCACAGGTAATCTATAAAGAAATTGACGGCCAGCGCCACGAGCCAATCGAGCACCTGGTAGTTGACGTTCCGGAAGAAACAGCTGGTAAAGTAATTGAGCTTGTAACGCAGCGTAAAGGTGAACTTACTATCATGGAGCCTAAGGGGGACCTGCAGCACCTGGAGTTCAATATTCCGGCGCGTGGCTTGATTGGCCTGCGTAACAACGTACTGACTGCAACAGCCGGTGAGGCCATCATGAACCACCGTTTCCAGAGCTACGAGCCATACAAAGGCAACATACCTGGGCGTAACAACGGTTCTATCATCTCTATGGAAACTGGTCCTGGTACTGCTTACTCTATCGATAAACTTCAGGACAGAGGCGTGTTCTTCGTTGATCCGGGTATCGACGTGTACATGGGTCAGGTAATCGGTGAGCACAACCGCCAGAACGATATCACAGTGAACATCCAGAAAGGTAAGAAGCTGACAAACATGCGTGCTTCCGGTTCTGATGACAACACCAAGATCGCTCCGGCCAAGAACTTCTCTCTGGAAGAAGCCATGGAATATATCCAGAAGGATGAGTACCTGGAGGTAACGCCTAAGAGCCTGCGTATGCGCAAGATCTATTTAGACGAGAATGAGCGTAACCGCATGCGTAATAAAGAAGAAGTAGCTTAAGCTATACTTTAAAGTATAAAAAGCCCCGACCGGTATATCTGGTCGGGGCTTTTTGTTTAAGGTGGCTACGAACAACGTAGAAACGCACTGGTCAAGGATTTCTGAGCTATCTGGTGGCATCCCGCCACCTGTGCCCCATGGAAAAAAATTAAAGCGGCCAGAAACGCACATTCCGAAAGCCACTGCCCCAAAGGCAAATGATTAGCATGAAACACCCCTGCACTTATAGAGACAATGCTTCTGGTTTATCGCCCATTCCGGAAAAGTTGTGATACATGACATGAACTGCAAGCGCGCACCAACGCAGGCCTTTTCCTTTTTAAATCCTGATGCTATTACACTATTGACAGCACTCTTCCAAGTTTACCAAAACAAGAAGCTGCACCGTAGGTATGCTTCATTCTATAGTTACACTACCCTTACACAGCTATTTATACTTTTCCCTTAAAGCTTGTAGCCATTCACATGAAAACATTATAAATAAAATACGTTAGATAGGGCTAGCAATTGGAATACATAATATAATATGAATATACGCCTGGGGCATTTTATACTTTTAATGGCTGTACTGCTCGCTACAGGGTGCGTGCGCAAAAACTTCTTTGCCAAAACTCCGCTGGTAAACCCTGAAGTACGCCAGAAACTTGAACTGGATCCGGAAGCTGTTGACTCTGTTGTTGTAAAAGCAGGCAAGCATTATAAAAGAGGTTTTCTGCACCGCATTTTCTGGGGCACCCATTACCGGCCCGTCTGGAATGCGCCGGTTAAAGTGCCTGTGTTTGATATGGATACTACAAAAGGAGGTCTGGAGATAGAAAAGCTGGGAGGAGGTTTCCAGACTACCAGCCTTACGCTTGTAGACAAAGAAGGCTTTACCTATGCCCTGCGCTCCCTGGATAAAGACCCGAAAGAAGTGTTGCCAAAATTCTGGCGCAACACCTTTGTGCTTAACATCCTGCGCGATCAGATATCAGCCATAAACCCTTATGGAGCCTTGGCATTACCGCCTATGGCCAAAGCAGCCGGTATACCACATGCCACTCCCGAACTGGTGTATGTACGGCCAAATGCCAATGGATTTGGTGAGCACGAAGAGGAATTTAGCGACAGGCTTTTTGCTATTGAAGAAAAGTATAACGACGACCGCGCCATAACGCCGGCGCTGGGTAATGCAACCGATATTGTAAGTTCTGGCAAAGTGCTTAAAAACCGCTACGAGGATGATGATCACTTTATAGACCAACTGGCATTTGCAAAAGCCCGCTTATTCGATATACTGGTACACGACTGGGATAGGCACGAGGGCCAGTGGGAATGGGCAAAGTATGAGAAGAAAGGCGAAAACATTTACCGCCCAATACCAAAAGACCGCGACAATGTATTCTACAGGTTTCAGGACGGCATCATTCCCTGGATATTCAGCAGAAGCTGGGCTATACGCAAGTTCAAGTCTTTTGACGATGAGTATAACGATGTGTATGCGCTGATGATCAACTCCAGGTTTATAGACGAAAGGGCACTGAGCCAGGTAACACGCGCGCAGTTCGATTCACTGGCCCGTGAACTGCAGCAGTCCATCACCGATGATGTAATAGAAAAGGCCGTGCAGCAGTTTCCGGACTCTGTTTATAAACTGGTAGGCGAAACCACAAAAAGAAAGCTGATAAGCCGGCGTAACAAACTACCCGAAGCTGCTAATGAGTTTTATGAGCTCCTGGCCAAAGAGGTTTTGGTAGTAGGCACAGATCTGGAGGATAAATTTGAAGTAAATCGACTGGACGACGAAAGGACAGAAGTGATCGTGAGGCGTGAATCGGATGATAAAGTAATATACCGCCGTACGTTCTACCGCTCCGAAACAAAACTAATAACCCTGCATGGCCTCGCCGAAGATGACAAGTTTGACATAAGCGGCAAAGTAAATCAGGGTATAAAAATAAAGATCTATGGAGGCCGTGGTGAGGACGAGATCAAGGATACATCAGAAGTGAAAAACGGGGGCAAGAAAACCTGGGTTTATGACACCAGACGCGGAACAGAACTTGAAGCAGGCCCCACTACAAAAGACAAGCGCAAAAACGATGTACGCTTGCATGCCTTTGACCGCGAAGGCTTCTGATAGGCACGATATCAGCTTATGTTACGGGCAGGCATACTTTAAGCTTACACGAATAACTATGAATAAAACCCTTATATACCATATTGCCGCGTCACTGATCTTTCTGCTGATTGCCAGCGGTTGCAGTAACCGGTTTATACATACGGTGCAGCAGCTACCAGCACCGCCTGCTGCTGCTGCCAATGCCCATAACTACACCGACAGCACTATTACACTGGCCGCAGGAAAGCATTACGACAGAGGCCCGATTCATACTTTTTTTTACGGCGACCACTACCGCGATCTCTGGAAAACACCGGTGCAGGCAAAAGTACTGGATATTGGTACGGCAAAAGGCGGTTTAATCCCTTTGCAAATGGGTGGCAGCCGGCAAACTATTAACATGCGTATGCAAAACCCTGAAGGTATAGAGTATGTGGTGCGATCTGTAGATAAAGAGCCGGCCAGTATTTTCTCTGAGAAAATGCAGCGCAGTTACCTGGCCTATATTGTACGAGATGCTACTTCTGCCACTAACCCCTATGGTGCCCTTACCATACCGCCCATGGCCAAAGCCATTGGTATTTACTATGTAGAGCCAGAGTTGGTATACGTGCCGCACGACCCACGCCTGGGTGCCTACCGCGATAGTATTGGCGGTACTTTAGCATTATTAGAACGCAGGCCAGACGGAGACCAGTCAAAAAACCCGCTGCTGGGATATGCGCCTAATGTTAAAAGTACCCGTTCGGCCATAACAGAGCGCCTCACCGATAACGACTCCCGGTTTGATGCGCGGTTTTACCTGCGGGCCCGCCTGCTCGATATGCTGGTTGGTGACTGGAGTCGCCACGAGGGTAACTGGCGATGGGCCGAGTTTGAATATGGCAATAATGCTTATACTTACAAAGCAGTACCCCGCGACCGCGATAATGCATACTATAAATTTGAAGATGGCCTTATACCCTGGTTCTTCAAGCGCCTTGGTTTTAAGCCCCACTTCCAAACATTCCGCAAAAACCTGAAGCAGGTAGAGAAACTGAACCTGAGTGGCCGCAACCTCGACGAACTTATACTGGCAGACCTGGAGTGGCAGGATTGGAAAGAAGTAACTGACAGCGTACATGCCTCCCTGACAGATGAAGTGCTGGAAGAAGCCATGCGAGCTATGCCGGAAAACATATACGCATTAACCGGCCCTACAACTTTGGAAAAGCTAAAAAACAGAAGAGACCAGCTGCATAGTATTTCCAGTCGTTATTTTGGTGTACTTGCCAAAGAGGTTGTACTTGTAGGATCAGATAAGCACGAACAGTTTAATGTGAAGGTAATTTCTGAGGATGAGATCAAAGTGGAAATCTATAAAACTGATAAAGAGGGTGAAGTGCAGCAATTGATTAGTAGCCGAATCGTAAACTCCACAACAACTAAGGTAGTTAAATTATACGGCCTTAACGGCGATGACCACTTTTATATCAAAGGAACTGTTACACCAAATATTAAAATTCAGATCTGGGGAGGCGCCGGGGCTGATACATACAAGCTTGACGCCGGAGAAAGTAAGCTGGGTAAGAAAGTATACATAACAGACTCTACCTACAGCAACACCTATCATGTTGACAAGCATACGTCTGTAAAAATTAACGACGACCTGCCTGCTAAAGAGTTTGATGCCGAGGGTTGGCTGCTGAGGTATTATCTGGATTAGTATGCAAATTCCTTACTTACTAATATCTAAATTCTGTATGAAGATGTCGTTTCATGGAGTGTAATTTATAAATATATCATTATTTTATATAAGTTTACAAACGTATTTATACACCCTCAGTTATAGTGCGTTTACCAGCAGCTATACTGAAACTACTTAGTTTTAAAGTTATTACCAATTAAATACTATTCGATAACGTATTGTATATAGTTAGTTCACAGAGAGTGAAACGGACAAAATAATTGAGTTACAACAAATACTTTACTAAAATCTTTAATTAGATCCCACAACACCTGATGTTTAAACTTATAATAAAGTAAGGCTAAACAGCTCTAAAGGTGTCCTCCTTCTAATAAATTTAACTTTAAAGTAGATTGGATTTAAATTAAAAAAGCATTCAGATCATTAGTATAGCTGTTGCTATCAGTGTCAGCATGGTAGCCTAATATTTAAGCCTGCTGTAGTCTATCATGCAATTTTAACAAGCCTCTTCCTTTAATTGCTTAGGTACTAAGTCAGAAATTTTCTTTAGCCATTTTCCAATAACACTATTTATTGGCCTGGAAATACTTTACCCTAAACAGACCTCAAATAATAATTTTAAACATTAATTTTTATACTTATGAAAACAAGATTTTTAAGTTTCGCAATTGCGCTGGTGGCGCTGTTTGCATTTGGTAATGCCGATGCACAGAAAGCTAATCCTAAAATCAGTAATCCAGATAAGGCTGATGTTGTTCTTTCGGGTGGTTACAATAGCGATGGCTCATACACTATTTGTGTAGTTTATGCTCGCGTTACTGGTTGCGGAAATGCAAGCTCGGTAGAAGCACAACTTTCAGCTGTAGTTGATGCTACATCAAATTGCAGCAATAAAGGGCAAAATAAACAAGATCCTACGAAAAATATTCCGGGACAACTAATTGATGTAACAGGGCCACCACAACCTCTTGAGGCAACAAATGGTGCCGTGATAGTACAGAATGTATGCGTTACTATTGATGGCGGATGTAAATCTACTGGCGGTAATGACTGGGAGAATGGAGTTACAATAAACGATGTTCAAAGCTTAACTCTGTTGATTAATGGCAAGCCTGTTTCTTTAAATGCATTTTTAGATCAGCTTACATTTTAAAAATGCTATGTTTTTTAAGTCCAGGAATAATTCTTGGGCTTAAAAACATATTTCTATTTACTCATAACCTTACTTCTATATCAACAGAAGTTAAGCTGATGGCTTTGCAACTGCTTAATACATGCCTAACTTAAAGTATATATTCTCAAAAAGAAATATGTTAACAGCGCTTCTGTGCTGTTTTTGTATTATAATCAGCTCTGCACAAACCATTTCTTCAATCAAGACTATTAAAGGTACAGTAGCAGATTCCACAACATTGGAAGCTCTGGGTTATGTAACAGTAGCTGTAAGAGAAATCGGGCAGAATCAGCCAACTACGGTCACACTATCACAGGAAGATGGCGTTTTCATCATAAATGATCTCCCCATTCAGCAGTATCAACTTATTCTTTCCTACGTTGGTTATAAAACCAGGACTATACCCTTCCCTAATTCGTCCTCATCTTCAATAAATTTTGGCATTATTACCCTTACCTCTACAGCTAAAGAACTTGAAGAAATACATGTAATAACCTTAAAGCCACTTATAGAACAGAGCCTTGACAGGACTATTTATAATGTAGAAGCCGACCCCGATGCTAACGCACTAAACACACTGGACATGCTACGAAAAGTGCCTTACCTTACTGTAGATGCCGAAGATAAACTTCAGCTGAATGGGAATAGCAGCTATCAGATACAGGTTAACGGCAAACGTTCCGCTCTTTTTGCAGGTGATCCAAGCGATATCTTAAAAACGCTGCCTGCCAGTTCTATCAAAAAGATAGAAGTAATCACAACTCCGTCTGCCAAGTATGAGGCATCCGGAGTTGGAGGTATTATCAATATCATTACCCATAAAAAAGGCATTAGTGGGTATAATGGTGCTGTTAACTTAAGCGCAGAAACCCCACAGGGCTACACTGCAGGCTCGTTTCTGAGTGCAACAGCAGGCAAGATCTCCATTTCTGGGCGCTATAACCACAGATATTCTGAAAGCCCCACTAACAGTAGCACATTTCTCCGTAACGACCTGATTAACCGCAACAGGCTGGAGCAAACAAGCGAGCGAAGCGGCAAAAGCAGAACGCAGAACATAAGCGGGGAGTTAAGTTACCAGCTTAGCTCACAGGATGTGTTTACCGCTAGCCTTAGCCAGTATAACAGCAACAGCACAAACAAATCCACGCAGTTGGTAGAGCAGTACGGCGCTACAAATAAACTTACTAAATCGTACCTGAACCTGAATCATGGTAATGGTGAGGGAACTGGCCGGGATATATCCCTGAACTATGAGCACAGCTTTAAGAAAAACGACCAACAGTTACTTTCCATTTCTTTTGCTTCTACTAACAGTGCCAATAACAGCACCAGCAATTTTATACTTAAACCGCTGCTTAACTATACAACCCGTGAAAGCACTACAAATAATGAAGATGAAACCAACGAAAAAAACTTACAGATTGACTATGCACAACCAATTGGAAAACAATTGCTTGAGTTCGGATTGAAATCGATTTTTGAAGAAAACAACAGTAACTACTTCTATAAAAACCGCGATGCTGAGACAGGAACCTACTTGCTGGACCCGAGCATAAGTAACAGCTTTAAATACCGCCAGGATGTCCACGCTGCCTATATTTCTTTAAACCTTAATATGAGGAAATGGGGGCTTAGAAGCGGCATAAGAATTGAAGAAACAAGACTTGATGTAAACTTCCTTTCTACTGGTACAAAAGCTAAGCAAAATTACCGCGGCTTTTTCCCTAACGTAACGCTTTCCCGCTCGCTAAAGGAAAGCAGCAGAATCAACTTATCCTACAACCAGCGCATAAGCAGGCCCGGTCTATACTATCTAGATCCCTACATAGACTTAACAGATCCGTTGAACATAAGCTTTGGCAACCCTGATCTGGAGCCGGCAACAAGCCATACTTTGAAGCTTGAGTATAGCACCTTTTTTAAAACCACTTCCTTAAACGCTAACGTCTTTCATACTTTTACCAACAATGCCATTGAGCAGATTACTACCCTTGGCAACGACTCTGTTGCACGTTCTACTTTTGGCAATATAGGGCAGAGTAGAAATAATGGGCTAATGCTAACCGGTAATACCACATTTTCTAAAAAACTAAGCCTTAACCTTAACGCCGGAACTAGCTATATAACTTATACCAGTATGCTGGAAGGCAGGCCTCAAACCAACGAGGGTTTTACATATAGCATGAGAGTATCTATGAATTATCGATTTGGCAAGAAATGGAAGGCGAGCGGCAATCTAAATTACAACTCGCCTAATATACTACTACAGGGTAATACAAATGGCTATACCTGGAGTTCTATTTCTATAAACAAACAGTTCCTGAAAGACGACAAAGCAAGTATAAGCCTGCATGTAAGAAGTCCGTTTCAGGAAAAAAGGCGCAATACCTCTGAGCTTGTTAATCCATCATTTTATCAGTTCCGGGAATCATTTACCATAATACGCCAGTACAGCCTTGCTTTTAGCTACAGGTTCGGTAAATTAAGGTAATAACTCAAAGTATAAAAAGTATAAAGCCCCGGCCTCTGAATTATAAATCAGGGGCCGGAGCTTTTATAAATTCGCTATACTTACTCCTTCACCACCGTTGTAGCCGAAGCCTGGGCAGCCGGAAGTATAAGCACCTCGGCCAGGTTTACGTGGGGAGGGCGTGTTACTATAAAACTGATAAGCTCGGCAACATCCTGGGCCTGCAACGCCTGGTAGCCCTGGTAAACAGTAGCGGCTCTGTCTTTGTCGCCTTTAAAGCGCACTTCAGAGAACTCTGTTTCTACTAGTCCCGGGTTTACCTCCGATACTTTTATACCTTCTTTTATTAAGTCCAAGCGCATGCCTTTAGAAAGGGCATCTACAGCAAATTTAGAGGCGCAATATACATTACCGTTTGCGTAAACCTCTTTGCCTGCAATGGAGCCGATGTTTACAATATGGCCTTTCCCGTGTTTCAGCATCAGGGGCAATACGGCGCGGCTTACATACAGCAGGCCTTTCACGTTAATATCCAGCATGGCATCCCAATCATCAACATCACCATCCTGAATAGCAGAAAGCCCATGCGCGTTGCCGGCATTGTTTACCAATACCTCAATTTGCCGCCAGGCTTCTGGCAGCGAATCAATGGCTTCCTCAATGGCCACTTTATCACGTACATCAAACGCCATAGTATAAACCGGCACATCGGTAATAATATCTTTCAGTTCCTCCAGGCGTTCTTCGCGACGGCCGGCAGCAATAATCTGGTATCCTTTTTTGGCTAGCTCTATGGCGGTGGCGCGGCCAATGCCTGAGGTAGCGCCGGTAACAAGGGCAGTTCTGGTCATTCTTTACTCAAAGAAAAGTATAAATGAAACATTGTGGTTTGTTAGCTTCTGGATGCTGTTGCTGTAAAGGCTCTCGTTGGGCACATGCTGGTTTAGTAGGCCGTGCGAAAACCGGATCTCAGGAGCAAACTTAAAGAACGGGTAAAAGATATCCACGCCAAAGCCATACTCTACAGCTAAGTCAAAGTTATCTACCAGCAATTCAGTTGTGTTATCGTCGCCGCTGCGGGTGCTACCCAGGTCTATGCCAGGCTTTATACCGCCTACCAGGTACATCCTGAAGTTAGTGCGGCGCTTGGCTTTATACTTTAGCAAAAGCGGCATTTCAATCATGGTAGAACTGATGGTTTTTACCACATCCTGGCGTTCACCGCTTTCCTGTGGAGCATTTGCATACTCTATAGAACGGCCATAAAACCCCACACCTGGCACAAAGCGGGCACTCAGGTACTCGGCCAGGCGCACATCCAGCACCAGGCCAGTATAAAAGCCAGGCGATACTTTGGCGTTTACAGACATCGTGCCTGCCCCACCCGGATCGTTAGCCAACTGGTCGGCGTACTCCTGGGAGTGCTGTATGTTATACTTTGTAATGGGCATAGACAGGTAAAAACCATAGTGTACGGTTTTATCGTCGTAGCCTGGCTTGTTCTGCTGCTTTATCTTTTTCTGAGCCTGTGCTGCCTGGCTGCTAAGCAGCATACATAGCATAAAGCTAAAGAAAACTACTTTTTGCCTGTGTAAATCGAGCTGATGCCGAATGTGAGTGAATGCCATTTAGTGTTCTTAAATCCAACTTCTTCAAAAATGCTGATAAAGTCCTTGCCGTCCGGGAAAGCCTGTACTGACTCGGGCAGATACGTATACGCAGCATTATCCTTTGAAACGATCTTACCTACTACCGGTAGTATATTCTTAAAATAAAATTGATACAGTTGTTTCATCGGGAAGCTGCGCGGCTTCGAAAACTCCAGCACAACGGCCGTACCACCCGGCTTAAGCACACGGTTCATTTCCGAAAGGCCCTTTTTCAGGTTCTCGAAATTGCGCACGCCAAAGGCTACGGTAATCGCATCAAAGGTATTATCCCCGAATGGCAGGTTCTCTGAGTCGCCATACTTCAGCTCGATCTTATTCGTGAGCCCTTTTTTTATCAGCTTCTCACGTCCTACGGCTAACATACCCTCCGAGATGTCTACTCCCACAATTTTATCAGGGTTCAGGCGCAGCGTTTCGATGGCAAAGTCGGCAGTGCCGGTAGCTATGTCTAATACTTGTTTAGGTTTTTCGGGAGCAAGCAGGCTAACAGCCTTTTTTCTCCAGATAATATCGATGCCAGCACTCAAAAAATGGTTCAGGAAATCATACTTGTCGGCAATGTTATTAAACATTGTAGCCACCTGCGATTTTTTGTCGTCGTTCTGGTCTTTGTAGGGTACTACCGCCATGGGTTAAATGTAAAGTGTAATAAGGCAAAAATACTGTTCCTAAAACTATAATCCGCAGTTTATGTTCCGAAATATAAAAAAACAGGCCAAACACATTGGTCTGGCCTGTTTAAGATGATAGTATAATACAGCCTTTTTAGGCCTTTCTCTTAGTTTTTGTTCATCTGGTTATTCAGCTGCTGGTTCTGCTGCTGGCTGTCGCCTTCGCGCGGAATTACTCTAAACATGGTTCTTCTGTTCAGCTGCATGTTCTCGGCAGAGTCGTTGGCCACAGCAGGTCTGCGCTCGCCGTAGCTAACTGTAACCAAACGCCTTGGCGAAATGCCCTGCTTAACCAGGTAATCGTAAGCTGCACCGGCACGGTTCTCACCAAGCGTCATGTTATACTGGTCGCTGGCACGTGAGTCGGTGTGGCCTTCTATGCTGATGTTGATTTCAGGGTTTTGCTTAAGTATACGCACAATGTTGTCAAGCTCTTTGATAGACTCCGGGCGTAACTCATACTTATCAGTATCATAATAGATGTTTTGCATTGCAAACTTACCAGTTGTTGTCACGCCAGGCTTGATACCGTCTTTGTCAACATAATCAAGGTAAAAGTTACGTGTAACACTTGTTGTATCATCCAAAGACATAGGCACTTCTACCTCTTCCGTCGTGATCAATTTTCCATCTTTCGAAACCTGCACCTGGTACATACGCCCTGACAGCACCTGCACTGCATAAGTAGCAGAGTCTGGCTTTGTAACATCGCGGTAAGATATTGGTCGCTTATCGGCCTGCGTTGAGTTAAATATCAGCTCCACCCCAGGGATCAAGGTGCTGTCTACTTTGGAGAACACCTGGCCTTTAATCTGGGCATTGCGGATATAGTTGATTGTGTAGATATCTTTTTCGCCGTAACCGCCAATGCGGTAAGACGACAGGTAAGCATAACTGCCATCCGGTGCAAGACGATAATACGTGTCATCATCCGGGGTGTTGATCGGTGAACCCAGGTTTACAGGACGGCTCCAGCGTCTTGCCACAGAGTCAAATTTAGCAGAGAAGATATCGTATCCGCCCATGCTGTTGTGTCCTCTAGAGGCAAAGAACAGAGTTCCGTCGCTGGCCAGGTAAGGGCTGTCATCATCAAAGGGCGAGTTTATGGTAGTACCTAAGCTTCTCGGAGTACCCCAGCTGCCATTCTTGTTGCGCTGCACTACATACAGGTCAAGGTCGCCGTTCTCTGAGTAGTGGCTTGTAGAGAAAAACAAAGTATTTCCGTCTGGCGTGATGTACGCATCAGACTCAAAATCCTTGGTATTTACTCTGTCACTGATGCTTTTAGGAGCACCCCAGCTGCCATCGGCCTGACGTTCAGAAACCATTATATCGCCATTGTTAACAGACGAGTAAAGCAGCATTTTGGTATCGTTATCAAATAGCTGAATTGATGCATCATGACCAGGGCTGTTTAGTGCGCCAGGTACTATTCGGGTTGGCTCCCACTCATCATCACCTATTCTTCTTGTTTCAAAAATATCTTCGTAGAACTCGCCATCACGGGCAGCCTTGCCACCTGTTGCCTTCTCGCCTCTTGACGTGAACAGCAGGTAGTTAAAGTCAGAAGAAATAACCGGGCTGTGCTCAGAGTAGGCTGTATTAACAGTGCCACCCATGTTTTTCACGAAAACATCTTTCGGGTTGGCTACCTCTTTCTTTGCATTGCGCGCATGCTGTATCAGCTGAGCTACTTCTTCGCGGCGCTCCTCGTTTCTGCGCGGTATCTCTTTCTGATACTTCTGGAAATGATCTATGGCGCTATCAAAGCGATAGTTAATATGATCTGTGCGGCCCAGCCAGTATTCAATGTCACGGTCTACGTTTGGCTTAAGTTTTTGAGCACGGTATAAGTAATCTGCAGATTTTTCTTTATCGAATGTCATGTAACTGATACCGGCCCGGTACAAAGCCTTTGCGTCGTTGGGATCGCTTGCCAGTACCTGCTCGTAAAATGGAATTGCCTCCCGGTAGTTTTCTCTTTCAAAAAACTTGTTCGCGGTACGCATTTGCTTTCTGGTGCTCTGCGCTGAAACTGAAGCAGCAAACAGGAACAGGAAAACTAGCAGCAACGAGAACCGGGATAACGATTTGGCTAGATGGCTCATATGGTAAAGGGTTTGTTATATTTTGTTTATTTAAGTTCGTACTCTACTGGTCAAAAGAGGCTCTATAATTTATTTTTTCAGGCAGTATTAGCCTTAATACTTGCTTCTATACGGTCAATATTAAATTTAGTATATGTTATTGGCACCTTTCATCTCAATCAATTGCACACCTGCATAACAACAGACTGAGATAAACGAGCTGCCGCTAATCAGATTTATAATATAACTCATATAAAATTGACATTAACGCAAATATATAAAAATTATGATATTAGAATTTCTTTTATCTAAGATAAATTAACCTGCTGTGGTTTAAGTTACTAGCTTCAAAGTATAAAAAGTTGGTTTGGGAAAGCTTGCCACCATAAAAAAGTCAACCATAATTACTACCAGTATGCCTGCTGGCGCTGATATGTTATCTTTGATTGTTAAAGTAGATGCAAGCTACCTGCAACAGGAAAGCAGGCTACCAAATTCTAGAGCCATGCCGCCAACCTGTAGCCTTCTCATATTCCATAACATTTCTGTAATAAGCCCTTTTTTAGTAGAATTTTCCCCTTGAGGGGACCGCAGGAGTGTAAAGCTAAAGAGAGGAGCACCTTTGCAGCAAAAACTGATTAGTCTGCAGGTGTAAATTCTCCTCTTGACCCTTGGTCTCAAGTTTCGAACCCCCATTTTCACTTGTCCTTAAGGGAATAGTTGCAGACTACTCTTGGTTCTGACCATCCTGGAAAGGCCAAATCTGAAAAAGACATGGAACAGGATAAGGTCTGGAAACTCGTAACTGGCTATAATTTGGACCTCCGGCCCAGTCGGCTTACAAACCCGACACCATTAGTAGAACACGGGAAGAATTCCCGCGCCAGAAATCGGAGAATGAAGCAGCTATATTCCTCTAAGGAGTGGACCTGGAGTTAGGTACATCATAAGCGGGAAGTATTTCACAATTTAAGATAATTAATAAGGAAGTCCTACCCCTTAATCAACAGGAAACAAAACCTGGTAAATATCCTTGCCGCCAAAGCCCCCTGCCCTGTTAGAAGATAAAAAGGCATTGGTGCGGTTGCGGTTAAGTACAAAGTATAAATCGTCGTGTGTTGAGTTGATGGGGTAACCGAGGTTTTGCGCCGCACTCCACTCTCCGTTCTCAAGCCGGCTGCTGAAAATATCGAACCCACCCATGTTGTTATGCCCCAGCGAGCTAAAGTATAATGTATGGGTTACGGGATCAACAAAAGGCGCATCGTCGTCGAATGCAGTGTTTATATTAGGGCCAAGGTTAAGGGCCGGCCCCCAGGAGCCATCTTGCTGCCTGGCCGTTACATACAAATCCAGGCCACCCAAACCTCCTGCGCGGTCGCTGGAAAAAAAAGCATATTTCCTATCTGGCGTAATAAAAATGGAAACATTAAGCTTCCCCTCATTAAAAGGATATCCCAGCTGCTGCGGTTCTCCCCACGCCCCCTGCTCCAACTCAGATACATGAAGCCCTTTTGTAGTATGAAACGTGTAAAGCTTTTTGCCATGCGGCCCTATATTAACCAAACCATGTCCATTGCGGTTTTTGAAGGTGCCGTAGGCAAGTATTGTTTCTTCCCATCCATTAGCACCAAGCCGCGCGTATTTTAGCTTTTCCTCATCCGTAAGCAAGCCATT
Source organism: Pontibacter aydingkolensis (assembly GCF_019443125.1). Classification (GTDB taxonomy): domain Bacteria; phylum Bacteroidota; class Bacteroidia; order Cytophagales; family Hymenobacteraceae; genus Pontibacter; species Pontibacter aydingkolensis. The sequence continues at coordinate 7,002 of NZ_JAHYXK010000029.1, read as the reverse complement.
CTTATCCGGGTACCGGTAGCGGGTGGTAAACAGCATGGTGCTATCCCCGGGCATAAAAACCGGTATGTAATCAGAGTAGGACGTGTTTATACTTCTGCCCAGGTTTACCACTTCGGCCACGGAGGGCTTATTTACAAGTATGGCGCCGGCAGCACACTCATCTATCCGCTTCTGCAGAAACTGTATATAAGGCCTGTCGGTGCGTGGCGTACGGGACATTTCCTGCTGGTAGTATTGGCGGGCCTCCTTAAAGTCGTAATCCTGATGGTGGGCTTCGGCCAGGTAAAGCAGAATGAGGTAATCTGAGAAGGTTGGAGTAATATCAAACGCTTTTTTAAAATATACTTTGGCTTTTTTGGGCTCGTGCAGCTCCATGTAGCAATAGCCTGCCTTGTAGTTTGCCTTCAGGTTTTTAGGATTTATCTCCAGCGCTTTACTATACAGCTCCAGGGCTAACGTATAGTTCTCCAGGTCGAAGGCCACATCAGCGCGGCGTATATACTTTGCCTCGCCCCCTGGTACAGCCGCGCTGCAAACAAGCAATACTATACTTATACCTAATACACGCAGCACAGCCTTTTCAGGAAATTTAAGCAGATACTGTAACAACAGATTTGTCGTTATACTAAGCCTGGAGCCCATGTTAGTGCCAGATAACTTCATGTTTGAAAAAATAAGCGTAACTTTGAGGTGCAGACAAGGCATAAGACCTTAGAGCAGCTTAAGTTAGCAAAAATAAAGCTTTCCCATTAATCTAAGAAAATATTAATGAGGAGGTAAAGCATACAGAATTTACGCATGGATATAAAGGAAGCAAAGTTTTTGATGAGCAACACCAAAGTGGAGGAATGCCCGGCACCAGACAAACCGGAGTATGCCTTTATTGGTCGCTCAAACGTGGGAAAGTCGTCTTTGATAAACATGCTGACAGGCCAGAAGGGCTTGGCTAAAACATCATCTTCACCTGGCAAAACGCAGCTTATCAATCACTTTTTAATTAACAATAGCTGGTACCTTGTGGATTTACCCGGCTACGGTTATGCAAAAGTAAGCAAAGAGTCGCGGGAGAAGTGGCGCAAGATGATCAACTATTATTTTCTGAAGCGCGAAAACCTTACATGCGTATTTGTACTGATCGACTCGCGGCACGAGCCCCTGAAACAGGACCTTGAATTTACAGAGTACCTGGGTAAAATGGGAGTGCCGTTTGTGATCGTGTTCACGAAGCTGGATAAACAGTCGGCCCTTAAAACGGAGGCAAACGTATCGGCCTTTGCCAGAAAAATGAGCGAAACATGGGATGAGCTGCCTCTAATGTTCAAGACCTCTGCTGAAAAGCGAATTGGCAAAGACGAGATACTGGATTATATTGAAGAGATAAATGTACAGGTGCAGCAGCAAAACCAAAACTCCTGACGTTAAGTATAATCTGGCAATTGAACGCGTGGCATAGCCACCTGAAAGTAGAATATTTTAAATTAACCCTTATGAAAACCAAATTATCGTTTTTATTTATTTTGTTTGCTTTCGCGACATTAACCGTGTCGGCACAGAGCACTGAGGCAAAAGCTGAAACGGCACAAACCGAAGAACCAAAAGTATGGACTCCAGCCAAAACACCGCCAGTAGCCGAGTTTTACGAAGGCGGCGTGGAGGCTATGTATAAAGCCATTTATAAAGAACTTAACTACCCGGCGCTGGCTAAACGTAACCGCGTGCAGGGAGATTGCATTATTAGCTTTACACTGAACGAAGACGGCTCTATGCAAGGCTTCAAGATTTTGCGCAATGCTGGTGCTGGTACCGGCGAAGAAGCCCTGCGTGTAACGCGACTGCTTAAGTTTAATGCACCGGGTTTTGCAGTAAATGCCAGTATTCCGATTATGTTTAAACTATAAAAACACAGTTTATACTTTACTATGCCTATTGATTTAAGACAAGTTGCGGCCATATCCGGCCAGAGCGGCCTTTACCAGATTGTAAAGCCAACACGTACAGGTGTTATCGTGCAGAGCCTGGAGGATACTCCAAGAACTATTGTTGCGCAGGCACGCCACCGCATGTCTATTCTGGATGAGATCTCTATTTACACCACCGACGAAGAGGGCACTGTGCCTTTGGCCGAGGTATTTGAGCGCATCCATAAGAAGTATGGCGACAAGTTGCCGCTTAGCGAGAAGCCAGACAACGAGGATTACAAAAAGTTTATGAGCGACGTGCTGCCAAACTATGACGAGGACAGAGTTTACACCTCCGATATGAAAAAGCTGGCTGCATGGTACCTGATCGTAAACAAGCATATAGGCTTTGCTGAAGAAGAAAAAGAAACTGCTGCAGAAAAGAAAGCTGCAAAAGAGCAGGAAGCTCCTAAGGAGAAAAAAGCAGCAGCTGACAAGAAAGAAAAAGAAGCCCCAAAGGCAAAAAAGGCCACTGCTGATAAAAAAGAAAAAACAGCAGAAGCAAAACCTAAAAAACCAAAAGCAGATAAAGAATAACCTTAGCTGCCTTAACTTACAACGCCCTCCCGCAAAGGAGGGCGTTCTGTTTTGTATCTTGCAAGCCTTTTTATACTTTACAGCATGCAATATTCTCCTGCTATTATTTCCAGCGCCACTTCCCGCCTGCAAAGCATTTTTGAAGTAGATAACCTTACTGTATCCAACCTGGAGGCCCTGCGCTATAAACTATCCCGGGCAATACTGCACCTTTTAAACAACGATTTTCAAAAGCTGCTGCAAATTCTTTACCGCATAGATGTGGATGAGCAGGCCGTAAAAGAAGCCATGATAGCCGATGACACCGAGTTGATAGCCGAACGCATTGCCAAACTTATACTTAAGCGCGAACTACAGAAAGCCGAACTACGCCAAAGGTATAGCGGCAAATGATTTTTGAATTGTTAAATAAGTAGGGCGTTCAAATTCCTGTAACGATTTAAGGCATTGGGCTTAAAACAGAAAAAGGGCAGAAAACCTTTTTAGCTATCTGCCCTTTCACTCTTATATTTTAACTAAAAGCTCTTAGCTAACCAGCGCCTCCGCTTTCATAAACTCTTCTACTTTTTCAACCATTTCAGCAGAGCCTATAACAAGTGGGCAACGCTGGTGCAGTTCTGTAGGCTCTATCTCCATAACACGCTTAGTACCTGTGCTGGCCTTGCCGCCTGCCTGCTCTACAATAAAGGCAAGCGAGTTACACTCATACATCAGGCGAAGTTTGCCGTTAGGCGCCTTAGCAGTGGCAGGGTAAATATAAACACCGCCCTTAAGCAGGTTGCGGTGAAAATCTGCCACAAGCGAGCCGATGTAACGTCCGGAATAGCCTTCCTCTTTGCAATAGTTCAGGTAGTTTTTAACGCCATCCGGAAAGCTGTTAGCGCTACCCTCGTTGCAGGAGTAAATTTTGCCTGTGCGCGGCGTAACAATGTTCGGGTGCGATAAAAAGAACTCTCCTAACGATGGCTCATAGGTAAAACCATTCACACCGTGGCCTGTAGTATAAACCAGCATGGTTGATGAACCATAAACGATATAACCGGCAGCTATCTGGCGGGTTCCGTTTTGCAGGCAATCCTCTAATGTTCCGTCGCATCCAGTTTCAGATGTTCTTCTGTAAACAGAGAAAATAGTTCCGATAGATACGTTTACATCAATGTTAGACGAACCGTCCAAAGGGTCCATGGCTACAATGTACTTTCCCTTGGTGTTGCCTGTCTGGATAATATCTTCTTCCTCTTCAGAGATAATGGCACAAACTTCACCGCCATTGCGTAGCGCCCTGATAAAACGAATATTGGCAATCACATCGAGTTTCTGCTGCTCTTCGCCCTGTACGTTCTGGTTGCCATAGGCTCCCGTTACATCCAGCAATCCGGCGCGGTTTATCTCTCTGTTCACAATTTTTGCCGCTAGCGCTATATCGCGCAGTAACTGAGACAATTCCCCTGTGGCATAAGGGAAATCCTCTTGTTTTCTCATGATAAACCTGTCAAGGGTGGTGCCTACAGGTAACGCCAGTTTGTCATTCATAAAGTAAAGATTTAACCTGGTACAAAAGTATCAATTTTAGTTAATATAATGAAGTATACATATTTTTACGTCAAACGTACCTTATCTGGATGAAAGTATACAAGTTTGGTGGTGCATCCGTAAAAAGCGCCGAAGCATTCCGTAACATAGCACACATTATCAGGACCTATGGCGGCGACAAGCAGCTTTTAGTTGTTGTATCGGCTATGGGTAAAACCACAAATGCACTGGAGCATATTTTTAACCTGGCATATAAGCAGCACGATTTTGAGCAGGAGTACCTGCAATGCCAGGCTTACCATACACAGATTTCAAAAGAGTTGTTTCCCGGCGGAGATAGCCCAGTTCATGAGCGCCTTGAGCACTTGTTTTCGCAGTTACACCATCACCTAAAGACGATTCCATCCGGGGCTACTTACGATAAATTCTACGATCAGATCGTAAGTTTCGGCGAATTATTTTCTTCTGTTATACTTCATTACTTTTTACAGGAACAGGGGCTAAACAATGCCTGGGTAGATAGCCGGAAGTACATTCAGACAGATAATACATGGCGCGAGGGCAAGGTAGACTGGAACTGGACCGAACGCACCATAAAGCGCGATCTGCCCGAAATACTGCAGGACCAACTGGTAGTAACGCAAGGTTTTCTGGGGGGTACCAATAATGGCTTAACCACCACTCTTGGCCGCGAAGGCTCAGACTTTAGTGCTGCTATTTTTGCTTACTGCTTAGGCGCTGATGCCATGTATATCTGGAAAGATGTAGCAGGACTACTTAACGCTGACCCAAAGTACTTCAAAGACACAGTGCGCTACCCTGAAATATCGTATCAGGAAACTGTGGAGATGGCTTATTACGGTGCATCCGTTATACATCCGAAAACTATAAAACCCCTGGCTAACAAGCTTATTCCGCTTTACGTAAAATCATTCCTGGATCCGGGAGCTGAAGGGACTAAAATATGCGATTGCCGTTTTGAGGTTATCTCACCAGCATATATCATCAAAGAAAACCAGTGCCTTATCTCTTTCAGCGTAAAAGATTTTACGTTTATCTCTGAAAAGAACATGGGTACTATATTCAATGCGCTTTCGGAACTGCGCCTAAAAATCAACCTGATGCAGAACTCGGCTATATCCTTTTCCATCTGCACTGATTACAACCAGGAAAGGCTGCAACGCCTTGTCCAGACACTACAAGACCAGTTTGTGATACACTATAATACAAGTTTACACCTGTTCACAATAAAAAATTATAGCGCTGATAGTATAAATAAAATAACTACAGATAAGGAAATATTACTAGAGCAACGCACTCGTACTACTTTTCAGATTGTATCACGCTAAAATAATGCAATCGACAAAGTACTTATAATTGAAACACTAAATTTAATTTTTCCAACTTACACTTTTAAATTAACAATAATGTTAAAACTTTATATTTACTTTGCGTATAGATAAGCCTGTGAAATTGAGCTCATAACCTGAAGTATGCAAACGGCTGAAAAACTTACACCCACATTCGTAATTAAACTTATACTTCTGTTCACTCTGTTACTTACAGGCGTTTATTTGAGGAGTAACGAATCAGCGTTGCCAGCCAATGCAAAAAACACACAGAATTATCCGCAGCCAGCCACAGATGACCTTGATGATCAATCAAAGCAGGATATGTACCATAAGGTGGTTAAAAAACGAAACTCCGACGAATCTGCCATCTAATATTCTAAGCCCTTTTAATGGGCTTTTTTTATGGTTAAGCTAAAAGCCGTAACTTCAGGCTTTCATCAATGCTGATCACAAAATAAAACCCATGGAATTTATACTTGTAACCCCACAGGCGCAACCACATGTTGCACTTATCCAGCTAAACAGACCAAAAGAACTTAACGCTTTAAACTTACAGTTGATGGGTGAGTTGCGCGATGCCTTAAAAGAACTCGATGAGAACGATGAGGTACGCGCCATTATCATAACCGGTAATGCAAGGGCTTTTGCAGCTGGCGCCGATATTAAACAGATGGCCGGCAAAACTGCCATCGACATGCTCAACATTGACCAGTTCTCTACCTGGGACCAGATACGCAAAACGAAGAAACCAATTATTGCTGCCGTTTCAGGTTTTGCATTGGGTGGCGGCTGCGAACTGGCCATGACCTGCGACATGATCGTGGCCTCAGAGACTGCACAGTTCGGCCAGCCGGAAATTAAAATCGGCGTAATGCCCGGAGCAGGCGGTACCCAACGACTGACCAAAGCCATCGGCAAAGCGAAAGCGATGGGAATGGTACTTACCGGCAAGTTTATGAGTGCCGACGAAGCTGAGAAGCACGGTTTGGTAAACCGCGTAGTACCCGTAGAGCTTTACTTAGACGAAGCCTTTAAACTTGCTACAGAAGTAGCACAGATGTCGCCGGTGGCAGCTAAGCTGGCCAAAGAAGCTGTAAACCGCTCTTTCGAAACCAACCTCGACGAAGGCTTATACTTTGAGCGTAAGAACTTCTACCTCTGCTTCGCCTCTGAAGACCAAACCGAAGGCATGAACGCATTTGTAGAGAAACGCAAGCCGGAGTTCAAGGGAAGATAGTTTGAGTTAGAGAGTTAAAAAGTTAGAGGGTTTAGGAGTTTTGCAGTACCGGGCCCAACCACCCCTGCCCCTCAGAGCTACGCTCGTTAGTTTCGAACTCGCGTTCTCACTAATCCAAGGAGGGGAGTTTATACTTACTGCTTCTTCTGCCTTCTCAATAATTTTGTCATTCCTCATTGTCATCCTGAAAGGATCTTGGTAGAAGGGAGGTTAACCTGAAGCTACAGAGTTTATACTTTTGCTAACGTAGTAGCAGGCTCCCCTGGAGTTGCTACCTTTATCCGGACATTAAGTTAAGCGAAAATTTAATACCTTAACGCTATGTCACAAGAGAGAAGAAGATTTGACAAGGAGTTCAAGCTGATGGCCGTTGAGCTCAGCAAGA
>NZ_JAHYXK010000028.1 GCF_019443125.1 Pontibacter aydingkolensis | reverse complement strand
TGGTCTGTTCTGTCATGGCTGTTACGAATTAAGTCTGCAAACTTTAAAACGTACAACAGCCGCTGGCAGAACAGATTTTTTGTGTTAAACCGCGTGTACTATCACGCAACTTGAGTTAATTACCAGGACTATGGCGACGGTCAGCCTGTTATACTTATACATGGTTGGCCGCTGAGCCACAAAATGTGGGAGAACCAGGTACAGGCCATTGTAGATGCCGGCTTCAGGTGCATTGCCTACGATCGCCGGGGTTTCGGCGACTCTGACCGGCCCTGGTTAAATTATGATTATACTTCGCTGACCCAGGACCTGCGCGCCCTGATAGAGCAGCTTGACCTGCACCATTGCGTGCTGGTTGGTTTCTCGATGGGTGGCGGCGAAGTGGTGCGTTACCTGGGCATGTTTGGCAACGACCGCGTGGACAAGGCGGTGCTTGTCAGCTCCATCATCCCGATCGTTAAGAAAAAAGACGATAACCCGGACGGTGTGCCCGAAGAAAAGCTAAACGAGATTATGGAGGCACTAAAAACCAAGCGTGTTACTTTTTTGGCCGAGTTCAGCAAGCAATTCTATAACTACAGCGACCACAAGGATAAGGTAAGCGAAGAGCTGCTGGAGTATGACTGGGCCATTGCGTCAGCTGCCTCGCCACGAGCCACGATCGAAACTGCTAAAGCCTGGGCCAATACTGACTTCAGGCAGGAGCTACGAAACGTAACGGTACCAACGCTTATCATTCACGGAGACGATGACCAGATCGTGCCCATCGAAACAAGTAGCGACCATTCTTCTAAAGAAATAAGGAACAACAAGTACATTAAAATAAAGGATGCTCCGCATGGCTTATTCCTGACGCACAAGGAAGAGCTAAATACAGCGCTGATAAATTTTTTAAGGCAGTAAAAGGCTGAAAAATTAGCCGTAAAACAGAACAGCCGTTGCGGATTACGTGACGGCTGTTCTGTTTTATAGGAAAGCTTACTGTACACTTATTTTATTCTACACTCAGGCGCTGTAAAATGGCTTTGCAGGGAATGTCGGATGTTACTTCTACAAAATGGGGGGTGTGCAATGGTACAGAGAAGAAATCACCAGCTTGGAGCGGGTGCATTTGTTCTCCCGACTTAAAATTGCAGGTACCTTCAAGAATCAGGAAACGTTCGTATTCGTCGTGGTGCATTTCAGGTTCAGTCATTTCCCTGATCCAGATAATAGCTGTTGTCGCCGTTGGTGTATAGCCTATAATGCGGGCATAGATTCCTTCTGCATCGTCGGGAAGCATAGCATCCGGGTGATGCAGCCATTTTTCGTAATCACTGACACAGGATGCAGGTGTGAGAACCGGCGGAGATTCGGGCAGTTCGCCATGCTTCATCCGCTCCAGGTAATCGATGGTAGCCATTACTAGGGTTTTAACAGTGGCGCGTGGCTTTACAGCATGTGTTTGGGCGTAATGTTCCATAGCCAGGCTTATCTGTTCGATTTCCTGCTTAACCTCCGGGTGGGCAGCGGCCATTTTCTCTACTGCAAGCACATCTTCCGGACTGGCAGCGCCCATCACATACAGTTCCAGTATGCCGGACGCTATAAATTCTGTAACAGGGTTCATGCTGATTTTTCTGCCTTTAGTTGGATGAATGCGCTTCTCAATACTGCTTTTAACTCCGCTACTTTCATATTCAGTTCGCCTGCAGCTTCGGCACAGGTTCGGCCTTTTAAATAGAGTAATTCTAAAACTAATCTCTCGGTTGGAGCCAGCGAACATAAGTCCTGCTTTTTTACCTGCCCGTTATGCAAAGGTAAAGCTTTATTTTCCAGTATGTTAGTTTCTGAGGGCTTATTTGCGGGATTTACGGCTGAGTTAAAGCGTCCTGTCTTTATAGCTTCCAAGGCAATTCCGCGGGCAATGGCCAGTCCCCATGTCAGCAGGCGGCCCTTAGAGGAATCGTACACCCCAATGCGCGACCAGATAGCGACAAATGTCTCATGCAATACTTGTTCCGCTACCTCTACATCAGGTACAATCCGGCTTATTACACCCATCATCACAGGGGCATATGCATCGTACAGTTTACCGAGCATCTCTTGCCTGCCCTCCCTTAGAGCCGCAACCAGACTTTGCTCCGTCTCTCCCTGAAAATCTATTCCTGACATACTTAATTATGAACCGGTTAATGCAAGTGTCACTTTAAGCGATTAAGCGGCATTTTGTTCAACAAAAGGATAAGCGCTACTCCCAGCCACAGGCCGGAAATTGGACACATTGCTATACGTAATTTGCGGATGATGTTTACAGTACCATAGGCACTTATACTAATAGATACCCCAAAAGTATAGATCAAACTATGTTAAAACCTATGTTATGAAGGCAGCAGACACTCTTTTTATACTTTATGCACGCCTGTAATAAGGCTATAGAATAGTATTGTATTATAAGTATAAATGAGAAAAAGGTTTATGGCTTCCCTGTTGGTCATTTTACTCTGTTAAAGTAATACAGGAAAAGGCAGGCTCTGGCTCAGCGCTGAAGACAAAAGTATAGACGAGAAGAGTCAATGAAAAAGGAGTTTCAAACAGTGGCAATAGTTAGCTCTAAATATGAAGTTATTAACTCAAGTTGATAATGTTGAAATGCTGTGAATGTATAAACCCACCCGTAGCACCTCCCAAGCAATAGGGCCGTTTAATTCTCATTTTTCTGTCATCCTGAAAGTGGAACATCCCGGACTTGCTTCGGGAGATCTTGGTTGCTGGGAGGATAGCTTAACCACCCTTCTACCAAGTTTCCCCGAAATAAGTCCGGGATCAATGACTTTACAGAATGACAAATGTTTTTATTCAACTTATATCAGAATGAAACGACCATACTCCTTAGAGGGGTTAGTTGCCTATATCAGCCAACAAATTGCTTTTGTATCACGCAATTGAGTTAGTTATAACTAAAGACACGATAATCTTTAAAATTTTAAATCCTCGCCTGGTAAGTATAAAGCTGATAATACCTTCCCTGCTTTTCCAGTAGTTCATCGTGGCGTCCTTGCTCGACTATATGCCCTTGTTCTATTACCAGTATCTGATCAGCCTGGCGGATGGTACTGAGGCGGTGGGCGATTACGAAAGTGGTGCGGCCCTGCATCAGGTTCTTCAGACTGGCCTGTATCAGGCTCTCGCTCTCCGTATCCAAGTTAGAAGTAGCTTCGTCAAGTATAAGTATGCGAGGGTCGGCTAGTATAGCCCGGGCAATGGCTATGCGCTGCCGCTGCCCACCCGAAAGCTTCACGCCCCTCTCCCCGATCAGCGTGTCCAGTCCGTCCGGAAAACGATCTGTAAACTCCTGCACGTGTGCTGCCTGCACGGCCTGCATTAGTTGTTCTTCTGTGGCATTTGGACGAGGAAAAAGTATATTCTGGCGTATGGTGCCTTCAAACAGAAAGTCGTCCTGCAGTACAACGCCTAGCTGGCTACGGTAGCTCTGCAGCGTTACGTTGTTTAAATCGTGGCCGTCAATGGTAATAGTGCCGCTGTCGGGGTTCAGGAACGAAGCCGCTAAACCTGCAATGGTTGTTTTACCCGAACCGGATGTACCAACCAGGGCTGTAACAGAACCAGCAGGTGCTTTAAAGCTGATCTCTTTAACTACATCCTTCCCGGTCTCATACGCAAACGACACGTTGTCGAAAACGATGTCTCCGTGGATGGTGTCAAGCTGTAATGATCTGTGGCCGGCCTCACTTTCGAGGGGCGTGTTCAGAATCTCTTCGGTACGGTCAAGGCCGGCAAAGGCTTCTGTAAACTGGCTGCCGATGTTGCTCATCTGAAGTATAGGTGCGATCATGAAACCAAGGTATAGCGTAAAAGCCAGGAAATCGCCGAAGGTAAGTTCGCCTTTCATGATCAGGTAGCCGCCTATGCCCATAATGCCCGCCGATGCCAGACCAAGCAGTAAGGTAGCCGCACTTGTTACCATGCTTGTGGTAGTTAGGCTTTGCTTTACATTCAGGAAAAGTCGGGTAACACCATTCTCAAAAACTTTTATCTCCTGCTCCTCGGCATTAAATCCTTTTATCACGCGTACACCGCCCAGCGTTTCAGTCAGGCGGCCAGTAACTTCTGCATTTATCACACCGCGCTCCCTGAAAATAGGGCGTATCTTTCCGAAAGCTTTCAATGAGATCAACCCAAAAATAGCTACCGGGATCAGGGCAAAACCTGTCATTAAGGGACTAATGTACATAAGCAAAACCAGGCAAATAAGTGCAGTTAATATACCACCTATCATCTGGGCAAAACCGGTACCTACCAGGTTTCTTACCCCTTCTACATCCGTCATAATACGCGACACCAGTTCCCCTGTTTTAGTGTTGTCGAAAAAGCGGATGGGCAATTGGATGATGTGCCGTTGCACCTTTGCCCGGAGCTGCGAAATTAGGTGCTGCGCCTCTACGCTCAGTATCTGCGTTAGCGCGAATGAGGTAACAGATTGTATCACGATAGCCGCCACAACTGCTCCGATCAGCCATTTAAGCATCGTACTGTCTCCGTTCGGGATCACATCGTCTATCAGGAACTTACTTGCTCCCGGCAATACTAATCCAGCCAGGCGACTAATGATGATCAGCACCAACCCGACAGTCAGGTACTTCTTACGCGGCCAGATAATGGTTCTGAAAACCTGTGCTACGGTTACGTTCTTTAGTTTCTTTGATTTTGGCATTTCTGTTTTTGTTTCAGTCCGAAATTAAGGCTAATTAAATTAACTATCATTTATCTGCTGCAGATAAGCATGCCATGCCAACAAATACCTATACTTCGGCCGACCACAGCACATCCCACATCGGTATAACACCGTTAATCAATAACAGACCAAAGTATAAATAAATGATAACTAAAGATGTAAGGAATTGGCTGGGTGCATTAACTTTCTTAATAAGCCTTTGCTTGTCAGGTTGCCAGAGCGGTAATGCACCTGCCAGCTCTCCGATAGAAACAAACAGAAGCCTGGCGCCCCAGCGGGTAGATATAAGAGGAAGTATACTTTCGAGCCAGTACAGCGATGGGCAGGTAATACTGGAGGTAGAAAGGCTGTCGCCGTCGCCGGACTCCCGCTACGACCGCGCCTATGTGCTTGTGCTGCCAACTGCCCAGATGGTGGATTCGGAAGGGCTTTCTGTAAGTATAAGCGAATTGAGGCCGGGGCAAAACGTAGCCATTTTACTAAGAGCAGGCGGCCAGGGTAACAGAACCGGCATAGGCGTTGCACGAAAGTTATGGATTGAGGATAGATTTTAACTTATTCATAAGAATAATCCCGGCAAAGAGCTTTCGGATACAGCTACTTGAAAGAGCAGTAAAAAGCGTAGTAGACAAACCTGCAGAAGATTAAAGGTTAATTGCCCATTTCGATATCAAACAGCTTTTGCCCGTTAGCACCTAAATGGGTTTTTATCAGCCTCTCGTATACTTTGTAACCGTCATCTACATTGGTAAAGATCAGCAAGCCGTCTCCGGATTCTGGAAGTATAAACACCAGCGCCTGAACGCCTTTATCAGCTCCTCCATGGGATAATGCATACTCCCCGTTTCCGAGGTCGTATACTTCCCAGCCTAGGCCAAAGTACTTATCTTCTTTAGTTTTTACCTGCTGGCTCGTCATCTCCCGGAAAACCTCTTCCGAAAGACCTTCGCCCTGCATTACAGAGACCAGGAATCTGCCGTAATCTTCTACAGTTGTCAGCAGATCGTCGGCACCGTTAGCACTTTTATTCTTGTAGGTTTCGTACAACTTTCCTTCTGCGTTATGCCACTTCGCAAAACGCGATTCATTCATTTTCTCATCCCAGAAAAACCGTGTATCCGTCATCTGCAGTGGCTCGAACAGCAGGGTGGCAGCCAGTTTATCCAGCGTTGTCTTAAACTTCTTTTCCAATGCTTTTCTCAGGTATTCGATTCCTTCGCCGGAGTATTGGTACTTTGTGCCAGGGTCAAATTCAAAGGCCAGGCCAGAATCGCTGCGCCAGTTAGGAAAACCGCTTTGCTGACTTAGAACATGCCGGGTGGTAAGCTTTTTATGCCGCGGGTCTTTTTTCAGGTCAGGGTCTGTCCAGTATTTGTGCAGGGGTTCGTCTAGGCTCCATTTGCCCATGCTTACCAGCTTAAGTGCTACCATGGCCGTGACCGGTTTCGCTAAAGAGGCTGCATTAAAAATGGTATTGTAAGGTGCCGGTTCGCCTTTACTCAGTTCACCGTATACTTTAACCTGCTTCAATTTTCCTTCCCGGATAATGCCCAAGCCAAGTGCGGGTACATTTAATTCGCGGATCCATTGCTCCATGGCAGCATCCGCCAGGTTGTTTTGCTCGGCTGGTATGTCTTTGGTAAGATGATCGTAGCTTAGTGCGCGTTTAAGTTTCCAGGTACCATTCTCCAATAGCCATAAATGCGTAAACCTTGCAACGCTTGTAAAGTACTCCGGCTTGTTTTTTTCGATGGCGAAAAAACGGTGCTTACCTGTTTGGATGGCTCCATATACTTTGCCGTTTTGCTTTAGCGGGAAAACCTGCAGGCTACCTTCTACCAACTCCCTTCGAGGTTTATAGTCCAGGTTGCAAATACCGTTTCGTATACTCTCTATAAACGCTGCTCTGGTTTTGGTGATACCTGATATGTCGTGGTAAAATTCAAAGTCACTGGTTAACAGGTTTTCGAACTGGCTTACATCACACGTATTAAAACTAATATCAAATATAAGACTGTCTTTAGCTTGCAGGGTTTTGAAGAGTTCTGAACCATCATCAACCTGGGCTTTTGCGTTAGTTGTGAAGAAAAAAACAGAAGTGAAAAATAAAAAGAACCTTACCGGTTTAAACAGATCAGTCATTGGCATGATGTGTAGATTTTTATTATTAAAAACGTACCCACGCTGCATTGTGCAGCCTCCCTTTTCCGCCAGCACACTGCAAGCTACCATCTTAGCCCGGCAAAACCAAACACAGCCACGAATACCTAAGTGCTGTTTATCAGCAACTTGTGTTTTAGTGTAGTCTCAGAAGTATGAACTGTTATGTTAAGACAGCTTCAAAAGCTTTCATTTATAATTTTGGTATGCATTGCATTTGACACGGTCAATTCAAGTTTCAGCCAGATTACGCTCTATAAAGTAACTGTAGTTAAAGTATAAAAGAAACAGCCGCTGCGTTTAGGCAGCGGCTGTTTCTTTTATACTAGTTCGTTACTAAAAACCACCTAATTCCCGGGTGCCTCTGTCGGAGTTGTGAGAGGTGTCTCCCCTGCCGCTGCTGCTTCGGCCGCCGTACGTGCTGTTACCGAAAGCGCCGCCACGGTGGCCACTAGAATAGCCCGTACCGCCACCATAGTTTCTGCCACCATAAGAGCTGCCAAGGCTACTGCCGTAGTTATCAGAGGAGTTGCGTATGCCATAATTTGGTATGCCCCTGTCTGAATGTATAGAAGAATCTCCCATACTGCTGCCAAAGCCAGAGTCTCTATTACCATGATAAGACTACTCATTTCCACTCATGCCTTGGCTGCTGCTTAAAGTATTGTAACGGTCAGAGGTTCCTCCAAAATCAGAGATGCCATAACCTTGGCGCATGTTGCCGCGTTGTTGCTGGCCTCTGTCTCTGTTCTGCATGCTTCGATAGCTTCTGTAATCATCCTGGTAATTACTGAACCTATCGCGGTCGCGGCTCATACTTTCAGGGTAACTTCTGTTCTGGCTCCAGTCGTTTTGCTGGTAGCCGGAGTTAGCTCTGAAATCATCCCTTTCTCTTCTGCGTTGTTCATACATACCATCCATGTCGCCTTCGTGGTATGTGCGATCTGGATTATAGCGGTGGCGATCGTCATTATGATGGGATCTTTCACTGCGATAGTCCCGCTCAAACTCATTGGTAATGTTTCTGGCGCTGTGATAGTGCTCATCATTGTTGTAGCCTTCGTAGCCGCCGTATTCTCTTCCGTAATTGTCGTTTTCGTAGCGATCTCTGTTTCGTCTGTCCATAGTTATACTTTAGGTTAGTTAAAAATTACTCCCTTTTATAAACGACACTTAAGCGTTGCGGTTTAAGTTAAGCCGATTACCCTGTTCTGCACCGGAACTACTAAACAACTACTTTTATACTTTGGTCTTTACCAGAAATTACCATGCTAAATTGCTGCGTTCTGCCAGAACTTTATGTTGTAGATATCAAGTAAAACAGAAATTTTACTTAAAGATAGGTTGGGTATAGCATCCCTAAGTATAAAAGTATAAGCCAGGCAAACAGGTATGGTTTATACTTCTGTTTCCCGCACCCGTGCTGCCAACACTTTAAAAATTATATAGAGCGCCGCAAACACCGCCATCAAGATCAGGGTCCAGAACTTTTTCCGGTTCATTTCCTGCCAGTAATCACGCTCGGCTTCTGTTTGCTTTAGCTGCTCTTTTACAGATCCATGGGCCTGGCGCTCCTTGTTAAGTTCCATGCGGATAGCATCCAGCCGAACAGTGTCTTCCACGTATACAGTCTGGGTAACAATAGCAGGCTGGCATTCGGGGCATTTGGTGTAGGCTGGAAACGGTAAAGATGCGGGAATTCTTTCGATCATTGGCACCAAATGAAGCCTGCCCGGCACAAACTGCACGGTTGGTCTGATGGCTGGCGGATAAAACGTTGGAGGGAAATGCCTGACGGCATACAAACTCCCATAGTCGCGGGTGTAACCCAAATTCCTGTCAATGTAATCCGCCAGCTTGTCCGTGTTTTTATCAAAGAATTTCTCTGCCTGACGTTGTGTGGCGCAGGAGCAAAGAAATAGCATTAATAGTAAAGTATATCTCATTGTGCAGTATACTTATCGGTTCTTGTGGCCCGTCCCGGCTCAGACTCTCCTACTTTTCCATTGTACGTACCAGGCTCTGTTGAAGGCAGTTCAGCTAAAACACATTATAGCTTGTTGCAGTAAAAGATGTTCTAACGTTTACGCGGCTGTTTGGATACCAGCCGCAGCATTTAATTACTTTAGTGCATGGCAATAAAACCACTTAAAAACAGACCTTCAGAGTTCTCCGGTTATGTAACAGTACGTGGAGCACGTGAGCACAACCTTAAAAACATAGACCTGTCTATTCCACGCGATGCCCTGGTCGTGTTTACTGGGGTGTCGGGATCAGGCAAGTCGTCGCTGGCCTTTGGTACGCTTTACGCAGAGGCGCAGCGCCGTTACCTGGAGTCTGTGTCGCCGTATGCCCGAAGGCTTTTCCACCAGATGGCAGTACCAGAAGTAGACGCCATTGAGGGGCTTCCACCGGCCGTTGCACTGCAGCAACAGCGCGGAACACCAACCACACGTTCGTCTGTAGGCAGTGTTTCCACGCTTTCAAACCTCGTGCGTATGTTGTACTCACGTGCCGGCGACTATCCTCCGGGCCAACCTATTATATATGCCGAAGCATTTTCTCCTAACACTGCAGAAGGAGCCTGCCCTCAATGTCATGGCCTGGGTCGTATTTATGAAGTTACCGAAAGATCGATGGTGCCCGATGACTCTCTTACCATTCGGGAAAGAGCAATAGCCGCCTGGCCCACGGCCTGGGGCGGACAAAACCAGCGCGACATACTGGTAACGCTGGGCTACGATGTAGATAAACCCTGGCGTGAACTCTCCCAAAAAGACCGCGACTGGATACTGTTTACTGACGAACAGCCCAGAGTACCTGTCTATCCTGGCTATACACCTGAGCAAACCAAACGTGCCCTTAAACGAAAGGAAGAACCGAATTATATGGGAACCTTCAGCAGCGCCAGGCGACACGTATTTCATACGTTTGCCAACACGAACAGCCCTCTCATGAAAAAGCGGGTAATGCAGTTCATGCTCAGCACCGACTGCCCCAATTGCCAGGGCAAGCGACTGCGCCCTGAATCACTGGCCGTAAAGTTTGCCGGCTATGATATTACAGAACTTTCCAGGCTGCCCCTAAAAACAGTGGCCACCATACTAAAACCATTTGCAGACGGGACAGCCACCGGTCACGAAAAACAGGAGGCAGAACATCCGGAACAAACCATTGTAGCGCAACGCATCGCAGAAGATCTGGTAGCCCGCATACAAGTGCTGCTCGACCTGGGACTAGGTTATCTTTCGCTGGAGCGGAGTACGCCAACATTATCGCCGGGTGAGCTGCAGCGCCTACGACTTGCCACACAACTCTACTCCCATCTATTTGGTGTGGTGTACGTGCTCGACGAGCCATCTGCAGGCCTGCACCCATCAGATACGCTTGCCCTGTTATCGGCGCTGGAAGGCTTAAAAAAGGCTGGCAATTCGTTGTTTATCGTAGAGCATAATCTGGATGTTATCCGGCATGCCGACTGGCTGGTAGATGTGGGTCCGGAAGCCGGAGAGAAAGGCGGCCAAATACTTTACAGTGGTCCCCCGGAAGGACTGCAGAAAGTAAAGGCCTCTCAAACGGCATCGTACCTGTTTGGTCAGACTGAAACTCCTGTGCGGAAACGCCGCAGGCCAGCCGGATGGCTCAGGCTTAGCGGGGTATCACGCAACAACCTGCATGACATAGAAGCTACTTTCCCGCTGGGTGTTTTCACTACCGTTACCGGCGTATCAGGATCGGGAAAGTCCAGTTTGGTGAGCCAGGTGCTGGTAGAACTTGTAGCCGAACACCTGGGCCACGTTATCACTATTGAGGAAGAGGAAGGAGCAGAACTGGAACGAGCAGCGCCCTTGCACACGGCAGGACATATACGCGAAGGCATGGAAAGTATAAAACGGCTGGTGCGCGTAGACCAGAAACCAATTGGCCGTACGCCACGCTCCAACATGGCTACCTATACAGGGTTGTTTGACCATGTGCGCAAACTGTTTGCTGACACGCCAATGGCAAAGGCACGCCGGTATGATGCCGGACGATTCTCATTTAACGTTGCCAAAGGCCGCTGTGAAAACTGCCTGGGCGAAGGGTTTGTAATGGTGGAGCTGCTCTTTCTGCCTAGTGTATACGCTCCCTGCCCTGTTTGCCACGGTGCGCGCTACAACGCAAAAACCCTGGAAGTAACGTACCGTGACAAGAACATTGCTGACGTGCTAAGTATGACCGTAGATGCCGCCTGGAAGTTTTTTGACGAAGAGCCACAAGTATACCGGGCGCTTACTGTTTTACGGGAAGTTGGCCTGGGATACTTGCGCCTCGGCCAGCCGGCTACGGAGCTTTCAGGAGGCGAAGCACAGCGTATTAAACTGGCCACAGAACTGCAAAAGGCACAGCGTGGCAACACACTTTACATACTCGACGAGCCAACCACCGGCCTTCACCCCGCTGACGTTGAAAAACTACTGGCACAGCTCGATAAACTGGTGGAAGCCGGCAACACTGTGATTGTTGTTGAGCATACCATGCGCGTCGTGGCTGGCAGCGACTGGGTAATAGACATAGGTCCGGGGGCAGGCGAGGAAGGCGGAAAGATAGTTGTAGCGGGCACTCCGGAAGAAGTGGCAAAATCTGATAAAAGTAAAACGGCCCCTTTTTTACAGCAGCTGCTTCATAAAAAGTAATACCTTAACAAAAGTCCAACTATGCCCTCAGCCATCTACTTGCCATTCTTTACACGAATTTAAACTCATTATATTGCAGCAGATTACCGACACCCAAAAGATTCATCATTCTTGAGATATTTTTTCCATATAGCCTACGATGGCAGTAATTACAGAGGCTGGCAGCGCCACCCTTATGCCATAAATGTACAACAGGTTATTGAAGATGCTCTGCAACGCATCCTTAAAAAACCGGTAAACATTGTAGGATGCGGCAGGACAGATGCCGGTGTACATGCCAGTCAATTCTTCTTTCATCTGGATATGGCGGAACCGTGGGAGTTTGACCTGCTTTTCCGGCTAAACAAAGTGTTACCACCAGACATAGCCGTTTTCGATATTATCCCGATGGAAGGATTACCACATGCCAGGTTCGACGCCATACAAAGGAGCTACGATTATTTTATCCATACTTACAAAGACCCTTTCCTGAGTAACGTGAGCTCCCTGTACTTGCTTGACAACCTTAACCTCGATAATATGAAGGTGGCTACTGCCCTGCTCCCTCATTACCACGACTACAGAGCACTGTGCATTACCCCGGCAGACCATACAAGTACCATCTGTAACATCACGTCAGCCGACTGGTTTATCAATGCCAATGGCAGCAGGCTACGATTTCGGATATCTGCCAACAGGTACCTGAGCAGGATGATCAGGATCATTGTTGGTAAACTGCTCCGGATTGGAACCGGTAAACTAAGTATAGATGAGTTTGAAAGTTACCTGGCAGGAACAAGTCTACCCAGGCATCTTACACCTGCCCACCCGCAGGGCCTTTACCTCTCTAAAGTCACATACCCCTACCTTGACATTAACCCACGCAGTTCGTTTGCTACAGCTCTGTACAATCACACCGAGGCCGGCTGGCAACCTTTTTAGAAAACAACGCTGCTGGCACAAGCTATACTTCAGACATTTAGGCATAACCGGCTTTTAGTGAATCCATAACATGCATCGATTAGTCTTACTACTACCTTGCTATACTTTGAGTGTTTATGATTTCTATACTTCCTTGCACGTTTGTATAAAGTGTGCGTATACACCTTAGCCATAAACTTATGGCTGCGTGTATTTACATTTTACTAATTGGATGTAAAATGGAGGCATCAAAAGAGATCATGTATAACCTGAACAGTGTTCTGATTGTAACTATTCTGTTTGGCCTGATCCTGATAGCTAATGAGTTGGGTTACAGGTTCGGACACCACTACCAGAGTAAAACAGATTCAGATGTAAAATCTCATACCAACACCATACAGGCAGGTACACTCGGCTTACTTGCCCTTATACTAGGCTTTACCTTTAATATGGCGCTGCAACGCTATAATAACCGTAGCCAGGCCGTTATACATGAGGCAAATGCAATAGGCACTGCATTATTAAGAACACAGTTACTACCCGAACCTTACGACACTATTGCACACCAGCAACTGCAGCATTATATAAACCTGCGCCTGGAAGTAAGCAATACAGACTATGCCATGGTAACCGACCAGCAGCGCCTGGATAATGCCACAAAAAGTAAACAACATGAAATATGGGTAACTGCAATTCAGGCTGCACGGGTTGATCCGAGGGCTGTAACAACTGGCTACTTTATCAGTGCGCTGAATAATATGATTGATGCCCACGGCGAATACAATGCGCTGCTGCAATTGCATGTACCCGAAGTGATCCTGATGCTGTTGTTTGTGGTGTTCATTATGTCTGGAGCTTTAATAGGCTATGCCAGCGGACTGGGCAAAAAAAGGACAACTACACCTGCTATGATGATGACCTTTCTGATATGCCTTGTGGTATTCATTGTTATAGATCTCGACAGGCCAAAGCGCGGAATCATTAAAGTTAACCAAAACAGTATGCTGCTACTGAAAAACGATTAGCAGGTATTTCTAATGCTCTCCCGGTAATGCTAAAGTACAATCCTTAAAATACTGGCTCCAAAATTATGTCATATGCTGATAGTCTCTTAAAAGTATAACAAAGATTCTGCCCTGAACATATGCACGCTTTTGATGTTGGAGTTATCAGTAAAATAATTGCTATTGACTAAATGATAGGTGGGGGTTGAACTATTTTTACAGGCATACTTTATAAAAGTTTTTTCTGCACATGGTATCTGCCAGTCTTTTATATTAAATCCAGATTTTTAAAGTATTGGTAAGGCCACCTGCACAAATGAGTAAAAACATGACAAAAATTGCTTCCCTTCCACCGGAACTACTCCACGTATTTGAAGCCTTACCTGAACTTTACCTGATTCTGTCACCTGACCAGGTTATACTTGCAGCCAGCGACATCTATTTAAAGATTACACACAAAGAGCGCAAAAGCCTGTTAGGGCAATACTTATTCGATGTATTTCCAGATAAACCCGCTACAGAAAACGGCAAAAGTATAGATCTGCGTTACTCCCTTAACTGGGTTCTGGAAAACAAAAAGCAACATCAGATAGATCTGCACCGCTACGATATCCTGAATGAAACAGGTGGCTTTGAGGAGAAATACTGGCAGACAATCAATACACCTGTACTAAATAATGAAGGTACAATCGAATACATCATACATAAGGTTATCGACATTACGGACCAGGAGCTTTCTAAAAAGCAAGTGGAAAAGTACGAGCAGCAGCTAAGGAAGGTACTTGGGAAACAGAACCAGACAGAAACAGAACTGAACTACGCACGCGCTGAAGCCGATCTGGAGCGAAAGAAGCTGCACAATATTTTTATGCAGGCACCGGCTATGATCTGCATTTTTGAAGGTCCTCAACATAAATTCAAGCTGGTTAACCCACTCTACCAGACTTTGGTTGGCAATCGCCCTATAGTAGGCATGCCTATTGCCGAAGCCATGCCAGAGCTAGCCGGTCAGCCTATATTTGACCTTCTTGATCAGGTTTACCGCACCGGCGAAAGCTTTTATGCCCACGAGATGAAAGTGCAGCTCGACCACGAAAACACCGGTGGCCTGGGCCATAATTTCTACAACTTTACGTATCAGGCTATCCGCGACATTGAGGATAACATAGAAGGTATAATGGTATTTGCCTACGAGGTAACCCAGCAGGTAGAGGCGCGCCGAAAAGTAGAGCAAAGGGAACATGACCTGAAAGAACTAAACCTGCAGCTTAAAAATACGAATGCGGAGTTGCAGCAGACCCAGTTCAAACTCAAAGACTTAAACCAGGAGCTCGAACAAAGGGTAATAGAAAGGACAAAAGCACTACAGCAATCCCAGGGCGAAACCGAGGCACAGCGTAATCGCCTGCACCAGCTGTTTATGGAGGCTCCCGCTCCTATTTGTATTCTGTCAGGCGCAGATTTTGTTTACGAATTGGTTAACCCGGCCTATGCCCAACTGTTTCCTGGCCGTGACCTTTTAGGAAAACCAATCCTAGTAGCCTTGCCAGAGATCAAAGATAATCGGGTGTATAAGACGTTCCGGGAAGTATATAACACGGGCAAAACCCACGAAGAACAGGAACTCCTGATCCCGTTAATCCACCCGAAAACCGGATTATTAGAAGAAAGATACTTCAGGTATATACAGCAGGCCCACTTTGATGAGCATGGCAATGTGGATGGTGTAGTAGTGTTTGCCCTGGAAATTACTGAGCAGGTAGAGGCCCGTAAGGCCGTAGAAGCAAGTGCAAAACAACTAAGACTTGTTACCGACTCTTTACCTGTACTTATCGGATATCTGGATAAAGAAGAAAAATACCGTTTTGCGAATAAGGCCTACGAAACCTGGTTCCCTTTAAAGTCAGAAGAGTTGCTAGGTCGGCCGGTGCGCGAAGTTGTGGGAGAAAAGGCATACCAAACGGTTAAAGGTTATATTGATCGTGCACTATCTGGTGAGCGGCTTAACTATGAAACAAAGATGCCTTACCGCGAGGATTTTGTTAAATACATCCGAACCAGCTATGTACCTGATATGAGGGATGGAGTTGTAGAGGGTTTCTTTACATTGGTAACGGATGTAACCGAACAAACGGAGGCCCGCCTGTTGGTTGAAGAGAGAGAAAAGGAGGCCCTGACGCTGACCAGAAAATTAGCTGCCACAAATGAGGAACTAACAGCTACAAATAAACAGCTCATACGCACTAAAATAGATCTCGATAACTTTATCTATACCGCCTCACACGACCTTAAAGCCCCGATCTACAACATTGAGGGTTTAGTAAACATCCTGCTAGAGTCAATAACCGAAGAAACGCTGGCAACGCGGGAAATGGTGCGCGTTAAAAGTATGATCGAAGATTCTATTGCCAGGTTTAAGCGCACTATTGAGCACCTTACGGAAATCATTAAACTACAAAAGGAAAATAACCATGAAATAGTAGTGGTTGACCTCCTGGAAGTGATCAATGATGTACGGCTGGACCTGTCACCGCAGTTGGAGGCTGCCGGGGCAAAATTAACAATCGACGTAGATAAATGCCCTGCCATTCGTTTTTCTCAAAAAAACCTGCGCTCTGTTGTATATAACCTCCTTTCTAATGCCATTAAGTATAGCTCACCAGTGCGCAAGCCAGACATTAAGCTTAACTGCTACCCCGACGGGGCATATGTTGTGCTGGAAGTAGTTGATAATGGTCTGGGAATGAATAAGGCAGGCAGGCAAAAACTCTTTGCAATGTTCAGCCGCCTGCACGACCATGTGGAAGGCTCAGGTATCGGCTTGTATATGGTTAAACGGATCGTGGAAAACGCCGATGGCCGCATTGAAGTAGAAAGTGAACCAAGTGTTGGCTCTACTTTTAGAGTGTACTTTAAAAGCTAACTTATACTTTATTAAACTTTCGCCTGGTGCTAAACAGGTACATCTCCCCTGACTGATGTTTTCTATTAGCTGTGGCTTCTGTATACTTCGTCCTTTACATCTATAAAACAGGTTACTAATTTAGCGTAAGTTACTTATAGTTCATAAAGTAGACCCGTGCCCTGAAATCAGTTCTCTTTTATACTTTTACTCTGTAGTGTAAACCTTTCCTCTTCCTTCCCAGCCAGATCACTAAGCCTGCAGTTACCGTTCAAGAATCCCGATCTGCCCCCTGAATCCATAAATTTTTTCAAAAATAAGACTCCTGTGCAATCCGGTTCATACTGCTGGTTCGTAGGTCTTGCTTCACTGTGGGTATTCTGTTTAAACCTGCAGAAGTTAAACCGTTAATGAATTTCAGAATTATGGAAAAACCAACACAGAAAAAAGAGAAGCTGGATACTCGGGAAGGATCCGGTTTATATGCTCCGCAGCGGCGCATGTTTCTGCGCTATGCAGGTGCCACCGCTTTGGCTACTACCCTGCTGCTCACTACATCCTGCGACGATGATGATGACGGGATGACAGACCCTGAAGCCGTAGACCTTGGCTCGGGAGATACAGGTATTCTGAATTATGCCTATGCACTGGAGCAACTGGAAGCTGCCTTTTATACCGAAGTGGTAGCCCGCTCCTTAAGTGTTTTCAGCCAGACAGAACAGCAGATCATGCAGGACCTGAAAGGCCACGAAAGCATCCACAGAGACTTTCTGAAAGCAGCACTCGGCAGCGCTGCCATTCCTGATCTGGAAGTAAACTTCTCGTCTATCAACTTTAATGACAAGAGCAGTATACTTACTACCGCCCGCACTTTTGAAGACCTGGGTGTTGCAGCTTACAACGGCGCCGGCCAGTACCTTGAGAATGCCGGTTTCCTTACGCTTGCTGGTAAAATTGTTTCGGTAGAGGCAAGACATGCTGCTGTAATCCGTGACCTGATAACAAACGGCACTTTCTCTGATTCGGCAAATAACCAGGGCCTTGATCCGGCTATGATGCCGGCAGATGTACTACAGGCTGCATCCCCTTTTATTGTAACCAAAATATCTGCAAACAATTTACCTAAGTAAGGAGACCATCATCATGAACATATTTAAGATAATAGAGGACATCGAAAAATTTGATCCGGAGGTGTACGGCCGACTGGACTCAAGAAGAAAAGTATTTAAGAACATGGGCAGCATAGGTAAAAAAACTGCCCTTGCGGCAATACCGTTTGCACTTGGCTCGGTTTTTCAGAAAGCCTATGGGCAAAGCAGCAATATGGTGCTGGATGTGCTTAACTTCGCGCTTAAACTGGAGTATCTGGAGCGTAATTTTTATACGCAGGGCCTTGCCGCATCAGGGCTTATAACTGATAGTGCTGCCAGAGCAGCCATACAGAAAATACAGGAACATGAGGCGCAGCACGTAAACCTTTTACGAACCACGATAACAAGCCTGAACGGCACACCGATCAGCGAGCCAACCTTTAATTTTGGCAAGAACTTCCCAGACTGGAACACGAGTTATCAGACCTTCCTGACGTTGGCACAGGCATTTGAGGATACTGGTGTGAGAGCCTACAAGGGCCAGGCAGCCAACCTGATAAATAACGACACGGTGCTTACGGTTGCACTGCAAATACACTCAGTTGAGGCACGCCACGCTGCACATGTAAGGCGAATGCGTGGTGTTAAAGGCTGGATAGAAGGAGCAGGTGCTAACAGCAATGTACCTGCAGGAGCGCAACCCGTTTACGCCGGTGAAGACAACGTAATGCAAGGAGGCATTAACGATGTTAAAACTGTAGGCGCCGGTTACTCAGCAGCCATTGCAACTGCCGCCTTTGATGAGCCGCTAACTAAAGAACAGGTGGCGCAGATCGTGTCGCTGTTCGAATAAGTTACATCAGGTAAAATTTTTAAAGAAACTATCTGGTAATTATAAGAAGAGCTGTTCTCAGCTCTTCTTATAAATAAATTAAAATACCATTTTGCCCGCCGCACAAATACTGTAGATTCAGAATAGCCGTTACCCTTAGGCATTTAAAAGTGTCTAGGCTATACATCAGTAAAACTGTTTTTATAAAACCTTTTATTGGGTTAGAAGTTAATTAACAATATTCTGGAATATTAATTAATTTTGATGAACCCTATCCAAGGGTTAGTTATTAAACAGTAGAACCTCCTTGTCAGATAACACGGTACAAAAAATTAGCGAAGAAGACCTGGTAGCCCGTTTGCGCACCAGAGATAATGCGGCAGTATCGTTGCTGTACGATATGTACAGTGCAACGCTGTATGGCGTTATTCTGCAAATTGTAAAAACTGAGGAGATTGCTGAGGATGTGCTGCAGGAGGCCTTCGTAAAAATATGGCGCTCTTTTGACAGCTATGATGCACAGAAAGGTAGACTATTTACATGGATGATCAATATTTGCAGGAATCTTGCCATTGATAAGATACGCTCCAAAGAATTCCGGATGAAAGTATCTACAGATTCCATAACACCTGCAAATCAAGCCGAGTTTACCAGCAATACCTTCAACCCCGATCATATCGGTGTGCGGGAGGTAGTCGAAAAACTAAGTCCTGATCAGCAAAAAATAATCAACTTGATGTACTTTGAAGGGCTAACGCAAAGTGAGATCTCTGAAGAATACAACATTCCATTGGGTACAGTAAAAACCAGGGCGCGCAGCGCGGTTAAAATGTTATCAAAATTATTTAAAGGAAGTGTCTAACGAAGAATACTTGGCATCCGGAGTGCTTGAGCTTTATGCAGCAGGCGGCCTAACGCAGACAGAGCGTATGGAGGTGGAACAGCGTGCCG
Organism: Pontibacter aydingkolensis; assembly: GCF_019443125.1. Classification (GTDB taxonomy): domain Bacteria; phylum Bacteroidota; class Bacteroidia; order Cytophagales; family Hymenobacteraceae; genus Pontibacter; species Pontibacter aydingkolensis. The sequence continues at coordinate 21,477 of NZ_JAHYXK010000028.1, read as the reverse complement.
CAGCATCACCTGAGATACGTGCAGCTTTAGATGAGGCTTGCGCTGCGATGGAGTCTTATGCTGCTTTGCATGCTGTTACTCCGAGACCTTCGCTTAAGAACAGGATTCTTTCACAGATAGAATCTGAAACACCAACGGAACAAACGTTTACATCAGAAAAGGGTAACAATGTAGTTCCGTTTTCTGCGCCTCATACAGAAGAGGCTTCGCCTTACAAATGGATGTTTGCTGCCAGCATTGTTCTGTTTCTTATATCTGGTATGCTCAGCTATAACTTTTACACAAAATGGCAGCAGGCCGAAGAACGTCTGGCCGCTGTTTCGGCCTCTGAGCAGTTAATGGCACAGAACGTACAGAATACTTCGCTCAGAACACAGCAACTACAAGAAGCTATCTCTATCTTACGTGACCCGTCTTACCAGCCAGTAACGCTGGAGGGTGTGGCGGCACACCCTGGTGCAAACATGATTGTGTACTGGAACTCTCAGAAACAAGAAGTATACATTGATGAAATTAAGCTACCGGTAGCACCTGCAGGCATGCAGTATCAATTGTGGGCGCTGGATGACGGAAACCCTGTAGATGCAGGCATGATTCCACTTGAAGCAGAAAAAACTGCCGGGTTACTGAAAATGAAACCTATTAAATCTGCTCAGGCATTTGCCGTTACCCTGGAGCCTGCCGGCGGAAGCGTTAATCCTACGCTGGAGCAATTGATGGTAATGGGTAAAGTAAAGGCTTAAACTTAGAATTAACTCACCTGTTTTACCGGCTCCCTAGCCAACAGGACAGCCACGCTTACAATAAGTAATAGCATGGCTATACTTTTACCTCTTCTGATGAACAGACTTTTACCACAGGAAAGCACAGCTGCCCTGCTTCGTACTATACAAAATTTCGCTTTTAGAACAGAATACGAACCAGAAAAGCACAGGCTTATACTTTATGATGAGGCAGGCAATGAGCAACTATACTTTCGGCTACCGATCACATTTACCTACCCGGCTAATTGCTCTGCGATTGACCAGGAAAATATAAATTATGTGATTCTGCTGATACAATCCGGTAACTGCGCCATAGGGTATTTTGAGAATGGAGTTAATCTGGACCATAAGGTATTTCGCTCCTACATGGTGCGGAAAAAGCAAGGAAAAAGCCAGATAAAATACCTTAAAACAAAAGGCAAGTCCAGGGCCGGGTCGAGGGTAAGGCTGGGTGAGACAGTAGAGTTCTTCGAAAATATTAACGAAAGACTGCAGTCATACTTTGGGGAGCATAAAATAAATCGCATCGCCATCAGCTGTTCCAAAACACTTATCCCCTACCTGTACAACTCTAAAGTAGCAACCCCTTTTACCAAAAATGACCCCCGTCTATTCAAAATACCAAAGCACATCCATACTCCTATTTATGAAGTGCTACTGGATGCAAACCGCTTTCTGCTGCGCGGGGAACTGATCTATGACGAAAAGCAACAGGAACTGGCAGAAAGTTTATTGGCTGTCGCTGAAATTACAGCCTCTGAAATAGATAACCAAGAGGACCTCACTGATGAGGGTTACGACTCATGGGAATAGGCTGAGCCTATGTTACTATGATACTTAGGTTCCAATACCACGCCAGCCCGATACTATAAACTTAAAAGTGACAAAAAAGGCACAGGCATTTAGCCTGCGCCGGTCAGTGAACGATAGATTTCACAGATACAAACAACTTAGTTTACACCGTCGTCTTTGATCCTGGTTTTAATTTGTTCCGCCATCTGAGGAGTTACAGTAACGCCATGCACTTCGTGAGCATCTTTGGCAGCTTGTTGTAGCACTTCCTGCTCAGTTCTGGCCTTTACATCGCCGTTGCAGTCAAAACCAACGTCACGGCATTTTAAGGTTTTCATAGGTCAGTTAAGTTTATCGATTAATAAATGATTTCCGTATGTACACGTCCTACATCACGTGCTTTTGCTGTTACCAATCGCCTTCAACTACAAGTTCTTACAGTTCGTAGCGAAGAGCAATACCTTTGGGTACATCGAGTTCACATACAATAAAATGCGCAAAACTGCCGGAGGCGCAACTAGGTAATTCTATCTCATCTATAGGGTTGCCTTTGTAGAATCCTTTATGCAGCAGCAACTGAACTGTTGGGTCGTAGCAGAGGTTTTTTTGCAAATTTTCACGCGTTTCGGCCACGGCAAAGCAAACCCAGAAGTTAGGATGATGAAATTCTGATTGTAGGATTAACGCATATTTCATAGTGAACCAAGTATAAAAGTTGAAGAATTTATACTTGTACGTAATAATTATATAATTGTATTATATCAACCTGAATTTATATATTATTTTTTTAACATTTATAAGAATACCTGAAATAAACAGGTGATGAACTGAATCAGCTAATATTACTACTTGCTACGTAAGGTTGGTTTTATATGGAAAGTGCCGACTAAACTATAGTAGTTAAAAACTAGCCATTGTGCTTAATCAAAAGAGCCATAACGGATCTCTCAGTTATGGCTCTTTTGATTGGTTTATAACAGGTTGTGGTCGTAATTAAATACTTAATTGTACCTCAATTCTTTAAAGTCATAAATGCAGGTGCTTGCTGCTCGTAACTTTGCATGATGTAGTAACTCAGGGAGTATAGTTCCGATTTCCTGGAACACCGGCTCTGTTTCCTCTGCCCATGGCCGCATCAACACTCCAGATACCAGATCCTCTGGCAGCCATGTATAGAAACAAAAAACAGTAAAGCACGGCAAGTTCGCCCCCGTTAAGGATGGGCCATAAGGCTTCAGACGCATGTGCTTTGAAGTATGCCACTGCCATTTCGCCACTCGCAATAAAAGCAGCCCAACTGGTAAGCAGCCCGAATGCAATCATTAGCCCTCCAACAAGCTCGATGATACCAGCCAAACCCATTAGAGAAGCCAGTTCTCCAGTATCGCCGCCACCTGGCCAGCCAAACAGCTTTTGTGTACCGTGCATAGCAAACAAGAAACCCGCTACAATTCGAAGTATGGCATATAATTGCGGATTATACTTTCCCAGAAATCTATCCATTTCAATATAATTTAAAGCTACCTCATGTGATTTTCAAACAACTGATTTACAAATATTTACATAAACAGATAAACGTATAAAGGATTTACAAAGTTGAAAGTGGGTGGTTTGCTACAGATAAGGTTTGGCTCGAACCTGAATGCACATAACCTACGCGACACCATCTCTTTTAAGATAAACCGGATAAGTTTTAACATGGCAAACACCGTGTGCTAACCTTAAAACCCTGACGCGGCATCGTCGCCTCTGGGGTCAGCGCCACCTTCCAGCTTGCCGTTTGGTAAAACAAGTATCCCTGCTGCCCTGCCAATGCCGCCTGTTCTCGGCACAATTTTATGTCCCTTTAGCCATAGCTTCAGACCTGTATCTGCGCCCAGGGCGCCCCACTCCGTCAACACCCAATCCGGCTTCCATTGGTGGTGAAATCGCCCTGCATTTATTGCACCCTGCATAGTATGGCCATGCTCAGTTACATTAAGTATGATCTGGTAAACGGTAGTGATAATAGTAGAGCCACCCATACTTCCTATTACCATAAACAGCTCTCCGTCTTTCTCAAGTATAGTTGGCGTCATGGAGCTAAGCATGCGTTTGCCCGGTGCAATGGCGTTTGCTTCACCACCTATCAACCCATAGCTGTTAGGATAACCGGGCTTCACGCTAAAATCGTCCATCTCGTTGTTTAGCAGAAACCCGGCACCAGCCACAAATACCTTAGACCCAAAACTGCTGTTGAGAGTGGTAGTAACAGAAACGGCGTTGCCTTGTGAGTCTACAATGGAATAGTGAGTAGTATTAGGACTTTCAGGTGGAGCAGGTGTGCCCGCTAAAACAGCGTCTGAATCAGTTGCCTGCTTTGGTGAAAATCCTTTCATCCTGTTTTTGATGTAATCTACATCTAACAGTCCCTTTACAGGCACGTCGTAATAGTCAGGATCTCCGAGGTGTTTGGCTCTGTCGGCGTACACTCTGCGCTCTGCCTCTATCATAAAGTGTGCTGTAGCTGCTGTATTCCAGCCCCACTCCTCCAGCGGAAAATCTTCGGCTAAAGTTAGCAGCTGTACAAGAGCAATACCGCCGCTGGATGGTGGTGGCATAGAAATAATGCGGTAGTCATTAGCATAGGCGGTAAGGGGTGTTCGCCACACAGCGCGGTAGCCGGCAAGGTCTTCTGCTGTAATCATACCTTCGCCTCTATTCATTTCTTCCGCTATCAGGTCTGCCGTAGCACCTTCATAAAATCCGGCTCTTCCCTTATCCCTGATCCGCTGTAAAGTACGGGCTAAATCCGGGAGGCGCAGTGTATCTCCTGGACGCCATTTATCCCGAAGTATAAAATCAGGTTTAATTGTGCTATACTTTATAAAATCCTGCCGTTGCTCATTCAGCTTCTCAGCCTCTTTCTCAGTTAGCGGAAAGCCTTTGGCTGCCAGGTCTATTGCTGGCTGTACAAGCCGAGGCCAGGGTAAACTGCCATACTTATCATGTGCCTGCACCATGCCGTCTACAGTACCGGGCACACCTGCAGCTAAATGTCCCTTAAAACTCAGGTTTTTTATTACCTCGCCAGCCTCATTCAGGAACATATCCCGGTGTGCAGCCGCTGGTGCTTTTTCGCGGTAATCCAGGGCAGCTAAGTTGCCATTCTGCTGCCGTAGCACCAGAAAACCGCCACCACCTATGTTTCCTGCATCCGGGTATATAACAGCCAAAGCAAACTGAACAGCAACAGCAGCATCTATGGCGTTGCCTCCCCGCTTTAATATAGCTGCACCTACCTCAGAAGCCAATGGATGCGCTGAAACCACCATAGCATTTTCCGTAATAAGCCCGCGCTCCGTAAGGCTTCGGTTGGTACAACCAATAAAACTTATAAAGAAGAATACTAAAGAAATTTTCTTGAGTAGGGCCATGTGCAACAAAGTATAATTTGTTTGTTGTACCCGGTTGCTATGCTTGAGGTTTAATCGCTTCAAAAACACAAGCAAAACGGTTTCCTGAATTTGACGTTTTTAGAGAAGCATCAGCTACAAAATTATATGCAATTCAAACAACCGCCGGTACTCTACAACGAAGATGGGAAAATACGCACTGTAGGTTTTGAGCTGGAGTATGCCAACCTGGGGATCGAGGAATCAGTGCAGTTGGTACAGCATCTCTACGGCGGTAGCGTACAGCGCGAAAACAGGTTCAGGCAACAAGTAGTGGGCACAAGACTCGGAGACTTTACCATTGAATTTGACCTGACTTTACTGACGGAAAAACTCTACAAGAAACCGTTCGAATCCTTAAACATTCGGATAGAGGATGTAAAATTGGGAGAAGGCACACTTGAGGATGAAGTGGAGACGGCCCTTGAAAGCATTATCGGCAAACTGTTTCCTTACGAAATTGCCTGCCCGCCAGTGCCTTGCACGGAGCTGTGGCAACTAGAGAAACTAAGAGAGGCACTGTATCAGCACCATGCAGAGGATACCGACTCATTTCCGACAAATGCTTTTGGCACACACATCAACATTGAAACGCCTGATACGCACCTTGACACACTACTGGCATACATGAGGGCCTTTCTGCTGCTTTACCCCTGGCTGGTAAAAGAAGGCGACATTGACCTGGCCCGTAAACTGAGCCCTTTTATCCGGCCGTACCCAAACGACTATGCTGAATTAATTTTAAGACCTGATTACCAGCCAACGTTGGAGCAGCTTATACAGGATTATCACACTTACAACCCTGACCGTAACCGTCCGCTGGACATGTATCCTATTTTTGCCGCCCTGCATCCTGAGTTTTTACATCAGTTTAAAGGAATGGGCAAAGTGAAAGCACGTAAAACATACCATTACAGATTGCCCAACAGTTGTGTAGCACAGCCAGACTGGACGCTGGCACAGGAATGGAACAACTGGGTAGCAGTAGAGGAACTGGCCTCTGACAGAGAAAGACTAAACGAATTATGCTACGATTACGTGGCAATGAAAAACGACGGCTTTATAGGTTTTGAGACAAAGTGGTTAAAAAAGATTAACCAATGGCTAAGCTGAAGCAAAAGATAGACCGGAGCAGGCCAACAATTGGTATAACAGGACCAGACAAAGGAGGCGAAGCAGCCTGGCTCTTTACAGCGCTTGGCGTATTACTTGCCGGCGGATGGCCCGTGCATGTAACCCCGGGCAAAACCAAAACAGCAGACGGGCTTCAGGCCCTGATCATTGGCGGAGGTGCTGACGTTGACCCCAGTACTTACGAGCAGGAGCATGTGCTGGACGATTACCTGCAGCGAACGTTACATGACCCAAACAAGAATATTTTTCAGCGGGTGGGGCGTTTTCTGCGCTGGTTATACTTTCCGGCACTGTTTTTTGTGCGTAAGCTGCTGAGCCGTAAATTAAGTTTTGGCCTGGACAGGGCACGTGACCACCTAGAGCTGCAACTACTCGATCAGGCTGTAAAGAAGGGGCTTCCTGTGATGGGCATCTGCCGTGGAGCGCAGCTTATGAATGTATACTTTAGAGGTACACTTTATAAGAGCATCCATACTTTTTATACCGAAGAACCTAATCCGGCCAGTATTTTTCCGGTGAAAGAGGTGCAACTAAAGCAAGGCAGTAAGCTGAAAGCTATACTTGGCACAGATAAACTAGCCGTAAACGCACTTCATAACCAGGCGGTGCAGCAAACGGGCAAAGACATCGATATTGTAGCATGGGAACCCAACGGGGTTGTACAGGCAATTGAGCATAACCAACATAATTACATACTGGGTGTACAATGGCACCCCGAGTACCTGCCGCAAAAAAGCCTCCACCGCCGTTTGTTCAAAGAACTGGTAAATCAGGCGAAAGCAGTCTATGCCCAGATAGAAGAACAGGACATGCAGGAGGTGCTTTCTGTGCCAGATCAGGATATTCTAAAAGCACTCGAGAACCAGGTATAAGCAGCTAAATTGCTTGGGTATCGCCTATCTCACTGAGTGTTTCAAAGAGTTAAATATCAATCAATTTGTTTGCTACTGTATGCCAGTTTCCTCACTTACAAATCTCCTGATGCCGTCTCCACGCATACCTATTCCCGCAAATGTAATACCTGCTGCCAATGTTAATGTAGTTATATTGATGCCGAATGTAAGCAAATGTTCCCACAGTTTATCTCCCTCTTCAAACCCAAAAACAAGCTTAAGGCCAAACCAGGCAGGATAAACAGAAATATGAGCCGTAGCAGCAAGACCTATCAGTTCTCTTCGTCCGGCATCATCTATAGCTGCCATTGCAGCCGCAACACCAATTACAGCCGAGAGAACAAAACCCGATAAAGGAGATCCAAATTCTTTAAAGCCTATAGGAGGCTCCGTAAACAAGGCGACACATGCCCCTGCCCCTACTATAAGTGCGGTAGAAACCAGTAGTGCCAGGAGTCCCTGGAAAAAAAAGCGCCATTCTCTTATTACAACACCAAAGCCTGTTCCGAGCATGTGGTGGTGATAGGGTAAAAACAGCAAGCCTGCGATGATGAGCGGAAGCATATCCTCTACCATTCCGTAAGCCAGCAGCACAGAAGAGAGAAAGACCCTGCTTATCAGGCTACTGGTAACGCTTGTAAACTGCCATAATTCCTGATAAACATCAGTCGTAGGTCTTACAATGGGATATGTTTCCTTCTTAGGAGGCTCATGTGCGAAAAGTGATTCGGGATGTTGAACAGTAAAAGCAAATTTAGCAGGGTCATAGAAGGCGGAGGACATCAGGCTCTCAACAAAATTCTTCGCAATGGGAGTAGCTGTCTCTACCTCCACCACATCCAGCATCGTTTCTCTTTGATCAGGGTAGTACTTCTTTTCCTGCCGAACCGACACTTGCTTTGCACCAGCGGTAAAGGCCAGTTCAGCTATACTTTTGCCATGTCCTTCAGGTGCTTTTACAGTGATTAAGCGCATGTTGCTTGTACTTTGTTAACTGCCTTTAAAACGACACAGACAATTATACTTTAACAGCGTACAAAAGTTATTACGCCACACCAGCTGGCTTTACAAACCCGGGCAGCATAAACCAGATAACCTGTGAGCACCATACTTAAGATTGAAGCCATACTTTTAACTGTTTACCTATTACTTATGAGCCTGGCATTTTTCAAGCAGGAGAACCTGATCTTTTTTCCGGAAAAGTTGCAGCTTAACCATGAGTTTAGTTTCGAGCAGGAATTTGAAGAGATCTTTGTACAGACTACTGATGGAATAAAATTGCATGGGCTACTCTTCAAGACAACTGCGCCTAAAGGGCTGGTATTCTATCTGCATGGTAATGCCGGCTCTGTTAACTCCTGGGGATGGGCATACGAAAGCTACACTAACATGGGCTACGACTTTTTTATACTTGATTACCGCGGCTATGGTAAAAGCGAAGGTTCTATAAGTAGCGAAGGTCAATTTTACGACGATGTGCAGCGCGCCTATGACCAGCTTAAAAACAGATACAATGAGCCTGAAATTGTTATAGCCGGCTACTCCATCGGTACGGCAGCGGCGACTAAACTTGCCTCCGAAAATAATCCTAAACTACTCATACTTCAGGCCCCTTACTACAGCCTCTCCGACCTGGCCAGTAACCTCTATCCCATCATACCCGGTTTTCTGTTGAAGTATAAATTCGAGACTTTCCGTTTTCTGGATAACGTAAAGGCGCCTGTTGCTATCTTTCACGGAGACAAGGACGAAATAATATACCACGGCTCTGCCGATAAGTTGAAAGCACACCTAAAACCGGCTGACAAGAACATCATACTTAGCGGACAAGGCCACAACGGCATGAATGAGAACCCTGATTACCAGAGAAAACTGGATAAATTAATTAACACCTTAAATCAACGCTGATGAGCACCTGATCAAATTCCAATTAATCATCACTAATATAGCCATAGTGCCTTACAACACAGAAAATATACTGAAACAAAAAGCAGCTAAAATTCTTAAAAGTGATGTTGGCCTGCCAGACCATACCAGATTAGTTAACCTTATACCAGATTTTCTTCGTACAAACGAGAACCCCTCCTGTAAACAGAAGGGGATTTAAATTATTTTAAACCAAAAGGAAACAAACGATGAGTACGAATAATAGAAACATACAGAACGAGGGAGATTTTGAGAAGGATAAAAATGTAAGCGGACGTCCGCAAGGAACAAACACTGGACCTGTGGCAGGAGGCGCTGACAATACACGCGGTGAAAACAAATCAGGTGAAAACAAGTCAAATAAAGAGGGCTCTAACAAAGGAGAAAAAGGCCAATATTCAAGGAATGGTAATAGCCCACAGGGTTCTATCGCCAACCCAACCACTACAAGCCGCGGTGCAGACAGTACAGACAAGGAATTCCGCAACAACCAGGCTAACGACAGCACCTCTTTAAGCCAGAGAGCAGACGAACAAGATAAAGAAGACAAGAATAACAAATAACTTGTATTACAATAAAGTATAAAATTAAAGGGCCTGGATTACTCCGGGCCTTTTTGTTTTGTACAAATACTTACAGCAGCGTAAATAAGCTATAAATTTTACTAGTGATGCGTTGGTATGATGTGATAAGGTATGCTAAGTATGGCAACCCGGAGCCGCTACGGAGATTGGAAAAAACAGAAAATGAATGGCAACAACAGCTGACTCCGGAGCAATACCATGTAGTAAGGCAAAAAGGCACAGAGCCGCCTTATCGCAATACCTACTGTCGTTTTTATGGCCCGGGCTTATATGCCTGTGTGGGTTGTTGCAGCCTGTTATTTGACTCCACCACAAAGTACCACGCCATATCTGGCTGGCCCAGCTTTACACAGCCATTGCGCAAAAATGTAATAAAGTATGTTTTTGATGATAGCCATAATATGCAGCGGATAGAAGTGTTGTGCAATGTATGCGATTGCCATTTAGGGCATGTGTTTAACGATGGGCCAGAGCCATGGGGCTTACGCTACTGTATTAATTCCGAAAGCCTTATTTTAATAGAACAGGATACTATGAAGCAGACCTGAGTATAGTACATGCTAACTATGATTTCATACTTTACAGGCAGCTTAATGTCATAAAAAAGATCAGCCGGCTAGGTATTAACCAACCGGCTGATCTGCTGAGGTATCTTATACTTGCTTACCAATCCATATCGGGGTTAAAGCGGTTTCTGTTACGATCATCATAATTTCTGTCGCTGTAGTTACGTTGTTCATTTCTGAAGCTCCGGTTACTGTTCGCACTGCGTTCACGGTCCTGGTCACGCATATTGTAGCGGGTAGCGCCATAGCCAGTATCTCCGAAGCCGCTATAGCCACGATCGTACCCGGAGCTTTCGCGATAACTGCCTTCATACGGTTCGTTATAGTAACGTTCGTTTATGTAATCACTTCCTGTTCCCTGGCCTGGCCTTCTGCTATCTTCTCCTGTGTAACCCCCACCGCTGGAGCGGCCGAAGTAGCCGTAATTACGATTCATGAATTTATCGTAGTCCCCCATGCCATATTGCCTGCTTTCAGACCAGTTGCCTTCCTGTCTCGAAAATCCTGGTCCTTCGCTGCCTCTCATACTATAGTAAGAATGACCATAACCTGAGCCGCCGCCTTCGTAACTTCCACCTTCGCCATAGCGCGTGCCATGGCTCATGTCTCCGTATGCGTGGCTTGCATTCGTCTGTCTGTCGGTAGCAGCACTGTTAGAGCTTTGCTGCTTCTGGCCCCTAACCTGGCTTTGTGTGTTTCTGCCAAACGAGCCATACTTACTTTGCGGTGTGTACCTGGACAAGCTATTTGTATTGCCTGTAAGCGGATTACCATATTCGTCAAAATCTGCATAAGCGCTTTTGCGCTGGCGGTTCTCATTTTCAAAGTTTCTGTTCATAGCTGCATCATTAGATTTAACTCACTTCCATTTAAACGAAGTAAATGCAGGCTAGTTGGCAATTAATTTATGTAGTTAACTTTTTAGAAACTCCATGTATAAATGCACGCCACATGCTTACAAACTAACTTAAAGGAAAACTCATGGCGAATAATACTAAAAGCTTAGTGAGGGGAAGCTATCATAGACTGGAATAAATCGTATATAACTATTTTTATTCATTATTTTAATTTACTAACACATCATATACTTAAACAGTTAAAAAATCTCACTTAATAAATTAAACTAAAGAATCTTATTCTCCAATATATAAACTGATTGAACTATGAAAGTATTAGTAATCGGGGGTACCGGGACAGTAGGCTCCCAAACAGTAAAAGAGTTGCTTGCCCGTAACGTAGAAGTTTATGTGCTCACACGCGAACCTGAAAAGGCAAACCAACTGCCAGAAGGGGCAAAAGCTGTAGTAGGCAACATACTTGACCCTAAAACAGTACGCACCGTTTTTACAGGTATGGACGGCGTATTTATGGCCAACCCTGTAAGTACCACCGAAACCAGCGAAGGTTTATTTGCAGTAAACGGGGCACGCCTGGCTGGTGTAAAGCGAATTGTCTACATGTCGGTGCACGATTACGACAAAGCGCTGCACTTACCTCACTTTGGCTCAAAGCTACCTATAGAGGAGGCTATAAAAGCATCCGGAATATCCTATACTTTTTTACGGCCAAACAACTTTTATCAAAACGACAACTGGTTTAAAGATGCTCTTTTGCATCAGGGTATATACATTCAGCCAATCGGTAATATAGGTTTATCCAGGGTAGATGTGCGCGACATTGCAGAGGCAGCTGCCATTGCACTTACTACTTCAGGCCACGATGGTAAAGTTTATAACCTGGTAGGCCCTGATGTACTTACCGGCCAAAATACAGCCAAGCTGTGGAGCGAAGCCTTGAATACATCAGTTTCATACTTTGGCAACGATATGGACGCCTGGGAAAACATGATGGTGCAGTTTATGCCAGAGTGGATGGTCTTCGACTTCAGGCTGATGTATGAGTACTTTCAGGAGCAAGGGTTAAAAGCTACCTCAGAGGATATTGAGCGTGTAACTGCATTACTCGGCCATGCTCCCCGAAGTTTTAAGGACTACACAAAAGAAGCTACAAAAGAGTGGTCTGTTATTGCCTGATAACATTAACAGAGCGGTAAAAGTATAAAAGTCTGAACTAAGGTTTCGGTTGTAGAGCCGTTGCCTTGTTCTGACTTTTTAATTAAGTTGAATATGCAGGAAAAAGATAAAACCGACAACGAAGGTAGATTAGTCGTAAGTCTGGCTGAAAAGCTTGGCATCGCGGCCAATGCGGCAAATATCTATGGAAAACCTATTGAGCGGGATGGTGTAACGATTGTGCCTGTAGCCCGGGCTGCCTATGGTTTTGGAGGTGGAGCAGGAACCAAGGATAAGGAAGGAGGCTCCGGTGGCGGAGGTGGCGTATCGATGACGCCAGTAGGGTACATCGAGATAAAGGAGGGTAACACCAGGTTCCGCTCTATTCGGGACCCACAGTCAACGGTAAAAATAGTGGCCATAGGCAGTTTATTTGCCTACCTTACAGCAAAAACTATTACTGCCATTTTCTCCCCGAATGACAAGAAAAAAGGCAAGAAGCATAAAAAGAAATAGCTTGCTAACCGGATTACAAATTATGCCGCAAAACTATACTTTACCTACTCAAACCCGCATCGGCCATGTACACCTAAAAGTAGCCGACCTTGACCGGGCCATGAAGTTTTACTGCGACCTGCTGGGCTTCGAACTTACCACCATGTATGGCAAAGATGCAGCTTTTATTTCGGCGGGTGGCTACCACCATCATATCGGCCTGAATACCTGGTATAGTAAGGGCGGCTCGCCTGCTCCAGCCAGTAGTACAGGATTGTTCCATACTGCTATCCTCTACCCTACCCGCAAAGATCTGGCTGCCATTTTGAAGCGATTGATCGAGGCAAACTATCCGCTTTCCGGCGCGTCAGACCATGGCGTTTCAGAAGCTTTATACTTATCAGACCCAGACCAAAATGGCGTAGAACTTTACTGGGACCGGCCAAAAGAAGAATGGCCTAAACATGAAGACGGATCACTGCACATGTACACCCGCCCTTTGGATTTGCAGGACCTGCTATTAGAACTGGACCGGTGATTAAGCGGATTAGATTGATTTAAAGGATTATTTCATATGATTAAACTCTATAGCACAAGCTTTTGAGAGCGCAACTTGCAGTATGAGAGAGCATTCAACAATTAGCAGCCAACAATTTAACAATTAAACCTCCAACCTACTTATAAGATATAATAGACGAAAAGGACACCTTCCGCATTGGCTTTCTGCTGATCGGGTTAATGGCTTCTATAAGTCCATCTTTTCTTAGTACTTCAAAGGCTTCAAGGTAATTGCCACGAATGTAGTTGGTGCCGATGTTGTGGTGCCTGTAGATACTATCGAGTGGCAGGTTGTTGTAAAACGCTGTACTGCCAGAAAGTTCTGCAATAAGGTTTTTTATAGAATACCTGTACTGCTCCTGGAATAGGGACAGCTGGTGCTTGATGTTGGCTCCAAATAAGGGCACGCCGTCCTCCTGAAAATCGCTGTAGCTTAGCATTAGCTCCTTCATCTTCATGTATGCCGTATCCGTTTTAGATACAAAAAAGAGGTAATGGCTGGTTTGGTTCTTTTTAGGCAGACTTATTTTAAACCGGAATGTTTTGTAATCCTTTTCTTTAAAAATATCTTCAAAGCTGTCTACCATAAAATCCTCACGCTGGCCGGCATCCTGGTAACGCTCACAGAATTCCTTAATCTTAGCTATGCGCGCCGCTCCAAATATCTCTGTTGTCAGGTCATCGTCTGTGGCGTTAAGTATGGCCGGGCGCATTTTGGCTGGGCTAAAAAGCATAAACACATCCAGCCCCCAGCGTTTAACGGACTGCAGGAGCATCTGCTGCGAAAAAGTATAACCAAACGGATCGGTATACATCAGTGCTGGCGTGTCGGTGCCGAGCAGCTTGGCCAACAGAGTAAAATTTAATTCCTCGTTAAGTATAACCGGCTTATAGATCAGGTTCTCGTAGTATGGCAGCGCTTCCAGGTTATGCTTTAGCTTTTGTGTAACAGCAGGTTTTTCGTCCGTAAAAAAAGTACGAACGATCTTATTGAGGTTAAACCTGTCGGTTGCGCCAAAAATGCTGTTCAATATTTTAACCGGTGTGGCTGTTTTTCCGTCTTCATACTTTCCTTCACCGGCATACAGATCAATATAGGCCAGCATGTGGTTAGATTTATAGCGCTGCCCCTGAAGTATGGCATTGCACCAGTCCCTGAAAAAGTCGTTCAGTATCTGTGATTTGATATCTGATGTGTCCCGCTGTGTCGTAAAAAAATCGCTTGTATCAACAGTAGCCATTGTAGCCTAATCTATACTTTTGATGAAAGGAATGCCCTCTTATTCCACAGCAAAGTTAACCCTGATTTTTAAAGCAAATGGAAAAATATGAAAGGAAAAATATGGTAGCTTGCTAGCAAACACCCAGAATGTAGGGGGTCTGGCAGTTGTGAATTTCCACCACCAACAGCAAAAATACGTATGAGGGTCTTATGTAACCGGAATCTTAGTAAAGACTAAACCAATTAAACTACCATTTCACTCTGGTTACCCGCAAAAGCACCCCATGAAACCGATCTATACTTTACTTCTAATACTGTGCACCTATACCCTAACACGTGCACAGGAAAAAGCCGCACCAGACACCATCAATCCGGCTACAGGCAACCGCGAACTGCAATTAAAGCTAATTAAGGCACGAAAAGAAAAGTTGTTTGCAGACTCTATCGGGCAGTCGGAGGCAACTAAACTAAAGCCCGATTCGACTTTATACAACAGTTACGGAGACCTGCTGCACGACGACCCAGATTATAACAAAAGGCAGCCTCTTTGGAAACCCACTTTACAGGTTTTGGGCGTGAATGCGCTGTTTATGGGTTATAACCGCTATATAGCTAAGGCTGATTATGGCTATGTTGATTTCGATACCTGGAAAACTAACCTGAGATCAGAGCCTGAATGGGATATCGACGACTTCCGGATAAACTTTATAGGTCACCCCTACCAGGGCACTTTATACTTTAACGCTGCACGTTCTCAAGGCTATACCTATTGGCAATCGCTGCCATTTGCAGTAGCAGGCAGCCTAACCTGGGAGTACTTTGGCGAGAACACCCTACCCTCTTACAACGACATGATCTATACCCCACTGAATGGCGCGGCTCTTGGTGAGATATTGTATCGTGTAAGTTCTAACATATTGGATGACCGCACCCGTGGCCGGGAAAGGGTAATGCGAGAAGTTGCCGCCGGCCTAATAAATCCGGTGCGTGGCCTCAACCGCCTGCTGCAAGGCAAAACATCTCAGGTCACGAATAAAGAAGTATATGAGAAGGACCCTATGAATGTGACCTTATTTGCCGGAGTACACCGCATTAACAGGGAGAGGAATGATGTATTTGGAGAAGGTGGCAACAACGCTATGCTAAACATCCAACTGGACTACGGCGACCCATTTGAGGCAAAGAAACCATTCGACCTGTTTAGATTGCGTGCAGAATTCAGTACAGGAAAGGCAGACACTGTCGGAGGCACGATTAACAACCTTACAGGTTATGGCTTATTAACAGGCCGCAACTCAAAGCTTGGCAAAATGGATGTGCTGGCAGGAGCTTTTCAATACTACGACTATTGGGACACCCGAAATTTTGTACTGGGCTCGCTAGGTTTTGGAGGAGGTGTGTTTACGCGCTTGCCGCTAAGCAAAGAAATTAACCTGCATACAAACGCGCATCTGGGCCTTACTCCATTAGCTGGCAACAGTAACCGCTCTGCACCCGACTCGCTGGGGCAACGCGATTACATCTATGCCCATGGCGTGCAGGGTAAAATCGAAAGTACACTAAGCCTGGGAAAACATGCATCCTTAGCTTTTGTGTACTATCACTTCTGGCTTAAAACTTTTGAGGGGCTGGATGGCCATAATTCCATCGGCATCGTAAGGCCACGCGTTACGGTGCGGCTTGTCAAGAACCTGAGCTTAGGCTACGAGTACTTTGGCTATACTACAGACCGCCACCTCCGAGATTTTTCAGACCAGTACTCCATGATCACTGATCAGAAAATATTCTTGCAACTGTACTTGGAAAATCCGCAGCGCCGGGGTAGATATAATTAGGAAGAATAGTATGGGTACTACGCCAGTTACTTCACAATTTTTAAAATCCCCCTGCCGCGAGTTTAGCGTCGGCGTAACTGGTGGCTGAGTATGGCAGCAGTTTTCAACTGCTTTGCTTTGAAAAAGCAAGGGCTGCAATGGCCTTGACTATACTTTATACTTTGGGTGTTGCTGATTAACACACCCCTGCCCCTCTCAAGAGGGGAATCCGTAAAATTTATACTTTTCTGCTGGCGCAGAAAGCCAGTTATAAACTGGCGCTATCTCCAACCACAAGTTACCGCTGCGCTCAAACTTGCGGTATCATGAGAAATCTCACAAATCAATCAAATCTGTTAAAATCTGTAGTCCAGTTTATGCAGCTGAAAATATCCCAGGTGTATCTCATCTTCTGTTACCTCATCAGTTGGCGTAAGCAGTAAACTGTACTCCTGTTTTACGGCTTCCGGCAGCATGTCCTTTACCAGTTGCAGGTCGTCTACGTCTACGCCATACTTATCGTCTATGTGAGAGGCTGCGCCTTTAAAGCCGGTGTGTTTGTAAAAAGCTGATTTTCTGGCCACTGTTGATGCCTCTCCCATACTTTTTGCCACTACCAACATTTTGTAATGGAGTTCATCGAACTCACCGGGTTTGTAGCCACCCAGGTTTATAAAGAAAAGTTTGATCGTTATATCTTCTGTTTCATCAGCTGCTGCCCTTGGCACTACGCTAATTTCATAGCCTGGTATATGGTTAACTTCACGCCATGCGTCTATGTGCAGATTGGCTTTAGCTTCGGGCCAAAACGCTTTTATTGCCGGTACCAAGTCTTTAATAGTTTCCCCTATCCCAAAAAACATGTCGTGTTGTTCGGTGTTGCGGCCCGGAGGCTTACCCCCGAGCATTAGCATAAAAAGTTTTGGTTGCAGCATGCTGCAAAGGTATAGAATTGTGCTGGCTTAAACTTCCATCTTTAAAGACTGCACACGTAAGAGAGATATAAATTGTACCTTTGCCACAATAACCGCAATTTCAGGCGCCAAGTATAATTAACATGAGACTCGTAGGCAACATCAGCGACATCAAGCACAAACGCGACAGCAATAACGCAGGCATAGAAGTATACATCAGTAAAATTGAGTATATCACATATAAAAAAGATGGCAAATACTTTCAGCCTTTTGATTATGAAGTAGAGCTCGAAACGCCTTTGGTCATTACAGGAGACTGCCTGGCCCAGACCAGTAACAGTCAGCCAAAAGAGGGAGAATATGAGTTTAATGTATACGAAAAAGTAGATGGTGATTATGTACTGAACCCTGACAAGCAGCTTTCCCTTACCACTACATTTGTAGAAGAGGCAGGCCTTACAGTATTAACATCGGTTTACTACACAGTTACAGTATCGAACGAAGAGTTTCAGGAGCTGAAAAGGAAAGGGCACAAAGAAAGAGTGGCCAAAAAAGGCAAGAAACGGTAAGTTCTTTTAAAGAAAGTATAGAAATGTAAAGCCCTGCTTTAAGATGTACTTAAAGCAGGGCTTTATTTTTTGTATCTCGTACAAACTTGGATAATATTCGAAAGCTTCTACAAGCTTTAATCAGGTCTATAACCTGTCTGTGCGATAACAAAAAATATTCTTGATTAAGTATACGTTTGCTTTTGGTAAATGTTAAGCATCCTGCGACTGGTCATTATCAATCTGGCTGCCAAGATAAATGGCATAGGCAACTAAACCAATTCCTGCTGCCAACAGCACATACTTTTTCTGTTTGTTGGATAGGCCATTGTAAAAGTCCAGCCCATGCGTGCCCGGATCTTTTAAGATGTCTGCCAGTTGCGACGGATTCTTAACCAGAGCCTCTAAAGAATTTACTGTATCATTCATATTGCTTGTCTCCTTAAGTCTTTTGAGTTTATAAATTCAAGTACGTCGATATAAACCTCTAGGATATAAATTTCCTTTCTAAAATATAAAAGCACTATACCAGCTTAAGAAGCAAACACTTCGTCAGCATTTTTAAAGGCCTTAAACTCAAGCGGGTTATTACTGAAATCCAGTACAAACATGGTGCGCTGCTCCCCTACCTGCCCTTCGTACCGGGTGTGCGCCTTTACAACAAATTTTACCTCGTGCTTTGTCAGGTTTTCCTGCAACTGATCGAACTGCTCGTAGCTTAGTATACAACCAAAGTGGGGTACCGGCACACTTACACCATCTACTTTACCGCAGTAATCCAGTTCCGGAATGTTTTCGCTAACATGTGCCGACAGCTGATGCCCGAAAAAATCAAAGTCGATCCAATGCTCGGTGCTGCGGCCCTCCTGGCACCCCAAAATCCTTACATAAAACTGGCGGGTAGATTCGATATCTTTTACTTTAAAAGCGTAGTGAAAAGCATTCATGTTTTAATATCCTTTGGTTCGTGAAACAATGTTAATTAATGGCTCACCCATGGTAAGTCTGTCATAATTCTGAAGTATCTGTTTTGCCGCAGAGGCCGGGTTTGTTACGCTGGCAATGTGTGGTGTCACATCTATTTTCGGATGCTCCCAGAAAGGGTGCTCTTTCGGCAAAGGCTCTGTTCGGAACACGTCCAGACTTGCTCCTGCCAGTTGGCCTTTGTCCAGCATTTCCAGCAGGTCCTCCTCCACCAGGTGCTCCCCTCTTGCCACGTTTATCACATAGGCTCCCTCCGGCAGTTTTTCAAAAGTAGTTTTGTTCAGGATGTTTGCCGTTTCCGGTGTAAGGGGCAGCAGGCAGATGAGCACATGGGAGGTGGCCAGGAAATAATCCAGCTCATCGGCTCCGGCGTAAACAGGTATGGCTTCAATATTTTTGTGGGATTTGGCCCACCCTTGCACCGAGAAGCCCAGTTTCTTCAGTTGCATGGCTGCCTCAGCTCCCAGCACTCCCATACCCATCACACCTACAGTAAAGTCGCGCTGGCGCAAGTATGGTTTCGGCTGCCAGTGGCTCTCATTTTCTGCCGCCTTATAAGCCGACAGGCCCCGCATGTAGTTGAGTACAACAGCTGTCGTAAAAGTAGCCATATCATTTGTCAGGTGCTCATCGGTAACTCTGGTTATCACCACATTTTCCGGCAGTTCAGGGTCTTTTAATATATGATCCACACCAGCACCCATCGAGGCTATGCATTTCAGGTTCGGGAACTCCTTAAACACCCCCAGCGGATGATTCCAGGAGATGGCAAAGGTTATATCTTCTTTGGGTGCTGTGTCTGGATAAACACGCACCTCAAGGTCTGGTCTTTCTGATTGTATGGCATCTATCCATGGGCTAACATCGCGCCCACGGCTTACTAAAAGTATAGACATTAGATAACAGGGTTTAGTCGGTTGCTATAAAGTATAAGCTGCAAGCTAACACATCTGGCTAAGTATATTCCGGTAAAAATTAACTTATCTTGCCGAAATCTTGTTAAAAGGTCACAATATACATTTCAAATTTTAAAACAGACAGATGGAGAGCCTAAGCTCAAAAGCATATAAAAAAGATTATGTAAACACATTTAACGGTGATGACAGCGGCGATCTTACACCGCGTCAAACACCGGGAGCACTCTACAGTAAAGCAGTTCCCACCCCTGTAGAAAAAGTAAGCTTACTAGCCTGGTCTAATGAACTGGCAGAAAAGCTAGGCATACAAAAGCCAACAGAGCAAAAAGAAATAGATATACTTGGTGGCAGCCATGTAACTGATACTATGTATCCTTATGCGGCCTGTTATGCGGGGCACCAGTTCGGTAACTGGGCAGGGCAGTTAGGTGATGGCCGTGCCATAACCCTGGGCGAATGGGAAACCACACCCGGGCAAAGCTGGGAACTGCAGCTGAAAGGTGCTGGCCAAACTCCTTATTCACGCCGTGCCGATGGCAGAGCAGTGCTGAGATCGTCGGTGCGGGAGTACCTGATGAGTGAGGCCATGCATTATTTAGGCGTACCTACCACACGTGCCTTGAGTCTGGTAACAACCGGTGAGCCTATACTTCGTGATATGTTTTACAACGGAAATCCTGCCTATGAGCCGGGTGCCATTGTGATGCGGGTAGCGCCAAGCTTTCTGAGGTTCGGTAATTTTGAAGTGCTTTCAGCCAGAAAAGAGATAGACAATCTTAAACAGCTCGTAAACTGGACTATTGACCGTTACTACCCGCACTTAACCGGAGAAGATAAAGTGCTGCAATGGTTTAAGGAGGTGGTAGAACGTACTGCTAAACTGATGGTGGAATGGATGCGCGTTGGCTTTGTGCACGGCGTGATGAACACCGATAACATGTCTATACTTGGCCTAACCATTGATTACGGACCATACTCATTTGTAGACGATTACGACCCAAACTTTACACCTAATACAACTGACCTGCCTGGCCGTCGCTATGCCTTCGGTAAACAACCTTCCATTGCCTACTGGAACCTGGGCTGCCTGGCTGGTGCTCTGGCTCTGTTATTCCCGGACACAAAGGCGCTTATCGAGACATTGGAAACCTACAAAGAGGTATACTGGAGCAACTATTACGGCATGATGGGCAAAAAACTTGGCCTCGACCAGGTTACACAGGAAGATATAAAGCTGGTAAAAGAACTGGAGGAATTGCTAACAGCCATCAAACCCGACATGACTATTTTCTTCCGGTTGCTAATAGACTTGCCTTTAGATATGGCAGATGCCACAGCTAGTGAGAAGTATTTTAAACAGGGTTTGTATAACGATCTGACAGAAGAAGAAAAAGTGCGACTGTATACTTTCATCCAGAAGTATGTTGAGCGTATTAAGTCAAACAGTTGTACTCGGGAGGCTTCGCAGGAGCTGATGCGGCGCACCAACCCATATTTTATACTTCGTAACTACCTGTTGCACCAGGCCATTGAGGAGCTGGAGCAAGGCAAAGATGAACTTTTTACAAAACTGCAGGCAGCGATGAAAGCTCCATACTCAGATAAGTATACCGAGTTCTTCCAGACAAGGCCGGAATGGGCAACGCAAAAGGCTGGTTGTTCTATGCTCTCGTGTAGTTCGTAAATTTACCTCACCCCTGCCCTCTCCTAAAAACAGGAGAGGGAGTTCGGGATCCTCGACTTTTTTAAGGCGGGGGGTTTTAAATGCGCTTCAACTGTCTTAACAATATTTCAAGCTTTGGAGTTGCTACCTTTATCCGGACATTAAGTTAAGCGAAAATTTAATACCTTAACGCTATGTCACAAGAGAGAAGAAGATTTGACAAGGAGTTCAAGCTGATGGCCGTTGAGCTCAGCAAG
>NZ_JAHYXK010000027.1 GCF_019443125.1 Pontibacter aydingkolensis | reverse complement strand
AGAACAAGAAACAGGAGAATAGTCAGGAAAACGGCCTGCTTCTCTAAAAAAGAGCAAAACCACTACGATGCTATGAAGCTAATATTCTATTACCGAAATCATCATACATTGTAGACCACAACCCATTTTTGAATCTATAATGATTGAAACTAAAGAATAATTAAAATGAAAAATTTATTAAAATATCATTATAAGATAAGAAAGAATAGAAACGATAAGCACAAGAGCATAACCTTGTATTACAACTACACGATTGATAATACCTGTAACAATGGAATTGGGAGTTATACTAATCATGAACCTATCGCTATCACAGGTGACAGATTAGCACTGGTTGCTTTTGAAGATGAAATGTTTACTTATGATTTGGTGTACACCTACGCTATCTATGATATCAATGAAAATGGAGAGTACATACTTAATGAGAAGGAAGAACTCAGAGTCGAACATGAACTTGCAACTGGTAAGCGAACTGGAATATTGGTTCGACCAAGAACAACTCAAGCTGAGTTGAAAAGGTTAGTTGCAGAGGCGTTGAAGGATACAAAGCGGGGGGTATATCCATGGGATTATTCCTATTCCCATACTTCAAAGTAATAGCAAGTTCAAAAGGGTGTATCAGTACAACAAAAGGCGTATCACATTAGATGCGCCTTTATTATAAGTTAAGGAATCAATCTCCTATCATTTACTGCTCTTTTGAGTTCTTGATAAGTTATATCGTGGAAGTATGGAAATAGGTAAGTATCGCATTCCACTTCCATACTTCCACTTCCATATTAAATTTTAGAAAGAAAAGATTAGCATAAAAAACAAAGGCGCATCGTTAAATGCGCCTTTGTTACTTCTTCCACTATGAAATCCTAAAAGCTGACTTTCACAAAGATTCGCTTTACATATCCGTTTTTCTCGATTGCTTTAATCGTTAGTTCAGGTCTTACACTGCTGTTTTTGTGAAACACATTGCAATGAATCTTCTTGATGTAGCCTAAGAGTAAATCACCCTTAAAAACTTTAACAGCTTTGTTATCAAATTGATTGTCAGATTCTCTTTCAAATCGCAGCTTATCACCTACTTTGATTGCTGTATTTTCAATCTTATTGCTTCCAACATTTGCAAGGTCTGTTACAAAACACAACCCCTCAACAGGGTTGAAAGATGCTAAAAACTCAAAGTTATCGGTAGGTACAAATCCTTGTGTGTAAGCAAGCATGTAGTATTTGTTATTCAAAAACTTCGGGTTAATTTCCCAAAAGTCAAGAAAGGTTTTAATGTCCTGCCTATCCGATTTTATAATGCGTTGACCAAAAACATCGAGTACATTTTCGGTATAAGTCTGATTCAAATTAGGAAACTCAGTATACGGCAAAAAGCCATCGGCTTTTGCTTTCTCTACACCTTCTTGGAGATATTGAAAGCGAACACCTTCTGTTACATTGCTTTTAATCACGCCAACAATATATCTTCGCTGTCCTTGACCTTTTCTCCAACTCAAATAAATATTTCCTATTCCTTTCATGTAATCAAGCCTATAAGCTTTTCGAGGCGCAAAGTTACCAATGTTAGTATTAGTTCCTTTCTGTTTTGCGGAATTTTATATTGATTAAACTCTTCAGGAACTAATATATCAATAGATGCGAGTGTTGCATCTAACGAGTTTCTATTGAAATTAGATTTAAACTGATTGATTTTTGCAATGACAACTTCATTATAGGCACTCTCAAGTAAATGATTCACTAAATCAAAATGCCTTAACTTTGTTTCATAATCTTCCCAATATATCTCGGCTGTACCTCTATTAATATAAGCATCTAACTGCTGTCTATTCTTTAGCATTTCCGAAACCTTATCATCTGTAAGTTCTCTACCTAAACTACTCCCACTATCATAAATAGGGGCGAAATTATACGGTTGGGAGTATATGGCTTTGATTTGGCTTACTTCAGGTTTTAGTTCTTCAACATCTCTGCCTTTATATGCTTTATTTATAATCCACCTTAATGGTTTAGGGTACTTGTAAAGGGTGTTATCTTTAATAGCTTTTTCTATCTCAGTTATTCCTTTGGCAATAATCGAATGTTTGTTGATGACTGCCCAATTTTCCTGGTGTCTATCACTATTTCCTATAATCGCATCAAATAAAATTATTTCAATAATGTTTTCTATGTAATCTAAACCAGCAGCTTCCAGGGCTTCATCAATAAGCTGAAAAGTATATAGAAATCGACTGTCTTTATCTTCTGGTGAAAATTCAGGCTCATAAGCTTGCAAATATTTTCCTCCCTCAACCAATTCTTCTTCATCGGGATTATGCATAGATTTTGAAATGCACCCGATAATATCATTATAGATTGCTATATCATACCGAAGCATGTTAAGGTTGAGTTGCATACCTAATTCATAGGCTATGATTTCTGACCAGAACTCATACTTATAATGCTTAACCTTTCTTTTCTCAGATTCTTTAAAAAAATAAAAGTCACCACCAGGAGATTGTACATACATTTTAGAGCGTGTACCACCAGTACTAACCCAAGTAAGTATATTCCACTCGGAAATGTCATATAGGTCAGGCATTGAGACTTTTGTATAAAAGATGTGGGGTTGTGGATTAAGTCTAAAAGAATTATGCTAAACACAAGGTTAACTCATTCAATTTTGATAACTTAAAATTAGTCTTTCCTTTTTGCTAAACCAACTATGACTATATGAATGCTAAACAGAGAACTGCAATGGAAGTAGAGAAGTAACTCATTACACTTCCATACTTCCACTTCCGTTTTAAAAGTTTTACTACTCCGCACTATTCAAAGACACCAGTTCCACTTCCACTGTGTAGCTGTACAGAAAGTGTATGGATGTATCAAACACTACTGTTGTGTCAAACACATTTACCTTTAAATCCAGGTTGTCTAAATATTGAGGAACTTCGCATCGGTCCAGTGTTGACAGCACCTCTGTTACCAAGTCTTTCTTTGCGCACAATACGCAACATCGTGTGAATATTTTAGGCTCTGTTCTGAATGTTAGCTGATATGTTGCTATGTGATTTTTGTACTCATATACTTCACCTTCTAATAGAATTTCATCCTTAAGCTTTCCATTTATTTCCATCTGTTTACTCCTGATTGTTTAAAGTATATATCAGGCGGATGGATTCTTTGAGAATTTTTAAATGTATGGCGAAAGCTAAGGGCTATGATATATAACTTATAAAAATAGAATAGACGATTATGCCAAAGTTTAGCGAAGAAGAAGTAGAGAAATATGTAGACGAGTTTTTCGAGCAACTGCCAAATACCCATCAATATCAATCAGACAGAGTAAGAGGTGCGGTTTGTTTTGCTCTGCTGGACGACCAGTTTAGGAAAGAAATAGCTGAGCCAATGGAAGATGTTAAGGAGTTGATTGAGCAAGCAGAAGAGTATATAGAACGAAAATTAAGAGGCATTTAAATGTTTGTAGTAAATTCTAAATCAAAAACTTACTCTTGGACAACCATGCTTTCATTTGAGTATAAAAATTTAAAAGGACTTGATGATAATCATCATCAAGTATGGTTCTGTCCTTAACTTTAACCATTTCCCAATGTTTTACAGTAGCCTCTAATGCACCGTAAAGTAATGGGTCGATTTTCTTTAAATCTAAAAGTTGGCTTGTGTAATCAAACGAATCATTGGGGTCAGCTTTAATTGCAAAGTATTTTCCGATGTAAAAATCTGCTGCTTTTGAGTTGATTCTATTACCTTTTTTGTACTCCCTCTTTAATAATTGTATTTCAGAAGTCGTGCATTTATGAGTGTTATAGTCGAGAATAAATTTTTCCCGATTGAAACCCATATCAATATACATTGGAAGCATCTTGATATGGTCAAAGCAGTTACCCAAGTGTTCTATTAAACCACTACTAAATACATTGCTCAGTATTCTGCTTTGTATAATTGTATTTTTTAATCCAGCCCCAATAAATAGTCCGTGAAGTCTAAGGTAAACATGTAGCATCTCATGCGTGAAAGAGTCTTTACAGAAGTTGTTTTCATCTATATAAAATATGATATCTTGTCCTTGTGAGTAACAGCTATACTCATCATTCAACGAAGGCGAAAGTTTTACATTAAGCTTTTGGTCTATTTCATTCCAAAGCTTCTGGTTACGTTCATCTACTAATTCAAGTACAAGTTCTTCTTTTGGCAACATAGGGTTCTATTGAGCTAATTGTTGAGATGCTAAAACTGTCTTGTCACAAATTCCTAAAAAGTTCATCAATAACTTTATTCGGTAGATGTTCTATAAAGTCCTTAGGATTTGAATATTTTTGCTTTAACCTTTCAATCTCTGTCCTGCTTGCTCTAAGGAAATAGCTTCTTGTTTTATTTTCGTTATCTACTTTGACAAAATAAGATAATACATAGTTATTTACATCTACGTGTATGCTTGATAGTTCTACAAAGAAAGCAAAACTGTATTCTTGGATAGAATTTACAATTTCAAAAACAGTTTTATTAGTAATCTCAACATCGATAACAAAAAAAGCTTCTCTTTTATTTTCAGGCATGTAGACCATTAAGCTGTTGAATTTGGGAGTTTTTATAACTTCTTGTAATTCTTTTCTCCCGTTCTTTATCAGTATGTCTTTGAGTATTTTATTTTCTTTAGAAACATCAATATCTAAATCATCTTTCAATTCATTTTTAGCTTTGGATTTATACTCCTGCTCAGAGAATAGAAAGAATTGGGGTATAATTCTTATCAAAACGAGAATACTAAAACCAAAACAACTTACTGTTGTCATAAAAACTTGATGTTCGTTTAACTTGTAAGCACCATTGAAATGTAAAGGGTAAAAGAAAATAAAATATATTGTTCCGTAAATTAATATATTTTGAAGTAGTCCAAGATTGCTAATGTATCTAAAATACTTAGCAAGATGATTTTTATATGGGTTGTACTTAGAAGAGTTTATTGTTACTATATATCCTTTGTGAGAATAAAAATCCAGGAAGTATTTCGTGAACGTTAAAGCAAATAAAAGGTGTATTGAGAATAATACTGTGGCACTTATGTTAAAATACAGCAGAAGTAATGAGAAGATGATGTTGTATGCTAAGCTAAGAAATACAAATTTACTCTGTTGAACATAGTATTTCAGGAACATACTTCTACTAAACTGGAAAGAGGAAAAACCGCTTTGAAGGATGAAAGTACTTGTTGCGACTATCAAACCTAAAATCGTTCCTGAGAGATTAAGTTGATTCTCAAAATACTTACTGTAATCGTTTAAATTTTTGAATATATCAAACATCTGAATTTGGAATAACCAGTACCTGTTCCGTTTTTAATAATTACTTAACTGCAATATATTAATATGACATAGAAGTTCAGTAGTGTTTTAGCTTCATTTGACCTGAATATGAAATTTTATGGTTCATTAGCTTACATTTATAATGTTTTGCATTAAAATGGTAACTAAAGAATCAGATACTTTCATATACTGTAATAGGATATAGGAAATAGTATGATAAAGGATTCGTTAAGCCACACATATTCAAGGGTTATGATGCTATATAGATGGTTTAACGTTTTCTTAAAATGCAACTGAATGGCACATAAAAAAAGAAGAGTCTTCCAACATGTCATGGAGGATGACTCATATGAAATAATTAAGAAATTAACCCCTAAGGAATGGGTTATTCGTGAATTCAACAGACCTGATTATGGTATCGACTTAGTTATTGAACTGTTTGAAAAAGTAGATGAAAGGTTCTCAGAGACTCTTGGAGAATTTATCTACGTTCAAGTTAAGTCTGTACAGAAAGTAGAAGTAACACGAGAAAGAATTTTTAATGTAGGGAATGTTGCCAAAGGTGCTTGGGAGGAAGATAAATCACAGTATGCAGAAATAGAAGTGATAAAGTATGTTTTTGATACTAATTCACTCTTTACAATACAATCTTTAGGTGCGAGTGTTTCTGTTCTACTTTTCATAGTTGATATAAGTACAGAAGACGTTTACTTCATTAGTCTCAATGATTACATAGATAAAATAATTCTGCCCAAAAACCCTAATTATGCAAACCAGAACTCAATTACACTAACTGTACCTGCGTTTAATAATTTGCAAAATAAAGACTTTGCGTTTAGTGCTTTAAAGTTTTACGGTAAAAGAGCAAAACTACTATCAGCCTTCTCAAAGTTTGCCTATCAAAAAAATGAGATATCCTACCTGTTTGGTTATAAGCTTTTCCCTGTCTGGACCTACAGAGACGAATTAGAGAAAGGTAAAGTAAATACTGTTAATGAAGCAAAGTCTATGCTTTTGTACTTTATTAGCCAGTTAGAAAATCTGGATATTTGGTCTCATACAGAATGGCAGGTATTGCCTGAGGCACTAAAAGAGCTGCTAAGCATAAAAGAGTTAGTTGAAGGGGATAATAGTGATTGGAGTGAAATTCAGAATAAAGTAATAGTACTTTGGCATCAATTGACAAATCTTGGAACTATGTATGAAGATATTTGCCGAGAATGGTTTTTACCAAAAATCATAAGCTTGCTGACATCCTATCCAACTGCACCAGAAATCATAAAAGAGAAATAACAGGAGTGAAACCACAAATTAATGCAGTGAAACACGGTCATTAATTTACCTATAAGTTAGCTGCACCGTGCTGTTATAATGAATTTTTATTAATGGAATTATTTAAATATTTAAGTCCAGAGAGAATTGATGTTTTAGAAAATCAGGCGTTAAGGTTCACTCAAGCGAACTATCTGAATGACCCTTTTGAGCATATGCCTTTTGTTTCAAAAATTATTGATGAAGCTTATACAAAGAAGCTATACGATGAGAATTTTAAGCCAATTATACAGCAGATTGCGAACAGGAAGTTGTGTATTGACGATATTCCAGAAGAATTTAGAGAAGCAATTCCCGATGATGTAAAGGAGGAAGTATTCAGCTATTCAATTGGAGAGGCACTAAACTTAATACCTGGGTTTCACCCGAATAATCTGATAAACCTTTTTGCTATGGAAGGTCAAGAATTAGGTTTAGACTATTCTTCTCTACTAAAAGAAAGCTGGAACAAGAAATTTGGTGTTTTAAGCCTTACTAAAAGTTGTGATAACTTAACTATGTGGTCTCACTATTCAAGAAGCCACGAGGGTTTTGTAATAGAGTTTGATTCCTCAAATGAGTACTTCAATAGGGGTAAAAACAAAGGAGGTGCAGTATGGAAGCTTCAAGAAATTAAGTACTCAAAAGTGAGACCTAAATTGACCCTTATTGATTCAAAGTTAGGTGAAAACGAGTTATTAGAATTCTTAATTGAAAACATCTTACTAACCAAAAGCATTCATTGGGAATATGAGGAAGAAGTACGCTTAATTCAAAATTTATCTGACTCAGATAAAACATTAACTTATAATGAACAAGAGATACATCTTTTTGGGTTTGATTCTTCAGCAGTGAAATCTGTTTTCTTAGGTGTCAATATTCACGATAACCTCAAGAACAAAGTACTGCAAACGCTTACTGAACACCGATATAA
The DNA here is from genome assembly GCF_019443125.1 of Pontibacter aydingkolensis. GTDB lineage: Bacteria > Bacteroidota > Bacteroidia > Cytophagales > Hymenobacteraceae > Pontibacter > Pontibacter aydingkolensis. The sequence continues at coordinate 33,786 of NZ_JAHYXK010000027.1, read as the reverse complement.
TCATGTTAACATTTACCAGGGAGAGTTAAGTAAATCAGAATATAAAGTAGAGTTTAAAAGTATGACTACCTCATAACATCTGGTGCATGAGCCTTGCTGTCTAACAATCCTCTCATGCACCAGGCGTAATGATATCATCTGCTGTAAGGGAATTCATCATATCCCAAGATTATTTTATTCTTGGTTACATTCATCAGAATGGATGTATCAATGAGGTCAATTGTAACAACGTAAGGAGTAAACTGAACGGCTACGTTCCTCTCCAAATACTGATAAACGCATACATTAAGATTGTATTTGTGTTCACCTTTCAGCAGTTCATAAGAGTCGATTGTCCAACGAATTTGTTGCTGAACTTCTGCTGCTTCCCATTTATAATCGAAAATTAAGTCGCTTATGGTATCACTTTTAGCCATCGTGATTCTATAAGTGTTATCTCTGGTATCATACTCGTATGTAGTAACATCGTGAGTTTGGCTGGTAGTTTTGAAGTTAAGAGTGTTAAAGATGCTGCCAGCCTCGCAGATGGTGCAGTCCAGAATAGTGCCATCATCTAAACAATTGCAGGTTGAGTTAGATGGAACGCAACAAGCCCATATCCAAGAATCTTTGTTCAACATCTGCTCTTCTTCTAATTCCAAGTTTATCCAGACGAATTCATTATCAACTTTTATCGCAGGAGCCAATTTATCTGATGTATAAGGGAAGATGTGAAGGTAATTAGCAGTTGACTGCCTCCCATCCGAACGGTGCAGTCCATATCGGTCAATTTGCTTATTATATGTCTTCTTTATCTCTAAGCTGCTGCTTTTGTATAGCAATTCATTGTTCAATATGTGTTCCATTAGCTTGTTCCTTTTGTTTTAGAGTATATATCAGGAACATGATGTTTGGTAGAAAAGGGGAGAGGTATACTTTTTTTATAAATACTTATAAAGATGAGTATTATGAAAACAGTTACAGTTAAGGTTAGCAGAGCAGTGAGCGAACAACTTGATTTGCTCAAAATAATAGCTTCCCGTAAATACAATGCCCGATTCTCGAAAGGTAAGTTGATTGCTATTTCTCTCAAGACCCTTGAAAAAATCATGGCTGAAAATGGATACTAATTTCATTTATCAAAACCCTATCATCTTTAACTTGGATAAAGATGCTTATGAGTTAGACATACCTGCTCCCCTCAGAATCCAGACTAAGGGTGGGGGCTATGAAGTAGTTCCAAGTGGTATAATTGAAGAGAAGACGAACATTTACCATTGTATAACCAGCGCAGAAGATTACAATTACGTTTTGGAACAGTACGTTAAGAACCAAATGCACATTTTCTCTTCTTCTATCAAAGTACTGGTGTTATTTTACGACCAAGAACTGGCAATGCATGCCACTATGCCACTACAAGTGAGCATCGACAGGCTTGAGGAAGAAGTATCTTGTCATGGCGTATCCTATACTATAAACAGGAGGGTTCAGGCATACCATGAATGGCTGATGGATAAATGAGATGGAAGTGGGAAGTAACAGCATACTTCCCACTTCTGTATCTACTTCTTTAGTCTATGCCTTGCTTCTGAAGTAAGTAAAGATTTGTTCATATGAAGCGTTGACTTTATTTTCTGCATAGACATGTTGATTAGGTCTTTTATGTCAGCATAGGTATACCCTTCGTTATACAAGCCTACCACATCGAGTTCACGTGGAGTTATGACAGTAGCATTGTTATTTGTTCCGATTGCCATATGCTCATGTGCTTTAAGCGCACTCTCCAAGAAGTAACCCGTTAATTCAATTGCTCCCTCAACAGCCCTCTCACCGATTTCGTCTTTACCAGCTTCACCTGCTGCCCAATAGAGTAGTTGTAGGATTAGGCAGAAACGGAGGCTGTAGTTGTGAAGCTTGTTTCGGATACCCCTTTCCACCTCATCCAAATCTTCCTGCTGGACAAAATTCATTCTCCAGGCATCATAAGTTGACTGCGCTGATTTAGTCAGCTTCAAAATCCTTGGCACTGGATTGCCATTCATGTCAATGCTTAGGTATAGCCTGTTTAGCAATTGTGAGAAAAGGGCATCATAGTTGTCAAGAACCTGCTGATTGACCTCCCCTGATACGAACATCGGTGTTGTCTCTTCTGGGTAACTAAAAAGGAATCGGTAGCTGAATCCGCTGCCTATACCTTTGTTTTTAGCAAACACATCAAGTCTGCTTGGTTGCGTAGTACCGATGATATTTACGAATGGTAATTCCACGAATACATCTTCGCCCTTTATATCTCTGGTGTACACCTCACCATCAAAGAACTTAAGGTAATCATCTTTGGTGTTCTTATTTATCCCATCAATGAAGTCTGCTACTTCATCATGAAATAAAGTCATAGACCTTCTGCTGTTAGTGAGTGCCTGGGCGAGTGCAGGAACAGTCATACTTCCTGCGATAAACTTCTTCTCCTGTACAGGGGCTTCTGGCATAGGCTGGCTTTTGTCTTTTTTCCAGTGAGCCAGCCTGAGTTTGTACTCCTTCATGCTCTCTTTGTGCTGACCTATAATGGATATCTGCTGCTCTATAATTTGCTTAAAAGGTCTTTTGGCGGTTGCTGACTTGGCTGTTCCAGACAAGCCAACTGCGACTCCAAACAACACGGGAGATACCACGAAGCCCCTGTTTCCCGCTTGGTGCGTGTTACCGATTGCTGAAGATGCTGTCATGATTGAAGCCAGACCTGAGTGGTCTATTGACCACCCGTTGTATTTCTCATGCTCAACCATATACTCTCTGATAGCCTCAGGCAGTACATGGATTGGGAATGTGCTATTAGATTGCGTGGTGTTGGTCTGGTCAACTGCCGCAGCCTGGGCGGTAGTAGCTGAGTTTTGAATTTGCATCATTTTCTTTTATTAATTTTTATGATGCAAATATGCAGGCTTGGTGCTACCTCAGAAAGAATGTTTTGGAAGTTTCCATTGATTATCAGTGACTTAATTTTCTTTTCTTTTGATATTTGCTGTATTTATTTTTCCTTTCAGTTTAGTTATGATATCATCTGTTTCCACATCGTTGTTTTTTAGTTTCCAGATTGGATTGGAAGCATCCGTAACTCTATTGTAGACTGGTTTATCATTGCCATCAAATTCCCTCCACTTCACATAGGTATTTAAGAACTTGGCTACCGATTTGTTGTTGATGACACCAGCATCCTGAAGCAACAGAAATAGAGCAACAACCTCGTTTCTCCCAAGGTTGAAATCCAGTGTCAAGCCACCATTGTTGATTTCAATACTTTCACTGCTTTCTTTGGGGCTTAGCTGCTGTAGCTTCTGTTCAATGAAGCTACTAACCTTTGAGATGTAGCCTTCTTGAATTGCTGCCATATCATTGAAAAAGTCTTTTGCATCCAGTGAGATTGGGATAGGATAATCATTAATTTTTTCTTCTTCTATCTCAAGCGTTGCACTAAAGGAAACTTCCACTTCCCTAACTTTATCATTTAAGGTTTCCAGGAAAATGACAGGATTGCGAACTTCTGCTAATTCTGCATTTATTTCATTGAAGAAAGCCTTATATAGCTTATTTAGATAACTATCATACTCCTGCTCTTGACCAACAGAGTATTCTTTAAAATAAAGACCAGAAACCTCTCTTTTGAGTACTGAGTTTTTCTGTATGTCTACCACTATTATGTCTACGGCTAATGATGTTAATTCTTTAAATAGAATTTCTTTGGCTGGCTTCTTACTCATGTTATTTTTTTTAAACTTATAATGGAAGTGGGAAGCAAGTTTGTCTCCGCTTCCACTTCCATACTTACACATGCAATTTACTGTATTAGTGCTAATGATTTACTCCTAACTAAACCTTACTCCATTTTCCTGCTTTAATAGCTTTGATGCTATATCTTATACTTATATATTTACTCCTGTTATAGCACTTGCTAAAATGGGAGTGTTTGAAGTCTAAAAGCTAACTATATGAAATCTGTAATTTACACACGTGTAAGCAGTCAAGAGCAGAGTACGTCCAGGCAAATTAATGACTTGAGAAAAGTAGAGGGCTTCGAAGCTGTCAAAGTTTTCTCTGAAAAAGTTAGTGGCTTCTCTAAGAAGATGGAAGAACGGGCGCAACTGCAAGCTATGTTAAAGTATGTAGCTGAGAGCGAAGTCGAAGCTATAATGGTTCACGAAATTAGTCGATTGGGCAGGAACACGCATGAGACCCTGACCTTACTAAAAAAACTGGAAGAGCAACGGGTAAGGCTGTATATCCATAATTTAGGAATTACGCTTAATGCTGGTAATCCAGCGGACGACATTTTTTCAAAGTTAATAGTAACCATAGTTTCCGACCTTGCACGTTTAGAATCGGAACAGCTTTCAACAAGGATAAAGAGTGGTATAGTGGAAAGAAAGAGAAAAGGGCTTCACACGGGTCGACTGGTCGGCACGGTGGAGAGCAGGGAGAAGTTTTTAAGCAAGCACAAAGACATCCAGAAATATCTGGGGCAGGGTATGAGTTACTCTGAAATCAAACGGTTGTGTCGGTGTGGTATGAGTACTATTAGTAAGGTAAAAGAGCAATTAAGCGAATGATTGATATTTTATCTTATTGAATATCGCAATGATTTCGTGAATGGCATTTTGTGATTTTAAATGTGGGAAGTATACTTCCATACTTCCCACATTTAAAAAAATAAAATATTATTTAGAGCATCAAAATACTAACTCATTATTAAAGATTTGCTCTAAAAACTCTAATTACTCTCGTCCAATCATTATACCACTCACATCCCCTCTCACTTATTGATTCAATTAAAGTATAGCCTTCAAAATTTGAAAAGTATCTTACGAAGCTATTAATTCTTTCTGTCTTTAAATCATTTACATAAGGGCTTGCACAAATGAAATAGTTTTCCCCATTGAAACTGTTTTTAACCAGTTCTAACAGGTTCGATAACTGGAAAACTTCCATGTCAAGAACATTTGAGAACAAGTGAAGTTTAACTGATTCTTGGTTTGGTATAAAGTCTGAAGAGGAAAGTGAATCAATGTCTTTATTTACTGTAAGAACATTAAATGATTCATTATACATTTTCACGTGTAGAGATGCACGTTTCAATGCTATTTCTGATGGTTCAATTAATGTTATGTCTCTAATTTCCTGCTTTGTACCTTGGTTATTTAAATAGTCTAAGAAAGAAATTGTAGCCATTCCTTGACCACAAGCCCAATCAATTATGCTTATTTCTTTATCAAAGAATGCTTGAGGTAGAGACTCTAAGGAAGACATCATCTTTTGATAATGCATATTCCCATAGCTATTGAGATATGCATAAAGTTGATTTTCATCTGTTAAGATTTTAACACCTCGTTGTAAAGAATAGAAAACGGAATTGTCATTAATTAATTTGTATTGGTTGACAGATATCTGCCTAATAGCATGAAAATCGGGCTGTATGTATTTCAACAATTCAGCATAATAAGTACCACTCTCAATTAGAAAGTTTTCTTTTAAGAACTCTCTAATTTTATTATGATTTAAAAAATCATAAAGTAACTGCTGAATTTTGTGGTAAGCTGTATTTACTGGAGCCATGTCTGGCTCCAGTTCAATATTTAGAACTTGATGAATCAACGGGTGAGTTAAAAAGCTATTTTCCAGTTGATTCTTAACTTCTATAATTTTTACCTTTAGTGCGGTTACAGCCTGACTATTGAATTGACCAAAGTTATTTACTACCTGAGCGTAGTAATTTATTAGTGTGAATAATATACGGTCTTCGTTGTCTTCTTCTAATTCGTAAGCAAGCTGCAATTTTTCACATATACTCTCGCAGCTACGCAAATAATCATCAGCCGTGTTTATACTGATTAGATATAAAGATGCAGCTTCTAATCTTTTACCAATAGTGTAGTTCTGGTTTTTTAGATGCTCATATAGAATTCTAAACTCCATCAAAAAACCAAGTCTTTCACTTACATCAAGCAGTATCGATATAAACGATAGGTTAGTAGAAGATGAAATATCAAGTTGCTTGAAATAATTAAGATTTAATGCAATGTACCTTTTGATATCAGCCTTATGTTTAATAATCTCACTGTGTTTTTGAGTCACAAAGAAATCATAAACATCTTGAAAGTTACTGTTTAGAAAATTCTCTAAAGTGACAACATCAATAGTAGAATTCTTTAGGTTATTAAATCTTAGCATGAACTACTATTAAAAAAATTGAGGGGGGTATTTCGTATAGCCTTTATTAATACATCCTTATTTTTACTGTTGTATTTAGATAATGACGATATCCCCAATTTCTTTGCGACTTCTTTAAGTTCAGTAAGTGTCATAGAGTCATAATCATCTGATTTTTCGGACGATTTTGCAGCATTAGATTCTATTTTTTCTTCGAGTTCTTCGTCAACAGAATTTGTTCTTAAATTCCATTCTACCACATTTGGAGTAGAAACTTCTTTAGCTACATCATCTGGATTCTGATTTTCTTTTAATCTTTCTTCGGTTGGGGGTAGAGATTCATTTTCCTCAGAAATAGAAGAAGATGGTAACTGTTGACTTTTCAAGGTATTGAGTGCATCTTCTAATTCCTCAATCCGCTTTGTTAATCGATATTTTTCTAATTCAAAAGATTCTATCAAATCAGCTTCAATATTTTGTTTTTCAGCATACAGATTTTCTTTATAATCAGATTCTATCTGCTTAAAGATACTCTTATACCAAAGAGAAATAGGCTTCCTAAGAATTTGCTCAAAATATACAGAACCTTTCTCTTCGTCTAAATGTGCAAAAGGTGGAAGCCATTTGTTGATGGATGCAGTTAATGTTGAGAATACTTCACTTGCCGAATACTTTTGAAATAATTCTTCCAAGTACTCCAAAGAAAGAAACTGGTGTTTTTTTTTTGCTATTACAACTTTATCTAATACTTGATATGTCTCATATCCTTTTACAGATAAATTGGTTTTAGCTGTTGGACACCATGCGTCTAAGTATGGGAAACTATAACTGGCTCTTGACTTATTGAAAACAGATTGATATACACTTTCAATTGTGTAGTAATCTAACTTACTGTCAAGTTTAAATTTTACAAGCTTGTCTTTTTCTCCTACTTTGTACCTATTTCGAAGCTTCGAGTATCCACTATTTAGACCAAAGAGAAGAGATATTTCTTCCCTTTTCGTTTTATCAATATTGCCATTATAAATATCAGATACTAAATCAGCAGCACTTTTGTTTTTTCGCTCTCCATAGGTGGCTAAGACCGCTAAATCATATATGAAAGAATCTTTATCAATTGAATCAATTCTGATGTTATTAAACTTAGATTCTATTCTTATACGTTCTGATGAAGCAGCTTGCTGAACAAAATCCTTATCCACCAAACCAAAAATTGCATTTCTCCATTTAGTCCAAGTGCTTTCTTCCTTGGTAAATAGACCTATAAATTTATTGCTGAATGAAGACTTTCCTTCTGCTTGAACATCTTGGATTTGCTCCTCAATAAGCTTGTTGAAATAGGATAGCGTTGAAAAGTAGTTTTGCGAGTAATTCATGAAAGTTTCACCACCTAACTTCATGAAAGCAAAACCACCTAATATATGGTCATAGTACTTAACGCTTTTTTTTAAAGCTTCAATTGAGTTAGGATTTACGCTTTTATTATCTAATTCAGAGATTGAAGCAGAATTCCTTTCATCAAATTCTTCGACCTTTGCTAATGATTCTGGTATAAAACCCACACCACTATTAATATCCCACAGGATATTTGTTTTTCTGTCGGCATTAAGAAATGTGATAGATTTAATTCTCGATATAGGTATTACTCCATTATAACTGTAAAAATTATTTGTTAAAGGTATAAGCTGATTACTTTCGGAGTCAGTCAAAATAACCTCAAGCGAACAATTACTAACATCTGTCCATTTTTTTTTGGAGATTAATATTGAGTCGCTAAATCTATCTTGCACATCTTCTGCTCGATTGGAGTAAAATACAGTTGGAAGAATAATACCTCTTAGAAAATATTGAGGTAAATTCTCTAAGTTCAAGGGTATATATGTGGGATGGCTGTTCATTAAAGCAATTCTTTTTGGTAAGTGGAAATATTAAGGAAGGCTAAATCTTTGCTGCTAATTAAGAACAAGTTGCGTCTTGCTCTTGTCAAAGCGACATAATAATCCCTTTCTGTTATTTTAGCCAGTGTTAAGTTAACTATATTACTTTGGTAATCCTCAAAATCTGGGATAATAACTGTATCGAATTCAGTGCCTTTAGATGACTTAAAAGTGGTCACATGTACATTTTCAATTGTTGAGAGTTCTTCGTCTTGGTAGACATATTTTGAGCAACGTATTCCTGCTGATTGAATAAGATTATAGAACTGTTCAACGTGTTTAGTAAGAGGAACTAATATTGCAATGTTGTGCGTATCAGAGCGGAATTCATTTATAATATCAATGATAGCTTTGTCTTGTTTTCGTTTATCAAAGTTCGTCACAAGTAAAGTGGGCTTATTGCCTCTTCTACCGTCCTCTAACAAAGTGTCTAATGTTGATTGCGGAATCAAAATATTGGGGAGCATAGCCCTTACAAAGAGCATAATTTCATAGGAGTTCCTGAAGTTTTCATACAAAATAAAGCTTCTATTCCGTGGGAATTTCTCTCTTAAAGCATGTTCTGTAGTAGCTTTGTCAGGAAAAACAATTTGCTTATCATCTGCTCCATAGGAAATAGAAGGAGCATGTCTACTTATAATGTCATACTTTACTGCCTCAACATCCTGTGCTTCATCTATTATAATTTCATCATAATTTAACCTACCCCAGGCACTTACCCATTTATAAGTCCTATTAACATTTTCACCAGCAACTGGATGTTCTGAATGAGCAGATGCTGCTAAATAGGTTCTTAGAGTAACTGTATAAGTTAGAAGTAAACTTCTCTTATTACCTATACCATAATTTCTAATATGTCTCCATAGTGATACAACACTTTTACCTGTTCCTGGACCACCAGACACTGCAATTGCATCAGGTTCATTAAGTACAGCTTGTTGTTCAACAGTCAAATCTGTTATAAGGGGGAGGTTGAAATAGTATGGCATTGTTATTTAATCACTCTAAAGGTTAAGTTTATTCTCGCATTGATATTCCTGCCAGTTTTAGGAACTTGGTGTTGCCAGTAGTGTTGTAGTTCGCCTTGCATAATTAGAAGTGACCCATGATTCAATTCAATCTCTAATTTCTCCTTAGTATGAATGTGGCGCAACTGGAATTTTCTTGTTTCCCCAAAATTGACTGAAGCAATTACTGGATTGCGCCCAAGTTCTGGTTCAGCATCAGTATGCCAAGAAATTGAATCGTTGCCGTTACGATAAAGATTTAGAAGTACACTATTGTAAACCACATTCGACTTAGGCTCAATGTGTTCTTTTATTTTCAACAAGGATTCTGTCCAAGGATTAGGATTAAGAGTAATTCCTGAAAACTTGTATGGTTTGTCGTTATCTCCGTACCATGCGGTCAATCTTGGGAAGTTGACTTGCTTCCCGTACATGTTCATTGATTCTTGCTTCCATAGAATATTGGCTTTTAATTCTTTGAAAAAAGAGTCGCTCTCATGTTTTGGAAAGAAGTTGGGAAAAAAGTAGAACTCACCATTCTTAATAGAATTATAACCTGGTTTCACTATTGGGTTATCAGTTCCACTATTCGTATTCCCAAATATATCTAATTGATTCATATAGTAAATATAATATTTATATTTGATTGCAAACATTCAATGTTAGTCTATTCAAATAGTATGTGAGCAATCTTTTCTTTCCTTCGACCTTTCATCCAAGCTTTGAAGCCACTGAGCGAATTTTCTAAACCCAAACTTATGCTTGTGCCTAATGTAGTGCAAATGCTTTTCTGGCTCTTGATTTCGTTAATTATCCAAGCTTCTGTGATGGTGTTAGTTTTTGTCAGTAAGTGGAATTCTACATAGGATATAATACCAAAGTGCTGGTCTCTACAATCGTTTATGTATTTTCTAAACAACCTATCAAACTCGTGGTTGGTAGCTTCAACGTTTAACTGTTGTAGTTCTTCAAAAATATCTTCGTATTTACTTTTCATGGTTTACAAGTGTTTAAGTTCAAGCTTTATAAACCAGAAATAGAAAATGTTTTAAATCGGCATTACCTTTTTGTTAAAGCTGATATAGTAGAACTGAATGAGTGAAGAAGAAAGTGATGGATATTTATTATCTTTAAACAAGACACTATACCTTCTGAATATAATATTTCTTAGTATAAGGAAGGAAGCACTATACAACAATACACGCTTACTATACAACATTTAGACGATTTGTTGTATAGTAAGCAGATTATTGCAAGATATCTTATTGATTTTAAACTTGTTAGCGAGGAAGTTTCTAACAAAATAGCGCACCCGAGAGGATTCGAACCCCTAACCCTCGGAGCCGAAATCCGATATTCTATCCAGTTGAACTACGGGTGCAGGATGTGTGCAAAAATAGGAACTATGCTGATAAAAGGAAACAATCTCCTCAAAAATGTATAAGATAGTATAATCCTTTTAGCGCTTTGCTCATTTATACAGCTAAGAGGCAAAACATTACATCAGTAAATTCGGTTTATTATACTTTAAACAAAATTATAAACACAACAAAGAATGCTATGGAAAAGGTATATACTGCAGAAGTAACTGCAACAGGAGGCCGCCGTGGCCATGTTACCTCTTCGGATGGGGTGTTAGATATGCCCTTGTCTTTACCGGAAGGCCTTGGGGGTGAGACTGGAAAAACTAATCCGGAACAGTTGTTTGCTGCAGGGTATGCGGCCTGTTTTCAAAGCGCTTTGCTGCTTGTAGCTGGCAAACAACATGAACGCTTAAATCCTGAGTCAACGGTAAAGGCACATGTTGACCTTTTAAAGTCAGATAATGGAAAGTATGGGCTTGGGGTAAAGTTAACTGTGGATCTGAAAGATATGGGTAAAGACAAGGCCCGCCAATTGGTAGATGAAGCCCACCAGGTATGCCCGTATTCTATAGGTGTACAGGGCAACGTGGAGGTACAACTGGAGGTGGTTTGAGTTTGGGAGTTAAAAAGTTAAAGAGGTAAAAGGATTCCAAAATCCTTAACTCTTCCTAAAGTATAAAAAAACAGAAAAGGCTGCCAGTTACGGCAGCCTTTTCTGTTTTTTTATACTTTGTGGATTAAGCTCCAACTTCAGCTAAAACCTGCTCTACTTTTTCAGCGGCTTCTTTAAGCGCAACTGCAGAGTAAACTTTTAGGCCAGACTCGTCGATTATGCGGGCACCTTCTTCAGCATTTGTACCCTGAAGGCGAACGATGATCGGAACACGGATATCACCGATGTTTTTGTAAGCCTCTACCACTCCGTTAGCAACTCTGTCGCAACGAACGATACCACCGAAGATGTTGATCAGGATAGCTTTTACATTCGGGTCTTTCAGGATAATGCGGAAACCAGCCTCAACTGTCTGTGCGTTTGCCCCACCCCCTACATCAAGGAAGTTAGCAGGCTCACCGCCAGAAAGTTTGATGATATCCATGGTCGCCATTGCAAGACCTGCACCATTTACCATACAGCCAACGTTACCGTCAAGCTTTACATAGTTCAGGTTAGAAGCGCTTGCCTCAACTTCCAACGGATCTTCTTCAGATGTATCGCGCAGAGCAGCAAGGTTCTTATGACGGAACAATGCGTTATCGTCTAAGTCTACTTTAGCATCTACGGCCAGTATTTTATTGTCTGATGTTTTAAGAACAGGGTTGATCTCGAACATAGAAGAGTCGGTGTCAACGTAAGCTCTGTACAGGTTGGTTACAAACTTAACCATCTCTTTGAAAGCCTCGCCCTCTAAGCCGAAAGCAAAAGCGATCTTACGCGCCTGGAAGCCCTGTAGGCCAACAGCCGGGTCGATCCACTCTTTAATGATTTTTTCAGGAGAATGCTCAGCAACTTCTTCGATGTCCATACCACCTTCAGTAGATGCCATGATCACGTTTCTGCCTTTAGCGCGGTCAAGCAGGATGCTCAGGTAGAACTCTTTTGGCTGAGACTCACCTGGGTAATATACATCCTGTGCAACCAGAACTTTCTGTACCAGTTTGCCTTCAGGGCCAGTCTGGTGCGTTACCAGTGTCATGCCAAGTATGTCGTTAGCGATCTGCTTAACCTGGTCCAGGTTTTTAGCAAGTTTCACGCCACCGCCTTTACCACGGCCACCTGCATGAATCTGTGCTTTGATCACATGCCAGCTTGTGCCGGTTTCTTCAGTAAGTTTCATGGCAGCCTTTACCGCCTGGTCTGGCGTTTCGGCCACGATGCCCTCTTGTATGCGTACGCCGTAGCTTTTTAAAATGTCTTTAGCCTGATATTCGTGTATGTTCATGCTTTCAGTTTTAATGGACGCACGAAAGTACGCCTTTATCCCCTTAAATTCAAGTAAAGCGTTTTTAAAATATTGCGGGTTAGGGCAGCAACCTATGTTTTATACTTTAGTCTGCAAAGCAGTTTGTAACGAGCCTTTAACAATATAAGTATGAAGGCATATACTTAGACATTTTATCTATGACAGACAGCTATACTTTTGCAAAACGTGTGGCCATTGCGGCACTGATTATACTTTTGATCGGTGCGGTATTTTATATGCTTGGCCGGCATGGCTATTTTTTCCTGCTTGTATTTGCGGGTATTTTACTGGCTGTGCTTTTTAGTGGCATTGCCGAGTGGCTGCAAAATAAACTGCACCTAAAACACAGTCTGGCCCTTTTGCTGTCAGTTTTGATTTTTTTTGGTACGCTGATAGGAGCCTTTATACTTATTGCACCTACCGTTAGCGAACAGGTACAGGAGATGAGGCAGACTATTCCGTCGGCTGTTTCCAAGATACAAGGCTGGCTGGAAAGTTTCGGACTTGGGCAACAGCTAATGAAAAGGGTGCCAGATAATATGAATGAGATGCTGCCAGCGTCTAAGGGGATATTCACGAAGGTGTCATCTGTTTTTTCCGCCACACTAAGTATACTTGCCGACATTTTAATTGTAATAGTAACGGCAATTTTTCTGGCAGCCAACCCAAAACTTTACACGTTAGGTTTCTCAAAACTATTCGCGGTTAGGCATCGCAGAAGGATATTGGAGGTACTGGATAAGTGCTACACTACACTAAAGATGTGGCTGCTGGCTATGTTGCTGGCCATGACAATGATCGGTATAAGCACTGCAGTTGGGTATAGCCTGATAGGCCTTCCGCTCGCTATGGCGTTAGGGCTGATTGCTTTCCTTTTTGCCTTCATTCCTAACATCGGCCCCTGGATTGCTGCTTTACCCGCTTTACTGGTTGGGCTAACCATTAGTCCGCAAATGGCACTGTATGCTATGTTGGTGTATGGGGGTATTCAGATAGTGGAGAGTTATGTGATCACACCAGTTATCTTTCATAAAACGGTAGACCTGCCTCCTGCCTTGTTGCTTTTTTTTCAAGTGCTGCTGGGTATACTTCACGGTGCCATAGGCTTGTTGCTTGCGGCACCTATCCTGGCAGTGCTGGTGGTGGTGGTAAATGAGCTCTACATTAAGGATGTGCTGGAGGAAAAGCACAAGCCAGTTACTGAAGTATAGCATAGTGTCTTATACGAGTACTTAAGCTTATGTGAGGAAGTGTAAAGCTTGCTGCATAGCTAGTTTACATCAGAATAAATGCTGCTAACCTACCTTTACAGATTATTTTGTAGATTTGGCAGAATAAAAGCGGTAACGCAAGCCGGAACAAATTTTAAAAAGTGCTGCAGGTAAAAAACATCCACAAAAAGTATGGTTCGCTTCAGGTACTGAAGGGGATCGATTTAGAAATTGGAGCAGGAGAGGTTGTGTCTATTGTAGGGGCTTCGGGTGCCGGCAAAAGCACACTGCTGCACATTTTAGGTACCCTGGACACAGCTGACTCCGGTGAGGTTGTTTTTGAGGGGAAGAACATTGCCCGCATGGGTGCTACCGAGATGGCGCGTTTTCGTAACAGGCACATCGGTTTCATATTTCAGTTTCATAACCTGCTGCCTGAGTTCACCGCCCTGGAAAATGCCTGCCTGCCGGGTTTCCTCGCGGGCCGCTCCGAGAAGGAAGTGAGCGATAAGGCTGAGCAGCTATTAGGCATGCTGGGCTTGTCTCACCGTTTACATCACAAGCCTTCCGAAATGTCGGGTGGTGAGCAGCAGCGTACAGCCGTTGCCCGCGCTTTGATCAACTCTCCAAAGATTATCTTTGCCGACGAGCCAAGCGGTAACCTTGATTCCAAAAACGCACAGGAACTGCACGATATTTTTTTCAGACTACGCAACGAGTTCAACCAGACCTTCGTGATCGTAACCCACAACGAGCAGTTGGCAGGTATGGCCGACAGAACGCTTGTCATGAAAGACGGCCAGATAGTTTCTGAAGTAGAGATCTAGTAAGCTAGCACCTTTACGTGTGCGGTCCAACTACCCCCGCCCCTCCTTAACCAAGGAGGGGAGTCTTGTACTTAATAGATCAGAAGTTTAAGTTTCATTGTCACAGCTATCTCGCGGACAGGTCGCGACCTGTCCCTACAGAGCAGTAATCATACTATGTAGTTACCTCTTAACCTCCCTTCCTACAAGATCCCTTCAGGATGACAAAGAAGAAGACAGAGCAACTATTGTGAAGAAAGAAGAAGTAGTAGTAGCAGACTCCCCTCCTTGGTTAAGAAGGGGCAGGGGGGGTGGACCACGGTATTAAAGACAATTCTACTCACCACTTGGCTTCTAAAGTTAGATAAAGTATATAACTCCCAATCTCTCTAACTTTCCAACTCTCACCTTCGTACCTAAACTTTACCCTTTACACAACTTTTAGCCAATTTTCAGCTTGGGGAACAGGGTAACTAATTATCTTGAAAGTAATTTGTAACTGGTTGATTATCAGTTATATAAATTCTATATTTTTTGTAATTTTTTGCACTATTTACTGGGCTGTTATGTTTGATATATGTACTAAAACATGAAAGCTAATAAGATATGAATCAACCAGTTAAAGAGACGAAGGTGCAGAAGAAAGCCAAGATTGAGAGCTACGATATTGCCAAGTCTGATGAGACGCTTCACTTGGCTGTTGACTTAGCTAAGTTCATCAAAGAGAATCGCTTATACCAGAATATACAAGGCAAAGAGTATGTAAATGTGGAGGGATGGCAGTATGCCGGATCTCGTTTAGGTATTCTGCCGGTGGTAGAGCATGTAATTAACATCAGCACCGACGATGAGATCAAGTATCAGGCAAAGGTTAATTTGCTGGACCTGCGCAGCCAGCAGGTTGTGGGAGCCGGTTTCGCGATATGTTCTAACAAAGAGCAGGGCAAAAAGTATTACCAGGAGTTTGCAATTGCCTCTATGGCTCAGACCAGGGCAATTGGCAAAGCATACCGTAATATTTTAGCATGGATTATTCGCGCTGCCGGTTATGAGCCAACTCCTGTAGAGGAAATGGACTATGGCGGAAACGAAACAGCTGCTAAGCCAGCTGTTCCGACAGAGAAAAAGCCAACTATGAAATCTGCCTCATCTGCACAAGCTGCTGAAAGCGCAGCAACAGAAGAGCAAAGTGCCAGCGTACGCTATGCCTCTGCCAAGCAGAAAGAAGAGATTATCCGTTTGCTGAACAACCCGACTATTACGCGCCAGGAGAAAACAAAGATGTTGCTTAACATTAACCGTTTTGATGAAGAGCGTGCCGCACAGGCCATCGAGAAGCTGAAAAAAGTGATCGAGGACCGTGAAGACGGACAGTCTGCTGCAGCGTAATTTATAGATACCAGTAGCTAAAGCCCCTGCTTTTTGAAGCAAGGGCTTTTTTACGCTTCCAAGGTTGCCCTGCTAATTTCTGCTAATATAACACAAAGCATTATCTTAGCGGTTGAATTCAGCCAACACCAAGTGCAAGACATCCACCACATCCTTAAAACCTATTGGGGCTATGAGCAGTTCAGGCCTTTGCAGGAGGATATTATCCGTTCGGTGCTGGACGGGCACGATACGCTGGCGCTTTTGCCTACGGGTGGTGGCAAGTCTATTTGCTTTCAGGTGCCGGCCATGGCGCTGGATGGGTTGTGCCTGGTAATTACGCCGCTTATCGCCCTGATGAAGGACCAGGTAGAGCAGCTAAAACACAGGGGTATTTCTGCGGTAGCCATTTACTCTGGCATGAACCGCCGCGAAATTGACATTACTCTGGATAACTGTGTGTACGGTGGTGTTAAGTTTTTATACTTGTCGCCGGAGCGTTTGCTTACAGAGTTGTTTCAGGAGCGCGTAAAGAAGATGAAAGTGGGGTTGCTTGCCGTAGACGAGGCGCATTGTATTTCGCAATGGGGCTACGACTTCAGGCCGCCCTACCTGCAATTGGCTGAACTCCGGAGTATACTTCCGGGAGTAACGGTTATTGCCCTTACAGCAACTGCCACCGAGCCTGTTAAAGCCGACATCCAGGAGAAACTTAAGTTCCCGAAGCCTAACGTTTTCCAAAAAAGCTTTGCCCGGGCCAACCTTTCGTACTCCTGCCTTTACACCGAAGATAAAGTATCACGCCTGCTCGAGATCTTGCAGCGCATGCAGGGCCAAAGTATAATTTATGTGCGTAGCCGCAGGCAAACCGTGGAGCTGGCTAAGTTTCTGAAGAGCCGACGTATTTCAGCTGCTGCCTACCATGCCGGTTTAAAGTTTGAAGAACGCAGCCAGGTGCAGCAACTTTGGATAGAAGATAAAGTACGGGTAATGGTAGCCACTAACGCTTTTGGTATGGGCATCGATAAACCTGATGTGCGGTTAGTTGTGCATATAGATCTGCCTGAAAGTTTAGAAGCCTATTATCAGGAAGCAGGCCGGGCTGGCCGCGACGAAAAGTATGCCTATGCAACCATACTTTACGGACCCAACGACACGAACGAACTGCTGCAGAAAATAGAAGACGCCCACCCGCCTGTGGAGTTTATCCGAAGGGTTTACCAGTGCCTGGCTAATTATTACCAGCTGGCAGTAGGCAGTGGTTTGCTCAGCAGCTTTGACTTTGACCTTGCTGACTTTTCAAAGCAGTATAAATTACAGGCGCTGCAGGTGCACCATGCCATAAAACGCTTGGAAAGCGAAGGCTATATTCAACTGAATGAGGGCTACTATATTCCCTCCAGGTTATACTTCACAGTAGAGAATGTTGCGCTCTACGAATTTCAGCTTGCGAACCCGACATTGGATAAATTGATACAGACTATACTTCGCACCTATGGCGGCGAAGCGTTTGTGAATTTTGTGAAGATTTCGGAGCCAAAGCTGGCAAAACAACTGAACCTAACGGAGCAGGAACTGCGCAAAAAGCTGGAGTACATGCAAAAGCTACAGTTACTGGTGTATGAACCGCAGCACGACTCGCCACAACTGGTGTTCACTAAACCCCGTCAGGATGCCAATACCCTGGTGCTGGACATAGCCAAATTAAGCCAGCTGCGAAAGCGAGCCCAGGCACAGGCAAAGGAGATGGTGCATTATGTAGAAACCACAAACCGCTGCCGCACGCAACTCTTACTCGCATACTTTGGTGAGATAAACGATACCAGTTGCCGCATCTGCGACTACTGCCTTGCCGAACGTAAAAAGCAACGCGAAGGGCAGGATGAGACACAGCTACGCAGCAAAGTTTTAGAGCTACTGCAGGTTAAGCCATACTTGCCAAAAGAGCTGGTGCAGCAGTTTGAGCCGAAGTACCAGGAGCATGTTGTAAGAGTGCTCCGGGAATCTTTGGACCAGGGGGAGCTCAAACAACTGACAGATGGCAAGATCAAAATATCCTAGTAGAAGGGTTGTACTAACACCATAACTATCAAAGTAGCTGGTATATTAAGCTTTTTTGATGATGGGTGTGTAATAAAAAATCCCCTGCTGCTAAAAGCGACAGGGGATTCAGGTTAGTTTAGTTAACTGGTTGTTTAAAGTGTGATAATTATGTTAAGCAGTGGCTGATAAAGTATGCGCTTTGATAACCGAGTCAGAAAAACGCTCCATCTCCTCTAGTTGCGGACTGCACTGCAGTAAGAAGAAATCAACACCTACTGCCTCGAACTCGGCCACTCTGTCCTGTACCTGGGCTGGCGTACCTACTAAGCCAGAACGCAGCCCACGGTTAGACACCGAGTAATCCTGCAGAGACAGTTGCTGCTCCAGTTGCGTACCTGATAGCCATTGCTGGTAGTTCTTAAAACCAGCTGCTGATGCTTGCACATTTGTAATGCGGTTCAGCTCCTTTTTAACTTCAGCATCAGAATCGCGCACAATGCTATAAGCAGCCACACCGAATTTAAGCGGAGGCAGGCCAAGCGCGTCGCGTCGGCGTTTCATGTCGTCGATGCGTTTGCCGATCTGCTCAGGGGAGTCGCCGTGCATTACGTAGCCGTCGCATTGGCTTGAGATCATGTTCTTAGCTGCCTCAGACTCACCGCCAGCATACAGGAATGGCTTTTTGACTGGCTTCGGCTGCAAGATGTTATCCTCCAGGTTATAGTATTTGCCCTGATAACTGAAGTGGTCTTTTTCCCACACGTTGGTAATAATATCCAGCCACTCGCTGGTGCGGGCATAGCGGTCGTCGTGTTGCTCGAACTGTATGCCATATTTTAGAGCCTCATCGCGCCACCACGACGATACCACGTTTAGCGAAAGCCTGTTGTTACTGATGTGCGCAATGTTTGCCGCCTGCTTTGCCAGCAGCGCCGGGTTATGGAAGGTAGGTCGAACTGCCACCATTATTTCCATCTGCTCTGTTACAGCTGCCAGTGCCGCTGCCGTAGACCAGGCATCTAGTGCCGGAGCCTCTTCACCTTTTATATCGTTCAGGTAAAGCTCTGCTATAAGTGACAGGCTGTAGCCCCAGCTCTCGCTGTTTTGGGCTAACTTTTTAATGTAGTCCCAAGAGGTGTCCATGCCTTCGTCAGGCACGTTGCGCAGCCATCCTCCAAAAACGGGTAACCAATATCCGAATTCCATTATTTTACCTCCTCCAGTTTAAGTTCAGCTTTTGTTACCAGGTACTCTGCCAGGCGTGCGTGCGGGTTAAAACCTATCACATTCACAGCATCTGCCACAAAGTTCGACAGCGCATTTACATCGTAATAGTATAGCTGCCCGTCGCGGTCATCCACCATGTACTCGATGCCACCCACGTCAATGCCGGCTTCCTGCACAATCTTCTCAATAGCGTCAATCACATCTTGTGGCGGAGTATAGGCTTCTACACGCATGCCATTTTTGGGGGCATCGATGGCGCAGGCGTTACGCACCAGCTCTTTGCCGCCAGTAGTCTGGCATATGTCGGCAGGGCAGAGGTTAAAGCTTTCACCGTCGGTGTATACTTTAATGGCATACAGGTACTTACCGCCCAAGGTCTCTACTCTGTTGATGTGGCCGTCACGAGCCGTAATATACTCCTGCACCAGCGCCGTGTGGTCTATGCCCAGGCTGATCTGGTTTGTAGATACAGCCAAGGCCAACTCTTCAGGAGAGTCGAAGCGGGTGATGCCAGCGCCGCTACCACCTATGTTTGCTTTTACCACAATCGGGTAACGCAATCCTTCTGCGGCAGCAATGGCCTGTGAGGCATGGTTGATGACTCTTGATTTTGGATAAGGCAGTCCTAGTTTCTCCAGCAAGCTAAGCTGCAGCGCTTTAGAGGTTTCGTGTTGAAAGGCTTTGTAGCCATTTACCACCGGAATACCCTTTGATTCAAGGTGTGCCAGCAGGCTTAACGTGTAGAAAATGCCGTTCTCGTTGTTGCGCAGGTAAGCCGATGGGCTCATGCGGTTAAAGAATAAGCTGTAAGGGATTTCCTGTGCCGTAATGTCATAGGTATGGCGGGCAGCATCCAGACTAACATATGGAATTTCGTTCTGATCGAGCTCGTTGAAAAGCGGCTTAAACCACTCCTGGTGCTCATAGAAAATAGCGATTGGTTTTACTGATGTAGACATAGTTGTTTCTGATTAAAAGTATAAGTATAGCCAGCCAGGTGAGGAAATATCACCTGAATTAGTATTGCTAAAATGACTTGGGAAAAGAGTAGGACAGGAGGTGACGTACCCAAAAATATAGATACAATTACTCCAGTAGCTTTCTGGTAAGGACACAGAAAGCCAGGGCTACTCAGGAGACTGCAGCAAGAGTATTAATTATTATGAGCACCGAAAGTGCTACAACAGGTTTATACTTTGCCCAGTTGTGTTAGCAGCAACAGCAACAACAACAGAAATGCGTAGATTGTAAAGTAGTAGTGCCGACGTTTGATCGGTTGAAAATGTTTGCCTGTGCGGCAGCAAGATGAGATACTGAAATTTTCATTTTTGTGAATTTATATCCCCTAAATTTTTTAGGCAGGAATTAGCACCTTGTTTTTAAACTGGTTGCTAGAAGTTCACAGAGCCTGTTCTCTCCCTTCTTCTTTATAAATCAAATCCTGTGAGGGTAATTGACTTTACAGATGCAAAGTATGCACACGATTTTCAGAAATCCAAATTTTTGTGTAAAAATAATGTAGGTACATGGGTAGGTTGTGGTGAAGCCGGTTCTCAGCACCGTTTCCAACCACCCCTGCCCCTCCTTGTCTAAGGAGGGGAGTTTTACCTACTTAATGTACTTTTTTGCGTTTACTCAACTTTGCTGGTTTACGAAAAAGGGATTGGAATGGCGCTTCATAATAGAAAATATTTGAGGGATAACCGCAGGGAGCTAAGAAGAAATTTAACTCCTGCAGAAGCAGAGCTATGGAAATATCTGAATGATTCTCAGTTGGAAGGTCGCAAGTTTAGACGCCAGCACAGCATAGGTAACTTTATACTTGACTTCTACTGCCCTTCCGAACGTCTGGCAATTGAGTTAGATGGGCAAGTGCACGAGCATTCTGTTGCGGAACAGGCAGATATGGTGCGAGATCAAAAGCTATATAAACTAGGCATCAAAGTTCTGAGATTTGAAAATCAAGATGTTTTCCAACAGTTAGATGCCGTGCTACAAGAAATCAGCGCTTGCTTCAGTAAGTAAAGAACTCCCCTCCTTAGACAAGGAGGGGCAGGGGTGGTTGGAAACGGTAATTAGAAAAACTTGCCCTTACCCTCTCCGCAAAGTATAAAGATACAAGCTCTCCACCTTCTCTCTTGCCCAAGGGGTTTTGCGCAGAAAAGCCAGGCTGGATTTTATACTTGGGTTGTTCTTGAAGCAGTTGATGTTGATCTTGTGGCTGAGTTCATCCCAACCATAGTAGTCCACGAGGTGTTCGAGAATTGCCTGCAGCGTTTTGCCGTGCAGTGGATTGTTCTTTTGTTCTTCTGCCATGGGTACAAAGGTATAAAGTAGAAACTACAATTTATACGTACAGGCTAATTGCTGACAGGAGGTATAAACGTCACTTCAACTATCAAACCATTCTTTACACGGTAAACGGCAATTGCATCGGTTCGGGGCTGACCTTTGGTTCGCTGCACTTTCTCCTGGTCTATTACCACCTCACCGGCAACAATGCGGTTTACTATTTCGCAGTGCAGATCCGGGGTGGCGGCAAACATGGCACCGTAGCGTTTTTTTAACTCATCGCGGCCCTGATAGGTAAGCACACCCGGCTGGCGGTATACTTTCACATCCTCGCTAAAGGCGCTGGCAAATTTCTCTATGTCGCGGTTGTTGTAAGCCTCCAGTTGTTGCTTTACCGGTGCTAAAAGAGCCTCATTATCTAAGTGCTGCTGGCTGTAAGCGGTCATGGTTAGAAGTACAAGTATGGCAGAAAGTACAAATATTCTCATGTTTGTGTTGCTGGGTTAATGTTGCAATTTACCACTTCCGCAGGAAATCATTATATACTTTTAAACAAGTTACCAAAAAGCCATTGCTTCGTATATTGCTCCTATGCTAGAAGAACTCATCATCCGTACCCTCTGCGACACCCTGCCACCGGCACCAGCCGATGCCGTTTTCCTATTCGGGCAGACAGAAGATAATCAGCAGTCGGTATTTGCCTCTGCTGTATACTTACTGAGCAACAAACTGGCAAAAAAAGTCATGTTTCTGGAAACAGAACCTTTGAGTGGTTACCCCGGGTTTGATGCTTGGCTAGAGGAGTTGGAAAAGCTTGGCATAAAAAAGGAGGAGATAGAGCCTGTGCCAGTAACCCCAGGCACAAGCAGCCTGAACACGCGCGTAGAAGCACAGAACGCCATAAAGCATGCCAAAAAGATTGGTTATGAAAGTGTAATTGCAACAGCCTCTCCGTTTCAGCAGCCTCGCGCTTTTATGACGGCTGTAACTGCTGTACAGGAACATTACCCGAAGCTGAAAGTATACAGTTACCCCGGCAGAAACCTGTCGTGGTGCGAAAAGGTGGTGCATTCTCAGGGAAAGGTAACAGGCACGCGCGCCCAATTGATAGCCGGCGAAATGGAACGCATACACAAGTATGGCAACATGGGTGATCTGGCTAAGGTAGAGGAGGTGCTGGATTACCTGAACAGGAGAGACAGCTTTTAGTTATTCGTTATTAGTTGTTCGTTATTCGGAATGTAGAGACGCAATACTTTGCGTCTTGCTTGCTATAGTAAGGCCTGTACCAGAAGTATAAAAGACTAAAGTACAAGTATCGTAAAAATTTCGGGGCCAGCCGTAAAATGCCCTGAATAATGAGCAGGCAATTTACTTTTTCGGCTTTTGATAAGCGTTATTCTGCGTTAATTATTTTCCCATAGTTTTTGTGAGTATAGGTTCTGCTGCCTTTTAATGTGTCATGTTGATTAGATGCAGACGTTATATTTCAGGTTGCTTATGGATAAATAATTTTAACAAAGACTGGAAAATCAGGGTTTTAGTTTGAGCACATCACTTGAATTCCCTTTATAAACCTGAGGTCGTGATATTTTTCGTATGCTTCTTTGCAGCAAAGCGTTTCTGAAGTAAAGGATCCTTTGCGCAGCATTGGCAGGGGCGTTGTGCTGGTGTCTACTATTCGGCCATCTACGTCGTAATACTGGCTTTTTTCCGTTACTGTACCGTATTTGTACTGTTGTTTAGGTGTGTTTTCCGGATCAAGCAGTGTTACTTCCAGGTAGCTGGCTGACTGATCATCTCCCTTATGAAATGCAAGCGAAGCCACCTGTGCTGGGTTGATCTTTGGCAGTGTATTATGCTCAAAGTATTTGTTTCGGATCTTAAGCTTTGCCTGATGCTCAAAATATTTCAGTACAGGGTGGTTGCTGTTTTTTACCTCAATACCGAACACTAAAACGTGCATGCTCACATTTTCTGAATGGACCCGCCTTAAAACGATCTCGTCAGGCTTAAAAAGATACATGACATTGTTGCTGGTTTTTACACCATTAACAATAGCATGGCTTTGGTCTTCGGCGTAATGAACAACGGTTGTTTCTTTTGTTTTGCGTACATATTGGCCGCTCTGTGCCAGCGCAAACTGGCAGGTAAAAACCATTAACAGCAGTAGGTATGTTGTTTTCATGATGGAGTTGGGTGAGTACAAAGTATAATGCTATTAGTCTTCGTAGAACTCAATCAGTGCACCAAAATAGGCTTCGTCCCAACCTTGTGTAATATCATCATAAGCCTCATCGGGGATGTTGCTGTGGCGCAGTTCTGCCGAGGTGCCATACTTATGAGGGTGCAGTTTGATGGTAACAATAGAGGGTTCTTCCTGCTCGCCGAAATACCATTGCTGCACGATTTTTTTGTTTTCTTCAAACTCTAAGTTCTTGCCCACAATGCTGCCCTCAAACAACTCAAACTCAGACCCAGGCTCTGTAGACATTACCGCACTGTCGCCAGACCAAAGCTGTATTGTAATGGGCTTGGTCAGGGCCACGTAAACCTCGTCCGGAGAAGCCGGGATAATGTAGTATTTCTTATAGTCTTTCATGTAAAGGTGTTATGTTGATAGTAAGTTAGGTATTTAGATTCGCAGAAGTATAAAAAGTATAAACTTTCAGACCTTCTGTGATTTGTTTTCGGCTACCAGCGCTACAAATTCTTTTGGCGTTATGTTCTCAGAGGCTTTGAACACCCGCTGGAACGTAGCCATGGAGTTAAACCCCGAATCGAGGGCAATACCGGCAATGGTCAAGGTTTTAGTTTCGTGGCGTGCTAGGCGGCGCTTTACTTCAGCAACTCTGTAATCGTTAACGTACTCGCTAAAGCCTTTTTGCAGGTGCTGGTTAAGTACCGCCGAAATGGTTTTAGAACTGATGTTGATATGATCGGCCAGTTTACCTACCGTAAGCTCCGGATCCAAGTATAACTTATCAGTTTCCATGGCTTTCGAAAGTGCCTTTTCGCACTTCTCAACTACCTCGTTATCTATCCCCTCAAAGTATGCGTTGGTTCTTTTCTGCGACTCTACCTGCACTACTTTAATGCGGTAAAAACCGGTAATGCCCAGCCAGTAAATAAACAATACCTGCAATACCTCGATAGGATAGTAGTAGCTACTTTGGTTTGCTTTAAACACCACAGGGTAAACCATAGTTACGGCCCAGGCAACGCCCCACAGCACGGTGAACAGGTAAAGCGTGCGCAGCCATTTATAGGGTGTTTGTTCTTCTTCAGGGGCTAGTTGGTTACGCTTGTTCTGCAGCCACAACTCCCTACCCGAAAGCACCAGGTAAAACCAGAATGCCACGACCGCCAGGTTATCCGAAGCCACGTTGTGCAATACGTCCAGGTCGGCACTCCAAAGGCCCAGCACAGTGCCGCGCTGGTTAAGGGTGGCGATGAGAAGTATAAAAAGGCGCAGCGCAAGCTGCACTCCCACTATGGCAAAATGCTTGAGTAACGTTTTTGTGGAGAATCCTTCAGGCTGTGTAAAAGACCGGATGTATAAGTATAAACAAGGCCCAAGTCCAAAAATAAGGACGTTCGGGAACAGGCTGAAAAAGTAATTGAATGTGGTAATGTTAGAACTCCAGCTAAAGGTTTCGAGGCCGTTATAAACAAGTATGAGCACCAGCAGCGCCAAAAAGTTTTTGCTGCCTGAAATGCGTTCTTCCGGCCGCGAGAAGAGTAATACCAAACCAAGTATAAGCCCCTGCAGCGCACCAAACAGAATGACGATATCAAAGAGGCTTAAGTACATGTTTGCTTCCGGCTTTGTAATATGGTAGAGGTTACTAATATAGGAAAGATTCTTTTAAATGGCTCAGGCTAATAGTATAGATTTATATGGATGTTGTGCTGTTGCAGAATTTACTTCTTCTGGCAGAGGGCCAGAAAAAGTATAAGCTCATCGAAGCAAAAGCCCCGGCAGAGTATAGAATACCTTGCCGGGGCCTCAAATGTATTAAAGTATAAAATTTATCCGAAGATTTCGTTCAGTAAACCTGCCAGTCTAACGCCACCTTTCAACAGCTGTTCGTTCATAGTGTTTACGTGGTCAAAGTTATACCTGTAGCCAAGTTTTTCTTCCGGTTTTACGCCTGCGTACAGCTTATCAGCTATCTGGTAAGACTCATGTATCCAGGTGCTGATCGGGGCCTGCTGCCAGGTGCTGCGCTGCGTTTTGCTTACATAGTTAAGTACAGTGGCGTATTCGGTATAGCTCAGTTGTTGATACTCGATCAGTTGCTCGTCCCAGAGCCTGTGCAGGTTGGTAGGGGAATTAAACCAGGTCAGTCTTACCCTGTTGCCACCTAAATCTTCTGGTCTGCCAGCGTGCATCGGCTGGTGAATGTCGCCTACCATGTGGATCACCAGGCGCAGGTACATTTCCTTTTTGTCTTGTGGCAGGTCTTTCTTCTTCAGTTCACTTACCATCATGTTCAGTTTAGTATACACGTTGGTAGTGGTATCCTGCATTATACTGGCTGTAAACTGGTCAAGGGTAAGGCCCTGCTTAAAATTGATGTAGTGCCATGGACCCAAGTAGTCATACGACGGGTCGGATTTTATAAAGTCGGCCCAGTTGCTGGCCATGGCAACGGATTCGTTGCCAAGTACTTTCTCAATATTCTTGCGTGCTTTTTTAGTCAGGTGCCTATCGGCTATCTCGCCTACAATGCGGTGCCCCAGCATACCCCATGCCATTGCCTGCGACGGCAAGTATACCATCAGGCCAATCAGTACTAATTTCTTGAAGAATTTAAAATCCATCTGAGTTTTTGTTTATCCTGTGTGATGGTGCAAAGAACGGTAATTTTTAGGCAGATGAAAAGTAAAATGTAATTTCTGGATTGTAAAGCGGCGATTATCAGAAACCTAGCAATTCTTATAGTGTGCTCACTTCTGAAACGATATGCTTGATAAGGTTACAGCATCAGCCTGCCAAGAAACACTTGCCGCACTAAAACCTTTTGTCTAAGTAAAAGTTGAAGATGATTAAATACCAGAATGAAAGGCATGACTATGAAAGCATATGTAGTAAACGAACCCGGAGGCATCGAAAAACTTCAGATACAAGAGATAGATAAGCCCACTCCAAAAGCAGGTGAATTGCTTGTTAAGGTAAAAGCCATCAGTATAAACCCTGTTGATACGAAAACACGTGAAGGAAAAGCCTTTTATAATGCACTGGCAGAAAATCCACCGGTTATTATTGGCTGGGATATTTCGGGTGTGGTAGAGGCAGTGGGAGAGGATGTTAAAGTATTTAAAGAAGGCGACGAGGTGTTTGGGATGGTTAATTTTCCGGGACAGGGCAGAGCCTATGCCGAGTATGTTGCCGCACCAGAGGCACATCTGGCCCACAAGCCAGCCAACATTCCGCACCACGAAGCCGCCGCCGCTACCTTAGCCGCCCTTACGGCATGGCAGGCGCTAGTGCACCAGGCCGGTTTAAAAGCGGGCCAACGAGTATTGATACATGCAGCTGCTGGCGGTGTAGGCCATTTTGCGGTGCAGATTGCCTCATACTTTAAGGCTACAGTTATAGGCACGGCGTCACCAGAGAATCACGACTTTATCAGAAACATGGGAGCTGCCGAGCAGATTGATTACCACCAGTACGACCCTGCCAAAGTAGTGATGGACGCTGACATTGTGCTGGACTCGCTGGGGGAGGAAAATACCCGTAAATCATTGGGAGCCTTAAAAGACGGCGGCACCATTGTATCTATACTTGGCGGAGCAAAAGAGGCGGTGCAGGAAGAGGCGAAGAAGCGCAGCATAGCGGCAAAGAACTACCTGGTGCACTCCAGTGCTGAGGATATGGAAAAGATAGCAGAATTGATGCGTCAGGGACATTTACGACCGCACGTTTCACATGTCTATACTTTCAAGGATTTACCCAAAGCCCACCAGCAGGTAGAAACCCGAAAAACCAGGGGAAAGGTAGTAGTAAGCCTGGATGAATAAAGTAAAGTATAGCCGTGGTTTATACTTTGCGCAGCTCCAATATCGAAGGGTACAGCAGCTTTTGTCATTTCGAATATGCCTGAGACGCGAGTCGAAAGGGGCCAGCGTAGTTGAGAGAAATCTGGAGCATTTCACAGTTCCGCAATAATTCAGATTTCTCCCGAAGGTCGAAATGACAGCTTAATTTTTAAGTCAATGGTATTGGGTAAGCACTAGCAGACTGCCAATAATTATACTTTATACTTTAGCTGCTCCTTTTTTCCGTCGTTACTTTCTTCAGATACCAGCCCTTCTCATCTACTACAGGTGCTTGCTTTGATGTTACCATTACAGGCTTATTCGACAGCTGCAAGCGTTGTGTGCCGGAATCGGTTTTAACATCCATGGGTAAACTGAAGTTGATGTTAGTAATCTGCAAAGTATACGTGTTGTCGCCGGTCTGTTTTACCAGCACTTCCGGTACTTTGGTGGTGCGCAGGTACATATCAAAAAGAGGCGTTATATCATGATTGGTGTTGGTGTTAATGTAGTTCTGCAAATCGAAAGTCTTTACCTGGTTGCCGTGTATATACGCCGAATCAGTTACGAAACCTTTAATGGTTTTAAAGAAAACCTCATCTCCCAGAATATAGCGGACGGTATGCATTACATAAGCGCCTTTGGTGTAGATCTCGCCGTGGTAGGCCTCATCGGAAGTGGCAAACTCTTTTACAATGATTGGCTTTTCATTTCTGATATTACGCCCGATTTGCTTTACGTGGTTCAGGTAAGCTTCGTGGCCGCCATGCTCCTCTATAAACAACCAGTCGCCGTAGGTGCAAAGGCCTTCTTGTATCCAGAAATCAGCCCAATCTTTTACGCTTACTTTGTTGCCCCACCACTCGTGGCCCAACTCGTGGTACAGCAGCCAGTCGTGGGTTACATCGCCTACTTTGGTAAACCTGTAGTTGTTGCCGTAAGCGTTAATGGTCTGGTGCTCCATGCCTAAGTATGGAGTTTCTACGATACCGATCTTTTCTTTCCAGTAAGGATATTCGCCAAAATACTTCTCCTGGGTACGCACACTGTTTTCCAGCACAGCCATCAACTCCGGAAGCCTGGCCTCGTTTTGCTGCAGCAGGTATATAACCATGGGCACGGTGTTGCCATTTACGGTAGTATAATTTTGCTGCGACTTCACAAAATCGCCTACCGTAAAGTTAATGTTGTAGTTGTTAATGCTGTAATTGGTTTTCCAGTGGTAAGTTATCTGGCCTTTGTTCTCCCTCTCTGAAATAAGCAAACCGTTGGCCGCCACTTTATAAGGTGCCGGCACGGTAATATGCTGGTCTACGCCTTCTTCAGGCTCGTCGGAGGGGTGGTCTTTGCTGGGCATAAAAATCTTGGCTCCTTCGTTCTGCGACGACAAGCCAATCCAGTGTTTGCCGTTGGCATCTTTCGCAAATGTAAAGCCTCCCTGCCATGGCGGACGAACGGCCTCTGGTGTAATGCCGGCATAGTTTACTTTAACTTTTACGCGTTGCCCCGGCTTATACTTTTTCTTTAGCTGCACATCCAGTCCGTCTTTGGTTCGGGTGTACTGCGCTTTTTTTCCATCTACATGTACCTCGCTTACTTTGTACCTGTCAATCAGGTCGAGCCTGATAAGCTCTATCGGCGACACGATGGCCACCGTTGCTTCTGCCCAGCCGGCAATTGACTTATCCTCAGGGTTCACAGCCAGGTTTAAGGTGTAATGCTTTACATCATAAGCTGCCTGTGCCAGATCTACAGGTCCGCCCCAGGTCCAGTTATCGTCCTGGGAATTGGCTTTTAAGCAACCAAAAACGAGTAGCGCAATAATAAGGTACTTTTTCATAGGCGTGGAGGCTTAATATCTTTTTAGCTTTTTTGTTATACTTTAAAATCAGGCTTGGGGTACGGGAAGGTTATGGGCTCTCAGGAAAGAAAGTTTATCCCAGTAGCCTCTCTGGAAGATGATCTTGCCATCTACCACATGAAAAAAGCCACAGCCCCTAAGCCCCATCGGGTCTTTCCATTCCAGTATGGCCCATTCGCCGTCTTCAAACATATTCTCGACGAGGCAAACCATTTTAGCGGCAGCAAACTCGTTTTCAAACATCTCCCGTATAGCGTCTTTCCCCTCTACAGGTTTGTTGGCTACCTGGTGGTTTACCGCATCTGGATGATAAAGCGCTGCTAATGCATGGGCATCTGCTTTATTAAAAGCCTCAACCCATTGCCGCAGAATTTCTTTTGGCTTGCCCATACTTTATAAGGCTATACTTTTGAGCTTTAGCACACAAGTTAATAAATATGGGGGAGAAGTATAAGCTTAAAGCAGGTTAATGCAGCTAAGACGGTTGTTCGTTGTTTTAGTCTTCTATTGCCTCAATGCCCTGCCGCTCAAGTTCGGCGAGGTGGTTTTTCATGGCGTTGAGTTGCTCGGGGGCATGCCCTTGCCAATCGGTTACCTCCCCAATAACTTTAAACGGATGCTGAGAACGGTACGATTATGTGGGATTGCCTGGAAATTTCTTGTCAGTGAGATTTGGATCATCTTCAATTGCACCGGTTGGCTCTGCTAGGTAAATTCTTTCACGCCCTTCGCCCAGGGCAAGTTCAGCTCCCCAGATAGCAGCATCCAGGATGGCTGTAAGATAAATGTATTTCCCTTTTTTCTTTTTGCCGTAATTGGAGTTAAAGCCAACTTCGATCAGGTCGCCTGTTTTCAGATCAGCTTTGGTGCCATGGTAAAACGTCTGTGCATAATCTATGTTACTGTTTTTTTCCATAGTGATGTTTATGTTGAATGAGGCTACCTGGCGCTTTGGGGTAGAGCTATTCTGCTGCCTTACAATTTACGAACTGCGCAATATCTTATCCAGTTTCCTGCCCTTGGCCAGTTCATCTACCAACTTATCTAAATACCGAACCTGCTGCGTTAACGGATTCTCGATTTCCTCTACACGATACCCACAGATAACACCAGTAATGAGTTTAGCATTGGGATTTAGGGAAGCGTGCTGGAAGAATGTTTCAAAAGTTACACTATCATTTAGTAGTTCCTGCAGCTTTTTGTTGCTGATGCCTGTTAGCCACTCTATAACCTGGTGCAATTCTTCTTTTGTTCTGCCTTTCTTCTCCACCTTTGCCAGATATAATGGATAGACCGATGCAAAGGTCATTTTTGCAATGCGCTGATCGTGCGTGTCGGATTTACTCATTCGCTTTTGGTGATAGTTTTTCGTGTATGGTTGCTTATGTTAACGTGCCTGCATTTGCGCACTTGCCGCCATTTTACTTAGGACTAATTAAGTTTGATTTACCTGAGTAGTTCCTGAAAAAGCAGGCATGCATAAAAGCAATGTTAGCTATCTGGCTCATATCTGTAATTTATAAAATTATATACAGGAGAAATCCTCCAATCATAACAGCAAAGGGGGAAATTAATGTAAACATTCGAGGAGTTAAAAAGTCAGCAAATCGATTTGAAAGTCTGTGGTGAAATTTCCGTGGGATTATCATTAATACAATTGAAGTGAGTACAATATACCACCCAATAATCTTAAATGATGGCGGATGAATCGAATGTTCAGCGTAAAGGATAAAAGCAATTGCAGGAATCATTCGAAGAGACAATTCTCCATAGTTGATAAGCGCTGTGCTTCCAGCCTTTCTTAAAGTTGACCTTACAAATGCTGGGATTATTAGCATAAGAATTCCTGATCCAATTAAGAAAACACCAAAAATTATTAGAGTAAACTTCGCAATGATTTCCATTGTAAGATGTTCATAATGTCAGGATTTTTTGGGTAGCAGTTAACGGTTG
This sequence comes from Pontibacter aydingkolensis, assembly GCF_019443125.1. Lineage (GTDB taxonomy): Bacteria > Bacteroidota > Bacteroidia > Cytophagales > Hymenobacteraceae > Pontibacter > Pontibacter aydingkolensis. Next base: position 2,534 of record NZ_JAHYXK010000027.1, on the reverse strand, counting down.
GGCTAAACGGTGGTGGAGGCCGCCGGCCGTAGGCTGACGTTTAGGTGTTGTTGTGCGGATTATTTCTTCCTTTTTGTTAATAATAAGTCCACATTTTAATGTTTAGCTCCACTATTTCACCTGTTTTAAATTCTACAGAGTCAGTTAAACCGGTATATCCAATAAAGGAGACTCTTATTTGATATTTTCCAGAAGGAATATGTGTGAACTTAAATTCTCCATTTTTATCACAGTTTGCAGTATACAAATTTTGATTATTAGATAATCTTACATCTGCATGTGGTAGATCAATTCTTATTTTAGGGTTAAATACTTTACCAAACACGTTCACGGTTAAAGTATCCATTATACCTATTTCTTTTCTTTCTAAAATAGCGTAATCGTGTTTTTGTCTTGTCACATTTTTACTGCAACTATAAAACAGTATCCCAATTACCAAAGGCAGAATTGTCTTCTTCATATTACGCACAACTAGCGGCTATGCGTAAACATACGGTTATTGACACTATGTGCGAAGGTGGTTTGATCTCTTGATTAATGTAAACAATCGATTTTTTGCCGAATAATGTGCTCATCCACGTCTTTAAATAGCTAATACAATATATAAAATGTAAACGAGCTTTTAATCAAAAGGCACCGGAAATACTAAATGGCCGGGATCGAATGTCTAAAAGATACGAGTTTTGTCCGTAACCTATTTTTTAAAGGGCGGCCAATTTGGTTTAAATAGGATTAAGTAAATAATACAGAATAAAGCGAAGCTCTAAAATGTCCCCTGTAGCCGTTAATACCCGCTTATTATCCGGGTATAAACGGATAGTAGTTTGTAATATTTTACTTAATAAGCTGTTTGCTAGTTTTTTGTGTGAGCTGGAAAGAAGTAATTTAAGCTTAAAGCGAACTTATGCCTTGGTTATTGCACTTTAAAAACAAAAAGTCCCCGGCCACATTGCTGCAACCGGGGACTTTGAAGTATAGCTTAAAGTATAAACTTAGTAATCGTTACGCTCGATAGCAGCTACACCTGGCAAGGTGCGTCCTTCCATGTACTCAAGCAACGCGCCTCCACCTGTAGATACATACGAAACACGATCAGAGTAGCCTAACTGGTTAACGGCAGCAGCAGAATCCCCGCCACCAATCAGCGAGTAAGCGCCACGGCGTGTTGCCTCTACTACGGCCTCGGCTACGGCTTCGGTACCAACTGAGAAGTTCGACATTTCAAACACACCCATCGGGCCGTTCCAAAGTATGGTTTTAGAGTTGCGAATTACCTCTGCATACTGATCCCGCGCTTCAGGACCAATATCAAGTCCCATCCACATTGGTTTGATATGATGGCTTGTGCATGTATCTACGTTGGCATCGTTGCTGAACTCGTCGGCTACAACAGAGTCTACTGGTATCATCAGGTTAACGCCTTTTTCGCGGGCCATAGCGATCAGGCGCTTGGCCAGGTCAATTTTATCAGCCTCCACTAAAGAAGAACCAATGTCGCCGCCGTCGGCCTTTACAAAAGTATAAGACATGCCGCCGCCTATCAGCAGGTTGTCTACTTTGTCCATCAGGCGTTCAATAATCTGTATCTTATCCGATATCTTGGCGCCACCCATAATGGCAGTGTAAGGTCGTTCCACTTTGTCCAGCACACGGCGGGCATTGTCCAGCTCAGCCTGCATTACATAACCCATTAATTTATCGTTAGGGAAGTAACGGGCAATTACTGCTGTGGAGGCGTGCTCGCGGTGTGCTGTACCAAAGGCATCGTTTACGTACACATCGCCCAGTTTAGCCAGTTCCTGTGCAAAAGCAGGGTCGCCTTTTTCTTCTTCTTTGTGGAAACGCAGGTTCTCGAGTAGCAGTATCTCACGCGGTCTTAGTTCAGCCGCCATCTGTTGTGCTTCAGGGCCAATGGCATCCGGAGAGAAACGTACCACCGTGTCAAATTCATCGGCCAGCCGGTCTACTAAATGGCGCAGCGAGAATTTTTCCTCAGGTCCGTTTTTAGGGCGTCCCAAATGCGACATCAGGATAACCGCGCCACCGTCGTTCATGATCTTACGAATGGTGGGTACAGCCGCGCGGATGCGGGTATCGTCTGTGATGTTATACTTCTCGTCAAGCGGCACGTTAAAGTCAACACGCACCAATGCCTTTTTGCCGGCAAAGTTATACTGGTCTACGGTTTTCATGGGGTATGTAGGTTTTGTTACTGTTGTTCGTTATCCGCCGGATTTTGTTGCCATAAATCTTCGGCGAAGCAAATATAGTGAAATGCTTATACTTAGAAATTGTTTAATGGTTTGAAGGTTTTTCGTAGTACTGTGTCTAACCACCCCTGCCCCTCTCCCGAAACAAGTCCGGGATCAATGACTTAACCAAGGAGGGGAGTTTTACTTACTTTTTCTTCTGCCTCATTTTGGAGTTGCTACCTTTATCCGGACATTAAGTTAAGCGAAAATTTAATACCTTAACGCTATGTCACAAGAGAGAAGAAGATTTGACAAGGAGTTCAAGCTGATGGCCGTTGAGCT
>NZ_JAHYXK010000026.1 GCF_019443125.1 Pontibacter aydingkolensis | reverse complement strand
CTCTTGCTGAGCTCAACGGCCATCAGCTTGAACTCCTTGTCAAATCTTCTTCTCTCTTGTGACATAGCGTTAAGGTATTAAATTTTCGCTTAACTTAATGTCCGGATAAAGGTAGCAACTCCAAAATGAGGCTATTGAATTGGCAGTATGAGTGGTAAGTAAAGTTCCCCGCCTTGGATAAGGAGGGGTTAGGGGTGGTTGGATACGTTACTGTGTAAAAACAAAAAGCACAGGCATTAAACCTGTGCTTTTTGTTTAAAATATTAACCAAGAGAAAATCCCACAAATCAATTTAATCCTGATTAATCTGCGGTCAAATCACTTTAATCCTAGTCCTTAGTGATGCACACCGCCTTCGCCGTGTACGTGGCCGTGGTCTAGCTCTTCCTGAGTTGCCTCACGCACTTTGGCTACTTTGCCCTTAAAGTATAACTCTTTACCAGCAAGCGGGTGGTTAAAGTCCATGGTAATGGCATCATCTTTCACTTCTTTCACGCGGCCCTGTAATTGGTTGCCTTCGCTGTCAGTCATAGGAATAAAATTACCTACTTCCAGCATGTTATCAGGTATAGCGCCTTCCACCTGGAAAACTGATAACGGAAGGTCAACAATAGCATCAGCGTTAACATCACCGTAACCTTCTTCCGAATCCAGTTTAAAATCAAATTCATCGCCTTCGCTCATGCCGGCAAGGCTGTCTTCAAACTGATCAGGCAAGCCGCTCATGCCATATATAAATACCATCGGATGCTCTTCATTGGCTGTTTCAACCAGGCTCTGCTCACCGTTCTCGTCTAAAATTCTTAGCTCGTAGGTGAGCGAAACCACTTTGTTTTTCTCTATTTTCATCTTTTAGAGTTTTGATTTCACGATTTCAGAAAGGTACTAAAAATATAGGCCTTCGTCTAATCTATATTATACTTTCCGGGTAATTGATATCGCTATGGCATTAATTCTGTTAATTCCCAGGCACTGCGATAAGCGTTTATACTTTCTGCATACGCCAGGAAGGCGGCATAGAACGGGTGCTGGCTTAGGGTCGCACTGTCGCCAACAATAACCAGCTTTTTCTTGGCACGAGTCATGGCTACATTCATGCGTCGGATATCAGCCAGAAATCCGATTTCGCCCTGCTCGTTGCTGCGCGTCATGCTTATGTAAATAATATCGCGCTCCTGCCCCTGGAAACTATCTACCGTACCAACCGACAAATGCCGCTTTTGCCTTAACTCGTGCAGGTGCGGAATATGCTCTACTTTATCCTCCAGGTAATTTATCTGGGCACGATAAGGCGCAATTACACCAATACGCAGGTGCTCTACTTCTTCATCGGCATGGGTGTAGTTTTTAAGCAGATGCACCAGGTGGTTCAGCAGCAGGTCGGCCTCGTCCGGGTTGGCAGAGCTTTGGGCCTCTGGGTTTAGTACTTCGTTATAGCCACAACCGGCAGTGTCTACAAATTCTACAGCCAGGCCGGGAGGGAAGTGTGCGTTAAATTCATGCAAATCGCTGCTGTGCACGCTTTCGTGGGCCATTAACTCGCTGTGGTAAAATTGCTGGTTAGAGAACTCCATAATATGGTGGTGCATGCGATATTGCGTTTTCAGCATCACGGCTACGTTGGACTGGCGATCAATGCATTTTTCAAAAAGTGTTTTACCTAAGCCACCTTTCTCGGCCTCAAACGATTTTACAGTAGGCGGCAACTGGCAATGGTCACCGGCCAGCACTACACGCTTTGCCCGGGTTATCGGAACCCAGCAGGCCGGCTCCAGGGCCTGTGCTGCTTCATCAATAAAAACGGTATCATACTCCAGGTGGCGGATGGCTTTATTTGCTGCGCCTACCAAAGTACAGGTAATTACCTGCACATGATTTAGCAGGTCCTCGGTAATGTATTCCTCAATACGATCCGCTTCTACCAGCATACGATGGCTTTCAGCTTTAAAGAACTGGCGCTGGGCACGCTCCTCACGTCCGAACTGGCGCTTGTACTGGTAGGCCATTCGCTTATATTCTTCGGCTGTTTTGCGGTAATCTTTCAGGCTTTTGTAAGAACGGTGACTCATGATCTGGGCATCCAGCGTATGCTCCAGCAGCACGTCAGACACCCTCGACGGATTACCAATACGAATGACGTTAACCCCTTCGTTAGCCAGTTTCTCCGTGAGCAGGTCTACAGCTGTATTGGAGGGGGCAGTTACTAAAAGTCGCTTCTGCGTTTCCAGTGTTTTAAGTATGGCCTGCACCAGCGTGGTGGTTTTGCCTGTACCCGGAGGCCCGTGTATGATCACCACATCCTTAGCCTGTACTATTTTGCGCACCGCCTCGTTCTGCGACGGGTTTAGTACAGGAATCGAACTCATGGTGTCGTCTGTAAAGCGGGCAGTGGAGTCGCCTAAAAGTATATCACGCAGTTCAGCCAGCCTGGTCTTGTAAGCTTCCATCACTTTACGCATGGCTATCTCCATTTCCCGATAGCTCATTTCATCAAAGGTCAGGTCAAGGCCCAGACGGCCGTCATCTACCCAGTCGGGAAGGTCTTCGCGGTTGGTGGCAAGTATAACTTTGTTGCGCTTTATACCTACAATCACACCATTAAGTGTTTGGCGCTCGCCGGTGTTACTGAACAATGCCGCCGTTTTACCCGCCTGAAACAGGTGCAGTTGGTCCCGGTCTTTGGTACGCTCCAGTTCAATGACCACTTTGCTGCCAAAGCCGATCTCTTCTTTGGCAATGGTAACAGGATACCAGCAAAAGCCCATGGCCTTACGCTCGGCAATCGTGCTTTTAAGGCTTTTGATCTTGTATTGCTGGCGATCTTCTTCCTGCTCTATCTTAAGCAGTTCCTGTACCTGCTTTAACTCTAATAATATTTCGCTCATGTATCCTAACAAAAAAAGGCTGGTTTGTAAACGCCAGCCTCTTTAACATTTTTTTTCTTGAATTGTGCTATTAATCTGCGATCAAAGTATACCAAAGCCGCCGCTAACAGCATTCAGCTTAGCAGTTTATACTTATACTTTTTTGCGTGCTCTTGGTTTTACAGCGGCAGCTTTTGCTTTACCTAAACGCACCTGCAGAAAAACAGCGTACAGCAGCAGTATAAAACATGCCACTGCCATTATAGATATAACCTTATCTTTACCATAACGCAGTTCTGATGATGATGCCAGTTGCTCTTCCAGATCCTTAATGGTGCGTTCACGCTTCTTTATCTGGGATTGTACGGTTTTTACCTGGCTCTGCAGGTTAGCAAAGCGGGCATCGATGATGCGCTGGTCTTCGCGTACTATTTTTCCTTCGCGCTGCGTTTCTACGGTGCTGGCAGCAATCTTTTTTATACTTGCCTCTTTAATGGCGGCAATAAGCTCGGTGTCTTTGTTAATGATTTTTTTGAGGGTTTCGATAATGCTCAGCAGGTCGTTCTTGGACTTTTTACCCCAGAAATTACTGTTCTGCTGGTTGTAGTACTGGTATTCCATAACCAACTGCTCTCGCTCTTCCATCAGGCGCGTCAGTTTATCGTCCTGTACCTGTTTTTTCTCCTGGTCCTGGGCCTGTACACTTACTATACTAAAGCAAAGCCATACTGCAACAAAAAACCGCTTCATCATACACTCCAAAAAATAAGTCTCACAAGTAACACGCAAATATGGGCATCTTATTCTGTTAACGCTCCTCTTTTTTGCGCGGATTGTAAAAATACAAAATCAGAACGGGCAACAAATATAAATCTGCCACAACTGCAAAAAGTAAGGTAAGGCTTACAAACAATCCAACATAATAAGTGGCATCGAAAGTAGAGAGCACAAGCGTCATGAAACCGCCCATAAGTATACAGGACGTAATGATGATGGCTTTACCGGCGGAGATTGTGGTTCGCTTAATAGCATACAGTAACGGACGGCCAGCGCTGAGCTCCAGTTTTAATTTGCTCAGGTAGTGGATGGTGTCATCTACGGCAATACCAAAGGCTATGGTAAACACAATAGATACTGAAACGGTCATGTTAATACCCATAAAACCCATTATACCGCCTATCATTAGCAATGGAATCAAGTTGGGCACCAGCGAAATCAACACCATCTTAACTGACCTGAATATAAAGCCTACTATCAGTGCTATCACCCCAAAGGCAATCAGCAGGCCCTGCATCATGTTTTTGGTTACGTATTCGTTGTTCTTGTCCAGCAGAAGAGCACTGCCTGTCAGGCGTGTCTGTAGATAGTTTGGGTTTATGTTCTGGTTGATAAAGCTTCTGAGGGAGTCGTTCAGCACGGTGGCTTTAGCGCTTCCGATGTCGGTCATTTTGCCGGAGAGGCGGCCTTCTGTGGCATCAGGAGTTATCATGCTGCGCAACTCGCTGCGGTTTTTGAAAGCCTGCAAGCGCCGCTTTATACTTTGCATCTGCTGCGGGCTTGCGGGTAATGTGTAATACTCGTTCAGTCCGCCGCTCTGAGCACGGTTTATGGTTTTTACAACAGTAGCAGGTGAGGTTATAAAATTTAGGCCATAGGTGTTGTAAAGATAAGTCTCCAATTTATCGATCTCCTGAAGTACCTCATAATCATATAAAGTATGTCCCGGGGCGGCCATCAGGTGTAACTCAAAAGGGCGTACGCCGGAGAATTTGTCTTCGAAGTACTTAAAGTCAAGTATAATGGGGTCTTCGTCGCCGAGGTCTTCCAACAGTGTTGTATCCACCTTTATCATACTAATGCCAACCAGGCTGACGATTGTAACCAGTGCACTAACTGAAAGTATAAACCCAGGTTTCCGGAAAACAAACATAAGCATGCGGCTAAGCAGCACAGGCCATGAGAGATTTACTTTGCGTGCTTTAACAGGGTTTGGCTTTTTGATGAGTAGCAAAATGGCAGGCAATACTGAAAAAGCGAGTATAAACGCCAGCCCGATAGAAATGGCCGTAAACAAACCAAAGTTGCGAATTGGTGTAATGGCAGTTGTAAGCAGCGTTAAAAAGCCGACAGCCGTGGTAACAGAAGTTAGCAGCGTAGCCAGGCCAACTTCTTTCAGGGTTACCTTGAGGGCAGGTATTTTCTCGGCTCCGTGGCTTATCTCGGTCATGTACCGCGATAGGATATGGATCACGTCTGACATGCCCACCACAAACATGATGGTAGGCAGCAGCACCGTCATGATATCAATAGGTTTATCAAAAAGGCCCATCACGCCCAGGCTCCAGATAACAGAGAGCAGCACAACCACCAACGGGACCAGCACACCCCAAAACGTCCGGAAAGTGATCCAAAGAAAAATTATAACCAGCAGGATAGAAGCCGACATGAAAATGGCCAGTTCTATTTTCATCTTCTCCACAAACACAGACTGTGCCAAGGCCTTACCTGCAATATGATGATCAGGTAAATCCAGTTGGGCCAGTTTCTGGTTAAGTGCGGCCATTAAGGTGTCGCTGTCCGGCTTGCTCAGGTTATCGGATGTCTGCACAAATAGCGATACTGATCTAGCATCTTCCGAAAAGATCGTACCGACCAGCTCCTTGGAAGTATAGATCATTACAGAATCCTGCGCATAACGCTCTGGCTCTTCTACGTGCAGGTATGGGATCTCAAAATAGCCAAACGCTTCGATTACCGGGCTCTTAACAGTAGTAGGAGAAAGCACCGACTCGACGTGCGGCTGGCGCTGCAAAAAGTAGGTAAGGCTGTCTACTTTGGTCAGAAACTGCTGGTCGAAAAGGCTTGAATTGTTGTTGTCCAGGCCGATCAGTAGGTAGTCGTTATCGTTGCCAAACTTATCGCGGTACTCAAAATAATAAGACAGGTCGGGGTCGCCTTTCGGGAAAAAGTTATCGAAATTATAATCGAAGCGTAACCGGGAGGCAAAGTATACACTTGCCACCGTAAGTATGGCTACGGCGAGCAGTACCAGGTAACTTAGTTTTCGGTAGTTCAAGGTAATTTAATAACTTATATTTATCATTTGGCGAAATGCACAATGTTTGTACATTTACGAATGAGAAACTAAAGGTAGTTTGTTTTGTTTAAAGGATATTTAACGCCTGCACGTATGAAGAAAGTTATTTTAGCATTAGCGGTAGTTGGTTTGCTAGGATCAGCTGCACCTGCCATGGCCTGTGAAGGCGGTAAATGCACTATGGAACACGCCACTAAAAAATCTAAAAAAGGCAAAAAAGCAGCTGCCAAAGATGAAAGCTGCCACATGACAAAAGAGGCGACAGCATCTACTGGTGCAACACCTGCAAAGTCTTGCTGCGTAAAGCCTGATGCTGCTAAAGCTGATGCAACGAAAGAAGTTAAAAAAGCGCAGTAGTTTATACTTTGATGCTATATGAGAAGCCTTTTGCCAAAGCAGAAGGCTTTTTTGTTTTTAGCTGTTGTTGCTGCTTCGTGTATAGTTTTCCTGCCTTCATTTCTAGCAGCCGCTGTTCCTCAGTCTTACTTGCTTATAGTTTTATAGCTGCCTTGGCTTGCTCCTGGGCCGCAAGGCCCCGTCTTTGGGCATCGCGCTGTGTATCTTTCCTTTGCTCCTAACGTCGCAATGCCTAGCGGCACCGGAAACCTACAAGGCGCTTAACCCATAGACTGATAGATTTCGATAGCTTGTTTATTAACTAAATTGAACCGACAAGCTTCGACTTTTTTTCGCAATAAATTTCAGTAGGGACAGGTCGCGACCTGTCCGCTCAATACAGTGAACTATAAAAATGTAAGGTTGCTAAAGCAACAGCAGAAAATTCCCCTCTTGAGAGTAGGGCCGTTTCATTCTGATAAAAAGAGGTCAAAAACTTCTGACATTCTGTAAAGAAAATTGGTTGCTAGGAGGTTAAGCTATACTCCCAGCAACCAAGATCCTTTCAGGATGACAGAATAAAAGAGAATGAAACGGCTCTGCTCTTGAGAGGGGTAGGGTTGTGTTAAAACTGCAACTATAGAACTCTATGCACCAGCTAAAGCAACGGTAGAATGTCCCCTTTGTAGGGGGCGAAGAGGGGTGTTTAACAGTTGCTAACAAACCCAAACTTTGGCAACAGGCTAACTTCTTATCCTCCACTGTTATTAGGGGAGGGCTATGGTAAGATAAGAAAACCTGCCCATACTCTTTTAATCCTGCTAATACTGGTCTATCTTTAACGTCTCACAAAAAACTTAACCCAGCAATAAACACATGAAGCAGTATTTAGACTTGATGCAGCACATTCTTGATAACGGAGTGAAGAAGGAAGACAGAACAGGAACGGGTACATTAAGTGTTTTTGGCTACCAGATGCGCTTTAACCTCGCTGATGGCTTTCCGTTGGTAACCACAAAAAAGGTGCACTTAAAGTCTATTATACATGAGTTGCTCTGGTTTTTGAAAGGAGACACAAACATAGCTTACCTGAAAGAAAATGGTGTAAGCATTTGGGACGAGTGGGCAGATGAGAATGGCAACCTAGGTCCTGTTTATGGCTCGCAGTGGCGTAGCTGGCCAACCCCTGACGGCCGCCACATAGACCAGATCACGCAGGTAGTCAACCAGCTAAAGAACAACCCTGATTCACGACGCATAATTGTAAGTGCCTGGAACGTTGCCGAGATCGAAAACATGAAGCTGCCGCCTTGCCATGCCTTTTACCAGTTTTATGTAGCTGAAGGTAAACTGTCGTGCCAGCTGTACCAGCGTTCTGCTGATGTGTTCCTGGGTGTGCCGTTTAACATTGCTTCATATGCCTTACTGGTACTGATGATGGCGCAAGTAACAGGCCTGGAGCCAGGCGAGTTTATCTGGACGGGCGGAGATACCCATTTATACTTAAACCACCTGGAGCAGGCACAACTACAGCTTACCCGTGAGCCACGCACTTTACCAACCATGCTTATAAACCCAGAGGTAAAGAATATTTTCGGATTTAAGTTTGAAGATTTTGAATTGGTAAACTATAATCCACATCCGGCAATTAAGGCACCAGTGGCGGTGTAGGTTTAAATAGATTGATTAGTACTCACATGGTTCAGATAAACATCATAGTAACATTTATACAATAAATTTAAAACAGCATTTATTAAAATGAAAAATAAACGCAATGTTGTAATTGGACTAATGATTTCATTAGGTATTGTATACCAAATCTATAAATATCCTGAAAAACAAAAGAAAAAGGAAATTGTAGAATTGTATTACAAAGGTGAATTTGAACAATGCAAAAAAGAGCTTGAGACATATTTAGAAGAAAATCCAAAAGCAGAGGGAATGAGGACATTCCTTGGATCAGTTAATATAGAATTGTATGACACCATCAATGCAGAGATAGCCTATATAAAAGGTCTTGAAATAAATCCAAATGATGATAGAGCATTAGTTGGGCTTGGTGTAATTGCTAGAATGAGGGGGGAATACGATAAAGCTAGAGAAAAATATTATGCTGCTTTAAAACTAAATCCTACAAACCCAGAAGCTTATTCGAGTCTGTTAATACTTGAATTAAAAGAAAAAAACTATTCAAAAGCTGTTGAATTAGGCGAAAAAGCAAAGCGCTCAATTAAGCCTAAAAGCTCTCTTGGGATTCTAGGTAATTTGGCTATTGCTTACCATTATAATAATCAAATAACAGAAAGAGATGAATTAATAAATCAGCTTGAAGAGGTGAATTATAAAGATTTATTATACCTAAAAATGATATTGAATGGTACAATTGAAATAGACGAACTATTTGAATAAGCTCTACATAAACTATATTGATATTAAACTATCGGCAGATACATTGATATAATGCTTAATCAAACTTTAAGAAATGAAGATATTTTAATTTCCTTTATACTTTTCTCTTTTTAAACTTATACTTACCGATATCTCCCTAAACTTTACGCTTAAATACCAGTTTAAGAGTATAAACTATACTTGATGTAACTATGAAGTTAAAAGCATTTTTATCGGTTATACTTCTGCTGGCTTTTATGCAGTTAAATGCCCAGAAGCCGCAAGCGCAGCAGCAAAAGAAGCCCTCTCCAGACCAAATAAAAACGAACAAAGGAGCCCTTTTGGTACAACCCATCACACATGGCTCGGTTGTACTTAAGTGGAATGGCAAAACCATTTACGTTGACCCTTATGGCGGAGCTGAAATGTATAAGGGCATCAGCAAACCAGACCTTATACTTATCACCGACATCCACGGCGACCACATGGACCCAAAGACACTGGATGCGATAGAAACATCCGGGGTAAAAATAGTAGTACCACAAGCAGTGGCCGATAAGCTACCTGAAAAGTATAAAGATCAGGCTGTTGTTATCAACAATGGCGAAACAACTTCGCAGCACAATATCCAGATTAAAGCCATACCCATGTATAACCTGCCCGAAACCGAGGATTCACGCCATCCGAAAGGCAGGGGTAATGGGTATATACTAACTATAGGAGGTAGGCAGGTATACATCTCCGGCGACACCGAAGACATAAAGGAAATGCGCGAACTGAAGAACATTGACGTGGCCTTTGTAAGCATGAACCTGCCCTATACCATGGACATTAACCAAGCAGCCAGTGCTGTGCTGGAGTTTAAGCCTAAAATTGTTTACCCATACCATTATCGAGGTACCGAGGGTCTGGCAGACGTGGCAGATTTCAAGAAAATGGTGAATGAAAAGGATAAGAATATTGAGGTGAGGCTAAGAGAGTGGTATCCGCAGAAGCAGAAGAAGTAAGCAAGTATTTTAAATTATACCAAAAGAGGCAGAGGGCTTATCCTTTGCCTCTTTTGGTTTTAATATAAGTAAGAGATTTCCGAAGCAATCATGGTCTATACTTCATACTTTAAATAACTTGTAACAGGATTAGGCTAATTTCTTATCTTCGAAGAATTTTTATACCAACTATCAGGGGAGTGAATCTTAAAGCGTACAACAGTCAAACTACATGTAAAGATTACATTATACTTTTTGGCTTCTTGCTACCGCAATAAATTTATTTAAGCCTTTCCACATCGACAATACCTTTCAGAGGCAGCCCAGTGGATAAAGCAAAATCTTGTAATAGTGTTAGATACACCAAAACAGCCAGAGCTTATAATTCTACCCATATTTATAAGTACACCTAAAATTGACAACTCTTAAGCAAACATTCCCATTCATTCTGTTCTTCATAGTCTTAACTTTTTTAGTCAGGAACAACGGGTTTTTCTGGGACAGCATCGTACTTGGCTCCGGCTATGCAAACTGGTACTATACTACAGATTTTAAGCACCTGTTTGTACCGGATGAACTGGCTGGTTACCCGCCTTTATTTGGTATGTACCTGGCTTTGGGTTGGAAACTTTTCGGCAAAACGCTTTTGGTTAGCCATGTGCTTATACTTCCTTTTCTAATAGGTATCGTTTTACAGGCTTATATACTTGTCAGCAGGTTTGTGAAACCACGTTATACTTTCTGGGTGTTACTGCTGGTGTTGCTGGAGCCTACGTTACTGGCGCAGGCCACCCAGGTTGCCCCCGATGTGATCCTTGTCTTTTTATACTTGTTGTGCCTTAATAGCATACTTGGTGGTAAAAGAGCAGTACTGGCTTTGGCTCTTATTTTTATTGCCATGATAAGCCCAAGGGGCACCATATTGGTAATAGCCTTGTATACTTCTGATGTGCTGGCAGGCCTTATAGGCAAAAAAGAACGTTTTACATTTAAACTACTGCTCTCTAGAATACCGGCCTATATCCCTTCCTTTATAGTTACGTGCATTTGGCTATTACTGCACTATCAGCATTTTGGCTGGATATTCTACAACAAAGATTCCGACTGGGGACAGGGCTCTCAACTTGTGTCGCTGGGCGGGTTTATTAAAAACCTGGTAGTTATCGGGTGGCGTTTTGCCGACTTTGGCAAGGCTGTGATGCTAATCCTACTTGCTATACTTTTAATAGTGGCCTATAAGTATAAAAAAGTGCAGCGTGATACCGTGCTGCTGTTGGCACTTATTTTTACTCCTCTGGTTATACTCAGCGGTGTGGTGGTGTTCTATCAAAACCCTATTGCGCACAGGTATTATATTGTTGTGTTTATGCTGATGTTGTTGCTGCTCGGACATCTGCTTCAGTTTATTTCATCAGTTAAACGCTTGGTTGCCTATAGTCTTACTGTTATATCGCTTTTGGCAGGCCATTATATTGTCGCTCTGTATCCGGATTGGTTATCTAAAGGCTGGGATGGGACGCTGGCTCATTTGCCATACTTTCACCTTCGGGATAAAATGATCAGCTATATCAAAGAGAATGATATTGCGGTGTCAGAGGTAGGTTCTGCTTATCCCAACCTCCGCACTTTTGAGCTAACCGATCTAAGCAACAGTTCTGAGAAGTTTGAGCCAAAAGATCTGAGTACACAAGACTACATTTTCTACTCAAATATCTTCAACGATTTTACCGATGAGGAACTAGAAGAATTAAATAGTAACTGGGTAGTTATAAAAGAGTTCAAGGATGAGGCTGTTTTTATCAGGCTATACAAGCGGAATAAATAACAATTCACAAGTTGTACATACAGTTTAAAACAAAACTCCCCAACCTGCATGGCCGGGGAGTTTGCTCATTAGCTTATACTTTTAATCAGGGTTATTCCTTCACAATTCGCTGATAAGTTTCCTTCTGGCCATCATGTATACTTACCATGTAAATGCCTGTTGGAAGTTTAGAAATATCCAGTCGTTGCTCACCGCCTTTTATATCGGCACGGATAAGCTCAACACCTGTTACACTCATCACCTTAACGGTAGCTTGTGCTGCAGGCGTGTTTACGCGGATATATGAGCTGGCAGGGTTTGGATATACTATCACCTCATTTCCGGACTCATCTCCAAGTGTTTCAGCTTTCATCACGTTGTTGGCCGTAGAAGCTGTAAGGGCATTCACGATATTTACGCTATAGTCCTCTACCTCGCCGTAGCTAAATGTTTCGCACGAAGTTTGGGCAGCGTTATACTTCATGGAAACTCGCATGTGCGTTTTGCCAAGCAGGGCAGTAGTTGGTACACTCACAGTAGCGCTTAGGGTACCGCTGCTCGAAGATGAACCACTCACAACTAACTCGCCGGCATCATCGAAGCTTCCGTTCTGGTTAAAATCGATCCATACTTTCCAGTATTCTGTGTAAGCAGTTCCGGAGAAGCCTGCGCTGATGTAAATAGTACTGCTGCCACCACGCGTGGCTGTTCCGGTTAAAGCAGTATTGTCTTTATAACCGCCATCGCTGCCGGAAGAATTGTTTATACCACCAAACTGAACCAGGTCTATCCATTCGTAACTGGCGTTGCTTCCTTTAGATGCACAGTAAGTTACCGAGGCCGCAGTGGTTGTAAAGGTAGCTGAAGCTGAGTAGGCAGAGCTGCTCCCGGAGCAAACGGTGCTAACCTGGAACTCATACTGTGTACTTGCTGCTAAACCAGTTGCATTGGCTGATGTGCTTGTAACGCTGCCCGTCGTCCAGGTAGAAGTACCTGTTGGTCTGAAACGCACGTTGTAGCTTGATGCACCCGACACAGCACCCCAGTTAAGCGTAGCTGAAGATGAACCAACGTTAGAAGCTGAAAGACTACCCGGAACGGCACAGGTTGCAGTTGCACCCGAGATGCTAATAGTGTAATCCTCTACCTCGCCGTAGCCAAACGATTCGCATGATGTCTGGGCACCATTATACTTCATAGATACACGCATGCGGGTTGTGCCTGATGCAGTGGACGGGATAACTATGGTACCGCTAACTGCAGTTTTGCTAAGCGCACCGGCATTAAACACCAGTTCGCCTGCATCATCAAAATCACCGTCTTTGTTATAGTCGATCCAGATCTTCCAGTACTCGTTATAGGCTGTGCCTGAAAAACCCGGCGTTAATGTAATGGCATATGAACTGCCTGCGTTAACGCTTACAGTAGTACCCGTAAAATCAGAGTATCCTGAAGCAGTGGATGTCTTGGTGAAGCTTCCTACTTTTACACTGGCGATCCACTCATAAGACGAGTTATTGCCCTGAGAAGTACAGTAGGATATTTCGCCATACTTGCCACCAATACCAACGGCATGCCAGGCGTTCGTAGTCTGAATTACTTGTGCAGAACCTGCTCCATAAAGGTCTATGGCAGCCTGTATAGAGTAGGTGCGGGCATCAGCATACACTGAGTTGGAAGTAAGGTAAACTGTTTCGGTGCGGTAAGCAATTCTGGCAGCCGCATCAATACCTATACCGGTCACGCTGTAGCTGTTTCCGATATCGTTGGTGCCTGACTTGCCTACAGAAAGTACGTAGAACCAATGGTTAAGTACACCGCTATTGTAGTGCACCCCGCCGTTGTCTCCCGTACCACTGTACCACATGTCGCCTTTGTAAGTATCCGGCTGGCCTTCTGAGTTAGGATCACTCATAGAGCGAAGGGCAGGGCGCTGCTTATCTATGTCTTCGCCTATCAGCCAGATTGATTTTTCAGGCGCGGCATAATATTCAACGGCAGCTCCCCAGATATCGGAGAAACCTTCGTTCATGGCGCCTGACTCGTTCTGGTATACCAGGTTGGCACTATTAGAGCAAACGGCATGGCCAATTTCGTGGGCACCCACATCCAGACTGGTTAACGCATCAAAGCGTGTGGCACCGTCGCCATAGGTCATTACAGAACCATTCCAGAACGCATTCTCGTAGTTTTTGTCGTAGTGTACATAACTTTTGATCTTGGCACCAGCATTATCAAAACTGTTTCGATTGTGCTTTAGCTTAAAGTAGTCGTAGGTCATCTGAGCAGCCCAATGTGCATCGAGTGCGGCATTGTCTTTGGCTGTGTTGTTAAACTCGCCGGATGTCCAGTTATTATCGTTATCGGTAAAGTCTACAGCCGAGGTATAGCTGGTACCTGTTTTACAGTTGTACGTTTCGATACCGTTGCCACGGGTAAACTCACGCAGGCGGTAAGATCCGTTGTAACTGTCCGTGGTAATAGACCTTGAGCCGCTGTAGCGCGTTGCAGCTGTACCTGTTGCGGTGGCGTGCTTGATGATAGCATCTTTGAAAACCACTTCACCGGTCTGCGCATTTACATACACATAATCGCGGCTTACCGGCTTATGGGCATAAATGTCAAACTTGTAAGCCAGCACAGGTTTGCCTTGCTTCTCTTTGGTATTGGCAAAATCATTCTTAATGATCACCAGTTCACCTTTTGGATAGAAGGTGGCGTTCGGATCGTTAGCGAGTTGTTTAGCCCATGCTTCCTGCTCCGGTACCTGCCACATGTACGTTTGGGCATTAACATACTGCAAAGCATTAGCCAGTGCAGCTTTTTCAGACAGGGTAGCCTGCGTGTTAAGGTTGCTGATCTTTTTAAAGTCGCCGTTAATAGACTGCACCACACCATTCTTACTGTGAACAATATAGGAAGCATGTTCAACTTTAATGCCTTTATAATATTGCTCAAAACGCTGGTGTGTAAATCCTATATCGTCCTTCTCTGTTTTTGCCTTTTTCATCACATCAGAAGGAGACAGGTCGAGGTAGGTTTTTAGAACTTCCGTGGCCTGGTCTGCACGATGGGCACCCGCTTGGGTGTTAAATTCAATAAAAGCAGGGGTACCATTGGCAGCTTCCAGCTTTTGCTTGATCTTGCTTTGGCCCTGGGCATCTGCAGACGGACTCCAGAGTAAACCACATAGAAAAACCGACGCATACACGTAAAAGTGTTTCATAATTGATTGTTTAAGGTGAGAAATATTTAATGTTTGCCTTTCGTTAGAAAGTGGATGCTTTCATAGCTAGGTATTATACATTATAATATTAATGTATTAATAAGAAAGGCAACAGGAAACTAGCATGCAAATGGTAACATGGGATATACTTAGGGCAGATATACTTTTACAAGTATTTATTTATCTGAATATAAGTTTATGAGAACCTCAAAAGTAGCATAAGACTAAGCTATAGACAGGAATGCAAAATTCAAAAACACTAGATGTATTACAGAAAGCAACTATATCTTGTGTTATTTTTCCATAAAGTAACAGAATAGACTGCTGATTTTATGCCTGGATAAAATGTTTATCCATAATTTTGTTAAAGATATCAGAAGATTCAGACTTTAAAATAACTCCTTTCAATAAATTTATTTTCCTGATACCTATAACATTTGCTGCAAACAAAACATCAGCTTCAAAAAGTCTTTCAGGGCTAAAGTATACTTCTTTCACTGGTACTCCAGCTTGCCTGCACCACCTGATAATGTTACGCCGGGCAATGCCATTTACACAACCTGTATCAAGAGCAGGGGTATAAAGTTTATCCTGTATTAACCAGAACAGGTTGGAAGAGATAAGCTCGGACACCACACCCTGCGGGTTAAGCAACAGCAAATCATCGTAGCTACTGTTCTTTTTCTCAATACCCGCCAAAGTATAAATAAGTGCATTAGGCCCTTTAAAATGGGATAGAGGCGAGTAGATTGTATTTATAATTTGGCAAATACCTATACTTATACTTTCAGAAGCAGTAGGTGCTGCAGGAGCCACCGTAGCAAGCCAATCAACTGAATTTACTTCAGGCGTGTAAAGTCCTGCTCCGGCACGCCATACTTTCAATTTTAACCGGCCATACTTTACAGCCTGGTTTTGTTCTGCCAATTGTAATAACTGTTGCTCTATAGTGCCTTCTGTAAAGTATAAGGGTAACTCTAACTTCAGGCTTGCTGCTGCTTCCTGCATTCTATCCACATGGTCCTGCCAGAATCGCAGCTTACCATCTACCACCATTACCGTCTCAAAAAAGCTATCATTGTACTGGAAGGCACGGTTAGAGATTGGCAATTTCAGATCCTTCTCAAGTATAAACTGGCCGTTGTAGAGCAGCATTTTTGTTAGTTAAGAGTTTTTGATTGTCGACTGCTTATTGTTGATTGTTAAATCTCACACGCTCCCGTAACATGTGTATAGGCATCATACAACAAATAACTAAAAACTAATTATAAATAACTAGCAACCAATAACTCTTAACTAATAAGCGCAAATTTCTTACCCGGTTTGGCCTTAACTATTCCTTTAAACTCCAAACCTAACAACACCGACGCCAGCATACTAACCGGAATCTGCGACTTCCAACTCAGGTTATCCATTTGCTCTTCGCCGTTCTGTTGCAGCACCTGTAGTACCTTGAGCTCATCGGGTGTAAATTCTTCTGGACTAAAGACTGAGGGTTGTTTCACCTTTTTGGCAGCTGCTTCATCCTGCAGGTCCCAGTTCAATAGCTCCACTAGGTCCTGCACCGAAGTATAGGCAACTGCTTTTAATGATTTAATGAGGTGATTGGTGCCTTCTGAAACCGGGGAGGTAATATTCCCTGGCACGGCCATTACTTCTTTGTCGTAGCCATGGGCCAGATCAGCAGTTATTAAAGTACCGCTTTTAAGGGCAGCTTCTACAACAATAGTGCAGTCCGACATGCCGGCGATAATGCGGTTTCGTGCCGGGAAGCGTGGAGCATCAGGTCTGGTGCCAAAGGAATTTTCGGTGAGCAATCCACCTTGCGTAAGCATGCGCTCTGCATACTTCCGGTGAACGGCTGGATAAACTGTTTCGGGTCCACTGGCCATAACGCCAATAGTTTGCAAGCCGGCCTGTATTGCAGCTCTGTGCGCCACTACATCCACGCCATAGGCAAGTCCGCTAACAATTAAGGCATTGTATGGCTTCAGGCTTTCGATGATCTTTTCTGTGACGGAGGTACCATAGTTTGTAATTTGCCTGGTACCAACTATACTTATAATGCGGCGCTGGTTCAGGTTTCCGTTGCCACGAAAGTATAAAAGGGCAGGGGCGTCGGCTATTTGTTTAAGCCTGTCGGGGTACTTTGGCGAAGTATAAAACAGTAACTGCACATCCTGCGCTTCAGCCTGTTTTACAATTTCCTCAGCATGGTATAGTGCCTGCTTCCTGCCTTCAAGTATATTCCTAAGCGATACGGTGCCAACCCCCGGAATCTTGCTCAGTTTAGCAGCATTAGCCTCAAAAACCGCTTTAGGCGAGCCGCAATAACTTACCAGTTGGCGTGTTAGTTGAGTGCCAACACCCGGCAGTTTTGTAATAGCTACCTCGTATAAATGCTGTTCCTCTACCATATGGTAAAGTGCTTACGTAGCTTTTATTCTTTGGTGTTCAACTGCGATTTAATTCCTACCAGAAAAGCCTTTACTTTCTCCAGCGACTCAATGATCTCGATCTTGTCTTTGGTCTGTACAGACTTGTTTTTAAGCACCTCCCTGGCACCCTGTATAGTATAGCCACGCTCTTTTACCAGGTGGTAAATGGTGCGGAGGGTCTCAATATCTTTTGCGGTGTACTGGCGGTTGCCTTTTTTATTTTTCTTTGGCCTAAGTTGCTCAAACTCAGTTTCCCAGAAACGTATCAGCGAGGCAGCTACGTCAAACATTTCGGCTACTTCGCCAATGGTGTAGTACTGCTTTTCTATTTCTCTTTCTTTATAAGGCATGGCTATGGTTCGGTTAAAGTATGGCACCTGTGTAATTTTCACACAGATGCTACTGAATAAGGCTAAAATATGCTACTTTTGCCTTAAATGTGCTTTTTGAGCTTCACAAAATCAATGTGTTTCTCTACAGCAAAAATTCTATATTTTTTGTTATTAAACAACAAGTATAGCCATAAGTATCTAAAGGCCTAATAATCATACATGAACTCAGCTGAGATTAGACAAAAGTTCCTGGATTTCTTTGCTTCGAAGCAGCACCAGATCGTGCCTTCGGCTCCGATTGTGGTAAAAGACGACCCAACCCTGATGTTTATTAACTCGGGAATGGCGCCGTTTAAAGACTACTTTCTGGGTAACAAACCTGCCCCAAGCAAACGTATCGCCGACACTCAAAAATGCCTTCGCGTTAGCGGCAAGCACAACGACCTGGAAGAGGTAGGCTACGACACCTATCACCACACCATGTTCGAGATGCTGGGTAACTGGTCGTTTGGAGATTACTTTAAGAAAGAGGCGCTGGAGTGGTCGTGGGAACTGCTGACGGAAGTATATAAGCTGCCTAAAGACAGATTGTACGTTTCTGTTTTCCAGGGCGACGATTCTGAGAACCTGCCAATGGACCAGAATGCTTTTAATATCTGGAAAAGTATGATCGCTGAGGATCGTATCCTGATGGGCTCTAAGAAAGACAACTTCTGGGAAATGGGTGATACCGGTCCGTGCGGCCCTTGCTCTGAAATTCACGTTGATTTAAGAACTGAGGAAGAACGCGCACAGGTTGATGGCAAATCACTTGTAAATAACGATCACCCACAGGTAGTGGAGATCTGGAACAACGTATTCATGGAGTTTAACCGCCTGGCCGATGGCTCGCTGGTAAAACTGCCTGCGCAGCACGTTGATACAGGTATGGGCTTTGAGCGTTTGTGTATGGCTATCCAGGGCAAACGTTCTAACTACGATACAGATGTTTTCCAGCCGCTGATCCAGTATGTGGCAAAAGAAGCAGGAGTAAAGTATGGCGAAAACGAGAAAACAGACATCGCCATCCGTGTAATTTCTGACCACATTCGTGCCATTGCCTTTACCATTGCCGATGGCCAGTTACCATCAAACAACAAGGCTGGTTATGTGATCCGTCGTATCCTGCGACGTGCAGTCCGTTACGGCTTTACTTTCCTGGATTTCAAAAAACCATTTCTGTTTAAATTAGCTGAAGTACTGGCAGATCAGATGGCGCATGTATTCCCTGAACTGAAGCAGCAGCTGGGTTTTGTGCAGCGTGTGATAGAAGAGGAGGAGAATGCTTTCCTGCGTACGCTGGAGAACGGCTTGAAACGCCTTGATGCCTTAGAGGAAAGCTTTAAGCAGAACAACAACACTATCGACGGCAAAACAGCTTTCGAACTTTATGATACCTTTGGTTTCCCGCTTGACCTAACTGCCCTGATTGCCCGTGAAAAAGGTTTTACGGTAGACGAGGCTGGTTTTGGTGTGGAAATGGAGCAGCAGAAAAACCGCTCACGCAACGCATCTGCCACTGAGCAAACCGACTGGATTATACTTCAGCCGGATGTGGTGAACGAGTTTATCGGCTACGACTGCGATACTTCGGCTTCTCATATTGTGCGTTACCGTCAGGTAAAGACCAAGAATAAGAGCGAATATCACCTGGTGCTGGACAAAACTCCTTTCTATGCCGAGAGTGGCGGACAGGTAGGAGATACCGGTTACCTGATTTCTGACAGTGAGCAGGTAGAGGTGATGGATACGAAAAAAGAGAACGACCTTATACTTCATATCACGCCTAAATTACCTCAGAACGTAGAGGCTGGTTTTAGGGCTGAGATTGATGCAGAACGTCGTAATATGATCCGTAGAAATCACTCTGCCACACACTTACTGCATGCTGCTTTACGTTCTGCTTTAGGTGAGCACGTACAGCAGCGCGGTTCATTGGTTAACGAAAAACTGTTGCGTTTCGACTTTTCACACTTTGCCAAAGTAGAGGAGGCTGAGCTGCGCCAGATCGAGCATATGGTAAACAAGCGTGTGCGCGAATCTATACCATTAGAGGAAAGCCGTAACGTGCCTATCGAGGAAGCAAAACAAATGGGAGCTATGGCCTTGTTCGGCGAGAAGTATGGCGACTTTGTACGTGTAATCTCTTTTGGTCGTGAGCACTCTGTAGAACTTTGTGGCGGTACGCATGTGCTGAACACCGGCAATATCGGTTACTTTAAAATAGTTTCGGAAAGCTCTGTAGCGGCAGGTGTACGTCGTATAGAGGCCATTACCGGCGACGCAGCGGAAGAATACATGCAGCAGCAGGTAAACGAACTGCATGCCGTACGCGAAGCCATGAATACGCAAAGCAATGTATCAGGTGCGGTGCAAAAGCTACAGGAAGATTATAAGGCGCTGCAGAAACAGTTAGAGCAATTTGAACTAAAACAACTAGGTAGCCTGAAAGATACATTGGCGCAAAATGCACAGCAGCTAAATGGCATCAACTTGGTAGCTGAAAGGGTAGATGTAAGTTCATCTGACTATCTGAAAAAGCTTGCCTTTGATATGCGCCAGGTAGTAGATAACTTAGTACTGGTACTTGCTGCTGAGATTGACGGGAAACCCCAAATCGCTGTGATGCTATCGGACAACCTGGTCTCTGAAAAGAACATGAATGCCAGCCAGATGGTACGTGAGCTCGCCAAGGAAATTCAAGGCGGTGGCGGTGGTCAACCGTTTTATGCCACTGCCGGCGGTAAGAATTCAGCTGGGTTAGCCACTGTGCCAGGCAAAGCAGTAGAGCTTGTTAAAAGCTTACTGTAATTGCAAATCATAGCTATGGAGACTATAAATTTGGATAAAGCGAGAACTTTGTATTATGTGATCTTTTATTCATTTATATTTTCAAATATAGGCTATTCATTAGCACGAGTTTCGGTTATAAAAGGCGACCTAGCTTCGTTTTTCCCCTTTTTCCCGGCTGTTATTGGGTTTATAGCTTCGCCTATTGGCTTATATTATATATTAAAGAGCTATTCAAGAAAAGAAGATAACCAAAAACAAAAGATGGTTTATCTGATAGGTATAGGGTTGGCCAACATAATCACTTTAGTAGTAATACTGCTATTGATCATTTTAGGCCCAGATTTTATGACATCATAATCTATACTAAACAGGTAATAGATAAATTAAAATGGATAAAGCGATAAGAGATAAATACCAGGCAATTATTGGTCTGGAAGTGCACGCGCAGCTGTTAACAGAGAGCAAGGCTTACTCATCCGACTCTACAGAGTATGGCATGATGCCGAACACTAACCTGAGTGCCATTACCCTTGGTCACCCGGGCACGTTGCCACGCGTGAACAAAAAAGTAGTGGAGATGGCTGCTAAAATGGGTATTGCCACTAACTGCGAAATTACGCGCCATAATATTTATGCACGTAAGAATTACTTTTACCCTGACCTTCCGAAAGGATATCAGATCACACAGGATAAAACGCCGATCTGTACGAACGGCCACCTTGTAATTAAGGACGCTGAGGGTAACGACAAGACCATCGGTATCACCCGTATTCATATGGAAGAAGATGCCGGTAAATCAATGCACCTGCCAGGCGAGATTGAGACATTAGTAGACTTTAACCGTGCCGGTGTTCCGCTTATTGAGATCGTATCGGAGCCGGATATCCGTGACTCTGTAGAAGCGTACAATTACCTGATCGAGATTAAGCGTTTGGTTAAGTACCTGGATATTTGCGACGGTAACATGGAAGAAGGCTCGCTGCGTTGCGATGCCAACATTTCTGTGATGCTAAAGGATTCTCCGCTTTGGGGCACGAAGGTAGAGGTGAAGAACATGAACTCTTTCCGTAACGTGCAGCGTGCTATTGAGCACGAGATAGAACGCCAGATCATGGTGCTGGAAAATGGCGGAAAAGTAGATGGCGAAACGCGCAATTTTGACGCTAATACTGGTTCTACTACAGCCATGCGTTCTAAGGAAACCATGAACGATTACCGCTACTTCCCGGAGCCGGACCTGCAGCCATTGGTGATCGAGCAGGAGTGGCTGGATAGCGTTAAGGCTGCTATGCCAAGTCTGCCACAGGTGCTTTACAACCGCTTTGTAAACGAGCTGGGCCTGCCAGAGTATGATGCAGCTGTATTAACAGACGCAAAAGAGATCGCTTTATACTTTGAGGAGCTTTGCAAAGAGACCACAAATTACAAAGCCGCTTCTAACTGGATGATGGGCCCTGTAAAGTCTTATCTGAACGAGTTGCAGCTGCATATAAATGATTTTCCGCTTGCACCTGAACAAATTGCCCAGATAATTTCGTTAGTAGATCAAAACAAGGTGAGCCACTCCATTGCCTCTAAGCAAATTTTCCCGTACATGTTGGAACATCCTGAAACCACTGCACAGCAAGTGGCAGAGGAGCAAAACTTGTTGCAGGAATCTAATTCAGACGAACTGGCACAGATTATAAACGAAGTGCTGGCGGCAAATCCTGCGAAAGTAGCAGAGTATAAAGCCGGAAAGCAGTCGCTGATAGGTATGTTTATGGGTGAGATCATGAAGAAGACGAAGGGAAAAGCAGATCCTAAAGTGGCGAATCAATTACTTCAAGCAGGTTTAAACGCATAACCCAAACCTATGAAACTTAAAAAGTTAGTTTTTGCTGCATCTGCCGCCGCACTTATAGCTGGCTGCCAGGGAAAAGAGTCTACCTCAAATGAGGCAGATGGATTCTTAATTCAGGGTAAGTTAGAAAATGCAACAGCGGGCAGTCCTATATACTTGCTTGAGCTGGGAGAGCAGCAGTTTGTACCCCGCGATACAGCTGAGATCGGCAAAGACGGTTCTTTTAACTTTAAAGGCACAGTATCAGAGCCAACCTTTTACCGCATCGCCATGGACCAGCAAAATGGTATTATGGTGGTGTTGGATAGCGGTAAAATAAAAGTAAATGCCGATGCAAAAGACTTGAACGGTACGGTACAGATTGAAGGGTCGGAAGAGTCTGCCTTATTTCAGAAGCTGAACAAGCTGGTAAACGAAAACCGAATGAAGCAGACTGAGATGGAGCAGCGCTTTAACCAGGCCATGCAAAACGGAAACGAAGCGGAGGCAGAGAAAATACGCCAGGAGTTTATGGCGATGCAGAAAGAGACGAAGAATTTCCTGGCACAGCACCCGGCGTCTGTGGTTTCAGCTTTTGGTACAGCCAGTCTGATAGACCCTATTAATGATTTCGCATTTGCTGATAGCATGGCTAACCTGTACACGCAAAATATCCCAAACTCCCAGTACACCAAAAGATTAAACGATCGACTAAAGCCTTTGCGCTCTACAGCTGTTGGCCAAATGGCGCCGGATATTTCACTGCCTACTCCGGCGGGTGGTTCTCAGTCGCTTTCATCGCTACGTGGCAAGTATGTACTTATCGATTTCTGGGCCAGCTGGTGCGGACCTTGCCGCGTAGAAAACCCGAATGTGGTAAAAATGTACAACAAGTATAAAGGCAAAGGCTTCGAAATTTTCGGTGTTTCCCTGGACCAGAACCGTGAAAAATGGTTAGCTGCTATCGAAAAGGACAAACTTACCTGGCCGCACGTTTCAGACCTCAAAGGATGGGAAAGCAGTGCAGCACAGCTATACAACGTAACAGCCATTCCTCAAACTGTATTGGTTGATCCGGAAGGAAAGATCATTGCGAAAGGTTTAAGAGGTCCTGAGTTAGAGGCGAAGTTGGCAACGTTGCTACAATAGACTAGGATTCTTAGGATGATGGGATTTTAGGATTCTGTAAATCCACAAAGTATCAAAAAGAGAGCGGCCTTTCTATTGTAGAAAGGCCGCTCTCTTTTGTTGCCTTATTAAAATTCTGAAATCACATCTTTTCTATGGCTCTTCCCTGGCGCAAGTCTTAAGCGAAGCGGTGACTTGTGACTTTTCATAAAGAGAAGTCTTCAGACTTCCGTGAACCATAAATTATACTTTCGCAAATCTGAAGACTTGCCACCATATAACAGCACAAGTGACACTTCGTTTAACACTTGCGCTATGGGAACAATAGGAATCAGGATCAAACAACGAATAACCAACAACGAAACCTACCGCCCTGTAGCAGAAAAGACGCAAAGTATTGCGTCTCTACAATGGCAAAATGCGCTATTATAAAAACACTGCAAAATTAATTAAATCAACATTAATCACCGGTTGAAGATTTTTTGCAATGCGCCCCACAACTGCTTTTTGTGCTCTACGTCATGCTCCAACATAGCCAACGATTGCGAGAATAGTACGGGCACTGAACCAACCAAAACAGGATTATAAAGTGTAAACTTATCGTGTGGAAGGTCGGTATCAAGACGGCTGGCGAAACTGATGATGTAATTTACCTGCAGTTCCTGCTGCATATCCTCAAATTTGGCAATGGCTCCTGAAACGTTGTTCAGGTAAGCTACATCCGTTGGTTGTAAGCCGATGGCGCCTAAAATCTTATTCAGGAATTCCAGCTGTGGCAGTTTTATAAATTGCTCTTCCGGAAGCGTTACAAGTATAACTACTCCTTTTTTGTTTTCGCCAATGGTTTTATACTTGCCTGGAGCTTTAGCAGCCTCATCTTTAGGAAGTTTGGGCAGGGTAGGTGTAGGCTTAGGTTTATGCTGTGCTGGCGGAACAGGTGCTTCTTCATTTGCAACTAGCGCCTCCGTTGGTTTTACAGTGGCAGTTGGAGCAGCAGCTGCAACCGGGGCTACAACTGCTGCTTCTGTCTCTTGGGGTAAAGCAGGTGCAGGCGCAGCGATATCTCCATCCACCAGGTAAATGGTTTCAGGTATAAAGTTCTTTAAAAACTCGCTGTTTAGTTGATCTGCCTGTAATCCTGCCATACTTTCTTATCCTTCTGCTCCTTCTTTTATGTCAAATATTGATCGTAGCTCATTTGCTTCGCTCGGCTTCATACGGCCAGCCAAAACAAGGCGTAGTTGCCTGCGGCGAAGTGCTCCGTCGTATAGCCTGATCTCTTCTTCTGTTTCAGGTAGCGCCTCAGGCACATCAATAGGGTTGCCTAACTGATCTACAGCCACAAAAGTGAAAAACGCCTGGTTTGATTTTACCTTTTTACCGCTAGGTATATCCTCGGCATAAACTACAATGTGCACCTCCATAGAGGAGTTAAAAGCACGGGTAACTTTTGCCTCCAGCGTTACAACATTTCCTAGTTTTATACTTTCAGAGAAAGATACGTTGTCTACCGATGCCGTAACCACAATGCGGTTAGAGTGTTTCTGCGCAGCTATAGCCGACACAATGTCCATCCAATGCATCATGCGGCCACCCATTAAGTTGTGTAGTGTATTGGTATCGTTTGGCAATACCAGCTCCGTCATGATGACGTATGAGTCCTGTACTTTTTTCTGTTTACGCATTACAATTATGCTTTTTTTGATGGCGCAAAGATACGTTCAGCAAGCCGAAGTATAAAATATACTTATAAAGTCAGCAAAAATTAAATATACATCGCCATTTCTGACCGCTTGGCTAAACTTTAGCTCATACTCGGTTATAGCCGGAAAAGCGTCGTAATTTTTCCAGTTATTATTAAATGGTCTGCACTATTAGCTGATAGTTCTAAAATCGCTCTGACTCCCAGCCCGATTTACCCAGCAGCGGCACGAATTTAAAGCTGGTGAATTCTTCTTTGGTAAACTCGTTTTCCTCTACGCGGGTAATGCGAACCATTTTCTGGCTGCTCTCGCTACCAACAGGTATAACAAGGCAACCACCTACATTTAGCTGCTGCACCAGTGCTTTAGGAACTCCCGGTGCACCTGCCGTTACGATAATTTTATCGTAAGGGGCATGTTGCAGTAAACCAAGTGAACCGTCGCCGTGAAAAGCATGCGGCTTTAAGCCATACTTTTTAAAGAAGAGCAGTGCTTTTTCGTAAAGGGCGCGGTTATACTCTATCGTATAAACATGAGGGGTGATCTGCAGCAGAACGGAGCATTGGTAGCCAGAGCCTGTGCCAATTTCCAGTACTTTGTCGGTGGGTTTTAGCTGCAGCAGCTCCGATTGAAATGCAACAGTGTATGGTTGGGAGATAGTCTGGCCTTCGCCGATTGGAAAGGCTTTATCCTGGTAAGCTTGCTCTAAAAACGCTTTTTCGAAGAAGAAATGCCGCGGTACGGCGCCGATGGCAGCCAAAACACGTTCATCGCGTATGCCTTTTTCGCGCAAATGGTTAACTAATGCACGGCGCATGCCACGGTGTCTGTATGAGTCTGTCTGCATTTTTGTTGTTATACTTTGGGTAATCACTACATCGTGTACTATCTCTTTTATCTTACTAAGTCCAGGTAAAAAAGATTTGGTTGCGAAAATAAGCATCCCAAATATAAATCGTGCATCAATTTCGCTTTATCTGTAGCACAAAGGCAGTAACTGACACATAAAGCTGTTAAATTTGAAGTATAAACAAGAAGCAGAACCATGTTTACAGGAATAATAGAGGCACTTGGCCAGGTTACCAATACACGTGAAGAGAACACGAACAAGCACTTTACGCTATCCAGTCCATTTACGCACGAGCTTAAGATAGACCAAAGTGTGGCGCATAATGGCATCTGTTTAACGGTAGTAAGTATAAACGGCGACAATTATACTGTTACGGCCATCGACGAGACGCTAAAAAAGACCAACCTGAACAGCCTTAAACCCGGAGATAAGGTGAACCTGGAGCGCTGCATGCAGGCAAACGGACGTTTCGACGGGCATGTGGTGCAGGGCCACGTAGACCAGACAGGCATTTGTGAATCGGTGGTGGATGAGAATGGCAGCTGGATATTTACGTTTAGCTACGACGCCAGCCAGGGCAATGTAACCGTCGAGAAAGGCTCTATCTGTGTAAACGGTATTAGCTTAACGGTATTTAACTCAAAAGAGAACTCCTTCTCGGTAGCAATCATTCCATATACGTACGAGCACACCAACCTGCACCAGGTAAAGCCAGGAGATAAGATAAACCTGGAATTTGATATTATCGGCAAGTATGTGGCGAGGTTACTGGGGAGATAGATTTTTCGTTATTAGTTATTCGTTGTTAGTTATTAGATTTTACACTTTGTAAGGTATTCAGCTTTTGTGAACAAGGCGCAAACCATTGCGTATCTACATCCTCATAAACGAATAACCAGTAACCAATAACCAAACCGCTCACTCAATAACCAAAGTATGGTATGTAACGCCATAACCGCCCCAGATGCCTAAACCGCCTTTAATGTTTGAGCGGGTAGTATTGGGTGAACCGATGGGGCTGCCGTTGCTGTTTTGCTCGCTCTCCAAAGTGCTCCAGAAACGGAAATGAGCCAGATCAATGGCTGCCCAGCGCACCGTAACAGTGTCTCCTTTTCCAAAATAGCCATATAACTCCTCATTTACTTCTGACTGCCCTCTGGGCTCACCGCGGTCTAAGGGAAAAGTAATGGTGCCGCCGTTTATCAGCTCATCATTAAAAACGGAGCCTAACAAGCCGGGATAAAATGGTTCCTGGTTGCGTTTTGTAAAGTAGCGCACGCTGTTGCCTAAGGTATCGGGGTCTGCGTAGCGGTACATCAGAATTTTAAGGCTGTCTTGTTCAGGGTTGGAGTGTGGGGCAGTCCAGAGTACATCAATGGGGTTTAAGTTTGGTATAGTTGTGTTAGACGTAAGCACTTTGCCCTGATGGCTGATGCGTAAGCCATAACTCTTACCTATCTCACCTTTCAGTTCATCAGAAGTATAAACATAGAAAGGAAAACCATTGCTGCCATTTAGTAAATTCTCGGAAACCCCAAACAGCAGCGCCACCTGCTCTTTTAACTCCTTTGTAAATGATGCCGAAGGAATCTCCCGCAAAGTATACACCTTTCCGCCTGAGTTAACTGTAACCTGAGCGTTATGCACAAAGGCACTTTCAAGGGTCTCGAAAGACACGTTGGCAAATACAGGCACAGACCTTGTAAGCACTACAATTGGAGGAGAGCCCTGCTCTATGTGACCCTCTACAACTAGTTGCTCTTCGCCCTCAGGAATATCTAGCGTAAGGTTTTCTTCGCAGCCTGCAAGTAGCATTAAACCCAGCAACGAAAGTATAAAATGAATGCTTTTCATGTTATTTCCAGCTAAAATTCCAGGTTACAGAGGGCAACGGAAAAGGTATGGTCGATACTTTTTTGGCCTGCAGCTTTATATCCTGGCTGTATGGCTCTCCCTGGTTGTCGATGTAGTATAAAAACGGGTTTCGGCGGCCATATACATTGTAAATCGAAAAGGTAAAGCTGTTTTGTATGTTTTTATACTTCTTTCCTTCCAAGGTAGCGGCCAGATCCAGGCGATGCGTGGGCTCCATCCTGAAACTGTTTCTGTCGCCATACTGGTATACTACGCTGCCCTCTATAAAATAACGGCGTACAGGCATGGTTGTAGCCTGCCCGGTACCGTAAACAAATACACCACCAAAGGTCCACTTATCGTTTAGTTTGTAATTGGCAACCACAGACAGGTCATGGCGCCTGTCGAAGCGTGCCGGGAAGGTACTGCCCTGGTTAAGGTCCGGGAACTTACGTGTGGTTCTAGACAAAGTATACCCAACCCAGCCCTGCAGGTCACCAAAGTTTTTGCGCAGAAATAACTCAACGCCATACGACTCGCCGCTTCCGCTCACGAATTCATATTCCAGGTCTCGGTTACTTGGGCCGGGTGCATAGCCTTCGCGGTACTCCAGCTGGTTCTGCATGGTTTTATAGTATACTTCCACAGAGCCTTCATACTCATTCTGAGCTATACTTTTAAAATAACCTAGGGCATACTGTGTAGCACGTTGTGGTCTTACAATGGCGGAACTGGGCACCCATACATCCAACGGTAAAGTAGTATAGGCATTCGATACCAGGTGCAGGTATTGTGCAGATTGCGTAAATGCAACCTTTACAGAGGAGTTTTGATCTAAAGTATAACGCAGCGATGCCCGTGGCTCAAGGTTATGATATGATTTTACCTTATCGCCACGCCCAAAGTTCACAGAATCCGAAACCTGCTCATTGTTATCAAAATTGTAAAAGCTAAATGGACCAACCTGCATAAAGTGGCTACTTCTCAGGCCCAGGCTTATTAAAAGTCTATCGGTCAGGTTCCAGTCGTCAGCTATATAAAGAGCTGTCTCGTGGGCATATTTAGGTTTTATACGATCTGTGCTGAACGCATCGCCATCTACACCCTCGGCTTGTCCTGTACGGGGCCTAAGCGTGTGGTAAGTATATTGTAAACCATACTGTATGTGATGCTTGACGCTGGGTGTATAATCAAAACCGAGATTAAAGCTGTAGTCGCGCACACCGGTTTCCAGAACAGTAGTATAACCGCCAAACTCCCAGGTAAACTCAAAATTATAGTTACTGAGCAGGGCAGAGGCATTCATGAACAGTTTATCGCTGAATAGGTGGTTCCAACGGGCTGTGGCACTGGCGTTTCCCCAGAAAAAATCAGAAGTAAAACGCCCATCCGATAGGTTTAAAGTGCCTTTGTCGCGGCCATAGTAGCCACTCAGGTACAGCCTGTCTTTATCTGATAAAGTATAAGTAATCTTGCCGTTAAGGTCGTAGAAGTAATAAGGTACGCCACCTTGCTCAGTATCTTTCAGAAACGGCTCTGTAAGCACATCTATATAAGTTCTGCGGCCAGAAAGTAGAAACGATGCTTTTTCTTTGGCAATAGGCCCCTGCAGCGTTAAACGAGAAGCAATCAAGCCAACACCGCCATCAGCCCTGAACTGAGACATGTCTCCGTCTTTCATCTCCACATCGAGCACCGAAGATAATCTGCCCCCGTACCTGGCCGGCATGTTGCCTTTCAGGAGCGTAGTATTTTCGATGGCATTGCTGTTAAAAACCGAAAAGAAATTGAGCAGGTGGCCGGGGTTGTAAATGGTAGCCTTATCCAGTAATACCAGATTTTGGTCTGCACCACCGCCACGAACATAAAAGCCCGTATTGCCTTCGCCGCCAGACTGTACACCCGGCATTAGCTGTACTGTTTTTAAAATGTCAGTTTCTCCAAAGAGTACTGGCAGGGTTTTAAGAGTTTCCAGGGGGATGTCAATTTGCCCCATGGTGGCAGTTTCGGTTATTGGGGGCTGTCGATTGGCAATTACCTCCACCTCCTGCACACCATAGGTTTTTGCTGAGAGTCTGATGGTTAATTGCTTGTTCTGATCTAATAGGAGGGGCTGTTCCTGGTCGTCGTAGCCAATGTAGCGGGTAACCAAAGTATAACTCCCTGCCTCTGCCGTAAAACTATACCTGCCGTTTGCATCTGTCACTGCACCGGCACTTGGCCTTTCTTTTAAGAAAAGCGATGCCCCAGCCAAAGCCTCACCAGATTCAGCATCCAGTACGCGGCCAGATAAAGTATAAAACTGCTGTGCCAGTGCATGATTGCCACAAGCCAGCAGCCAAACTAAAAGTATAAAACTGTAAAAATGATTGCGCAAAATCAATGCCTTTGAATAACCACAAAGGAAACAGCACTTACTGCTAATAGTTTAACGCACAAAACGGGGGTATTTGTTCAGAAGAATAGTGTAACCCAACGAGCATAAATAAGCAAGAAAAGAGCCAAGTATAGCACCACCTATTATATCCCCAGGAAAGTGAACACCCAGGTAAATACGGCTATACGAAACAACAACCGCCCATGCCACCAGTACAATCTTAAAAATAAAGTACCTGTCTGAAAGTATAAGGTTAAAGAAAACGGCCAGCGCAAAGCTGTTAGCCGCATGCGACGACATAAACCCAAACTGACCTCCGCAACCTTCTACAAGATTAACAAATTCCGAGAGTGATGCATCGTGGCATGGACGAAGGCGTGCAAAGTATGGCTTAAACAAACCTGAAGCTATAAAATCAGACAAACCGATTGCCACAAGCACTAATCCGATCATAGGTATACTTTGCCTGCGGTAGCGCCATACCAGGTAGGCTACCAAACCCAGGTAAAAAGGTATCCAAACCAGCTTTTCCGACACAAAAACCATTATAGTATTCCAAAATGGACTTTGAATGTCGTTTAAGTAGATAAACAGGTCCTTATCCAGTTGTTCCAGCGTCTCCATAGGGGGGTTACTGCACGTGAAGCCAGTCGATGTCTTTTTTCAGGTATTGCTGCGTCTTTTCTTCTGCGCTACCCGGCTCAGGTGTAAAGTTATAGTGCCACGAAGCATGTGTAGGAAGGCTCATAAGTATAGACTCTATTCTACCTTTGGTAAGCAACCCAAACTTAGTGCCGCGGTCATATACCAGGTTAAATTCCACGTAGCGGCCACGGCGTATCAGCTGCCATTGCTTTTCTTTTTCACCGTATGCCAGATCGCGGTTCTGGTTCATTATACTAGTATAAAAAGGAATAAAAGCATAGGCCACATCGCGTACAAAGGCAAATCGATCTTCCATACTTATCTCGTCGGTAGCCATTAGTCTGTCGAAGAAAATGCCACCTACGCCACGGGTTTCTTCGCGGTGCTCGTTGTAAAAGTAATCATCGGCCCACTTCTTAAACTCCGGGTAATAACTTGGGTGGTGCTTGTCGCAAACTTCTTTCATTTGCTCATGAAAAGCACGCGCCTGCTTCAGGTCCAGGTAAATAGGAGTAAGGTCAATGCCGCCTCCAAACCAGGCTTGTCCGTTCCCGGCCTCAAAGTAGCGTACGTTCATGTGGGTAATAGGCACCATCGGGCTGTGCGGGTGCATAACCACCGAAACGCCGGTTGCAAAGTATGCAGGATCGGGCATTTGCAGCATCTTCAGGAACTGTGGAGATAACTCACCCTGCACCGCAGAAAAATTGACGCCGCCTTTCTCCAACACATGGCCATTTTCGATAACCCGCGAAATACCGCCACCGCCGCCTTCGTGCTGCCACTCATCGGCTGTAAACGTTGCACCGCCATCGCAATTTTCCAACGCCTGGTACAGGTCTTTCTGGAACTGGCGCATAAACGCCTCTACTTTATCTCTGAACATAGTTTTTGACAAAAGATTATTTGACAAAAGACAATGGATTATTTAATTCAGGTAAATCCTCTGCCAGTTTCAAATCTATACTTCAGTTAAACAGTAAGAACATTTATACTTGACACCAACAGACTTCTAAGATTAAATCTAAAAAAGTATTTTGTCCTTTGTCAAGCAGTCCCTGGTCTAGGTAAAAGTATAGTTGGTGCAAAATTACCGATTATTGCCGGAGTAGCGAAGCATCAAGAAGGATTTTAGAAAAAGGGGATAAATTCGTATTTTCGGGCAAAAGAACTGCACTTTATGTCAAATGATATGCTAGAAGCGGTAAAGCTGGATATTGATCTGCTTAAAAAAGCTTACCGCCTGATGATTACTGCCAAAACCATGGCAGACACTTATGAAGAAAATAAAGCTATCTGCAGCAAGTATGTACACAGCACCTCCCGAGGGCACGAAGCGATACAGCTTGCCGCCGCTTTCCAGTTAAAGTCTTACGACTACGCCGCGCCATATTACAGAGATGACTCTATCCTTTTGGGTATTGGTATGCAGCCGTACGAGTTAATGCTGCAGCTGATGGCAAAAGCCGATGATCCATTCTCTGGTGGCCGCACTTACTATGGGCATCCATCTTTAAAAAGAGAGGGTTTTCCTACTATTCCGCACCAAAGCTCTGCTACAGGTATGCAAGCCATTCCGGCAACAGGTATGGCGCATGGTATAGCTTACCTAGAAGGACAGGGGTTACTGAAAGCAGACGAGAAAGCGGTTGTGCTGTGCTCGCTGGGAGATGGTTCTGTAACGGAAGGTGAAGTGGCAGAGGCTTTCCAGATGGCGATATTGAAAAATTTGCCGATTGTGTACCTGATACAGGACAACGACTGGGGAATTTCAGCTACGGGCAAAGAAATGCGTGCCATGGATGCCTATGAGTATGCTGCCGGCTTTAAAGGTATGGAACGCCTGCGTGTAAACGGCTCTGACTTCGAAGAGTCGTATGAGGGTATGCGTGTTGCTTTTGAATATGCCCGTAAAGTGCGTAAGCCTATACTGGTACATGCCAAGGTTCCGCTTTTGGGCCATCATACTTCAGGAGTACGCCGTGAATGGTACCGTGGCGATAACCTGAACCAGCATGCCGTAGACGACCCTATTCCAAAGCTGCGCCACGCCTTGTTAAATGCCGATGTGAGCCAGGATGAAATTGATCAGCTGGAGCAGGAAGCAGTTGCCTGTGTGGCTGCAGATTATCACCGTGCACTGGAAGCACCAAATCCTGAACCGGCAACTTTTGATCAGCATGAGTTTGCGCCAACACCGATAACCGAAGAGAAAGGCGAGAGAACCCCAGCCGGAGCAGAAAAAGCCATCATGGTGGATGCTGCACTGCATGCCGTGGATGATATACTTCGCACTTACCCGGAGGCTTTATTTTACGGCCAGGACGTAGGCGGTGAGTTGGGTGGCGTGTTCCGTGAG
Organism: Pontibacter aydingkolensis; assembly: GCF_019443125.1. Taxonomy (GTDB): domain Bacteria; phylum Bacteroidota; class Bacteroidia; order Cytophagales; family Hymenobacteraceae; genus Pontibacter; species Pontibacter aydingkolensis. The sequence continues at coordinate 9,268 of NZ_JAHYXK010000026.1, read as the reverse complement.
GCTGCTTTGCTGGCTAAAAAGTATGGCGATGCACGCGTGTTCAATACCCCGATCCAGGAAGCATACATTGTAGGCTCAACGGCAGGTATGTCGGCAGTAGGTGCCAAGGCTATCGTAGAGATACAGTTTGCCGATTACATCTGGCCAGGTATTAACCAGTTGGTAGAAGAGCTGTCAAAAAGCTGCTACCTGAGCAACGGCAAATTCCCGATTCAATCTGTTATTCGTGTGCCAATTGGTGCTTACGGTGGTGGCGGACCTTACCATTCCGGAAGCATAGAATCTACATTGTTGAATATCAGAGGTATAAAAGTAGTGTTCCCGAGCAATGCCGCCGATATGAAAGGCCTTATGAAAGCTGCCTTCCTGGACCCGAACCCTGTTGTTATGCTAGAGCACAAAGGCATTTACTGGTCAAAAGTGGCTGGTACCGAAGATGCTAAGACTATTGAGCCGGATGAAAACTACATTTTGCCACTGGGTAAAGCCAATATTGTACAAAAGGCCGATGAGGAGGAAATCAGAATGGGCAACAGCCTAACCGTTATCACTTACGGTATGGGTGTATACTGGGCCAAAACAGCTGCTAAGCAATTCCCGGGAAGTATAGAAATTGTAGACCTGCGCACACTTAACCCACTGGACTACGAAACAGTACGCACATCTGTAGAGCGCCATGGCAAAGCCCTTGTATTGACAGAAGAGCCGCTAATGAACTCTTTTGCTGAGTCTCTGGCCGGACGCCTGTCAAAGGACTGCTTTAAAATGCTGGATGCACCTGTTTATACTTTGGGGGCTGCTAACCTGCCAGCTATTCCGCTTAATGTGGAACTGGAAAAGATGATGTTACCTAACCCTGATAAAGTAGCTAAGGTGCTGGAGGAGTTGTTGAACTACTAGCAAGAAACCTAAAAATAGAACTTTAGACCAGGGACAAAAGAATTCTAAAGTATAAAGTTTAAAAAGCAGAAGCCCCGTCAGTTGATGGGGCTTCTTCATTTTGTCTGAATCAGGATTTGAAGGATGAAATTTGATACACTGGATTATTGGCCGCAGATCAATAGGGCTTGGATTGAATAGGTTAAAGGTGATTTGATTAGCATACTTCCCAGCGTTTTAAAACCCGTGAGCTTTTTGGCAGCTACAAAGTATAAGCTAATAATAGACACTCGCAGGACCTTCGAACGCTGCGAGGTCTAAAAAATCCTGCTTATCCGATTCTAATCAAGCAAATCCTGATTCAGAAAAAAATCAATTAAATCAATCAATCCCCTTTAATTACCGGTCCTAAGCTATGGTCCTAGAATGGATAGCCGATACCAATATTCAATGAGGTCTGGTTGTTTCGTGTAAAGATCTGTGAGAACTTGAAGTTGTCAAACACAAACTTATCGCTTCCTATGCCTGCCGGGTCGTATACTTTGGTGGCAATATCAAAACGGAGCACTACTACAGATAGATCGAAGCGAACACCGAATCCTGTACCTACGGCAATCTCTTTATAGAAACGGTTAAATTCGAAATTGGCACCTGGTTTAGAAGCATCTTTATCAAGCAGCCATACATTGCCTGCATCTACAAATACAGCACCGTTTATAAAGCTGAACATATTAAAGCGGTACTCTGCACTACCTTCCAGTAAAACCTCGCCAGGTTGTTCAGCATTAAAATTTCGCACCAGTACAGGTTCTCCATCATCACCTATTAATGGATTACCATTTTCGTCTTTTGCCGGGGTTGTAGCAAAGAAAGAACCAAGCCCTAAGCGCCTTGACTGCCAGGCCCGTACACTGGAGGCGCCACCAGCAAAAAAGTGCTTATCGTAGGGCAACACATCTGAATTAAATAGCGGCTTTGCAACACCTGTGTTAAGCCTGTACGCAAACAGGCGTTTGCCCCCAAGCGGAATGTAGCGGCGGTAGTCAGGGTTTAACCTGGCATACTGGAAAGTTCTTAGATCACCAACATTCATGTTAAGCCCGAGTTGCTGGCTTAAACCACCTATCTCTGCCTGCGTTCTGAAGTATCTGGCATTTCTGGTTTGGGCAAAATCGTTTGTGTTAAATATAAAGTTAAACGACATAAACGACAGCAAGGCACTCTCAAAACTCTCTGCTAAAGACCTGCTGTTACTAAAGTTTTCCAGGTAAGCCAGAAACGTAGGATCTAACCTGCTTACATTTATGATATTAAAATTTACAGGTGAGAAAATGTACTGCATCACAGGTGGCTGTGACGGGCTTCTATATTGCTGCCAGATATAATCAAGGCCCAACTGGTAACTTAGGCGCTTATACTCCGTCCGGTCTTCGGAAGTGATGCCGGTATAAAACCGGGTCCTCGGGTTAAAGTTAGAAAGCAGGCTCTTATTAGTGAAAGGCACTAGAATAACCGGAAAGGTAAGCGATACATTGCCCCCGTACTCCTTTATCATAACAGTTTCAGCAGTCTCAGATAGGGCTATCTGACCTTCCAGGCCACCATAAAGGCCAATGTCCAGGTTCTCGGCACCGCCAAAAATATTCCTTACCCGCAAGCGTATGCTTGTAAATGGCCCGGGTCTGCGCTCAGTAAAGTTTACACCTAACTCTGTTGTTTCCTGAAACTTTTTGGCTGGCACTGCATTAATGAACGCGTTTAGCTGGTAAACCGAATCATAAGGAGACAATACCTTGTTATACAACACGTTATTAAATTGAAACACATCCAGACTAGAAAGATTACGCTGCGTAATGGTAGTTTTTAACTGACTGTATGGCTGCCCTGACGCTATATCAATTTTCTGATCGAGAATATCTTTAGCATAACGGTGCTTGTAAGCCATGTAATTTATACCGTTATACTTTATGGTATCGCGGGGTATGCCAAACCGGTCTACATCAGATTTAAAGTATACATTTTTGATAGTATATACTTTATGCCGATCGCCTTGCTCTGGGTTTTGGATGATAGTATTTACCTGAGCAAGGTTACCAACTTGGGTAGTATCTACCAGAAACTCTATATAAGCCCGCGCAAAATCATAGTAGCCACGGTTACGGAGCAGGTTATAAATTCTGTCCCTTTCAGCAGACAGGGTGTTTTCATCATAAATTTCGCCAAGCTGTAAAAGAGACCTGTTTGAGCTACTCAGTACATGGCGCCTGATAGCAGTATCGGGTATAGTGTAGGTAAATTCGGAGTAACGATAGGGACTATGTTCATCAATATTAACAGTAATGTAAACAAGCTTATCATTTTTAACCTCTTTTGTGTAGCTGGTCTCACTGTTAAAGAAACCCTTTGAGTTAAGGTAAATATCAATCTGCTCTACGGTACGCTGCATCTGCACAGAGTCGTAAATAGCAGGTGGCTCACCGATCTGCATTAAAAAATTACCTTCTTTCAGCTTTGTTTCCAGGCGTTCTATCCGGTTATCAAACCTATTTCGAATTTTAACGATTTTTGTGGTATCTGTACCGGCTTCTGCAATCTTCTCCTCGCGCTTTGCTTCCTGCTCCTGTATCTTCTGCTGAATTTTTGGTGGGTCGTAAAACTTTTTACCGAAGTTATAAAGCGCCAGGTAAGGTGCAGACCCAAACACCAAACGATTTGGATCCTGCCGGTAAAGTGGCTGAATAGCAGTAGCATCTACCAGATCAAGCCCTTCAGGTTTTATACTTACAAGTAACTGCTCATTCTCGCCGAGGTACCTGGTAGGTACGCAACCCATAATGAGCAGAATTGTAAATGCAAGCGCGTATATGTATACTCGTGATTTCAAACGTTTATCCGGCTATGTTCTCTAAAGCAATTGTAAAATACGTTAAATCGTTGCAAGTAAAAAAATACCGCAGCCAACACCAAGCCTTTGTGGTAGAGGGCGCAAAAAGTGTGCTGGAGTTACTGCAGTCCGATTTTGAGATTCAGCACCTGTTTGTAACCGAATCTTTTAGGCAAGAACATGCCGCCCTGCTGCACAAAGGGTTTAAGTATGATATAGTTACAGAAAAAGACCTGGTGGCTGCAGGCACCTTCGCCAGTAATAACGCTGCGCTGGCAGTGGCAAGTATGCGAAAGCTTCCGCACCTTACGCTACAGGAAAAAGATTTTGTGATTGCGCTTGACGACATACGCGACCCGGGCAACCTGGGCACCATTATCCGTATAGCCGACTGGTATGGCATTGAGCATGTTGTATGTTCTGAGAGTTGTGCCGATTTTTATAATCCCAAAGTTATCGCTGCCACCATGGGTTCGTTTACCAGGATTAACGTACATTATGTAAACCTGACGGAATGGCTGGCACAGTATACAACTAAGTATAAAATTTACGGGGCCTCGCTTGCCGGAGAAAACCTGCATAAGATGAAGCTTAAGCCGGAGGGCATACTGGTACTGGGCAACGAAGCAAACGGTATACGCCCCGAAGTAGCAGGCCAAATAAATCAACTTATCAAAATTCCTGCATTCGGAAAAGCAGAGTCTCTTAATGTAGCCACAGCAACCGCCATCATCATTGATAATTTTAAACGGAACGCGTAACAAAAAAGAGGAGCTCCAGGGCTCCTCTTTTCGTTCACCTTAATCACAAACAAACTCTTTTATACTTTTTAGTTAAGCAGCCTTAATCCGAAGCTGATAACATTAGCCTGAGGGCCGCGGTTATCTTTGAACACATCGTTCATGTTATACTTTACGAACATGTTCAGGCTTCCGTATCCGATGACACCTTCCAGGCCATACTGAAAATCACTCAGGTTAAAGTTATCGCGGGTTTTATCTTTCTCAGTTTTGCCTTCTTCCTGGTATTTCAGTTTTGTATGGCTACCCAAACGATATCCGGCAAAACCACCTGCGCCAATTAAAAATCCATCTTTACCATTTTCGCGCTTAAACTTTAGCATTGGCATAATCGGGATGTTAACAGAAGAATAAGTCAGTTTAGATTTCTCGAAATTACGATCAGTCAGCTCTGTAAAAGTGGTTACCTTGTTTACATCAGTCACAACAATGTCATCGTCGAACATAAAGTTGTTGAAGGCAAACTCGAAACCTGACACGATGTAGAACGGGCTTTTACGGCCACCAATCTGGTTGTTCAGGTGCAGGTTAAGGCTCACATATCTTGATCCTAGTGTTTTAAGGTCTGGTACCTGGTTGTCATTTGTACTGAGGAAGTTGTTATAACCCAGGTCCACGTCAAAGTTAAACTTAGAGGCTTTATAATGGCTTTCTTTGTAAGCGGCACGTGTGCTGTCGCGCTGGGCTTTATCTGGCACGTTTACATTTACTTTGGTATTGTCGCCATCTTCTTCTACTTCCACATCAATTTTAAAAGATTTGTTAATGCGGATCTCGTGGCGCTCTTTTTTAACATCGCCGGTTTTCTTATCCTGCTCCTGTACAGTTACTGTTATTTCTTCAGATTTACCGTCGGCAGCCTTAGCTGTGTTAAATGTTACCGTGAGGTCCTTGTTTCCAGTAGTGTTCTCCATCTGATCAACCTGATCTACATACTTGTTCAGTTCACGCATCAGCGAGTCGAGGCTGTAAGTCTGAAAAGCCTTTAATTGCTCTATATTCTGCAGTTGAAGGATCAATTTGGCGCCGTTTGCCATTTTCACAACAATCGTATCCTGCTCAGAAGTTAGTCGCTCTTTCACGGTAAGACCGCCTTTGGCAGACACACCGGTCACGGTGGCCATGAATATGGCCATGATAAGTAGTACTCGTTTCATCGTTTTGTAGGGTTAGAGATTAATTACTTTTGAAAATTTTTGTTTCCCGATCTGTGTTTCCAGCGCCACTCTGTCGGCACGTATACCAAGGTCTGCCAATTGCACCTGCTCGCCATTAGCCAGGTTACGTGCCTGCTTAAAGATATTTTTAGCAAGCCTGGCTTTCTTGTCGAGACCACTTGGTTCGCTCTCTTCTACCTCTGCTGTTGCGACAGTTAGGGTAGCAGCGCGCTTAATCGTGATCTCTACAGGTCGGGCATTCATGTCGGAGCTGACAGCCAGGGCAGACGACATAACCGGTTTGCCAGTTGGCACTACCGTTGCTGTTTCTGCTGGTTTTTCAGTTACCGGGGTAGTAGCGGCAATGGCCTGCTGCACATTTGCCGTTGGTTGAGGAGCTTCTATAACTTGGGCCGCTTTTGTTTGCTGTACAGCTTTTGTTGCCTTTGCTATGGTAGCTGGTTTCTCAACCGGTTCTGCAATACTAGATGCAGGGGCTGCATCTTCGGTTGCCTGGGTCTCAGAATTTTTTTCAGATTTTATTTCTGCCTGTGCCAAAGTCTCTGTAGCAGGGGCTTTGTAAGCAGGCGATTCCTGAAGTAGAACTTTGTCTTTATCTGCTAACTGCTCGCTTATCTCTGGCGTGGTTTTAATGTTATAGAACACCACACCAACAGCAAGCAATAACGATAGCGAAGCCGCGATAGAAGAGTAGATCCACAGAAAGCTTTTCTTTTCTTCTTTCTTTTCCTCTGTCAGCAGGCTCTGGCGTGGCATCTCATCCTCCATTCTGTCCTGCAGTTTGCTCCACAGGTCTAGGGGAGGAGTGGGAGAGGTGTTGCCCAAACGCTCTTTAAATATTTTGTCTATGTCTTCTGGTTTCATGGTATCCTCCTTTTCTTAAACGGCTATGGCACTTTGTCCTTCTAATCTGCGCTGTAGCATGGCGCGGGCCTTGCTTAACTGCGATTTGGATGTGCCTTCGTTAATACCGAGCATGTCCGCAATTTCTTTGTGTGAGTATCCTTCAATTGCATAAAGGTTAAAAACTGCTCTGTAACCTGCAGGTAATGTATGCAACAACTCCATTAATTCTCCTTCAGCCAAATCATTGTCGGCACTACTTGCTCCGGCAACCTGTATGTGGCTGTCTTCTATGGCCAGGTGCAGCGGCTCTTTCTTTCTTAAAAAAGCCAGGGCTTCGTTTACCATAATTCGGCGTACCCATCCTTCAAAACTTCCTTTAGCCTCAAAGCGATCAATGTTCTGGTAAATTTTCATAAACCCGTTCAGCAGTGCTTCTTCCGCATCCATGTCGTTCTTGAGGTAACGCAAGCACACGCCGTACATTTTAGAGGCATACTGTTCGTACAGCATCTTCTGTGCTTTACTATCAGCCTTCTGGCATCCCGCTATTAACTCCGATTCCGACACGATTTGTAAAAAATTATCAAATGCTGCTGTTAGGTATACTTTACAATTTTAGAGCTTTATTTGGCTCTTTAACCCTTAGATGTAGAATACCATACTATAGGTTGCCTGAGGATATATAAATTTCTGTATTTTTTTCTCAACAGCCAATCTGCTTGCTATATATAATTGATTATCAACTATAAAATATTAAATTTATACTTCGGGAAAGTATAAAAAGTATAAAATAATATAACGAAACTTGAGTTATTTAACCAAAAAAATCGCCTGCACATGAATGAACAGGCGACTTTATACAAGTAAGGATAATTTTACTGGACTGCGGGAACCTTAAGCATATCTTCCATTACAGCCCATACATTCTCTGCCAGTATCTTTTGCCCCTCAACAGTAGGGTGAATACCATCTGCCTGGTTAAGTTTAGGCATACCGGCAACACCTTCCAGCAGAAAAGGGATTAAGGCAACATTCTCTTCTTCAGCGAGGTTTATAAATACATTCCGGAACTCGTTGGTATACTTCTGGCCCATGCTAGGCGGAATCTGCATACCGGCAAGTATGATCTGGGCTTCCGGGTTTTTTTCGCGTACTTTCTGTATTATGGTCTGCAGGTTTTTATAAGTTTCAGAAGGATCAATACCCCTGAGGCCGTCGTTTGCACCCAGTTCCAGCACAAATACATCGATAGGCTGTTTCAGTAGCCAGTTGATCCGGCTCTTACCGCCTGCAGAGGTCTCACCACTAACACCGGCATTTACTACTTTGTAAGGTAAATAAAGGGAGTCAATCTTATGCTGAATCAGAGCCGGGAAAGCCTGGTCCGGCTCCAGACCATAACCGGCGGTCAGGCTGTTGCCAAAAAACAGGATGTTTCTGGTTCTTTCTGATTTTTCATTTTTTGCTTCAGCCTCTGCAACTGTATCTGTTTCACGTTCTTCGGTTATAGCTGTAGACCTATCAGCCTCGCTGCATGCAGCAAAGCTGAACACAAAGGCCAAAAGGATGATGAAAAAATTACGTTTTAGAATCATAAATACACTTAGTTTCTTAAATTTATACTTGGCTCTATATTAAACAATAACGTAAAATACAGGTTTACCAGTTTTTACAGCATTGGCAACGTAAATAAAGTGCCAGTAATGTACGTTCCATACTACCTTAACATCTACATACGTGTCTGTCATACTAGAAATTAAAGATCTCGAAAAAACATACTACAGTGGAAATCACCCGCTAACAGTTCTGCAAGGTATAAATTTTTCGCTTCAGGCCGGTGATACCTGCGCCATTGTTGGCCCGTCGGGTAGCGGCAAAACCACGTTGCTGGGCCTTTGCGCCGGCCTCGACAGAGCTTCTTCTGGCTCTGTGGTACTTAACGGAATTAAACTGGATAACCTCTCGGAGGATGAACGCGCACAGGTACGCAACCAATACGTAGGCTTTATTTTTCAGAACTTTCAGTTGATTTCTACTTTAACAGCCGTAGAAAATGTAATGGTGCCACTGGAACTCCGCGGAGAGCGAAATGTACACAAACAAGCTATGGAGCTATTGGAGCGGGTAGGTCTGGCAGAGCGTTACGACCATTACCCGACACAGCTTTCCGGTGGCGAGCAACAACGCGTTTCCTTGGCAAGGGCTTTCTCAAACAAACCAACTATACTTTTTGCAGATGAACCCACCGGTAATTTGGATGAGGAAACAGGGCAGAAGGTAGAAAATCTGCTGTTCGACCTGAATCGCGAAGCTGGCACCACGCTGGTACTAGTAACACACGACCTGGAACTGGCCGAGAAAACAGATCGCATCATCCGCATTAAAGGAGGCGCAGTTGTCTCTGATCAGGTAACGTCTGTAATTAATAAGGATTAGAATAATGATTGAGTAACTAATAATGATGAATTCTTTACTTGAAACATTATTTTCAGGTACAGTTAATAAGCAGTCTGTGAACAACATTAGTTAATCATGATTATTTCCTCATTCACTCATTCATAATTAACTCAAGTTGCGAGCTACTCAATTACTTGAGCTAGCGTGTAGGCGAAGATAAAGAGGATTAGCTTTAGGATGAATCCTTCGGCTGTGACGGCATGGATCTTCCTGGGGAAGAAGCC
>NZ_JAHYXK010000025.1 GCF_019443125.1 Pontibacter aydingkolensis | reverse complement strand
GAACAAGAAACAGGAGAATAGTCAGGAAAACGGCCTGCTTCTCTAAAAAAGAGCAAAACCACTACGATGCTATGAAGCTAATATTCTATTACCGAAATCATCATACATTGTAGACCACAACCTAAATTTAATTGTATAGTCAACTCTATAAAACTGTATCTACTCGCCAGCGCTAACATATGGAAGGCATCAGGCATTACTTTGAATACATAGCTATAGCAATTGAGGCATTTGGTGTTCTAATTATTGCGATCGGGGCTGTTGTTGCATTGCTCCGTTTTATGGTCCCGATCTGGAACTCAGAGGTTAGGTCGTACAGGCAACTGCGCCAGGACCTGGGCAAGGCCATATTGCTGGGCCTGGAAATGTTGGTAGCTGCCGATATTATTGCCACTGTGGTAACGGAGCCAACCATGGAAAAAGTGCTCACCTTAGGCCTTATCGTTCTCATCAGAACATTCCTGAGCTTTTCGTTGCAGGTGGAACTGGAAGGCAAGTTCCCATGGCAAAACTATAAGTCCCCGGACAGATCTGACCACCTCGAGAAAGGGCCTTAACAGATTATTACTGCTTTTTATACCCATATTCGTATACTATGTAAATAATGGTCTGTTATGCTTTAAAGTATAACAGACCCTATTCCATACGTTTTTATTTGCCGATAATGCCCCGTATTAACCTACGCTTAAAACAGGTTGCAATTATTATTGCAGGGGTAATTCTTATTGGCTTTATACTTTACAACCATTATTACTCCCGGCCTTCGCTTAAGGGCCACTATACCATTGGGGTTATACTTAACAACATCGAGCTTACCCCAAACGACATGGAAGTGGTGCGGTATGTCGTTAAAAGAAAAACAGACCTGATAAACCAGCAGGGTGGCGTAAACGGAAGAGAACTCAGAGTTAAATACCTGGATGACAAAGGCAACCCGGAAGTTGCAAAACAGGTGGTGCAGGAAACCATTTCGGACAAAAACATGATCGGCTATGTGGGTTGCTGGAGCTCTACCAGATCCAAAGCCATATCTGAAATAGTTGGCCCTGCCCGGATGCCATTTATCGGAGGCTACGCCCTTACTACCCTTTTCGTGGATTTCCCAACCATGTTTACAGCAGAACAGAGTATAAAAGATGTATCGGCACGCTTCGACCTGCTGCTTAAATCTAAGTATAAGCGACCTGCCTTTATAGGTAAAACCAACGACCTTTACTCTATTGTCCTGCTCGAGCAACTAAGGGAGCTTCAAAAATCAGATCCTACTGTAAAAGTGGTGCTGGAGAAATGGTATCCAGCAGAGTATAACTTTACCCAAGCTAATTACGACTCCATCTCTGACATGCTTGCTAAGGAAGCCGATTTTTTACTACTTTCTTTTGAGAGCGGAATTACATCAGCCATTGTTAAAGAAATCCGTAAAGCCGGCATAACAGTTCCGGTCTTTACTGCCCTTGGCGACCTTGGTTTTGTAGTATCGCAAACGGATGGCAAGTATGCCGGCGAACTCTTTGATTTAAACGTGGTAGGCATACCCGGCACTTTTAACCTGAGGCTACAGGAACAGATACCAACCTTTATGAACGAGATAAGCGCCAGCGAAACACTGGAACTGCAGCTGAGTTTCAGTGCACGGCTGGCAGACAGCATCGGTATTATTGCAGAAGCTGCCAAAACAGGAGATGTAGAAATCGAAAATATAAGGGAGCGTATTAACAACGGAATGCAGAAATACATAGGAGGAGGGCGCATTTACCGCGGCTGGTTTGATGATTGGTACTTTACCCCGGACAGAGCCATAGCCGGTGATGTTTTGCTTGCCTGGAAACCTCCGCTTTTACCGCGCCCTATTCTGGCACCCGACCAGTACATGCGGGTAAACGATACGCTTGTGAAGATACCCGTTTTTTACACCCACATGAACATGGTGCAGATTAACAGGGTAAGCGACACAGAAGGAAGCTTTTATGCCACTTTTTACCTAGAAATTACCTCGCCCAGCAAAGTATCGGTGCAGCAAATAGACTTTACCAATGCGGCACGTAGCGAAACAAGCCACGAATACCTGTTAGATATCAAACCCATACGTACACAAGAGTTGCCAGGCGCACCGCCCTTGTATAACTATATGTATAAGATATCAGGCAAGTTCCTTTTCGAGCCAGACCTTAAAAACTACCCTTTCGATAAACAGAAATTTTCCATTCATTTTCAGCCAGCCAGCGCGGTGCAGCCGTTTTTGGTCCAACCCTCTACCACTGCCCTCAACGATTCTGTTTTTGATGTAAAAGGATGGCACTACCGCAACCAGTATGTAGGCTACGACCACGACATTATTAGTTTTGTGAACACCTTTACCGATAAGCAGCAAACCCTGCCGTTTTACAAGTTTAGTTACACATATGTGCTGGCCAGGGCGCGGGTAGATTTCTTTTTGAAGGTGCTCACCCCGTTGCTGGTTATACTTATCGTTACCTATTTTTCAATTTTTATACCCTTGCACCGCTTCGAAACCATGGAAGCCATGCAGGTAACCTCGTTGCTGGCCTCTATTGCCTTATACTTCTCGGCCTACAAACCCGAAATGGAATACGCCACCATTTCTGATAAGATCTTCATCTTCACCTACATTATGATCACCTCGCTTATCGGCACCTCTATACTACAGTTTGTGAAACGCAAAAAGTATAACACCGAAAGCCGGATTGCCAAAATTTACCAGCACTACATTTTCCCGATCATTATACTTTTGATTACCCTGGTGATTGTCTCGTGAGGTAGGTATAGTTTTTATAAGGTATTTGCTATATTTGATAAAGAACTTACCGGAAATAGTATGAAGAAGTATTACTCCATATATAGTGCAGATAGTGGGAGTAAGTACTCCTGCTAGCTGGTAGTTGGCGGTGAGTTAAATTTATGGAAGCACCCTTCAAAACAGATAATATTGCTGGAGAGAAAATAGAAGCAATCGCCATAGAGGTATGGGACCAGAATAACAATGGGCTTGACTGGGTAACGAAGGTATTCATTCAAACCACTAAAGAAACCTTAGTTATTTCTGTGAATCCAGACCTAGATAAATTGGAGCTAAAAACTGAAAGTGCTATCAATAAACCTATAGCAAGTGACAAGGAAACTTCAATTGTAAGTGTAGACGCAACAGCTCCATTCTCAAATTTGCTTGACAAGAGAATCGTATGGATCTGGACGCTAACTAATAATCAGGGCTATCAAGATGATGCTCAAATAGAAGTGGCTGACGGACAGTATAGGAAACGAATACAGTTTATGGCCGAAGGCTCTCAAATAAAGGTATACAGGCTAAAATAAAAGAAAACCCTACGCCGATAAGGTGCAGCTTTAACCCTTGCTGCGCTGCGGGCTTCTGCTGCACGAACACGTTACACTTCTACTCAAAAATATCATAAAGTCTCAAACTCCAACCTCCTCCCCTACAGTACTAAAGTATACTTAGCACATTTTCTGGAGGGCGTCCCAGTACGGCTTTGTTATCCTTTACCACAATAGGCCGCTCAATCAGCACAGGGTTTTCAGCCAATACCTGTATCAACTCCTCATCCGATAACTGCTGGCTTTTATACTTGTCTTTGTAGAGCTGTTCGCCTTTTCTAAGTATCTGCTCTGGTTTCAGGTTTAGTTTCTGCAGCAGCTCTTTCAGCTCAGTGGCAGTTGGCGGGGTTTTAAGATACTCCACTACTTCGGGTTGCTGCCCGGCATTTTGAATAAGCTCTAAAGTTTGGCGGCTTTTGCTGCAACGGGGGTTATGGTATATTCGGATCATAAGGCTTGAGTTTATCCGGACTAATTTACAAAATATGGAACAGGCTTAGCAAAAAAGTATAGCTATAGCCCTGCATTTTTTAGTAATTTGGCCGCTTAATCTACTAAACACTATGAAAAAAACATTACTTAGCTGGGCTGTAGCTATACTTTGCATAAGCCTGGCCAGCCTTAGCTTCTGGGGCTTCACCTCTCCCGGAAAAAACAAGACCATCACGAACGGCACCGACCTCGTAAAAGCCATGTACAGCCGCTGGCACAAAAAGTGGTATCCTAATTTTGCTTTCGATCAACGTGCTATTTTTTACGAAGGTGAAACCGTAACCAAAGAAGAAGTATGGCAGGAAGTATACAGCCAGCCGGGTTACTTGGGCATCCGTTTCAATGGCTTTGAGAGCGGCAACGGTGTAATTTTCAGGAATGACTCGCTGTATACTTTTAAAGACAACCAACTGCAGGGCAAAACCCCTCAGTTGCACCCGCTCCTGCTGCTGTGTTTCGATGTATACTTTCTGCAGCCTAATGTAAGTGCTGAAAAGCTGCAGAAATTAGGCTTTAACCTTACTAAAATGACAGAAGCTAAATGGCAGGGCCGCGATGCCTACGTTATCGGCACTACCGATGCTACAGACAATACAACTCCCCAGTTTTGGGTAGATAAGGAACGTCTTTACATTTTAAGGGTGCTTACCAACCCTAAAGGCACGCCACGCGATGTAGAAATAGGCAACTACCAGAAAATTGAAGGCAAATGGGTAGCAACAGAAGTAATCTTTAAAACATATGGCAAAACAACCATGCGCGAAGAATACTATAACATGCGCTTCCCGAAGGTTATGAACAAAGCCTGGTACGATCCGGCACAGTTTGTCAACACAACCTGGTAGGCTAAAGCTTTACTTTACCAACTGCCCCTCTCCCGAAACAAGTCCGGGATCGATGGCTTAACTAAGGCGGGGAGTTCTTGCCATTTCAAAATTCCCCTCTTGAGAGGGGTAGGGGTGTGTTTTTGCTCTGTAGCCGTTGCTTAACCTCCCTTCTACCAAGATCTTTTCAAGATGACAAAACGGGGAATGCCAAAACTATTAAGATGGCAGAAGAAGCAGTAGTAGCAGGCTCCCCTCCTTGGTTAAGTCAAAGATCCCAGACTTATTTCGGGGCAGGGGTGGTTGGTATTTACTACCAGTCAATCGGCTCTTTGTCATGCTCAACCAGGTAGTTGTTGGCCTTGCTGAAATGCTTGTTCCCGAAAAATCCCCTGTCGGCGGCAAACGGTGATGGATGGGCTGATTTTAGTACGAGATGCTTTTTCTCATCAATAAAAGCGCCTTTTTTCTGGGCATAAGCTCCCCAAAGCATAAACACCACATGCTCCTTTTTATCGTTAACCTGCTTTACCACGGCGTCTGTAAACTCTTCCCAGCCCTTTTTCTGATGCGACCCTGCATTGCCGGCCCGTACCGTTAGTGTGGCATTCAGCAATAATACACCTTGTTTTGCCCAGCGCTCCAGGTTACCGGTAGCCGGTACATCCTTACCCAGGTCACTTTTTATCTCTTTAAAGATGTTAATGAGCGAGGGTGGCGTACGAACCTGGTCACTCACAGAAAAAGCCAGTCCGTTAGCCTGGTTTGGGCCATGATAAGGGTCTTGCCCAAGTATGACAACCTTTACCTCATCGAAGGGGCACATTTGAAAGGCATTAAAGATCTGGTTGCCTGCCGGGTAAACTTTTTGAGAAGTGTATTCGTCTTTAACAAAAGAGACAAGATTTTTGAAATACGGTTTTTCAAATTCATCTTGCAGCACATTTTGCCAGCTTTCTTCTATCTTTACATTCATGAGCGTTAGGAATAGTGAGTTTGGTAAAATTATGGAACCATCGCTTTCCTTAATGGTTTCTAAGTATACAAAAAACTCTGTAACATGGATACAAAAACAACAGAAGGTGTAAAAGTTACCGTTACCACAAATTACCTTCCAGACTATTCCAGTCCTGTACAGCAGCATTATGTATTTGCCTACAAGATAAGTATAGAAAATAACTCTGAGTTTACAGTAAAGCTACTACGCCGCCATTGGTATATACACGATGCCACTGGTATAGTGCGTGAGGTAGAGGGCGAAGGCGTAGTAGGACAGCAACCAACCCTGGAGCCTGGCGAATCGCATGAGTATGTGTCGGGTTGCAATCTGAAAACAGGAATGGGTAAAATGCGCGGCACTTACCTAATGGAGCGGCTGGTAGACGGTAAAAAGTTTGACGTAACAATTCCGGAATTTAACCTAATCGTGCCTTACAAGCTGAATTAGAGATTGAATTGTTGAAGGTTAAATTGCTGCGGGTTGTAATATAAAATATTGAACACACCCCTACCTCTCTCAAGAGGGGAATCTTTTACCTGGTCTCTAAAAATTGATTTTCGAATAAAAATCCTCTGGACAACCCAACGGAGTATATAGTGATTAGGCCACTAACAATTAGCAATCAACAATTTAACCTCCAACCATTTAACAATTCAACAATTAAAAGTGCTTCACCTCGCTGCCCACTACCCTGTTTACAGAGCAAAATCCTTTAAGCTGCATGGCGTGCATTCGCCGTTTATTTTTGAGCTGTACCACAATGTCATTCTGCATGATGGCTTTTATGTGGCCTATGGTAACGTGGAAGCCCTAAGAAGCGAACTGTTACAGGATAATACAGAACTTGAGGTAACTGATTTTGGCGCTGGTCCTAAAGCAGGAAAAAAGCGAAAAAGGCTGTTAAAAGATATCGCCGCATCTTCAGCAAAACCGGCAAAGTATGGACAGCTGCTGTTCAGGCTGGTGAATCACTTTCAACCTACTACCATTTTTGATCTGGGTACCTCGCTGGGTATCACTACCAGTTACTTGGCCTCTGCGCGTAAAAATGGCAAGGTTTATACTTTTGAAGGATGCCCTAACATCACCAATACTGCACAGCAGAACTTTAAAAAGCTGGGGCTTGAAAATATAGAATTGGTGCAGGGCAACCTCGACGAAACGCTGGAAAAGCAGGTTAATCAAGTGCAGCAACTGGACTTTGTATTTTTTGACGGCAACCACCGTTATGAGCCTACGATGCGTTACTTTAACCTCTGCCTTACTAAAAGCCACGAGTACAGCGTGTTTGTGATCGACGACCTTTATTGGTCAGCGGAAATGAAACGTGCCTGGCAGGAAATAAAGAAGCACCCGAAGGTGCTTCAAACTGTTGATCTTTTTTATGTAGGGTTGGTTTTCTTCAGGACTTCGCAGCCAAAGGAGAACTTTACCTTATATTTTTAATCGTTCTCCTGCACGATCTGCGTCTCCCAACCATCATACTCGCCATCGTACTTTATGGCCAGTTGCATCAGCATTTCGGTGGTAAGATAAATGGTTTCCTCGTTGGCTTTGCTTTGGTTTGAAAGTATCAGCCTGTGAGGCAATTCCTCCTTCTCCTGATCACTCTCATCTTCTACTTCAAAACCGGCACCTTTTATTTCCTGTAGTGCCTCAGCCCTGTCTTTAGAGGTTCTAAAGTATAAGGTGTAGGTTATTTTGCGGGGAATATAGGCCTGGTCACCCTGCTCCTCCAGTAACTGCAGTATTTTGTTGTTCTGTATGCGCAACAGGCTTTCCTCATCCGGGAAAAGGTATTCAAAGTATACTTCCCAGTTTGGGTCTTCGGTAAGCTGATGTTCAAAAGTATATTCCGGAAAATGGCTGCGAAGTTCATCTACCATCTGCTCTACCAGCAAGGTATCGCCACTATAAAAGTATAAACCCCTGCGTCCACTGTTCAGCGTTTTACCTACAAATACAGCTTCCAGCTTCTCTTCAAAGCTGTTTACAAGCATGTCCTCAATCTCCTCCAGCTTGGTCCACTCCTCATTATCCGGAAAACCGTCTTCATTGGTAGTTTGTAACCTGGCAACAACCTCTATCAGGTTAGGTTTACCAGGCAATGGCGCCAGGTTATACAGCCCCAGGTCAACGGTAATAAAGGCCGGCGTATCTTCCAGGTAACAGAAATATACATCCCAATCGGCTTGGTGGGCGTTGCTCATAGGTGTGCAGTTTATACTTTAAAACTATACTGCTTAACGAATAGCCTCTCTGATCCGAATAAGCTTCGTAAGCAAATTCTCCAACTGGTCTAAGGGCAGCATGTTGGCGCCATCCGATTTTGCAATGCTCGGCTGCGGGTGCGTTTCAATAAACAAACCGTCAGTGCCAACGGCAATGGCTGCTTTGGCAATTGTCTCGATCAAAGCTGGTTTACCACCTGTAACCCCCGAGCTTTGGTTAGGCTGCTGCAGCGAGTGCGTCACATCCATTACCACCGGCACATTGTTAGCCTGCATTTCCGGCAGATTCCTAAAGTCTACCACCAGGTCGGAGTAGCCAAAGCTGTTACCCCTGTCGGTAAGTATAACCTTATCGTTACCAGACTGGCGTATTTTATCTACGGCAAAACGCATGGCCTCACCCGATAAAAACTGGCCTTTTTTAACGTTTACTACTTTGCCGGTATTAGCAGCAGCCACTAACAGATCAGTTTGGCGGCAAAGGAAAGCCGGTATCTGTAGCACATCCACAAAAGCAGCAGCCATCGCAGCCTCTTCTGTTTCGTGAATATCGGTAACAGTTGGCAGATCAAACTCCTGCCCTACTTTCTGAAGTATACGCAGTGCTTTTTCGTCGCCGATACCGGTAAAGGAGTCCAGCCTGGAACGGTTAGCTTTGCGATAAGAACCTTTAAAGATCAACGGAATCTGAAGCTTATCTGATAAAGCGGCTAATCTTTCTGCGATCTGCATAGCCATTTCCTCGCCTTCTATGGCACATGGTCCCGCCATCAGGAAGAAGTTGCCGCTGGCTGTATGTTTTAATTTAGGTATCTCGAACATAATTTTATACTTGGTTTACTGCCTTTCGGCACTGCAAAGGTAGCTAGAATTTAGAAAGAGTTAGAGAGTTTGTGTGTTAGAAAGTTAGAGAGGTAGAGAGGTGTAAAAGCCTCATAGTTTGAGGCTACACTTTTTCTGCCGCAAATTTAGCGGCAGAAAAAGTGTAGATGTGAAGTATTACCTTTTTACTTTACTTAACTTCCAAAAGTATAAACAGTTCGTTGCCCTGTCGTGGCGGAATGGAGTTATAAGCCAATTCGAAATGAAGGAAGTTAAAGTATGGCTCAAAGTATAACCTGTACTCTTCACGATTGCCCCCAAACGGTGGACCCGGTTTTTGAAAAGTAGTATTAAACAGAAGTCCTGCTAATTTACCGCCAGGCTTTAGCAATGAGGCTGCTTTCCTGGCATATTCAGGACGTAGGGCGGGATTTAGCGCGCAGAAAAAGGTCTGCTCCACAATAAGATCATACTCTCCCTCCAGCTCAAAAAAATCCTGGTGAAGCAGTTGCTCTACTGGAAAATCTGGTACTCTTTGTGCAAAGTTCTGCAGTGGACCCGGGGCAAAATCAACCAGGAAAACATTCTTAAATCCGTTTTGATAAAGATACTCTGCTTCATACGCATTACCACAACCTGGAATTAGTATGCGCAAAGCTTTGTTTTCCAGTTGATCGAAATAATCTTTGAGGGGAGTCGTTATGCTACCTGTATCCCACCCAGTATTATGCTGCGTATAACGTTGTTGCCAGTAATCGGCGTTAAAATCTTGCTTCATGCTAATTTGTTTATAGCGCAAATGTTTTATATTTGAAACTTACATAATACAGTATCGCCCAAAATACATTTTTTTCTTAAAAAACTAATTTAAACTAAACCCTTACTTATGTCAGTGAACACTCCTGAAAATAGAAGCAACCGCAAACTGTTAATCGGGGGCCTTCTTGTTGTCCTACTGAGCATCAATGGTATACTCATTTATATGAATTACCAGAAAAAAGAGAAAACAGAAGAGCAGGAAGAAATTATCCGGGTAAAAAATAGCGAGCTTGAGAATCAGATCAAAGTATACGAGGCCCTTAAAGCTGATTTTGAGCGCCAAAGCCAGGAACTTCAGGCTATGGGCCTTGAAAATGATTCGCTGGAAGCCAAAATCGCAGCTATTAATACTGATCTTAACCAATTGCGTGGCTTCAGAAAGAGCAGCTATAGTTTAGCAGACCAGCGCCGTTTCCGCGACAGGGCCAGTGCCTTTGAAAAACAGCTGAAGGAGAAGGACGCTGAAATTGCCAAACTAAAAGAGGACAACGAAGTTCTGTACACAGAAAACACCGGCCTGAAAGTTACGCAAAACCGTTTGTCGGATAGCCTTACCACCATGAAGACCACTAACCTGGATCTTTCTGAAAAGGTAAAAGTGGCATCCAGGCTGGAGGCGCAGAACATTAACGTTAACATTATAAACCAGCGCGGCAAAGAAAAAGAAGACAGCGATAGTGAGTATCGTGCCAAGCGTGTAGACAAGATCAGGGTAGTTTTTAAACTTGGTAAAAATGATGTTGCCACTAAAGAACCTAAGACTATCTATATGCGTTTAATTGAGCCTGACGGCGCTGCGCTATACAACCTTTCTATGGGTTCGGGCACGTTTGAAATCGACGGTGATGATATGTATTATACTGCCAAGCGTGATTTCGTTTTCGATAACACGCAGCAGCAGTTAAGCTTTTTATATGATAAGAACGCTGAGTATAAAAAAGGCCAGCATACTATCGAGTTATATGCTGATGGCTTTATGATAGGTAAAGCAAACTTTGTTCTTAAATAACAGCTTTAAACCTTAGTTCAGGAAAGCCTCTGCTCATAGCAGGGGCTTTTTTCGTTATTGTACTTTGGCTTACGGTTCGCAGAATTTTACCTTTATTTTTGTAGGGACAGGTCGTGACCTGTCCGCGCAAAAGGCCTGCCGATGTAACAACTGAGGTGAGAGCACCTTCAAACGTACTATCTGAAACAAATTTTCGCCTCGTACCAATCACTTCCCAACTTTTATACTTGACTTCCTTCAACAGGGGTTTTTGCTTTAGCCAATTGTGCTGTTTTATCGAAAGGCCGATCTGCGGACAGGTCACGACCTGTCCCTACAAAGGCACTACCTATAGAACTATTGTTCAATCAGCATCTCAGAAACTCTCTCTTGTAGGGTCCCTCGAATAAAGAGAGGGGCAGGGGTGTGTTAATACACCCACTACAAAAAACACCTCCCTACCCTCCTCAAGGAGGGAATTTTCCTTTAAGTCTTAGCTCCCTCTCCTGTTTTTAGGAGAGGGCTAGGGTGAGGTAAATCCATAAAAAAAGCCCCACTCCTGAGGGTGAGGCTTTAGTCCATCGTTCACATGTAAAAACAGCTCTAACGCGGACGTTAGAATTAATCAACAAGTATTTTACGGTCCTGTATTACTTTAAAGCTTTCAACCATCTTAACCGATTCGTGAACATCTTCGGTAAATATGGCGATAAATGAACCCGGCTCGCCATGCTCTAATGCATAGGCAATGGCTCGCATTTCTTCCGGTATTAGTTTTACAAGCTTATCAGGAGCAACATCTTCTATGCCCTGTAATATTGGCCCTGATATCTCCTCTGCGGTTTTCCCGCGCAGGTCATTATCCAGCCTTACAATAATTTCATCGAACGCCTCTCCTGCCACACGTCCAATCTCATAAAAGTCTTCGGTGCGTCTGTCGCCTACCCCGGCCACAATACCTACCTTCTTTGTCACATCCAGTGCACTCATAAAATCACCAATGGCTCTAAGTCCGCCGGCATTGTGCGCATAATCCACCAGCACCTCAAAATTAGGGAACTTGAACAGGTTCATACGGCCCGGCGTCTTGCTCGGTGATGGTATAAACGTGCGAAGTGAGGTTTTAATATCCTGAACATCGAAATGTGAAATATATCCTGCTAATGTTGCAGCTAAAATATTTTCGATGTTAAATTTGGCCTTCCCTCCAAAGGTTAAAGGCACATCTGCTACCCTGTCTATCCTGATCTTATAGCTGTTTTTGAAAATGGAGATGTAGCCGTTCTCGAAAACAGCAGCAAGGCCGCCTTTGGAGATGTGCTTTAAGATGCGCGGGTTATTTTCGTCCATACTAAAGAACGCTACCTTGCATTCTACTTCCTCTGCCATGGCGTACACCAGGTCATCGTCGGCATTAAGTATGGCATAGCCGTCTTTCCGCACACTTCTAGGGATAACCGATTTAAGCTTTGCCAGTTCTTCAAGGGTATCTATATCGCCAATCCCCAAGTGGTCCGAGCTTACATTGGTTACAATACCGATATCGCACTGTTGAAAGCCCAGTCCGGATCGAAGCAAGCCTCCACGGGCACATTCCAGTACAGCAAAGTTTACGGTTGGGTCTTTTAATACGAACTCGGCGCTGTAAGCACCGGTTGTGTCGCCTTTCTCAAGCAACTTGTCCTGTATATAAATACCGTCGGTAGTGGTATAACCAACCTGGTAGCCTTTAGCCTTCACCATATGTGCCACAAGCCGTGTAGTAGTAGTTTTACCGTTAGTGCCAGTTACAGCAATAATCGGGATGCTGCCCGGAGTACCTCTCGGAAACAGCATATCAACTACGGGCTCTGCTACATTTCGTGGCAGACCATACGTTGGTGAAATGTGCATCCTGAAACCTGGTGCCGCATTTACTTCCAGCACTGCACCGCGTGCCTCATTCAGAGGTATGGCAATATCAGTGGTCATTACGTCGATGCCGCAGATATCTAACCCTATAAGCCCTGCGATGCGCTCTGCCATCAGAATATTGTATGGGTCGATCAGATCGGTAACGTCGGTGGCGGTGCCACCAGTGCTAATGTTGGCAGTTGTTTTCAGAAACAGTTCTTCCCCGGCCGGCAATACAGATTGCGTGGTCAGGTTCAGGCTTTTGAGTATATTCTGTGTGTGCTTGTCTATTTTTATTTTGGTTAGCACCTTCTCGTGGCCGATACCGCGCCTTGGGTCTTTGTTTTCTTTATCGATAAGTTGCTTGATGGTTGATGTGCCATCTCCTGTTATCATGGCAGGAGTACGCTTTGCTGCAGCTACAAATTTACCGTTAATCACCAGCAGCCTGAAGTCAAACCCACTTATGTACTGCTCTACTATAACACTTTCGGAGTGCGTTTTAGCCTCATTAAAACCACGCTGCGCATCCTTCAGGTTAGTTATGTTAATGGTAGCCCCCTTGCCATGGTTTCCATCCAGCGGCTTTATTACCAATGGGTAGCCAAGCCA
Source organism: Pontibacter aydingkolensis (assembly GCF_019443125.1). Taxonomy (GTDB): domain Bacteria; phylum Bacteroidota; class Bacteroidia; order Cytophagales; family Hymenobacteraceae; genus Pontibacter; species Pontibacter aydingkolensis. The sequence continues at coordinate 33,659 of NZ_JAHYXK010000025.1, read as the reverse complement.
GTTAATGGCGTGCTTCAGTTCTTCCTGAGTTTGAATGGTAGTACCCTTTGGCACCGGAATACCGGCATCATCCAGTATGGCTTTTGTGGCGTTCTTATCTCCGGCAATTTCCACGGCAAAGCAAGCTGTCTGGCCTGTCATGGTAGCCTGAATGCGTTTTTGGTTTACACCATAACCAAGCTGTATCAGGGAGTGGCGGTTAAGCCTGATGTAAGGTATACCCCGGCTAACTGCTTCCGACACGATAGAATAAGTACTTGGGCCAAAATACTCATCCTCCCGGATATCGTGAAGACGGGCAATATCATCAGCTATTTTATACTTTTCGCCACTGACCAATGCATTCGTAATTCGTACGGCCGCATAGGCAGCATACTCCCCGGCACGTTCTTCCTGGTAAGAGTATACCACAACCTGATGGCCTTCTTCTTTTGCCGGATAACAGCGGCCATATCCGGAATCCATTCCTGCCAGTGTTTGCAGCTCAAGCGCCACATGTTGCACTACATGTCCAAAAGTAGTACCTTCTTCTAGGGTTTTAAAAAAGCCTCCTTCTACTCCTTCGGATGACCGGTGGCTTTGCATTCCCGGGAAAGCGGTTTTTAGTCGCTGGGCAAAATGTGGTATTTGATTGGTAAGTGTCTGGTTCAGATCCTCCAGAGCCAGTTTTAAAACGATGATCTTGGGGTGTTTTACCGACCAGTAGTTCGGCCCGCGCATCACGCGCAAATCTATAATCTTCATGTATCAGTAATTCTGCGTAAGCATTGCTATGTTCTCTTCATGTGTCGTTTATACTTCGCTTGCTGGTATAATTGTTATCCCTGAAGTATAAACTGTTTTAAACTTGTACAATCTGTCAGGCACAAGAGCAGTATACTTTTCTCCTTGATATGATGCTGAATATTTGAATTTTTGTTTAGATGAAGGTGCTGTTCTCCGTTTTGCGTACAGATGATTACGGTAAAAGACGCTAAAAGATTAAGCCGGAATCAAAATTTTTAGTGCAAGGACTTACTTTTTTAAAGAAGCTTCGGGTGGGATCGGCAAAAAGCAATGAGGGATAGGGACTTAAAAGAAAAGCCCCTGCAAGTAAATGCAGGGGCTTTGAGGTAACGAGCGGATTCGAACCGCTGTAGCAGCTTTTGCAGAGCTGAGCCTAGCCACTCGGCCACGTTACCGTGTGATTGGGTGTGCAAATATACGTAGAGAAGTATGTTTGTCAAACATTACAGGCACATTTTTTCAAAAAATGGGCTAAGTAGCTTATTGGCAGAGACCTGTATTTTCACTATGGCCCATACTTAAACCCTAACAAAGGAGAACCAACCAGACCTCAGCCTATTCTTTACGCTCACTATACAGTACCAGTTGCTTTACCATCTTCTCAGCTGTTTCGGTATAATCCTTTTTACATTTCTCCATCAGTTCATCTTTTGTGGTTATAACTCTTTTTGCCTGCTTTTCCCATAGTATAGGCAAAGTAGTAAAAGGTGAGTAGCAAAAGGTGGCAACAAAACCCCTGAGGCGTTGTAGAAGTTACTGGTGTTGGTTATTATGTGCTGGCCTCCGTCTGAATCGCCCGTAATCACAACGCCTCCTGCCTTTCCGCTTAGCTTCGACTCCTTCCCTTCCAGAATCTCGTCATGCAGTTCATCGAGCCGTTCTGTTACCCGTTGTATTTCGGAAGTCCGGTTGCTCCACCAGAGCACTCAGAAAACGCATAAAAACAAAAGGCCCCGGATTGCTCCGGGGCCTTTGCTATATAACAAGCTTAAAATTAAGCGTTGTTCTCTTCTTCAGAAGTCTCCCCTTCTTCGCTGTCAGTATCTTTTGCTTTTTTAGCAGCAGCAGCCTCCAGCTTCTTAACGCCAGCTTCTTTCTCGTTGCCCATCATTTTCTCTTTCAGAGCAGATAGTGCATCCAGGTCACCTAACGTAGACTTGTCAGCTTCTTTCTGTACTTTAGGAGCTTTCTCTTTCTTCTCACCAGCAGCAGATGGCTTCTTCGTAGCTTTCGCTATACGAGCAGCATCGGCAGTCTCAGTGTGTGTAGAAGTGTGAGAAAGGATGATCTTACGATCGTCTTTAGAGAATTCAGTTACTCTGAAATCAAGGGTGTCGCCAACCTCAACCTGAGAACCGTCTTCTTTTGCAAGACCTTTAGGGAAAGCAAAACCTTCGATACCGTAAGGTAGCTCAAGTACAGCACCACGCTCAGATTTCTCCAGAACAGTTGCTTTGTGTACAGAACCTACGTTAAATACAGACTCGAATGTATCCCAAGGGTTCTCCTCAAGCTGCTTGTGGCCTAATGCAAGTCTTCTGTTAGGAACATCAAGCTCCAGAACAACTACATCAAGGTTTTCGCCAACTTTAACGAACTCAGATGGGTGCTTGATCTTCTTAGTCCAGGACAGGTCAGAAACGTGTACAAGACCGTCAACACCTTCTTCAAGCTCTAAGAAAAGACCGAAGTTAGTCAGGTTACGAACGATGCCAGTGTGCTTAGTGCCTACTGCATACTTCGTTAACACATCTTCTTTAGTCCATGGATCTTCAGTAAGCTGCTTAATGCCCAGAGACATCTTACGTTCTTCGCGGTCAAGTGTCAATACAACTGCCTCAACCTCGTCGCCTTGCTTAATGAAGTCTTGTGGGTTGCGCAGGTGCTGAGACCATGACATTTCAGAAACGTGGATCAGACCTTCAACTCCTGGCATAAGCTCAAGGAATGCGCCGTAGTCAGCCACGTTAACGATTTTACCTTTAACTCTTGAACCAACCTCGATGTCAGCTGGAAGAGCATCCCACGGATGTGGAGTAAGCTGCTTCATACCAAGAGAGATACGCTTCTTGTCTTCGTCGAAGTCAAGCACAACGATCTGTACTTTCTGGTCAAGCTGCAATACTTCTTCCGGGTGGTTGATACGACCCCAAGAAATATCTGTGATGTGAAGCAAGCCGTCTACGCCACCAAGGTCGATGAACACACCGAAGTTTGTCATGTTCTTGATAACACCTTCCAGAACCTGACCTTTTTCCAGGTTGTTCAGGATGGCTGCGCGTTGCTGCTCCAGGTCTTTCTCGATAAGTACTTTGTGAGAAACAACTACGTTGTCGAAAGCGGCGTTGATTTTCACAACTTTCACTTCCATTTTCTTGCCTACGAACACGTCGAAGTCACGGATCGGCTTAACGTCGATCTGAGAACCTGGCAAGAAGGCCTCAACACCATGGATATCCATGATAAGACCACCTTTAGTTCTTCTCTTAACAACGCCTTCAAGAATGTTGTCATTCTCAAGTGCATCGTAGATGCTAGCCCAAGCAGAAACGATTTTCGCTTTCTTGCGAGACAAGATAAGCTGACCGTTTGGATCTTCCTGGTCTTCAATAAATACTTCAACTTCGTCGCCTACTTTCAGTTCAGGTAGATCTCTGAATTCTGAAACCGGAACCAAGCCGTCAGATTTGAAACCGATGTTAAGGATCACGTCACGATCAGTGATACCAACAACTGTTCCTTTAACAACCTCCTGCTCCTGTACGGTAGTCAGAGTGTCGTCATACATTTTTTCCATTTCGGCTTTTTCTTCTTTGCTGTAGCCGCCGCCGAAACCTTGAGACTCAAACTTGTCCCAATCGAAATTTTCTGGAGAATTACTCATATTGTTGTATTGCTCTGGAGTAGCCACCAGCGTAGAGCAATCCGCTGATTTGGTTTAGGTTATACATTTCCCCGAAGTGTTTCAGGGCCACTCACTTGAATGAGGTGCAAAAGTAATAAAATCTCTTATAAAAAACTACCATAAACCACATTTGCAAGTATAATTTATGATAAGAGGAAGATTATTTAAGTATAAAACAGAAGATTAGTTGTGAAGATGACAGAAACCTCACAGTGTCTTGTACACCTGTGACTGTTTAGTTAACTATGAAACAACAATTACCGGTGCAGACTCTCAAAGGTCTTTAAGACACTGTGAGGTCATCAGGACTTATAGTTATTCTTTATGCCTATACTCTTTTGTAGCAGCAGGTCGCGACCTGTCCCTACAGAACATTTCCTATTCCTCTCCTTTTGTCATCCTGAAAGTGGCACATCCCGGACTTGTTCTGGGGGATCTTGGTAGAAGGGAGATTAAGCTGGCGCGACAGAGCAAAAACACACCCCTGCCCCTCTAAAGAGCAGGGCCGTTTCATTCTCTAAAATTCTGCCGTAAGTTTTAAACTTGTGGTTTGTGATGGTGTTGAGTTTGTAACTCAACTGGGCCAGAGGCCCAAACTATAGCCGGTCACGAACGAAGACGCTCGCGCCATAAGTATAGAATTTGCCAGAATGAAACGATCCTGCTCTCAAGAGGGGAATTCAGAAATTAGTAAATCTACCTGCCTTAGACGAAGAGAGGCAGGTTGGTTAAAGCATTAAATCTGGAACCCAGACTTCTCATAAGTATAGTACAGATAGTGCCAGATAACAAGGGGGGCAGTAAAAGCAACAGCAACAACTGAGGTATGAGCCTTAAATCACACAGTTATACTTTATACTTCTATCTACACCTTATCCAGATTAACTTTACATCCTGATTACCCTATACTTATATAGAGCAAACTAAATATTTTAGCATTAACTTAATTCAATTCCTTAGCCACTCCCAGGTAATTTCCCCAGTCCTGGTTAAAGGAATTGAGATGTAGTTTAAGGAAATATTGAAGGGATGGTTTGATGGGTTTACGGTGCAGTTTAAGTCCTGCCTCTTCGGGAGTGCGGTCGCCTTTGCGGGTGTTGCAACGCATGCACGCCGTTACCAGATTCAGCCAGTTGGTCTCCCCTCCCCTGGAGCGTGGCAGCAAGTGATCTAATGTAAGGTTCTTAACTGAGCCGCAGTACTGGCAGCTGTAGTTATCGCGGCGCAATACGTTGTGCCGGCTCAATGCTATACCATAGTATGGCACCCGCACATAGTTCTGCAGCCTGATTACAGAGGGAACAGGGTAAGCATGGCTAATGGTACGTAGAAAGGCATCTTTTGACTTAGACACCATCTCGGCTTTATCGAGATAAACGAGCAGAAAAGCCTTGTGCACAGAGCAGACTGCTATGGCACTAAAATCTTGGTTAAGGATGAGTACTTTATCTTTCATGGCAGCTTCCGTAGCTTACAAAAAGCTTTTACGGAAAAAACCACAAAGACAGAGTATAAGTTTTGAGAAAAATATTAACCTTTAGAAAGTTATACGCTTGATTATTCGCAGGTTATGGGAATATCGTTTTCTCTCGGCGTTGTAAATTCCATTATGATCCAAGGTATCGATCCGCACCTCACCGTGTGCGTGCATAATGGTTTGCCCCTCCAGCACTATGCCCACATGGATTATGCGGCCCTCATCATTCGAGAAATAGGCCAGATCGCCGGGTTGGGCCTGTGTAACAAAATGCACCTCCTCGCCATGCGACACCTGCTGATAAGCATCTCGTGGCAGTTGATAACCGCAAATGCCGAAAACCTGCTGTGTAAAGCCTGAACAGTCTATTCCAAATATCGATTTGCCACCCCACAAGTATGGCGCTTTGATAAAGTTAGAGGCTATTTTAACTAACTGAGCTGTTGTGGCTGATGCCGTTGAATTGGAAGCCCGGCCATTATAAACCATGGTCTCATCGTTCACACGGATGCTCATGCCATCAAAAAAAGGAAGGTAACTACCAATACCTATCGGAATGCGCGTATCGTTGCCTGTAACCACCTGTACGAGGTCCATTACCCTGGGGTGCTTTGTACTTGCCCACTCCTGGTAGTAAGAACTTGTAACCGGGTTATGCTGCTTATGGTCGATCCATCCTTCATAACCATCTGTAGCCAGCTTCACGCGCACCCAGTTACCATCTCTGGCCACTAAATCATAGCACTCTCCAAAAAGCATCTGGGTCACTATTTCAGCCTTATCAGATGTCTCGGCACGCATTGGCACCAGGCTAAGCAAACAAATTCCGTATTCCACCTTTTTTCAATATGAATTAGTTAATGAGCGATTGAGTGAATGTTTTTCGAATTAATGATTGTAAAAAATGGATAAATAAATTAACACTGGATTACTTAGATCAATCATAAAATTACAGACTAAACCAAGAATAACTCACTCATCCACTCAATCACTCATTCAAAATCAGTTTAATATCCTGCCCTGTCCATTTCGCGTTTCACATCCTTTTCTTTGATATCTTGTCGCTTGTCGTACAGCTTTTTACCACGTGCCAGTGCAACCTCTACTTTAGCAAAGCCACGATCGTTAACAAAGATACGTGTAGGTATAATGGTAACACCCTGCTCCTCTGCCCCTGACTCCAGTTTGCGCAGTTCCCGCTTGTTTAAAAGCAACTTTCGGGGGCGCATCGGCTCGTGGTTGTAGTGGGTACCTTCGGTGTAAGTAGAAATGTGCAGGTTATGCAGCCACAATTCACTGTTCGTGAATACTGCATAGCCATCTTGCATATTTACCTTGCCTTCGCGGATAGATTTTATTTCAGTACCCTTCAGCATAATGCCAGCGGTATACTTATCCAGGAACTGGTATTCAAAGGAAGCCTTGCGGTTTACGATGTTAACGTGTTTCTGAATTCTGTCTTTATCTTTTGCCATTTATACTTTCTTCGGCGCCAAAATTCTGGCTAATTTTTCTTTCTTCAAAATCTTCTGCCCCGTCTGCCCTTCTGCTACTATCCTGTCTCCCACGGTGGCTTTGTAACTGCAGATCACTTCATACCCATCATACTTCTCCAGAGTAGCTACAATGGTTATACTTTCACCTTCAAAGGCAGGCGATTTATGATTGATCTCCAGACAGGTACCTATCCCTTCTTCATCCTCTGCTTTCATCTCCAGCACAAACAACCTGCCAGCCCATTCTGCTGCCTGTGCCAGCGAAAACGTAGAGCAAACCGCATGCACCAAGCCATCATCAAAGCGCGCAAAATCACCTGCAGTTACACGTTTTATGTAGGTACGGGTGTCGCCGGGTTGGATGTTCGTTGATCGTTGATCGTTGTTCGTCTTAACCACAGATTAAAAGTGATTTAATAGATTAAGTATGAATTTGGTTGAAAACTTCTAGCCACCATAAGTAGAGTTGCAACTACAAACGATATTGTCGCAATAAGTTTAGCAGAACTTAAGGCTGCACACAAATTATTACCTGAAACGACTGAAATACACCCTCCAGTACTTTCTGTTTCATACTTTATACTCACCATTATGTTTAAAATAGCAAAAGCACTTAACAGCGTAACCAAACACAGAACACAAATCAGCACCTTAATCCATTTCAACCTCATACTTCCTTATCAAAGTAAATCAATCAAAACATCATTGATCCACGGTACAGACCATCTTACTTAATCAGTCTAACCCCTTCAATCACCGGTCAAAACTTAAGCCTCGGCTCCGGACTCACATACTGGTCTGTAAAATCGCCTTTCAGGTACTGGAAATGAGCAGCCATAGCAATCATGGCGGCGTTGTCGGTGCAGTACTGGAAAGCCGGGATGTATACGTTCCATTTATACTTTACGGCATAATCCTGCAAGGTTTGGCGCAGCCCTGAGTTTGCCGACACTCCTCCAGCAATGGCGATCTCATTTATGCCTAAGTCTTTAGCTGCCAGTTTCAGCTTTTTCAGCAAAGTTTTGATCAGGGTCTTCTGTACGCTGGCGCAGATATCGTTGATGTTCTCCTCCACAAAGTTCGGGTTCTCCTTAACCCTGTCGCGCAGAAAGTATAGAACCGAAGTTTTAATGCCACTGAACGAGAAACTATACTCCGGCATGTTACCTACCGGAAACTGGAAAGCATCCGGGTTACCCAGTGCGGCCTTTTTATCCAGCATAGGTCCGCCAGGGTAAGGTAGCCCCAGCATCTTGGCAGTTTTGTCAAAGGCCTCTCCCACGGCATCATCGGTTGTCTGTCCGATTATTTCCATGTCCAGGTGGTCTTTGACCAAAACTATTTGCGTATGGCCGCCGCTTACCGTTAAACACAGGAACGGAAATTGCGGTTTAGGATCTTCGATAAAGTGAGCCAGAATGTGCGCCTGCATGTGGTTTACCTCAATTAAAGGTATACCCAGGCCCATCGCAAACGACTTGGCAAAAGAGCAGCCAACAAGCAAAGCGCCTAAAAGGCCGGGGCCACGCGTAAAAGCAACTGCATTTAACTCACTTTTATTTACATTTGCTGTACGCAAGGCCTCGTGTACCACAGGTATGATGTTCTGCTGGTGTGCTCTGGAAGCTAATTCAGGCACAACACCGCCATACTGCACGTGCACAGCCTGCGTTGTAACTATATTAGACAGCACCTTTCCACCGCGAATAACAGCGGCAGAGGTATCGTCGCAGGAAGATTCGATAGCTAAAATCGTAGGTTCAATCATCTTTTGGAAAAAGAACAGTCAACAAATTACCCCAAAGTTATAGGAAAAGCTATTCTAAAAATAGTTTTAGGGCTAATCCTGTTCCTTTTATTGCTGTTTGCGGGTGTTTTTGTGGCTATTCGCTTCCCGGGAGTCCAAACCCGTATAGTACAAAAGGTAGCAGCATACTTTTCCGATCGACTGGGCCACGAGGTAAGTATTGGCAGCGTTGATATCTTTTTTTTCAGTAATGTGGTGCTGGAGGATGTACTGGTAAAAGATTACCGCAACAATGAGCTGTTTTATATTGGCAGAGCCGAGGCAGAAATAGATACCTGGTCTGTATTTAACCCCAATACTTTACATATAGGTACCTTAACCCTGGACCAGCCCCGTGCCAGTCTGATAGTTTACGAGAAAACAGACTCACTTAACATCAGTCGTTTTATCTCCGCCCTCGGCGATTTGTTTGTAAAAGACACCACTAAGCCATCGGAGCCCTTTTACTTTACCCTCGATGAACTGGTACTGAACAATGGCCGCTTTATTTACGACGATTTCCGGAAAGCTCCAGCTGCAGAAGGCATGGACTATTTTCATATGACCTTCGAGAATATAAATGGCAGGTTTAACGAATTGCAACTGGAGGATACGCTTAAGGCAAACATCACCAACTTCTCAACCACAGAGACCCGCTCTAACACAAAGCTTCACAATCTGGATACCCGCATGACGTATGCCCCTACCTTCTGGGAATGGGATAAACTGGACCTGCAGGTAAACGACAGCAACCTGAAAGATTTTATACGCTTCGATTATGGGGAGTTCGGAAATTTCACCGAGTTCAACGATAGTATAAACATGACCGTTCGGCTTCAGGACTCCGAAGTATACTTTAAAGATATTGTTGTTTTTGCGCCTCAAATAAAAGAGTATGAAAACGAGGTTGTACTTGTAAACTCTGTAGACTTTAAGGGCAAGGTAAAAAACTTTAACGCAACAGATGTTGACCTGGAGTACGGTGAGGATACACGCATAATAGGAAGTATAAGTGCCGACGGCCTGCCAAATTTTAAGGAAACGTTTACCAACATGCGCCTGAAGTCCTCCACCATCAATGCCCGCGACTTAAAACGGTTTTTACCAAAGGATGCTTACGACATTGCTGCTCGGCTTGGTACTGTAAGGTTAGATGGCCGCTTTCTGGGCTTTTACAACGACTTTGTATCCAATGGCAATTTCTCGACAGCGCTTGGCAACCTCCAGTCAGACATTAACCTGAAGATAGATGACAACACAAGACGCTCATCTTATAGCGGTTTCCTGACCACCAACAGCTTTAACCTGGGTCGTTTGCTGGCAATCGAGGATAAGATCAAGACCATTTCGATGAGTGGGCGTTTGGAGGGTTCTGGCTTTACACTTCAGGATGCCAACATTAAAATGGATGCCAGAATTAACCAGGTGCAGGTGCTGGGCTATGATTACCAGAACATTATAGCAGACGGCACACTCAGCGGCCAGACATTTGTTGGAAAGGTATCCGTAAACGATCCGAACCTGATCTTTTCTGCAAACGGCGAAGTGGATCTGGCAAAACAAGAGCAAGCCTTTAACATGGTGGCAGACCTGCGCCGTGTTGACCTTCAAGCGCTAGGCTTGTCGGATGTTCCTTTCTCCATCAGGGCAAACGCCAACCTTAATTTTAAAGGCCTGCAGTTAGATGCCTTTGTGGGTACAGCACAGCTTGACAGCGCCTACATTAGTTATAAAGGAAAGGAACTTGCGTTGGACACCATCTCTGTAGACTCTGAAATTGTAAACGGCCAGCGCAGTCTGAACTTGAACTCTGACCTACTTGCCCTTAAAATAAATGGCAACTTTGATTACACCACGCTAATAGAGGATCTGAAAACACTAGTGCATGAGTATACTTTAAATTTTGAAAGCAACGATGCTGCCACCAATGCTTACTATGCCCGGAGGTCAAGGCAACCCAGCGAAGAGTATGCACTAACTTATAATATCAACTTAAAAAGGCCTCAGCCGCTACTCAATCTTTTTGTACCAGACCTTAGCATATCAACAGCAACAAACATAGAAGGCACCTTAAGGCACGAGAATACAGTAATCCTGACGCTATATACTTCTGTTGACACTGTACTTTACAAAGACTACGAACTGTACGGAAACGAAATAGAGCTTAACACTTCCAAAATCCAGTATAACCCGGATGTGTTGGCATCGGCACTCTTTACATCCAAAACGCAGCAACTGCCAGGTATAGGTCAGACACAGGACTTTTACCTGGAGGGTATCTGGAGCGAACGAAATATTGATTTTTCTACCAGCATCAGGCAGCCGGAGCAAAACAACCGCGCCTCTATTACAGGAGACCTTAACTTTTTACAGGACCAGATCCAGATCGTTTTCGACAGGTCTGACATCACACTGCAGAAAAACTCCTGGGCATTTAACCCCGGCAACACCTTATATATAAGCGAGGCGGGCAGGAAGCTGGTATTCGAAAACTTCTCTATACTTAATAAAGACCAGGTTATCCGGGCCGAAGGTGAGATATCAGAAGCACCGGACAGCAGGTTTATAGTTAACGTGGACAACTTTGACCTACGCAACCTGAACCCGCTCCTGACTATGCCAATTGCCGGCAAATTAACCGGCCAGGTAACCGCACAGGATGTATACGACGACACGAAGTTTGATGGCAGTATGCGCGTTGACTCCTTTTACCTGGACGAAGTATACATTGGCCATGTGCTGGGCAATACAAACTGGAACAACAGGCTGAAACAAGCTGTGGTGGACCTGGGGATTGAGCGCAATAATAAAAAAGTGCTTACTGTAACCGGAAACTACAACCCGCTTGTCGAAGATGATCAACTGGACCTGCTGGCTGTGCTGGACCAGACCAACCTGAAACTGGTGGAGCCTATACTTAAAGGCATTATGTCAGATCTGGAAGGAGAAATGGAAGGCCGCATCCGCGTGCTGGGCCGTCTCGATTATCCAATTCTGAAAGGATCTGTAATGGTAACGAAAGGCCAGTTTAAATTTGATTACCTGAACACCACTTATACTTTCTCCGACAGGATTTACCTCGACGCCAACAGCATCAGCTTCCGTAATGCGCAGCTACGCGATATTTTCGGGAACCGCGCCACAGTGTCAGGCGGTATCGCACACGACGGTTTCCAAGACATGGTACTTGATATTGAGGCCCGCTACCGCAATTTTATGATTCTGAATACCACAGAGGAGCAAAATGAACTCTTCTACGGTACAGCCTTTGCCTCAGGCTCGGCAAGCGTGCTGGGCCCTACCGATAACCTTCAGGTAAAGGTTAATGCCACCAGCAACGAGAATACACGAATCGTACTTCCCCTGGATTACCAGACAGATGTGGCCCGCAAAGATTTTATCCGGTTTGTAGAAAAGTCCGGTGCAGACACTACCGGGCTGGGCATAGCTGCAGAAGACCAACGCGTGGATCTGTCGGGTATTAACCTGGACTTTAACCTGGATGTAACCGACGACGCATACTTTGAAATTATCATAGACAGGACAACAGGTGATGTGATTCGCGGTACAGGCAACGGCGATATACAAATGACCATAGATACCCGAGGAGAGTTTAATATGTACGGCACTTTCGAGATAACCAACGGTGCCTACAACCTGAACCTGCTGGAGGGCCTGGTAAGCCGCGAATTCAAGATTGTGCCCGGCGGTACCATTTCCTGGAACGGCGACCCCACAGCCGGTGTCATGAACCTTTCAGCAGAATACACCCAGTTAGTGTCGCTTGAGCCCCTCACCCCTTCAGCGAGTGTAGGCAGGCGTGAGCCGGTTACAGTAGAAATTGGCCTAACCGGACCATTGTTAACACCACAGGTTAACCTAGGCCTGAGAACAGAGCAAAGCAGCGATGCATCGTACATCGTTAACAACATTAAAAACGACGAAGCAGAACTTAACAGACAGGTATTTAGCTTACTCGTACTCCAAAGGTTAACACAACCAGGCTCTTTAACGCTGGAAAGCGGGGCCGGCGCAACTGCCGTTGGCGGTAGTTTAGGCAGCCTGCTATCTGGCCAACTCAACACATTCCTGAGCAGCATAGACAGTAACCTGGAAATTGACATCGGGCTTACAGGTATAAATCAGGAGTCGTTATCGGTTTTGCAGTTGCGTTTGAGCTATACTTTTTTTGAGGGCAGGCTACGGGTTACAAACCAGACGGGCTTTGGCAACAACGATATAAACGGGGCAACTGCCAACAATAACTACATCGGAGACTGGTTCCTGGAATATTATATAACACAGTCCGGGGAGCTCAGGTTAAGGCTGGAGTACAGTACAACTCCAAGGTCATACTTTGATAACAGAACATCGGTATCGTCGCGGCAAAGGCTTAGCTTGCTGCACACCAAGCGATTCGACACGCTGGAGGAGCTATTTGGCAGTAACCGCCGCGAACGAAGGCAGCAAGAGCGCGAACTGCAGCGGGAACTCATCATACTCGACTCAGACCCACGATTAAATTTATAAGTATAAAAGGCCCGGAAAGTATAAATCCGGGCTTTTTGCTTAAGAAGGCGCTTTGCCACTACATTTCTAAATAATATTTCTATTTTTGTGAGGAAGCACGTAGTATGGCAAAAAATATCAGACACATCAAGAAAAAGAAACTCGGAAGTTACCCACACCTGATGGTGGTGTTCAGCATATCACTTGCCCTTTTTGTGATCGGCCTGTTTGGGTTGTTGCTGATCCATGCCGGTAAGCTTTCGGAAAAGGTAAAGGAAAGTATAGAAATGCAGGTTTACCTGGACCGTAACCTTACAGAAGTACAGCTTACCCGACTACAGAAAACCTTTGCCGCCAAAGAATACGTCGCCTATAGAAACGACACAGCTCAGGTACGCTTTATCTCCAAAGAAGAAGGCGCCAAGGCATTTCTGGATGAGACAGGTGAAGACTTTATGGAGTTTCTGGGAGAGAACCCCCTTCGCGATGCCTATGTGCTTAACATTGATGCAGAACACTCCAGCTCGCCGGAGCTTAAAAGTATAAAACTGGATCTGCAGGATGTAAGCGGCGTGTACGAAGTGCAGTATGTAGAGAGCCTGATCGAGTCTATCAACTCCAACATCGAGAAAATCAGCATTGTGCTGCTTGGTTTTGCGATTATACTTATACTGGTGGTAATCATCCTTATCAACAATACTGTAAAGCTGGCCCTGTTCTCGCAGCGTTTCCTGATTCGGAGCATGCAGCTGGTAGGTGCCACCTCCTTTTTTATACAGCGTCCGTTCCTAAACCGCGCTACCTGGCAGGGTATGATCAGCGGCATTGTTGCCTCAGTTATGTTGTTTGCCCTGATGCAGTACGCCTACCACGAGGTTGAAGAACTTAAAATTTTGCGCAACGACGAGCAAACCTACCTGCTGATGGGTGCGTTAGTCATCATCGGCATTATTATAGGTTTTATGAGCTCATACAGAGCCGTACGAAAATACCTTCGCTTATCTTTAGATGAACTATACTAACCATGGAAGAAAATAAAGACAGACTGGCCTTTGGCAAAAAGAACTACACACTTATGCTGATTGGCATACTGGTGCTTATTATTGGCTTCTTTATCATGACGCTGGACAACCAGGATTACGGTTTAGGCTTTATGGGCATTACACTTGGCCCGATTGTAGTAATGGCAGGCTTTATTATTGAGCTTTTTGCTATCATGGTTAAGGATAAAACGCACAAATAAATGAGTATTTGGCAGGCTATTATTTTAGCCATTGTTGAAGGGCTTACCGAGTTCTTACCTATTTCGTCCACCGGACACATGATTATCGCCTCCAGCCTGATGGGCATTAACGAGTTGCCGATAACCAAAATTTTCACAGTAAACATACAGTTTGGTGCCATACTTTCGGTAGTGGTGCTGTACTGGCGCAGGTTTGTGCAGGGGCTTGATTTCTATTTTAAGCTTTTTATTGCCTTTATACCCGCAGCAGTACTGGGCTTTGCCTTTAACGATGCCATTGATGCGATGCTGGAAAGCGTGGCTATAACGGCAGTTATGCTGGTAATTGGCGGTGTTGTGCTCTTGTTCGTGGATAAATGGTTTAGCAATGCTAATAAAGACAGGGTAAACTACAAAAACGCTTTCCTGATCGGTTTGGCCCAGTGCCTCGCCATGATACCGGGCGTTTCCAGGTCTGCTGCTTCAATTATTGGTGGTATGGCGCAAGGCATCGACAGAAAAACTGCTGCAGAGTTCTCTTTCTTTCTGGCTGTGCCAACTATGCTGGCAGCTGCAACTTATAAATTGCTAACAGACCTGTTGGGCTTGGAATTGTCTGACCTAATCGCCTTTGACATCGTTAAAATAACAAACAGCTTTGAGGTAATTACATCCGATGATTTGCAGCTTTTGCTGATCGGTAACTTTGTGGCCTTTATTGTGGCTATGCTGGCGATCAGTTTCTTCATCAGCTTTCTGACAAAGTATGGCTTTAAGTTGTTTGGTTACTATAGAATTGCGCTTGGCATAGCTATACTTGCATTGCTTGCCATGGGCGTTGACTTAAGAGTATAACTATGGAATACGATTTTGCCGCTGGCGAAATACTGCTCATCAATAAGCCACTAGACTGGACTTCGTTTGATGTGGTAAAGAAAGTACGGAACACCATCCGGGTTAAAAAAGTAGGCCATGCTGGTACCTTAGACCCCCTGGCTTCCGGCTTGCTTATACTTTGTACCGGTAAATTTACCAAGCGCATTGATGAGATACAGGCTCAGGAGAAAGAGTATACCGGCACCATACGCCTTGGAGAGATAACCCCCTCTTACGACCGCGAAACAGAGGTAACTGAAACCTGCGATATAAGCCACCTGACAGCAGACGAAATAAAGGCAGAAGCCCAGTCTTTTGTAGGAACAATAGAACAGATCCCTCCTATTTACTCGGCTGTAATGGTAGACGGCAAACGTGCTTACGACCTTGCCCGCAAAGGCAAGTCGGCAGAGCTAAAGCCACGCACAATTACTATTAAAGCGTTTGACGTTACAGCTATAGAAGGCGCGGAGATCCATTTCAGGGTAGTGTGTACCAAAGGCACCTACATCAGAAGCCTAGCACACGACCTGGGTCAGAAACTCGGTTGTGGTGCACACCTCTCCTCCCTGGTACGCACACGCATCGGTGAGTACAAACTGGAGGACGCCCTTACCATAGAAGATATTCAGGAGATCAGAAGAAAGCAGCTGGAAGCGAATGGAAGTAATTCGTGATATTGCGGCATTCCCTCACCTGAGTTTTCCCGTTGTTACCAGCGGAACATTCGATGGCGTGCATATTGGCCACCAGAAAATACTTAAACGCGTAATCGAGCGCGCCAAAGAAAAGAATGGGCAAAGTGTGGTAATCACGTTCTGGCCTCACCCCCGCCTGGTCCTTTTCCCGGACGACAATAAACTAAAGCTTCTTTCTACTATCGAAGAAAGAATTGAACAGTTGGAGAGTTTTGGCATTGATTATTTGCTGATCATCCCGTTCACGAAAGAATTCTCACGCACCAGCTCCCGCACTTTTATTACAGATATACTTGTTAAAGCACTAAATACAAAGCTGCTGGTAATTGGCTACGACCACAGGTTTGGCAAGAACCGAGAAGGCAGCTTCGAGAACCTGAAAGCACGTTCGCAGCAATACGGGTTTGAGGTAGAAGAAATACCACGCCAGGACATAGATGATGTAGGTGTAAGCTCTACCAAAATACGCAAAGCTCTGGAGAACGGCGACATAGAAACGGCCAGTTTATACTTAGGCCGCAGGTACACTATAACCTCTGAGGTTGTTGAAGGCGATAAAATAGGAAGAACCATAAGTTACCCTACAGCCAACCTGGCCATTCCTCCAGCTCCTAAGTTAATACCGGCCAATGGTGTTTACGCTGTATGGGCCCATGTAGAAGGAACGCGCTACCCTGCCATGATGAACATCGGGGTGCGACCAACTGTGTCCGGCAAGAACCTTACACTGGAAGTACATATTATAGATTTTGGCTCAGATATTTACGGTAAAAGTATAACGGTTGAGTTTGTAGAGCACCTCCGTAACGAAAAGATGTTTGGCGGGCTGGAAGAATTAAAATCACAGCTTGCAAGAGATGAGGAAGATGCCAGAAAAGTACTGCATATTGTCTGAACTGTGATTTATTTGATTGATGTGATAAACATAAATATGGGTTTTCATCATTATCCGCGTTTATCACATCCATCACAGTCAGGGGCGAAATTTCTTATTGTTTAGCCTGTGGAATTGGAGTTTCGTATTACCAAAATTTATCAGGAGACCAATGGGTAGGTTAAATGCTTTGAGATAGTTTATTGCCTGGGCCAGGTATACGGGTTCTAGCTGTATGAGTGCTTTTAGCTCTACCACGATATTACTACCAACTAAAAAAATCTACACGCCGGATGCCAACCTGATTTTGCTTATAAATTACAGGTATCTCCACTTCTCTTGCAAAATCTAACCCCTGCTCTTCCATTTCGTACTCCAGAGACCGCTGATATATAACCTCCTGAAATCCGTTGCCTAAAGCTTTATGCACCTCCATGGCACAACCAATGATTTTCGTGGTTTCGGCAGAGTATAAGTATTGGTCTTTAATCATAACTAAAGCATGAATTACAGGATATGGTTGAGATACATGATTTCACACGTTAAATTTCAGAGTCTGTTCACTTTATTTAAAGCACTGAATTCATGCTTCATTCACACTTATCATACTCATCACAGTTAAGACACTTTTCACCTGGATTAAAACTTATTTCATACAAAAACGAAAAGCCATACATTGTATATGGCTTTTTTTCTATCTAAATTACCCAATGTAAAATTTGAAGGTTAATGTGTGTAAATGTGAAAGCACAAGTATAAGTGCGAATACTTTTTTATACATCAGCACATTAACTCATTAACACATTATTCAACCTATGATAAATAAAACTGTTAAAAATGCACAGGAGGCGCTGCAAGGCGTGCAGGATGGTATGACTTTTATGCTCGGTGGCTTCGGTTTGTGCGGCATTCCAGAAAATTCCATACAGGAGCTACTCAGACTTGGTGTAAAAGACCTAACGTGTATTTCGAACAATGCCGGCGTTGACGACTTTGGTATAGGCCTGCTGTTGCAAAAGCGTCAGGTTAAGAAGATGATATCAAGTTATGTAGGCGAGAACGCTGAGTTCGAGCGCCAATTACTTTCCGGTGAATTGGAAGTTGAGCTATTACCTCAGGGTACATTGGCAGAGCGCATACGTGCAGGCGGTGCTGGCATTCCTGCTTTCTTTACTCCTGCCGGTTACGGTACCGAGGTTGGCGAAGGCAAAGAGAGCCGTGAGTTCAACGGTAAAATGTACCTGATGGAAGAATGGCTAAAGGCAGATTTTGCTTTCGTGAAGGCCTGGAAAGGCGACACCGCCGGCAACCTGATCTATAAAGGCACTGCTCGCAATTTTAACCCCATGATGGCTACAGCCGGAAAAATTACCGTGGCAGAGGTAGAAGAACTTGTGCCGGCCGGCGAACTTGATCCGAACATGATCCATACTCCGGGCATTTACGTGCAACGCATCTTCCAGGGTGAAAAGTATGAAAAGCGTATCGAACAGCGTACAGTAAGACAGGCTTAAATCAGAACAAAATGGCTTTAGATAAAAATCAGATAGCAAAGCGAATATCAAAAGAAGTTAAGAACGGCATGTACGTTAACCTGGGCATAGGTATACCAACGCTGGTGGCAAACTACATACCGGAAGGCATTGAAGTGGTGTTGCAGTCGGAGAACGGCCTATTGGGTATGGGCCCCTTCCCTACCGAAGATCAAGTTGATGCGGATATGATTAACGCCGGAAAACAAACAATAACCACACTTCCCGGATCTTCTATTTTCAGCTCAGCCGATAGCTTTGGCATGATCCGTGGCGAACACGTGGACCTTACCATACTAGGTGCTATGGAAGTGTCGGAAGACGGTGACATAGCGAACTGGAAAATACCCGGAAAAATGGTAAAGGGCATGGGTGGTGCTATGGACCTGGTGGCATCTGCAAAAAACATTATTGTAGCCATGCAGCACACCGCACGTGACGGTTCATCTAAACTATTAAAGGAATGCTGCTTACCTATTACAGGCTTAAAGTGCGTTAGAAAGATCGTAACCGACCTGGCTGTGCTGGAGGTAGTAGATGGCGGTTTTAAACTGTTGGAGCGCGCACCTAGTGTGTCAGTAGAAGATATCAAAGCCGCTACAGAAGGCAACCTGATTGTAGAAGGCGAAATTCCTGAAATAGAAGTATAGCTTATCAGCTTATATTAAAGAAGCGCGGTAAACCAACTGCGCTTCTTTGTTTATTTACACTTTAAAAGTTATAGTACATACTTGTACTTTAGTTACATTATATCAAAACCATACTTACTACACGTATATTAGTAGCAAGTATAAATTGCGACGATAAACACACATGAGCGAAAGAAACGAAACCAGTTTTGAGCACAGGCTTTTGCTGCGCCAGCTTGAACTGAAGGACTACAAAGAAGTAAAAAACATTATGGACCTGGTGTACTCTAACATAGATGGCGCCTGGACCAGAAAAGAGTTCTCTAACCTGCTAAAGAAATTCCCTGAAGGCCAGATCTGTATCGAAGACAACGGAATTGTAATTGCAGCTGCTCTAAGTCTTATTATTGACTACGATGAGTATGGCGATAAGCACACTTACGACCAGATAATTGACAAAGGCTCTTTTAAGACACATGACCCAGAAGGCGATACCCTTTATGGCATAGATGTGTTCGTACACCCCGACTACCGCAACCTGCGCCTGGGTCGCCGGCTTTACGATGCCCGCAAAGAGATATGCGAAAAGCTAAACCTGCGCGGCATTATTGCAGGAGGCCGTATACCAGGGTATAAAAATTACGCCGACAAGCTAACACCAGCCAAGTATATTGAGATGGTTCGCAATAAAGAGCTTTCTGACCCTGTACTCTCCTTTCAGCTAAGTAACGAATTCCACGTACGTCGAATTCTGAAAGGCTACCTGCCAGACGACAGAGATTCCAGGGCCTATGCTACGCTGCTGGAATGGATTAATGTATACTATGAGGAAAAAGAGAAGCTTATTGGAGGCAAGAAAACCGTTGTGCGCATAGGTATTGTGCAATGGCAGATGCGTGCCGTTAAGTCATTAGACGACATGATGCAGCAGATCGAATTCTTCGTAGATACGGTTAGCTCTTATAAATCGGATATGGTGGTGTTTCCGGAGTTCTTTAACGCTCCGTTGATGGCCCTTGCTAACGAAGAATCTCCTTCCGAGGCAATCAGAAGTATGGCAGAGTATACCGAGGAGATTCGTGAACGAATGGTGCAGATGGCTTTATCGTACAACATTAACATCATTGCCGGAAGTATGCCGGAGTATTATGACAACAAATTATACAATGTAAGTTATCTCTGCCGCCGTGACGGCACCTATGATGCACAATATAAGCTACACGTAACACCAGATGAGTCTCATTACTGGGGTATGCGCGGAGGCCACAAGCTTAAAATATTTGACACAGACATCGGAAAAATAGGTATCCTGATCTGCTATGATGTAGAGTTCCCGGAATTGGCACGTATGCTTTCGGATATGGACATGAAGATCCTGTTTGTACCATTCTGGACAGATACAAAAAACGCTTACCTGCGGGTACGCCGTTGCGCCCAGGCACGTGCCATCGAAAACGAATGCTATGTAGCCATTACGGGTAGCGTTGGTAACCTGCCAAAGGTAGAGAACATGGATATCCAGTATTCTCAATCGGCTGTCTTCTCCCCTTCCGACTTCGCCTTCCCGCACGATGCCGTAGTTGCAGAAGCCACTCCAAATACAGAGATGACGCTTATTGCCGACCTGGATTTGGACTTACTTAAGGATTTGAATACTGCAGGTAGTGTGAGAAACCTAAAAGATAGAAGGAAAGACCTGTATAACCTGAGTTGGGTGATGCGGAAGGAAGAATAAAGTTATTAGGCATAAAAAAACCGCTACTGTTAATGGTAGCGGTTTTTTTATGTTATTAAATCAAACGCCTTTGTAAAGCATTCTCTTTTCTAACAACATACATTAGCCCTATAAAGAAAAAGGCAGCTGCCCCTATAAAAAGATACTTAAGTTTATTAGGCCCTGTTGGTTTTAATCTAGGAGAGAAGCCATTCACGACTTGAATGTTATCAAGTCTCTCTAATTCTGCTTCCATTTGTATTTGCTCCTTATACATACTTATACCTTCTCTGTAAAGGTTAGTGGGATCTATGGGTTCGCCATAAACAAATCCATTTACAGGACCTCGAGGAGAGGTAACAGTCATTTTAATACTATCAAGAGAGGTAATTTCGTTTTTAAGCTTGCTTATCATGCTTTCAACCCGACGCTGCTTTATTCTTTTCTGCTTAGAGAAATAACGGTTATTTTCAAGATAATTGGCTATAGCTGGCTCCATCGAAGTAAATGCCTCATTATCATACAAAGACAACTCTATCTTAAATGGCGAACCTGTAAGTATACTGTCTTCTGAAATTCTTTCCTGGTCCAGGTTAGTAAACTTCATATTTTTGATCTGGCTGGCAGTAACTACGCTCACATCTAATCTGGTAGCAACTTCTTCAAAGTTGTTATCCTCAATCATACCAGAAAGTTTTAACAACTGGTCTTCAACAAACTCATTCCTTATCTCTGAAAGCACAAGAGTCATGGATGAGGTGTAATATGGTTTAGTTACATAATACAGGAGATAACCAACACCAGCACCAACAACCAAAAATAACAGCATTACTAACATGTTTGCTTTAGCTGCATGGATAGTAAAAGCAATTTTGTCGCCAATCTTCTTGAAAAAGCGTGTTAAATAATTAAAAACGATTGTTAAGTCAATCTCATCTTTGTGTTTTGACATTTGCTTAAACTCCTGCTCTTCTAACTGTTGCATGCTTTAAATTTTTGCCAAATATACAGCTAAAGTTTCAGAAGCAATAATAGACTTATTCAATTGCACTAAATTAAATAAGCTTTAGGCAGGCTAGCCTTTTTCTTAAATAAACTAAATAATTGTGCGAATATCTCTGTACACTACTATATAGTTCAAGTACTGGCTCTGCTCCCAAGCAAAGCATAACTTTTTGGTTTTCAACATGCTGTTATTACACAATAGGAGTTGTGATAAGTTAAAGTTAAATTACAAAATATTGATCTTTATATATTTTATCTACAGACTAACCAAGGATACTCATTCTAAACAAAGTCTGCTCCCGCCCCAATTAAACACTCTTTAGTTTTGCTGAAGGATATCGCAAATTAATTAGCTTGTATCAACTGCTTAAAAAGCAATATTGATTTGTACATTTGCAGCTAGATTATCGCAGCAAGTACACGTCCTAAATGACCTCATTGATTCTCAAGCTTATTAACACAAATTCAGGCAAGATCCTAAATAACATTATCTGGTTACTTTTAGATAAAGGTGTTAAGATGGTTTTAGGGCTATTTATCGGTATCTGGATTGCAAGGTATCTGGGGCCTGAACAATTTGGTAAACTAAATTATGGACAGGCTTTTGTGGCTATTTTTTCCTCTCTAGTAAATCTGGGGTTAGATACTACTCTTGTAAAAGAATTTGTAAGCAAAGATTTTGCAGAGAATAAGCTAATTGGAACAGGGTTTTTGCTTCGTTTGTATGGAGCAGTTGTAGGTATTTTATTGGCAGTATTAACAGCATTAATGCTTGAATTTAATACAGACCAACTTTCCTTTCTTATTATAACTGCGCTCAGCATCGGGTTAATTTTTCAGGCAGTAGATGTTATCGATTTATATTTACAGGCTCACTTAAAATCAAGGATATCAGTAATCATTAAGAATTTATCCTACCTGTTTTCTTCTATATTCAAAGTATACCTTATCATATATAATTTCCCGGTCATATACTTTGCAATAGCAATTGTATTTGATTTAGGGCTAGCGTCTATTCTAATGTTAATTTATTCTAATAAAAAATTAGCAATAAACTTAAAAGATTGGATGTGGGATTTGGTAGTTGCAAAGACTTTGCTAAAAACCAGCTGGCCTTTGATCATTTCAGGGCTTACTGTTATTATGTATATGAGAATGGATCAAATAATGCTAAAAAACTATTTAGGGTCTTTTGCTGTTGGCAATTACTCTGCAGCTGCCAGGGTTACTGAGCTGTTTTTTATTTTGCCCATGGTCATTTCCAACTCTGTTTTCCCTTCACTGGTTAAATGCAAAGATGATATACTTTTATACCGTAATAGGTTAATCAAACTTTATAGTACTCTTATTTATATCAGTATCTTATTATCCATTTCTATCCTGTTCTTCAGCAATTACATTATTAATATCCTATATGGGCAGCAGTATCAAGATGCAGTATCCGTTTTAAATATACATATTTGGTCTAGTATATTTGTATTTATAGGAGTTGCTAGTAGTCAGCAACTGGTGCTCGAAGGGCGGTCAAGTATATCACTTTACAGAACTGTTTTGGGATTAGCCACAAACCTTATATTAAATATTATACTTATACCAACTTATGGCATAAAAGGTGCGGCATTTGCGACATTGGTTTCATATGCTGTCTCTTCTTTCTTTAGCAACTTCTTGTTTAAAAGTACAAGAGGAATAATATATTTGTATTTAAGATCTTTATTACCATTTAAGAAAACAAACTAACTTTATAATGATTGAAAAAGCGTTTCGATTATTTCGCAAAGTCAAAGATTTAAGATTTGGCAGAATATCATACTCTCAGGAAGCTGAGGACCTCATACTTGAAAGAATTTTTGAATTCTACCAAAGTGGTTTCTACGTTGATGTAGGTGCCCATCATCCGAAAAGATTCTCTAATACCTATCTATTTTATAAAAAAGGATGGAACGGTATTAATATTGATGCGATGCCTAACAGTATGCGATTGTTCAATAAAATCAGGCCGAAAGATATTAACCTGGAGTTAGGTGTGTCTCAATCAAAAAAATCTCTATTGTATTACATGTTTGATGAGCCAGCGCTTAACGGCTTTAGCGAAAATGTATCAGAAGATAGAAACAAGAATACATCTTATAAAATTATAGGAAAGCAGGAGATTTCCACGTTGCCTCTCTCTGAAATATTGAATCAATATGTAGAAGGCGATCAGGCAATCACATTTCTATCTATTGATGTAGAAGGACTTGATTTAGAAGTTTTAAAATCAAATGATTGGAATAAATACAGACCTGAGATCATACTTGACGAAATCCTCCATTCAAGAGTAGAAGACATACTTAATTCTGAAATCAACTTATACTTGCAGGAAAAGAACTACGCTTTTTACTGTAAAACTCCGAATACTGTATTTTATAAAAACATCGCCTCTAATTAATCGCTTGGTGCCAGCAAACTGATAATGTAGTACTAGAAAAAATAGTTTGAAGCCTCAAAGCAAATGATACTGTTTATATAGTGAGCATTTGTTTCGATGTTTGTCTTTCGTTGAACTACATCCTGTTATTTACTTAGGCACTCATACTTTTTGAACTTTATTCCGGCTTTCTTAAATATCTCCTTAAAGGAGCATATATTTAAGGATAATCTTGAATTTTAAACTTTCATTAAATTGAAAGAATATCTCTAATGAATAACAACTATAATTCACCCCTCTCATCTGCCCTAAATACCCCTGTACTTTTTATTGTTTTTAATCGCTTAGGTACAACCAAAGAGGTATTTAGCGCCATACGAGAAGCCAAGCCGACCAGGCTTTACGTTGCCGCTGACGGCCCCAGGGAGAGCAGACCCGGTGAAGACAAAAAGGTACAGGCCGTACGTGAATTTATATTAGAGAATGTTGACTGGAAATGTGAGGTTAAAACGCTCTTCAGGGATCAAAACCTAGGCTGCGGCAATGCAGTAAGTGGAGCCATATCGTGGTTATTTGAGCATGAAGAAATGGGAATCATTCTAGAAGATGATTGCTTGCCCAGCCAGAGCTTTTTTACATTTGCTGAAGAAGCTTTGATAAAATTTAAAGACCACGAAAACATTTATGGCATTACCGGGGACTATCGTGGTCCAGTAAATCCCGAAATTGCTCACAACATATCTTTAATCAGTTTCCCTTTAATCTGGGGATGGGCAACCTGGCGCCGTGTTTGGCAAAACTATGATAAAAGCATGGCAGGTTGGACTGGAACTATTAACGACCTACCCAAACTTAAAAATGCTTCTAGAGATACTAAAAGATACTTCCAGAGATCGTTTAGCAAAACTGCCGCTGGTGAAATAAATACCTGGGATTACCAACTCTCTTTCCAGATCCTTAAAAACAATGGAAGCTTTATTTCTCCCAACCTCAATATGATCTCAAATATTGGGTACGGTGAAGACTCTACACACCTAGTTAATTTTGACCCAGCCAATAATGGGTTGCCAATACACGAGGTTAAAGTAGATTTGAGCAAATTTGTAGATAATGGGTATGATGCCTGGCTTTGCAGAAATGCATTTAATCGTAAGTCTGTACCAGTTAGGGTTATAAATAAGTTAAAACGCGTCGTTTCTGGGAAGAAGTAAGTAGATGAAAGTAGTACACGTTAACACTTCAGATACACAGGGAGGCGCAGCTCGCGCTGCCTCTAGATTGCATCAAGCACTACTTGAGGTAAATGTAGATAGCTTAATGCTTGTACAAACAAAGTCTGGAGATGATTTTACAATTCAAGGCCCTCAAACTAATTTACAAAAAGCTGCAGCTGTTTTACGTCCATTTTTAGATAGGCTGCCAACCAGAAAGTATAATGCATCTGCCAGCTTACCATTTTCACCTTCGTGGGTGCCATTTAGTGGTGTAGCAGAAAGAATTAATGCATTAGGCCCCGATATAGTTCATCTGCATTGGATTGCCAACGGTATGATGAGCATAGAAGAAATAGCGCAAATCAAAGCACCAATAGTTTGGTCTTTGCATGATAGTTGGGCCTTTACAGGAGGTTGTCATGTGAGATTTGATTGCGAAAAGTATATACAGGGTTGTGGTGCATGTCCGGTTTTAGGATCTGATAGACAAAATGATTTAAGTAAAGCCATTTTTGACAGGAAGAGCAGGACTTATTCCAAAATCAAAAATTTAACTGTTACAGGCCCTAGTCGCTGGCTCTCTAAATGCGCCTCTGAAAGTTTATTATTCAAAAACAGGAAAGTAGTAACGCTACCTATTCCACTTGACACAGATACTTTTTCGCCTGTTGAAAAAGGTAATGCAAGGAGAATATTAAACCTCCCATCTGACAGAAAGCTAGTTCTATTTGGCGCAAAAAACGGAACGGAAGATGTTAACAAGGGTTTTAAACAACTGATAGAAGCTCTAGACAAAATAGAGAACAATAATGTAGAATTATTGATTTTCGGCAGCAGTAAACCCAAAAATCCAACAGATTTTAAGTTTAAGGCCAATTATATTGGTAGTTTACATGATAATGTTTCTCTAAAGCTTCTTTACAGCGCAGCAGATGTAATGGTTGTGCCTAGTATACAGGAGGCTTTTGGGCAAACTGCGTCTGAATCACTAAGCTGTGGTACACCTGTAGTTGCCTTTGGAGCAACAGGATTGTTAGATATTGTTGATCATCAATCCAACGGCTATCTTGCAGCGAATTACAATACTAATGATCTAGCAAAAGGAATCGATTGGGTATTATCTCATCCTGACTATTCTGAATTAAGCTTTAATGCACGCCAGAAAGTGCTAAAATCTTTTGATTCTAAGATCATAGTACACGATTATATCAGGCTTTACAACGATATAATTTCAGAATCTATACAAAGGGCGTAGTCTTGCTTATTTAACCGGATCTAAGTAACGTCAGCACAAGATTTGGATTATCTAGTCTTAATCTAACTTCTAATTAATTTAAATTGGGTAGGACAAACTTAAAGGTAATAGCTTTCAACGTCAGCTTTAATCATTCTACCCCATTTAAGTCGATCTTCCTAAATTTGTACATCTACTTTCGCTTTATCTACTTGTAACTAATGAATAAATCACCCGAAGGAGGCTACCGCTTAAATAAAGAAAATAAAACGCTAACAGACAGGATTCTTGTATCTGTTGTAACGATTGTTTACAATGGTGATCAGTTTCTGGAGCAAACTATTTTAAGTGTATTAAATCAGACTTATACCAACATAGAATATATCATTGTTGATGGAGGATCTAAGGACAATACTCTAGAAATCATCAGAAAGTATGAAGATAAAATAGCATACTGGAAAAGTGAACCAGACAAAGGCATCAGTGATGCTTTTAATAAAGGAATTGAGTTGGCAACCGGCACACTGGTAGGCATTTTAAATGCAGATGATTGGCTCGAACCAGATGCTATAGCAGCTGTAGTAGCAAATTACAAGCCGGGATGTGTTCTCCATGGCAATATGCAGTACTGGAACCCTGACGGTAGTAAAGGGATGCATGTAATGCCAAACGCTGCCTTACTTCCAATAGAAATGACTATTAACCATCCTACAGTATTTATCGATATAGAGACTTATAATAGATTTGGCGCCTTCAGTACTGACTATAGACTTGCAATGGATTATCACCTTCTTTTAAGGCTGTACAAATCTAACGTTTCGTTTATACATGTAGATAAAACTATAGCTAATATGCGCTCTGGCGGTGCATCAGGTAATTGGGTCAATAGTTATATTGAAGTTAGAAAAGCAAAGGATGAGATTCTTGGAAAGAGCCTTAACCATGTGCTTACATATTATTGGCAAGTACTACGCAGGCATACTTCTGAAACTATTGCAGACTCGCCCTTATCTTTCATAAATAAAATTTACCGTAGGTATTTTTCCCCTATGAGAAAACTGTAAGCCGCATAAATACTTTATCTTTGTATTTTGGTTTAATGTAAAACTTTTGGAATCAACTTTTTATATTAGAAACAGATCATTAAAGCTAAACAGCAATTATTTTATATTGATTCTGCTTTGCTTTGGTGCTCTATTTATTAAAAACCCTAAATTTTTTGGTATTGCGATAACCGATATCTCTATACTTTTAGGAACACTGATCGCTTTTACTTACCGCTATCCTGCAAAGGCTAGAATCTCAACTTTAGCACTGCTATCAATAATTCTGTTATTAATACTTTATGTCGGTATAGGGGTATTTAAAGTACCTGATAAAGTAATATTCCTAAAATATTATGCCCGCATCTTAAAGTCTTTTTTAGTAGGCATTCTTGGTTATATTTTTTTTATCAGGCTTAATACAGAACTACAACTACGCATATTAAAATTCTTCTTTTACTTAGCTGTTGTTTCCATCATCCTGGATACTATATACTCGTTATATTATTTTAGTACGCGGGAATATGTAAACGTTTGGGCACTTTATAGTTCTTTGAAAGTAAGTTACCTGTATGCTGACAAAAATATGGTAGCCTTTACTATATCCATGTTAATGGTTATTTCCTATAGATTTTTGGATAAGAAGTATTTGTTCCTATTGTTGTTCCTCACCATTATCTCATTATCCAGAAGTGGAATTCTTATTAATTCTTTAATTCTCTTTTACATTATGGGCTTTAAGCTGATAAAGCCATCTGTGCTTATTATCCTGATCTCTACCCTTGTAGTAACAATAGGCTTGGTTTATGCATTGGATTTGAGTCAAATGTTTATAGACCGCCTTAGCCTGAATCAAGATTTAAGTATGTCAGGCCGCTTGGGGCTGCAAAGAATGGGCTTAAATATGTGGCTGGATTCTCCTTTGACAGGTAAAGGACTTAGTGGATACGAGCAATATTTCTATAACTACTTCAAAGGTGGAGAACATACTCCTTTCCCTCATAATCTATTTATCTACATATTAGCAGAACTAGGACTTTTGGGCTTTATTTTGCTAACAATAATTCTCATGGTGATCTGGCATAAATTAAACAAAAAAGGGTTAGGCATGCTTGTATTGGCATATTTGATGTTTGGTATGTTTTTGTTTAATCTTACTGAGTACCACTTCTTCTTCCTGATTGGATTACTATTAGCCTATAACTCCAAATCTTATCAACTTGAAAATCGCATACATTCTACCATCCCTTGCTAATAAAGGACCAATACTAGTTGCTAAAGACTTAGTAACTTTTCTGAAAGACAAGGCCGATATAACAGTATTCTATTTTGATTCAATTGAAGAAGTAGATTTTGAATGTCCCACCATCAAAATCAGTCTTTTTAATAGTGTTAATTTTTCAGAATTTGACATTGTACATTCACACATGCTTAGGCCTGATGCTTTCTTATATTTAAATAGAAAAAAAATTACCGGAAAGTGTGTTAGTACATTACACAGTTATGTGGAGATGGACCTGAAAAATACGCACAATAGTATTGTATCATACCTGTTTACCAAGATATGGAGTCACTTGCTGTCCAAACATGATAAGCTCGTAGCGTTATCTCTGCATATGCAGGAGTACTATAGAAATTTGTATAGCAATAAAAAGCTAACATATATCTATAATGGTAGAGAGCTTGACACCAAGGCTATCTCAACCATTCCTGACGAAGACCTGAAAAGAATTAATCTATTTAAAGGTGATTCAATGTTGCTGGGTGTATCAGCTTTGCTTACAGAAAGAAAAGGAATTGATCAGAGTATCCGACTGTTGGCCAGAATGCCCAATCTTAAGCTATTAATAGTAGGCGATGGGCCCGCTAAAAGGCAACTGCTCAAGTTAGCTCACGAGCTAAAGGTAACAACTAGATGTCTTTTTTTAGGTTACAGAAAAGAGGGTCACCGTTATTACAGTTTGTTTGATATTTATACCATGACCTCGCGATCTGAAGGATTTCCATTGGCTTTGATAGAAGCTGCTGCTTACGGTATTCCTACATTAGCATCTGATTTGCCAGTGTTCCAGGAGACTTTCAGTACCAGCGAAGTCAGCTTTTACAAATTAGATGATATAGACTCCATGCAGAAAGCAATCGAGTACCTGATTACAAACAGGAAAAGTTTTAGTGAAAATATCCTCTGTAAGTATAAGCTAAACTATACTGCACAAGAGATGGCTTCTAATTACTATAACCTATATAAACAGTTAGTATAAGTTGAAATATCAAATAACAGCCTCCATTGTAACTTATAACAACAACAGGGAGGTTCTACTGCAGGCCATTAACAGCTTTCTTGATACATCGTTAGAGATACACCTGATCCTGGTAGATAACTCACCGGCGAATACCCTGTGTGACATAACTTCTGACAGTCGTGTAACTTATATCTTTAACAATGCCAACTTAGGTTTTGGGGCTGCTCATAATATTGCAATCCGACAGGCACAGAAACTGTCAGAGTACCATATCGTGCTAAACCCAGATGTATACTTTAACAAAGGTACTATTGAAAAACTTTACCAGTACATGAACCAGAAATCTGGAGTTGGCCTGGTAATGCCAAAAGTTTTATATCCGGATAACTCTATTCAATATCTCTGTAAGCTATTACCAACTCCCAAAGACCTTTTTCTAAGGCGCTTTATGAAAGGGAATAAGGATGCATTGGACAAAAGAAACCAGATTTTTGAGCTCAGGTTCACGAATTACACAAATGAAATGAGTGTTCCGTATCTATCAGGTTGCTTTATGTTTCTCAGGTGCTCAATTTTAGAGGAGGTTGGCTTGTTTGATGAGCGAATTTTTATGTATTCAGAGGATCTTGACTTATCGCGCCGGATACACCAGAAATATGACACAAAGTTCTATCCTGAAGCTATGATTTACCACCATTTTGCGAAAGGATCCCATAAAAGCCTGAAACTCCTTTGGTACGCCATTCAAGGCAACATCATATATTTTAATAAGTGGGGATGGTTCTCTGACCGGGAGAGAGACAGTATAAACGAAGCTGCTTTAGAGAAACTTGAGGCCGATGTTAAGTGAGAAAAACAAAATCCTGATAGCTGGTATAGGAATAGCGATACTGGCTGCAGCGGCACCGCTTTCTACCAAGCTTACCAGCATCGTAAGCATCCTGCTCGTGCTTGCCTGGATTCTGGAAGGTAAATGGAGATTTAAATGGCAGGCAATTAAAAAGAACTACCTTCTATTAATTTTCATTTGTTTTTACCTGCTCCATATAATTGGCCTACTTTATACACAAGATGTAAATAGCGGTCTCTTTGACCTTGAAAAGAAACTCTCTTTAATCTTACTACCTTTAATTATCGGCAGCAGCATGCTGCTTAGGGAGGATAAGCATTTAAGAGAACGGCTACATACCTGGTTTGTGGTATCTTGCTTTGCAGCTATACTTTTTTGTCTGGGCCACGGTTTTTACCGTTATCTGGCAGAAATTCCTCCGGTTTCGTCTGTATACGGTGGCTTTGAGGCAACCCAGCAATTTCGTACAACGCATAGTGGCGCATCCGGTATCTGGGAATATATCACCTATTCAGAACTGTTGCTGCCCCTTGGCACACATCCCACCTACATGGCTATATACCTGCTAATGTGCATAAGCATACTTATAGAGAAGGTTTCTTATTTTCAGCAATACAAAAAACGACAGCATTTATTTCTACACCTTATGCTATTAGTATTTTTTACAGTAGCAATTTTCCTTCTTGCGTCAAGGGTGGCTATTATACTCTATGTTCTTGTTATTAGCTTCTATTTGTTCAAATTTTTCCGAAAACAGCTTTCCTGGAGATTAATCTTACCGATTGGTGTTGCTTCTGTGATTGCTCTTGCAGTACTAGTCAATTATGTTCCGGTTGTTAAACATCGTTTCGTCAACGATTTTACAATGCTAGGCCAGTCGCACAGCACTGATAATCCGGGTACGGGCATGTCAATGCGTATTGCTTTTTGGAAAACAGCACTTGCTGTATTAGAAAAATACCCAACCATTGGTGTAGGAACTGGAGACTTAGAAGAAGCTATGAGTGTTGAGTATATAAACAACGAATTAAGCGACCTTCAAGGCTATAATCCCCATAACCAATATCTACAGACAGGCATTATGCTCGGTATTACAGGTGTTGCTCTGCTGCTTCTGTTACTGCTCTACCCTTTGGTTATGGCCTTGCGCAGAGGCGATAGCATCTATATTGTTTTTATACTCATCGTGTCAGTGTCCTTTCTCACAGAGTCTGTACTTCAGTCAAATAAAGGTATTGTATTTTTTGCCCTGTTCAACTCAGTGTACTTTATAACCACTAAATACATAAAACAAGAAAGGGTTGGCAGCAATTAAAATGCGACCAACCCTCATTCATTTTCTAATATCAGAACTACATTCCTTTAAATCTAACCACAACGCTTATCGTTTTAAGCAGCACCTTTACGTCCATCATAATAGACCTGTTCTTAAGGTAATACAGGTCATACTGCACCTTCATCAAAGCATCTTCGGAGTTAGACCCATACTTGTAAATGGCTTGTGCCCATCCTGTAATGCCAGGTTTAGCCAAATGACGGGTATCATAGAATGGAATTTCTTTTTTTAACTGCTCCACGAAGACAGGGCGCTCAGGTCTTGGTCCAATAAGGCTCATATCTCCCTTTAGTACGCTCCAGGCCTGTGGCAATTCGTCTATCCTGGACCTGCGTAAAATCTTACCTACTTTTGTGATTCGGTTATCGTTCTTTTGAGCCCAGGCAGCACCGTTTTTCTCTGCATCAACCACCATGGAGCGGAACTTTGTAATTTTAAATGTTTTACCGTAAAGGCCAACACGTTCCTGACTATAGAAAAGCGGACCTTTGCTGCCAATAAGGTTGGCTAAATAAACAAACGGAATAAAGAAAGCACAAACTGTTACACCAGCGATACCAAACATAACATCCAATGTTCTGGAAAAGAACAAGTAGGCAGTTCTAAACTGGTTTCTGTTGTAAGGAAAAGCTAAGCTAAAATCTCTGGCTGTATTATGTACAAGCACACGTCCTGTTATATTTTCATAAAAATCAGGAAGCGCCGTAACAGCAATACCTCTTTTGCGGCAATTAGTTAATGCTCGCAAAGATTCCGCATTATTTTCTTTATGGCTTGATTCATCGACAATAATTTCATCGATCTTCAATCGTTTAGCCAGCTTGGCAAGGTTTGATGTACCATTGATGATGCGCACTCCCTTATATAGCGTATTAGCATTATCCTCGTCTATTACCCCAACAATTTTGTACCCCAGATGATAGTTGAAAATATCACCGTTTGCGAACACATCAATTAGCGCATTGCTAGACCAGCCTGACCCCACAATAAGTATACGCTTTAAGAAAAGAGGCCTGTCCAGCAAGCGGGAATAAGCATACCTCCAGATGGTGAGTGAGGCTAATAGGTTAAAGTAAAATAGAAAGATAAGTAATCGGGATGGCAATGGTGGAGTAAACCAGGGTATAAACACATAACTGATAACAGTAAGTGTAGCCGCTATAAAAAGATATTTTACTGTAGAATAAAAGTTATTGATGTTCTCCAGGTTATAGAGGTCAAAAACGTAGGAGAAAAAACTCCATAAGAGGGTAATAGAGATAAAATACGTGTAGTATTGCTTTATCATCTGGCTTAAATTTAGCCCTGGTTCTATACCTAGGCAATAAATGAAAGCAGCTAATAATACTAACGACAAGTCCAGCGTAAATAGCAGATACTTACGATCATTTATTTCAAATGACAAGACTCTCTTATCCACTAAAAATGTTATAAGCTTTAAATAAAGTGGATTACTTACGTAGTTTGTTTCCTTTAGTTTGGTGGCGCTAATGTTCATTGTGTTACTTTAATATTACCTCTATTAAAAGCATTCTAATCTAACTAACATAAGACCCTCTGCATCATAAAAGGGTTGCATGCCGGATTTAAATATTATGCTCTGAATAGAGTTACTGGGATGATGCGCGAAAATAGAGTATTTTTTTAGTATTACAAAAGGATACAGTGTAACTAAAGTATAAAAGTATTAAAACATGCTAATTAACTCAAGTTGCGAGCTACTCAATTACTTGAGCTAGCGTGTAGGCGAAGATAAAGAGGATTAGCTTTAGGATGAATCCTTCGGCTGTGACGGCATGGATCTTCCTGGGGAAGAAGCC
>NZ_JAHYXK010000024.1 GCF_019443125.1 Pontibacter aydingkolensis | reverse complement strand
TGGTCTGTTCTGTCATGGCTGTTACGAATTAAGTCTGCAAACTTTAAAACGTACAACAGCCGCTGGCAGAACAGATTTTTTGTGTTAAACCGCGTGTACTATCACGCAACTTGAGTTAATTAGATATCCGTGTCCGATACCATCATACATTTAGATAAGAAACGTCCGCTTAACCTGCGTTGGCTACTTAAAATGGCCTGGCGCGACAGCCGTCGTAACCGGGGCAAGCTGGCTTTGTTTATTTCATCCATTGTTTTGGGAATTGCCGCGCTGGTGGCTATAAACTCATTCTCGGATAACTTGCGCACCGATATAGACAACCAGGCAAAGTCGCTGATAGGAGCAGACCTGGTGGTGGCGACCAGTAAAGAAATAGAGCCTGATATGCAAAAGCTGCTGGACTCTTTAGCCGTAGGCGGCAACCGCTCAGATGAAGTCAGGTTTGTGTCCATGGTATACTTTCAGGCTTCGCAGGGTACTAGACTAGTGCAGGTTCGGGCACTGGAGAAAGGCGGCTTTCCATACTATGGCGCTATCGAAACAGAGCCACAAAGCGCCAGCAGAACTTTCAGAGAGGAAGGCCGCAAAGCCCTCGTGGACCACACCTTACTGTTACAATACAATACCAAACCCGGCGACTCGATTAAAATAGGTAACCAGACCTTTGAAATTGCCGGAGCATTGCATAAAATACCGGGCCAGTCTGCCATGACGGCTACCATTGCGCCAGCCGTTTATATTCCGCGCCAGTACCTTGAGGAAACAGGTCTGCTACAGCGCGGCAGCCGCATCAGCTATTACCATTACTACAAACTACCCGAAAGCACGGACCCTGATAAACTGGCAAAAAAGCTGGAACCCAGGTTTGAGGAGGCTGGCTTTGGCTTTGACACTGTAAACAGCCGCAAAGAGGGCACCGGCAAAGCATACGCCGACCTGGCAAGCTTTCTGGCATTGGTAGGCTTTGTGGCTCTGTTGCTTGGTTGTGTGGGCGTTGCAAGCGCTGTTCATGTGTACATCAGGGAGAAACTGGCTACCATTGGCATACTTCGCTGCCTGGGCGTTAGCGGTACACAAGCTTTCCTGATCTACCTGTTCCAGGTTATGGCCATGGGCTTGATTGGCTCTATTGTAGGGGCTATACTTGGCAGCCTGATCCAGTTATACTTACCGGAGTTATTTAAAGCATTTTTACCGGTAGAGGTAACTGTGGCTGTATCGTGGGTAGCCATACTAGAGGGTATTGCTATTGGCCTGGTAGTATCTGTTTTGTTTGCACTGCTGCCCTTGCTTTCAATTCGCAACGTATCCCCGTTAATTACTATTCGCGCCGGTATAGAGCACCTTACATCACAGAAAGACAAAGTACGCTGGGCGGTATACGTCCTTATACTGACCTTTATTTTCGTGTTCGCCTATTTCCAGCTTAATACCTGGCTGCGCGCGCTTTCTTTTACAGGAGGTGTGATTGTGGGCTTCTTGGTGCTGGCACTACTAGCTCGGGCCATGATGTGGTTTGTGAAGAAGTTCTTCCCTGTAAACTGGGGCTATGTATGGCGCCAGAGTCTGGCAAACCTTTACCGGCCAAATAACCAAACCTTGCTTCTTACGGTTTCGATCGGACTGGGCACTGCGCTTATTTCAACCCTCTTTCTGATGCAGCGGCTTTTGCTAAGCGAGGTGGCCGTAGCCGGAAGCGAAAACCAGCCGAACCTGGTATTGTTTGACATACAAAACTCCCAAAAAGAAGCAATTGCACAGGTAA
Source organism: Pontibacter aydingkolensis (assembly GCF_019443125.1). Classification (GTDB taxonomy): domain Bacteria; phylum Bacteroidota; class Bacteroidia; order Cytophagales; family Hymenobacteraceae; genus Pontibacter; species Pontibacter aydingkolensis. The sequence continues at coordinate 46,652 of NZ_JAHYXK010000024.1, read as the reverse complement.
CGCGCGATGCCGGACTCCCTGTGCTACAGTATGTGCCTGTTGTAACCATGCGCCTCGAAGAAATGAAGGGCCTCACGGCCGCCGATGTACGCAAAGACACCACACTGGGCATACCCGACTGGGCTTATACCCGTGAGTACCGTGTAACTTATCGCGATTCCCTGATCGGTTCTGAAAAAGAAGTGGAAGGCACCTGGAAAGGCACAGTTACTGACCCGAATGCACCCATACCCATATCATTGGAAGACCGGTATGCCGAGCGCCTAAAAGTTGGGGTTGGCGATACCATGATCTTTAATGTGCAGGGTGCTTTGGTGCCAACAATAGTGAGCCATTTACGTGAGGTAGAGTGGAACCGGGTGCAGAGCAATTTCCTGGTAGTTTTCCCGAAAGGTGTCCTGGAAGATGCTCCACAGTTCCATGTGCTCATGACACGCACCGACTCTACAGCACAATCGGCCAGTTTCCAGCGAAGTTTGGTGCAGCAGTTCCCTAACGTGTCTGCCATCGACCTGGACCTTATACTTCAAACACTGGACGATATACTTGGTAAAATATCTTTCGTGATTCGCTTTATGGCCTTGTTCAGTATCATTACCGGCTTGCTTGTACTTATCGGCTCTATCAACATCAGTAAATTTCAGCGGGTGCAGGAGAGTGTGTTACTACGAACCTTGGGTGCGAGCCGAAAGCAAATCTTAAGTATAAATGCATTTGAGTATTTACTACTTGGCGCATTGGCAGCCGGTACAGGCGTTATACTTTCTGTGGGTGCCAGTTGGGCATTGGCGGTGTTCAGCTTCGAAGTAAATTTTGTGCCTGACTTTGCTCCATTGCTGCCGGTTTTCCTGGGCATTACAGCTTTAACTGTTTTTATTGGCATGCTGAACAGCAGAGGCATATTAAACAGGCCTCCGCTGGAAGTACTTCGTGGTGAATCATAACCTGAACCAAGTACTATAGTTAATTAGAATAAGGCCTCTCAGCTCACTGCTTTGAGGCCTTTTTTTTAATGCTACACAAAGTATAGGTAAGCTACAGATAAAACTTAACACCCTTTTTTAAGGTACATAGTAGCATCTGTTTGCAGAAAAAATTTATATTATGAGAACAAATCGAGAGGAAAACAAAATAAAGACAGTTTTGATAACAGGTGCATCCAATGGCTTCGGAATGGAGTTTGCCAGACTTTTTGCTAAAGACGGGTATAACCTGGTGCTGGTAGCCAGAAGTACAGAGCGGCTAAAGAAGCTGGGCTATCAGCTACAAGACAAACATAAATTAGAAAAAGTATCCGTTATAACGGCAGACCTGTCAGAGGCTGGCGTTGCCACCGAAGTATACCAGCAGGTAAAATACAGCGGCATACATGTTGATATACTGATTAATAACGCAGGTGCCGGTGTACATGGCCTTTTCGATGAAACAGACCTGGAGCGGGAGCAAGCCATTGTTCAGTTAAACGTAAACACTCCGGTAGAGCTTACCAAGCACTTTTTAAAAGAGATGAAAAAGAAAGGGGAAGGTAAGATACTGAATGTTGCCTCTATCGTTTCGCTGATGCCTTCGCCATTAATGGCAATTTATGGGGCAACCAAGGCATTTATACTTTCTTTCTCGGAGGCATTGTCTAACGAACTGAAAGACACAGGCATAACTGTAACAGCTCTATGCCCGGGTGCCAGCAATACCATGTTTTTCAGAAGGGCAGGGGCTGCGCATACCCGTGCCGCGCAGGGCAATTTGTCGGAGCCGGCAGAGGTAGCGCTGGATGGCTACAATGCGTTGATGAATGGCGAAACCAAGGTTGTTTCAGGGTTAAAGACTAAGTTGCAGGCTACAAGCGCCAACATTATTCCTGATACCGCTTTGGCAGCAAGTATGCGCTACCAGATGGAGGAAGAAGAAGGAGAGTGGAAAGAAAGTAAACTATAAAACAAAAGCCCCTATAAGTCAATTGTAGGGGCTTTTGTAATACAAGTGGCTATAAAAACAAAGAAGGAACCTTCATCAGATTCCTTCTTTTTAAGCATAGACAACAAATGCCATCTGCTTGATATTTAATCTTTATACGAACCGGTTTTACCGAGGTTATACTATGCTGAATATTTTTTTCAGAAATTTAGTAGCTGTCAGTTGCCAGCATAACCAGAGTGCAATGGTGCATGGTTTCAATGTTGGCATCAGCAGCCATTTGCTCCAGTTCATGGTTCTCAGTACCCGGGTTAAAAATAATACGCTTCGGTTTTAACGAAAGTATATAATCGTACCAATAGGGCTGGTTGCGGGGGCCTACATACAAGGTAACCGTGTCTACATCTTCAATAGGTTTTTCAAGGTCAGTAACGATAGGCTGCCCCCCAACTTCTGATTTACGGATGCCTACCGGAACAACTTCATGCCCATGCTGCTGCAAACGGTGAACTGCCTTATAGGCATAACGCATTGGATTATCGGTGGCTCCTACAACAACTGTCTTTTTCATCTACTTTACAGGTTTAATACGAATACATTATATCACTGTACACTATAGCTGAGTTTCCAAACACAGTATACACGCTTATACTTTACGGGCAAAGCAGCCTAATGTAACTGTAAAATCGCAAAAAACTAAATTACAAAACAGTTATTCCTGCTTTTATAGCAGCCATTTCAGCACATCGTTCACCATCCATGGCAGCAGACACGATACCACCCGCATAACCTGCTCCCTCACCGCAAGGGTACAGGCGCTTTACATGCGTGTGCTCCAGCGTTTCTCTGTCACGCGGAACTCTGACAGGGGAGGATGTACGGCTTTCCACACCTACAATCTGAGCCTCGTTGCTTAAGTAGCCACGCATTTTGGTACCGAACGCCTTGAAACCTTCTCTTAAACGATAGGCTATATGCTCCGGGAAAAGCTTATTTATATCTACTGATACAAGGCCAGGCTGATAAGATGTATCGAGCAGTGTTTTGCTTACTCTTTTTTCTGTAAAGTCTTTTAATAACTGGGCGGGGGCAGCCTGTGTGCCGCCTGCCATTTCGCAGGCTTTCTGCTCAAGTTCCTGTTGCATACGCAGGCCGGCAAGCGGGCCATACTTGTCAAGCTCCATGTCTTCCAACTCTATAGCCACTACAATGCCTGAGTTAGAGAACTTAGAATCGCGGCGGCTCGGCGACATGCCGTTAACCACTACCTCGCCAGGCGCTGTAGCCGAGGGTACTATAAAACCACCAGGGCACATACAAAACGAGAAGATACCGCGCTGTTTTCCTTCATAATGCGTTTGGTGTACTAAAGCATAGGATGAGGCCGGCAAGTATGCCCCACGGTCCTCGCATTTATACTGTATGCTATCGATGAGGCTTTGCTGATGCTCCACCCGTACCCCCATGGCAAAAGGCTTAGCTTCCACAGTAATGCCTTTAGCGTGCAGCAGTTCAAAAATATCGCGGGCACTATGGCCGGTTGCAAGTATAACTGACTCGCCGAGGTAGGTCTCACCGTCAGAAGTAACTACGCCGCACATCTCCTCATTCTTAAGTATAAAATCTGAGACACGCTTATCAAAATGCACCTCACCGCCGGCAGCACGCACCGTTTCACGAATCGCTTCTATGATCTTTGGGAGCTTGTTTGTGCCGATGTGCGGGTGGGCATCAAAAAGTATATCGGGTGTAGCGCCGTGCTGTACCAGTATCTGAAGTATACGCTGCAGGTCGCCGCGCTTTTTAGAGCGGGTATAGAGTTTACCATCGGAGTAAGTGCCGGCACCGCCCTCACCGAAGCAGTAGTTAGAGTCGGGGTTAACGGTATGCTCTTTATTTATAGCAGCCAGATCGCGGCGGCGGCTTCTTACATCTTTACCACGCTCCAGCACCACAGGCTTTAAACCAAGCTCAATGCAACGCAAGGCGGCAAATAACCCGGCTGGTCCGGCACCTACTATCACTATCTGCTTTGCATTGCTTACGTCAAGGTAAGTATAAGTTGGGGAAATAATATCAGCAGGAGGGTTATCCAGATATACATCGGCACGTACACGCACCAGCACCTGGCGGCCACGCGCGTCTATGGAACGTTTTACACGATGTATATACTTTATTTCTTCGGGGTTTACGCGAGCACTTTTAAGGATCTCGTGCTCTAATTGTGCTGCATCAAAGGCAACTTCCGGTGCAAACACCAGGTCTAATTCTTTCTTTCTCATGTAGTTTGGGTAAGGTAGTTAGCCTTAAACCTTAGTTGATTGTTGAATTGTTGATTCAGCAAAGTATAAATTACTGGTTCAACTCTAGTTTGATGATAACAACACAAAGGTAACGCAAATTCAATCTACATAAAAAAAGACCTCACAGCTTATATACAGCAATGAGGTCTTTTTAAGGCAATCCTTTTCGCTAGAACCAAAGCCCTAGTTCAACTATCGGCATTTAATAACCTACATTCAAATATCTCCATTCAAAACTTTATCTACCCAGCCTTTGCCCCATTCCTCTATTTCCTGCTCGCTCCATAGTTCGGGGTAGAAAATGCGCTTCTGAAATTTAGGAGGCAGGTATTTCATCCAGTTTGTACCACCGGTGGCAGCAATAATGTCCGGATCGCGCTGCAGGTAACGCACTGCTGATTTATAGTGCATGAGTGGCCAGTTAACATTTACATTGCTGTCCAGCGCACGTAGTGCTTTTATTAATTTAGGGTTCTGCTGATCGGCTTCCGGTAAGCGTTTGTACACGCTCCAAAGGTTGGTGTGCTCATACTGCCTGGCAAACTGTATAAGCTGCGAAGTATACTTTTCCTCAAACTGAAGCAGGGTAAGCGTCTTTGCACCTGATGCCACTTCTGTAGCGCCTTCTTTCCAGTAAATACAGCCTATCATTTCTTCCTGTGTACTCTGCAAACCAAGTACGGCTCTTTTATCCTTTGCCACCAGGTTTCGCAGGTCAGTAGAGGCAATCTCGATCATACGGTACTGAGCCGACTGAAAACCACTGGCAGGCATCAGCGCCATCCGGAACTGCAGGAACTGCTTCGGGTCCATGCCGTCCACCATCACATCAAACGAGTCAATCAGGTTATCGAAATAGCGGTTAATGCGCTTCACGCGCTTAATTAACCAATCTACAGTAATATCCTTGTCCTCAGCTATTTGTTTATACTCCTCCAGGCTAAGCTTAAAGTATAACTCTGTGATCTGGTGATAGATGATAAAGATCTTCTCGTCCGGAATATTGGTTCGTGGGTTTTGCAGGCTCAGTAGCGTGTCCAGGTGAATATAATCCCAGTAGTTCAGGAAGTTGGTATAGTACAGGCCCTCCAGGTATGCAGCCAGGTCCTGGCCAAGGGGCACATACTTTTCTTCCAGTCTTTTTAATTGTTCCAGAACCTCTGGTTTAAAGGAATGCTCCATTTAAAACACTTTTACGGATGATTAATAAAAACCACAATGCTGCAAAGTAACTAAATTTAAGAAAGCCAAAGATGATAAAAGTCAATAATTGCTTGCTTAAGCCACGAGCAACCTATTTAAAAGCAATTGCATCTTACTGTAAAGCACAAACTATATCTCGTCATGATAAACGAAGAATTCCTAGATGTATATGCCATGTTTGTAGAATAATCGGGCTGATTAGCAGAAATAAAGCTACTTTAGCCCATATATTCTTCAAATCTGGCAGTTAATGCTTAAATTTGAGTTTCACGATATTACATCGACCTCTAACTATTTATGGCTGAAAAAAGTAGCGTTTTTGATATGATTGGTCCCGTAATGATAGGTCCTTCAAGTTCACATACAGCCGGTGTGGTACGCATAGCACGTGCAGCCATCCGAATTTTAGGCGCAGCCCCTGAAGAGGCTGTTATTACATTTTATAACTCTTTTGCACGCACGTACGAGGGCCACGGCAGCGACAGAGCCATTGTAGCCGGACTGCTGGATTTTAAAACAGACGATAAACGCATTAAGGATGCTTTTGATCATGCCAAAGAGCGAGGACTGAAGTATACTTTCAAATCAGTAGGCAATGCCTCTACTATGCACCCCAACACCATTAAGCTTAACCTTAAAGCCGGCGAAAGGCAGGTAGAAGTAATAGGCCAGAGCAGGGGCGGGGGCGTGATAAACATTGTAGAGGTAGATGGCTTTACAGCTAGTTTTTCTGCCACCTTGCACACCTTGATTATTGATGCCGACGATGTGCGCGGAAGTATAGCTTTTATAGCCTCGGTGCTGGCGCACGACGATTGCAACATCGCAACCATGAACGTATCGCGCAAAGGCCGAAACGAGATGGCGCGCCAGTTTATAGAGATGGACTCCGGTATAAAACCGATCACACTGGATTACCTGAAACAGCTTAGCTGGGTAAAACATGTTGTTTACATCCCGAACATAGATCTTTAACAACAATCAGTTACTATGAAAAAAACATCCAGGATTTTACTGCTTGCTTTAGGGCTTGCCTGTTCAGCTGGTTTGTCCGATAGCTTTGCACAGCAGGCACCTTCTGATGGCACATGGTCTTTGCAAGAAGCTATAGCTTATGCTAAAGCGAACAATTTACAGATCAGGCGTAACTATCTAAACAGAGAACTTTCTAAAACAGACTTAAATCAATCAAAGTTTGAAAGGCTACCTTCCTTAAATGGTAGTTCGTCTTATAATTTTAACTTTGGTACTTACGTCGATCCAACTACCCAGGACCTGCGTTCAGAGAGTAGCCAGACAAACAGTTTTCAGTTAGGCGCTTCGTTACCCTTGTTCATGGGCTTTCAACGTGTGAACGCTATCAAGCAAAATGAATTGGATTTACAGGTAGCAGAACAGGAATATCTGTCAGCACAGAATGACATCACCATTCAGCTTACAACTTCTTTTCTGAACATACTTTTTGCTGAAGAACTAGTTAAACTGTCAACTCAAACAAGAGATCTGACGAATCAGCAGTTAGGCCGCACCAGGATTCTATTTAACGCTGGAAGCGTGGCAGAGAATGCAGTTCTTGACCTGGAGTCGCAGCTAGCTGCCGATGACCTTGATCTGATCAATGCAGAGAATCAGCGCGATTTATCAAAGCTGTCGCTGATGCAGTTGCTGAACCTGCCTGCTTCCAGGGATTTTCAAATAGAAGTCCCTGAAATTCCCGAGCCAGACCAGGATCCTGTTGTAGTTAGCAGTGAGCAGGTGTATGATGTTGCTGTTCAAACGCTTCCAGCCATACAAGCTGCAGATCTTCGCATATTAAGTGCTCAGAAAGGATTAGAGTTAGCCAGAGGAGGTTTTTATCCGCGCTTGTCCATGTTCGGAGGGTTAAACACATTTTATTCCAGTGCCCGTGATTTCCGTTTTCCTGAGCAAGGTTCATTAAGGCAAACGACCATAGGATTCTCAGATTCAGAAGGCACTGACCCTTTCATAATCTATACACCTACCACCACCTTCAGAAGAGAAACCTACGAATACATTGATCAATTAAAGGATGGTGTCGGAAAGAACTTCGGGTTTTCGCTGCAAGTGCCAATCTTTAACGGACTGCAGGCAAGAAGCAATGTAAGCAGAGCTAAATTACAGCAACAGGATGCCCAGATAAATGCTGATCTTGCACGCAATAATCTGCGCCAAACTATAGAACAGGCCTATTTAGATGCATTAGCAGCCCAAAGACGCTATAAAGCAGCAAAGGAACAGCTGCAGGCTTCAGAAAAAAACTACAAAAACGCTCAGCTGAGATTAAATAACGGTGTAATCAATACTGTAGACTTTAATATTATAGCCAATAACTTCAGAGCTGCACAATCTAACCTGCTTCAGGCTAAGTATGAGTTCACATTCAAACAAAAAGTATTAGACTTTTACCAAGGTAAAGACATTTCTTTCTAAACATTATGGCTAAGAAAAAATCAAAACTGATCCCGATACTCGTTGGAGTACTTGTTTTACTACTAGTTGGTATTCTTGTTGCAAAAAAGGCCGGCTGGATCGGTAAAGACGAAGGGACAGAAGTTGTTATAGCAGAGGCAAAAAAAACAGAGATAGTAGAGAAAGTTAGTGCCTCTGGTAAAATACAGCCGGAAACAGAAATTAAGATAAGCCCTGATGTATCAGGAGAGATAATTGAGCTGAATGTAGCAGAAGGAGACTCGGTAGTAAAAGGCCAGTTGCTTTTACGTATACGCCCCGATAATTACCAGTCTTTTGTGGATGCACAGCAGGCAAGCGTTAATTCGGCTAGAGCAAACATGGCCCAGACAAAAGCGCGCCTGGCACAGGCACAGGCTAACTTAACTCAAGCAAAGCAAAACTATGACCGAAATAAGGCACTGTTCGATCAGAAAGTGATATCGCAGGCAGAGTGGCAGCAGATATCAGCTTCTTACGAAGCTGCAAGGCAGGAGGTAGAGTCGCTGCGGCAGAGCGTCCGCGCCTCTGAATTCAACATTCAGAATGCTGTTGCCTCGCTAAAAGATGCCCGAGAAAACCTGAACAAGACCACCATTTTTGCACCGGTTAGTGGTATTGTTTCTAAACTAAATGTAGAGCGCGGTGAGCGTGTGGTAGGTACCTCTCAGATGGCTGGTACAGAAATTATGCGCATTGCTAACCTCAACAACATGGAGGTGCGTGTAAACGTGAATGAGAACGATATCATCCGGGTGGCTCTCGGCGACTCTGTAGTGGTGGAGGTTGACTCTTATACCAGCAAAGACGAAAAGTTTAAAGGCGTTGTTACTTCCATTGCCAATACAGCTAAGGATGCGGCATCGCTTGAAGCCGTAACAGAGTTTGAAGTTCGCATACGTTTACTCAATGAGTCTTACAGCCACTTGGCACAGCAGAACGCACGCCCTTTCCGTCCGGGTATGACGGCTTCTGTTGATATCATCACAGAGAGGAAATCAGGCGTTTTATCTGTACCTTTGTCGGCTGTTACAACACGCTCTAACGAAAAAGAAATGGGTTCTGAAGAGAAAGAGGAAGTAGAACAACCACAGAATACCGAAGAGCCGAAACAAAAAGCACCTGTAAAGGTAGAAGAAGTTGTTTTTGTGTATGACAAAGGAACAAATACTGTAAAAACTGTTAAAGTAAAAACTGGTATCAGCGACTTTGAAAACATTGAAATAATAAGTGGAATAAAAGCTGGTGAGGAAGTAGTAACAGGTCCGTTCAGAGCAGTATCTAACACATTAAAAGACGGGGCAAAAGTAGCTGTAAAAGATGCTTCTTCGCTTGATAAATCAGCCATAGCAGCTGAAACTAAAGAATAACACAGAAATACCAGATTTGGAAAAAATAGCCGTTTTAGGGGGAGGCAGCTGGGCATCAGCCCTTGTAAAGATCCTCTCTGAGAACAAATCGCAGATTCACTGGTGGATGCGTAACAAAAATGATGTACAGCATCTCATCAATTTTAAGCACAACCCACGTTATCTCAGCGGGGTTACATACGACCTTACATATGTAAAACCCTCTTCAGACATACAGTCTGTGGTGGCCGTTGCTGATTGGGTTATACTTGCCGTACCCGCCGCTTTTGTCCAGCAGGCTCTCTCAGACCTACCGGAAAATGCACTGGAAGGAAAAGTAGTAGTGTCGGCGGTCAAAGGTATGATACCAAAGGAGAATATCCTTATCTCTGATTACGTAGAGCGCGTGTATCATGTGCCGAATTCACACCAGCTTGTAGTTGCCGGCCCATGCCATGCTGAGGAAGTGGCGCTGGAAAAGCAGTCTTACCTGACAATCGGATCACATGATATGGTACAGGCAGAACGTTTCTGCGAACTATTGCGCAACCGTTATGTAAAAGCCAACCCACTCGACGACCTGGATGGTATTGAGTACTGCGCCGTCATGAAGAACATTATTGCTTTGGCTTGCGGCATTGCCCGTGGCCTTAATTACGGTGATAATTTTCAGGCTGTACTGGTATCAAACGCCATGTTTGAGATTGAGCGTTTCCTGGATGCCATGATGCCCATACACCGCGACCTGAGTGGCTCTGCTTATTTAGGAGACCTGCTGGTTACTGCCTATTCTCAGTTTAGCCGTAATCGCACGTTTGGTAATATGATAGGTCGTGGTTATACTGTTAAGTCGGCACAGGTAGAGATGAACATGGTGGCGGAAGGGTATTATGCGGTGCAAAGTATATTTGAACTGAATAAAAAGCTCGGTGTATCAATGCCAATTACAAATGCGGTATACCACATACTTTACGAGCGGATATCACCGGCCGTAGAGTTTGAAATATTAAAAGAGAAGTTTAAATAGGCTCTCACACCTTGAAAACAAAGGCACACAGCAAATATGTGTGCCTTTGTTTTTATACCAGATACTAGAGTTTTACCTGTTTCAGTACATCATCGCCCATCGCTCTGTACGCCGACATTACAGCAATAGAAGAGGAGAGTAGCACAAAGTACACAATACTGAAAGCGGCAAACTCAGAGTGGTAAAATGAGGTAAAGTTTTTAAAGTCCAGTAAAAAGATCGTTAGCCCTGACATCAAAGCTGCAATAACTCCTAAAACAAAAGCCCGATGCGCCGTGTGCGAAGGCAGCTGGTCGATCAGTGTCTGACTTTTTAGATGCCAGTGCAAAGGAAATATATGTTGTGCGCGTATCGAATTGCGTGTTGCTTTGGTAACCAGAAACGTTATCATGAAGCTGGAAAGCATACTGGCAGAAGTTAAGTAACTTGCTATACTCTGCGGCCCCCACAACGGGATGAGTTCATAATTGTACCATAACGTTTGGGCTATGGCCAGGTTTATAACAGCAGTTGCTACAGCAGATACCACACTCGAAATTAAGAGAAATCTATAGTTTAAACTGAGTGGCATAGTAGCAGCGTTTTGTACTATAAATTATACTTATTTTCTAAGCAGAAGGATATTTAATAATACTAACTGCCAGCAAAGCTGTAGAATAAACTCTGCTGAGTTAAAAATAAGCTTGTATAATCATTATTTACCAGCCCATAGAAATTCATAGTAGTAGTATGAAAAAGATGCACTTTCAGCAGATAGACGTACTTAAAGGTGTAGCCATACTTGCAGTTATCTCGCTTCATTCTGCTACCAAGCACGAACTTGTTCAAACGTATGCCATTTACCACATCTGGCAGGCCGTACCAGTATTTATGGTGTTAATGGGCCTAAACCTTGGCTTAGGCCTAAAACCTGGTTATGTAACTTTCAATGCTATATACAGCAGATCATATTTTACAAAAAAAGCCACCCGTATTTTGTTTCCCTTTCTGCTTATATTCATTATGTCTGTACTTTTGGGCATACTTTGGTTACAGCTGTTTAGCCAGGATGTAATGCAGTTTTCAAAGTATACTTTAATTGGCGTACTGCCGGTATCGGGTAAAGGCAATTACTTTATTACGCTTTTGCTGCAGTCTATTCTTGTGCTGCCACTGGTAGGCTACAGCTTTGTTAAAAGACCTGTACTTACCACTTTAGTCCTGGTCACACTTGAGCTGCTATTCCTGGTCATGAGTAAACATTATAACCTGTTCGAAAGCGAGGGCGGAGAATACGTTTACAGTGCTGCCTTACCACGTTATTTCTCGGCACTGGCTTATGGCCTATGGCTTTCAAAAGCAATAAAGCAGTCTTTTAAACCGGCAGTGCTAGCAGCCTTTCTTGCACCAGGCATTTTAAGTATAGTATACTTATACTTAATAATTTATGGGCCACTTCATATACCAGTTATTTATGCTACTTGGGATATGCAGAATGTGTTGGCATTTGGGTATGCAGCGCTGCTTATTTTGTTGTTTGTTTATCTTTTGCCGGGTTCATCCTATAATTTTACACTTAAGACTCTAGCCCAGTTAGGGCAGGCATCGTACCATATTTTCCTGGTGCAGGTTTTATACTTTGGCCTGACAACAGAGCATAGTAACCTGCTTTTAAACTTGGCTGTATGTGTAACGCTGGGTTATTTATTTTACAGGCTCGAAACACCTTTAAGTAAAAAGTATCTCAGCATTACCTGATCATACTTCATAAAGTAGAAACCAAAATAATTGAAAGAAATAAAAGTTCTTTGCGGCATAATCGAAAAAGATGGTTATGTGCTGATCACCCAGCGCAGCGCCTCCATGTCGCAGCCTTTGCTTTGGGAGTTTCCGGGTGGGAAATTAGAAGCAGGAGAAACGGAGAAGGCATGCTTGGTAAGAGAGATTCAGGAAGAGCTAAGTATAAATGTTAGCCCTGTGCAAAGGCTTGATCCGGCCCGTTATACTTACCCGGACAAAACGATAGACTTGATTCCATATACCTGCACTTATAACAGCGGTACCATACGTCTGCTTGAACACGCCACATATAAATGGGTAAAGCCTGTAGAACTAACGGCTTATGTCTGGTGTCCTGCCGATGTGCCCATTATACATACTTACCTGCAGCAACTGCAAGCCTGAGCGGTTATACTTTTACCAGGACTTTTATTGCCGTACCTTTGCCACTATGGAACTCCCGATCAGTTTTAAAGAGCGCATGCAGCGTTTGCTTGCAGATGAGTTTAGTAACTTTGAGGCAGCCTTTGCACAGCCTGCTTCAGTTAGTATCCGCGTAAACAGTAACAAGGCAACAGCTAACCCTGATCTGCCTAGGGTGCCTTGGGCTGAAAATGCCTATTACCTACCTGTACGCCCACAGTTTACGTTAGACCCTCTTTTGCATGCCGGATGCTACTACGTGCAGGAAGCAAGCTCTATGTTCCTGGAGCAGGCACTGAAACAAGCTGTAGATCTGTCGCAACCATTGCATGTACTGGACCTTTGTGGCGCCCCCGGGGGTAAATCAACACACCTGGCCAGCCTTATATCGGAAGAAAGTATGCTGGTGTCGAATGAGGTGATCAAAAGCCGTGCTAATATTCTGGCAGAGAATGTGGCTAAATGGGGAACCGGAAATGTACTGGTTACAAGCAGCGACCCAAGCAATTTCTCGAGACTGCCAGAATTTTTTGATGTGATGGTGGTAGATGCCCCTTGCAGCGGCGAAGGCATGTTCCGCAAAGACCCTCAGGCAATTAACGAATGGTCCGAAGAGAACGTGAAACTGTGCGCACAAAGGCAGCAGCGCATCCTTATGGACGTGTGGGAGGCGCTTAAACCCGGCGGTTTGCTAATCTACAGCACCTGCACCTGGAACGAACAGGAAAATGAGGAGAATATGGCCTGGCTGGCAGCGCAGGAGCAGGCTGAAAGTATAAAACTGGAACTGAACCAAAGTTGGGGCATTGTAGCCACAGAACTGAATGGCGTAGCAGGTTATCGTTTTTACCCGCACCGCATACAGGGCGAAGGCTTTTTTATGGCTGTGCTGCGCAAGCAGGGGCAGGAGGGCTTATCGCACAAATCATCCAAAAAGAAAAAGTATAAACTGCAGCCTGCCAGCAAAAAAGAGAAAGCACTGGTACAAGACTGGCTAAAGGATCCGGAGAAGTATGAATGGCTGCAGTATGGTGAAGTTGTTTCTGCCTTACCTGCTAATCTATTCGAAGCAGCCGATGAAGTATACCAGAACCTGCACGTAATATATGCAGGCACAGAAGTAGCTGAGGTAAAAGGTAAGAAACTGAAGCCCATGCACACCCTGGCAGTTTCGCAGCACCTGAACAAAGACGCCTTTACTACGATAGATCTGGACCTGGAACTGGCCCTTAAATATCTCCGCAAAGAAGACATCAGCCTGGATAGTAGCGGAAACGACTGGGTACTGCTACAGTACAATAATGTGCCACTCGGCTTTGCTAAGCAGATAGGCAACAGGGTTAACAACTACTATCCAAAAGAATGGCGCATCAGAATGGAATTACCCGCCGATCTACCGGAGGTGAATTTGGTTATTAGTTGATGGTTATTCGTTAATCGTTGATCGGAAAGTAAAGACGCAATACGTTGCGTTTTGCTAACTACAAGACAATATGTTTAATTCAAAGTCATTGGCCGCAAAAACAGAAATGCCGGAGCTACAAAGTATAGCTCCGGCATTTTCTTTTCAATGAATTTAATCAATTCCTGAGATCAAAAAATCAAGCAGAATCACCTAAATCCCCATTAATCTGTGGTTCAGACTACTCAACAAACAACACCAGGCCTTTAAGATATTCGCCTTCCGGGTGGAAAACAGAAATAGGGTGGTCTGCTGGTTGCGAAAGGTGATGCATGATCTTGATAGTACGGCCGGCGTCTATAGCAGCAGCCATTACCGTGTTATTAAACAAGTACTTGTCTACTACCTGTGAACAGGAGAAGGTGAAAAGTATACCGCCTGGCTTTATCTTTTTCATTGCCTCGGCATTTAGCCTTTTATAGCCCATCAAGGCATTGTGGCGTACGTTTTTACTTTTGGCAAAGGCAGGAGGGTCCAGCACGATTACATCATAGCGGTCGTCCTTTCCTTTCATGAAATCAAAGGTATCTATGGCAAAGGCTTCGTGGCGTTCAGGGGCCTGGCTTAGTTCACCATTCTTGATCGTCAGCTCAATCGCTTTTTTAGAAACATCAACAGAGTGTACTTCTTTGGCGCCTGCATTTAAGGCATAAACCGAGAAACCGCCCGTGTAGCAAAAAGTATTCAGTACCGATTTATCTTTTACATAACGGCCAAGCAACTCACGGTTCTCACGTTGGTCTATAAAGAAGCCTGTTTTCTGGCCGCTTTCCCAATCAATAAAGAATTCGTTCTCGTTCTCGGTTACCACCACGCCACCGTTAGACTGGCCAAACAAATATCCGTTTACAGGATTGATATCAGCTTTAGCCGGAAGGGATTCAGCACTTTTATCATACACTGCAATTAGTTTATCGCCATAAATTTCCTGAAGCGCTTTAGAGATGTGATCGCGTACGTTATACATACCCACAGTATGTGTTTGCACAACGGCTGTGTTCTTATAAAAGTCCACGATCAGGCCTGACACACCATCACCTTCAGCGTAAACTAAACGGTACACATCAGTGTGCGGATCATCTACTAATCCGAGTTTTTTACGGTAATCATAAGCCTGTTGTACTTTGCCCTTCCAGAAAGTATAATCCGGCTCTACTTGCTCAAAAGAGAAAATACGTACGGCAATAGAACCCGGTGCATAGTGGCCCATACCAAGGAACTCACGCTGGCTGGAGTATACTTCTACAATATCGCCCTCTGCAGGGTTACCATCCATTTTGCGGATAGCGCCAGAGAAAACCCAAGGGTGGAAACGTTTAAGAGAATGCTCCTTGCCCGGAGCCAGGTATAACTTTATAAAAGACATTTTGATTGCTGATTGTTAATTGATGATTGTTTTAATACTCCAATAGTATACTGGAAGCATAAACAGTGTGCAAAGGTAGTTAATTCAAAATTTGAGTGTGCTATTACAGTAGGATCAATCAACAATCAAATAGCCCAACTGCACCAGGTAAGTATAAAGCTTCTGCACCGGCAAGCCTACCACATTAAAGTATGATCCTTCTATGCGTTCAATCCCGATCATTCCAATCCACTCCTGAATACCGTAAGCGCCAGCTTTGTCGAAAGGCTTGTAGTGGTTTATGTAGAAGTCAATCTCAGCCAGGGTAAGTTCTTTAAAGTATACTTTGGTGATGTCGTGGAAAACAGTTTTGCCTTCCTTAGAAAGCAGACAAACACCTGTGATTACTTCATGGCAGGTACCGGATAAGGCACGTAGCATTTCGGCAGCCTCGTGGTGACTTTGCGGCTTATTCAGCACTTTATTACCCAGGCAAACTATGGTATCGGCGGTAATAACTACTTCATTCTCTATGTCACTTTTGTAAGCATCTGCTTTATGGGAAGCCAGATACTCAGCTATTTCAGCACGCTTTAAGTGCTGCGGAAACTCCTCATGCACCTCTTTCACGCGCACGCTATAATCCAGCCCAAGGCCAGTTAACAGTTCTTTGCGCCTCGGCGAGTTAGAGGCAAGCAGCAGGGGCCGTGATAAATTCATCTTCTTTAATTGATCCAAACAAGAAACCGCAGATAACCTTTGGGTAAAAGAAAGTAGACTTCTGAGGCATAATAGCACCACTATGGCACACGCGCTTCACCTGCTCCATCGATACCTCATTTGTGATAAGCGCCAGACGGGCAGCACCGGTATCTACTTTTCTGATGCAGGCTGTAAAGTTGCGTTCATAACTCAGGCCTGCCATGTCGCGTTGTTTCTCACGGAGCACCCTAAGCACTCTCTCGAAAATAAAGTAATGCATCACAGTAAGATCCAGGTCTTTTACCTCATCCGGAAACTTCCAGCTAATCTGGCTGTGCACTTCAGGCCTTAGCCTTAGTTTGTAGGAATTGCCGCTTAAGTATAAACCAAAGGCCCATTGCTTACCAATGATTACCTCATTCAGTTCGTAAGGGTCTTCCTTGGGTGTGATAACAAAGTATGCCTCCAGCTTTTGCAGAAACTCCTCATCCGACATATCTATCTGCTGCAACACCCTGTGTGTTGGTAATATGCGCAGGTCGTCGTGCTCAGAGTTGGTGAGGTACATCAGATGGTAATTGTATGCCTCATAGCCGGTATGCTCCGGGTTTAGCGAGGTCATTTTTTTGCGGTACTCCAGCGAACCTTCATAACGGTGGTGTCCATCAGCAAGTAAAATTTGCCGGTCTTCCAGCGTTCTCAGGAACAGTTCGATAACAGTATGGTCATGGATCACTGCCAGTACATCGCGTACTCCCTGGTAATCCTCAGTTTCGTACAGTGGCGATTTTATACTTTCGTCCATAAATGGCTCCAGTATAAATTCAGGGTCGGTGTAAAGACCATGGGTGGGGCTGGTGTTCAGCTCCGTTTTCTCGAGCAGTTCAATACGATCGTTAACAGCAGTAGGTATGGTGTTCTCGTGGCGTAGCAGTACCCGTTCACTCCAGTCATAAGCCTTTATATTGCAGATAAACCCCTTGCGGCAATACTCTTTATCGCTACCTGGTAAGCGGAAATACTGGTAGTATACATAAATACCCGGAAGCGGATCCTGTACTAATATTCCTTTGTCTTTCCAGTCTTGCAGCAGAACGGCAGCATCATCGGCAGGAGAGTCGCTGCGCGGAACTGATAAATGTATGCTATTGATGCTGTTGCGGTAGAGAGCCTCGCGCTGTTTTGCAGAAACCACATCGAAAAGGGGAGATGTCAGTTCTTCGATATTGTTATCAAGTAACTCGTTATAGCGCCAGGCTTTAAAGGGTAAAATCTCTGCCATAGGTTTGTTTTGTGTTAGAATGGGATTTTTGATCCGTTAATATCATGGTGCAAGCCGGTTTATTTGCCAGTTGTTGTTAACAAATTCGTAAACGACACGGTCATGCAGGCGGTTCGGACGTCCTTGCCAGAACTCTACATGCGTGGGTTTCAGCAGGTATCCTCCCCAGTGATCCGGTCTCGGTATAGTATCAGCATCTGCGAACTGTTCGGTATACTTTTGGTCTGCCTGCTGCAACTCTTCGCGGCTACTGACAACCTTGCTTTGCGGTGATGCCCATGCCCCGATCTGGCTTCCCTTAGGGCGACTTCGGAAGTATGCATCAGACACCTCGGCGGTTACCTGACTCACCCGGCCTTCTATCCGGACCTGTCTTTCCAGTGCTGGCCAAAAAAACGTAAAACTTGCGAACGGGTTCTGTTTTAATTCCTGACCTTTGCGGCTGTTATAATTCGTAAAAAACGTAAAACCCTGGTCATTAATCTCTTTCAAAAGAACTACGCGTGCAGATGGTTCCCCAGCTGCATTAACCGTAGACAACACAAACGCCGTAGGTTCATTAACTTCCGCATTAATAGCTTCGTCAAGCCAGGTATGGAACTGCACTATCGGGTTAGGTGCCACAGAAGCTTCGCTCAGAGCCTGTTTTGAATAGTTAGTTCGTATATCGGCAATGTTATGATTAAGTGCCATGGTTTATGAAGATTTTATCAAAAGTATAAAAATTATCTGCGACAAGTAAATAATTACTGGTTAGGATTACTTGTTAATTATACCCATCGCATTCCTAGTACAGTTAAGGGCAAATATTTCTTTGCAATGATACAATATTACTTTCTTTGCGTAAGAAGACATAAAACCTTACTTGTAAAGTAGCCGGTAAGTATAAAATACTTGAACTATCTGCTGCTAAACCTTTAAATATAAGGACGATATTAACCAATGGAAGAAACTGGTTTAACAAAGCCGCAAAACGGAAGCCTGCTGATCTCAGAGCCTTTTCTGGGTGACCCAAACTTTGAGCGTAGTGTTATACTTTTATGTAGTCACAACGAACAAGAAGGTACATTTGGCCTGGTGCTTAACCGTAAATCTGATCTAAAACTTTCTGATGTAATAGAAATATACAACGACTCTTTTGACGCTGAACTAGGCATAGGCGGACCGGTACAATACAATACCCTGCATTATATCCACAAGCTTTCAGAGTTGCCCCAAGCGATTAAACTAGGGGAGAACCTTTATTGGGGCGGAGACTTTGAAATGCTGCGTACCATGATTGGGTCTGGTATTGTATCAACATCTGATATAAAGTTTTTTTTAGGGTATTCAGGATGGACCCCAGGCCAGTTACAGGAAGAAATAGATAAAAATGTTTGGATAGTTAATAACAATGCTGCGAATAAATTATTTAATTTGGAGGCAGATAAGCTGTGGCGAAGTGTTTTGAGGCAAATGGGAGGCAAGTATAAAGTGCTTTCCAATTACCCCATGGACCCACGCTTAAATTAGTACGCTCTAACGTTATACTTATACAGAAGTAGCCATGACAACAGAAAACAGAAATGCTGACTCTACCGGTGCTGAGGCCAACAAGCCTGAGATTCAAAATGAAGGTACCCCGAAAAATGGTGATCAGGAGTCTCAAATGAACATTGTAGAACAGCGCCTGGCAGAAATAAATGCCGGTAAACAGGCTGCACAGCAACCAGAAGAGAATCCGGAAGTGCCCAAGGAAGAACAGCCTGAGATTCAGCCGGACCTTAAATCAACACAGGAGTCTGAGTCATCTGAAAGTATAACGGAAGCCTTTGCAGAGGCAAACAAAGATATAGTGGATGAAGCAACGCCAACCGAGGCTCCAGCAACAGCCTCGGAAGAGTCTACAGAAGAACAAGCATCAGCAGCGCCTCAGGTAGAGACAACTGAAAAAACAGAAGCTACCACAACGCAGCCTGAAGAACACCACGACGACGAGGAAGAGTTCGAGGACCATACAGATTATAGCCAGATGTCGCTGGATGAGTTGCGTCAGCATTTAACCTTAATACTCAAGAGTGCTGATGCAAACAAGCGCCACAGAACTATTATTGAGCTACATAAGCAGTACGATGCTAAATTTCAGGCAGAGCGTGCGGAAGCCCTGGATAAATTTAAGCAGGAGGGAGGCACCGAAGACGACTTCGACTACCATACTTCGCCTGAGCATCAGAACATGGAGGCATTATTTACCTCATACAGAGACTCCCGTTACAAGCAACGTCAGAACATGGAGGAGCAACGCCAGCGCAACCTCGAAAGAAAGCGCGAGTTGCTTACACAGTTACGTGCTTTGGTAGAGTCTGCTGAAACAAAGAACAGCACCGACGAAGTAAAAAAAATACAGAACGAGTGGAAGAGCCTGGGCCAGGTACCAGCCGGAAGCGCGCAGGAACTCTGGGACTCATACCATGCATTGCTGGACATCTTTTATAATAACCGAAGCATCTTTTTTGAGCTGAAAGAACTGGACCGAAAGCGTAACCTGGATGCTAAACTACAGTTGATCGATCGCGCAGAAGCATTATCTTCTGAAGAGTCTATAAACAAAGCCCTGCAAGAGCTACGCCACCTGCACGAAGAATGGAAAAGTATAGGCCCGGTACCCAACGATCAGCGCGATCCGATTTGGGACAGGTTTATACAGGCATCAGAAAAAGTGCACGAAAAGCGTCGCAATTACCAGGAAAACCGCCGTGAGATAGAAATGGCTAACCTGGATAAAAAGCGCAAGATCTTAGAGCGTTTACAAGCTTTTCAAGGATTTAACACCGACCGCATAAACGAGTGGCGCGATAAGACAGATGAGATCCAGAAGCTAAAAGAGGAGTGGGACGCGGCAGGTCTGGTGCCTAAAGAGCATGCCGAAGAAGTAAATAAAAACTTCTGGGGCAACTACAAAGCGTTTTTTCAGCATAAGAACCAGTTCTTTAAAGGATTGGATGAGCAGAAAATGCAAAACCTGCGCTTGAAGACAGAATTATGCGAGGAAGCTGAAAGCCTGAAGGAAAGCACTGACTGGAACAGCACGAAAGAAAAGCTGATACAGCTACAGAAAAAATGGAAAACCATTGGCCGTGTTCCGGATAAACACTCAGATAAGATATGGCAGCGCTTCAGAACCGCTTGTAATGAGTTCTTTGACAGAAAACAGACAAACGAACAGCAGAAATCGGCTGAGCAGGAAAAACTGTCTGCTGAAAAACTGGAGTTATGCGAAAGAATTGCAAGCAAACTGGCACAGCCTACTGCAACAGGCTCTCTGGAGGAATTTGAGCAATTTAAGCAGCAATGGGCAGATATGGACAGCACTACAAAACATTCCAGCCCGAAAGCGGAAGATAAATATATTGCCCTGATGGAGAAATACCTGGAGCGTGTACCTGAACTATCACTGGAAGAACGCACAGACAAGCTGGTAAAACTACAGGTAGACCGGATGAAGCACAGTCCGGATGCGGGCCAGAAACTACACCAGCGCGAAAACACAATTCGCCGTGAGATATCGCAGCTCCAGAACGACATTCAGACCCTGCGCACCAACATCGAGTTTTTTGCTCGTTCTAAAAATGCCGATAAGCTGCGCGTAGAGTACGAAGGACGCATTGCAGATGCTCAAAAACGAATTAGTATGCTGCAGCACCAGTTAGATGCTTATCGCAGTTAAGTTTTTAGACCTGACTTTCAAAATCTTATAAAAAGCGTTGCAAAAATTTTAGGCGAGTAGTTGCATCATATAAAACTTCGCTATACTTTTGCAACGCTTTAAAACACTAAAGCACACCAGATAGTAAGCCTCCATAGCTCAGCTGGTAGAGCAACTGACTTGTAATCAGTAGGTCGTTGGTTCGATTCCGACTGGGGGCTCACTTACAAAAAGCAACTGTTTGTACTTCTGCTGCTTTTTAAGTCAAACATAAAGTACAAGCCTCCTTAGCTCAGCTGGTAGAGCAACTGACTTGTAATCAGTAGGTCGCTGGTTCGATCCCGGCAGGGGGCTCATTAAGAGCAAAGCCTTCAGTAATCTGGAGGCTTTTTTCGTTTTACGCCATTCTGACTCCACTAACGCATACTTCACCTGATTATGTTTTATCTGGCAGAATGCTTTATTTAGCGCTTCGATACAAGACAGAACTATGCAACTGATAGAGGTAAACACACCCGAACTCGCCCAGGAGTTTTTGATGGTGCAGGTAAGAATGTATAAAAAAGACCCCAACTACATTCGGCCACTTAACAAAGACATCAACAATGTTTTTGATCCAAAGAAAAACAAACTGCTGCGCGACAGCGAGGCTGTTCGCTGGATACTAAAGGACGGAAACGGCAAATCCATTGGGCGTGTAGCAGCTTTTATAAACAAGAAAACAGCTAAAACATTTGAGCAGCCAACAGGTGGTATGGGTTTTTTTGACTGTATCAACAACCAGGAAGCTGCTAATATACTTTTCAATGCCTGCAAAAACTGGCTTCAGGAGCGTGGTATGGAAGCTATGGACGGCCCTATCAATTTTGGCGACCGCGATAAGTGGTGGGGACTGCTGATAGACGGCTTCTATCCCCCGAATTATGGCATGCACTATAATTTCCCGTACTACCAGCAACTGTTCGAAAACTATGGCTTTGGCTTATACTTTAATCAGTTTACCTATTATCGTAAAGTAGAAGACCCAATCCCAGAAAAATATAGGGAGAAGGCAGAGCGTATAGTATCCAATCCGGCCTATTCTTTCCGGCATATGGATAAAAAAGATTTGAAAAAGTATACCGAAGATTTCAGGACCGTTTACAACAAAGGCTGGGCAAAGCACGAAGGTGTAAAAGAAATGAGCGAAGCTCAGGCAGCCGGGGTTATGAATACCCTCAAACCAATAATTGACGAGCGCATTATATGGTTTGCCTATTACAACGAAGACCCGGTTGGTTTCTTCATCGCCATTCCGGAGTTAAATAAACTATTCCGGTACGTAGGCAACGGCGAAATGGACCTGTGGGGTAAGTTAAAGTTTATCTTTCATAAGTGGAGAGGCGCCTGCAAAACGATGTATGGTATCGTATTCGGTATTACACCAGAGCATCAAAGCAGGGGTGTTGAAGCGGCCATGATCGTAGAAGCTGGCAAATTCATACAGGGGAACCGGAGTATGCCTTACGTGGACCTGCAGATGAATTGGATAGGAGACTTTAATCCTAAAATGATGCACCTGATAGAGCATGTCGGAGGCCACATCTATAAAACGCACGCTACTTTCCGTTACCTTTTTGATAGAAACAAAGAGTTTACCCGAGCCAAAATCATACGTTAAAATAGTTCACTAGTGATTCAGTCTGGGCCAAACTGTGTTATTATTAATCAAATAGCAAAGCCTTTTAAAGTATTACTTTGTTACCACAGCAGACTCAAATTAAAATAAACATAAGTTTTGGCTGAAGGATTGTTTAAGTAAAAACCTACCAATACCGGTGCACCAACACTAACAGTTTCAAGTATGGATTCGTTGACACAAATAGTTTTAGGAGCTTCAGTAGGAGAGGTTATTGCAGGTAAAAAGCTAGGCAATAAAGCTATGATGTGGGGTGCTATAGCTGGCACTATACCCGACTTAGATGTGCTAGCCAACCCTTTGCTGGATATGGTGCAGCAATTAAGCTTCCATAGATCAATCACTCACTCTTTTTTGTTTGCGATTGTGATGTCGCCTGTACTTGGCTGGCTGCTGCAAAGGCTGTATAAAAAGTATGATGCAGGCACCTGGCGCTGGACATACCTATTCTTTTTTGGGTTTGTAACACATATCTTGCTGGATGCGTGTACTACCTGGGGTACTCAGTTGTTCTGGCCATTCAGCAACTATGGGGTTGCTTTTTACAACATCTTTGTAATAGACCCGCTTTATACGTTACCATTTCTTGGCTTTACT
This sequence comes from Pontibacter aydingkolensis, assembly GCF_019443125.1. Classification (GTDB taxonomy): domain Bacteria; phylum Bacteroidota; class Bacteroidia; order Cytophagales; family Hymenobacteraceae; genus Pontibacter; species Pontibacter aydingkolensis. Next base: position 23,455 of record NZ_JAHYXK010000024.1, on the reverse strand, counting down.
GTAGCTGCTGCTTTTTACAACAGGCTATCCTCAAAACGTCGAGTTTTAAATTACACCGGTTTAGCCATCAGTACTTCATACTTGCTATTATCCTTTGTTTTTAAAGGGAAAGCAAATACTGTATTCGAGCAAAACTTCTCGGAACAAAATATAAAGTATGACTCCTACATCAGCAAGCCAACCCCCCTGAATACTGTTTTCTGGTCTGTTACCGCAAAAACCGACGAGGGTTTTTACAATGGGTTTTATTCGTTAGCAGATGAAAGCAGTAATATTGAATTAGAGTATGAACCACAGCAGCAGGAGCTGATTAAACCTTACCTGGGACACCCTAAACTAACGCGCTTGCTGGAGCTTACAAAAGGGTATTATACTGTAGAAGAAGCCCCGGACAAAGGCATCTATATTAATGATCTCCGGTTTGGCAAGTTTGATGGCTGGCGAGAAGACGGCGGAGGGTATGTTTTTGTGTACCATGTATGGCAGGATGGTCCAGGGCAGCTTCAGTTTAAAGAAATAAATAACAGGCCTAAAATAGACAGTAATTACCTGACTGCGTATTGGAACAGGATCAAAGGCAACAAATAGGTCAATTAAGTGAACAGCTCTTCTTACTAGCTAAACTAAACAGGCGCTAACAAAGCGCCTGTTTAGTTTAGCTTATTAAAGTGTCTCGTAATAACTCAAGGCTTTTAACCAGCCTTTTTCGGTAGAGGTGTCTAATTTCTGTTTGTCTATATAAGCTTTCACCTCATTCTGTTTATCATTTACAACACTCAAAAGGCTTTTCTTATTTAGTTTTACTTTTTCTGCTTTTTTATTTTTATTTATAAAGTAGTATACATACTCGTTAACGATCTCATCGGATGTTCTCTCGGCGCTGTAAGCACCGGTAAAATCTGCTTTAATAAATCTCTTCACAGGCATTAAGACCAACTGCGACGAATTACCCTCGTGGAGCATTACACAAAACTGGGGAGCAAACTTGGGGTCTATTCCTGTAACATTTTCCAGCTTTTTAAAGACAAACCTTTGCGCGCTTGTAGAGTCCTTTAAAACAAAGCTATTAACCTGGTTTGCACTTATAACCTTCTCTTCACCTTTATCTGTACGGTATAAAAGATTATTGTCAATCACATTATACTTAACATCCAGGTTCTCAAAAATGGTTTTAGAGCTAATTACTAAATTTGCTTTGCTCCAGCCAGGCAGAAAGTATGGAGTTCCCTTAATACCAGTGTACCGGCTATCAAAAGCTTGTACAGCCTTTCCGTTGATATCATGGAGAGATGCTTGTTGTGCAAATAAAACCTGCGAGGCAAATGCACAAGGAATTAAAAAAAGTAGTCTTTTCATTAATAAGGGCTGTAGTTAAAATTTAAGGTTGTTTAGTAATGGTAGAATGCGTCACACTTATATTGGGTAAAACTGATTATAAACTTAGATTCTTAAGACTGAATATGCGATAGTAGCAAATAAAAAATTATAATATATAATTAAGTTGTAACATCTAATTTAAACTTTATACTTAGCCACTGCTATGTGGGATCAACAAAATTTGTTCATGATCCGATATATAATAACTTTACTAATTATAGATTATCATAAAAGCGATATAAATGGCACAAAACAGATGGTTGCTTACAGGCAAAAAAGCTGTAGTTACTGGAGGATCTAAAGGCATAGGAGAAGCCATAGTGGCAGAGTTCATAGCATTGGGCGCTGAAGTGCTGGCTGTGGCGCGTAAACCCGAAGACCTTGATAAGCTGCACCAGCAGCACCCTGAAAGACTAAGTACGCTGATCGCCGACGTAAGCACCACAGAAGGCCGTAGCAAAGTGCTGGAAGCTGTACAGGAGCTCTGGACGGATCTGGACATACTAGTAAACAACGTGGGAACAAACATACGCAAGCCCACAGCAGACTATACTTCCGAGGAGTATGACTTTGTGATGAACACCAACCTGAGATCCGCTTTTGACCTAAACAGACTGCTTTACCCCGAGCTTAAAAAATGCGGACAGGGTAATATCATACATGTAACCTCTGTGGCGGGACTAACCCACGTGCGCACCGGCAGCATATATGGCATGACCAAAGCAGCACTTACGCAGCTTACAAAAAACCTGGCAGCTGAATGGGCTCTGGATGGCATACGGGTAAATGCAGTCGCTCCCTGGTATATAAGCACACCACTTGCCCAAACCGTGCTAAAGAACAAAGACTACGCAGACGCTGTGATCGGCAGAACGCCCATGCAGCAGATTGGAAAACCGGAAGACGTATCGGCTGCAGTAGCATTTCTGTGTATGCCAGCTGCGGCTTATATTACCGGCCAAACTCTTGCCGTAGACGGAGGATTTACAGTTAACGGGTTTCAGCCTTAAGCAGCTTCTGACAGAGAGAAACTATAACCCAAAAAGCTGGTTTATTTAAGCTAAAATGCTTACTTTTGTATGATACGGATATAACAGCAGTTGCCATTTGGCGGCGCTTTTAAACCCTTTATACATGGCAACAACCAGACTGTTTCTTTTTCTTGGCATTGCTCTTATTTTCTCGCTTTTAACCTCTTGCAAAACCTGCCCGATATACACCTGCCATGTGCGCATGGTGCATGCGCACGGGGAGGAAGAATTCAGGGGGCAACCTCTCTGGAAAAAGCAAAACCCTAAAGTAGGAGAGAAACTCCCGAAGGCATCAAAGGAAAAAGCACCTTCCAGAACGAACAAAAGCAAAAATAAGAATTAAGCTATATAGGCCTTAACGGCTTTTTTGCTTAACTTGCCCTATCTAAAACAACGACATAATTAAATTATTTTAGACCTTAGACATGAACGAAGGCGAACGAATAATACCGATCAACATTGAAGATGAGATGCGCGGTGCGTATATCGACTACTCAATGTCTGTTATCATTTCCAGAGCCTTACCCGATGTTCGGGATGGACTTAAACCAGTGCACCGCCGTGTACTGTACGGAATGTCCGAACTGGGGGTATCGTACAACAAAGCTTATAAGAAATCTGCCAGGATAGTAGGAGAGGTGCTGGGTAAATACCACCCGCACGGTGACTCCTCTGTTTACGAAACAATGGTGCGTATGGCCCAGGAGTGGTCGCTGCGTTACCCGCTGGTAGACGGACAGGGTAACTACGGCTCTATAGACGGTGACTCACCGGCTGCCATGCGTTATACTGAGGCACGCCTCAAGCGTGTTGCCGACGAGCTGCTGAATGACCTGGACAAGAACACTGTTGATTTTGTACCTAACTTCGACGACTCTTTAAAAGAGCCGAGCGTAATGCCTGCCAAGCTGCCAAATCTTTTGGTAAACGGTACATCTGGTATCGCGGTAGGTATGGCCACCAACATGGCGCCGCACAACCTTACAGAGGTTGTAAATGGCATCGTAGCATATATAGACAACCGCGAGATCACCATTGCGGAACTAATGCATTACATAACTGCGCCAGACTTTCCGACAGGTGGTATCATTTACGGATATGATGGCGTAAAATCTGCTTTTGAAACAGGCCGTGGCCGCGTTTTAATGCGTGGCCGTGCCATTTTTGAGACAACCGCTACCGGTAAAGAGCAGATCATTGTAACAGAGATTCCATACATGGTTAACAAGGCCTCTCTAATAGAGAAAACGGCTGCGTTGATCAACGAGAAAAAAATAGAAGGTATCTCTGACTTGCGCGATGAGTCGGACCGCGATGGTTTGCGCATTGTGTACGACCTGAAGCGTGACGCGATACCAAATGTGGTATTGAACAACCTGTACAAGTATACAGCATTACAGTCTTCGTTTGGTGTTAACAACGTGGCGCTTGTAAAAGGCCGCCCAATGACGCTGAACCTGAAGGACATGATCCATCACTTTGTAGATCATCGCCATGAGGTAGTTGTCCGCAGAACGCAGTACGAACTGGAAGAGGCACAGAAGCGTGCCCACATCCTGGAAGGATTGCTTATCGCATTAGATAACCTGGACGAAGTAATCAGCCTGATCCGTTCGTCCCGTGACCCTGAGGTTGCCCGTAATGGTTTGATCGAGCGTTTCCAGTTAACTGAGATTCAGGCCCGTGCCATACTTGACATGCGTTTACATCGCCTTACCGGCCTTGAGCGTGACAAGATACAGCAGGAGTATGATGAGTTGATGAAACTGATCGATGATCTGAACGACATCCTGTCTAACGAAGAAAGAAGGATGCAGATCATTAAAGATGAACTCACCGAGATAAAAGACCGCTATGGCGACGCGCGTCGTACGAGCATAGAGGCCAGCACAGGCGATATTTCTTACGAAGACATGATACCGGAAGAGAACATGGTAATCACCATTTCTCACGAAGGCTATATCAAACGCACATCGCTAAGCGAATACCGCAGCCAGAGCCGTGGCGGTGTTGGGTCAAGAGGCGTGGCCGCATCTAAGGAAAGCGACTTTACAGAGCACTTGTTTATTGCCAGCACGCATCACCACATGCTGTTCTTTACAGAGTATGGTAAAGTGTTCTGGTTAAAAGTATACGAGATTCCGGAAGGAGGGAAGACCACCAAAGGCCGCGCAATACAGAACATTATCCAGATTGAGAAAGAGGATAAAGTACGTGCAGTATTAAACGTGCATGACCTTAAGAACCAGGATTTCGTACTGAACCACAACCTGGTATTCATTACAGAGAATGGAACTATAAAGAAAACTGTACTGGAGGCTTATTCCCGCCCGAGAACGAATGGTATCAACGCGATTACCATTAATGAAGGCGACAGATTGCTGGATGTACAGATGACCAATGGCAACAGCGAGATCATTATTGCGTTACAGTCTGGCAGAGCTATTCGCTTTAACGAGACACAGGTAAGACCAATGGGCAGAAATGCAGCCGGTGTACGCGCTGTAACGCTTGGCGGACCAAACGACAAAGTAGTTGGTATGGTTTGTGTACAGAATGAAAACACAGAACTATTGGTTGTTTCTGAAAACGGTTTTGGTAAACGCTCTATACTAGACGAGTACCGCATCACGAACCGAGGCGGTAAAGGTGTTAAAACCATGAACGTTACTGACAAAACCGGTAACCTGGTAGCTATAAAAGGAGTGGTGGATACAGATGATCTGATGATCATTAACCGTTCCGGTATTACTATTAGGTTGCGTGTATCTGATATCAGGGTAATTGGCCGTGCTACGCAGGGTGTGCGCCTGATAAAGATAAACGAAGGTGATCAGATATCTTCGGTGGCTAAAATTGAGATGGAGGATGAGGAAGAGATTGTGCTTGAACAGTCTGGAATTACTCCGGAAGACTCTTTGCAACCTGATACGATGATTGACCCGGAAACAACCGAAGAAGAGTAAACTGTACTTAAAGGGAATTTTATTTCATTTAATATTCGTTAAACAGACAAACAAACCATTTTCACAAACTAGTATGAAAAGAATACTTTTAACTGCCTTTGCCGCAGCAACCGTTACAGTTGCAAGCGCGCAGAACTCAGCTGTGAATAGTGCTATACTAAACCATAAGAATGGTGTATTAGACAAAGCACAAGCTGATATCGACAAGGCAATAACCCACAAAAAGACGCAGGATAAAGCTAAAACATGGTTTTATCGTGGCGTTATATACCAGGATATGATCGGCAACCCGATCTATGGCAAAATGGCGAACGACCAGACACTAGATATAGTATTGGAGTCTTTTGACAAAACATTAGCTATAGACGGCAAGAGCGGTGAATTCGGAAAACTGGTACCAGAGCGTAAGCAAATGCTTTATGGTCAAGTGTTAAACCAGGCAGTAGAGTTCCATAACAATCAGGAGTGGGACCAAGCCATCCAGAAGTATAAATTAGCTTCTGAAATAGAACCTACAGATACTACAGCTGTACTTTATGCTGCCTATGCTGCCACAGCTAAGCAGGATTACCCGCAGGCAATCTCTTTTTATGATAACCTGATTCAGATCGGCCATAAAACTGAAGATGTTTATAAAAACAAAGTACAGTTACAGCAAGCTACAGAAGCTAGCGACGAAGCAGTAATGAGCACGCTTTCTGCTGCACTTAAAGAGCACCCGAACAGTGTGTTTCTGATGCAGGAAGAGCTTAAGTATTACCTGAAAAACGATCGTGCTGATGAGGCAATGACTAAGTTGGAAAATGCTATTAAAGCAGATCCGAAAAATGCTAGCTTACATGCTGTATTAGGTAACCTACAGGAGCGTAAGAACAACCTGGAAGGTGCCACTGCCAGCTACAAGAAAGCCATTGAAATAGACCCGAACAACTTTGATGCTTACTATAACTTAGGCGTACTGGAGTACAATAAAGGTAGCGACATTAACAACAAGGCTGCTAAAATGGACTATGCAACTTACCAGAAAAGAGGTAAAGCACTAGAAGCTCAGGCTAAAAAGCATTACGAAGCTTCTTTGCCATACTTTGAGAAGGCACTTGAGGTACAGCCAAACGACCAAGGTACAATTTCTACACTGGTTAAAGTACATACGCGCTTAGGCAATAAGGCACAAGCTGATAAGTATTCTAAGCACTTGAATCAGTAATTTAAAATACTTTACTTAAAAAGGAGGATCAGAAATGTTCCTCCTTTTTTTATGCCACAATCCTATTATGTTAAGTATAAATATTTTTTTATACTTTCTTTGCTACCAAAACAAGAGTAAGAAAACATCAGGATCAACAGAAGAAGTGCAGCAGGTCCAAAATTGATCTTGAAAAATAGACCATGAAAAAATTCACTTAACACACTTATAATAAGGTGGATTAAATATTATAATTTAACCCAAGGAACAGTCTAATATTTTGTAGGCTGTGTATTTAAAATCTCAAAGCAAACATAAAAGGCGCCAGACAATAAAAGAAAACACTAACAAGCTTCAAAGTATAAATAGAGGCAGAGCAACAAAGGTAAAGTAGACAGGGCTGTGATAAGTAGGTATAAGAAGATGCGACACATTTATAAGACATTACAGCTATATACTTATACTACTTAACATAATATAAATTATAAGACTTATAATATACGATGTAATACATCTATTAAAGTGTCACTCATAATATACTTTATGTTAAGTACAGCAGAAACTCATACTTAGCATTGCTATTAGCTGTTGCAGTTATCTATAATTGTATAAATGAAAAAGCCTCCGTTAATACAGAGGCTTTCTTGTTTATCGAGATTTATGCCAGGTATTGTGCCGTCAGGTTATGGATTGGATCTAGTATAAATGCATAATCGTCGTTACGTCCGGTAAGCCAGCCAACAGCGGCAATTGCCAAGGCAGTTACAAGTGCAATTATCAAGGCTGGTAAAAAGCCATCAACTTTAAAGTTCTTAACCAGTTTATCTACCAACTTAATCATTAGTGCGGTAACAATTAAACTTACGATAGCTTCCAGCAGGAAAAATGAAACGAGATTGAATATGCCTCTTAATATCCAGCCAAGTGTGGCATTAACGATAGCAATCAGGAAAGCTACCCAAAGTGCAGTCGTAAAACTTTTAACATGCACACTCGACATGGCATATGAAAGTATAAGTATGACTGTTGCGGTCACTAACAGGTTAATTATGAAGTCCATAGTTCTATAGTTTTGTGGTTGTACTTTTAGACTTCATACTACGTTGGAATGCTGATTTTTGGTTGAATTGAGTGATTATTTCATGTATTCGGCTTTTAGTCTGTCTTTATAAATCGCCTCAAATTTCTGCACTTTTGGTTTGGCCACTGATACCACATACGGGTCTGAAGGATTGCGACGGTAATAATCCTGATGGTACTCTTCTGCAACCCAAAACTTCTCTAGCAGCTGCACATAGGTTACAATCTTGTTTTTATACTTTCCGGAAGTAGTAAGTTGTTGGATATGATCCCCGATGATTTCTTTCTCCTGAGGCGTTCGGTAAAATGCAACAGACCTGTACTGCTCCCCTACATCCGGCCCCTGCCTGTTTAAAGTAGTTGGATCGTGCGTTGCAAAAAATACTTCTACCAGTGTTTCAAAACTTATACTATCAGGATGATAATATACTTGTACTGCCTCTGCATAATCCGTTCTGCCAGCACTTACTGCTACATAAGTTGGATTGGGTAATGTGCCTCCAGCATACCCCGAAACTACAGCCTCCACTCCTTTCAGGCGTTCAAAGTAAGCTTCAGTGCACCAGAAACAACCTCCTGCAAAAGTTGCCTTAGCCAATCCTGTCGTATCTGCCGGTGTTATACTATCAGATTCAGTTGCTCCCGTAACAGCCTGATCCGCAGATGGTGAAGTACAGGAGTTAAGTAAAAGTATAAGCGGTAATAAAGTATAAAAAAGTATAGCCATGGTTTCTTAAAGTATGATAAAGTATACGAATACAGGTAGTCCTCGGATTTTTAGAGGTATTGCCCCTTGTCTATTCAGCTTACATTTTAATAGTCCAGCGTGTGCTTTCTATCAGAGATCACCTTATCAAAGTCCCAGACTACTTTTTCTTCGAATGCATGCTGCCGCACCTGGCAATTATCTTTTGAGCAAATTAGGCACGATGGTGCTATGCATGGGTCGGTGTGAATAAACAGCTCGATGCCACGATCAACCTTATCTCTTATTAGTCTACCAACTGCTTCTACTTCATCATGGGCCTCTAACACATTCAGGTACCATGGCACAGTTAAATGACAGTCGATGTGCAGCGTTGATCCATATTTAATTACGCGCAGGTTATGAATATCTATCCAGTTTTCGTGTCTATTGTCGTTTAACACCTGCACAATACGCTGCAATAGTTCATAGTCAGCTTCATCCATAATACCGGCAATGGCAGAGCGTAAGATCCTGTAGCCAGTAAATCCGATCATGATTCCGAAAATGATAGCTACCACACTGTCCAGCCATACTAAGCCAGTAAGGTAGATCAGTAGTAAGCCAATAAGTATACCCGCTGTAGAATAGGCATCTGTTTTAAGGTGCTTCCCTCCTGCTACCAGTACCAGCGACCTGTTTCTGTTGCCGCGTCTCTCGGTCATGGCCCCTACCACATAATTTATAACACCGGCACCGGCTGTAAGTATAATTCCTATATCAAGCTGACTCAGTACATGAGGGTTAAACAGGTTGTAAACGGATTTGACTATTATAGCACCGCCGGCCACTACAATAAGAGAACCTTCAAGGGTAGCGGCTACAAACTCTATTTTACCATGACCATAGGGGTGATTCAAATCCTTTGGCTGAGAAGTAAGGATAAGGCTATACAAAGAAAATGCCCCCGCTACCACATTTATGATAGATTCAAGAGCGTCTGTAAGTATGGCATTCGAGTTGGTAAGAAAATAGGCCACAAATTTGGCTATGAGCAGCAATACGCCCACCAGCACCACAAGGACCTGGAGTCTTATATTTTCGCTATAGTTGTTATTTTTATTGTTTACCAACCTGGCTTGCATATAGGGATATATAACGCGTCAGCAACTGTTAAAGCTGAGACTAAATTCAAAACCTGGAAAAATCTTACTGTCTTTTATAAACAGGAAGATAGTCAAAACAAGTAACAAGGATGAATAAGGAAGACAAACCATAGGTATAAACCTGTAGGAGTCTTGTAAGACAACAAAAAAAGGCGATGCTTTGCTACACCGCCTCACTTTTATTAAAATTAACCTTATAGCGTATCGCTTAGATCTAACCAGTTCGGGTTCATAGAAGCAATAAGGTTATAAGTGCTATTCTGGTCGCCACTCTTTATCTGGCGTTCTCTGTTCAGGGCAACCTCTTCTACATCGTAGTGTTCGTAGTAAACCAATTTGTGCATGTTGCCCATATTCTGTAAAACGTTTTCGTGTTGTCTTTTCTGAGCCACATGTTGCTGTAGGTTATCGGCTATGCCGATTTGTACATCAGACCCGGGCTGCTCGCCAAAAATGTACACAAAGTAATGAGGGTGTTTCTTATGCATGGTTAAGGTCTCCTTCAAATTAAAGATAGTATGATTAGTATACTGTTTGGCTACTTGTAAGGTTAACGCTAAAAATGACAATGTATTGCTGGTTTTAAGCCTGTTTGCATCTTGCTGACTGTTATTTTACCTTAACTCTTGCAAAGAGCAGCTAGACAGCCACTGCTGTGCAGAAGCCATGTCATAAAATGTTTCGATAGTTACCTTAGAGCTAAGCCTGATAATCTGATCGGTACCAAGTTGTGTGTAAAACTCGGGAGAGTATACCCAGGCAAACCACCGTACGCCAAGTGTATACATAGATGGGAACCACACATTACCAACCCAATCTATAGCACCGGGATAATGTCCTGTTACTTTGGAGTTGTTGTTAAGCACTTTTGAGTTGGGGTATTTCTTAAGGCTGTCAAGCACAGCAGTACAGCCAGTTCTGGCACTGGTGGCATCCAGTACACCAGACCAATCTGCTAATAAATACAAGCCATCTGCAGCTAATGTTATTGTGAGAAAATCACTGGTATAAACAACATTTCTCTGACTATTTGCCTCCAACTCGTTCATTTACAGAATTACTTAATTACACCATACATTTAAATCATTACAGCATTTATAAAGGATGCGTTAAATTTCTTCCAGATCAAAATCCTTTCCTTTACCATACTTCACCAGGTCTTGCAGACTATAAATTTCGAGCGTATGAAGGTCTTTAAGTATATACATTTCTTCTTCAGGCATATCCATCACCTGGAAATCAAATTGTTCGCCATAGTTCTTTAGCCTATACCTTTTACCTTTCCGGAGATTATCTACTGAAATAGCCATCTATACTTGTTTGCCTGATTAATGTACCTACAAATATACGTTTTGTATACGGTTTGTTTAGTTTTAGCTGTTAAACCAGCCTATACTCTATATGTATTAAGGCAGAACACACAGATTAACTTATCTTTGCATACAATTATACTTAGAAACAGTGCTGCAGTTAATTTACGAAGACGCCAGTTATGTGGCCATTAACAAGCCTAATGGCCTGTTGGTGCACCGCACCCGAATAGCAGAAGAGAAAAAAGAGTTTGCGCTCCAAATGCTGCGCGACCAGCTGGGCTACCATCTTTACCCCGTGCACCGCCTCGACAGAGGCACATCAGGCGTATTGCTGTTTGCAAAGACACCAGAAGCTGCCACTCCCATATATAAGGCTTTTGAGGAGAAACAGGTTGATAAAACATACTTTGCCATAGTGCGGGGCTATACTCCCGAGGCTGCTACTGTCGACAGCCCTATAAAACCAGATAAAGACCATAAAAACAAGGCACCTCAGGATGCAGTTACTCATTACAAGCGGTTGGCTACTGTGGAGTTGCCTATACCTGTTGGCCGGTACCAGACTTCCAGGTATAGCCTGATAAGTATAAGCCCTGAGACTGGCCGTATGCACCAAATCCGGAAGCACTGCGCACATATCAGGCATTACATTGTTGGCGATAAAAGGCACGGCGACTGGCGCCATAACAAAATGTTTTTAGAGGAGTTGGAAAGTCCTTATCTGTTATTGCATGCAGCAAATTTATACTTTACGCACCCGTTTACCGGGAAAAATGTAAGTATAAAAGCCCAGATGCCGAAAAATTTGCTGCGTTTATGTTACCGCTTTGGTTGGGGAGATGTGCTGCAACAACAGGAAGTTTTGCCGCAGCCTGTTCCTGTTATTCCTGGTTAAGAGCGCGCTTAACCATTTCTACCTGCAGGTGAGCAACTAAGTCGTTGTGCGCTTCGGAGTTAAGTACCAGCAGCATGTAGGCCATTGGCGAAAGACGCCAATCCTGCACCATTTCACCGTTCTGAGGCCTGAATACCACCTTAAAATTTTCGCGCAGCGGTATATGCATACAGGTGCATACTTCGGTTGCCCTCCTAAGCGCCACCCCTAGCTCATCCATACTTGCACAACCTGTCAGGTGCATCAGATCTGAAGCGTAGTATGTCAGGTTCTTATCAGCTAAGCTGTCAATAAACTGTTCCAGCGGACTGTGTGTTCTTGTATTATCAATGGTCATCAGCATGTCAATAGGTAATTAGTAAAGTAATATGTGTCAGGCTGCCTTGGTATGGTGCGTATCCCTTAGTTTTTCAAGCATAGTTCGTTCTTCGCTGCTAAGGTTTACAGGCAGCATTACATTTATTTTTACGTAATGATCGCCGTGTTGGTCAGGCTTTCCGTAAAGCGGCATGCCTTTGCCTTTCAACCGCAAAGTTTTCCCGTTTTGGGTACCGCCAGGAATTTTTAATTTTAATGTACCGCTCATGGTTTCTACCTGGGTGTCGCCGCCAAGTATAGCTGTAAACATATCCAGTTGCAGATCAGTGTAAAGGTCGTTGCCTTTGCGCTCAAACTTCGGGTGAGGCTTAACCAGCACTTTAATGTAGAGGTCTCCGCTTTCGCCACCTCCGGCAGCAGTGCCGCCCTTTCCTTTAATGCGAAGTGTCTGCCCATCGGCAACACCAGGCTTTGTGGTAATTCGCAGTTGTTGCTTATCGGTTGTGATCAGTCTTGAGGTTCCATTGTAAGCTTCTTCAAGTGTAATCTCCATTTCTGCCTGGTAATCCTGGCCTTTGCGGGTGCGCCCTCTCCCACCGGCGGCCTGCCCAAAACCACCACCACCGCCTCCAAAGAACTGCTGAAAGAAATCTGAAAAGCCTCCTCCTCCACCGCCGCCAAACATTTCGTTAATGTCTTCCTGGGTAAATGCGCCCCCTCCGCCATAGCTTTGGTATTGCCCCCCACGTGGTCCGCCGCCTTGCTGGAACTGGCGCCAGTTGGCTCCCAGTTGATCGTATTGGGTGCGCTTGTCTTTATCGCCCAATACTTCATAGGCTTCGCTGATGTCTTTAAACTTGCTCTCTGCTGCCTGATCACCTTTATTCTTATCCGGGTGGTATTTTTTTGCCAGAGCGCGATAAGCCTTTTTTATTTCAGCCTGTGAAGCTGTTTTATCTACTCCCAAGACCTTATAATAATCTTTGTACTCCATTTAGCAGATACATTAAGAAGACTTTTACCTATGCTTGCTTTTACTGATGTGCGCTTTACAAGTTGCATAAAGCAGAAAAGCACCACAAATGTGGTGCTTTTCTTTAGATATGATTCTGGTAAATAATTTAAATTGAGTCTGTTACCACCAGTAAAGCGTGTATGATACCTGGTATAATAAATAGTAGTGTTAGGATGATATTGATCCAGAAGGATGTACCTATACCATCATGCAGGAATACAGCCAACGGCGGTAAAAGTATAGCCAGGATAATCTCTACGATAGAAGTTCTGCCTACTCCTCTATCTTGTTTAAAGGCTTCTTTCAGGTCTTTCTTAAGCTCTTTTTTCTCAGCCTTCGTCATGTTGGCAATGCGTTCTTTTGCCATCTCCAGGGCCTCCGCCTCAGTAACAGTTACAGCCTCTGCAGTTCCGGCTTCCTTAACGATATTAGCCTTTACAGCTTTCTTTGGTGTAACTATAGGAGCAGGTGCCGCTGCATTAGCTTCCAGTACTGGTTGTTCAGCAGCACTTCTTTCTGCTTTTTCATCAGCTGCCTCCAATGCAATTTCTGATAAAGACGGTGCAGCTTCTTCAGTGGCTGGTGCTGTCTTTGCTTTGGTCTTGTTGTAAGCTTCCGGCTTCTGAGGTGTAAACTTATAGTATTCGGCCGAGTTACAGGCAAACATCAATTGCCCCACAATTAATAAAATGGCCAGGTTAAGTAAACTTCTAAATTTCATAGTTTCAGGTTATTAAGTAAAAAATCAATTTTCAGGACATAATCCGCAGCAAGTATAAAACGAACTATATAATGAACAATACTTCATATATAAGAACTTTGTTTTAATAAAGTACCATTTTTAACGCTTATGCTACCTGTTCCTGCTGCTCGCTGGGTCTTTTATGCCGCAGGGCTATAGCCAAAGACTCCTTCAATACTATTTTCAAAGCATTCCAGTCCTGCGCATTGCCTTTCGGGAACTTCTGGTTTACCTCCAGTTCAATACCCAGGTATTCCTTTTCTTTAAATCTTTTGCGCAGATAGGTCGGAAAACCATCCGAAATGCCAAGATACGGGTAATTGTTACGCACAAGCAGATTTGGGTTTTGATTCGTGATTGCCTGACGCCACTCCCTGCAAAACTGCTGTTCGCCTTTTCTTTTTGGGTCGTAAAGCAGGCCAATATCTGCATGGCGTTCTTCCCCGTTTAACACTGGCGTAAAAGAATGAACTGCAATATGCAATACCTGCCTGCCTGCCATTACAAAGTCTTGCACCAACTGCTCTACCTTGTCGCGGTACGGATAATAGTAGTTCTTAAGTATAAAATTCTTATCGCTGTTTGCCAGGTTTTGGGTATACTCCGAAAACAGCTTTTTATGATGTAATGATCTGTTAAGCTCTACCAGCAGCCGCGATGTTTCAGAATAAAAGCTTATATCAGCCAGCGGTTCCAGTTCATTATAAAGCTCTAACGCACCGATATCGTAGCCTGCATGAGATCTTAGTACATCCTGATTTCCCTGGAACAGCGATTGGTAGGCAATTGGAATATCATTACCTCCGTGCTCACAAGTTAAAAGTAATTTTAGCATGGCTTTTCGGGTAGAAATACGCCTCCGTTCTGAAGGCAGATTGCTAAATTCTGATATACTTCTTTAATACGTTCTTCTGAAGGGTTTTCACCTGTTGCCTCAGCAATTCTACGCGACAAGTTACCTCTCGAAAGTATGACATGGAGCGCATAAGCCACCTCAGGCTCATCGTCGAGTTGTAGGGCTTCTTTTGCCAGGTATTTCCATAATTCTCCAACGGTGCAGTTTTCGGTACACTTGAAGCCAAAAAGGTCTAAGAACTCAAATTCTGTAATAACTGCCTGTTGTCCCTTGGCAATAACATCCAATAGTATAGAAGCCAGCCTGTTCTCATCCCACGCCTTAAGTTCATCAATACTTACCCAGCGCTCAGACACTAAAGCCTGTAAAACACCTACCACTGCCTGTGCAATGGCCATGTCTGCTACCGGGCTTTCTTGTGTGTCTATCAAGCGTATCTCAATGGCGTTGCGCTGGAAGCGTGCAATTGCACCCCTCGAGTTTAAGAACTCATCCTGCAGCACACCTTCGGCATCATATGGTTTTATAGCCTCGAAAATTGGCGCAAATATCTTGTCCTCGTATTCTTTTTTGCTGAAGGCCTGCTCCGGAATAATTTTACCGGCTATTACTGGTATACGGTCCTGGTTGTGGCGGTATACTTCCAGCCTTGTATCGTCCAGTCCACTCAGTTTGCCATCCAGTATCGGTGATGAAGCACTAAGTGCAGGTATTATCGGTAAGAGCACACGAATGGCTGCATGCAGTTTTTCAAACTCCTTGTCGTTGGCAAATGGCAGGTTAAGGTGCATACTTTGCAGGTTTGCCCAGCCATGCCCGCGGCAATCGAAAATTTTATTGTAAGCCTCATATACAGTATTATGCTCATGTGGCCACAGTCTGGTATCTGTATCTGGGTTCATAAGTGGGTGAGCTCCGGTTGGCAAAAGCATGGCGTTATACTTTTGCAGCATCTGGTTTATCTTACGGATATGTTCCAGCATTTTCCACTGTAAGCCTGCCAGCTTATCTACAGGGCCCTGTGTTTTAAGCTCAACTACATGTAATACCAGTTCATTACTCCAGGCTATATCACCAAACTCCACATCAGATAAGTATGCACCTACCTGGTCGTAGATCAATTTGTCTGTTATAGGCTTAACTTCCAATGTATCTTGCTCCACGATCATGTATTCCAGCTCCACGCCAAAGCCTTTAAACAGGTGAAGCGGTGATTTTTTGCTATTCATCTGTCTTGATGTTCTTGTGATTGTCGATACGACGCTTAATGGACTTAATAATGGATGCATAAAGTTCTTTTTTTAGAATTTTGTCCTCACACCCCGATTCTATACTGGGGTTGTCATTTACTTCTATGATGTATGCTTTTCCGTCAATTTCCTTCACATCAACTCCATAAAGGCCATCGCCTATCAGGTTGGCAGCTTTAAGGGCGGTATGAAGCACTACAAACGGAACATCCTCAAATGGAACTGTCTCTACGTCTCCTGATGTGTCTTGTTTCTTGCCTTCCCAGTTATATATCTGCCAGTGCCCTTTTGCCATAAAGTATTTGCAGGCATATAGTGGTTGCTTATCCAGTACGCCAATACGCCAGTCAAAGTCTGTAGGCGAAAACTCCTGCCCAATAATCAGTTCAGAATCTGCCAGCATTTCGTCTAGCTCTTTTTTCAAACTTTCAGAATCCTTAGCTTTTACCACTCCCTGCGAGAAGGAACTGTCTGGCTTCTTCAGCACACATGGCAACCCCAGGGCCGTTTCCACCTCTTTACGGTTATCTTTATGGATGATCATTGTTTTGGGCGTTGGTACCTTCGCCTTAGCAAGCAATTCAGCCAGGTATACTTTGTTCGTGCATCTCAGAATAGAAACAGGGTCATCGATAACTACCAGTCCATCTGCAAATGCCTTACGGGCAAACCTATAGGTATGGTGGTTAACAGAAGTTGTTTCCCTGATAAAAAGTGCATCAAACTCAGGAAGCCTTCTGTAGTCGTCTTTTGTTATAAGCTCTACATAAAAGCCCATGGAGTCGGCCACATCCATAAAATGCTGTATGGCTTTTTTGTCAGACGGCGGCTCCTGTTCTTCGTGGTCTACGAGTATGGCAAGGTCGTAGGTTTTGCGGTTAATGCGCGCGCCGTTAAAGCGGTGCCTGGCAAAGTAAGAACGGGCAAAACGCCTCAGGTAACTGCTATGATGCTCGGGTACTTCGTTTATCGGAATTGGGGATATGCTTTGCAGCACCCACTCGTCTTTATAAATAAACTGCGCACGTAATAAAGGCGCCTGAAAGAGGTCGTGCAGCTGTTTGCAGAGCTTTTCATACTTCTTGGCTACATTTTGCCCAAAGTATATACTCAGGGTAAAGCTCTTAGACCGCAGGCTGGCTAGGCTTTTCTGTATAAGCTCGTTTAGCTCTACTGTTATAGCCCGCACAATGGTTGGGCTTTTGAGGTCCTGCATAGTGGTTACGCTAGGTATTGGCTTATGCCCCCGCGCTTCTGCCAGCAACGACACATAGTACCCGGCACTCTGGTATTTATAGGACCGGCAAAGGTTAAAGATCCGGGCATTCCGGATATCGGTGTATTTGGTATCGGTAAGATAGCTTTGTGCTTCAATTACCTCTATGTCTTCAATCGCAGCATCCCAGTCTTTGAGATAATCAACAACAACTATTTTTCGCATGTTTAATTTAACAGGGGTTCTTTAGCAGCCGGTTGTATGGCCAGCAGGTTCGCATCAAACGTGGCCATGCCAAGCATAATAGAATTTATCAGATGAGATGCCTTTACCTCGTAGTAATTGTCTTTAAAGTATGGGTTCTCCTGGTACGGATCGGCCACTACAATACTTTTCATGTCTTCGCCAAGGCCGCACAACACCACAAAATGCCCCATAGGGTAACCCCGTATATCATCGTAAACAGAATTTCCGTTTTCATCTCCGTACTCCCGGGAACTGCGGTACAGATAGGTAGCGCTCAGGCCGGTAAGCAACGGGATGCCTTTCTCAAAATATTCTATCAGTAAACCTTTGGTCAGATCTCTGCTTTTCAGCTCACCGCCAAGCCTCAGGAATTCAATGTAGGCCATGGTAGCACGCTGGAACTTACTGTCATTCTTAAATTCCAGTTGCTGTTCCAGCTTGTCGATAATTTCGTCGTTGCTGAGGCCGATCCAGGTAGGGTCGAAAATATGCAGGTTATAGGTATAAATACTTGCCCTGTAGCCGCGTTTTAAGGCATGGCAGGCAAGTAGCACTTCAAGTGTTCCGCCTTCGTCGAGGTAAGGCACTTCTTTAATTACATCACTTAGTGTGATAGGATCCTTGAAATATCGGTACACGGCATGCAGGCTGGTCGGGCCACAAGTGGAGTCGTCTGGTTGCGTGTGTATCTTTATAGGGATCACGAAGTAGGGCTTTAAAGTTATTTACTTATTATTGTGCCTTTTATACGCGTCAACCTTTTTAAGTTATAGCATTTTTATAGGATAATGTTGCCTGCATCTAAAAGTATGGCCTGAAATGTGCTGTATTTATACTAGCAATTGTTTTAATATTTGCTAGATTTAAGTTGAACTACAACTGGTGAAGTATGAATTGGAGCATAAACTTAAGGCAGCGGGATAAGATAGCACTGGCTCTTGGTTTTATCTTTCTGGTAATAGTGCTGGCCAATTGGTTTGTTAACTACAGCATGAAACAGATTAGTGGCCAGTTTAAGTCTGTGTATGAAGACAGGTTGATACCAGCGCTAGATATTTCGGCAATTGTGGAGCTGAGCTATAAAAACCACCTGTTGCTGGAAGAGCATATTCTGGAATCTGATCTAAGTGTTAAAAATAAATTGAGTGAGCAAATAACCCGGAACCAGCATGAGATAGACTCTATACTTGTTAAGTTTGAAGCAACATACCTTACCAAGGAAGAGCGCATTGACCTGGAAAGCTATAAACAGGCCCGACAGGATTTGTTGGCTGTACAGCAAAATATACTTCGGCAAAGTGGTAACCTTAACACAATAGCGGCCCGAGACAGCTATACAACAGCAGGTAACGCTTCTTTCCAGCTTTTGCTAAACCCTTTGCATGACTTAGGCAAAATACAGGAAACCATAGGCCACGATTTGCTGGACTCAGCAGAACGCCAAATGAACATGATCAAAGTACTTTCTACACTTGTTATTGCGATGGCCGTTATTATTGCCTTGCTTGTAACTACTTTGCTGCAAACCTCACGCAAGCTAAACTCTATTAAACAGCAGAATTTCCATTTGAACTAGGTAACCAAAGCCCATAATACAATAAAAAAGGCACCTGATAAAGGTGCCTTTTTGCGTTTAAAAGTACAAAGTATGGCTTAGCGGCGGAACATCAGTTCGCGATACTTGATCAATGGCCAGTCTTCGTCGTCCACCATCAACTCCAGCTTATCTACACTGTAACGGATCGTGTCGAAGTAGCCAAATACCTCTTCGCGGTACATGATGGCGCGTTCACGCACATCTTCTACCTTATTGGCCACTTTACGGGCTTCAATCATGGCATCCACATTTTTCTGGATAGTAGTGATGTGGCGCGACATTTTCTTTATAGCCTCTAAGGTAGTCTGTGTGAATTCGTCTTCCAGACCCAGGTCTTTTAAGCCACGGATGTTCTGGATAAGCTTGTTCTGGTAAGCTATTGCCGTAGGTATAACGTGATTTACAGCCAGATCACCCATAACACGTGATTCGATCTGGATCTTTTTGATATACTCTTCCAACAAAATTTCGTGCCGTGCCTTTAACTCTACTGCCGTCAGGATGCCATGCTTCGAGAAAAGTTCTACCACATCTTCGCGTTCGTAGACGTCCAGGGAAAGCGGTGTTGACTTGATGTTGGAAAGGCCACGACGCTCTGCTTCTTCTTCCCACTCTTTGGAGTATCCATTGCCTTCAAATCGAATGCGCTTAGATTCAGCCACATATTCTCGCAGCACCTGTATAACGGCTACTTCTTTTTTAACACCCTGATTTTCGATCAGTTCATCAACCGTTTTTCTGAACTCTAGAAGTTGGTTAGCTACAATGGTGTTCAGAACCGTCATTGAAGAAGAACTGTTAGCTGACGACCCTACCGCACGGAACTCGAACTTATTACCTGTAAAGGCAAACGGTGAAGTACGGTTACGGTCAGTATTATCGCGCAGTACTTCCGGAATCCTGTCGATGCCCAGTTTCAGGTACATGTTGTCGCCTTTCTCAATCGGCACCTGCGAGGTACGCTCAAACTCATCAAGTACAGCCGTTAATTGCTGACCAATAAACACTGACATGATAGCCGGAGGTGCTTCGTTTGCACCAAGACGGTGGTCGTTGCTGGCAGAGGCAATAGATGCACGCAGTAAGTCGTCGTAAGTATAAACAGCCTTAATTGTATTGATAAAGAACGTAAGGAACTGCAAGTTCTCTTTTGGTTTTTTACCCGGCGACAGAAGGTTGGTACCTGTGTTAGTGCTAAGTGCCCAGTTGTTGTGCTTTCCGCTGCCGTTTACACCTTTAAATGGTTTCTCGTGCAGCAGTACTTTAAAGTTATGGCGCTCTGCTACCCGGTCCATAATATCCATCAAAAGCTGGTTATGGTCTACGGCAAGGTTGGCATCCTCATAAGTTGGGGCACACTCAAACTGGTTAGGGGCAACCTCGTTGTGGCGTGTTCTAAGCGGAATACCTAATTTCCAGGCTGATTTCTCAAAATCCACCATAAAGGCGTGCACACGGCTAGGTATACTTCCGAAATAGTGATCCTCAAGCTGCTGTCCTTTGGCTGGAATATGGCCAAACAATGTACGGCCTGACACAATCAGGTCAGGGCGAGCCTCATACAAGGCTTTATCAACCAGGAAGTATTCCTGCTCTATGCCTAAGGTAGTGCTTACCTTGGTTACATCCTTATCAAAATACTGGCAAACCGGCACAGCAGCATCGTTCAACAGCTTAAGCGACTTCAGTAGTGGTGTTTTATAATCGAGTGCCTCGCCTGTATAAGAAACGAAAATTGTAGGAATACAAAGCGTTTTGGTACCTGCGTTTTCGATCAGGAATGCCGGTGAAGATGGGTCCCAGGCGCTATAGCCACGGGCCTCAAAGGTGTTGCGGATACCACCGCTCGGGAAAGACGAAGCGTCTGGTTCCTGCTGTACAAGCGCATTGCCTTTAAAACTCTCTATTGCTTCGCCATCAGAAGTAAGGTCGAAAAAGGAGTCGTGCTTCTCTGCAGTTGAGCCTGTTAACGGCTGAAACCAGTGTGTATAGTGGGTTGCACCTTTGCTGATAGCCCAGGTTTTCATGGCAGCCGCTACGGCGTCAGCCAGGTTACGATCTACCTTCTCTCCTGCCTCTGTAGTACGCACAAGTTTTTTGAAGTACTCTGAAGACATGGTAGCACGCATGGCATCAAAACCAAACACGTTCTCACCAAAGTAATCTGAAATAATGTGAGATGGAAGAGTTACCTCACCTGGTTTGCGCTGACTTACGAGTTCAAGCGCCTTAAAACGAATTATTGCCATGGGTATTTATAGGGTTGGGTTTAATTTCTAAGGCAAATGTAGAAATAAAAACGCAAGCACAAGCAAACAGGGTGTAAATTTAAAGGGGTACTCATTAAATTATTACTAAATTATCAAACATCACCCTTTCAAATAAAAGGGGCAAACTCAAAACCTCTTAAAAATTGCAAACTAGTTCACTATATTCAGTACCCTGCCCCTAATTAAGTCGGAATTTTCTTTCGCAGTCTATCGTTACTAATGGCTGAAGTAATGCTTTATATTTGCGCTGTGAAAAAACGCGTATACTTTCAACCTTTATACTTTCTGTTCTGGGTAATATACTTTGTTGTGGCCCGCGCTGTGTTCCTACTATATCATCTGGATAAGTCGGAGCAGTTAAGCGGCACAGATGTGTTTTATTCTTTCCTGTATGGTTTGCGGCTGGATCTTTCTTTTACAGCTTATATTTGCGCTATTCCTTTTCTGCTGAGCCTGCTTACTGCCATCTGGCCTTCTTTTAAGATATCGGGCATCATTCGGCACTATACTTATACTCTACTGGTCATTATTTCGGTATTGCTATCCGCTGATCTGGAGCTTTATACTTTCTGGGGCTTCCGTCTGGATGCTTCCCCTTTACAATACCTGAATACCCCCGGCGAAATGGTGGCCACTGCAGCAGCAGCCCCTGTTTTTTTACTGAGCCTGGTTACATTGGTCCTGAGTACATCATTTATACTTTTATACTTGTTTGGCTTTGATCATAAGAAGTATACTTTTGGAACGAATAAAGTAATTCTCGGTGGCCTGTCGTTTTTATACTTTATAATGCTGGTTTTACCCCTGCGCGGCGGCTGGCAACAGATACCTATTAACCAGAGTGTGGTATACTTTTCGGAGAACCCCTACGCCAATCATGCTGGCCTTAACATGCCCTGGAACCTGATGCACGCTATGTTAAAGTATAGCAAATCGAGCAGCAACCCTTACCAGTACATGCTTGAGCAGGAAGCCGAAGAAAAAGTAATGGCTCTTTATACTGTACCAGATACTACACAGAAACACACAGACACAACCGCCATTCTTAACACAACCAGGCCGAACGTACTCTTTATCATCCTGGAGAGTTATACAGCTAAACTGGTGGGACACCTGGGTGGTGAGAAAGGCATTACTCCTAACCTGGATAAACTGGCAGCAGAAGGCATCAGCTTTACAAACCTCTATGCCAGCGGCGACAGAAGCGAAAAAGGTATGGTGGCTCTGCTCGGCGGTTACCCGGTGCAAACGATCACATCCATCATCAAAACTCCTAAAAAAACAGAGAAGCTGCCGCAATTGAGCAAAGTATTTAAAGGGAAAGGCTATAGAACCAGCTACTATTATGGCGGCGAGCTGGAGTTTGCGAACATTAAGTCTTACTTACTAAATGGAGGTTACAACAAACTGGTAGATAAGTATGACTTTGACCCGAGTACCTACAACTCCAAGTGGGGTGCGCATGACCATGTGCTTTTTGAGCGTGTAATAGAGGAGTTGAAACAGGAAGAAGATCCTTTTTTCTCTACAGTTTATACGTTAAGCAGCCACGAACCTTTCGAGATTCCGATCGCAGCAAAATTTGCGGGGACTGATAACGATGCGCTTTTCCGTAACAGCGTGTACTATACCGATTGGGCTTTAGGTAAGTTTATTGAGCAGGCCCAAAAAGAGCCCTGGTGGGATAATACCCTGGTAGTGTTAGTAGCAGACCACGGGCATCCGCTTCCGGGCAATGATGCCAACCACCTGCCCAGCAAATTCCGGATTCCGTTTATA
Organism: Pontibacter aydingkolensis; assembly: GCF_019443125.1. GTDB lineage: Bacteria > Bacteroidota > Bacteroidia > Cytophagales > Hymenobacteraceae > Pontibacter > Pontibacter aydingkolensis. Next base: position 467 of record NZ_JAHYXK010000024.1, on the reverse strand, counting down.
CTTACAGGCGGCGCAGTTATGCAAAAAGGGCTGCAAATTAATACCATCGGCTCACAAACTGATGTCGCCTCTACCCTTCTGGCCGCCCTTAACCTGCCACACCAGGACTTTACCTGGGGCAGAAACTTACTGGCGCCAGTAACAAATCCGTTTGCTTTTTATGTGTTTAATGATGGCTTTGGATATGTAACTGAAGATGGCGTGGTTACATTCGACAACGTTTCAAAGCAGGTAATTACACAGGATAGCGGGGTAAAGCCTGAACAGGTTGAATTGGGTAAGGCATACATGCAGTACTCGTTTGGCGATTTTGTGAAGAAGTGATGATTAAAGGTTAAATTGTTGGTTGTGGTCTACAATGTATGATGATTTCGGTAATAGAATATTAGCTTCATAGCATCGTAGTGGTTTTGCTCTTTTTTAGAGAAGCAGGCCGTTTTCCTGACTATTCTCCTGTTTCTTGTTCT